>NZ_PJMU01000001.1 GCF_002846395.1 Pontibacter ramchanderi
CTATGCTTAGTGTTTTCATATACCATCATGTTTTAGTGGCGAAGGATAACATTGATTACAAAAGTTCTAGTCTATACATTCGTTTAAACCCAACGGCTTGTATAAAAGGCGAACGAGGCATAGCCGAAGTATGACTTGTATACCTTGTTGGCATGTGCCTTTTTATTACTTCTGTTCCATGTAGAGATTCCAAAGCTCTTGTATTGGCACAGCCTTTCTGCTTACCTTATTCAAATCCTTACCTTCTGCTATCCAGAGAAAAGGGAAGCAATGGATGCCTTTCTTACCATCAACTTTTTTTACTTCTTCTCTCCAGTTTTCCCACCTGAGTCCTTCATAAAATTTATCGATGTTACCTGCAAAACAAAAGGATATAAAATCAGAGTAACCTATTCCTAATGACTCCCACTCCAGATTGTCAGGCGAAAAGTAGAATACCTTCCCAATCTCTTCCTGCCCGAATGCTCCAGCATTTATGGCAAAGAAACCACCAAGCACATCATCAGCTACCAAAAGAAATGAGGGCTGTTCTCCATCATTCGTATAAGACTTTCCCCTGTTCCACTCCATGATGCTCCTGTCAAGCTTCGCCGAACCTGAGCCTAAGATGCGTATCCAACCATCATCAACCAGTATGCCGCCAGATTCATAAACGATTGCTCCCATCGGTGAGCGGGTAGTGACTTGTAACTGTAACAGGGCGTTCTCCGCCTTCTGCTGTTGTTTAGGTAGAACTTCTACTTTGTTACTCGCTACTTTTAACCAGTCCTGCACTAAAGTCCATCCTGAGTCTTCTTTGTTTATAAGCGCTGATAAAGGGCGAGGACTGCTGCTCTGTGCATTAGCCATAGTTAAAGAAGATAAAAGCAGAAAGGTGGATACAACTATCTTTTTCAATTCATGATTCAGGTTAATGCCAACTACGTGCTAGCAGGAGTACCTACTCCTACTATCTGCACTATGTGCGGAGTACTGTTTGGCTCTTTTCTACATGGTCGTTCAATTTGGGAGCCTGTTATTTTCGTCTTTTCCATAGCGTTACACTAATATAGTTCTTTTCTACAGATTGTCAAGCGGGCTCACTATTTTGTCCAGTGCATAGGTCGTTACATGCGTGTAAATCTCCGTGGTCTTGCTGCTGCGGTGCCCTAGTAGGGTCTGGATGTAACGCAAATCGGTGCCCTGCTCCAGCAGATGCGTGGCAAAGGAGTGCCGTAGGGTGTGCGGGGTGGCGCTCGTCTTCACCCCAGCCTTTTTGCGGCAGGCCTGAAACACGTTGCGCAGGCTGTCGGCCGTGTACTGGCCCCCGAACTGCCCCTCAAAGAGCCACTCCTTTGGCCTGTACTCCTTGTAGTACAGCCGCAGGTTCTCCAGCAGCTTCTGCGAGAGCACGGTGGTGCGGTCCTTTTTGCCCTTGCCCCCGCGTATGAGCAGCAGGTTCCTGTCCGACTTCACATCGCTGAGCCTTAGGTTGATCACTTCCCCGATCCTGAGCCCGCCGGCATACAGCAGCTGCAGCATGCAGCGGTGCTTGAGGTTGTCGGTGGCCAAAAGTATTTTCCTGACCTCCTCTTTGCTGAGCACGGTGGGCAGCCGCTCTGGCTTCTCGGGGCGCTCCACGTTATGGAGCTGCACCTCGTGGCGACCCAGCACCCGCTGGTAATAGAATTTAACGGCGTTGATCGACTGGTTAATGAACGAGCAGGAGTAGGCCCCGGCCTGCACCATCTGCCGGTGGTACTGATTAATGTCCTCTTCGGTAAAAGCGTTTACCTGCTCCATCCCCCTGCCTTTGTGGCTGTTAAGAAAGCGCAATAGCAGCGAATGGTAGGTGCGGATCGTGTTCATGGAGTAGTTGAGCAGGAAGAGCTTCTCCAGGTAGTCGATCGGGCAGGTGATATAGTCTGCGCCTTTGCTGTAGGTCTGCTCCCAGAGCCGGCGCAGCAGCAGCACATCGCGCACCACCAGCTCCTGACTCAGCCACAGCCAGCCCAGGCCCTCCAGCTCCTCGGCCAGCTGCTGTATGTGCTGCCCGCCCTCTGGTATGGCGAAGCACTTGGGCTCGCGCTGCCAGGTGGCCAGCCTGCTGTGCCGCAGGGTCTCGTATACCTGCTGGCTGTAGCGGAAGGTAACGCTGATCACGGTCTTGTTTTCCTCCACCAGCATCGGCTGCAGCTTCACCACCGGCATGTCGGGCAGCTTTTGGAGCGGTTCGCCCTGCTGCCCTCCAGCCAGTACCGGCACCAGCTTGCTAGGCTTCAGTCGTTTGGGACGATAAAGATATTGTGTGCTCACTTTCGCCAACCCCTGAAAGTGCGTGAAGGTCATTTCCATGCTTTGCGGCCGGTGGTGCATCACGAAGCACTTGTAGGTCTTGCTGTACTTGATCCAGCCAGCCTCCTTCAGCCGCTTTACGATAAATGGGTTAGGCTTGTGCCACAGACGGATGTATTTAACGCCTTCATGCTCCAAGGAGTTGAGATAAATAACAGGCTGATTGGATGGATATTGCATCTTGTTTTGAATTAACAACCGCAAATAAACACCTAAATCCAAAGCAGCCGTAAAATACCCGGGTAAGTCCGGCTATACCCGATTTAGCCGGGTGTACCCGTATAAAACAGAAAAACATGGAGGAGAGAACTTGTGAAAACTGCGGTGAGGTGCTGAAAGGCAGAATTGATAAGCGGTACTGCAGCGACCAGTGCCGTTCAGTAGCCAAAAACAGCCGAAAGACCCAGAATGCAGGTGAGCGCCTGATGAAGGAGATCAACAACAAGCTGCGCCACAACCGCTTCGTGTTGCAGCGCCACAGCCCCGAGGGCAAGACCACGCTCAGGCGGGAGGTCCTCCAGCTGGCAGGCTTCGACTTCCGCCACTTCACGCACCTCTACCGCACCAAACAGGGCAATACTTACTACTTCTGCTACGATTATGGCTACCTGCTGCTCGAGGACGAAAAGGTGCTCATCGTGAACTGGCAGCCCTACATGGAGAAGAGCTAAGGTAATCCTTAACAAAAAAGCCGCTCCAAAACGGAGCGGCTTTTCTATTCTATACCTGCAGGCTATACCTTATGGGATCCACTTGATGTCTGAGAAGTCTGGTTTGCGCTTCTCCAAGAAAGCATTGCGGCCCTCTTTGGCTTCGTCGGTCATGTAGGCAAGGCGGGTGGCTTCGCCGGCAAACACCTGCTGGCCTACCATGCCGTCGTCAGTCAGGTTGAAGGCGAATTTGAGCATCTTAATTGAAGTAGGGGACTTGGCCAGGATTTCCTGAGCCCACTCGTAAGCGGTGTCCTCCAATTCGGCGTGCGGGATCACGGCGTTCACCATGCCCATGTCGAAAGCGTCTTGTGCAGAGTAATTGCGACCCAGGAAGAAGATCTCGCGGGCGCGTTTCTGGCCCACCATTTTGGCCAGGTAAGCCGAGCCGTAGCCGCCGTCGAAGCTGGTCACGTCGGCATCCGTTTGCTTGAAGATCGCATGCTCTTTGCTGGCCAGCGTGAGGTCGCATACCACGTGCAGCGAGTGTCCGCCGCCCACGGCCCAGCCCGGCACCACCGCAATCACCACTTTTGGCATAAAGCGGATCAGGCGCTGCACTTCCAGGATGTTCAGGCGCGGCATCCCGGCCTCGTCCACATAACCCTGATGGCCGCGGGCGTTCTGGTCTCCGCCACTGCAGAAAGAGTAAACACCGTCTTTGGTAGAAGGCCCCTCGGCCGAGAAAAGCACCACCCCAATGGAGGTATCTTCGCGGGCATCCAGGAAGGCTTCGAACAACTCCGCTACCGTTTTGGGGCGGAAGGCATTGCGCACATTGGGCCTGTTGAAGGCAATGCGGGCCACACCGTTAGATTTTTTGTAGGTAATGTCTTCGTATTCTTTAACTGTTACCCAGTTGGCTTTGCTCATTATCGTCAGTTTTTGTTGTAAAATTATCGCATTTTCAGCTTCACAGCAAACTTTGCCGCCAGTGGCTTAACTGTTCAGCCTAATGGTCAGGTCTTTCCTGGTGAATTTTACGAGATGCGGGAAATCTAAGGTATAGAGGTCGCCCGCCGCTTCGTGCTGGTAGGCCTCTCCAAAAATCCGAAGCAGGCTGTCGTATTTCTGGTGCATGTCCTTGCTGCTTGCATGCAGTTCTACCACCAATTGCTTGATGTCGGGTAAACGTCCAGATTCGCGCAACTCGGTCAACAGTTGAAACTCGGCGCCTTCAATGTCCACCTTCACAAAATCGATTTGTTTGTTTTCGGGGAGCAAGCCGGACAGCCTGCAGGCCTGCAGACGCTGTTTGGTGCCTTTGGCAATGGCGGGGTTAAGCGAACCGTTCAGACCGGCTGTGGCGGCAGGGATGTAGAAGTCTACTTCGCCCTCGGTATCTGACAGCACAAGGTTAAACAAGCGTATACCTTTCAATTTGTTGGCTTCCACGTTGCGTTGCAGCAAGGCAAAGGCATCCGGGTTCGCTTCAAAGGCCCATACCTCGCCATCGGGGTACAGCTGCTTAAAATAGAGCACCGACATCCCAATATTAGCGCCGCAGTCAACAATAAATGGCCTTTCGGTGCCCGACTCAAAGCGGTAAACCTGCTTGATGAAAATATCGGTGTAAAGCTCTGTTAAGGTTACGTAGCTATACCCTGCTATTGTAAAGCCTTCCAGTTTTAATGGAATTAGTCCGCCTGTCTTCTTGCTGAGCTTGGCCTCGGCATGGATGCGAAGCAAGGTATAGAAGGTGTGCAGTCGGCCTGCCAACTGCGTGTTCTGTCGGCTAAAGGCAAGCTTCCATAACCTGAAAAGTGTCAGCATACGCGCGGTGGTTTTGTGCGTGTCTGGCAATGGCTATACCTGACACAAAGGCTCCTGTACCACGAAGGTACGCTTTATCGGGTAAATGCCGCTCATCCGGCCCCTGCACTTCACCCGACATTTTGTCGGTTGCTATACCTTTGGCTTTTTGTTTGCAGAAGTACTAGCTTTAGCGCAAGGCTAGCTACGGTAGGTAGCAGGGCAAAATCAGTTGCAGGAATGCAGGTGAGTCAGGAGTTTTAACCAAGGTATAATCTGTATATCCAGCGTCTTTTGTCCTTTGTCTAAAAATTCTTTTGTCACAAAACAGCCGTATACCTTTCACATAAACCAACACACAGCAATGGCAAAAATAAGATCGACTACAGTAGTAGGTATATACCACAACGGAGAAGTATGCGTAGGCGCCGACGGACAGGCCACCATGGACAAGCACATCGCCAAGAGCAATGTGAAGAAAATCCGCAAGCTGCTCGACGGCAAGATCGTAACCGGCTTTGCGGGCTCCACGGCCGATGCCTTCACGCTGCTGGAGCGCTTCGAGGAGAAGCTGAACGCTTACCAGAGCAATATGAAGCGGGCCGCCATCGAGCTGGCCAAAGACTGGCGCAAAGATCAGTACCTGCGCAAACTCGAGGCCATGATGGTGGTGGCCAACAAAGAAGAGCTGCTCATCATTTCCGGTACCGGCGACGTGCTGGAGCCTGACAACCAGATCGCGGCCATCGGCTCGGGCAGTATGTTTGCCCATGCAGCGGCCCTGGCCCTGAAGAAGCATGCCCCGCACCTCACCGCAGAAGAGATGGTGCGCGAGAGTCTCAACATCGCCGCCGACATCTGTATCTACACCAACCACAACCTCATCATCGAGAAACCGGCCAAATAAGCTCCGATAAAGCGCACATGGTGCAGACCATCGAACAGGCCATCCGGCAATTATACCCTATTTCTGATGCTTCTTTTGGGCAGCTCACAGCGCTCATGCAGCGGCAGGAGCTGCCCAAAGGAAGTATCCTTTTCCGGGAAGGGGAGATCAGCCACAAGGTGTTTTTCATTGAGAAGGGCATCGCGCGCGCCTTTTGCTACCGCAACGACCAGGAGGTGACCTTCTGGTTTGGCGCCGAAAGTGATCTCGTGTTTTCCTTCTACAGCTATGTGGCCAACAAGCCCGGCTACGAAACCGTGGAGCTGCTCGAAAATGCGGTGGTACACGCCATGGACCTGGCGCGTTTGCAAGAGCTATACCTGACCAACATCGAACTGGCGAATTGGGGCCGTAAGCTAGCCGAGCACGAGCTCATCAAAACAGAGGAGCGCTTTATGGTTTTCCAGTTTCAGTCGGCCACCGAGCGCTACCAGGCCCTGCTGCAGCACAACCCAGCCCTGATCCAGCGTGTGCCACTCAACCAGATCGCCTCATACCTGGGTGTCACGCAGGTAACACTTAGCCGCATCCGGGCCGAGGTCCGGTGATTTTTTAACATTTGTTAAATTTCTTCTGCCCCGTAGTCCCGACCTTTGTAAAAAAAGCGAAATGGGCTGGATCTATCTGATTATTGCGGGCATGTTCGAGATCGGGTTTACCACTTGCCTCAAGCTATCCAATAACTTTAGTGTGCAGAAGTGGTCCGTCGGCTTCTTTCTGTGCATCTCCATGAGCTTTTTCCTGCTTAACAAAGCTATCCAAACCATCCCGATGGGCACGGCCTATGCCGTCTGGACAGGTATAGGCGCGGTGGGCACGGTAGTGGTTGGCATGATCCTCTACAAGGAGCCGGCCGATTTCTGGCGCCTGTTCTTCATCTTCCTGCTCATTGGCTCTATCATCGGGCTAAAACTGGTGTCGAAGTAGGAGGGGTAGGGATGTCGTTTTAAAGCTTATATTTGCCGAAAATCATCTTTTCTTAACTCATAGCGAGTTGCAGGAGTATAAACACGAATCAGTAAACAGCATAAACACAAGGAAATGGAAGTATCTAATTTTTTAAAGAAGCACTACAAGCACTTCAACGCCGCTTCGCTCATCGACGCTGCCGAAGGATATAAGACGCACCTCAACAACGGGGGCAAAATGATGGTCACGCTGGCAGGCGCCATGTCTACTGCCGAGCTGGGCATCATTCTGGCTGAGATGATCCGCCAGGACAAGGTACACGCGATCTCTTGTACCGGTGCCAACCTCGAGGAGGATATCTTCAACCTAGTGGCGCACGACTTCTACGAGCGCGTGCCGCACTACCGCGAGCTGTCCGCTGCCGACGAGGAGGAACTCCTGAGCCGCCATATGAACCGCGTAACCGATACTTGTATACCTGAGGAAGAGGCCATGCGCCGCATTGAGCACACGGTGCTGAAGTTCTGGGAGAAAGCCGACCAGGCGGGCGAGTCTTACTTCCCGCACGAGTTCTTCTACCAGATTCTGCTCAGCGGCGAACTGGAGCAGTACTACCAGATCGACCCGAAAAACAGCTGGATGCTGGAAGCTGCCAAAAAGAACCTGCCGATCATCTGCCCGGGCTGGGAAGATTCTACGCTGGGTAACATCTATGCCGGCCACGTGATCAGTGGCGACGTGAAAAACGTGCACACCGTTAAGACAGGTATACAGTACATGATGTTCCTGGCCGACTGGTATACCCAGAACGCGAAAGAGGAGTCGACGGTAGGTTTCTTCCAGATCGGCGGCGGTATAGCCGGCGACTTCCCGATCTGCGTGGTGCCGATGCTGCACCAGGATTTGCAGCGCACGGGCGTTCCGCTTTGGGGTTACTTCGCGCAGATCTCCGACTCTACCACCAGCTACGGCTCGTACTCAGGCGCTGTGCCGAACGAGAAGATCACCTGGGGCAAGCTCGGCAAGGATACGCCAAAATACATGATCGAGTCAGACGCTACCATCGTGGCACCGCTTATCTTCGCGCTGGTGCTGGATATGTAGGTTTCAAATAGCATAACAGAGAAATGGCCGGTGAGATTTATCACCGGCCATTTTTTTGATAGGCACCGAATATTTGTCTAAACTTAGACCTGAATCATACTTTATATGAAAACAATCCTTACCCTTTTTCTGCTGGGTCTATGCACGGCTGCTTTTGCACAAAAGAATTTTGTGCCTGGTTATTACATCACACACGAGGGAGAGAAAGTTGAGGTTTATCTCAATGATCTCAACTGGAATAAAAACCCCACCTCCATCGAGGTCAGAAAGGATGCGAACAGTTCAGCTTCACAGATGCTTCGTGTCAAGGATATCAAAGGATTTGCTGTTTCGTCTGGCGATGTGTTTTATTCCTTTGTAGTGGATGTCGATAAGTCGCCGAAGCGGTTGCAGTACATTGAGCTGGGCGCGCAGCCCATCATTACCCGGGATACCGTTTTTCTCCGGGCCCTGGTAAAAGGCAACACGAGCCTCTATTATTTGAAGGACGAGCATGCGTTGGAGCATTTCTATATTCAAAAAGGCGAAGAGGTACCCGTGGAGTTGATCAACAGGATTGTAAAGCAAATGAAGGGAGGCAAAACAGGTTATGCGACGCTTCCGATCTACAAAGGCATGTTGCAGGCTAAATTAGTAGATTGCCCGGAAGTCTCGGAAAAAGCAGACAGAATAGCCTTGAAGCAGAGTGCCCTGAAAAGCATCGTGGAATCCTATAACCAATGCATGGACGGTACCCAAAGCGAATACACGGCTGCCGAAGAGAAAATAAAGCTTAACATTTTTGCACTTGGCGGCATCTTGCAGCACACACTGGATATAGAGGGCACCTCTGACGATGCGTTAAACGAAACCGATTTCAAGGGACTGAATTACTCGATCGGGACATCTTTTATTGCCACCTTTCCGAGGGGGCGGGGCAAATTTGCGCTCCTGGCCGAGGCGATGTACAAATCTTACGAGGTAGAGGGCACCTATATAAAGCGCTATAACAATGCCGGAGACATTTACACCGACACGAAGACCAACTTCGACATGGCTTATGTTGGCCTCAACACCATGCTGCGCTACAGGCTGATTGATACAGCCATCAAACCATATATCAGCCTTGGCATGGGGAATAATTTTATGGTCTCGCATGAGAGTAACCAGGTAATTCTCAACTACACCAGTTCTTCTGAGAGCAGAAGGGAGCGGAAACCTATGGCAGATGTCAGAAAGCATGAGCAGTCGCTGCTATTGGGATTTGGGGTGGAGGTGAAACGCCTGAGCGCAGAACTTAGATTAGAGAACGGAAACGGTTTTTCCCCTTATAGCGGTGTAGCGTCCAAAAACCACACGCTGGGTCTTCAGGTAGGCTACTTGCTGAAATAATAAAAAAGAGCTGGCGAATGTGAATAGGCCAGCTCCTTTTTTGTCTGTTAACTATTTGCTTTTACTGATCACTGTTTCCTGATAAAATCGTATTCGACCGGAAGACATGGTCCGTGGCCTGCAGAATCTTACCCTTTAGCTTGGGGTTGTAATTCGGGTGCTCGGCCAGGAAAGTGCGGATCGTCTCGGCGGCCGTTGGGGTTTGGTAATAACCAAAGGTTGATTGCAGCCAATTGGTCGGAAAGAAAATATCGCCGGTGAGCTGTATTTCCTCTACCAGTTCCAGACTCTCGCGCAGGTACTTCTCGGATGAGTCTACGCGCAGCGGGTGATGCAGGTAGGAGAGGGCCGTGCCAACCCAGGCCTCCTTGTCGCGGTTGCTGCGGTCTTTGAGCGAGGCGAAGAAGGCGTCGCGTACCTGCTCATCACCCGATAGGGCCGGCAGCAGGAACTGCAGGCGCTTCTGGCGGTCCGGGTTCTTGATCCGGGTCAGTTGCTGGCGCAGTATACCTTCCGAGTCAGTGTAGTCGCGCACGGCCAGCGAGAGGGCGAGCGAAGTATAGTCGTCTTCGTTGAGCGTGACACCCGCAGGGGCCTTTTGTGCCTTCCATACCTGGAAAAGGCGGTCTTGTGCCCCCTTGGTCAGGGCAATGTGCTGGTAGGTTTTGAACAGTAGCTTTTTGGTGTTGCCGGATGATTGCTTCTCCATCGCATCCCACAGGTTTTTCTCAATGGCAGGAGCTATTTCCAGGCGTCTTTCTGGGGTCGTAAATCTCCAGAAGGTATCACCTAGATAGCCCGTCAGCAATTTCAGATTGAGTTCATCGGTCTCCACGCTTGCCTCCAGCATCATAACGGGCAGTAGAGAAGCAGGGGTCACTTGCCGATTGTTGAGCATGTTTTCGTACAGGTTGATGTACATAGAGGCGCGCATGACCGGATTGTGCAAACGTTGACTGATACCTGACCTGTAGCGCAGATCAACCGGGAACACGCCGTAGCCTTGCCCGGAAGAGTTGAAAAGCACAGTGAGCGGAGCGCGTTTCCCAATAGCTTCTGTTAGTGCTACAGCCGCCTTGTCCATGTTCACGGTGAGTTCCTGCACAGAGTCCGCATACACCAGCGCGACTTCAAAGAGCTGTGGCCAGAGGCGGTCTGAGCCGTCTTCAGCTTTCTGGGAAACCGCAAAGGAGCTGATCTTGCCGTCTTCCACTTTCAGATCGTAGTCAAATACTGGCCGGCCCGGCTCGTTCACCCATACCTGGTTCCAGGCCTGCAGGTCTACCGGCGTACGGGCGTCCAGGATCCCGATCAGCTGCGGCCAGGTGGCGTTGCCGTTGGCGTAGGTTTTCAGGTATACCTGCAGCCCTTCCTGAAAGGCTTTTTCGCCCATCAAGCGCTCCAGTTGCCGCATCATGATCGGGGCTTTGTGGTAGATAATGTGCCCATACAAAGTGCCGGCATCCTGCAGATTGGCAAGGTCCTGTCGGATCGGGTTGGCGCCAGCGGTGCGGTCCACACTGTAAGCTGCCGGGAAATGGTCGATCAGGAACTTGAGATCATAATTGCTGTCCTGTACTGTCGTTTTGGAGATTTTGTCGGCCATAAAATTGGCAAACACCTCTTTCATCCACACATCATTGAACCAGCGCATCGTAACAAGGTCGCCAAACCACATGTGCGCCGTCTCGTGCGCGATCAGGTTAGAGCGGGCCACGAGTTGGTCCTTGGTAGCGCCTTCGTCCAGAAAGAGGGTAGAAGCCTTGTAATCGATCGCGCCCACATGTTCCATGCCCCCATACTGGAAATCAGGTATAGCCACAAAATCGAACTTCTGGAAAGGGTAGGGGATTTGGGTGTAATCCTCCATGAAATCCAGCGCATCGCGGTGGATGCTGAAGATCGGTCCGATGCTCCTGAGCTTATCCTCATCAGTTTCGCGATGGTAGAAGTGCATGGCGCGGCCACGCTCGTTGTTGCTTACCCTGCTGAAATCGCCTGCCACGAAAGAAAAGAGATAGGTCGGGATGGTATCGGAAGGCTGGTAGGTATAAGTCTTGGTGGCACCGGTCAGCACCGAGTCCTGCAGTGGGGCATTGGCCAGGGCTTTCCAGTTTTGGGGTAGCGTGAGCGAAAGTGTGAATACGGCTTTCAGATCCGGCTGATCGAAGCAGGGAAACACTGTGCGCGCCCGGTCCGGTACGAGCAAGGTATAGAGGAAGTCTTCGTTGCGGTTAAGTGAGAGGTTACCGGCCGTAAAGTCGATCTGCACGCTGTTCGTACCAGCTTTTAGCAGTTTTGGGCTTATAACCAAATGTTCGTTCTGGAACGTGAGCGGGGCCTCGCTTCCATTCACCTTTAAACCATGCAGCATTTCTGGCTTCTCCTTGAAGTCGATTTGAAGAGGCTGGCTCAGGTCAGAAAGGTCGAAGGTAATTACTTCGGTAGAAGGTATAGGCGCGTCTTTCCCGACCGGTATTTGCAGTTTGATATTATAATGCACGTTTCGCAGTGTCTGGCTGCGGTGCTCAGCCAGCTGTTGCGAAACACCCGTCTCGACGGGCAAGGTATAGCTGCTCGAGGCAGGGCCTTTGCTGCAAGCGCCAAGCAGCAGGAGCGACAGGGCCGCCGCGCTTAAGGTATAGTTCAGGTGGTTCATTTGCATATGGGTATGCGTAAAGATAGCGGGATTGTGCTAAATCACAGTTTACCTGAATTTAGTTTTTGATTAAAGGATTGAGGCATAATGTCCCGAAAAAGGATGGAATTGCAGCCATTGCTACTTTGCAGGTATAAGTACTGTAGTTACAGTATATGTGTGCCCGATTAACTTCTCCTTGCCCTCTTCTTTATCGAGGACCCTACACCTGTAAGTAGCTAGGCTTAACTTCTCGGGGGTAGAGAGCCCTTTATTTCAAACAAGTTTCTTAACAGAATGACAGCAGATTTCACATGTGCTGTAGAAAGTGACCACTGGCACGCATCGGAAAACCAACTTGCCCCTTGCGCTATGCAACAAAAAGCTGTGCCAGGTGCACCTAAATGATTACCCACTGTTGGGGGTGAAGGGGTCCCCCTGTCGAGAGCGTTCAGCGAGTGGGGGTAGGGGCCCTCGATTTGGGGAATCTTGACTTTTTTGCCTACTTTGGGGGTAGGGGCCCTCGATTTGTGTCAAGACAAAAAGTAGGGCCCGCCCGGCCAGGGCAAGCTATGAAACAGGATAAGTCATGATTCAGACAAGCAGCAGCTACGCCAGGTATAACCAAAATGCTAGCTATACCTGGGCCGGAGGCACCATCCTAATAATCTCGAGTGTGAACGTTCGCGCCATCACGCGTCACGAAAAGAAACAATCTTAAAAAGCAAAAGCCGCGAAACTCGCGGCTCTTGCCCAAACAAACAATCAATAACAAACATTAGCATCCTTAAGCAGGCGTCATAGACTTTTCGCGGTCCCAGTGGCGGTGCTGTTTAATTGCCTCAATAAATTTATCTGCGAAACTACCAGCATCAGCATCCGAACCAGCCGTCACCACGCCGCTATGCGACACCACCTTGCCCGATTCCTTGTCCGCAAAATTCACACCCACTACAAAAGCCTTTTCAAGCAGGTTAATGCCGAAACCTGAGGTCGCGATCGCTTTGCAGTGCTTAAACGCCTCGCTTACAAAATGAAGTGCATCCCCCAGTCCCATCATCTTGCGCACGCTCTTTTCACCATCCGGAATGTATACGGCATCATACATAATCGAAGCGGTGGTGACATGGCTTTTATCTACCTCCAACTCCTGACCAGTACTGGACAGGCGCTTACCCTGAAACTTAGAAACAATTTCGGTCGTGACGCCGGCCGCCTCTAATGCTTCTTTCACCTGCATTACTTCATTGTAGTCAAAACCATCCTCCAGCAAAATCGCAACTCTTCTGGTTTTCGCTACTTCCTTCTTGTTGCGGTCTATGCTCACAGCCGGAGAATCTTTAACAGATTGGCCGCTTGCCATCTTCTTGGAAGCCTCGTCTGCCACATAGTTTCCGGTCGAGATGGAGTCCTCGCCAATTGGCACCTCAACCCCAATGCCAGCCGCTACCATGGCGGCAAACTGCGGGTCTACTTTGTGGAAGTTGGCCAGTTGCCTGGCACGTACGGCTTTGGTTTGGACCTTGCCTAGCTCAAATCGGGCCGCATCCACCAGGTGTGTTTTCTCATCTTCGGTGAGTGAGTTCCAGAACAGAGTAGACTGTGAGTAGTGATCTTCGAAGCTCTTGCTGCGGGCCCTGATTTTGTGGCCGTCTACTTTCTCGGCGTAGTGCACGTAGCCTCCCATGTTTTCCGGAGCCATCATCGGGCAGCCGCTGGCCAGGGAGTTGGGCCAATAGTTTACCTTGCCTTTGTTGATGGTCTGGCGCATAAAACCGTCCTGCTGGAAGTTGTGCACCGGGCAAACCGGCCGGTTAATCGGAATCTCGGAGAAGTTCGTGCTGTTGAAACGGTTTAGCTGGGTGTCGAGGTATGAGAACAGCCGCGCCTGCAAAAGCGGGTCGTTTGTCACATCAATGCCGGGTACCAGGTTGCCCGGGTGAAACGCTACCTGCTCGGTTTCTGCAAAGAAATTGTCCGGGTTGCGGTTCAGCACCATCTTGCCAATAGGCTTTAGCGGCACCAACTCTTCAGGTATGATCTTGGTCGC
The DNA here is from genome assembly GCF_002846395.1 of Pontibacter ramchanderi. GTDB lineage: Bacteria > Bacteroidota > Bacteroidia > Cytophagales > Hymenobacteraceae > Pontibacter > Pontibacter ramchanderi. Next base: position 13,815 of record NZ_PJMU01000001.1, read on the forward strand.
ATCGAGCAGATCGAAATCGAACTTGAACTCATCTGCCTCGTCCACCATCTGCACGCAGAGTTCATACTCCGGATAGTTGCCCTGTTCAATAGCATCCCAGAGATCACGGCGCAGCCAATCCGGATCTTTGCCGGCTAGTTTTTGGGCCTCGTCCCACACGAGCGAGTGTGTACCCATCACCGGTCGCCAATGGAATTTCACAAAGCGCGCCTTGCCCGCCTCGTTTACGAAACGGAAGGTATGCACGCCAAAGCCTTCCATCATTCTGAAACTTCGGGGGATGGCTCGGTCGGAGAGCAGCCACATGATCATGTGCGTAGACTCAGGCACCAGGGAAATGAAATCCCAAAAACTGTCCTGGGCGGCAGAGGCCTGGGGTATTTCATTGTCTGGGTCCGGCTTCACAGCGTGTACCAGATCGGGGAATTTAATACCATCATGAATAAAGAAGACCGGTATGTTATTGCCTACCAGATCGTAGTTTCCTTCCTGGGTATAGAACTTGGTAGCGAAGCCCCGGGCATCACGCACGGTGTCCGCTGAACCACGGGAACCGGCCACTGTCGAGAAACGCACAAAAACAGGCGTTTTAATGCTTGGATCACTCAAAAACTTGGCTTTGGTATAGGCAGCCATCGACTCATAAGGCTGGAAGTAGCCGTGGGCTCCTGCCCCGCGAGCATGCACAGCGCGCTCCGGCATCCGCTCGTGGTCAAAGTGGGTCATTTTTTCCCGGAAGTGAAAATCCTCCATCAAAGTCGGCCCACGCTGGCCAGCTTTCAAGGAGTCATCCGTGTGGTTCACCCTTACCCCCTGATCAGTCGTCATGTACTGGCCTTTGCCGTCTTCCCGGAACTGTTCAAGCTGTTTGTTCTTGCTGTTTTCGTCTACGCTGTTAGGTTGGGGTTTATTCTGATCTTTCTCTTCCATGATTTCGTTTGTTTTTGGATATAGGTGAGCTGTCGCTTTAAAGAATCGTGTTCGGAATCAATCAACCATACGGGTTACTATTTTGTGTGGTTAAGAAAAAATGAAACTATACAAGATTAAAATGGAATTAAAATAAGACTTTACGGATAGGCTGTACTGGCTATACCTTAGTTATAAGTATAAACACAGGTATAGCCAGCAATCTAAGTAGGAAAATTCGGGGATAGGGAGTAATTGATTGTCAGCCGCTTTTTACAGACTCAGCTCTTTACGGCCAAAGCCGTACTCGTCTTCCTTCAGGTAGTAGTCGCCGCATTTCTGCAGGATCGTCAGGTTATCCACCGTAATCTCCCAGTTGAAGTTGTAGTTGAATAGAAACGTTAGGACCGGCCCCAGCACTTCGGGAGTCGTGTCGCCGAGGGCCAGAGAGATGTGGGGGAGCCACATGTTGGGGTTATAGTAAACGCCCATCTCGCTGCTCATCTCGGATATGTCGCGGTGCAGGCGGGCGTGCAGCTGGTTGAGCGGCGCTGTACGCAAAACAGGTATGTAAATAACGGGCTTTTCTCCCGGAAACACGCCGAGGCCCGTGGTCCGGATGGTAAAAGGTTCTGTCTCGCGGCTCGTTTCGATGAGGTACTGCTGGAGCTCCTCCATATCCGGTATTTCGGCCGTGAGCAGGGTCAGGTGCGGATAAGGCGTCATCTTTACCTCGTTGAGGCCAAATTTAGAATCGAGCAACTCGGTCAGTTCGATGACACGCGCAGAATGGGAAGGGTCGAGCAGGGAGGTAACTGCGATCATAAAAGGTTTGTTTTAAATGCTGTTCTCAACGTCTCGCACACACTTTTCTAAAAAGCATAAAGCTATAAAACGGGGCACAAGGGATAATGTTTGCCAATGCAGGGCTTTTTACGGCAGGCAACCTTAAGTTTTACGTATGAGGCGGCTTTTGGTCTGTGGCGCTTTGCGCTGGGGATGTTTCCTAAAATAAGTACCTTTGTAGCTTAGCTTTCCGAATCTATGATCTCTATCAATAACCTCAGTTTCCATTTTGGCAGCCGCCCCATGTACGAGGATGCCAACCTGCACATCAAACCCAAAGACAAAATTGCGTTGATCGGCCTGAACGGTACCGGTAAGTCCACGCTGCTGCGCATTATTGTGGGGGAGTACAAACCCGATGGCGGCAGCATCCAGATGAGCCGCGACACCACGATCGGCTTCCTGAACCAGGACCTGCTCAGCTACGAGACCCACGAGAGCATTCTGTCGGTGGCGATGCAGGCCTTTGATGAAGCCATCTCGCTGCAGAAGGAAATAGACCAGGTGCTGGTAGAGTTCGAGAACAACTTTCATGATAAGCTGGTGGACAAACTGGCGGCCTTGCAGGAGCGTTTCGAGGCGCTGGGCGGCTATACCATGCAGGCCGAGGCCGAGTCGATTCTGGAGGGCCTTGGCTTTACAACCGAGGAATTGAAGCAGCCGCTGGCCTCGTTCTCAGGTGGCTGGCGCATGCGCGTGATGCTGGCTAAGATCCTTTTGCAGAAACCCTCGCTGCTGCTGCTCGATGAACCCACCAACCACCTGGACCTACCGTCCATCAAGTGGCTCGAATCCTACCTCGACCGCTTTGAGGGAGCCGTCGTGATCGTGTCGCACGACCGCGAGTTCCTGGACAAGACCACCAACATCACGGTAGAGGTATCAGGCGCGAAACTGAACGTCTACCCGGGCAACTACAGTTTTTATGTGGAAGAAAAAGCCCTGCGCAACGAAATTCAGAAAGGTGCTTACGAGAACCAGCAGGCCCAGATACGCCAGACCGAGCGCTTCATAGAGCGATTCAAGGCCAAAGCCACCAAAGCCAAACAGGCCCAGAGCCGCATGAAGCAGCTTGAGCGTATGGAGCGTATCGAGGAGGTGACAGGAGAGGCCGCAAAGGTTAATTTCAGCTTCCGCTTCAACGTGCAGCCGGGCCGCCATATTTTCAGGCTCGAGCACATGAGCAAGAGCTTCGGCAGCAAGCTTATTTTTAGGGATACCAACGTGCACGTAGAGCGCGGCGATAAAATTGCGCTGATCGGCGCGAACGGTAAAGGTAAGTCCACGCTACTGCGTATCATAGCCGGCACGGAGCCAATTCAGGGCAAGCGCGAGATGGGACATAACGTGATCATGTCTTTCTACGCGCAGCACCAGTTGGAGGCCCTGAACGTCGAGAACGAGATTCTGCAGGAACTGCAGCAGGCCGGCTCCGGCAAAACGGAGGTGGAACTTCGTACCTTGCTGGGTTCCTTCCTGTTTACCGGCGACGATGTGTTCAAAAAGATCAAGGTGCTGTCGGGAGGAGAGAAGAGCCGTGTGGCGCTGGCCAAAACGCTGATCTCAGAGGCCAACTTCCTGATGCTCGACGAACCGACCAACCACCTCGACATGCAGTCGGTGAACATTCTCATCCAGGCGCTCGAGCAGTACGAGGGTACTTTCATCATCATCTCGCACGACCGCTATTTTGTGGAGAACGTGGCCACCAAGATCTGGTACATCGAAGACTACCAACTTAAGGAGTATCCGGGCACTTACCACGAGTATGAGGCTTTCCAGGAGAAGCGCGAGAAGGAGATCAAACGCGATGCCGCTGCGGCGCCTGTTGCCAAGAAAGAAGAGCCTAAGCCAAAGCGTGACAACAGCGAGTACAATGCCCTGAACAACCAGCTCAAGCAGGTAAACCGTCAGATAAGTGAGTTGGAGAAACAGGTGCAGCAGTTGGAGCAGGAACTCGCCAAACACGAAACCGAACTGGCGGATCCCAAGGTATACGGCAACCCGAATCTGCTGCAGGAAACCTCGCAAAAGTTTGAGGCGGTGCAAAAGGAGTTGAATGTTATCAACGGGAAATGGGAGAGTTTGATGCTGGAAGCGGAGGAGCTAGAGGGAAAGCTGGGGTAATGGTTTTGGTGCGGGCGTCCACGCTCGTGTTTACTGTCGTGTGGCCTCTGGTCGAGGTGAAGCTGGTAGCACAGCTATACCTATACCTGGCGTAGCTGTTGCTTAGCTATACCTTAACTGTTTTGTTCTATAGCTTCGCCTGTGCGGCGGGCACTTCCTTTTTGTCTTGACACAAAAAGGAAGCAAAAAAGTCAAGACCCTCCAAATCGAGGGCCCCTACCCCCACTCGCTGACCGCTCTTGACAGGGGGACCCCTTCACCCCCAACAGTGGAGTGTCGTAAAGTGCACCTGGCTAAGGTGATTTGTAGCATAGCCCAATGGGCAAGTTAGTCTTTCGATGCGTGGCAGTGGTTTGTGAAAGTAACTACAGCGCCTATACCTGTTGGTTGGCAATTAAAGGGAAGTCCCACTTAGGGAAGGGGCCCTGACAAAGAAGGGGGCAGAGGATTGTTAATTGTGCACAGGTATGCAATAGCTATACTGCCTATACCTGTAAAATGACAATGGCAGAAGTTCCGCTCTTAAAGTAGGGCCTTCTACAACAAGACAGGAAGGCGGGTATTAAATCTCAAGATAATATCCCTACCAACAACTTTTATAACAATACAGAAGCTGCCACCCTCCTGCTTTGTGCTAATCCAACTCTCACTGGCAAAGCAGATCAGGCACAACAAATCCAGCAAGCGGTATAGGAGACAATTTCAATAACGGACAAGCTGCTGATATTAGATCCGGATTGTGCTATTCCTGTGCCATTATGTTGACAGTCAGGGCGTGGTTTAATATTTAAGCAATTTTTAATGCAAAATGCAGGTATAAGAAAATTGTACTTTGAGATAAAGTGCTGATTTGCTATATTGATCCGCATTCGAACCTGAACCCTATGAAAACTTACTTTCTTTTGTTGCTGCTTGGTTTCAGCAGCTTTTTTAGTGCAGCCAGCGCGCAGACTGGCGGTGAGATTATTGTACAGAAAAAAGGGCTTGGCTTTGCCTATTACCAACAGGGTAGTCAAATAAGTAAAAAACAGTTATTGCACGTTTTGGAGCAACATCCGGAGGCACGAAAAGAACTCCAGAAAGGCTACCGCAATGCGTTGCCCGCCGCTGCGCTCTCCTATGTAGGGGCGCTCCTCATCAGTTACCCCTTGAGCAAACAACTGGCCGGCAACCAACCCAACTGGCTTGTCTCCGGCGCAGGGGCGGGGCTCCTCACCTTCAGTGTGCCTTTTGCGGGTGCCAGAATGAAACGGGAGCATCTTGCTATTCATGCTTACAACGAAGGACAGTACCTAGCCAAACGGCCGGAAACGGATCTGCGCATAGGCTATGCCTATAACCGGGCCTCTTTCGTATTCACTTTCTGATAGGTATTCCGTCGCTTCCTGCTTCAGTGCTGCTGCTCCTGTTTCCGCCAGTCCAGGGTATGGAACAACCAGATCACCAGGGTATGGTTGCTGGTAAATCGACCGGGTGTTGCGGCCTGTACGTAGCGGTTCATATACCCTGTCTGTAGCATCAGGCTCCGGTAGCGGGCAGCGGCCATCAGTGAAATGCGGTTCTGGTCGAAAGGGGCCGGTGCCTCATCTCCCAGATTCATCAGTAACTCGTTGCTCAGCGCCAGGCTGGGCAGTATTCCTTTAAAGGAGAGTGTGGGGAAGTTGCGCCGCAACACGGTTTGGATGCGGGCACGGTGCAGAAAGGTATAGCCGTCTGTTACTTCGCCGGCCTCTACCTGTTGCCGGAAGCGCAGATCCCAGCGCAGGCGGTGCTGCAACGTAAAATTACCGCCAAGCGGGGTCGGGATGACTACCTGCGCCCAGGGACGGTGCTCCCGGCGTCGGAGCTCGCCGCCCACCGGCAGCCACGCATGGGCATAGCCAGCCGTCAGGTCAATGCGATGCGGGAAATGCGCCGTGAGGCCGGTGCGTGCCACACCAAATCCACCCGGAATGTAATGCAGGTCGTTCCAGATAGAAAAGCGCTCTGAAACCCGCACAGAGCTCATATAGCCTACCCAGAACTGCTCCTCGTGCTGCACTTCCTTCTGCTGGGCCACCATAGTAAGCGGCGCTAGCAGCAACACGCTGATAGCGAGGTAGTAGGCCAACCGCTTCGGGGTTTGGGGCAATGTCATACGGGCCAGGTACAGCATACAACGAAGATAGCAGAAAGTAGTGAGAATAGCGCTTTTGTCAACATACCACCCGGTGCCCCGTATCTACAACAATGCTAACGCCCCTCGCTATGGACCATTTAGATACAATTCATCAAATAGGACAACAGAGTGCAAAAGTCTTGTTTCAGTATAATTTAACGCAGCAGCAGTTCGACTACCTTTCGCCCGCTTTTCATGATTTGTGGGATATGGACGAGGCCCGGTTACAAAAAAGTGCCCTGCAACTGCTCGACACGGTGGTAGAGGACGACCGCCCGGCGGTGCTGCGCTGCTGGCATAAGCTACTCAAAGGCGACCATGTGGATGAGATTGTGCGGGTGCAGCAGCACGGGCGGCTCCGGCACATCCGCTACATTGTGTACCCGATCTGCAACGCGGCACAGAAGGTGGTGGCTGTGGCAGGTATGGCCGAAAACGTAACCCGGCAGCAGGACTTCATTAACTACCTGGCGGAGTTTGGACAGCGCAAGGACAGCGTGCTCGAAATCGTGTCGCATGACCTGCGCGGTCCTTTGGCTGTTGTGAAGAGCGTGGCAGGCCTCATACGGAGGGAGGTGCACGAAAACACACGGCAGGAGATAGAGCACTACACCGACATCATCGAAAAAGCCTGCATCCAGTGCACCGACCTGATCCAGGACCTGCTGAGCGAGGAGCACCTGCGCTCTCCGGAGGTATACGTGCACAAAACACGCGTTGATCTTAACGACCAGATCCGGAATGTGGCTGAGCTATACCAGAAAGGCCAGATGGTGCAGCAGCAATTTATCCTGCAGCTGCCCCAGGAGCCGCTGATGTTGGAACTCGACCAGATCAAATTTTCGCAGATCATGAATAACCTGATCTCCAACTCCATTAAGTTCACACCGAAAGAGGGGAGTATCACCATTCGCGCTTTTCAGGAGGGCGACGAGGCCGTGGTGGAGCATAGCGACACGGGCATAGGCATACCGGAGCACCTGCTCTCCAAGCTTTTTGAGCGCCGTGGTGTCGCTTCCCGGCAAGGTCTGAACGGAGAGGAGTCGCGTGGGTTGGGGCTTTCGATCGTATATGAGCTGGTGCGGCTGCAGGGGGGCAGCATCGAGGTGCAAAGCAACGGTCAGCACGGCACCTGCTTTACAGTCAGGTTGCCCCTGTATGCCGATTAGGCCAGGCCCTTGCGAGTCTGCCTGATATAATTCAGGCTTTCCTCATCCAGCGGTTTATGCAGGAACCCGCGCACAAGCGGGTACTCGCGCGACTGATCCTGATCGCTCACGGCGATGGAGGAGGTCAGAATAAACACATCCAGTTTACCTTTCAGCGTCTCCTCGTGGGGGCGCAATACATTCAGAAAATCCCAGCCGCTCTTAACGGGCATGTTCAGGTCGAGCAGGATCAGGTCTGGCAAGGCTGTGGAAGCCGTCAGGGGCAGATCGGCCAGCGCATCATCGGCCGAGGTATAGGTACAGATCTCGTGTGCAAAGCCTGCTTCCTCCAGCACCAGCGAGGTCAGGTAAATACTGATGTCATCATCATCAATTATGTAAACCTTGCTGACCATAGGTTGCTTGCTTAAAGTGTAAGATGAAGGTCGTGCCAGTTTCTGGTTGACTGTTTACCTCTATTTCGCCACCAATGGCGTTCACTTGCATTTTTACCAGGTATAGGCCGATGCCCTTGCCGTCGGGTCCTGCATGAAAGCGCTTATATAGCTGGAACAAATGGGGCCGCACTTTCTCCAGGTCCATGCCAATGCCATTGTCGCTTATGCTTAGTTGCAAACCGTCTTTTTTCCTTACGCTGTTTACCTCAATAAGTAAGTCTCGCTGCGCAGATTTATACTTAATTGCGTTGGAAATCAGGTTGTGCAGGATGCTGTACACATAGGCGCGGTTGGCCCAGAGCAGGTCATCCTCCTGTAGCTGTATTTCAATTTTTCCGTTGATCGGGGTGAGCAGGTGCTGCAGGCTACTGATTACCTCGGAGGCCACTTCGCTCACGTTCACCATTTCCTTGGCAACCTGCAGGGTGGAGGAGCGCACCGCCAGGATCTTGTTCAGGTCGCTGATCACGTCGTCGAGCCGGCGGGCGGATGTCTCGAGGTTTTGCAGGCCCTGCATAAAGCGGGCGCTGTTGCGGTCGAGTTTCTGCAGTATGGCCGAGAGGCCCACCAGGTTCGCGACAGGTGCCCGCAGGTTGTGCGACACAATGTAGTTGAACTGCTTCAGGTCCTGGTTTTGGTGGTAGAGGTGCTCGGTGGTTTTCAGCAGCTGCTCCTGGTCCAGTTTGCGCTCCGTGATGTCGGTATGAATGTACACATACTTCTCGATCTGGCCCTGTTCATTGGCAATAGGCGAGATAGTGACATCGGCCCACACCAAGTCCCCGTTTTTCTTGTAGCTGCGCAGTTCTTTGCGCATCGGTATACCTTTGGCCAGCTGCGCGCGCACCCAATTGATCTCGCGCGGGTCAGTGTCGGCAGTGGTCAGGATATCGCTTGGGCGCTTGCCGGCAATTTCCTCCAGCTCATAGCCGGTCACCTGACTGAAGGCCTCGTTCACCCACTCAATCTCCAGCCGGCTGTTGGTGATGATCACGCCATTGGTGGTTTTACTGGCCACCAACGAAAGTGTGCGTACTTCCTCCTCTGCAGCCCGTTGCCGGGTAATGTCGACAAACGACACCAGAAGGCCGTCGGAGAAGGGGCTGAGCGTGAACCGCAGCTCTGCGCCATAGTTGCAGAACTGCTCGTCAAACTGAACTGTCTTTTGGGTACGGGCCACCTCCAGGCATTTCTGTTGAAACTGTGTGCCGGTCAGGATCGGGTATTCATCCCAGATGGTGCGGTTCATCAGCTCCTGCAGGGGGCGGCCCAGGAAGTTGGCAAACACCGAGTTGCCGAAGCTGTAGCGCCACTCGCTGTCCAACGCGAAAAAGCCTTCGGTAATGCCCTCCAGTATATTGTGCAGGCGCTGCGCATGGGCCTGCACCAACAGGTTGGCCTCTTTCTCGCTGGTGCAGTCCTTGGCAATGCACTGCACGGCCAGTATGCGGCCTTCGAGCACCACAGGCACAAAGGTAGCCGACAAAAAGCGCCTGGAGCCGTCGTGGTGCCGGATGCTGGTATCGAGCGTGCTGGATTGGCCGGTCAGGGCCTTGTGAAATGCCGACAGCGTTACGTCCTGATACTCGGGCAATACGAAATCAGTGAAATGGCTTTCGGGAAACGCTTCGCGCGTGTAACCCGACAGGGCAACTACTGCATCGTTGCAGGCCTGCACCTGTCCACTCGTGCTTAGTGTAAAAACCAGGTCGGGGTTGTTGAAGAACAGTGCCTTGTAATAGGCCCGGCTTTCTTTTTTCTGCCGCATGGTCTCCATCTGGTGTGTTACATCGCGGGAGTTTGTCACAATGCCACGCACGTGGGGGTTGTCCAGCATGTTGGTAGACACGCAGCTGAGCCAGCGCCAGTCGCCACTCTTGGCCCTGTAGCGGAAAGGGGAGAGCGACACCTGTTTTACGCCACCATAGGTCAGGTTGTGCAGCTCTTGCTGAATCATGGCCACATCGTCGGGGTGGATGTGCTCCAGGACTGGCGTACCCAGTAATTCTTCAGGCTGGTAGCCCATTTCGGAGCTAATTGAGTCCGAAATATACTGGTACTGCCCATCCCAGTTCAGCACCGTAATGAGTTCAGAGCCATGACGTACGATCGAGCTATAAAAATCTGGTGTCAGGACCAGCTGTTCAGGCGGCGTAAAATTTACCTGCATAAAGGAGTATTAAATAAAACTTCCTGAATGTAATTGTAATCAGGCAATATGGGTTCAATTAGCCGCTGAAATTTTTTAAATTATTCTAAATGTAGAAATGTGGCTTTTTTATATCCTATATCCAGGTATAATGGCTTCAGGTTTACAGCGAATGGCTTAAGTAAGAGTAGTTCTATTTTTGTACTTAAATTAGATAATTCTCAAGGTTTAGCTCACATAAATTGGACAGTTTTAGAAAAGAAAAAGCCGGACTGCTATTACACAGTCCGGCTTTTGTTATGAGTATGAGAATTATTTATTCCGTCACAGCTCGCAGGGCGTTTACGCGGCCATAACCGTAGTAAGGATCGCGTCCGGGTTTGCCCAGGTCATCGGCAGTGGCGCGCAGTTTGGCCAGCACATGGGCCGGGTCCATTTTGCCACCGTTCTTACCGATGATGAGTGCCGCTACGCCTGCTGCGTGCGGGCCTGCCATACTGGTGCCAACTGACCAGTAATAAGAGGCTGTACCAGGTTTCAGGTTGCTTCCTGTGCTGAATACGTAGTCGAAAACATAGGCAGGTTGACTAGTGGGGCCTACTGTAACTACATTAAGACCATTAGGCTCATATGCAAATATATAATCACCGCCTGGAGCCGCAAACTGAATATCGGAGGTGCCGTAGTTGGAGTAAGAGGCAAAGTCATCCATGAAGGTGCTGAATGGATTAAGCGCCCAGCCACGAGGTGCCGTAGCCGAGATCGAGATTACACCAGTTGAGGCGGACGGAATGTGCAACAGCGACTTGTCAGCGTTCCCGTCATTGGCTGCGTTACCAGCAGATGCAATAACGGTAACCCCATTTTTAGTAGCATAGCTGGTGGCGCGGTTTATAGCGATCAGCAGTTCCTGTACAGCTTTTGTATCGTTTTCGATAAAGTCATCGGAAGGGTCCTCCGGTGTGCCGTTGTCGTTCAGGAACCTGCCGTTGCGCGGAATGGCCGCCCCAAGGCTCATGTTGATGACATTGGCATTTTGTTGCGTGGCATGTATAATGCCATTGATCATCCAGCTAAACGAGCCCGAACCAGAGTCGCGGAGCACTTTCACCAGAATTAGTTTCGCTTCGGGTGCCACACCAATAATACCGATTCCGTTATCGGCGGCGGCAATGGTACCGGCCGTGTGTGTGCCGTGGCTGCCTACACCTGCCAGGGCGTAGCCCAGGTTCTCTCCTGTTACGAAGTTTCTGCTGGCCGCCATATCAATATTTGGAAGCAGGTCCGGATGATCGAGGTCGAAGCCACTGTCCAACACGGCTACACGTGCGCCATTGCCACGCTGGCCTGAGTTCCAGGCTTGTGAAGCCTTTATGGCCGCATGTCCCCACTGCAAGTCGAAAAAGCGGTCGTTGTCGCCACTTGCCGGCGGTGTGCCCACATCGGCCAATTCTACAATCTTCATGTCGTCTGGGTTGTACCACTGTACTTCCAGGTCGCGCACGACAGAGCGCACACCATTGATCTTAGAGGCTTTTGCGGCAAACGCAGGGTCGTCTGAATACACCGTGGCAACCCCAACCTGCTCCATCAAGCTCGTTACCTCACCGTTGGCAGCGGTTAGTTCGGCTGCTATACCTGCAGGTAAGGTTTCGCTGCTCGACAGCACCACATAATGGTTGTTGCGCAACTTCACATTCGATTTCGGGTGAACGCCCTGCGACAAGAGGGTAGCGTCTGCGCTCAACTCCGTTGACGGATTCATGTCTTCTTCCGGGTTACAGCCAACCAGGGCCATAAAAGCCAGCATTGCTGGAAAGATAAACTTCTTGCTCGTAAAGGTTTTGTTGATCATCTTATGTTTGTTTAAATAAAGGTTTACAAAGGTTGCTGGTACAGACAGAATCAGAACCAGGTAGCGCGATAGCTGTAGAGTTATCGCAGCATATGAAATTTTTTAATAGTTTATTTTTTCTCACACCCTGTTGAGGAAGGCAGAGAATAGAGGACTAACGGCGCTTTGTAAGAGGTAAACCCTGCCAGTTGGTTGGCCAGTATACCTAAGATGTAAGTATAGGTGTTGTTACAAATATGTAATTATCCAATTACGGAGTATTTAAAAATTAAGTTATGATTAATTTTATATTTTTAAAATACCACTAAATATTTTTTTTGTCTTTTTTTGAAGAAGTCAGGGGGCAGTGCCTGTAACCAGGGTAGGGTGGCTAACAACACGGGGCATCGTATTTTGCTGGTATTATATTCATAAATTTTCTTGTAGACTTCTTACGCTATTGCTTAACTTGCTTTGTTACTGCATGGCTTTACTTTTGCAAAAACCACCATATGCCCCCAACAGGCTCTCACCAAAGCCTATCTGCGACTTGAAAACTGCCTGAAACGACATGGAGCGCTTTAAGGCGGCGCTGCGCACCCTGCTTAACACCCTCGTCCTGTATGAGATAGCGGAACATGGGAAGAACCATTAGTGAGGTTTCCTGAAGTGTGCTGGAAACACATATCAGGGGAGAAGTATTCCAAACATGCAGTTACCATAACACCTATACCGACAACAGCCAGACCTACCCGCTGCGGCAGGCGCACAAAACCAGCAACGGAGCAGAGCAGCACTTCACCTATACAAATTCAAAGGGCTGGGTATAAGAACACTCCAGAAGTGGCGGGCCAGGCATCAGGAAAATTGCACTGTATTTGACGAGGCGCTGCAACAAATACAGCGAAAGTCCGGTTAAAGGAACCGTGCAGAATGGGGTCGTTCTGAATCAGACACCAGTCTGCCAACCGAATCCACGGGCTTTACCCTGTTGTCCAGGGGCAGGCCTTTTCCCCACCGCTGTGCGCTACGTTTTACCGACTAATTTTTCTGCATGCAGCTACAGCGTACCTTACCTCTCACAGAACACCTTCCTCAGACGGGCTACTATACCTTCGACGTGCCCCACATACACCAAAGCAACATAGCAGATGTAAAGAAAAGCATCGATGCGTATCTGGCCCTCATCAAAACCGAAAACATACGGCACGTGCTGCTCAACTTTTCTCAAACCGAGGTATCGGTCGCGGACGAAACCTTCCGGCTGGTGCTCAACTACCTCATCATCGGCCTGAAATACACCGAGGCCAGCCGTATCGCCCGTATCTCTGTGGCAGATGCTGGCCGGGAGCACATTGCCCTGGCAGCTTTTTCGCAGTCCGCCGTTCTTTTGCACCACCACGTGCAACTAGGCTATTTCAAGAGCATGCACGAAGCGCAGCGTTGGCTGGGCTCCGCCCCCTATAAGGCGCGCTGAGTGGGTGGGGGCTTTCGAGGGCAGGCACAGGGCAAATCCGGAAAAATATATTCTGAAATATAAAACCTTGCTATATACCTATACGTATATACAGGTAGCAAAGCGAAAGCTCATTTTGTGGATGATAGTAGCGGCTCCGGGGGTGAACGACCGGGGCCGCTTTTTTTGTGCCTATACCTACTTGCAAGGGAAATCCGATCATGTAAAATTATTGTACCAAAAGCCGTGCGGACTGCTCAAATCCTACCCATTGCATATTTTTAAACAAAACCTTTGCGCTACGTATTTATTCCTTACATTTGATGCATGAAACGTTAAAAAGACGTACGGTATCTTAAAACCTACTGCTACCTTTCGCGGTATACGAAGTAGATTTAATAGACCGTTTTCACTCCTCATAAAGCATCCGCTTACGCATCACTTTCCCCGGCAAGGTTAGTCCTGTGAGTTCCTTTTTTTATCACCGCTAACCAACCATCATGAACATTGAAAAACTGCCAACCGGCATAGAAGCTTTTGATCACATTTCCGACGGAGGATTGCCTCTCGGCAGAACAACCCTCATAGCAGGCAGTTCGGGTAGTGCCAAGACCCTGTTTGGGGCTCAGTTTCTGGCCATGGGCATTATGCTGTTTGACCAGTCAGGTGTGTTTGTCACTTTTGAAGAGCAGGTAGACGACATCCGCAAAAATCTGCGTAGCTTCAACTGGGACATCGATACCTGGGAGAAAGAAGGCAAGTGGGTCTTTGTGGACGGCTCTCCGAAAGAGGAAGACTCCATTACGGTCGGCGACTACGACCTGAGCGCCTTCCGCATCAGACTGGAGCATGCCATCAACAAAATCAAAGCACAGCGCGTTGTCATCGACTCCATCGGCAGCGTGTTCACGCAGTTTCCGGATATGCACACCATCCGGCGCGAGCTCTTTAAAGTCGCCATGACATTGCGTCGCCTTCACGCCACTTCCATCATCACGGCGGAGCGAACCGAAGAGTATGGCGAAATATCCCGCTTCGGAGTAGAGGAATTCCTGGCCGACAACGTGATCATCCTGCGCAACGTGCTCAACAAGGAGAAGCGAAGACGCACCATCGAGATACTCAAGTTCAGGGGCAGCAACCACATCAAAGGCGAGAACCCCTTTACCATTATACCTGACAAAGCCATCGTCATTATTCCGCTTTCAGCAATGGAGCTGAAGCAGCGTTCCTCGCACGTGCGGGTGACCTCGGGCGTACCTAAACTCGACGACATGTGCGGTGGCGGTTTTTACCGCGATTCTATCATACTTGTATCGGGGGCGACGGGTGCCGGTAAAACCCTGTTGGTAGCCAATTTCATCAACGGCATCCGCGAGAAAGGAGAGCGATGCCTGCTAATGGCCTTTGAAGAAAGCCGTGAGCAACTTTTCCGCAACGCCAAGGGCTGGGGACAGGACTTTGAAAAACTTGAAGAAGACGGCTATTTGAAAGTTGTATGTATTTACCCGGAAGTTTCTTCGCTGGAGGACCACTTCATCAACATTCAAGAGATCGTTAAATCCTTCAAGCCAGATCGCATTGCCATCGACAGCCTGTCTGCTCTGACGCGCACCTCATCCGAAAAGGGTTTCCGGGAATTTATCATTGCATTGACTTCGTTTTTAAAGCACGAGGAGATCACGGGGATGTTTACGGCAACCACGCCGCTCCTGACAGGAGGCGCCTCGGTTACGGAAGGTAATATCTCCACCATCACCGATACGATTATACTGTTGCGCTATGTGGAAGTATATGGCGAAATGCAGCGTGCTATTTCGGTGCTCAAAATGCGCGGCTCGAAGCACGATGCCGCTATTCGCCAGTTCACGATCGACAGCCAGGGCATGAACATTGGAGAGCCTTTTAACGGCGTAAGCGGCATATTGACTGGAAACCCGGTTGTAGTGAAGCAAAACAACTAGTATTTAGAAGGAAGAGAGAGGCATTTGAAGGAATATATGGGTGTAAAAACCCTCCAATCAAAAATGGGCAAACACATCCTAGAGCTCTATGTCAACGGTAGCAGCCTTACTTCGGTAGAGGCCATTGAGACTTTGCAGAACATCTGTGAAGAGCATCTGCACGGGAATTGTGAAGTTGAGATAGTAGATGTACTGAAAAATCCGGAGCGTGCCGAGGAGGCGGGTATACTGGCTATACCTACCTTGATTCGGAAATGGCCACTACCGGAAAGCCGCATCATTGGGGCGCTCACGATCAAAAGCCGTGTGTTGGCGGGCCTGGGAATCACAAACGGGAACACACACTAAGCTATACCTGAGCATGCGCGCTAAGCCTTGAGCCAGGCCAGTGCGTCATCGGGTGTGGAAAAGGTAGCTACTTCATAGGACAATAAGCCTGCTTTGCGGGCCTCTTCTATATTATGCTGGGCACGGGCCTCTCTTTCAGGGTCGTATGGCTGTATGCGGGCAATTTTTACCAGGCGTGTCTTCGCTAGCATTGCCACCAATTCCATGGTAAGCTGTCGGTTTTCATCCTCCTCAATTTCTACGGCCGTGGTGCGGGCATCGAGCAGGAGTTTGCGCACATCATAGTTTCGGATCGTTTCCACCATGACATGCAAGCTGTGCCTGATCTCCGACATATGAAAGCGTTGCAGATCCGGGTAGCGTACCTGCAGTATGTCAGTGGCCGGGTTGTACTCTAATCGCAATATGCTGTTTTGCAAGAGAATCATGAACGATAAATTAGGCTGAAAAAACCCGAAATGGAAACGACACAAGTTACTAAGCGAGTACTGAACACACAAGGGGATGTACAGTAAAAGCGAAAATTTATACTAAACTTAAGAAGGGGTTTTGATTTCAAAAATGGAAACTGTTTATTGCAAACCCTTGTCAAAAATACTGAATAGGAGCGTACTGGCTGAATAAAACTGGAAACGATGTATCCGATGTTATAGTGCCTGTACGAGAGTTAAGAAGCGTACCGCAATGATAATATACAAAAAAGACTATATCAGCATTGCCTATTACGAGGCTGAAAAACTGCTTGAGATTACCTGGCTGGCCTACGCGCCCAGCGGCGCCTACCGCGAGGCCATGCTACATTACCTGCACGCGCTCCAGCACTACGACATAAAACGCTGGCTCATCGACTACCGCCTGTCGCGGGTGGTGCGCCCCTCCGACCAGGAGTGGACGAGGAATGAGTGGCTGCCCCGGTTTATAGAGCAGTCGCAGCAACTGGAGAAACTGGCCCGTGTTAAGTCCACTGACATATCGGCCCGCATCAGTTCCGAGAACATGCTGCGCCACATCGACCGGAGTCAGCTCCCTTACAAGTTCATGGAGTTCGAGTACTACGGCGAAGCCCGCAGCTGGCTACTTGCCTAAACCTACAAAACCAAACCTATCAGCAACCTATATTTAAAATAATGCGCCCCTACATACTTGCCGAATCGAACTGGAAAGCCATTAAAGAGCAGCACATAGACGTAGCCGTGCTCCCCTGGGGCGCTACCGAAGCCCACAACTACCACCTGCCCTATGGCACCGACAATTACGAGGCCGAAGCGGTGGCGGCAGAGGCGGCCCGCCTGGCCTGGGAAGCCGGCGCCAAAGTAACGGTGTTGCCGGTTATCCCCTTTGGCGTAAACACCGGCCAGGCCGATATCACGCTCGACATCAACCTCAACCCCAGTACACAGCTACTGATTCTCCGCGACATCGTGGAAGTGCTCAACCGGCAGGGCATCCGCAAACTGCTGGTACTTAACAGCCATGGCGGCAATGACTTTAAACCGATCCTGCGTGAGTTGGGCCTCCGGTTCCCGGAAATGTTTTTGCTGACCTGCAACTGGTTTCTGGCCGCCGACCGCAAAGCCTACTTCGATAGCCCCGGCGACCACGCCGACGAGGTGGAGACCAGCATCATGCAGTACCTGCGCCCCGATCTGGTGTTGCCGCTGAGCGAAGCAGGAGAGGGCAAAGAGTATAAGTCCAAACTAATAGGTATACGGCAGGGCTGGGCCTGGTCAGAGCGCCTCTGGTCGCAGGTGAGCGACGACACGGGCATTGGCAGCCCGGCAGCCGCCACGCCCGCCAAAGGCCAGGCCTTCTTCGAAGCCACCACCCGCAACATCGCCCAGTTGCTGCAGGAGCTAGCTGTCGTAGATACTAAAGATAGGTATGAGAGGGGGTAGTTTTAATTTGGTAATTGCCTATTTGTTGAATTGTTGATTGTCGCGATGTGCGAATAATCCCTGACGTGTGGCAATGAATGACCATTAATTAATCTTTAGAAATCAAAAAAACGATGTTGCGTGAGGCCTTTCCAGCCTGCGCAACATCGTTTTTTATGTTTCAGGTATAGGCTACTTGGCGGCGATGGTTCGCAGGGCGTCGCGCATTTCGGTGAGGAGTACTTCTTCTTTGGTTGGGGCAGGCGGTACAGAAGGCGCCTCTACTTTCTTGCGCTTCAAGCGGTTCATGCCCTTCACGATCATAAAAATGATGAAAGCAAGGATCAGGAAGTTCAGCACCACGGTGACAAAGTTACCCCAGGCAAATACGGCCCCCAGTTTACGCGCCTCTTCCAGTGCCAGGCCTGTCGGCACTGCATCGGAGAGCGGCACATAGAGGTTCGAGAAGTCCATGTCGCCGATGGCCGTGCCTACCAGCGGCATGATCAGGTCGTTTACAACGGAGTTAACCAGACCGCTGAAGGCACCACCGATGATGATACCGATCGCCAGGTCCATAACATTGCCACGCATGGCAAATTCTTTGAATTCTTTCATCATGCTCATAAGCCGGATTGTTTAAGGTGAAAGGTTTGATTGGTTTTTAGATATGTAAATATATTCATTTGATTGTATAAAACAACTACTTTCTTATTAAGTATTTACCGGGGGCAGTCCGCATAAAAAACCCGTTGCTATACCTGCGACAAGGTATAGCAACGGGTTTCTAAAGTCAGAGCTTCCGGCTCAGGATTAGCAGTATAGTCTAAGCTATAGCACGTACCAGCTCGTGCTATACCTCATACAGGAAGAAAGGCTTTTCGTAATCGGACTTCTGCAGCACAGGTTTCGATACGTTGAACACCTTGACCCCGGTGCTCGTTTCGCCGGCCAGTGTGCCTACGTGGGCATGCCCGTGAAAGGCGGCCTCCACGTTGCGTCGGTTCAGTGGCTCCTCGAGGCGGGAGCAGCCCAGGAAGGGGTGAATAGCATCCGGCTCGCCCTCTATCGTGGCCTGAATTGGGGAGTAGTGCAGAATCGCTATTTTCTTCAGGTCGCTCTGCTCGCTGTCGATCTGCGCCAGGGCGGCGTCCAGCTTCAGGGCCTCTGTCACGGCCTCCTGCACAAAATCTTTGTTCAGTTGCTCTCCGAACATACCTAGCATGTACCTGTCGAAGCCGCCGCCAAAGCCTTTCACGCCCGCAAAGCCCACATGCCCGATCACGGTGAAGTCGCCGTCGAGCAGTTTGAGGTTGGTCGGGGCGAAGATCTTGCGCAGCTTTTTCACCTGGTCGTGGTCATAGTCGTGGTTGCCCAGCACGGCCAGCACAGGTATAGAACAGGCTTTCAGTTCTTCTGCCAACACCTCGGCTTCGCTTTCGCGGCCGGTATCGGTCAGGTCGCCGCAGAGCAGCAGCACATCCGCCTCTTCCGATGCCTGCCTGAAAAAATCGGTCCACTTGCCTGCGTCCTGTTCACTCACATGTATATCGCCTACGGCTGCTATGCGTAGTTTCTTGGGTTCTGTATTCGCGTCTTCCATCGTGTTTCTTTTTATTGAATGTAATACTACGTGCCAAGCCGGCTTCGGGATAGAAAAGAGCACTTATACCTGGGCACAAAAGAAACAGCCCCCACACTTCGGGTGCGGGGGCTGAGTTAGCTAACAAGTACTATTTATCTAATTTCCGGTTCTGTTGATCTCCTCCAGGTTGGTGTTGCGGCGCTTGCTTTCAAACTCCTTGCCCCTGGCATAATTGTAACGCAGGTTGATGCGGATGCTTTGCGTGCCCTGGTATTGGTCTATGGCGTTGAGGTTGCCATCCTGCACGGTTTTCACTTTCAGTTCACGGGTCTTGAAGATGTCGGTCGCGTTCAGGGCCAGTGTCAGGCGGTCGTCCATAAAGGTGCGCTTCAGGCCGGCATCCAGCCACCACTGGCTATCGATCTCGTAGAGACCGTACACGGCTGGTCCCTGGAAGCCCGCGTTCAGCTCCATGCGGATGCTCTTGGGGAGCTGAATGTTCTGGTTCGACTGTATATAGAACAGCACTTCGTCGTTCACCACATCCTGGGCGTTCACTTCTTTGGAGTAGCGCTGGTAGGCCAGGGTGGCCGTGTTGTTCATTTCCCACTTGCCCGAGATCCGCACCGGTGCTACCAGCGTAGCGTACAGGTTCTTGTAGTTCTCGATGTTGCGCTGGCTGAACACGGTTGTGTTGTCTTCGCTGTTGTAAGTGGGCACCTCGCCGATAAAGTCTGTCGTGATCGAGTAACCGGCCATCAGGTTGTAGCGCTCTTTCAGGGTCTGCGTGATCTCAAACGAGTTGGTGTACTGTGGCTTCAGGTTCGGGTAGCCCTGCGACCAGGTATAAGGGTCGAGGTAGAAGATGAACGGATTCAGCTGACCATAGTAAGGGCGATTGATGCGGCGGCTGTACTTGTAGCTCACCTGGTAATTGTCACTCACTTTCTGCTGCAGGAACAGGCTTGGGAACAGGTCCAGGTAGTCGCGCTTGGTAATGTCGTCCAGCGTGATGGAGTTGCCGTTTGAGGAGGTGCGCTCGGCACGCAGACCCGCCATGATCTTCCAGGTATCGCTCAGCTTGTTGGAGTAGTTGGCATAACCTGCCAAGATGTTCTCCTTGTAGATGAAGTGGCTCGTGCGGCGTGGATCCAACACCTCTCTGCCATCCGATACCTCGTAGAACAGCAACTCGTTGTCTGACACCACATGGCTGGCCTTGGCGCCCAGTTCCAGTTTGCCATCCTTACCCAATTTCTTCGTAAAATCCACCTTACCAGAGAGGATGTCGTAGCCAGTTGGGTTGTGGCTGGTGAGGTGCTCCTGGCTAACCAGGTCATTTGTGCCCAGCACATACTGTCTGTTCTTGAACACGAAGTCTGTCTCGTCAGTAATACGGGCATAGTCTATGTCGGCAGAGAAGGTAGTGCCCAGTGTGTCGAGTTTGCCATTGTAGTGCAGGTTGAACGTGCCGTTGCGGTATGTGCTCTCGTGCTCGTTGGTGGCTGAAATCTGGCGGCTGTCAGCGGCTACCGGTCGGCGCAGGTCAGACTCGGTGTTGAAGATGCCTTCGTTCGCGTTGTAATACAGATTGCTCATAAAACCCACACTGTGGCGCTCGTTGATATCATAGTCGGTGCCCAGGCGCAGGGTAGGGTTTACGCGCTTGCGTTCTTCTATACCTACCTGGTCGAAGAAGCTGCGTCCGGCCGGGTCGTTGAAGATGCGCTCCATCTCCATGTCCCGGAAATTCTGGCGACGTGAAAAGTCCATACCGGCGGTTGTGCTCCACTTGCCTGCTTTGTGGTTTAGGTCAAAACCGGTGTTGTATGAGCTGAAGCGGTTGTACTGAAAGCCGGCGTACACGTTGCCGTTCATGCCAAAGGATTCGTTCTTTTTCAGGTTGATGTTGATGATGCCGGAAGCGCCCTCGGCGTCGTAGCGGGAAGAAGGGTTGGTGATGATCTCCAGGTCCTTCAGGTTTTCGGCGGACATGCCTTGCAGCAGGTTCTGCAGCTGTTTACCCGACAGGTACGACTGCTTACCGTTGATCATGACCTGCACACCGGGCTTGCCGTTGAGGGTGATGTTGCCATCCTGGTCGATCCAAACGCCGGGAGATTTTTCGAGCACTTCGTAGGCGGTGCTGCCTTGCGCCAGCCCTGTGCCCTCCACGCTCACCACCATCTTCTCTGCGTCGTTGGTTATGGTCGGGCGCATGGTCTGGATGGTGACCTCTTTCAAAGTTTTAACGTCGGGCTTTACCTGTAGCTTCCCGAAGTCATGGCTGAAGTCAGGCCCACTTACCTGGAACACCTCGCTGACGAGAGGCAGATAGCCCAGGCCGCTCAGCTTCAGTTTGTAGCTGCCCTTTGCCGGTGTTTTGATGCGGAAGGAGCCGTCCATCTCCGCAATGGCTCCTGTCACCACCGCGTCGGTGGAGGAGAGCACCGCCACGTTCACAAACCCAAGGTCTTCCCCCTTCTCATCCGATACTTTCCCCGTTAGCCAACCTTCTTGCTGTGCTAAGCTGTTGTGTGACAAAGTAATAAGGAACGTAAGTGCAATGGAGTAGAATAACTTTTTCATAGTATTATTTTGTTAGCATGTATTGTAATAGGATGTTGTAAAGCTAGTCTATAGTACTTTGTAATGCAAGGTACTGTTTAGTTTATTATATGAACTAGCTGAAATTATCCGTAAACAGGTCTGGAAATCCGACGAATGGGTAGGCTTATTTGGTTGAAGTCGATGAACACAGGAGCTGGTACAAACCTTACTCGCCAGGTACGACAGATAGATGGTAAACCCGCAACGATGGTTGCATGGCCATATCGGTATTTAGAGGGAATTCACAAAAAACCTCCTGTCTGCCATTGAAGGCAAATAGGAGGCGAAGGCATGTAGGGGATACAAAGAGATGAAAGCTATGCTTTGTTTTTTATAGGGCAAAGACGGCCATACTGTTTGGGATGTTTACTTTTGACCACTCTCAGCATAAAGCGAAACACGAAATACCGTTCGCGCTTGCGCTCTTCTCTGCCCAACGACTCCCGATAATCTAATGTAGCCAGTAAACTGTCCGTATCCTGGTACAGGAGGTAGCTGTATACCTTGTAAAAACATTTTCTGGCGCTTTCTCTCTTCACTGCTGTTCCGGTCTCTTCGACCAAGGCACATCTCAAATTCTCCATTCCTAGCTACCTTTAGAGGGTTAGTAAATTGTATCTCACTGCATATCTTGACGTTATAAGCTTAAAACTAAGCATTGCCCATAAACCATAAAATGACGTTCGTCATTTTTGAGGTGAAGTGGTTTTGAATTTTAGTGAATGCCATAGCATAACTACAGGCCAGCAGGATCGTGCTCTTTGTCATTGGCTTCACATTGAAAATAAGTGGGTTAGTATGACTATTCAATGATTTTCACGTAATAGGGACAACAGCCTACGTATTTATACGTTATATAATTTTAGCATTAAATTATAGACTGTTATTGATAAATATGGCATCACCTCCCTATCTGAAATTAAGCTACGACCGCAAGCGTGACTTACTCTCGAGCCAGTGGTTACGTGTTGTGAACAGCAAGGAGTACCGCCAGGCTATTTTAAGAATTTGTAAACAGTTGCAAAAAAGTAATGCATCGGGTTGGTTGATCGACATCAGCCGTATGGCCACACTGAACATGAGCGACCAGCATTGGACCATTGAGATGTTGGGGCATGAGCTACCACAGACCAAACTCCGCAAGCTGGCGCTCGTGCTGCCAGATGACCTGTTTCTGGAGGTGGTGGTAGAGAAGGTGAGTAATAGCCTACTGCATATGTTCAGACCTGATTTCCAGATTGCCCACTTCAGTGATCCCACGGCCGCTCAAAAGTGGCTTATTTCCTCCAACGACCCTTATGAGGGCTTATTCAGCCATGCCTCCTAATGCTGGCACTTGCAAGCTGCGCACTTGCCAAATAACTGATGATGAGTGCTAACACCGTGGCGCGCCTCTTTTAAGTTTAAGGTACTCCGTACCCCTTTCCGTTTATTTGAAAAAATTAAGAAATAACTTGAAATATTTGTGAACTTTTTAGGAGTAGAACATGTAATAAACTTGCTATTAAGTTATAATCCTTTGCACAAACACATGACTATGAAAGAGCTCGAGCGAATCCAGAAAGCACTCCGGCACAGCAACACCCTTGTTTTGAAAGACCGTGAGAAGAAAGTAGAGTGTTCTTTTATAAAAGAAGGCCTTGTTTACGAAAATTTTCAGATTGAAAACAATGTACTGGCCACTGCGTTGCAGGAAGCCAGCGTGAACGGCATTGTGGAGGGTTTGCATTTTGAGCGCCTGAAAAATACATACGAGTGGTTTGCGCTACGCGTAAAATCCAGGATGCTGCTGGATGCTTTGAAATAGAGACTTCCTTTAAGCATATAAAAAGCCCTTCGCTTTAGCAGGCGAAGGGCTTTTTTGTGTACAGGCATTTAGTAACCAATCCGCGGCCTACACAGTACCTGCTGTATGACTTTGTCTTTTGCGATCCATATTATACTGCACATGTCCGTTCCTGTACTGGTGGCGGCACTGTTTTATCGGGAGCAACTCCGCTTTGCATCGCTTATGATGCTGGCAGGCTGGCTGATTGACTTTGACCACTTACTGGTAACCCCCATCATCGACCAGGACAGGTGCAGCGTTGGTTTTCATTTGCTACACCGTTACTGGCTTTTGCCTTTCTACCTGACCCTTGCGCTTATCCCCAAAACACGACTGATTGGCCTGGGACTGCTCATCCATATCGTACTGGACTGGACGGATTGTTATTTTTGATTTAGTGATGGAGTAAATGAGTGATTTCTGATTTAGTGTTTGTAAACGAGAAATTGTGTGGCAGTGATAAATTCTGAGAAAGCTAAAAACCAAAAAGAGCTGATCAATAACTTGATCAGCTCTTCTATTTTCTAGCGAATTAAAACTCACTCACTCCATCACTCCATCACTAAATTAGTTAAGCACCTCTTCGTTGCTGCCGCACTTGAGCATGCTGCTGCCGAAGTATGGGTTGCGGATTTCGGAGTTGGTGCTTACCCAGTAGGCTCCCTGGTTGTTGTTCACCATCGGGCAGTGCTGGTAGTATACCTTCTGGTCTGTGGCGCCAAAGGCTTTGGTCAGGGAGAACACCGCTTCTGACAGGTCTTCCAGATGGTTACGCTGCTCGCCCAGGTCGTTAGTGGCGGCAATGACTGCAGAGGCCTGACGTACTTTTTCAATCTGCTCTTCAGCAAACGTCTTTTGCTCCGGTACCTGCAGAGAGGCTACTGGCATGGCATTCGCGGAGTTGAGCACCGTACTGGCAGCTTCTTTGGCCGTTTCCGCGTTTGACTCGACCATGGCGTCTTTCAGGGCTATGTACTCGTCGAGCAGCTGGGCCAGATTACGTTTCATAGGCTCTGCTACCGAGTCAAAGGTGGGTGTCTCCACCACTACAGTGCCGGCGGCCGGCAGGTTGTCGCCGTGCGCCATGCCGTCGTGGTGCTCATGATCGTGCTCCTCTGTGGTTTCAGCCTGTTGCTGGTTATTGTCAGATGAACAGGAAGCGAAGGCAAACATAGCCACCAGTGCTGCAAATACGGTTGTCTTTTTCATAATGGTTTATTAGGAAATAGTAAGATTTTACAAATCATTCAAAATCAGATAAGCCAGACGGGCCATCTTTTTTGCAAAGGTAAGCTTTTTGCCGGAATGACAGAAACGAACCCACATCAGCCTATCAGTGGCTTTTACGTATCTTTGACCAAACAAATCCAGACGCCATGGTAACGATCTATCATAACAACAGGTGCAGCAAGAGCCGGCAGACGCTGGAACTACTGCGCGACAAAGGAGAGGAACTGCAAGTGGTTGAGTACCTCAAGGACACGCCCACTACCGAAGAACTCAAAACTGTGCTCCACAAATTGGGCTTAAAACCCGAGGAGCTACTGCGAAAAGGGGAGCAGGTATACAAAGAGCAGTTTGCGGGCAAAAGCTACACCGACGACGAATGGCTCCGGATCATGACAGAGAACCCGGTACTGATCGAGCGGCCGATTGTGGTGAAAGGCGACAAAGCGGCCATCGGCCGTCCGCCCGAAAAAGTGCTGGAGATCCTGTAACATAGGTATAGCCGCTGTCAGGTATAGCCGTTATACCTGACAGCGGTGCTTAAAATGGATACCCGATGGCTATGTTGAGCACGATGCCATGCTGGCCCGGTTTGGGGTTGAAACCGAATTTAAAATCGTCGAGCACGAAGCGATCGCCTTCAGGCAGGTAGGGCACCCGCACCGGTATACCCAGATCAAAGCGGATGACAAAGAACTCAATGTCCACGCGTAAGCCAAAGCCGGTACCGACAGCCAGCTCCTGAAAGAGATTGCTGGCCTTGAACTTAGGCTTTTCGAGGCTGCCATTGCGGTCGTAGGTTTCGTTGATGAGCCAGATATTGCCGGCATCCAGGAAAACAGCCCCTCTGAAGAACCCGAAAATCGGGAACCGGTACTCGGCGTTTGCCTCCAGTTTGATGTCACCCACCTGGTCGAAGAACGAGAAGGCCAGCGTATCGGGCACGTTATAGGTGCCCGGCCCGATGCTGCGCGCCCGGAAAGCCCGGATACTGTTCGGCCCGCCTATCGAAAACTGCTTGACATAGGGCATCGTCACGGAATTGCCATAAGGGTAGCCCACGCCGGCGATCAGGCGGGTGGCCAGCTGGCTTGTCTTCGAGAAGTTGTAGTAGTACCTAAAATCGTTGTCGATGCGGGTATACTGCGAGTAAGGCTGGTTAAAGATGGTACGCGCCGGCACAGGCGGGTCAGCCTGGTCATCGCGCTTTTCGTTCCCCAGCAGCGACTGCAAACCGCTCACCACGTTGCCCGATACATCGAGGGTAGTGGCGTTAAAGAACTGATGTTTCTTGTTTTCTAGACCCAGTGTGCTGAAGGTATGCTGGTAGATGGAACCGATGATGAACTGCTCCTCGAAACTGCTTCTCAGAAAAGGATTGTTGTTCAGCAGCGAATCAAACTCGGCGGTTGTGTTCCCCAGCCGCACGTACTGCAGGTTGATAGGCGTAAAGTCGTGCGTGATGGTTTGCTTCGGTCGCCAGTTATACCCATAGGAGGCGTTGAACGAGTTCATTTGAAAGAACTGCACCCTGTTCAGGAAGTTGTAGCCGAGCGAGATGCGCGTTTTCGGCACAAAGGCCGAGCGCAGGTTTGGCAGATTGAAAGGAGCCACCAGCCTGGGGAAGGTAAGGCTGGCCTGTGCCCCCAGTTCGTAGGAGTTAAGCCCTGCCGTGTTCTCCGATGCCGACTCGCCGCTGGCAACAGCCCGCTGGCCGCCCACCTGGTTTTCAAATCGACCGGTGAGGTCCAGCGTGAGCACTTCAGACCCTTTAAAGGCATTGCGGTTCCGGAAAGACACAGAGATGCCCGGACCCGCCAGGTTGTTGGATTTACTCACCATCTGAGCCTCTGCCCGCAGTGATTTCTTCATGTCTGGGGTCATGTAAATGAAGGCGTCCAGGCGGTCGTCCTTCAAAGTGTCGCGCTCGTACTGCAGGTTCACAAACTTATAGGCGCTCAGTCCCGACAGCCGGCTAACCGTAAGCAAGTGGTTTCGACGGCTGTACACACTGTCCTTGGCCACAAACAGGCCCGGTACAATATGCTTTGCCCGTACATAGTTTTCGTTCGGAATGTAGTTGTAGGCATCAAAGCGCAAGGTATCGCTTACAGAGAGGCTGTCATTCAGAACAAAGTTGGCATTGATGAAAATGTCGTCGATTTTGTATGGTTTCAGGGCATGCGCGGGCAAGTCGTGTTTCAAACGCAGCAGCACATCCACCTGTTTGTTTCCTACTGTGGTGTCGGCACTGAAAATGAGCATATTGGGTGCAAAGAAATAATAGCCCCTGTTTTTCAGTACCTGGTCGATGCGGCCGCGCTCAGCAATCATTTTGTCCAGGTCGTAAGGCTCTCCTTTTTTGAGGAGCGAGTTGGCAATCGTCTTTTTGATCTCAGTCTGGATGGGGAGCGAGTCGCTGGCAGTATAGGCAATTTGTCGGATACGGTATGGCTCGTGCACGGTCGCGTTCCAGTCGATGGTGGCTTTCTTCTTCTTGATGGTTGTATCGCTCTGCACAGTGCTGTAGAAATAGCCCCGGTTGTGCAGGCGGGCCTGCATCACTTCGTTTATGCTGCTTGTATCCACTTCGGAGAGCAGCACCGGTGGCTCGCCCAGCTTGTTCTGTATCCAGTTTTTGAGCCCTTTTTCTTTTTCGGTGTAAAAGGCATTGTATATCCAGAGTTTAGGGCGCATCCCCAGTATAGAGGCGTTGGGCTTGGGGCGAACAGTGTTGCTGAGTTCGGTTTCCAGCGCTTTTCCGCGTTTGCTGCTGTCCTTTTCATCGTTCACCTTCACATTGTAGCCTGCAAACAGGGCATCACCTTCCGGTACAGTTTTAGAGCTGCTGCAACCAGGTAGTACCCAGCTCAGCACCAGACAACATATAGCAACCAGGGTATAGCGTAAAGCTGTGGTCATATAGGGTTTGTTCTTATTCTTCTTCTTTGATGACTTCTTCTACTTTTTGTTCAGCTTCCTGCTCTTCTTTGCGCTTCTCCTTTCTGTTAAACTCTATGGCTTCTTCCAGGCGGCGTTCTTCTCGGCGGATCTCCCGTCTCTCGAGACTGCGGAACAGATCCGAGAAGTTGTCGTAGTCGCGCACGAAGATCAGCGCGAGGCCTGTGGCCCGTACATCGCCCTCCAGAAAGCCTTCATACTGGTTGCGTTGAAAGCCACGCACCCGCAGACGGCCGTCTTTTGTAAGCGAATACTCCACCGACACGTCGCCGCCGAAGCCGCCCATGTTGCGCTGCTGTTCGTTCTGGCCTTCCAGTCCGATGTCCGTACCGACGCGCACCGTCAGGCGGTCGTCCAGGAACTGCTGGCGCATGGCTACGTTCAGGTCTGTTCTGCCTTCGGCCGAGCCCGATGAGTAATCTTCGTAAGAGCTGACACCCAGTTCCAGGCCAAGCCCGCCGGCATAGCGGTTTGTCAGCTGGTTTAGCTGATCGGTCATCACCTGGCTGAGGCTGTTGCGGGCCGTAGAGCCCAACCCGCCGCCACCGGAACTGGCCAGCGGGTCCTGCGCCAGGAAGCGCCCCAGAACCAGAAGCGAGAACACCTGCTTGTTCAGCTCTGATTCATCCTGGCGCAAGGCGGCCAAGCGGCTCTCAACGGTACCATCCAAGGCCCCGCGCCGTTGCTCCTCCAGTTGTATGTCAAAGCCGATCTCGGGCTTAAGCAGCTCACCGTTCAGATTTACAAAGACTTCGAACGGCAATTGGTTGCGGTAACGGTTAAGGGAAGCCTGGTCTGCATCCACCTGGTCGACCACGAGTTCCATGGGGGCCGCCTGTAAGCGGTAAATAGCGGATATCTGCATGTTGGCCTGCATCGGATCACCGGTCCAGTTGATGTAGCTGCCTTTGGCAATGTCGAGTTGCCGCGACACCAGGTCATAGAAGTCCATGCTATACCTGCCTTCTGTTATTTCGTAGCGGCCACTCATACTGATCTGCCCACTCGGGGTGATGCCGATGTACAGCGGGGAGGCGCTGCCGCGCACTACCAGGTTGTCGCCCGTGGTCGGGTCGATGACAATGGTGACAGTGGTCGCATCGGTCACGGTGATCTGGGCATCAATATTGGCCCCTACAAAGCCGGCGGAAGTGGTTTCCTCAATTGCCCGCTGCAAGATGGCGTTGAGGGAATCGTTTAGTGTGACGTATTCTACCACCCCGTCGCGCTCTGCCGCGGCTACGCCATCTGCCGGGATCACGGTGGTGAAGGTGGAGCCGTCGAGCACGGTGACAAACACCTCAATGTTCGGCTCAAGCATACTGCCGGTGATGGCAGCCTTCATGGCCATCTGCACATTGCCGTAAAACAGGTCGTTGTCGTTGGCAGTGGAGTTCATGGCCAGGAAGCGGTCGGTTCGGGCGCGCAGATCAAAGGTGTAGTCAGTATAATTTTGAGTCAGGATCTGCCCGTTGATGTCGAGTGTATTGCCCAACGAGTCGGTCAGCGTGAAGTCGCGCATGCCGATGCCCCGCTCGTTGAACTCCAGCCGCTCGTTCTGCAAGGTATAGCGTGTGTTGAGCATGGTCGGGTTGAACTGCGCCTCGTTGAAATCCAGACTTCCCCGAACGGCAGGCTGTGTGAGCGGGCCGGTGATGCGCAACCTGCCGTTGGCACTGCCGGCCAGGTCCTTCACCATACCTTGCGTGAAGCCGCCAAAGGAGGCCAGGTTCAGATTGGCAATGTTGGCATCCAGGTTGAGCAGGCTGGTTTCGGGCTGCATCTCGTAAGTGCCGCTAACAAGTACTTCGTTGCCATTTCCGGTGAGCGCCATGTTCAGGTTGTAGCGGTTGGCGCCTGCTGTGTTGGCTTTCAGGGCGATGTCACCGATCGGTATACCAGTGTAGGCGAACTCGGTCAGTGTAAGGTCTGCCGTGAAAGCAGGGTTGCCGGCCATCAGGTCTGTGACGGTGGCTGTGCCGTTCAAAACACCGGTCATCACGCTGTCCTGTTGCTGAAACGAAGCCATGATCTGACCGATCTCAAGGTTGCCGAACTCTACCTGCAGGGGTGCATTGGAGCTTACCGGGCCGGTGCTGTTCAGGAGCAGGTAATTGCCGTTGCGTTCCAGCCGGATGTTCTGCGCATAGAGCAGATTCGTATCGAACTGCAGGTAATTGTCTTGCGGTACGGACCACGCTTCCCCGTTGATTACGAGCTGCTCCGGGTTAAAGGCAAAACGGTAGCCTGGCCCGAGGCTGTTGAGTACGCCACCTACCACAAACTGCTCTACGCTGTCGGTGCCGGCTATGGCCAGTCGTGTGACAAGGTCATTGTCGCGGGCGGCCCCGTTCAGGTTCACGTTGTTGAGGAGCAGGGAAGGGGAGCGGATTTCGCGCACCCCCAGATCATAGCCCATCTGTTCGCGGTTGCCACGCACCTGCAGGGCCATATCCCGGATGTTGTATTCGGTATAGGTGAGCTGGCTAACATTTGCATCCATGGCGAATTCCTGCGTTTCGCCGTTATAAGATGCCGTAACCGGACCGTTTACCTGCAAATCTTCCAGACCAGGCACAAACGAGGCAATGATATCCGGGCGTCGGACCAGCATCGTGGCTTCAAAGTCGCCCAGATTCAGGTTGGCCGGGTAAGGCGGATCGGGTTGCAGGTCGAAGTAAGCGGAGAAGTGCTTGGCCAGCGCAGTGGGTAGTTCTGCCAGGTCGTTTGCGAAACGCATGTCGGCGTTCAGGATGCTGGAGTTAAGTGCAATCGCTGTGCCCGGCATTTTCTGGTTCAGAGTCAGTTGCAGCGAGTCGATCGGGTAGGAGACACCCTGCAGGCGCACCCGCACCTGGTCCCCCTCTAGTGTGCCGCTTATATCGCTGGCGTCCTTGCCGGCAAAGCGTCCGCGCAGTTGGCCCCGTATACCCAGGTCCTCTTCGTAGAAATTGAGGGCTTTCAGATCCACACCTTTCAGGTCCAGGTCAAAGACATACTCACCCCGCTCGGTATTGCGCAGGTTAAAGTCGCCTTTCAGGTCAAAGTTCAGGTTCTCGTCGCGGGCGCGGGCCGCCACCTGGTACAGGTTACGATCGATACGGGCATCCACATCCACATTATTATAGGCGTAGTTGTTGTAATTCGCTTCTTTGATGCGGGCTTTCACATCGGCGCGCATGGTTTCAGGACTCAGGCCTGTGCCCTGCGCGGTCGCCTCGAACGCAACCCGGCCCACGCCATAGTCCTCGGTAAAGAGCTGCTTCAGATCAAAGCCGGATGTCCTGACCGTCGCCCGGAAAGGCTCGGCACCTGCGGGACCTGCGTCCATGTCTACCACGGCATTCAGGTTGCCGAAGGAGCTGCTGATGGCCGCGTTCAGATCGAAGTTGGTGAGTGTGCCGCTATACCTGCCCGTCATGCTCAGGTTGTTGGGGATCCTGATCTCAGGCGGAATGGTACCTGGAGGAGCCAATGCCAGGATGTCGGTACGGGTGGTGGCAAGGCGGTTGATGTCGAGGTTCATGGACAGGCGCTCAGGGTCCATGGCGTTGCGCACGTTGCCTGTCACGTTCACGGTGGTGCCCTGCAGACCCGCTACCTGCAGCTGCTGAATGCTGATGTTGTCCAGCCGGCCCTGTGCGCGACCGTCCAAACGTATGGTGGAATTGGCGATCTTGCGGAACGATGGGTTGTCGGCGAGGTTGGGTGCGAATATAAGCGCATCCTGCATGCCGATGCGCGAGTTGTCAATGTCAAGGTCCAGTTGTACGGCGTCCAGGTTGTCGGTCAGGTCATCCCAGGAGGTATAGCGCAGGGCCAGGTCTTTGCTGATGCGGCTGTTGCCAGTCTGCAGGTCAAGGTCGGCCAGTCGGGCGTGGGTCGAGTCCAGCGTGATAGCCGACTGGAAATTGTTGACCCGGAACCCGCTTTGCTCTTCGAGCTTGAGCTGGTTGAGCTGCATGCCCATCTGGTTCAGGCTATACCTGACGTCCTCGGCATCCAGTTCGATGTTGGAGAAACGCAGGTGGTTGTAGTCCATGCCTCTTTTCTGGCGCGGTGCGTCGGCGTTATCCATACCTGCCTCCAGGCCGGTCACGTTCAGCTTGCCCAGGTTCACAACCCACTTCACCGGCTGTCCCTGCGTCTTCTCCACCGACTCATCAAGCTTGCGTATGGTTTCGGCCGGGTTTACCGCCAGCGAGTCGGTCGGTTTCATTTTCTCCTGCACATAAAGCACTTTCGAATTGTGCAGATCGAAGCTGCGCAGGTCAATACGGGCGTTCGGCAGATCGATGTTATCGACGGTCAGTTCCGACTTGCCTAGTTTCAGCTCGATGCGCTGGTCGGCAGGTATACTGACGTAGTTCAGGCCAAAATTTTCAACTTCCACCCCGTTCATGCCAAAGTTAAAGGTGATCGGCTGCGGCTCTTCGTCGGGCGGAAGCTTGGTCTGTACATAGCTTATACCTGTGTTGCGCAGTTCAATTTCATCCAGGCGGTAGATCTCCTCCTCCAGGTTCAACTCTTCCATGGTGGTGGTGAGCTGGCCGACCCTGGCCCTGATGTGGTTGCCCCCCGCCTCATCGTTGAAGTTTACATACACGTTTTCCAGGTTGATCAGCCCCAGATCAAACTGCATGGCGCCAGTTGTGTCGGCGGGCTGAGAAGCGGTGGTATCGGTGGCGAAAGCCTCGGCCAGAAAGTCGAAGTTGGAAGTAGAGTCGGGTCGGATGTGCAGGTTGAGCGTGGCCTGCTGCAGGTCTATTTTGCTGATGTTCACTGTGCCTCTCAGCAACGACCATATTTTAAGGTCCAACCCCAGGCGCTGGCTATACCAAAGGGTATCCTGCTGCTGGTCTTCCAGGTATACATCCTCCAGCACAATGGCATTGCGCCAATCCGTTTTGAAGCGGCCGATCTCCACCCGGGTATCGAGCATGCCGGCCAGGTATGAGGCCCCTTTTTGGGCAGCAAAATTTTGCACTTTCGGAATCTGCAGCGCGATAATGATAAGCAATAACAAGCCCACTACAATGGCCAGGAACCATAGTATTATCTTGGCAATGGTCTTTCCGATATGTTTAGCTGATGCGATAGGATTCTTATTTACAGTTTGACTTTACGAAAGATTGCTAACAAGGATAGAATTTTTTACTAATGATAATCGAACGCAAGTGGAGAGAGTGGGAGGCAGGCATACGACGGCCCTTTGATAGTGCTGAGAATTGTATTAGGGTTGAGGGCTATTTTTAGTGAAAGCACCCTACTAACTATCTAATTTACAAACAACTATCATGATGTTGAGTAAAATAGATTAGCGGCTAATCGAGTTTACTTATGGCAACTTCGGCTATACCTCCAGGTTTTGAGCAAATGTTGGGTTTTGGGTTGGTGGAGGCTTTATTGGGTCGCCGTTCCCGTCGCTTTTTCATGGGAGCGGAGATTCCGGACGGAGTCTTTGCCTACAAATCAAAGCATGCGCCACTGCCGCTCTCCGAACTGGAAAAACTGCTGGTCGTGACGGCCTGCGCTGGCAACACAGGCTGGCACAACATGATCTATAGGGCGCAGCGTTACGCACCGCACCTTTCCAATTACGCCGCCGCTGCCGGCGGGCGCACCTTTCCTTCCGCGGCAGGTTTCCATACCTCCACGACCTTTTTTACAGACGATACCGGGGTATATGTACTCAACAACCGCGATGCGCCAGCAGCTGCTGACAGGAAAGCAGATGGCGCTTTGGAATTGGAACGTGTACTGGAGGCCATGCAAGGACAGGTAACTAAGTTACAGGACGGACGTCTGAAACTTCCAGCTGAAGTTCCTTTCGTAGAAGCGCACAACACCTGGGTCACAAACCAGCCCGGCACGCTTCTGGTCATTCCGGTGGCCGACCTGGCCCAGCATGTGCTGTTGGCGCTTTGCTACATGCTGCAAAACGGGCTCGTGCTGTACGACGACATGCACAAACGCGCTATTCCAGGTATAGCGCAGTTTGGGGAGCTGGTTGACGTGCATAATGTCTGGCCAATTACTTTTGTAGAGCAACTTTCGCTGGCCGAGGTAACCGCTGAGATGGCAACCTCATGCTATGCTGGCGCTTTGATGCTGCAGGCGATGGGGCTTGGCGGATGGATGTACGATGGCATTGATCCTTTCAGTGTGCTGGGTGCAAGCGGCGTGGCCGGAGTGGAGGGGCTGGGGTTTCGGTACGATACAGATGAGCGCTGGCCATACCCGAATCCGACAGGTCTGGCAGGCGTGATGGAGGGATTTTGTCCGCCTCACTACCCCACAATGCGGGCGGCGGTGGATGCGGTTTGTGAGCGAAAATTCGGGGCAGGTGGTCCGTTCAATAAGGAAACGCCCGGGCCCTGGCTACAAAATGCAAAAGTAAGAGGAGCAGCCCAGGTGCACGACGAGGCTTTCAGGGAGTGTGTGGCCTTGCAGGCGCAGTATGTGTATGATACCTTCGGTAAGTTTCCGGGCACAGTGCCGTCCATGTTCATCTGCACCTATCTGCAAGCCCACCACCTCGATCTGGATTTTTATGACAAGTTTTACCAGCCCCGAGCCTATTTACATACCCATGCCCATCACATGGCCCAGTGGCACCCCGCTACGCCATCATAACATTGTAGCGGCTGTACACCCCCATCAGTTCGCCCATGGCGAGCACGTGTGGCCCGAGTACGCGGAGCAATGCCTGGCGGCCGGTTCCTTCCTTAATATTAAGCATCACATCGAGGGCGTATATCCGGAAGTAGTAGTGGTGTAGCCCTTGGGGAGGGCAGGGGCCACCATAGTGCAGCCTCCCAAAATCATTGGTTCCCTGTATACCCGGCACTTCTCCTTCCTCAATCAGGTTGGAGGGCGGTATGTTCCACATTAACCAGTGCGTCCAGATGCCGCGCGGGGCATCCGGGTCCTCCACAATCACCACGATGCTCTCGGTATACTTGGGCAGGTTCCTGATCTCCAGCGGCGGACTGATATTCTCCCCATCGCAGGTATAGCGGGTGGGAATTCGCTCGCCCTGCGAGAAGGCGGGACTTGTAAGGTATAGCTTTCCTTGGTTTCTTGACTGCATAATATTTCAGTTCCTTTCAAGTGGTTAAGGGTATGCTGTTCAGAAGGGTGGAGCGTGACCGGAGCATTTCAAGTTATCAGTTTTATAATTATATAATAACTTCGTATCCTTATAAAGGTTGATTTTTCTAATAAAAAAAAGCATATATTTACTAATTATTTTATTAATTATGGTATAAATTCAACTTATAGCAGGCTGATTAGTCGGCAATGGCTGCGATCAGAAGATTTTTGAAAAGATTTTTTTATAAATAATTGAGAATTAGCCAGAACCTACTAACTTTCGTATATTAGGCAACTCGGATAAAAATGCATCAGGTTATGGAGAAATTTATCATCTTAACAGTACTGGCAGTTTATGGGGTAGGCTACCTTTTGTACTACATGTATGGGAAGGAAGACCGAAAGAGCCGCAAGTACGATCGCTATCAACTGTAAGGGGAAGAAACTGTTTGTGTTGCCAGCCCGCGGACTTCGCCCGCGACTGACGCCATAAAAAAAGGTGCAGGACATTATCCTGCACCTTTTTTGGCATAAATCATATGGGAAATTTTCAGCTTATCTGACAGTGCTTAACTGCAGATAATTCACCAGGTCGTCAATTGAGTAGACCGGTACCTCGTCCGGAATCACGACATTAAACCGCTTTTCTACCGCCAGAATAATGTCCACCACATCCACTATGTCCATCCCATTTTCCCAAAGCCCTTTGGGGCCCGAGAGTTTATGGGGAGCTATTGCTTTTAACCTGCTTACCAAATTTATCACCTCTTTGTACAGGATAGTTCTAGGATCTGCCATAAGTATAAAAATTTAACAGTAGTATTGAACTTCGCATTTCCCTTAGCTGCTCCTGCCTGAAACGGCAGGAGCAGTGGGGTTAGGTTTAAGTTCTTAGTGCGCAAACTCGTGCGCCATTTTCTTTTCTTCGAGCTCGCGTGTCTCGTGCTCCAATTCTTCCAGCGACTTCTCTTCCAGCTCGATCACGGTCTTCTTGTCCCAGCCGAACTTAGCCAGGATGCGGTCGAAGCCGTAGTAGATGATCGGCACCACGATCAGGGTCAGGAACATCGAAGAGCTCAGACCCCCGATCAAAGCCCATGCCAGACCGTTCTTGGTGGCGGCCACAGAGCCACCCGCCAATGCGATCGGCAACATACCGATCACCATTGCCAGTGTTGTCATCAGGATCGGACGGAAACGGATTCTCACGGCTTCAGTCAGGGCTTCTTTCACT
Source organism: Pontibacter ramchanderi (assembly GCF_002846395.1). Taxonomy (GTDB): domain Bacteria; phylum Bacteroidota; class Bacteroidia; order Cytophagales; family Hymenobacteraceae; genus Pontibacter; species Pontibacter ramchanderi. The sequence goes on from NZ_PJMU01000001.1 coordinate 49,626, forward strand.
TCCACGCCCTCGGCTTTGAGCTTGTTCGTGAAGTCCACCACCATGATGGCGTTCTTCGCTACCAGACCGATCATCATGATGATACCCAGGATCGAGAAGATACTCAGGGCCTGCGATGCCAGCGCGAGGGCCAGCAAGGCACCAATGATCGCCAACGGGATAGAAAAGAGTACCACCAGTGGATACACGTACGAGTCGTAAAGGGCGACCATGATCAGGTACACGAAAATGATCGAGGCCAACAGGGCAATACCCAGCGTACCGAAACCCTCGCTCTGGTTTTTCATGTCGCCACCGAACTCGAAGCTAACGCCTTTCGGAATTTCCACTGCGGCCAGTTTCTCCTGAATCTCGGCACCGATCGAACCGGACGGACGACCGATTACCTGTGAGTTCACGTTCACGGATGTCACGCGGTTGTAGCGCTCCAACTGAGAAGGACCCGTAGACTGGCGGATGTCGGCAAATTGACCGAGGCGCACCAGTTGTCCGGTATTGTTCACGAAGGACAGGTTGGCAATGTCGGTTACGCTGCGACGGTCAAACTCGTCGAGTCGAATGTTGATGTCGTAGTCTTCGGTGCCGGAGCGGAAGGTCACATCGGAGTTACCGTTAAAGGCCAGCTGCATGCTCGCACCCACGTTCTCCAGCGACAGGCCTACGTTGGCCATCTTGTCTCGGTCCACTACTACTTCAATCTCCGGGTTACCACCCTCTACCGACATTTCCACGTCGGCCGTACCAGCTACGCCTTCCACGATACCCATTACCTGCTGTGAGAAAGCCATCACGTTGTCCAGGTTAGAGCCCGAGATAATCAGCTGGATAGGGGACTGTGAGTTACCTACCAGACCAACCGGCACCGGCGTTACTTCCACGTTCGGCAGCTTGCTCTCAATATCGGCCTTGGCCTGGCGGCTGAACTGGTCGGTGCTGAACGTACGCTCTTTCACGTCTACCAGCGTCACCGATACTTCTGATTTATAGGCCGTGTTCTGGCCCTGCTGAGCAGAAGAGGTAGTACCTACTGTGGTAAATACTTTCTCCACTTCCGGAAAAGTCTCCAGGTATTGCTCCACCTGGCGCGTTGCAAAGTTGGTTTGCTCTACTGTCGAGTTCTTCGGCAATTCGAGCTGCAAGCTCACCTCACCACGGTCACCGGCAGGTATAAACGCCGATCCGATATAGCCCAGCGGCACCAGTGCAAACGAAGCGACCAGTAAGATCATCGTTACCCCCAGGGTAATGAACTTGTGGTTGAAGGCCCATTGAAGCGCTGCCGTAAAGCCATCAATGATGCGGTCGAGGACACGCTCAAAGGCCAGGATGAAACGTCCGAAGATGTTTTTGTCAGACAAGTGCTCCAGGCGTGAGAAACGGCTGGCCAGCAGCGGAATCAGGGTGAAGGCTACGAAAAGCGAGATCATCGTCGACACGGCCACCACCACCGCAAACTGGCGGAGAATATCGGATACCAGACCCGATGAAAGGGCAATCGGGATGAACACTACCGTAATTACCAGTGTGATCGAGGTTACAGTCGCCATGATCTCCCTGATACCGTCGTAGGCAGCCTGCGCAGGCTTTTTGCCCATCTCCATGTGGCGGTGAATGTTCTCAATTACCACAATGGCGTCGTCCACCAGAATACCTACCACCAGTGAAAGGGCAAGCAGCGACATCAGGTTAAGCGAGTAGCCGAACAAGTACATGAAGATGCAAGTCGCCACCAAGGAGGCAGGTATAGAGATCATCACAATCACAGCGTTGCGGAAGGAGTGCAGGAAGAGTAGCATCACCACCGCCACCAGGATCACCGCGATCATCAGGTCATGGATCACTGAGTCAGCAGCCTCCAGCGTAAAGTCAGAGGAGTCGTTGGCGATGTTAAAGCTCAGCCCCACATCGGCGTACGTTTTCTCCAGGTTAGCCAGCGCTTCTTTTGTCAGACGGCTCACCTCCACGGCGTTGGCGTCCGATTGCTTCTGTATGGTGATACCCACTGAGGGGCTGCTGTTCACGCGGGTCAGTACTTCAATGTCTTTCTGCGTGTCCTGTACTTCGGCTACGTCGGCCAGGCGCACGATGCCGTTCTGGTCTTCCCGCACGATGAGGTTGCGCAGCTGGTCCAGCGACTGGAACTTACCTGCCAGACGGATCTGCGTCTGGCCGCTTTCCTGCTTGATCTTACCGGTAGGGAAGTCGAGGTTTGAGTTACGGATCTTCTGTTGTACCTGCAGGATGGAGAGGTTATAAGCCTCCAGTTTGTTGGCATCGATGTTCACCTTGATCTCACGCTCCTGGCCACCCAGAATTTTGATGGCAGCCATACCTGGTATGCGCGAAAGCTCCGGCTTGATCTTTTTGTCGATCAGGTCATAGAACTCGGTCGGCGACATGTTGGCCGTGGCACCCATCTTGATGATCGGGAGGTCGTCGAGGTCAAACTTGTTCAGGGTAGGCGACTCGGCATCATCCGGCAGGTTAGCCAGAATGGTGTTTATCTTACGTTGCGCGTCCTGCAGGGCCAGGTCTACGTTCGTGCCCTGGTTCAGTTCCACTACAATGATGGAGAAGCTCTCCAGCGAGGTGCTTCGCATCGTTTTCACGTTCTCGAGTGCCGAGAGGGCTTCCTCTATCTCTTTGGTCACGGAGTTCTCCACCTCGTTAGGGGAGGCACCCGGGTAAATGGTAGAGATGGTCAGTACCGGCGGGTTGAACTTCGGAAGAAGTTCATAATTCAGCGCCTGATAGCTCACTATACCCAGCAGTGTGAGCACCGTGAAAACCACCACCACCAGGGTGGAGCGCTGTATGGATATTTTGGTTATGTTCATTTCTAAATGTTCTTAAGAAAGAAGAATGTCTGTTACTTCAGCACGGTCACTTTCATGCCTTCGCGCAGGTTGATCTGGCCGCTTTTCACGATCTGCTCGCCTGGCTGCACGCCATCCAGTATCTCTACCTTGTCCTGCGTTACCACGCCTACACGTACCGGGCGCTGACTGGCAAGGCCGTCTTTCACCACATACACCAACGGGTTCTGGATACTGCCTACTATGGCTTCACGCGGCAACAGCATGGCGTCGCGCTGGTCAGCCACATCGAAGAAAGCGGTACCGTACATACCGGCACGCAGGTTGTTGTTCGCGGCGTTCTTCACTTCCACCTCCACGTCAAACTTCAGGGTAGGGTCAGCCTGGGCAGCGATGGCCGTTACCACGCCTTCGTACTCCTGGCCTGCACCAGCGTCGGCTTTTACTTTTACTTTGTCGCCTTTGTTGATCAGCAGCACTTCGCTTTCAGAGGCTTTTACTTTCAGTTTCAGCTTGTCCACGTTCACAATGTCGTACAGCTTGGTACCTGGGTTCAGGTATGAGCCAACCTCCACGTAAATCTCGTTGATCTCGCCGCTGATAGGGGCTGTGATGCGGGTCTTGGTTAAGCGCTGTCGGGCAGCTACCAGCTGTGCTTCTGTTGCCTTGGCATTGAGTCGTGCGTCTTCCAGTTGGCGCTTGGTGATCGCATCGCCGGCAGCCAGGTTCTCGAAACGCTCCAGGTCGCGCTTGGCCTTTTCAGCATTTGTCTGTGCCGTAGCCAGGTCAGCGGCCATGGTGTTGCTCTCTACCTGCACCAGCAGTTCGCCGGCTTTCACTTTGTCGCCTTTGCGCTTGAGCACGCTTTTGATCTGGCCCTGCGTTTCGGAGAGCAGCGTCAGGCTCTGGATCGGGGCGAAGTTACCTTGCGCCGTAAAAGACTTATCGAGTTTGGCAGAGGCTACTTCGGTAATGGTAACAGGTATAGCTTCGCTCTTGATGGAGGCTACGGCTGCGTTGGCGGCCATCTGCTCTTTGTTGCTCGACAGCTTAAAGCCTATAGCGCCCAGAATAGCAATAACAACTACGATATAAATCAGCTTTTTCATTTTATTCTTTGTGATGCTTATTTAATTAATGTGTTTAGGTCGCCGGTTGCTTTCAGGTAGCCGAGTTGGGCCAACTGATACTTCAGCATTTCGTTGTTCAGATTTGTTTTTGCTTCGCGCAGGCTCACCTCTGCCTCCAGCAAGTCAGTCAGCGGAGAGATGCCTTCTTTGTAGAGTTCATTGGTGGTGTCGTATACCTCCTGGGCCAGGGCCACATTCTGCTCCTGCGCCGCAATGGACGAAGAGCTGTTCTTCAGCTGGCTGATCGAGTTCTCCAGTTCCACTTCCAGGTTTTTGGTCAGTTTCTGACGGTCCGCCTCCAGCGACTTCAGCGTATACTCAGTCTGTTTCACCTGCGCGTGCTTGCGCATGCCGTCGAAGATCGGGATGTTAAGCTGCAGCCCCACAATGCCAGTACTAAACCAAGGCTGACTAGAGTCGAAGAAGTTGAACTCCTTGCGCATGGCGTTGTACTGGAAAGTACCGGTGGCGGATAGGGTAGGGTAGTACCCCGACTTGATGTTCTGCAACTGCAAATCGGTCAGTTCGGTCTGTTTGCTGAGCAGCTCCAGTTGCGTTTGTCCCTGCACCAGGTCCTTGCTGCTGTTGAAGGCGGCAACCCCCGTATCGAGTGTGATCGCAGCGTCGGTCAGTGCAATGCCCTCTTCCAGCGGCATGCCCATGAAAAACTTCAGCACGTTCATCTGCTGGTCGAGCGCACTGGTAAGCGTTTGTAGCTGTGTTTCCAGGTTGGTCTTGTTTACCTTGATGCGGTTCACATCCACCTTGCGGGCCAGGTCGTTCTCGTACTGCAGCTGCAGGATCTTGTTCAATTGGTCCAGGCGGGCCAGGTTGGCGTTGATGATCTCGAACTGCTCTTTGGTCTGCAGAATCTGGAAATAAGAAGAGCTTACGTTGTACATTACTTCCTCTTCCGTCATGGTCTTGCGCAAGCGGTACAGGTCCTCGCTGCTCTTGGCGGCTTTTAACCCCACAAAGTACGACTGGTTGAACAGCAGCTGGGAAAGCTGTATACCGCCAGAGGCGTTGTATTTGGTGCCGAACTGCACCGGGATCATCTCGTCTGGCTTGCCCTCAAACACATTGGGGATCACCTGCACCGGTATGGCCGGGTACATATTGAAGTTACCGAAGGCATTTATCTGCGGCAAGCCACTGCTTTTGGCCTCCTTGACCATGTATTTGGCGCTCAGTTGGTCATACGAAGCCTTTTGCATGTCCTCGTTATGCTCCAGCGCATAGGTAATGGCCTCCTGCAGACTCAGCGTCCGCACATCGGGCTTTTCCTGCGCCACAACCGGCTTCACGAAAAGCATGGCCAATCCGACTACTAAATATTTGATTTTCACGTTGTTGGTTTATTGTGTTTAGATGTAATTAGTAAGTTCTGAAATTATAGAACTAAGTAAACAAAAAAATTAGGTTCTGGATTTCTCCCACTCGGTAATCAGGGATGGCATTCTGTCTTTCAAATAATCCATGAAGCTGATGAAATCATTCAGCTTAGCGTCATAAATAGGCAGCTCCCGATTCCTTACTTCCAGCACGCGTTTCAGAAGCCCGTTCAGGTAGCTCAAGTCTTGCATTTTCTTTTCAAAAAGATCACGCCAGTTAGACGACTTGATGCGGAAATAACGCTTGCGATCGCCTGAGAAGGTAGTGTACTCGATATGACCGGTGTTCAGCAACATGTTAAGGGCATTGCTGGTGGCGCTTTTGCTGATATTGAGTGCCTCACTGATTTCATCAAAGGTAAGCTCTGCACGATCGCTTACGAGCAGAAGTCCCATGACACGGGCTACAGCTGGCTGAAAGCCATTGTTCTCCTGATAAATGCCGAATTCCTCAATTAGTTGCCTTTGTTCGTTGCTTAATGTCATGTCCTTTGTTTTCTCTTTACATAGATTAAACGATGCAAAGGTAGTGGTTAGTTTCATTAGTTCATAATTTACAGAACTAATTTTTTCTATTATTTTCTCTCTGCATTCATTAACCTACTCCAACATGCGCCGGAGGTAATTGATCTGGCCAAGGTGGTAGTTCAGATGGCCGTAGAGATGGATCAGGAAATAACCGACCGTCGTGTCAAAACCCAACACCTCCTGCGGGTAAGTTTCCTGTAACTGCTCAGGTACGATAGAACCAAGTGTGTGGGACACAATTTCTTTGACATCCGCAATCTGTTCGAGCAACTCTTTTCTGGGAAGATTGCGGAGGTTGAATTCCGCTTCGCGATTTCTTATATAGCCGCTCTGCCCCAGTATGGCCCCAATGTAGGTATTGAGGTTGCCGACCAAGTGCAGGCAGAGGTTGCCGGCCGTATTGCTTATCTGCCCCTCGGTTTTCCATAAACTTTCCTCTTGTTCAAAAGCCCGGATCTCTTCTGTGAGCCTGTCCAGTTCCCGCTCGAACAAAGTGCGAAGTTCTGTTGTCATATGCTGCCGGATTTGTTTCTGTCATTTTTTTATCATCAACTGCATCCTCGTTATACCTGTCCAGCTTCAAACATCAGCACCGCCAGTGGAGGAATCTGTATGGGCGCGTTTGACTTTTCTTTGTCAGGTATAGGCTCACCGGGGCTCTTTTTCCGGAGCTGCCACTTGGCTGCGGTGGAGTCCAGCAGGAGTTGCCAGGTTGGGGACCAGTCGGGCAGGGGGCAGGAGAGGGGGCGCTCTGAAAAGTTGAACAGGCAAACCAGATGCTGCTGGCCGTCCTCGGTTTGGCGGTGCAGCATTAGTCCTTGGCTGCCGATCACGTGCGCCCGCACACTGTTTTTGCTGACCTCCTGCAATACCGGGTGCGTACGACGCAGTTTGATGAGCTCCCGGTGCCAGTCCAGCAACAGGCGGTGCTTACCATGCCGCCGCTTTTCCCAATGCAGCTTAGAACTTTCAAAAGTCTCCACGGCCTGAGCATCGGGTGGTTCTGTTTCCCATTTGTAACTGGCGAATTCTTTTCGCCGGCCTTCGCGCACGGCGTGTATCAGGTCTTTGTCGGAGTGACTCACGAAATAGAAAAAAGGTGCCTCCTCGGCATACTCTTCTCCCATAAACAGCAGCGGCACATAGGGGGAAAGCAGCAAAGCCGCTGCGGCCAGTTTCAGCCTTTCAGTGTTCACCAGCACTGAAAGCCTTTCGCCTTTGGCCCGGTTGCCAGCCTGGTCATGGTTGAGGTTAAAGGCAACGAACCGATCGCCGGGTATACCTGCCGAGGAAGCCCCGTGCCGTCTCTTCCGGAAACTGACGTACTCGCCGCTATGCACAAACCCATCGTTATAGGCTTTGACCAATTGCTCCATCTTGCCGAAATCGATGTAGCGTTCCTGCCCTTTTTTGTCGAGCAGTACGTACAGGGCATGGTGAAAATCGTCGAGCCACTGGGCATCGAAGCCAAAGCCACCCATTTCTGGCGTCTTCACCACACGCGGACTATTGTAATCGCTTTCGGCGGTCAGGTATAGCCGGCGGCCCAGGCGCTGCTCGAGCTTCTTTACTTGCTGGTGGATCTGCTCCCAGATATGCACCGCGCCGTTGTCGATCACGGCATGGATGGCGTCGAAACGAAGGCCGTCGAGGTGATAGTGCTCAAACCAGTACAGCGGATTTTCTGAGATATAGGAACGCACCCCATCTGACCATCCCCCGTCGAAATTCAGGGCATCTCCCCAGGGGGATTTATAATGATCTGTGAAGTAAGGCCCGAACTGTGACAGGTAATTACCTTCGGGCCCGAGGTGGTTGTATACCACATCCAGAAAAACAGCTATACCTCTGGCGTGGCAGGCATCTACCAAAAGTTTCAGGCCCTCCGGTCCGCCGTAGGAATTTTGCACCGCATAAGGGTATACCCCGTCGTAGCCCCAGTTGCGACTCCCCGGGAACTGGGCTACCGGCATCAGTTCGATCGCATTTATACCTGTCTCGGCCAGCTCCTCCAGGCGTGGGATAATGGCTGCAAATGTGCCTTCGGGGGTAAAGGTGCCCACATGGAGTTCGTAAAGCACCAGGTCCTGGAAGGGGAGTCCGCGCCAGTTACTGTCCTGCCAGGTATAGGCGGCATGGTCCACTACTGCCGAGGCCAGGTGCACGCCGTCCGGCTGATGAAAAGAGGCCGGGTCAGGGTAATCCCGCTTGCCGTCGGGCATGTAAAAGTAGCGGGTACCCGGATAGGCGGCCTCCACTTCCAGGGTAAGGTAGCCCCCACCATCTGGCTGCATCGGCAGTTTGCGATCCTCCGGATGAACCAGGTGGAGCAACATTTGCTGCTTCTCCGGCGCCCACACCGTGAACCGGCACCTGCCATGGCCCAGATATATTGCCCCCGCTTTTTTCATAGCTGTGCTGTAGGTATAGGATTTTAATTCAAAGCTTATTTATAATGTCAATGCAGGGTGCTATACCTGTGCTAAGCCGTGTTCAGCCGGATGATCATCCCCTCGTCTCCACTCAGGCTTACATGCTTTCTCACTTTTCCTCCCTCGCGTTCGGGCAAGGTGTCGATCACAATGGTCCCTTCAAAACTGAAGTGCTCCGGCGCAAAATGGCAGGGCTTGTGGCTCAGGTTTAGCAGAATCAGGAAGCGCTGCTCCCCGGTGTAGCGCAGGTAGGCCAAAAGCGGACCAGTAGCTACCACGGGCCTGTAACTCCCGATGTGCAGGGCCGGCTCATCCTGGCGCAGCTTGATCAGGCGTTTGTAAAGTGCATAGATCGAGAACTCATCTTCCAGTTGTGCCTTCACGTTCACGCGGCGGTAGTCTTCGGGCAGGCGTAACCAGGGTTTGCTTTGGGTGAACCCGGCGTTCTCGCTGTTGTCCCACTGCATGGGGGTGCGCTGCGGGTCACGGCTCAGGTTGAGGCCTGGCATGTTGAGCCCCTGCGGGTCCTGAATTTCGTCCGGCGGAATGGGCACGTCCCGCATCCCGATCTCATCGCCATAGTAAATGGTGGGCGTGCCGCGCAGAGTGAGCAGCAGCATGGCCGCAACCCGGGCCTGCGCCTTGCCCACCCGGCTCGTGATGCGAGGCTGATCGTGGTTGCCCAGCACCCAGTTCGGCCAGCCGCCATCCGGCAGGGCGCCTTCATACTGGTTTATGTTCGAGGAGATCTCCGTGGCGTCCCAGTCGATGGAGAGCAGCAGGAAGTTAAAAGGCAGGTGCGCCCCGTTTTTGTCAGTGCCATAGTAGGTCATCAGTTTATGGATGGGCAGGTAGATCTCACCGATCATCATGCGCTCATCGTAGCTGTCGAGCACCCTGCGCATTTTGTGCACAATGTCGTGCACCTCGGGCTGGTCGGTGGAGTAGGCCGGAATCAATTTTTCGTAGGTGGCTTGGTGCGCTTTGTAGTTCGGGTTCACCGGGTTGTCGCGCAGCTGGTCGTCCTTGATCATGTGCCACATCACGTCTACCCTAAAACCGTCCACGCCCTTGTCGAGCCAGAAGCGCATGACATTCAGCATGGCCTCCTGCACCTCGGGATTGCGCCAGTTCAGGTCGGGCTGCTCTTTCAGGAAAGCGTGATAGTAGTACTGCCCGGTTTTCTCATCCCACTCCCAGGCGCTGCCGCCAAACACACTAAGCCAGTTATTCGGTTCAGAACCATCTGCATTGGCATCCTGCCAGATGTACCAGTTGCGCTTCGGGTTGTCTTTGGATGAGCGGGACTCTTTGAACCAGGGATGCTCGTCGGAGGTATGGTTGGGCACCAGGTCAAGGATCAGTTTCATATCGCGCTCGTGCACGGCCTGCAGCAGCTCGTCGAAATCGTCCATGGTGCCGAACAGCGGGTGGATATCGCAGTAGTCAGAGATGTCGTAGCCAAAATCGGCCATGGGGGAGGAGAAGATCGGAGAGATCCAGATGGCCTTTATACCCAGCGACTTGATATGGTCGAGCCGCTGAATGATGCCCTGCAGGTCGCCTACGCCATCGCCGTTGCTGTCCTGGTAGGATCGGGGGTAGATCTGGTAAATAACTCCTTCCTGCCACCACAGGTGTTTTTGTTCCGCGTCTTTCATAGTTTGTTGGTTTCGTGTGCCGATCGGCCATGAGCCGATCCACTTATTAAATTTCCGTGTACGATAGAATCAGCAGGCCAGGTATAGATTTGCCCTAAAGTACAGCTGTTCCAGGTGTTGTGGCCACTGGCATAGTTGCAACCTACTCTTGCGCCCTCAAGGTATAGGGACAGCCTGAACCAGACAACAGCGCCTGCGTTATAACTAACTGATCTGGAAAGCTATGGAGCAAAGTTTCTCATCCTTTTTCACGGGCCTTGGCCTCATCGGCATCCTGACGGGAATCGTGTTGCTGGTATTTGTGGTGTGGAGCGTCATCTGGTCTTATTACGATGCCCGCCGCAGGGGCAAGTCTCCCTGGTTGGTGGCCCTGATGGTGCTGCTCATGGTATGGCCTGTCGGCCTGGTGCTCTGGCTACTGCTCCGGCCCATGAAGCCAGAGCGGCAGGTATAGCTTAGTCCCAATTTACGATGTCATCGTACTCTTTGTGCCGCTTCACGTAGGCTTCCACGACAGGGCAGGAGGGCACGATCATGCATTTGCAGGCCCTGGCATGCTCCAGGCCCTCTTTCACCAGTCGGTCGGCTATGCCCTGGCCGCGGTGTTGCTCGGGCACATAGGTATGGTCGAAGTCCATGTGGCCATTGTCGGTGATGGTGTAGGTGAGCTCGGCCTCGCCGCCATCGAGGGTCATGTAAAAGCGGGTGTCTTCTTCGTCGTGAATGATTTCCATGGGATTGGGTAAGTGGTTCGGAACAGGTATACGTCCGGCCGGTGTAAGGTGTTAACAGATCCGTTTCGGGAGAAATTAATTTTTAATGTAATTTGCAGACAGATATTTATAACCCGTGGCGGATTGATGGAGTACAATCAGCGGTCCCTCACTATTCATCCCTTATAAAATATGCATCAAAACGCTAACCTTGTCAGTCGCTTCTCGCAGCGGCTTTCCGTTTTCCTGTTCCTGTTTCTGTTCACCCTGGCGGTGCAGGCGCAGACCATCACCTCACCGGACAAAAACCTGTCGATGACCTTCGAACTGGCTGCCAACGGGGTGCCTACCTACCAGCTCACCTACAAGAAAAAGCCGGTGATAAAGCCAAGCAGGATGGGCTTCGAAATGAAGGATGTGCCTTCGATGATGGAAGGATTTAACGTGTCTAAAACAGAGCAGAACTCAGTGAATGATACCTGGGAACCGGTATGGGGCGAGCAGAAAACGATCCGCAACAACTACAATGAGCTGCTGGTCACACTGAACCAAAAAGAGCACAAAGACCGCCATATCCAGATCCGCTTCCGCCTGTTCAACGACGGTCTGGGTTTCCGCTACGAATTCCCGCAACAGGAAGAGCTTAAGTATTTTATCATCAAGGAGGAGCATACCGAGTTTAACCTGACAGGCGACCACAAGATTTTCTGGATTCCGGGCGACTACGACACCAACGAGTATGCCTATACCACTTCGCAAATCTCCCAGATCCCAAGCCTGATGGAAAAGGCGACCATCGACGTGCATGCCCAGCACCCGATTAAGACCCTGGCGGTGCAGACGCCTTCCATGATGAAATCGTCGGACGGCCTGTACATCAACATCCACGAGGCGGCTTTGCTCAACTACCCGGCCATGAACCTGAACGTGGACCCGAAGACCTTTAAGTTCAGCTCGCACCTGACCCCGGATGCCGTAGGCAACAAGGGTTATATGCAAACAGAAACCCATACGCCCTGGAGAACCATTGTGGTGAGCGACAAAGCGACCGACATACTGGCCTCCAAGCTGATCCTGAACCTGAACGAGCCGACCGAATACGAAGATGTGTCGTGGATTAAGCCTGTTAAGTACATTGGTATCTGGTGGGAGTACTTTGTAGCGGGCAAGAGCACCTGGGCCTATGGCAAAGAGACCAACGTGAAACTGACAGATGATTTCACCAAACTGACACCTAACGGCCGCCATGGCGCCACTACCGAGAATGCCAAAAAACACATCGATTTTGCCGCAGAGCATGGCTTTGACGCGGTGCTGATCGAGGGCTGGAACATCGGTTGGGAAGACTGGTTCGGTAACTGGAAAGAAGAGGTATTTGATTTCGTGACTTCTTATCCGGACTTCGATGTAAAGGAAGTGCAGAAATACGCGGAGTCGAAAGGAGTGCGCGTGATGATGCACCATGAGACCTCCGGCTCTGCCACCAATTATGAGCGCCGCTTGCATGATGCTTTTAAGTTTATGAACGATCATGGCTATACCTCCGTGAAGACAGGCTATGTGGGCAAGATCATCCCGCGCGGCGAGCACCACGACGGACAGTGGATGGTGAACCACTACAACCACGTTGCCCGCACAGCGGCCAAGTATAAGATCATGATCAACAGCCACGAGGCGGTTCGCCCAACGGGTCTGCACCGCACGTTCCCGAACTGGCTGGCGCAGGAATCTGCCCGCGGCACCGAGTTTGAGGCTATGGGAGGCCTGGCTCCCGACCATGCGACGATCCTGCCATTCACCCGCCTGATGGGTGGCCCGATGGACTACACGCCAGGTATATTCCAGACAGACCTGTCGTACTACCACGGCGGTGAGCAGCGCGTAAATACCACCCTTGTGAAGCAGCTAGCCTACTACGTGACCATGTACAGCCCGCTGCAAATGGCTGCCGACATTCCTGACAACTACACCCGCTTCCCGGATGCCTTCCAGTTCATCAAAGATGTGGCTGTGGACTGGGACGATACCTGGGTGCTGGAAGCCGAGCCAGGCGACTATGTAACGATTGCCCGTAAGGCGAAAGGCAAGAATGAATGGTATGTAGGTGGCATCACCGATGAGAATACCCGCACGGCCAACATCCGTTTCGATTACCTGCCTAAAGGTAAAACCTACATTGCGACAATCTATGCTGATGCGAAAGACGCAAGCTGGAACAAGAACCCACAGAAGTATGAGATCCGCAAGGTACTCGTGAACTCGAAGAGCGTACTGAAGCAGCAACTGGCCTCTGGCGGCGGTGTAGCCGTAAGCGTGAAGGAGGGAAGCAAGCAGGAGCAGAAAGGATTGAAGAAGCTGTAAGCTTGCGTTTGAAAAAGGATTTTTTGACAAAAGACTAAAGACAAAGAGCGCCGTGCAGGAATGTGCGGCGCTCTTTTTTTGGCTATAATCGAATTATTTTAAGGTATAGTTTGTATCTTATTGATATGTAAACTTTTAGCCATTTTACCTATGAACCCAGACGAATTTGAAGAAAATTATACGCAAATCCTTCACACCCTCCTAAAGGCTTTTGCCAACAGCTCTGAAGTGGCGCCCGGAAAGTTTTTCGACCTGGCCAAGACCATCGAAAACCTGCGTGAGGCCAGCCCTGCGCTTTACGAAGCCATCAAAACGTTAGAAGACGAAAAACGCGAAGCCGCTTAGTTTCAGACCAGGCTAACAGTGCTGTAATAACCTGTATGAACAGGGCTTTTACAGCACTGTCAGCTTTTTGGTGATCAGGCCCCGCTCCGTCTGTATCTGCAGGAAGTACAGACCTGCTTTGGCAGAGGGCAGGTTGATTTCTACCGCCTCAGGTCTCGGACCGGCGATGTGCGTCTGGTGCAGGCGCTTGCCCAGGGCATCGTATACCTCTAATCTTTGCACGTCAAAGTCGGCGTGGCGCAGGCTAACTGTAAACTCTCCCTTGTTTGGGTTCGGGTAAATACTGATCGCCTCAGCTGGACTTAGCTCCTCCACTACAAAGTCGGTGCTGCTGTGAGCTTTGCCGCCGAAACCCGTAATGGTCACTTTGCCGGTAGAAGCGCCCCTTGGTACCCGCACTTTATACTTGTTGCCTTCGCTCTCCAGCACCAGCGCCTGCTGCCCGTTAAAGGCAATCACATCCTGCTGACCCATGATGCCGAAGTGCTCGCCGGAGATTTCTACAACTGTTCCCACCATGCCTTTACCTGGCTGCATGGCCGTAAACTTTGGTCCCGGAATCACCTCAAATAGGGTAGCGGCTGTTGTTTTTCCTCCAGGCGTCTCCAGCGAAATGAAGCCCGACTCGGCACCTTCCGGTACTCGCACGGTTAGTTGCTGCGTGCTCGCCTCGAGTACCTCCGCCAGAGCCTGTCCAAAGCGGACCTTGTTGCGTGTCTTGTCTGTAGCAAAGTTCTCACCCCTGATCACGATACTTGCGCCAACAATGTCGGTCTCTTTGCTTATCCCTGTTATACCTGGGACATACCACACGGCATAGGCTGAACTACTAATTGCTTCGCCACCTTTGGTATTGATCTGGAAGCTGCCTGTCCTGGCTTCAGCCGGCACGCGCACCGTTACTCTGCTTCCGTTGTTGCTTAGGATCTCACAAGACAGATCGCCGAGTCTGATTTCTTCGATCAGTTCTGCCTGCAGGTGTTCGCCGGTAAGTGTCACCGTCTGGCCGACCATGCCCTCGGCCGGGCTAAAGGAGCTAAGCACCGGCGGCTGGTATACCTCAAACTTGTTAGCGGAGGTCACGCCTCCATCAGGGGTAATGACCTTTAAGTTGCCGGTAGCGGTGCCTGTCGGCACGAGCACCTTTAGCTCGGTGGCTGTGGCGCTCACGACGGTGACGGCTTTCCCGTTCAGGTATACCTTGTTGTCGCTTGGTTGCACTGCAAAGCGCTGCCCTGTGATGGTGACCTCAGTTCCGAACCTACCGGCAGAAGGGGAGAAGCCTGCTATACCTGGCGTGGCCAGCACATCCTCCAGGTGCACGCGCACAGACTCGTTGATAACCGGCGGCATGTCGTAGATGCGGTTTTGGGTAACGTTGGTGCGGATCGGGGAGTTGAAATCGAAGAAGATGTCAGCAAAGTTCTCTACCAGTGTTTTCTCGGCAAGGTCCGCTTTTGGCTTGATGCTGAACTGGATGTAACCGTGGCTGCCGGGCTCGTCGGCCGTGGAGTCGGGCAGCATGATGTTGTCGAAGGTCCAGGTAAGCACGGGCCGTCCTTTTCCGCTCACCTCCACGTGGCTTGGGTGGGAGGTAACCCCCAGTTGCAGCGTGCTCAGGTCCAGGTGCTCCGAAAGGGTGTCGACCACCACGATGCGGTAGGCCACATCGGTACCCGTGTTCTGGAAGCGGATCTTGTATTTGAGGGCAGTATTAGTCGGGGTATAGAATTCCACAGTGCGGCCCACCGGTGTCACGAGTTTGTCATTCGGATCGTAGGAGTCGGTGATCATCATACACTCCACAGCCCTTTCAGCCTCTTCATCATCGCTAGGGAAGATGTTTACCATACCCTTGCTCACGGAACTGACGTCTCCGCTCGGACAGCCTTCGATGGTGACGCTAACAGCAGTGTTGTCGCCATTGCCGTCGGGTTGGTCGGCTTCCAGGCGCCAGGTATAGCCCATTGATGGAACCCAGAGCACCAGGCTGTCGCCGGCGGCCAGGCGGAAATGCTCCTGCGAGGCCAACTCCCCATTCGCAAACTTGCGGAACAACTCGTACTGGTCCATGTCAGCCGTGCCCGTGTTGCGCACTACAAAGCGGATCATGCCCGTCTCGGCGTTGCATCGTCCGGTAATCGAAACAGTCGGCGTCGGCTCAGCAGGTTTATTGTTTGAGGGCGTGATCCAGGCACGGGTGCAGACCGTCAGGCCCCGCACCGACTCGTCGCCGCAGAGTACGATGTCCTGAATGAGAATGGTACCGCTCTGCCCGGCTGCCAGATCGCCCACTGAGAATTGATAAGTTCCGTCAGGCAGCAGGGTATAGGGCTTGTTGGCCGATTGCAGCCCCACTTCTTTGGGCAGCTGCAGGTATACCTTGGCATCCGGGGCAGTGGCATATCCGATATTGGAGTAGCTTACGGTGGTAATACTTTCGAAGCAGCGGCGGCGGCGGGTAGAGGAGACGCTCACTCGGAGGTAAGGGAAGTCGTCTGCACGGAAGCCAAAGTCTATATTTTCTATTTGCCTGGCCTTACCGGTAAGTGCTACCTTTTGTGGTGGACAATCGGTTACAATGAGCCTGCCTGTCAGGTCCGGTGCGATACTTCGCAGCGTATAAGTTCCTGAGTCGACCGGGAGGGTATACCGACCATCTGGACCAGTCAGGGTATAGAATGGCCCGGGAGTGGCTTCGATCACGATTGACTGAAAGGGCTCTTCTTCTTCCTCGAACGTACAGTTTTGGTTCGTATCCCGAAAGGCGCGACCGCTGATCAGACGCTGCGGCTCCTGGTAGTTGGTAGCACGGTAAGAAGTATAGGCCTCTGCCTTGTAGTCGTACCATACCAGGCACGAAGCCTTACGATCGACTGCCACATGAAGTACTACTACTTCAGGCTCCTCATATACCAGTTCAGCCTGTTGGTCAAGTATAAAAAAGCGGTAGGGCTTCACATTGGAGCTGATGTAAAGATAGCCTTTGCCATCCACTGCAATACTGCTCTGTGAGTTTTCATAGTGTTCATCCATGTTTGGTTTCACCCACCCATGGGACCAGATAAACTTACCCTGCGCATTAAACTTTTGAACGCGTGCTCCATTGTTGTCAAGTACATACAGTTGGCCAAGCATGTCGATGGCAAGTGATGTGGGTTTGACGATCTTTCTGTCAAATAGCGTATCACCTTCCATTACCTCCAACAGCTCGCCACTGGCTTTCAATTTTCTAATGACGCTGTCTGTAAAATCAGATACATAGAGGTTGCCACTGGCATCCACAGCCAGGTCGGTGAAGAAATTAAAGCTTGCTCCGGGACCAAAATCTGTGTACACCTCCAGCAGATTGCCGCTTGAGTCGAATTTGTAAATAGCGGATGCACTGTAACTGCCAAAACTCGTCATGGCGTAGATGTTTCCCCAGTAGTCGATGGTGAGGGCTTGAGGTGCCAGTATTGGAGAGTTGCCCGCGCGCCCGAATTTAGAAACTACTTCCCCTTCGGGGTTAAATTTGTTGATCTCGCCAGTTATATCAAGTTGGTACACATAGCCGTGATCGTCCAATGCCAGATCTTTAGTGCGCCACCTGCCGCCCCATACCTGCAGCACATCTCCAGCCTTGTTATACTGGATGATCTTGCTACTACCATTATGCCTTCTGTCGGATACAATGATGTTGCCTTCAGGATCAAGCGAAATACCAATGATGGTACCCCAAAGCCGGCCTTCGCCAGTCTGATGGTAGATTCGCTGCTGAAACTCACCGGAAGTATTGTAAACATAGATGCTTCCATAAGCTGTTTCGGTCACGTATACCTGCCCGGTGCGCTGATCAACCGCAATGTGGGAGGCGGAGTTCAGTCTGTCCTGAACCGGTCCGTTATTTCCAAACTCCAACAGCTTTTCACCGGCTGCATTGAACTTTACGACCTTTCCGTTACTAAAATTTAGCTGGTAAAGGGCATATAAATTGTCCTCTTTGTCAAAGGCAATACTGAAGGGGTATTCGGCCTCCTGCTGAAGTGTATCCGTATCTGCATAAAACACAATCGGCTCCAGTAAGTTGAGGTCTTTGTCGAATCGCTGAATGCGTCGGTTTCCGGTATCGACCACATAAATTTCGCCTTTCGAGTTGACAGCAATTTCTTCCGGCCCAATAAATTGTCCGGGCTCGGAGCCATACCCACCAAGCTCGTAAAGAAGGGAACCGTCTTTATGAAATTTGGCAATCTTTGCGAAGGAATAGCTTACTACATACAGGTTATCTTCGGCATCAAAGGTCACGCTGAAGGAGCCATAATTCTCATCATTCAGCCCCTCCGGCATGAAGTCTTCATCCAGACGCCCGGCCTGACTGAACTTCTTGATGTAAAAGTCGGAATAGTAGATATTTCCTTTCGAGTCGACGGCGACATCACGAGGCATCCCGATCTGCATGCCAATCCGCTTATCAAACTTAAAGCCAGGTATGGAGGGTTGTGCCAGTTGCGCCCAAACAGGCAATTGACCAAAAAGGGAAATAAATAAAATAGAGATAAGGCGTAAAGTTGTTCTCATAGGCACTGACGAGTGATTCCGTGGAAGGGGTTATAAGTCTGTAAGTCTAGCAATTAGAGCATAAACATAATGCTATATTGGCTGATTTGCTAGAAGCCGACACAAAAAGCAACCTGTGTTATACCCGCAAAAGTTACCTTTGCAGGTATAACTTCATTTTCGCTATTATTCATTACCCATTCATCATTATTAATAAACCATGCCCCATACCTACACCAACAAAGTGATGTGGTCGCACCTGGATGCGAACATGCACATGCGCCACTCCGCCTATGCCGACTTTGCGGCGCAGGCCCGTATCGAAGCCCTGGAAGAACTGGGAATGGATCTGAAAACCTTTCAGCGCCTGCACATTGGGCCGATCCTGTTCCGGGAAGAAACCAACTACCTGCGGGAAGTAGGAATTAATGAGGAGATCACCATCAGGACGGAACTGACAGCCAGCCGCAAAGACGGGTCGCGCTGGGCACTGCGCCACGAACTTTATAAGCGGGATGGCGTGAAAGCAGCTGTAATTAAAGTGGAAGGAGCCTGGATGGATGTATTGAAGCGCAAATTAACTGTACTGCCAGAAGAGCTGGCACAGCACTTCCTGGAGCTGCCGCGCAGCGCCGATTATGTAGAGTGGGAAGGCTAAGGCTATACCTGGTTTTTTGGACAATCAGACAAAGGACTATTTGACAAAGGAATATTGACTAAAGTTAGCGTTTCCTTAGTCGATATTCCTTTGTCGTTTGTCAAATAGTCAAACTATCTTTCTAGTTCCCCCAGCAAATCCTGTAGATCCAACGGTTGGGTATACATCGTGATCTTGCCTTCTTCGTCACGCGGCCACTTTTCCTGCGGACGGTCCCAGTACAGTTCGACGCCATTGCCGTCGGGGTCCGATAAGTAAAGCGCTTCCGAAACGCCATGGTCGGAGGCGCCGTCCAGCCGATAGCCGGCCTCCCGGATCCGCTTGAGGATGGCAGCAAGGTCTTTGCGGGTAGGGTAGAGGATGGCAGTATGGAACAGACCCGTGCTGCGGGCGGGTGGCGGTGTGCCTCCCTTGCTATACCAGGTGTTCAGGCCGATGTGGTGATGATAACCTCCCGCCGAGATAAAAGCCGCATCCGGCCCGTACATCATCATCAGCTCAAAGCCCAGCAGGTCGCGGTAAAATGCCAGTGCCCGATCCAGGTCGGCTACTTTCAGGTGCACATGCCCGATGCGTGTCTGTGCCGGTAGGGTATACTTTTCTGTTGCCATAGTTTATAGGTTTATCTTGCCTGATTCCCTCACAAGTTCTCGTGTCTTAAGAAGCGGCCGGTACTTTTATAGCCCATACGCGTACGGTAGCTTTTTGTGTTGGCGTGCCTGTTGCGGCAAGGCTTACAGGTCGCTCTGCGCCAGTTCGAGCAGCACATCGTAATAGCTGCGCCGCAGCATTTTGGCCTTAAGCCAGGCATAGAAACTCATCGCCTGTATGTCTGTGTTCTCAAACGAGTCAAACTCCAGGCTCTGCTCCACCTGCAGGAAAAAAGCCTCACTGGCCACGGCCTCTGGTTGGTCGACCATGTGTTTGATGAGTTGCAGGTATTGCTTCACATTGTAATAGGCTGGCTGTTGTAAGAGATCTTTAAACGTGCGCTCAAACGACCTGATCTTGTTCAGCACCAGGTCTTCGTTACCCAGTTCATACTGCAGAATCAGCTCACCCATTTTCTTTTTCAGCACCCACTCACGTCCCATGGTCTGCTCCAGCCATTTGTCGGATCGTTTGATGCCCAGCAGCACCCGGTTTGCTTTGCCAAAAGCCCCCTGCGCAAAATAGTTGAAGCTCAGACCCAGTAAGGCTGTCAACTGGTCACGCTGACTCAGGTGCACCTGGCTTTTATAAAGTAGCTTCTCCATAAGCGCGACGGCCTCGGTATTATTGCGCAGGAAGACCAGATTAGCCACCATCAGGAAAACATAGCGCGGATAGAAAGTTGCGAAGTGGTTTTTGCCTTCAGCGCTCATACTGTTGTGCAGCAAGGCCAGGTAGTGCATCGACTCCACAAATTTTTTATTCCGGTAGAGCACGTGCGCGATCATGTACAACAGGCTGAGTTTGTAGTACTGGTGTGCCTTCATAAAGCCGTAATGCTGCTCTGTCTCATGGTACTGACTGATGATGTAGGGCTCAAAGGTTAAAAAGTCCTTGCGGGCCAGCACCGCGCTCCGAGCGATGGACATCAGCTTGTGCAACAACTGCGGACGCTTGCTTACGGCCTCTGTCAGGTTGTAGCTGGCGAGTACCTCCTGAATGATCTTATCGAAGTGGAGGTCGCGGCCCTGACGGCGGACTGCCTGCAGGCGCTGGTTGATAATACTGCTGGCTATGTTTGCTCTTTCCACCTCATCGGCCGCGAGTTTGTTCTGGTTGCGTTTGGCAATGATCTGGTCCAGGTCTTCGGCATACGCGCTATCCGCTTTCTCGATCTGCAGGTTGTAGATCGTGTTGAGCAGGTCATACTGCTCGTTGGCGGCGGCCAGCTTTTCGGCTTTGTTCAGGTAGTGCCAGGCCAGTCGCTCGACCCGCGCATCGAACAGGTAGCGGGACAGTGAGAGCAAACCCATGATGGAGGCGGCTGCCGTGCTGTCCTCTTCCATGCGCTTGAGCATGATGAAGTCAGTGAGGTGGCGGGTGAGTCGCTTGCGCAGGGCATAGTAGGCTACCGGGTTGGGGTCATCCGGGTATAAGCGGGCGATCAGTTGCTCCGGTGTATAGTGTTTCTCCTGTAGCAACAGCTTGTAAAGCGCCAGGTCTTTGCGGCTCTTTTTCTTTTTCTGCCGCTGAATGAAAATGCCAAGCTCCCGACGGTCTTCTTCACCAAGCGTCTCCAGCGTTATTTTGAGATCGTCCATCATGTTATCGTCTTACTTCATACAACTGTTTCTTTCACCCAGCAGGGATTTCTCGATCCGCCCAACGATCATCCTGTCCGCATCCTGCTAAAATGGTTCTCGGCCCTGGCAGATATCAGCTACTTTACAACTAGGGCAATTAATTTCAATCCTAAGACTCAGCCCACGCAACCGCAGCGCTGAGAAATAACTGGGATAACAAAAACATAATATTGAATTTTAAAAGTCTGATGGTGTGAATATAATCAACTGATAGATAATAAGATAAAGTTTGTTTATGAAAATTTCAAAAGTCTTATGAGTCAATTTGTTGGCTTTCAATCGCTTTAGTGATGTGGTAAGTTTGGTCTATCAAAATAGCAAAGACCACAAACCTTAAAAACACATCGACCATGAAAAATTTACTGCTCATCATCATGGCCTGCCTTCTCTGTTTTGCCAGTCAGGCGCAGGACATGCTCATCAAGCGCAACGGCGACGAACTGCCGGTCAAGGTGCTTGAAATCGACCTGGAAGTTGTCAAGTATAAGCGCTTCGATAACCTGGAGGGACCTATCATTTCTATTGCCAAATCAGACGTGTTCATGATCAAGTATGAAAATGGCACCAAGGTCACCATGAACGAGATGCGCCCAGCCGTGCAACAGCCCGCGTATGCGCAGCGCACGGGTTATCCGCAGGAAAACCTGAAGCTGGGTGGCCCCAGACTGGGCTTCACGGTGCTGAGCCAGAAGTACACCGATCACATCCGGGACGACTACGACACCAACGTGAACGCCTTTATCACACAGTTTGGCTGGCAGTTCGAAACGCGGGTATTCACGCTGGAAAACGGCACCTCGGGTTTGTTTGAGTTCGTGCCGCTGGTGGGCGGTTTGGAGCAGGGTAAGTTTTTGCCCAGCTTAAGCGCCCTGGTAGGTATCAGAAGTGCTAAGGGGATGGAGTTCGGCTTAGGACCGAATGTGTCGCTGGGCGGGGCAGGGGTGGTGCTGGCGGTCGGCACCAATTTTCAGAGCCAGGGAGTGAACTTCCCCGTCAATTTTGCCGTGGCGCCATCCAAAGACGGCGCACGTTTCAGTCTGCTTTTCGGTTTCAATTCACGCAAATACTAAATCACACGGTCATGAAAAAGTTTCTACTGTTTATGCTGTTGCTGGGTCTGCAGCAAGCGCTTATGGCGCAGGATATCATCGTAAAAGTTTCGGGGGAGGAAATACCGGCCCGAGTGCAGGAAATCACGCTTCAGGAGGTACTTTACCAGCATCCGGATTCACTGCAAGGGCTTGTTAGGCGCTTGCCGAAAACGGAGGTCTTTATGGTAAAGTTCGCGAACGGTTCGAAGGAAGTGTTTGAGCAGCACCTGGCAGACAGCCTGGGGAGCACCGCAGAGGGTATGACGGCTGAACAGCTGTACGCATTGGGCCAGCAGGATGCAAAGCAGTACTACAAAGGCAATGGGGCCATGTGGGGATCTGCTGCCAGCTCCATGGTCATGTTTCCGCTCGGCCTGGCGGGCAGTATTGCCATCGGTGCCACGGCTCCCAAAATCAAGGCCGATCAGGTCTCGGATATCAGTTTGCTCGACAGACCGGAGTACCTGAGTGGGTACAAGGAGCAGGCAGCCCGCAAAAAGCGGGGAAAAGCCCTGGCTGGCGTTGGCATCGGAGCAGGTATACAGCTCGGCCTGATCATTCTGATCCTCACCACGATGCCTGTCATGCCTTAGCTTAAAGTAGAAAACAGCCGGGAAGTATCTAAACCAATTCGCTTCCCGGCTGCTTATCAGGTATAAAGTTTAGCAGCAGCCGCCACCCGGTACACAAGCCAGGTTTTCGATTGGTTTGCTGCCGTACACGGTGATGCTGTAAATGCCAGTGTTGCTCTCCCGGAAAGCCTTTATGCCTTCGGCATCCAGGTAGTCCTGCAGGATTTCGTCCGGCACATGGATCGCTTTTTCCTTCTGTACCGTGATGTTCTCAAAACCGACTTCGCGGATAAGCTGGAGGTAATCTTCTTTCTGGATCGCTCCGGATACACAGCCGGCGTACATCTCGCTGGCCTGTACGATGCCCTCCGGCAGGTCGCCGACCAGCACCACGTCCGAAATGCTGAAGTGTCCGCCCGGCTTGAGCACCCGGAAGGTTTCGGCAAAGGCCTGGCGCTTATCGGGTACCAGGTTGAGCACGCAGTTACTGATCACCACATCGGCGCGGTTTGCCGCAATCGGTAGCGCTTCAATCTCACCCTGGCGGAACTCCACATTGTTAAAACCCAGCTTGTCGGCATTTTCACGGGCTTTGGCGATCATGGCCTCCGTCATATCCACCCCGATCACTTTGCCACTCTCACCCACCAGGGCGCGGGCCACAAAGCAGTCGTTGCCGGCGCCGGATCCCAGGTCCACCACGGTATTGCCTTTGCTGATCTGTGCAAACTCCGTGGGAACACCGCAACCAAGTCCCAGGTCGGCATCCGGATTGTAGCCTTCCAGTTCGGTGTAGTTGTCTGCAAAGATGGCGTAGTCCACGGTGCCGCAGCCTGTGGCGCCACAGCAGGAGGCCTCGTTCTGCTCTTTGCTTTGCAGCGCGATCTCACTGTATTTGTCGCGCACTATTTTCTTTAATTCTTCTGCCTTTTTCATAATACTTAGTTTTATATATCGGTAAATTACGATCAATATGATCAAATTTTTTTAACAGCAGCGGCTGTCGCATGAGGTATAGCGCTGGAACAGTACTCCAAGTGTTTCCTGTGCCTGCCGCCATACCTGTTCGTTTATGCAGTAGCATACCTTCTTGCCGTCAATGTCTCCCTGAATCAGGCCGGCTTCCTTTAATTCCTTCAGGTGCTGCGACACCGTGGACTGCGACAGCGGTAACTCATCCACGATATCGCCGCAGATACAGGCCTTGCGCTGAATCAGCACCCTTAAAATAGCGATACGCGCCGGATGACCCAGTGCCTTGGCAAATCGGGCAATCAGTATATCCTCTTCTGTAAATTGTTCTGTCTTCGAAAGTCCCATAGCTATTTTATTATCGTAAATTTACGATAATAGTTGTGATTGAGCAAGCTTTTTTTATTTTTTTAATTGGTAGTCTGCTAGCTGCAAAGCGGCTCGCGGGCTTTCATCGCTAAAGACGGCAAGGATGTTCAGTTCTCAGAAAACATACTCGAAACTTACTGTCGTGCTGTATAGAAACCTGGCCGAAACAGAGGCTTTCGTCACACGGGAGGTTCAAGCTTATGCTACTTGCGGGGTTGGAAACCGCTTGAGCAGGCTCCTTCCAGGATGAAAAAAATAGTGCATATCAGGTTTTCTACCTTGTGTGGTCAATCATTCTTCTTCTCATAAACGGTATCCCAGTCCCAGCCGTCTTCTTCCAGCAGGTGGGCGAGAATCCTTCGGCGTTTGTTCAGTTGCTCGTTTTCGTGGAAGTCCTCCAGGCAGCTGTAGTCGAGTGGTATACCTTCCTGCTCTAATATGGCCCAATCGGGGGCAGCCGGCATTTCATTGGTCGTTATTTTCTGGTCCTGTTGCAGCACTTCGAGGTAAAAGTCGAGCGCACCGCGGAACATGCCCAGGTCTTTTTTGTCCGGCCGGGTTTCTCGCTCGACCACATGCATGAGCATGCTGATGGCTTCGTCCAGCTTGGCCAGGTTCAGGATGATGGCTTTCTTCAGCTCGCTGCTATGGAAGTAGTGCACGATAGGATAGGCCTTGTGGTTCTCGCTGTGCTGAATGAGCAGTTCCGAAATAATGGCGTCGTTTTTCAGGAGCCTGTCAAAGTTTTTTCCATTCCAGCCGTTTATCAGGATCTGCAGCGGGTTGTCACCGAGGCAGTTGATCAACACACTGAGCTTCACCTGCAGGATAACGGCGGAAAGCACCGGCATGATGTAGGTGATGGAAATGGTGATGAAGGCAAGGCCGCTGAAGGCCAGCATGTTGGTGACAATGCCCCACATGTGGCTGCCGGGCTTATAATCCCCGTTGCCCATCGTCGACAAGGTATAGCCGGCGTAGTAGAGCTTTTCCCAGGCGTCGGCGGGCGCATCGGTGTTACTGCTGAGCACCGATACCGGGTCGCTGAGGAGCAGCAGAAATGAACCCAGCCACATACCAAGCACCCACGACAGGATGATGGCAATGAGCAGCAGATGGCCCACGTGCTCGAGTTTGTGTGATCTTCCGTTTCTTCGCGACAGCAGCTGAAAGAGCCGCCATATTTTTTCAGAGATAAACGTGGTCAGTTTTCCGCCTCCCTTAAAAGACAGGGTTGTAGTGACCAGGTCACGGAACACGGCCAGGATCAGGACAATACCGGCTACCGCAAAAAGGATCTGCATATAGGTTTTATAACGTTACAAAAAAGCCACGTCTACAGAAAGAAGTGGCTTTTGAGTCAACTGGTTTTCTATACTTATTGTTTGTTTTTGTTTTGCCAGGCTTCGAGCTCCTTTATCTCTTTCTCCTGCTGGTCGATTATTTTTTGGGCCAGCTGCTTCATCTGCGGGGTCTTGCCCTGCTTCAGGAACTCCCGCGACATCTCGTTGCCCATCTGGTGGCGCTACTTAATCTGCCGGCGCAGCAGCTGTGCATTGATAGCTACGATCACGGTGCTCAAACTCATCAGCGCGGCCCCCACAGCCGGTGACACCATAATGCCCTGCTTGTAGAGTACCCCCGCCGCCAGGGGCAGTGCCACCACGTTGTAGCCCGTAGCCCAGATCAGGTTCTGGATCATCTTGCGGTAGGTGGCTTTGCCAAACAGGATGAGGGAGGCGATGTCCTGCGGATTGCTGTTGACCAGAATGATGTCGGCTGTTTCGGCGGCCACATCCGTGCCGGAGCCCACCGCTATACCTACGTCGGCCTGGGCGAGGGCAGGAGCGTCGTTCACGCCGTCGCCGGTCATGGCCACGAACTCCCCCTGCGCCTGCAGCTCTTTTACTTTCTCCTGTTTCTGGTGTGGCAGCACGTTGGCCAGGTAGCCGTCCATTTGCAGTTTGTCGCTCACGCTTTTGGCCACGCGTTCGTTGTCGCCGGTGAGCAGCAGGTTTTTGATGCCGTTCGCCTTCAGCACCCGGATGGCCCCGGCAGATTCTTGCCTTATCTGGTCGCGCATGCTGATATAGCCCACCGGCTGCCCCTCCACCAAGGTATAGACCACCGTTTCCACGCCCTCTTCCGCCTCGCTTGCTGGTACCGATATGTTAAACTCCTTGATGTAATTGGGGCCCACCACTTTCACATCCTTGCCTTCCACTATACCTTCCAGCCCTTTGCCGGGCAAGTAGTTAAACGACTGGGAGGGAGGCACCGCTATACCTAGTTCCTTTACCCGACGCAGTATACTTTGCGCGATAAAATGCTCTGAGTTTTGCTCCACACCGGCCGCCAGTCGCAGCATTTCCCGCTCGTCTATGGAGTTGTCAAAGGTCACTACTGAGGCGATCTCGTGGGAGCCCTGGGTGAGGGTACCGGTCTTGTCGAAGATGATGGTGGTGATGAGGCGGGCATTTTCGAAGGCGGTGCGGTTGCGGATGAGCAAACCGTTGTTGGCCGAGACAGCCGTGGAGATAGCCACCACCAGCGGTACGGCCAGCCCCAGCGCATGCGGACAGGAGATCACCATCACCGTTACCATCCGCTCCAGGGCAAAGGCCAGCTCCTGGCCCAGCAAAAGCCAGACGGCGAATGTGCCGAAGCCGGCAGTCAGCGCCACGTAGGTGAGCCATTTGGCGGCGCGGTCGGCGAGTCGCTGCGTATCCGATTTGGTCTTCTGCGCGTCCTGCACCAGTTTGATCACCTTGTTGAGGTAACTTTCCTTTCCCGTGAACTCCACTCGCACCCGTAAGGCCCCATTGCCATTGATGGAGCCGCCAATCACTTTATCACCGCTGTTCTTTTTCACCGGTTTGCTCTCGCCGGTCAGCATGCTCTCGTTCAGGTGACTCTCACCATCTTCCACCACACCGTCTGCCGGTACTTTCTCGCCGGGTTTCACCAGGATCAGGTCGCCTTTCTGCAACTCCTCTATCCGCACCCGCACCGTTTCCCCATCCCTGATCAGCATGGCCTCGGCGGGCATCATGCTCACCAATAATTCCAGTGCCTTGGAAGCGCCCAGTACCGAGCGCATTTCGATCCAGTGCCCCAGCAACATGATCACGATCAGGGTGGCCAGTTCCCAGAAAAAGTCCATGCCCTCCAGGCCAAACACGATAGCCGTGCTGTAAAGGTAAGCTACCGTGATGGCGACCCCGATCAGCGTCATCATACCCGGCGCACCTTTTTTCACCTCTTCGATCAGCCCCGTCAGGAAAGGCCAGCCACCGTAGAAGTAGATGATGGAGGAGAGTACAAAGGCGATGTACATACTGTAAGGCACATCCAGCTCAAAGCCCAGGATGTGTTGCACCATGGGGCTCAGGATTACAACAGGTAGGGAGAGGGCCAGTGAGACCCAGAATCGCTTCCTGAAATCCTCGATCATCATCCGGTGATGGTCGTGGCCGTGCTCCCCGTGTGGCGGGTGGCCGGTGGTGTCTTCGTGCATGGCGTGCTCGTGGCCGTGCAGGGTCTTTTCTTCCAGCCGTTCGGTTATCTGGTCTTGCTGCTCTTTGGCCTGTTGCTTCTGGTTGTGCCCATGCTGATGGTGCTGATGGTCATGCTTCATGGTCTCTCATCTGTTTATGCGCGCAGCTTCCGAGCCATTTCCGGGGTGATGGCCTCGGCATAGGGGCCGTAGGCATCCACCAGCACGCCCTTCACACCGCTCGACGAAGAAATGGCGTAGATCACCGAGTTGTCGTCCGGATTACTCATGCCCTCAAAACGGTGCACCTCATCGATGTAAAATTCCTCGGGCTGTAATTCCAGCGACTTGCCAGCGCAGACAATGCAGTTTTCTTTCAGGTTGAAATCTTCGGTATAGCCCCTTTTCTTGAGGTCATTTAAAGCACCCGTGAGGGTAGTGTATCTGCTATCTTTCATGGTAGTTGTTGCTTAAGGTTGTTTCTTTAGCATTGTACTGCAGGCAGGACTGTTTCGTTTTGGTTCTGCTCTTACAGGGGCCTTTGCTGTGCTGCCAGCGCCTATCCGGGCAATTGGCGGCGGTATAGCCTGCTGTCAGAAATAATTTGTAGCTTAGCTTCCGTATACGAAGCAAACTAACTCTTCTCACCATGAAAAAAAACCTTACTACATTAGCACTGAGTGTTCTCTCTGTTGCCACGCTCACCTACTGTAACCAGCCCGAACAGCAGCAGGAGACACCTGCAGCGCAGGAAAGTCACGCCGGCCACAACATGCAGCCGAGCGAGGGCGCTTCCACCATAGGCGTGCAGACCGAGCCCGACACGCTCAAAGGCAGCCTCAAAGCCGAGGCCCATGGCATGATCGGCGATGCGCACCTCACCATTGCCTACCACTCGCCCGCCGTGCGCGGACGACAGATATGGGGCGGGCTGGTGGCCTACAACCAGGTATGGGTAACAGGAGCGCATTCGGCCACCAGCCTGATGACGGACAAGGCGATCACGATAGGAGGGAAGCCGCTGCCGGCCGGTAAATATGCCCTGTTCACAATACCCGGCGAGCAGGAGTGGACCATCATCATCAACAAAAACTGGGAGCAGCACCTGGCCGACGATTATGCGGAAGCAGAGGATGTGCTGCGGTTTACGGTGAAACCTGAGGTAGCACCTACCAAGCAGGAAAGGCTGCGCTACGAAATTGTGTCCGGAGAAGGCGGCGAGGGCACGATCCAGATCACCTGGGACATGCTGAAAGTAACACTGCCGGTTACCCAATAAGGTATAGCATTTCCGTACAGAAACGACAAAGGACAGGTATAAGCCTGTCCTTTGTCGTTTTGTGCGTTTTGTCTTTGCTATTGCTTTGGTACGATCTTCCAGAGTTCGCCTTTCTCCTGGTCGGTTACCAGGTATAATGCTCCGTCCGGTCCTTGCTTCACGTCACGTATGCGCTGCTTGCGATCGGTGAGCAAATGCTCCTCACCGGTCACGCGGTTGTTTTCGATGCGCAGGCGCACCAGCGAGGTGGCCCGTAGTCCGCCCACAAACAGGTTGCCCTTCCACTCCGGAAAAGCACTGCCTGTGTAGAACTGTGCGCCCGAAGGGGCGATAACCGGGTCCCAGTAATACACCGGGTCCACAAAGCCCTCTTTGGTGGTCACGGCGTTCGGGATGGGGGCACCAGAGTACTCTTCTCCGAACGTAACGACCGGCCAACCATAGTTTTTGCCTTTCTCGATCAGGTTGAGTTCATCGCCTCCCTGCGGCCCCATTTCAACGATCCAGAGCTGCCCCTGCCCGTTAAAGGCGGCGGCTTGCACGTTGCGGTGGCCGGCTGTCCAGATCTCTGGCAGGTGGTTTTCTTTTTTCACGAAAGGATTGTCGTCCGGTACCTTGCCATCAGGCGCAATGCGGATGAGTTTGCCCATGTGGCTGTTCATCTGCTGCGCCTGCGGGCGGATCTCAATATCGGAGCGCTCGCCCAGGGTGATGTACAGCATTCCGTCAGGTCCGAAGGCCAGGCGTGAGCCGTAGTGCATGGTGCCATTGTAGGTAGGCTGGGCTTGGAAGATCACCTGCACGTTTTCTACCCGCGAGCGGTCTTCTGACAGCACCCCGCGGGCCACACTGGTGGCATTGCCTCCCTGGCGCGGTTCAGTATAGCTCCAATAGATCATGCGGTCGGAGCCGAAGTTGGGGCCGAGGGCCACGTCCAGCAAACCACCCTGGCCGCGGGCATCTACTTTAGGTATACCGGCTATCGGGCTTCCGATCTGTCCGGTGGCTGACACCAGGCGCATACGACCCGGTTTTTCGGTTACGAGCAGGTTGCCGTCGGGCAGGGGCTCCACAGCCCAGGGCTTTTCAAGGCTTTGCGTGAGCACCTGCACCTCAATAGCTGTCTCAGACTTGATGGCACAGGCACGGGTCTGGCCCTCGAAGGTGGGTTTCTGCTCCGGTGAGTTTGGCGTGCCCATGTCAATTGGCTGGCAGTCTTCCTGCGGCGCGGTGGCTATCGGTTCCTGTTGGTCGTTGTCCTGCTCCGTGGCGCGGTCTTCGCTGCAGGAGGCGCCCATCGTAGCCATGCCGATGGCAGACAGGAGGATGAGTCGGGATAATTTCATAGTGTTTTATTTTTTGGTGATGGGTATAAAACGTATAATCAATTGGTGTACTCCATTGTTTTCGATTTGTTCGCCGTTCGCCGAAAACCACAAAGCCGCACGGTTCGCAGTGCGGCTTTGCAGGTATAGCAAAAAGGTCGGCGGACCTAGGAATCCAGGGCTCTTTTCTTGAGCAGGATAAACTCTTCTTCGGTAATGGACCCACGCTCGCGCAGGTTCTCCAGCCGCTCAATGGTGGTGATGGAGTCTTCCACGGACTTGCTGCGGTGCACGGTGCTATCGGTGTGGTCCGAGACGCGCCGCACGGTGGTGTCGCGGTCAACGATGGGTTCCTGCGCGGCATAGAAGCGGTCTTCGTTAAACGAGTCGTCGTTGTAGAAGTCCGGGTTGATGCGGCGCGTGGTGTCGGTGTCGCGGTGCAGGGCATCTTCAAACTCCGACTTGTACTCTGTTTTGTCGCCCAGGGCTTCGTGGTGGGCACGGCGGAAGTTGTCGCGCACGGCATACTCATAATCCGGGGTGATCGGTCCGCCGGGGTAGGCCGGGTAGCGGGCCACGGTGTTGGCATCGACAGAGGCGACAAAGATGTTCTTGCCTTTGCGGTCGAGCGCGGCCGCCCCGATCGGGATGAGGAAAAAAGTATCGCGGTCGCGGTCGAAGAAGCGGTGGTCGCCCAGCACGGAGAGGTAGCGTACTTTCATGGCTTCCATGTCCACCACCAGGTCTTTCACGTCGCCCAGCTTTTCGCCGTCGGCGCCTACCACGCGCCAACCGGTCACGTCGGTGTTGTTTTTGGCCACTTCGTAATCTTTCAGTTCACTCAGCGGCACCAGTCTTTCGTTTCTAAAATCGTTGTCGTTCATAACTTCAGGTTAAATGTGTGTTACATCGGGGCGCAGGTCAGGGCTCGGTGCCGGCACCAGCTGGCTGACAGCGGCAAGGGCCTGTACTTGCCCGTCCTTCAGGAAAAATTCGTAGACAGCCCACCCCAGCAGGAGAAGTATAACCACCAGCAGGAGCCAGGGCCACACCGGTTTTTTCTTTTTTTCGATTCGTATTTCAGCCATGTCTCTTTTCTCTTTTTTTCATAGTTTTTTAGATCGTTCACCTGCGCCTGCCGCCGAAGCCGAGGGAGGTGTTGTGCTTAATACGGTGTTACAGAGATGATTGTTGAAAGCCGCCATTGTCCGCCCGGGGAGCGGAGCGCTCAGGTTAGTTTCTGTTGGTTGAGCCACTCCATGGCATCCATGAGATGCGTGAAGTATCTGATCTCCAGTGAGCCGGGGCTGCGCTTCTTATCCGCAGGCATGGGCGCGTCTGGGGGCAGCACGTGGGCAATGCAGCGCACGGCCGAGGCATCTTTTACATTCTTGTCCCACTCGCTCCAGGTCAGGTAGGCCAGGTAGGCAGCTGGCGCCTGAAAAAAGTCCTGCACATCGTTTATGATGGAGCGGCAGGGGAATTGCCGGAGCATCTGCAGAATGCCTTTCTCCACTTCCTCGATGCTCTCTTCGGTGGCGGTTCCTTTCCAGATGATGTTGAGCATTTTCCGGTCGGCCAGGTAGCGCAGCGTGCAGTAGCGCTGGCCCAGGCTGTTCTGGTAATGTTTGTATGGCTTTCGAATGGTTCTCATAAAGTAGACGGCTTTATGTACTTATCGGCTGCGCGGCTTAGATGTTGCAGCGCGGTGTCAATAGCTGCGCCGGACGGGGTGTTTACGGGGCGCGCAGCCGGGGCGGGAAACACAGGTTGTGCAAATTTTTTGCCGCTGTGGAGGAACTGGCCTGGTTTAATAATGTTATATTGCATCGTGCATTACGCTGTCAAAAATATTCTGCTCGCGCTCTCGCTCTTTTTTGCTTTCTACGGATTGCAGACCCAGGCGGCGTTCGAGCTGCAGGCGCAGGCCGTTCAGGTAAAGACGGCGGAGGGCGATCTGTCGCGCTTCGACAAAGGCGAGCTCGAGCAGGGCATGCGCCTGCTGCAGCCCGAAGAGCAGCTACGGGTATGGCAGCCAAGTCCGCCGGCACCGCTTAAGCAGTCCTCTTCGGGGTCGGCAGCCTTGGTGTGGGCGCAGGAGCTCCGCCTACAGTTGCAGGTGGCCGATTACCTGCACCGGGCCCGGCAGTTCAGTCCCGGCCTCCGCATTCGCGACATCATTTTCCCTTTCCACTACTTCTGGTAGTTCCTTTTCTTTTTAATGCCAGGCAGGGCACAGGCCCCGCTTTTCAGCAAGAGCAGGTATAGAGCGGGCTGGCACCGGCAGGAATACCTGTACCAATCATTGTAGCATCATCATTAAAAAGAAAAGAAAATGGATACTTCCACCATTGTACTGGGCATATTGTCTATGGCCCTCTTCGTTATTCCTATTTATTACATACAGCACAAACAAAAGTCGAATGCAAACAAGGCCAAGCAGCCATTTATGGAAGCGGCCAGCCGCCACGGGCTGCAACTGGGGCAGCATGATTTCTGGAACGAGCAATACGGCATCGGGCTGGATGAGACGAACAACCGCCTCTTTTTCTGGCACCTCGACGGCCAGAAGACGCAGGCAGAAGTGATCGACCTGGATACGGTGAAGCAGTGCTCCCTGGAGAACCTGCACCGCGACGTGAACGGCAACCGCATCATCGACACGATCGGTTTGCGCCTGTCGGTAAGCGGCGGCAAAGCCAGCAACCTCTACCTGCCTTTCTACGACAAGGAGGGCAGCATGATGCTGAGCGGTGAGCTGCAGCTGGCCGAGAAATGGCAGGGCATCATCAAGCAGCGCCTGGTAAGCAAGCAGGCAATGCCGGTATAACCCAAAGGCAGCCTGATCCCATAGCAGGTTGCTGCCAGAAGAGTCGGTTTGGGAAGGGATGCACCGTGCGAGGCGGTGTGACCTTTCCGGACTGGCTCTTTTTTTATGGAGGTATCTCTTCCCCCAAGCTCGGGGCAGTGCTTTACCAGGTATAGGTCAGCTTGGTGTCGAAGCGGCCCTCGCTAATGGTCATGGTTTTGGTGCCGTCGGTGTAGTGGTTCAGCTTGCCCTCAAACTGCCCGGACACAATGTGTTTGACGGTATCGAGCCTTGTGACGTGGAGGGTGAGCTGCGCGTCGTTGACGAGGTGGTAGAAATCGTTCTGGCTCATGTTGACCTCCAGCGCCGCCATATCGCCGTGGGCGGGCGTGAGGGTATAGATGCCGGGCTGGCTCACGTCTTTTGCGCTGAAGGAGAAGCTCTGGGAGATGTACTTTTTCTCGTCTTTGAAGCTGTAGTGGTACTCAGCCCGGACAAAGAGACTACGGGTGCCGTCGGGATTTTTGTGCAGGCGGGCATCCACGAAATTATCCACGCAATCGAAGAAGTTACAGATGTCGCCGTGGTTGACCCATACCTTGCCGTTGGCCTTGAAGCCCAGTGTGTTGCGGCCTTCCTGCGTGATGGGCGGCAGGTTGAACTCAGGCTCCTTGTCGCAGGAGCCTAGACCGGTGCAAAGGGCTATACCTAGCAGCAACAGCGTGACAGACCGCATGCGGCCATACCGGAATGGGAGCGTCTTCATGTGAGGCGATTTAAGGCTGCAAGGTATGGAAAAGTCGGTGTTCTGCAAATGGGTTGTGGCGGGCTCGCTCAGTCGCTGCGCTTCTGCTTTTTCTCTTTTTTGCGGTAACCTGTTTCTTTGCCATAGAGGCGGCTGAGCGGTGTGGCGCTTAAGCCATGAGCCAGTACAGAGGCGAAGATCACAAGGCTGACCACATCCCACACCAGCGGCTCCTGCAAACGGTGCTCGGCCATGGAGCCATAGTAGATGGCGGCAACGGCAACCGGCCCGAACCAACCCAGAAACAGTGCGTCTTTCTTGCTTTGCAGCGCAGGCAGAAACGGCTTGAGGAGCAAAAGCACCGGAGGGCGCCGCAGCAGCAGGATCAGCAAAACCAGCACGATGCCGCTCCAGCCAAGCGCCGCCCATCCCGCCCAGGGTATGGCTACACCTAGTAAGGTGAAAATAGGGTAGGAGAAGAAACGGTTCACTGCCTCCTGGCCTTTTTCCTCCTCGCCCCGGTCGCCCTCGTCTACTACCTGCACAAATGCTGCCGCAGCGGCAAACACAATAAGCAGCTCGTCGCTCTTGATGAGCTTTCCGCCTCCCACTGCCACCAGCGAGAGCGCTACGGTATACACCAGGCGCCACTCCTCCTGTATCAAATTGCGCTTTTCGGCGGCCTGCAGCAGCTTGCCGGCTACATAACCCAGCAGCAGGCCAAACAGGGTAGCCGCCACCACCTCCCAGAGCAGTGTGGTGGTGAGCCAGTGCGAGAGGGCTTTGTCGCGGACCATGGTGAGCATGAGCAGTGGCAAAAGCACAAACAGGTAGCTCAGGCCGTCGTTGGCACCAGACTCAAAGGAAATGGTATGGCGGAGCCGGTCGGGGAGGTTTTTTTTGGCGACCGGACCTGTTACGATCGGGCTGGCTGCAATGGGGTCGGTGGGCGCTAAAATAGCGCCAATGAGGGCCGACAGCCAGAAAGGAAGGCCGAGTACCAGGTATATGAGCGCCGTGCTGATGGCCCACATCAGCAGCATACCTCCTGTGATCAGGACGAGCAGCTGCCGCCAGTTTTGACGCGGAAATTTTTTCGGTATGCGCAGGGCCACACCCATCAGCCCGATGCCCAGTGTAAGGCGGGCGGACACTTCCAGAATGGTAGACTTTTCGCCGTATTCAGTCAGGTCGATGACATCGAGTACTTCGGGGCCCAGCAAAATGCCGATCAGCAGGGCGATGACCGTAGCCGGTACCGGGCTTTTCTCCAGCCACCTGGAGCTCAGGCCGATCAGCAGGACCATGGCGCCCAGTATGGTGAGTACAGTGTTCAGATCTTCTTTTCCCATAGTACAGATGGTATAGCGTTAAGCTAAACACCATACGGCGGTGGGGGTAAAGGGATATGGAGGGAGGAATGCGCTGACGAAAGGGCGGCACGTCTGGCAGCTGGTAACTGCCTTATGGGTTGCCAGGGCTGCTGTCTGTACGAAACGGCGTGCGCCAGCGGTGTGGTGGTATGGAAGCTGCAGCTTTGGGTGGTAACTTAGTCCTGAAAATACCTTGCCCATGAAGAAATTACTTTATGTCGCGCTTGCCTTAAGTGCCACTGCCTGCTCCCCGGACCATAACCTGGAAGACGCCCTTTACCGTGTAGCTGAAGCCGGTGCCACGGTGGTGATCGACTCGCTGCACCACACAGCCAATAAGGAACTCGAACGCTATACCGGCATCGACTCGCTGACCAGCAGGATTGGTGCGATGGATACGATCAATGTGGAACGTGAAGTAGAACGGGAGGTGAAGCGCAGGATTATCGAAGAGCTTTCCAGATAAAGGGGAGCTATAGGTATAGCTGGCAGTTTGGTTATACCTATACCTGGCGTAGCTTCAGCTTGTCTGAATCTTGACTTATCCTGTTTTATAGCTTGCCCTGGCCGGGCGGGCCCTACTTTTTGTCTTGACACAAAAAGTAGGCAAAAAAGTCAAGACCCTCCAAATCGAGGGCCCCTACCCCCACTCGCTGAACGCTCGAACAGTGGAGTGTCATTTGGTGCACCTGGCTAAGGCTGTTTGTTGCATAGCGTAAGGGGCAAGTTAGTCTTTCGATGTGTGCCAATGGTGCGACGCACACTAAATGACTTATACCTGAAACTGGTAATGCCTCAAATTCCCCTCTTGAGAGGGGCGGGGGAGCTTATGAAAATTTGGGGAGAAAGTATAGGAGAAACGCTATAAATGTGAGCAGCACGTTTTTAGTTTATCACAGCAACACACCATAGCCTGGGCAGGAACAAAAAAGCCTGGCGCCCTTGGGGGCCAGGCTTTTTTTACCGGGAAATTATCTGTTCTACGGCATGCCGTTATGTAACGTTCAGTCGCGTCAGTGTATGCTGCTTAATCGTTCCTGTCCCTTGCAACAGTCGTGATGTTATTGTTGGCATCAATGGCTATATCGTATTCGTAACACTCGTTCATCGGTACGTTCTCCACGTACTCCACCTTGTCTACCGTTACGGTGAAGGTAACCGAGCCTGCATTGTAGCTTCTGAAATCTGAGGCCGCGCCTTTGGGTACATTGTTTAGGTTCTCGGTATTGCCACCGGATGTTTTAATCTGCACACTCGCTACATCGGTACCATTGTTGATGATCCTCGCTCTCGGCTTCTCTCCGTCACATTTGTCACAGCTACTCATTGTTACTACAAACAGCAGCAACAGCATCAATAAAGGGATTCGTTTCATGAAATAATTTGATATAGATTTCCTACTCCTGTGGTTTTTCGGCCTTACCCCGTTTTTTTCTGTGATAACTGGTCTTCACACTAAAAATGCAATCTGCACATAGTCCAAAAAATGCTTTAAGTAAGATGATTTATGAAATTTCATCCTATAAGCACAAATTAAGGACCTGATTGCAAATTATGCGCTTAAACATAAGCTATGTGGGTTTCAAATACAAGCCAGTGCAAGGGAATTGTTTTGCTAATTGCATCAGGAAAATGCAATAATGCAAAAATATAAGGCTTTATCTATATAGATGGGTTTTTACTGTTTAAGCTGGTAGCTGTCAGAGGGATGTATTGATTATGATGGCCATCTCATTTATGCAGGATCATTGGCCTGAGTTGACAACACTTTACGGAGCTTGCTTATCCCAACAGTATCTATCTCTTCCCCTTCCCCACATACCGCACGCAGTTGTGCAATGATGTTCGAATCATTGAGGAACATACGGTCTTTGTACACTCCGCCCTGAAAGAAACGGCAATACAAGCGATCATCACTGATGAAAGTAAGTACTACCAAATCGCACTCGCAAGAATCAAGTTTATTTAAAAATTCAACTAATTCATTCATGCCTTCGAGACAGTATAGGGGTTAATTTCCTTTACGCAGGAAAGAGCAACAATAATAATATGTCCTTAATTTAAAGTATAAATAATTACAGTCTCCTGAATGGCAAATATAGTAAACAGCAAATTATAAGGGATAGAGTGAAAGGTCATAATTTGTATTAGTCGTACATGCTTCTATCGGCCAACCACTATCTATAACAGTAGGTATAGTATTAAGATGCAGTGTATGAATAACTTACAACGAATCTGCTCTGCCGTATATAGCAACTATATATGATAAAATCTGTATAAAGTATAATTTACTTTGTTCAACTTTACAGAATTATTATATGGCAGAATTACTCGAGTCGCTGCGGAGTTATATATCCCCAGACCTCATCTCAAGAACCAGCAGAGAGTTAGGCGAGAGCGAGCCTGCTACTGCAAAAGCCTTTGGCGGCGTCATCCCCACTGTGTTGGCCGGATTAGTTAGCCGCACCTCCGAGCCAGGTGTGATGAGCTCTATCTATAACATGATCCGGGGTAGCGACAGGAATTTGCTGTCAAATTGGGGCAATACCGTGCCGGGTGCGCCTGATGCTGCAGCGCCAGTTGGTCATCAGTTCCTCTCGCAAATATTTGGCAATAACGTGGATCGGGTGAACGACGGCATAAGCAATTTCGCAGGTATAAAGTCTTCGTCCGTTTCTGCTATACTTGCTTATGTGGCCCCGTTAGTATTGGGCTTTCTCGGGAAAAAGACGCACGATGATGAACTGGACGAGGCCGGGCTGAGCAGCTATCTGAACAGCCAGAAAGCAGGAATCATGAGCGCGCTCCCTCCCGGGCTGGGCAGTATGCTGGGTTTAGGCGGATTAGGCGCCGCCGCCGCTGCCGCTGCACCTCACATCGAAAGACCCAGCGCCGCACCCGCAGCCGCCGCAGCTACCGAGCGGGTGCACCATACCCCGGTGGAGCCTCGCAAAAAGACAAACTGGCTCTGGCCATTGCTGGCTATTGCGGCCCTGTTGCTGCTTATTTTCGGGCTCCGCAATTGCAACGACGATGCAGAGAACGTTACCACAGAGCCAACCACCACCACGGTGCCTCCTGCTACCACCGAAGAACCAATGCAGACAAGGCAATCTGACGCTAACTTTACCGAGCGGGAAATTCCGGGAGGCGTAGTGCTGAACATCCCGCCCGATGGCATTGAAAGCAAACTGGTGGCATTTATTGAAGACAAGAGTAAAGTGCCGGATAAGACCACCTGGTTCAGTTTCGACCGCTTGCATTTTGAGACCGGAAGTGCCCGCATCCAACCGGAGTCGCAGGAGCAGATCGACAACATTGTCAAGATACTGCAGGCCTATCCGAATGTCAACATCAAGATCGGCGGCTATACGGATAACGTGGGCCAGCCGGCGGCCAATCTCAAACTCTCACAAAGCAGGGCAGAGGCTGTGCGAAATGCCATACAACAACAAGGCATAGCAGCCAACCGGCTGGAGGCCGAAGGGTATGGCGAGCAGCACCCCGTTGCAGACAATACAACGGAAGAAGGCCGTGCACAGAACCGGCGCATTGATGTACTGGTCACCAAAAAGTAACAACCGGAAGTATTCACCACACCACGTTTAACTAAATAAGAACAGACAGGGAAGCCACGAAGCTTTCCTGTCTGTTCTTTTCTGTGCCAAAGCATGGGGGAGCACCGTGTCAATTTATTGCCAACCTCAACGGGCAATACGCGTTAGGGGTAAACAAACATCCCCAACCACCCTGTAGTGTACAAAGCCATGAAGTCACACGATTATAAAGAGCGCATTATCTCCACCTTTATTGAACAGGTAAAAGAGTACGCCATTTTCGCGATGGATACCAACGGCATTATTGAAACCTGGAACGAGGGAGCAGAACGACTCAAAGGTTATACCGAATCGGAGGTAGTCGGCAAATACTATGGCATGCTGTTCACGGAGGAAGATCAGCGCAATGGCGCCCCCGATCAGGAACTGGAAGCGGCTAAAACGCAGGAGTACTTTGTGGGGGAGGGCTGGCGACGCAAAAAAGACGGCGCACACTTCTGGGCCAATGTTACGCTCACACCCATTTACAACGACCGGAACGAGCTGATCGGTCTGACCAAAGTGACCCGCGACCTGAGCGACCGCCGGCAGGCAGAAGAGTCGTTGCGTAAAAAGCACGACGAACTGGAGGCGACCAACCGCGACCTCGACAATTTTATTTACACCGCCTCCCACGACCTCAAGGCCCCCATTCTCAACATCGACGGCCTGCTCCAGCGACTCGACACTTACCTGGAGCAAAAGGGCATGGCCGACGAGGAATTGAGCGAACTCATACAACACATCCAAACTTCGGTGAACCGCTTCAAAAGCACCATCGAGGACCTCACCACCATTAGTCGCCTGCAGCGCAGCATCGAAACCGAGCGCAACGCGGAGCACGTGCTCGTAGAGCCAGTGTTTGAAGACATCATGGCCGATGTCAATTTTCTATTTGCAGCGTTTGAGTTTCCGTGCGAGGTGCAGCACAACTTCGAGGTGAAATCCCTGCGGTTCTCCCGCAAGAACTTCCGCAGCATTTTATACAACCTGGTCAGCAACGCCATCAAATACCGCTCACAGGACTGCGACTGCAGGATCATGGTGAGCACACACCGCGAAGGCGATTGGGTGGTACTCTCGGTGAAGGACAACGGGCTGGGCATCTCGCCCGAAAATCAGAAAAACCTGTTTACCATGTTCAAACGCTTCCACGACCACGTGGATGGCTCAGGTATAGGGCTTTACATCATCAAGCGCATCATCGACAATGCGCAGGGCA
Organism: Pontibacter ramchanderi; assembly: GCF_002846395.1. GTDB lineage: Bacteria > Bacteroidota > Bacteroidia > Cytophagales > Hymenobacteraceae > Pontibacter > Pontibacter ramchanderi. The sequence continues at coordinate 89,346 of NZ_PJMU01000001.1, forward strand.
AAATCGAAGTGAAAACCAAAGCTGGGGAAGGCTCCGAGTTCAAGGTATACCTGAAAGCCTAGCGCGCTCCGGCTATTTGGACAGAAAGTCGATCAGGCGCTGCTTGGTCAGGGGTTTGCCCATGTAGGTGACAAAATCGATCGCGTCCAGTTTCTCCAGATCGCGCGGGTTGTTGGAGGTGGTCAGCACCGTTACCAGGCTGGGGTAGAGGGTTGGGTAGTTGTTCTTCTCGTAATACTCCAGAAACTTAAAGCCGTCTACCACCGGCATGTTCAGGTCCACAAAGATGGCATAAGGCACCGCGTTCACTGCTAGGGCCCGCTCCAAAAACTCCAGCCCCGTTTTTCCATTCTCGCAGGTAACGATCTCAAAGCCCCTGTTCAGATCCTTGATGAGGGACCTGTGCAGAAAATTCGTCACGCTGTCGTCGTCAATCAACAAAATGTAAGGCCCTTTGGGTATCGCAGTCATCGTATAAAATTTGTATTTATGGCAAAAATACGTACAATATAATACGGATCACGGAAGGCGCAAAGTTTTTTCTACTCCTGGCTGATCAGCAATGCGATGTAGGCTACATAGAGTAAGAGCAGTACGCCGCCTTCCCAACGCGCCAGTTGCCTGCCTTTGCCCACGAAAATAAAGATGAATAACAGCAGACAGGCCCCGATGTTCATGAAAATATCGGTAAAAGAGGCCGGGTTGACCTGCACTGGCGTCACGACCGTGGATACGCCCAAAATGAAGAAAATGTTGAAGATGTTGGAGCCTACCACGTTGCCGATGGCAATATCGGGGTTGCGTTTGCGCACCGCCACCACCGACGTCGCCAGTTCGGGCAGCGAAGTGCCCACCGACACGATGGTCAGGCCGATGATGCGCTCGGATAGGCCAAAAGCCTGCGCGATGTTCACGGCGCCCGTCACGATCAGCCTGCCACCCAGTATGAGCCCGCCCAAACCAAGCGCGATAAAGAAGATGGCCTGCAGGTAGGTATAATCCTTTGTTTCGCTTTCTTCATCGTCTTCGTTGCCGCCCAGCGCAATGACGATGTTATACACCAGGAAAATGGCGAAGAATAGCAGCAGAATGAGTCCGTCTGAGCGGGAAATGAGGTTAGCAGAGGCGGCGTCGAAAAACACGTCGTTGGCTACGAACAGCACCGCGATGGCAGCCAGAAAACTGAGCGGTATTTCGAGCCAGGTGGTGTTGCGCTTCACCGTGAGCGGATAGATCAGGGCGCAAACACCCAGAATGGCCAGACCGTTGAACAGGTTACTTCCGATCACGTTGCCCAGCACAATATCGGTGTTGTTGTTGGCTGCGGCAAACACGTTCACGACCAGCTCTGGCGCTGAGGTGCCAAAGGCCACAATGGTCAGGCCGATGACGATGCTCGGGATGCCCAGTTTTTTTGCCAGGCTGGAGGCAGCACTAACCAGCTTGTCGGCCCCGAAGATGAGGGCCACAAAGCCTCCTAAGAGTAAGAGAATATTCAGCATGCCGGTAGGTTTAGCACAGGTTTGTGATAAAGTAAAGAGAGATAAGCCAGGTAACGTAATTTTAGCGTAAAGTTTTCAGGCCCATGCTGCCCAGGTAAGAGCCGGCCGCCATGATGAGGCATGAGATAATAACTCCCATACTGACTGCCAGAAAGGCCCTGCCGCGTTTGATGTTGAGAAGGTAGGCGGCAATAGTGCCCATGTAGGCGCCGGTGCCAGGCAGCGGAATCATCACGAAGACCATCAGTCCCCAGAATCCGTACTTCTGCACCTCGGAGCCAACACCTTTTTTGGCGCGCCGGCCCAGCTTCACCACACCTTTCTTGTAGACCCGGTTCGGCCAGAGCTTCTTGCTGAAAGCTTCGATCAGCCAGGCCAGCAGTGGGAAAATAAGCAGGTTGCCGATCAGCCCCACCACAAAGGCCCAGAACACAGGCATGTCGTTCAGCACGGCGTAGGGAATGCCCGCACGCGCCTCCCCAAAAGGGGAGATGCTAAGCAGGAACGTATAAATCAGTATTTCTAACATGGTCATCAGGCCGGGTATGGCCGCCATTTAACGTTGTAATCTTGTCTTTTCGTGTAAAACGGCCTGCAAAGGTACGCTAAACCGTCACATGTTTTTCTTCTTCTTTCACCAGTTCCGGATTTGTTGTCTCTACCAGGCCTGATTCGGGCTGCAGTTCGAACTCGCCTTCCCAGCGGGCTACCACCGCGGTGGCCAGGCAGTTGCCTGTCACGTTAATGGAAGTGCGGGCCATGTCCATCAGCTCGTCGATACCCAGGATGGCAAACAGCGGCCACACCGGCAGGTTGAACGAGGCAACCGTGCCGAGCAGGATCACGAGGGAGGCACGCGGCACGCCGGCCACGCCTTTGCTGGTGAGCATGAGCGTGAACACCATCAGCAACTGCTGCTCCCAACTCAGGTCGATGCCGGCGGCCTGGGCCACAAATACAGCGGCCAGCGCCAGGTATAGCGTAGTGCCATCGAGGTTAAAGCTGTAACCGGTTGGCATGACAAAGGCCACAATGCGGCGCGGTACCCCCAGTTTCTCCATTTCCTCCATGGCACGCGGCAGGGCCGCCTCCGAGCTGGTCGTAGCAAAGGCAATCGACACCGGACCCGAAATCGCCTTCAGGAAACGCACGACCGGAATGCGGGCAATAAGGGCAACCGGCAGCAGTACCAGCAGCACAAAGGCCAGCAGCGCCACATAGAGCGTGGCCAGCAACTGGAACAGATTCACCAAAATACCAAAGCCCATGTGGCCCACGGTATAGGCGATGGCCGCACCCACGCCAACCGGCGCAAAGTACATGATGATGTTGGTGAACTTGAACATGGTCTCAGACAGGCTCTCGCAGAAGTCGAGCATAGGCTTGCGCTTGTGCTCCGACACCATGGCCAGTCCAATGGCAAAGATCACACTGAACACCACGATCTGCAGCACCTGCCCCTCGGCCACGGACTTGGCAATGTTTTCCGGGAACACGTGTAGGATGATGTCGGCCCAGGTCTGTTTGGCAGGTGCCTGTATCTCCTCGGTCTCGGCTATACCTGTCATGTCGATGCCCTCGCCGGCCTTGCTGATATTAATGGCGGCCAGGCCGATGAACAGGGCCAGCGTGGTCACGATCTCAAAGTAAAGGATCGCTTTCCAGCCCATGCTGCCGATCTGCTTCAGGTTGGCGTGCCCGGCTATACCTACCACCAGGGTGGCGAAGATGAGCGGCGCAATGATGGTTTTGATGAGCTTGAGGAACACCTTGCTGAGCACGTTGAGGTGCTGGGCAACCTGCGGAAAGTCATAGCCGATCTGGGCGCCCACCACCATGCTAATCAGGATCCAGGTGGTGAGGTTTCGCTTTTGCAGACCGTAGAGCAGCAGCACGCCCGTGCCAGCCCAGCGGGTGGTGGTGAGCACTTCGGTGGACAGCGCAATAATTTCGTATTGCTGAAGCACCGTGAGGAGGGCGGCAATGCTGATGCAGATCAGGGTTGCCAGTGGCAGAATGGCCTTGTTCATAAGTGTAGTTGTCTGAAAGCTTAATTGTTTTGTTTGATCTGAGGAGGGCTTTTCTTCGAGAGCCAGTTTTTAAGGGCGGCCACCACTGGCGGCGCCATCGACAGCACGATAATGGCCAGGATAAGAAGCGAGAAGTGGCGTTTGACTGCCGGCAGGTTACCAAAGAGGTAGCCCATGAGCATAAAGAACACCACCCACATCAGCGCGCCTACCACATTGAAGCTGAAGAAGCGCCTGTAATTCATCTTACCCACCCCGGCCACGAAAGGGGCGAAGGTGCGGATGATGGGCACAAAGCGCGCATAGATGATGGTGCGTCCGCCGTACTTTTCGTAGAAGCGCTGGGTCTGGTCGATATGGGTGCGGCGCAGAAACCAGAAGTCGCGCAGGTAAATGCGACTTCCGATTTTGCTCCCCACATAGTAATTGAATGAATCGCCCAGGATGGCGGCCACGATCAGCAGGGCCATGACCAGCAGCAGGTTGAGGCCCGAGGCAGGTATGGCGGTCAGCGCCCCCAGCGCAAAAAGCAGCGAGTCGCCTGGCAGAAAGGGTGTGACGACCAGGCCGGTTTCGCAGAACACGATGACGAACAGGATGAGGTAGATCCACTGCTCATAGTCCTGCACCAGTTGTACCAGGTGCTGGTCGATGTGCAGAACGAAATCGATCAGGTAATACAGGATATCCATCTAAAAGGAAGCGCTAGAGGTGGCGGGCAAGCCTGCTATTTTTTCTGATCCTTGTCCTGCACCGACTTGTCGAGCTCGCTTTTGATCTCGTTGGTGGCGTCTTTAAACTCCCGTATGCCACGACCCAGTCCGCGGGCCAGTTCAGGTATGCGCTTGGCGCCAAACAGGAGCAAAATGGCGAATATGATAATGGTTACTTCGGCGCCTCCAAGGCTGCCAACAAATGCGAAAATTCCGATACCGTTCATAAATGGATAGGATTGAAGTCAGTTTTAAAAAAAACAGTAAATGCCCTTTTGCACTGCCAAAACAGACAAGAAGGGCTGGTAGACCTACCAAAGGCAGGCTGCCGGAACTGCACAACAAACGCTGGCAGCTAATGGATCTTGAAATTGGGAAAGGCAGGTGACATAGCAGCGCTGGCTATACCTGCAGGCACCGGACATAGCAACAGAATAGGCTATTGGGCCGGCTTAAACGGAAAAGGGAAATGGCAGCCTAGGGGGCCTGGGGCTGGCTGGATGTATAGTAAAACTGACAGAAAAAACTATCGCCGGGTGCCCGTGCCGCATAGGGGGGCATCGCCTGGTGGCTGATGAAACGGACGGCGTGTGTTCGCGTAATGGTAGCCGCCGGTTGCAAACTGTAGGTAAGTGCATTGGTTGTGCCTTCCTGCGCCAGGTATAGCTCACCCGACTGCAGACCGGTCACAGACTTATCGCCGTGCGTTGGGTCCTGCTGCACTATCTCATCGAAGGAGCTCTGGGTTGAAGCCGTCGTGTCATGGGCATAGGCAACCGTGCTATGGAAAAGCAAGGCCCAGAGCAGCGCAAGCGACATCATGAAATGTCTCAGGAAGCAATATTTAGACGAAATAAAAGGCATAAGCCATCGCAAATATACTACTATTTGCAAGGATGCCAGTACACAGGAAAGTAAAATTTAAGGACCGGGCAGCTCCCGGGTATTTTTCATCAGCCAGCCCTTCAACCAAAAAGCCTGCTCCAGCGGAACAGGCCTTTCGTTAGGTATACACGATTACTTTTTGCTGGCCGCCAGTATTGGTTTGAATGGCCCGTACTTGTGTTGCTCCTCGCTAAATTGGTCGGTATAGGGACCAAAAGGGTGATCCATCGGCTTTTTGGAAATATCCGGCCAATCCTGGCTGATGTCTTTTTTCGGGCGTGGCATGGAGTTTACGAAAGCTGCCAGGTCCCAGGCTTCCTCGTCGGTGAGCATCGGGTTGCCGTAGGTGGCGCCCAGCGGCATGTTGGCTTTTACGTAGCGGGCGAAAGTAGACACCCGGTATAGCCCGGCACCATCGTTGTAGCTGTCGGCGCCCCAAAGCGGTGGGTAAACATACTCGGAACTGCCCTCGGGCTTCAGGCCCTGGCCCTGGTCGCCGTGGCATACCTGGCACTTCTGCACATACAGGGCCTTTCCCTGCACCGGACTGGCGGCCCGGTCGAGGTAGGCAATCTCGACCAGTCCTGCACCTTTTGGCGATTCGCCGGCAGCCACATTTTGTCCCACCCAGTTGATGTAGGCAACCATGGCTTGCATCTCGTTGGAGCCTGGTTCAGGAGCGGTGCCGTTGAGGCTGCGTTCAAAGCAATCGGAAACCCGCTTTACCTGATCTTCTTCGGTGCCGGAGCGGGCCCGGAATTTGGGGTAGGTGGCAGCTACCAGTGCATAATTGTTGCCAAAAGGCTTGGTGCCCGCATCAAGGTGGCAGTTTTGGCAGTTCATGCCATTGGCAATCTGCAGCACACTTCCCTCGGGGCCCAGGTATTGGGCTGTGTGCGCCACCAGTTCGCGGCCATACCGGATCTGATCCCCTTCGGGAGTAGCTGGCAGCGAGGCCAGCTGGGGTGCCTGCCACATGGCCTCTTCACTCTCTGGTGCAGGGCTGACCGGCGCGGATGAGGGTAAGTTGACTTCGGTGAGCACCGGCAAACTGATTTTAGCGCCAGTTATTTCCAGAAACATGACAAGGCCCAGCAAAAAGAGCACGGCGACAGCACTTAGCGCCACCACATTGGACATTCTCAGCAGAAAGCTGATCACTTCGTTCTCCTGATTCAGATTCATAAAAGCACAAAAGTTTAAGGTGAGATGGAATCAAGTTAAGGGCTTTTAAATTCAGTAGTATGTGACATTTGTCACCTGGTAGCGTAAGTTGGGCAGGTATACCGAAAGTGGGGAGTCAACCGCCTGTTTTCGGCGGTGAAAAAAGCACCAGCCGACGAGACGTGAATGACTGAAAATAAAAAAGAGCAAGGAGCCTGGCCCCCTGCTCTTGGTCGTTTATCTGAATTTATAGTCTATGTTGGGCAGTTGTGTCAGAACGGGCGCCGGTAAGTCAAGCGCCTTGGCCCGGCCGTCGGTTTTAGGTGCTACCGTGCCTTTCTCTTTCAGGTATTCTTCGATCACATCGTGGATGGTATAGTCGAGCACCTGGGTCTCCACGGCATGCGGCATGCGACAAAGCATGTGGTCCGGCTCCCCGCGGCGCAGACAGGCACCCATGGTATAGAGCCTGTTCGGGTCGATCGGTTTACCGCCAACCGTAATGGACTGCACACGCTGGCCTTTTGGTGCGTTGGCATTAAAGTTCATTTCCATACCGGAGAAGCGGATGACCCAGCCACCGAAACGCTCCAGCGGTTTCTCAGCGAACACGTTGTGCAGTTCCTGTTCCATCCAGTCCTGTATCTGTTTGCCGGTGGCCTTACCGATCTTCACGTTCTCGTTCACAGGCAGCATGTTCCAAACATCGCTGTAAGTGATCGGCGCCTTGCCTGTTTCGTCCGGCACAATGGGGGTGCTAAAGCGGAAGCCGTTGGAGATGGCAATGTCCACGCCCGTTTTCCAGCGTACGGCGTCGGTGATCATGTTGTCCATCGGGTTCTCGACTACCAGGTAGCGGTAGAGTGGGGTAGAGGTGTAGCCGAGCACGCGCTCCATTTTCTGCCTGTAAGGCGCCATCTGCTCATCCACGATTTTCTGCACCTCAGGGTCGGCAGGGTATACAGCCGGGTCCACGTCTATCAGTTCGTAGCGCTGGCCCACAATCTTGCCATCTTTCACATCCAGGTCGAGGCGACCAACAAACGAAGCGAAAGCACCCGGCTCCACCACCTGCGCATACTTGCCCTGCAAGGGTTTTCGAATGCGCTCGTGGGTGTCGTTGCCCAGGATGAAGTCAACGCCTCTGATCTGGGGCTGGTCCGCCAGGTATAGCTGTTTCGAAATGCCGAGGTGCGTTACCAGAAACAGGATATCCACGCCTTGCTCTTCTTTCAGTTCTTTTATCAGCGGCTCCACGTTGTCTTCGAGCTGTTTGAAGATCAGGCCTTTGCTGAAAGCAGGGTTCTGGCGCACGGGCACCTCCGGGTCGTTGTAGGAAATAAAGCCCAGCTTCACGCCTTTCAGTTCTTTCACGATATAGGGTGGGTAGAGCATATCCGAATTGGCCTCGTCGTAGATGTTGGCACAAACCACCGGCTTGCCGTAAGAGGCCAGCACATCGCGCATTTTCTGGCTGCCGAAGATCACTTCCCAGTTACCTGGGATGAGGAAATCGTAGTCCATGGCCTTGATCACGGGGCCAAACACGGCGCCTTCGGACAGGGCTGCCACCGCACTGCCCTGTATCAGGTCACCGCCATCCACGATCACGGTGCCGCCCGGGTTTTCGGCTTTCACCTGCTTGAAAATGGTCTGGATGTTGGCGACTCCGCCGAGCTCCTTGAACACGAACTCACCGTTCTCAAAGAACATTTCCTGGTGCGGGAGCAGTTGGCCGTGTATGTCAGCGGTCTGTAGAATGGTGATGGTCTCGAGTCCCGCTTCCTTAGTCTGCGAGCTATCCTGCTGACTGCTTTGGCAGGAGCTGAGAAACGTGAAGGCAAGGAGTGGAAAGACAGAGAGAAAAGGATGGAGGGTTCGTTTCATGGTGCGGTTTTATTTGTTTAGGTGTCCGCCTGCTTTTCAGGCTGTTAAACAAAGATCAACTTACACCAACTGCCAGACAGTGACTTTAGTCACAGGCATGGGATTTACATGAAAACCTGCTCCAGCACATCGCCTACAAAATAGGCAAGGGAGGCCGCCAAACCACCCAGCAGAAGCGTTTCGGCTATACCTGCCATGATGTTGCGCTCCGTTACAATACTTTTAAGCGCACCCACAATGGTGAGGGCAATGCCAGTGAGGATGCTGGAGTAAAGGAACAGTTCGGAGTTGGCGATACCTGAATCGAGGCCCGCGAAGATGTAGGCCAGCAGGGGAATGGAGCCCACCGCAAGAAAGCTCAGGAACGTAACAGAGGCGGTTTTGATGGGCGTTTTGCCGTCCTTGGTCATCTCCAGTTCCTCTTTCATCATAGTGTCTACCCACACATCCTTGTCTGAGGTGATCACCTCTACCACCTGGTTCAGCAGCTCGCCCCTGAAACCTTTCGCTTCGTACACTTCCCGGATCTCCGCTTTCTCGGCTTCGCCCAGGTGCTCCACTTCCCAATATTCACGTGCCTTGTGGCGGTCAAAATTATCGCGGGAAGCCTTGGTGGAGAAGTAGTTGCCCACCGACATCGAAAAACCATCGGCAATAAGGTTAGCAAGGCCCAGGATGATCACGACGGTAATCCCCAGGCTAGCTCCTTCGGCCCCGGCCACCACGGCAAACGTGGTGATGGCCCCGTCGATGCCACCGTATACGAACTCCGATATGTACTCTTTCTTAAAAAAGAGGATCTTATCTTCCGACTGTATTTCGTGGTGTAACATCTTTTGAGTTAGTAAGTTGGGAAGTTAGAAAGTTAAGAAAAAACGGGAATGATTGCATCTTTTTTAGAGGCAGACTGCGGTATGATTGCGTGATCGTCTGATCCCGGATTCTAGATTGATGGATACTCGTGGATGGCTGGCATTATGATGTAGGTTTGGAGAGCTGTCAAGCGCTGTATTGAAAGACTTTCTGAACAATATCTAATCCAATACATCCCTGTTCTTTTCTTTAGAGGTGTCCTATCTCCAAGGGACTTTGCTGTAATTACCATTCAACAGATATAAGCGTTGTCGCACGGCCCAATAGCACGCATCGAAAGTCATCCTTGCCCCGCAAGCAATGAAACAGTTAGCACTAACCAGGTGCACTTAAATGATTACCCACTGTTTGAGAGTTCAGCGAGTGGGGGTAGGGCCCCTCGATTTGGGGAATCTTGACTTTTTTGCCTACTTTGGGGGTAGGGGCCCTCGATTTGTGTCAAGACAAAAAGAAGGTGCCCGCCGCACAGGCGAAGCTATAAAACAAAACAAGTTAAGATACAGAAATGCAGTAGATACGCCAGGTATAGGTACAGCCATCACAAGTGAGGACGCTCCCGGCATACCTAATAGTACCCCAGCCGGCAGGCAAAACCCTACCTCAGTTGATCAACCTCCTCAGCAGGCACAGACAGCTTCACTTCAAAAGACGATACCTCCCGCAAAGATACAACCTCACGCTCGCGGAAAGGAAACACCTGCTGCTCCAGAAACGACTTCGGATAAGCCTCCACTTCTTCAAAGCCAAGTTCGATATCACGCCCGTCCTTCGGCATATAAGCGGTGCCGAAAAGATAATCCCATACACTCAGACTGATTCCATAATTGGCGCCATACCTGTGAGGGAGGTGTTTGGCGTGGTGCCAGATGTGCATTTGCGGGTTGTTGAACAAGTAGCGCAACGGGCCCAGCGGGATGTGCAGGTTAGAGTGGTTGAAGTGCCCGATGGCAGTGGCGAAAATATGCACCAAAAAGAAGTCCTGGATGCCAAAGCCGATCATGGCCAGCGGAATGTACTCGAGGGTGCGGTATACCACGGTTTCGCCCCAATGGAAGCGCAGATGCGCTGCAAAACCCATTTGCTGCACTGAGTGATGCACCTTGTGGAAGCGCCATAGAAAATCGGAGTGGTGGAGGAGGCGGTGTACGTTCCATTGGATGAAATCGCGCAGCACAAAGAGCGTAAGCAGCTGCGCCCATACCGGCCACGACTGAATTTCAAAGGCCACCAGATTATGGATGCCGAACAGACCTAGAAAATCATTGAAGGCCTCTACGCCGATGTTGGAAAGAGCATTGAAACCGACCAGCGAAAACAGGAAAAAGTTAAAGAACATGTAAAAGCCGTCGAGCCAGAAATCCTGCCGGAAGACAGGCTGCCCTTTGCGCCACGGCACCACGATCTCCAGCAACCAGAAGAACAGCGACAGCCCCAGCAACCAGTAGAAGTAGTTGCCCCAGCCTGGGTGCAGCATTTCCCGCCACAGGTAGTGGCCGTAGTCCGAAAAAGAGCTCGTGAAGATGTTCCAGTATTTTTCCATACTTGTTTTCCCAACAGCAGGTCGAGTTTGATTGTTTCGGCTGGTGTCACAAATTAAGCATAAAAAATAAGCTGGCAACCCAATGGTTCACCAGCTTATTCCGATCCTTTATTTCGCCAGCCCCAGCAGGAACTCGCGAACTTCTTTGGTGTCGTACTCCGCCATGCCTTCCTGCTTGGATACGATCTTACCGTCCGGCGATATGATGAAAGTGGTAGGTATAGCTGTGCTGTAAAACTCCTGGGGAAACTGGCCGGCCGGCATGTAGACCGGGAATGTATAGCCTTTCTTGTCGATGAATTTTTTCACTTTAGCCATGCCCCCTTCGTCCACCGACAGCATTACAAAAGCCACCTTGTTGGGGTCCATTTTCTTGTATAGGCTATGGATGTTTGGCATTTCGGCAATGCAGGGCGGGCACCAGGTTGCCCAGATGTTGAGGAAAACCACTTTGCCTTTCAGGCTTTCGAAATTCACTGTTTTTCCGTTCAGATCTACCATTTTGAAACCGGCCCCTGCCATGGGCGCACCGGCAGCGGTATAGGAGGGAGTCTCCGCGCCAGTGGCCACCTCGTCAATAGCGGGCACATCAGCATTTTTGATGCCGGTTGCCAGCAGAATGCGCTGCACCTGGCCAATGGCTTCTGTATGCAGACCAGTCAGGTATAGAATGCCGAAAACGGTGAGCATGATGGCCCAGCCAGGTATGTCTTTAAATGAAAATTTCTTCTTGTCCATGATAGGTTTATTTGATAAGTCGGATGACGTTATTTTAGTTCGATTTGATATTGACTGCTCCTACAATTCCACGGTGGTATAACCTTGTTCCTGCAGGTCAAACATGTAGGTCAGCCCGTTTGGGATCACTTCCACGCCGTCAACCAGCGAGCTGGCATCGATGTTAAACTGCTTGAGCGACATGCCGCAAACCCGGTAGGTGACACCGGCGGCTTTTCCCTTTTCAAACTCCTGTGCCATCTCACTGCCTTTCACAAAAGCTTCCACGGATTTACCGCAGGCCATGATCACAAATTGAGTGCGTTGGTAGTGGCTATCTTTTGTGATGGTTTCGGCGGTGTTCACAGCAGCCTTCAGATGATTAGGCTGGCTGATCAGCACGGCGTACATTTTGCCGGCAACAGGCTTCGCTGAGGTTGTGGCAGAAGCAGCTTGTGCGGCAGAAGTACTTGTGCTACAAGCTCCCAGCAGGAGGAGTAATCCGAGTGCCGGGGCAGCCATAAGGCGACTCTTTAGTTGCTCCTTGCGCGAAAAGGCCTGGTCCAGGCCGTAGTACATGGCGCCGTTCACGATGAAGAACAACAACATGCCGATCAGGGCGATGTTCTTAAAAAGGGGACCATTACCCTCGGCGCCTACCTGCACGGTTAGCGTGATCGGAATCAGGATGAACAGCAGCAGGACAGCAGCTACTCTGGTTCTGAAACCGACTAGTAACAGAAAGCCGCCGACCAGCAGGCCCACACCTGACAAAATGATCAGTGTCTCAGGAGGCGCTATCCACGTGGAGAACTGGGCAAAAGGTGCTTGCTCGAGGCGCGCCGTTGCGCCGGCAGTGTGCAGCAGGTGGTTAAAACCAGCCGTGATAAAGATGAGGCTACCCAGGATGCGCAGCACCAGGAATGATATTTTTTGCAAAAGATTATTTTCCATAACAGAGATGTTTATCTTAAAAATGGGGACCGCAGGTATAGCCATACCTGACAGCATTAAGATGATGATTTGGGCTCAACAGCTGAGCAGGTGTAGCATCCTGCGCCATGATCAGGTTCAGAGGCTGTGCTCCCATAAGACTTCAGGTTTTTAAGAAAATCTCGGAGGGTCGGGGTCAGTGCCCAGGTTAGGGGAGAGGTGTTTGCGTTGAACGGTCAGGAAATGCTGTTGCTTAGCGCCAAAGATAAAGGTCGCGTCTGCCTGTAAAGCATTGACCACGGCGTAGAGTTGCTGACCGCAGTCGATGGTCACGTTAGCAGCTTTATTCTGCTCAGAATGCGTCTGATGTTTCAGACATTTCTTGGCGCAGGGGCGCTTTATTTTTTTATAAGTATCCGTTGCTTTCAGCTCACTTTTAAGGACACAGGCAATCCCCTTCACTGGCCTTTGCGGCTGTGCCACGGTGAAGAGGAGCAACAGGGTGCTTAAAAGAAGTAGCAGCGTGTGTTTCATTTTATGGAGTGATCCGGTAGGTATAGCCAGCCGGTACACACGTAAGTTTACCGTTTTATGTTTGGGCGGCCAAGTTTGTGCCGCATTTGGAGCTGTGCCACAGCAGCTTTTTGGTGCAGCACATGCGTATTTCAGAAAGTACCCCTGCACCGACAGTCAACAGGGCTGTGCCCAGCAATACAAATTCCACACCAAAGAGGTCGCTGAACACACCGGCTGCCACCGCCCCGGCTACATAGCCGAAGTCGCGCCAGAAACGGAAGATGCCCAGGCTCTGCGGACGCTGCTGCGGGTGCGTGTTCTCGGCCACCACTGACAGAAAGTTAGGGTAAACCAAGGCGGTACCGACACCTAATACAACCAGGGCCGCAACCACCACCCCATAGGCCTGACTGAAGAAGAGCGCACCGATGGCAATACCCTGCAGCATCATGCCCAGGCTGAGGAGTTGCTTTTTGCAGAGCACATCGCCAAGCTTGCCCGTTACCAGCTGCCCGATACCCCACACCGCCGGGTAAATACCCATCAGCAAACCGACCTGCTGCAAGGTATAGCCCTTGCTCATCAGCAGCACCGGCAATAATCCCCAGAGTATACCATCGTTCATGTTGTTCACAAAGCCGCTCAGCGTAACCGAACCCAGGTTACCATGCCGCCAGGTGGTGTCTTTCCAGACGTGGCGCAACATAGGTATAGTGGTCTGTGCAGCCTCGGTCTTCACATGCGCCTGCGTGTCGCGCACGAAGAACCAGGTAAGCAGAAAACCGATGATCGAGAAAGCAATGCCAGGTATAAAGGCGTAAGTCACCTGGCCCGTGGCAGAAGCGATATACCCTGCAAGGAACGCGACCAGGCCAACGGCCAAATAGCCGGCAAATTCGTTTATACCCATCGCCAGTCCGCGATTTCGCTCACCCACCAGATCGATCTTCATCACCACCGTGGCAGACCAGGCAAGTCCCTGGTTTATACCCAGCAGCAGATTCGCGAAAATGACCCACCACCAGTTGGTCGCGTAGAGCAGGAGCCAGGGCACCGGCAAGGCAAATAGCCAGCCGATGAGCAGCAGTTGCTTGCGGGTAAATCTGACGGTCAGGCGGCCCATCAGCATGTTGGCAATGGACTTGGCCAGACCAAAAGCCACGATAAACGACAGAAGCGCCGTGTGCCCGCTGATGCCGAATACCGTTTCGGCAAACTCCGGGATCACAGAGCGCTCCAGGCCGACCATGGCCCCGACAAAGCCATTGATCAGCACCAGCAGCCAGAACTGTGCGGCATTTTCTCTTAAGCCTAGTTTTGTTTCGGTTGTCGACATGGTCTTACAGCAAACACTCCACTTTTAGCCAATTTTTCTTTTAATGGGGTAGTCGGTCTTTGATGGCGCCGTACACATAAGTACCAGCCAGGGCACCGGCGATGGCGATAAAGATCGCCCAATAGCTAAAGCCCACGTTCACGAACATCGGGCCCGGACAAGCACCTGTGAGTGCCCAGCCCAAACCGAATATGGTACCACCCAACAGGTAGCGCGGCACCGATTTTTCTTTCGGTGTGAACACGATCGGGTTGCCCTGTATATCGCGCAGCTTAAACTTCTTGATCACGAAAGTGGCAATGGTACCTAGCACAACAGCCGTGCCGATGATGCCATACATGTGGAAGTCCTGGAAGCGGAACATCTCCTGGATACGGTACCACGAAATCGCCTCCGACTTGCTCATCACGATGCCGAATAGAATGCCGGCTATTATAAATTTTATACTTTTCACGTGGTTTTAATTAGTAATTAAAAATTAGTAATTAGAAATTGAATGGCTTGGCAAATACAGGTTAATTTTCAATCTCTAACCGCTGATAGTTTACTATTCACTGCTAACTGTTTACTGTCAAAAGATTAATGGTAGCAGCACGAACGTTGTGATCAGGCCGCCGATGAAGAAGCCGATAACAGCGATCAGGGAAGGTAGCTGCAGGTTCGAGATGCCACTGATAGCGTGACCCGATGTACAACCGCCTGCATAACGTGCTCCGAATCCGATCGCAAACCCACCCAGCAACAGGATCAGGAATCCTTTAAGTGTAAAGGCAGCGCTCAGGCTGAAAATCTCTGTTGGCTGCATGCCATCCGGAGCAGAGATGCCCAGCTGCTGCAGGTCCTGAATTGTGGCCTGCGATATCTGCACGGGCTCGCCCGATGAGAGAAACTCTGCCGAGATAAATCCGCCGATAATGGCGCCTACCAGAAACAGCAGGTTCCAGGTTTGGGCGCGCCAGTCGAAATCAAAGAACTTAACCGTTTTGCCGGCTCCGCAGGCCGAGCAGATGGTGCGCAGGTTAGCCGAAAAACCGAACGACTTGCCGAAAAACAACAGCAACACCATGACAAATGCGATCACGATACCTGAGGTATACCATGGCCATGGTTGGCTAATAAGCTCTAACATATGAGAAGTAATTTAATATTTGGTGATAAAGAGAGATAGGCAGGGAAGAGGCGAGGTCGCGTGCCCCTTCCGATTCTGCCCCAGGTTTTTACTTAATTGTTTGGCCAGGCACCAATGCCGCCCGCCAGGTTGTAGCATTTGAATCCTTGTGCGCTCATCAGGTCACAGGCAGATCCGCTGCGGTTGCCGCTTCGGCAAAACACAAAGTACTCTTTGTCCTTATCCAGCGAACCCAGTGCGTTTTGGAACTGACCTGTCGTTACGTCCAGGTTCTTAGCGCCTTTGATAGTGCCGGAAGCAAATTCACCGGCAGTTCTTACGTCCAGCAGCTCAGCTTTGGGAGCAGTTTGGAACTTTGCTTTAAACGTTTTTCCGTCCAGATTTTCGTAGTTCTTCGGAGCGGATTTAAAGATATTGAACATGGCTTTTATGCGTTTAATGTTAGGTCTTGTTTCAATTTACTATACAAAGGTACAGGTATAGCAAAACAGGTTCAGTGACTTTGGTCACGCAGTATAGCTAGGCTTTAAATTAATCAGGGCCAGCGTTCAACTGGCCCTGATCACTCCGTGCTAAACAACAATTATTTCAGGGAAGAAGGGCAAATGTAAGCCGTTCTAGGTATAGCTGTTTCGGCAATCGCCTTGAAACCACCCTCCACGTTGATCACATTGTCGAAGCCCCTTGCCTTCAGGATAGAGGCGGCGATCATAGAACGATAGCCACCGGCGCAATGCAGGTACATGTCCTCTTCTTTTGGCAGCTCAGCCAGGTGGTCGTTCAAATAATCAAGCGGGGCGTGTTGGGCAGTTTCTACGTGCTCGGCCTGGTACTCACCCGGCTTGCGTACGTCCACCACTTTAATGGCGTTGTTCCGGGCATAATCGGCGGCAAACTCAGCGGCCGAGATCGACTTGATGGTATCTACTTCTTTGCCAGCGGCTTTCCAGGCAGCGAAACTGCCCTGAAGGTAACCCAGTGTGTTGTCGTAACCAACGCGGGCCAGACGTGTCACTACTTCTTCTTCACGACCTTCTTCAGCGACGAATAGGATCGGCTGCTGCACATCCGGAATCAGGGCACCTACCCAGGGGGCGAAGTTACCGTCGATGCCGATGTTGATGGAGTTCGGGATAAATCCGGCTGCGAAGGTCTCCGGCTTGCGGGTGTCGAGCACCAGCGCACCCGTTTCGTTCACAGCAGCCTCAAAAGCCTCTGGTGTCAGCGCCTGCTGGCCTTGCGTCAGCACTTCTTCGATGTTCGCGTAACCTTCTTTGTTCATCTTCACATTCATCGGGAAATAGCCCGGAGGAGGGAGCAAGCCTTCCGTCACTTCTTTCACAAACTCATCTTTCGTCATATCGGCACGCAGGGCGTAGTTTGTTTTTTTCTGGTTGCCAAGCAGGTCGGTTGTTTCTTTGCTCATGTTTTTGCCGCAAGCCGAGCCCGCACCGTGGGCAGGGTATACCACTACGTCATCGGGTAAGGTCATGATCTTGTTGCGCAGCGAGTCGTAAAGGTGCTGGGCGAGCTGCTCCTCAGTCAGGTCAGATTTTACTGCCAGGTCCGGACGGCCTACGTCGCCAATGAACAGTGTGTCGCCTGAGAAGATGGCCGTCTCTTTTCCGTTCTCGTCGATGAGCAAATACGTGGTGGACTCCATGGTATGACCCGGTGTGTGCAGCACCTTGATCGTCACGTTACCCAGTTTCAGTTCTTCGCCGTCAGTAGCAATGTGCGCATCAAAAGCGGGCTGCGCATTCGGACCAAAAACGATTTGAGCGCCGCTGGCTTTTGCCAGATCCACGTGGCCCGAAACGAAGTCGGCGTGGAAGTGTGTTTCCAGCACATACTTGATGGTGGCGTTATCTTTTTCGGCTTTCTCCAGGTATGGCTTGATCTCACGCAGTGGGTCTACAATGGCCACTTCGCCATTGCTCTCGATGTAATAAGCGCCCTGTGCCAGGCAACCGGTATAGATCTGTTCTACTTTCATGGGTATAGGGTTTTGAGTTCTTTATTTTTCGTTTTCTGGTGTCACCTTCTTATTTAATGACACTACAAATATCAGCATATTATTTGCGCGATACAGTGACTTAGGTCACGCTGGCCGTTTTTTTAGAAGAAAAGCTCTTTCCCGATGATATACACCCCCATCACCAGGACGAACCAGCCAAACGCGGTTTTGAGTTTATCGGCATGAATCTTAGCGGAAAGAAAGGTGCCGATGAAAATCCCTGCAATGGAAATAGCCGAGAAAATGCCTAAGAACATCCAGTCGATTTCGTAGTTGAAAATATCGCCGATGAAACCAAAAAGGGACTTGGCTGCAATGATCAGGAGGGAAGTACCGACGGCCATTTTCATATCGAGCTTACTGAAGAGCACGAGCGCCGGAATGATCAGGAAGCCGCCCCCTGCACCTACCAGACCGGTGAGTGTGCCCACCACCAAGCCCTCAGCCAGAATGCCGCCGTAATTGAATTTCGGTTTCGGGTGGGCAGTGCCGTTTCCCTCCACATCAATTTCGGTGTCGATGTTCTCGTCCACCATGTCTACGGGTTCGGTTGGAGCTGTAACTGGCGCTTTCTTTTTCTTGATCATGCTGATGGAGGCAAACACCATCAGGCCGGCAAACAGCAGCATCAGCATGATGCCTTTGGTCACTATGAAATCACCTACCGAAAAGATCTCTTCCGGTATGGCGGGCACCAGGTAGCGTCGTGTCAGGTATACGGCTACGATAGAAGGTATACCAAACACAACGGCTGTTTTCATGCTGACAAGACCGTTTTTGTAGAATTTGTAAGAGCCCACCAAGCTGGTAAGTCCCACAATAAAAAGGGAATAAGCCGTTGAGATAACGGGGCTCAGACCGATCAGGTATACCAGTACCGGCACCGTGAGAATAGAGCCGCCACCACCGATTAAACCGAGAGAGAGTCCGATGAGCAGGGCCGCAATGTAACCAAGTATTTCCATTGAGTTTGTCGTTTGTTTTGTAATCTGGTACAAAGGTATAGCAGCCGTCAACGGTCTTCAGTGACTAGTATCACAGAGGGGTATTTTTGAGTTTAGGAGTTTGAGAGTTGAGGAGGTAAGATTGTAGGGACAGGTCGCGAACCTATGCTGTCAACTTAAGGAATAATAACCCAAACTCTCATCTTTCCAGAATGGAGAGATCTGGTTTATCTCAATAGCGTGACAATATTCAGATTTCTCCCGCAGGTCGAAATGACATAAAAGTACATAAGTTGACGGCATTGAATCCTGATTGTCTCCAACCCCTAAACCCCTAAATCTTAAACTCCTAAACTAAATCCAGATCACGCACTTCGATGTAGTTGCGGTGCAGGGTGATGGCGCCGGTTTGTTCCAGTTTTTTGAGCAGGCGGGAGATCACTTCACGGGAACTGTTAAGTTCGAGGGCAATTTGCTGGTGGGAGAGGCGGACTTCTTTGCCGCTTACTTTTACGTGGCGCTTCAGGTAGAATAATAAGCGCTCGTCTAACCCCTTGAAGGCAATGCTGTCGAGGGTTTGCAGCAGCTCTTCGAAGCGTTGGCGGTAGGAAGCGATCACGAAATTATGCCAGCTTTTGTACCGGGCCAGCCATTGCTCCGACAGGTGGGAGGGAATCAGGATCACCTCGGCTTCGGTCACGGCTTTGGCCATGATCTGGCTTTGCTCGTTTCGGGCGGTGCACATCATCGAAAGAGCGCAGGCATTGCCCGGTTCCAGGTAGTACATCAGAAACTCGTTGCCTTCGTCGTCCTCGCGGTATACCTTGAGCAAACCACTGAGAAGCAAAACAGTGGAGCGAATGTACTGTCCGGTGCGCATAACCTCTTCGCCTTCTTCCACTTGCCGGATGGTACTGTGTGCCAGTATCTCATCGAGAAGGGTTTGCTCAAACTGCGGGAATCTTTTCAGGATGGCTTCTTTCTGGGATATTTCCATGTTTTATGAAGGTTGTCTAACAGTAGATAGTTTTGGTACGTCCCGACTCTACAAGCATTGGGCTTACGCAGGAGATATTTCCCAAAAGGGAAAGAGCCCTCTCCTAAAGAGGGGTGAGGTTGTGTTTATGTTTACGCAAATAAGCAAAAAACCAGTGCAGGCACCAAGGGTACCCGCACTGGTAATTATAAATTTTATAGATCGCTTATTTGAAGTCGTTTACGGCCTCGCTCAAATCCAGCACCTGGGTGTCTGGCAAAGCGGCCTCTACAATGCTGCTGCCTGCCGCCGAGCGGTAACCACCGGCACAGTGCACCACCACGGGTTTGTCGGCCGGAATTTCGTTGGCACGCTCACGGAGTTCTGGGAGCGGAATATTAATGGCCTTGTCGAAGAACTTGCCGCCTTTCACTTCCGAAGCGTTGCGAATGTCCACGATCGTGTACTGGTCCTGATTTTCTCTGAATGCAGCCACATCGATCACAGGAGACTCCTCTTCACCAGCTTCGGTCTGCACAAAAGCGCCTTCGATCAGCAGTTCATAACCAATTTTAGAGGCTTTCTGGATCAGGTCATTCAGCTCTGCTTCTGTTTCAGCAATCAGGTAGTAGCGCTCATTCGGACCCACAATGCTACCCAGCCATGTTTCGAACTTGCCGCCGTTCTGGATGTTGATTGCGCCCTCAAGGTGTCCTTTTTTGAAGACCTTTTCGCTGCGCCCGTCCACAATCAAAGCGCCTTTGCCGGGCTTGTAGTTCTTCTCCAGCTTTTTCACGCCATCCAGACTCGGCTGCAGGGAAGGGGCTCCTTTCTTGTTTAGGCCCACATCGTAGCCAAAGTACTTCGGTATAAAAGGCTGGTCTTCGGTGAGTACTTTCACAAAAGCGTCTTCGCTCATTTCCTGTAGCGCATAGTTGGTCATTTTTTCAGCGCCGATGGTGCTGCTATTGGCTTCGCTCAAGCCCTTGCCGCAAAGTGTACCAGCTCCGTGGGCAGGATACACCAACACATCGTCATCCAGCTTCATCAGCTTTTCGCGGGTGCTGTGGTACATCTGGCGGGCCAGTTCTTCGCGTTTGGCCGTAATGTTACCGGCGCTCTCGCGCAGGTCCGGGCGACCCACATCACCGATGAAGAGCGTGTCGCCGGTGAACACGGCTTTGTCTTTGCCTTCGTGCTCCAGCACAATGCTGATGCCATCTGGTGAGTGACCCGGTGTATGAATGGACTTCAGTTTCACGTCTCCAATTGCCAGTACAGCGCCTTCGTCGAAGGTCTGGTGCGGATAGTCGGCACCTACCAGGCTGTGCGCATAAATAGTAGCACCTGTTTTTTCGTAAATTTCGAGGTGGGAGCTTACAAAGTCGGCATGCGGGTGCGTTTCGATCACGCCTACAATCCTGGCTTTGTTTTTTTCAGCAAAGTCGTAGTAAGGCTGCGGGTTACGGGCCGGGTCAACCAGCACGACTTCACCTGTTTTTTCACTCAGGATGGCATAGGCATAATGTGCTAAGCCTTTGTCTTCGAACTGTTCTATTTTCATTGGTTTTGGGGTTTACTTTTTAAATTCATCTGTAAGTCTCTCAGCACTTACCGATTTCAATACAAAGGTATAGAATGCAGTTGCCGCACACAGTGACGTAAGTCACATAGCGTTAATCACGGGTAAATTGTTGTTATTTTTAGTCGGGTATACCTAAAAAGTAAGTTGCGTTACAAAGTTGATGTTGTGAAAATTAGTGTTGTAGTACATGTCCTTCAGCGGAATATCCTTGTCGGGTGACGACCTGCCTACATAAAGCAAGCGGAAGCTGAGCCCGCCCAGCACCGGCTTGGTAGGAGTGTAGTTTAAGTCGGCCACCCAGCCCCAGTAAGACATGGCGCCATACTTGTTATACCTGTAATCGTTGGGCGCCGGCAGCCACGACCTGGCTACTGAAAACTCAGAGGAGAAATTACCCGCCCATTGTTTACAGGCCTTTGCCACCAGCAGATCCGACTTGCCCATACCTTCCATTCTACCTCTCGGGATGGTCGCGAAAAACTGTTCACGTCCCCATTCCCTTGGAAACAGAAATCGCCCATCACCATCGGTGTGCAGGTAGTTGAGCGACAGGTGCAGCTTGTTGGGTTCATAGGCCAGCATACCTCCAGCGAGCCACTGTTTCTGATCCGGGAAGTATACCAGCGTACTTTCAGGATTGCCGCCGTTGCCCACCTGGAACTGATACAAAGCCTCTATACCTGCCTTCACCTGAGGTGCCACCACGACTACCGCTTTGCCATAGCTGTTGTTCGATACGTTATCGATCCAATAGTTCCAGGCCTCCCCACTGAGTCGCTTATTCGGGTGTAACTGCAAGCCCGCCACAGCTACGCCTCTGGTTTGCGTGTGGTGCGCATAGCCCGACGGATTACCATTTGCATCCACCCCTGGCGAAAAAACACCGATGGATACATCCGCCCTGAGCCAGGAAACCGTACTTCTGGGAGAGAAGTGATCAAACCAGGCCAGCGTAAACAGGCCATTCTGCTGCAGCGGGAATTGTAATTTTATACCTTGAAAAGAGTAAGGCTTCATGCGTGTATCCTGCGCATTCATCAGGGAGGAGTTAAAACTGAAACGCCCTGCCTTGGCCCTGATTCTGGCGGAATTATATTCCAGGTATAGCTCGTCGAGACGGTCGAGGTCGGCTTTGTTGTGCGGATCTTCGATATCGAAAAGCTCCAATTCAAGCTTCGGGTGTTTCTCTGAAATGAAGTCTCGTTCCCAGATGTCGGACGAGAACAGATTGTAGGTAAACAAACCGGCGAAACCGAAGCGGAATCCGTAAAGGGAGGCCGTCTTATACCCGATTTCGGCCCCAATGGCATTGGCGTAATTGTCGGACAGGGCACCGTAGTTGAAAGTAGCCATGAAATAGTTGCGCACATGTCCCTCTACTTCGCCCTTTCTGAAAAGGTCCTGCACACTCCGGATCTGCACCGTGTCGTTTTCAGCAACTGAATCAGGTGCTGTATGTGGGCTGGTATGCTCCTGCGCAGAGACGCTTCCCCAGATCGTTGCAAGGTATAGAGCAGCTGACAGCGCCATTTTTTTAGGCATAGGTATAGCGTTTGATAACCGGGGCAGGTATACCTGCCCGGGCTGTTTCTAATTATTTTAAATGATAGGTGAGGAGCGGACGGATGCAGTGGTTCACCAAAGTTTCGGCGATGCTGCCATAGAAGATATGGCTGAAACCTTTGCGACCGTGCGTTCCGATCAGCACTAAATCCATATCCGACTCCTGATTAAAGTTGCGCACCCCGGCCGGCACCTTGCTATCGCTGCGGAAATGCAGTTCGTAGTTTTGCAACTGCAGCCTGTTGGCGAAGCGCTGCATCTGCTGGATGATGCTGTCGAGTTTCAGGTCGTCTTCCTTATCGATGATCTGCAGCAGGTGCAGTTGCGCCCCGAATAGTTGTTGCAGTGTCTTGATGGTGTTCACTGTTTTTTCCGGCTGTTTTTCGGCGCTGAAATCTGCCACCCACAGCATGTTTTTGATCGGCGTAATGGAGGCGTCTCTCTGAATGGTGATAACCGGAACCGTAGTGAAACGCACCACATGCTGCGCCTCAGAACCCGAGATGCGCTCAAACCAGCCATCGGCCCCCTCTGTTCCCATGATGATCAGATCGATGCCGTTCTTTTCGGCATACCTCGTCAGGCCGCTGGTAAGACCGCCGTATACCACTGCACTGCTGAATTCGAAGTTCACCTGCTTCCTGATCTCCTCAAAACCTGTCGTAGCTTGCTGCTCCAACTGTTTAATCTGACTTTTGTCCAGGTTCTCAGAAGAATCGGCTGTGCCTGCCCATTCTGCCTCGTTTACCTGAATGACATGCACCAGATGCGTATCCACCGGCGTTTTGTCCATCAGAAAAGCGAGAAATTCCAGTGCTTTGAAAGATACCGGGGTAAAGTCCATCGGCACCATGATGTTGAGTCTCTTTTCCATTGTGTGATTTGGTAATTGCTTGTAGCGCTGACTGTTGATTATTTTGTTTGTATTGTTTCTATTGTTGTTTTGGCGGCCACTAAGCGGGTTACAAAGCCCGGGCCGCTATGGTATACCCCTTCATGTAGGACGACTTCTTGCTCTTCCAGCACCTTTATTTCCATACCTGCAAAGTCTTGCTCAAGCAGGTCGGCCGTGTAGAGCATCGTTTTGTCTTTAGGCCCTCCGGAGGTATAGCCCAGTTGTTTGGGATGAAATGCCTCCAGTATGACCACGCCACCTGGTTTGAGCCATTTCTGTACTTTGGAGTGCAGGCCTAGGCGTACAGGTGCGGGGAGGTGCGCATAAACCAAGGCCACGGCATCTACGCTTTCCGGTTCAAGGGTAAAGCTTCCGGCATCAGCCAATCGGTAGTCGATGCTGACACTTTGCTGCGCAGCCAGCGCCAATGCTTTGACTTGCCCGGCCTCACTGTAGTCGAAGGCCAGCACATCCCAACCTTGCTTTGCGGCAAACACGGCGTTGCGGCCTTCCCCTTCGGCAGGTAACAGGAGCCTGCCAGGCTTCAGAACATGTAACTGCTCCCTTAGAAAGTCGTTTGGTTCAAGCCCATAGGCCATTTCCTGTTGGCCGTATCGTTCGTTCCAGAATTGCTGCATCGTGTCTTTATTTAATATACAGTACAAAAGTCAGCCATAGCGGCACGATCTTCAGTGACTATGGTTACATAGTCGATTTATTTTTAAACTTTTTGTATTAATTTAATTGTTGGGGCATGTAATTGATCTCAACAATTCCATATACCTTTGTGGCTGTCCGAAAACTGATGAGACTGTTATTTTGAAAAGATTTCTGTTGCTTTTGCTTATTAGCCTTACCTGCCTGAATTTATCGGGAGGCTATGCTATTGCTGCTGCAGTGATCAATTCACCGGCCGTTTCGGCTGACACGCTGCCGGAACACGACCGTCAGCATGTGTTGAAGAAAACTTCTCTTGAACTGCAAGTACTGCAGGTAAACAAGGAACACGAGGAAGACGACACAACGCCCTTTTCATTGCCGCTTTTAGACGGCAGCACCCTTTTCTATTCCTACCAGCCCGATTTTGAGCTGGTCAACAAACACTTTCTGGTGCATTACGGGGCGGCCATCAAAGACAGGCTACCTGCTGTTTATATCCTGCACTCCGTTTTCCGACTATAAGAACTTATCTTTTCTGGTAGGCTGCCATACCTTACGCAGCATTCGCTCTATGTTCTGCCGTTTCCTGGCCTTTAGAGCCTAACTACCATATCCCCATTTTTTATTTCTGCAGCACACTTAGCGAAAGCTATGCATGGGCTGCTGTCTATGTATCTGTTTGATACACACTATTTAGTTCACTCCATCTATCATTATTTATTAAATCAAAACCATCATGAACATCATGAAGAGTATTCTCATGCTTATGGGAGCGTGTGCCTTATTGTGCCAGGCCAGTTGTACGGACTCGAAAGGGGGGAAAGTAGAAGAAGCCCATACCAGGTACCTGGTCACCAGTCCGCTGAAAATGGACACGACCATCACCGAAGACTATGTCAGTCAGGTGCATGCGATTCGCCATATCGAGCTCAGGGCACAGGAAAGAGGCTACCTGCAGAAGATCTATGTAGACGAGGGGCAGGTGGTGAAGGCAGGCCAGCTCCTGTTCAAGATCATGCCCAATTTGTATGAAGCGGAGCTGCAGAAAGCACAGTCAGAAGCCAACTTTGCCCAGATCGAATACCAAAACACTAAGAAGCTGGCAGACGGCAACATTGTGTCGCCAAACGAACTGGCGATGGCCAAAGCCAAATGGGATAAGGCCAAGGCGGATGTTGCACTGGCTAAAGTGCACTTGCAATTTACCGAGATCAGAGCACCTTTCGATGGTATTGTCGGCCGCTTTCATGTGAGAGAAGGAAGCCTGCTGGAAGAGGGGGAGTTACTTTCTTCGCTTTCGGACAACAGCAAGATGTGGGTATACTACAACGTGCCCGAAGCCGAGTACCTGGATTTCAAGACCAAAGCTGACAACGTCCAGGCCACCACTGTGCGCCTGCTAATGGCCAACAACCAGCTTTTTGCACACCAGGGCGTGGTCGAGACCATACAGGCGGACTTCAACCACGAAACAGGCAACATCGCGTTCAGGGCAACTTTTCCGAACCCTGAAGGCCTGCTCCGACATGGTGAAACGGGTAATATTCGCATGGAAATTCCGCTCCAAAACGTGCTGCTGATCCCTCAGAAAGCCACATACGAAGTGCTGGACAAGAAATACGTGTATGTACTGGACAAGGACAATGTGCTGCGTTCGCGTGAAATCACCATCGAGGCCGAAATACCGCACATCTACGTGGTGCAGAAAGGCTTGCAGGAGAACGACAAGATTCTGCTGGAGGGCTTACGCCTGGTACGCGAAAACGAAAAGATCAATTCCCAATTTGTAGCACCTGCTACCGTACTCGCGCAGCTAGACTTGTATGCCGAGTAGCCAGGTCATCTAAATAGCAAAAGACATGTTTAGTAAATTCATACACAGGCCTGTATTCGCGATTGTGATATCGGTCATGATTGTTTTTGTGGGAACGCTGGCCATTAAAAAGCTGCCGATTTCCCAGTTCCCCGATATTGCCCCGACCACGGTCAATATCTTCATCGCCTACCCTGGCTCCAGTGCCGACGTGCTGGTGAACTCGACCCTGATCACGCTCGAGCAGGCCATCAACGGCGTGGAAGGCATGCGCTACATCGCCACCGATGCCACCAGTGCGGGGGAGGCCACGCTGCGTATCATTTTTGAGCCAGGCACTGACCCCAACGATGCGGTGGTGCGGGTGAAAACCCGTGTGGACCAGGTAATGCCATTGCTGCCTGAACTGGTGCAGCGCGAAGGCGTGGTGATCACGCCCGTTCAACCGAGTATGTTGATGTATGTGAACCTCTACTCCAAGAATGAAAGCATGGACGAGAAGTTCCTCTTCAACTACGCCACCGTGAAGATGATCCCAGAGATACAGCGCATCAAAGGGGTGGCGCGGGCGCAGATTTTGGGTAGCCGCCGCTATGCCATGCGTATCTGGCTGAACCCTGACCGTATGCGAGCCTACAACATTTCGTCTGACGAGGTGATGAAAGCGCTGGAGGAGCAGAGTATCATTGGTCGTCCAGGCCGTTTGGGGCAGAGCTCAGGTATAGCCGCGCAGTCGCTGGAGTATGTGCTCACTTACAAAGGCAGGTATAACAAACCCGAGGAGTACGAGGGCATTATTGTGCGGGCCAATGCCGAGGGCGAGATCATCCATCTGAAAGACATCGCCACAGTCGAGCTCGGTAGCGAGTTTTTCGACATTTACTCAAACCTCGACGGTAAGCCGTCAGCGGCGATAGTACTCAAGCAGAACTACGGCAGCAACGCCAGCGATGTGATTGCCGACGTGAAAGCCCAGCTGGAGGAAATGCGTCCATACTTCCCACCAGGTATGGACTATAAGATCAGCTATGACGTGTCGCAGTTCCTTGACGCCTCCATTGAGCAAGTGATCCATACCTTGCGGGACGCCTTTATACTGGTGGCGATCGTGGTGTTCATCTTCCTGGGCGACTGGCGCTCTACCCTTATACCTATCCTGGCGGTGCCTGTGTCGCTGGTGGGGGCCTTTTTTGTGATTCAGTTCTTCGGGCTTTCCATCAACCTGGTCACTCTGTTTGCGCTTGTACTGGCCATCGGTATCGTGGTGGACGACGCGATTGTGGTGGTAGAGGCCGTCCATGCTAAAATGGAGGAAGAGCCGCATTTGTCGCCTTACAATGCCGTTAGAAAAGTGCTGGGTGAAATCAGCGGGGCCATTATCGCGATCACGGCGGTGATGGTGGCGGTGTTCCTGCCCATCTCGTTCATGTCGGGTCCTGTGGGTACCTTTTACCGCCAGTTTTCCATTACCATGGCTAGCTCCATTGTCATTTCTGCCCTGGTTGCGCTTACACTGACGCCCGTGCTGTGCGCCATGTTGCTCAAGAACCATCATGGAAAGGAGAAGAAGAGAAACATTCTGACCAGGTCGCTCGACAGCTTTAACCGTGGATTCGAGAAACTGACGGGCAGGTATGTAAGCTTGCTGCGAAACATGGTGAGCCGTAAGTGGCTGACCTTTGCCATTCTCGTGGCTTTCGGCGCTGCCATTTTTGTGCAGAACCAGGTGCTGCCGTCTGGTTTCATCCCGAACGAAGATCAGGGCACGATCTACGCCATCATCCAGACGCCTCCAGGATCTACTTTGGAGAAAACGAACGAGGTGTCGCAGCGACTGCAGAAGATCTGCGAAGAGATTGATGGGGTGGAGTCGGTGTCGTCGCTGGCGGGGTACGAGATCATGACCGAGGGCAGGGGATCCAACGCGGGTACCTGTCTGATCAACCTGAAGCCCTGGTCAGAGCGCCATCACAACGTGAAAGAGATCATGGAAGAGCTGGAGGAGAAATCGCATGGCTTGGGTGCCGTGGTCGAGTTCTTTGAACCACCCGCTATACCTGGCTTTGGTTCTTCGGGTGGTTTCTCGATGCGCTTGCTGGACAAAAACTCCGAAACCGATTACCACGAGTTTGACAAGGTAAACCAACAGTTCATGGACAACCTGCGCAAGCGCAAAGAACTTTCGGGGCTGTTCACGTTCTTCGCCGCCAACTATCCGCAGTACGAACTGCAGATCGACAACAAACTGGCCATGCAGAAAGGCGTGTCGATTGAAAGTGCGATGGAGAACCTCAACATTTTAATAGGCAGTACCTACGAGCAGGGTTTTATCAAATTCAACCAGTTCTTTAAGGTATACGTGCAGTCCGACCCGCAATTCAGACGGCTGCCTTCGGATGTGATGAAGCTGTACGTGCGCAACGACCAGGGCGAAATGGTGCCTTACTCGGCATTTATGAAGCTGAAGAAAACGCAGGGCCCGAACGAGGTCATGCGCTTTAACCTGTACAACTCTGCCGCCATCCAGGGACTACCAGCCAAAGGCTATACCACGGCCGATGCCATACAGGCGGTGCGGGAGGTGGCCAAAGAGACGCTGCCAAAAGGCTACGACATTGCCTGGGAGGGTTTGTCGTATGACGAGGCGAGCAGGGGCAACGAGGCGCTTTATGTTTTCTTGATCGTGGTGGTGTTTGTGTACTTCGTGCTAGCAGCCCAGTATGAGAGCTTTATTATTCCGCTGGCCGTGGTATTCTCGCTGCCAGTCGGGGTGTTCGGTTCGTTTCTGGTGCTGCAGCTGATGGGGCTCGAAAACAACATCTATGCCCAGGTAGGTCTGATCATGCTGATCGGTTTGCTAGGTAAAAACGCCGTGCTGATCGTGGAGTTCGCCGTGCAGAAGCGACAGGAGGGCGCCACCATTTTTGATGCTGCCATTGAGGGTGCCAAAGTGCGTTTCCGCCCAATCCTGATGACTTCTTTCGCTTTTATCGCTGGTTTGATTCCGCTGATCATCGCGACGGGTGCAGGTGCCATCGGTAACCGCACCATCGGGGCTTCAGCGCTCGGCGGCATGCTGTTCGGTACCATCTTCGGTGTCATCATTGTGCCTGGTTTGTACTACATTTTCGCGCACCTGGCCGATGGTCGTCACCTGATCAGATTTGAGCACGAAACCCCGTTGACAGAGAGCTTGGGCGTGCTGGAGGAAAAAGAACTTTTAACCGAAGAAGTGGAGTACAATGCTTAAGAAAATCATCTATAAATGCCTGGGAGTAGGTTGTCTGGCACTTAGCCTGACGGCCTGTGTGACCCCATCGGCTATTCAAAAAACAGAGAACAGAGCGGTACCAGCGAGTTACGTCAACTCGCTGGATACCACCAATACAGGCACCTTTGGCTGGAGAAGCTATTTCGATGACCCCTACCTGGCCGCTCTGATCGATACGGCCCTGCAGCACAACCAGGAGCTAAACATCACACTGCAGGAAATCGAGATCTCTAAAAACGAGGTTAGGGTCCGCAAAGGGGAATACCTGCCATCGGTAGGTATACGGGCGGGCGCTGGCGTAGACAAAGTGGGTCGTTTTACCAACATCGGCGCCATGGAGGCCAACACTAATATCGAAGGTGATAGGGCCATGCCCGAGCCTGTGCCTGATTTCATGGTGGGGGCTTTTGCCAACTGGGAGGTGGACGTGTGGCACAAGCTACGCAACGCCAAAAAAGCAGCGGTCTACCGCTATCTGTCTTCAGTAGAGGGGCGAAACTTCATGGTGACCAACCTGATCTCCGAGATAGCCGATGCCTACTACGAGTTGCTGGCGCTGGACAACGAACTGGCGATTGTGCAACAGAACATCGAACTGCAGCAAAATGCCCTGCGCATCGTGAAGGTGCAGAAGGAAGCTACCCGTGTGACCGAACTGGCTGTTCGCAGATTTGAGGCGCAGCTGCTGCATACGCAGCGGCTGCAGTACGACATTCAGCAGAAAATCATCGAGACCGAAAACCAGCTTAACTTTCTGGTCGGCAGATTTCCGCAGCCAATAATTCGCCCTACAGGTGCCTTCGTGCAGCTGACACCTGCCACCGTGCAGGCAGGTATACCTGCGCAATTGCTGGCGAACCGCCCCGACATCAAGCAGGCGGAGCTGGAACTGGCTGCCGCCAAGCTGGATGTAAAAGTGGCCAAAGCTTTGTTTTACCCATCCGTAGGCATCACTGCAGGTATAGGCTATCAAGCGTTCAACCCGAGTTTTTTGCTGAATCCTGAGTCCTTGCTGTATACCCTGGCTGGCGATTTGGCGGCTCCTTTGGTCAACCGAAATGCGCTAAAGGCCAGCTATTACAGTGCCAATGCCAAACAACTGCAGGCGGTCTTCAACTACGAGCGCACCATCCTGAAAGCCTACATTGAAGTGCTTAATCAGGTGTCGAAGATCGATAACCTGGAGAAAAGCTATGACCTGAAATCCAGGGAGGTGGAGGCGTTCAACCATTCGGTTAGCATTTCAAAGGACCTGTTCGCTTCGGCTAGAGCCGATTACATGGAGGTGCTCCTGACCCAGCGGGAAGCGCTGGAGGCGAAGTTTGAGTTGATTGAAACGAAGAAAGAGCAGCTAATTGCCAGAGTGCAGGTATACCGTGCCTTGGGCGGCGGCTGGAAATAATGAGTATACCTGGTGCTGTGTCTGTTTGAATAGAGCAGAGCAATTCTTCTTTGCTTAGCCTAGAAAAAGGTGCCTTTAGGTACAACAGGAAACCATGCTATGTCGTTTACAACATACACAGCACCAGATACTTCATTTGTTCAGGAAAACTATTACATACTGATTTTTCTGCAGTAAAATTCGTTCCGACAGGAGGAATATAAGCTATTGTCTGACAAATTATCTGGTGATTATGAAGCATCTATTTTCAGCGGTCCTCCTCTGGACTTTCTTGCTGACTGGCTTTGCGGCCAGCGCGCAAACTACCCAAAACAAAAACACCTGGCAGCACAGCTACGAAGCAGCCGCCAAACAGGCAGCGGCGGAGCACAAACCGATCCTGATGGTTTTTGCTGGCTCCGACTGGTGCAAACCCTGCATCATGCTGCGCAAAGAGGTATGGGACAGCCCTGCGTTTCAGAGCTATGCCAAAGACCATTTCGTGTTGCTGGAGCTGGACTTCCCCCGTTTTAAAAAGAACCAACTCCCTGAGGAACAGAAAAAATACAACGAGAAACTGGCTGAACGATATAACCAGGAGGGTGTTTTTCCGCTGGTTGTCCTGACCGATGAGCAAGGCAAGGTTTTAGGTAAAACGGGCTATCAGGCGGGCGGCCCCGACCAATACATTGCGCACTTGGAGCAACTCCTGCACCAGAAGTAACTACCATTCACTTTAAAGCTTCATGGCAATGTATAAGCTACTAAACACCCTACTGGCTGCACTGCTCCTGATGCATGGTGCAGCACAGGCGCAGACTCCCCAACAGGCGCTGAAAACGCAGAAGAAAGTACTCTTGCTGATGGGTACCCGCTTTGAGCTGGTGGCTGTGTCGGAAGACGAGCAGCTCTCAAACAAGGCCATAGAGGCAGGTATAGCGGAAATTCAGCGAATCGAAGCACTAATATCGGAGTGGCAACCGACTTCACAAACCAGCGCCATCAATCGCAGCGCGGGTGGCATGGCCGTTTCTGTGGACGAAGAATTGTACGAGCTTATCCGCCGTAGTCTGCGCATCTCGGAGTTAACAGGCGGGGCGTTCGACATCAGTTGGGCGGCGGCTGATAAGGTATGGAAGTTCGATGGCTCCATGAAAACCTTGCCTGATTCGCAGACGGTGACGAACTCCATACGTCACATCGGCTACAATAAAATACAGCTTATACCTGAAACGCACAGCGTATACCTGCAGGAACAGGGGATGAAGATCGGGTTCGGGGCCATTGGCAAAGGCTACGCTGCTAACAGGGCCCGCGACGTAATGCGCAAAATGGGCATCAGGAGTGGGGTGGTGAACGCAGCGGGCGATCTGATCACCTGGGGTAAGCAGGCAGACGGTCAGCCCTGGTACATTGGTATTGCCGACCCTGCCGAGAAAGACAAGGTATTCTCCTGGCTCACCGCCGACCATACCGCCATCGTGACATCTGGAAGCTACGAAAAGTTTGCCGAGATCGGTGGCAAACGTTACGCCCATATCATAGACCCCCGCACAGGCTATCCTGCCACTGGCCTGAAGAGTGTGACCATTATTTGTCCTGATGCAGAGCTCGCGGATGCCCTGGCTACGGCCACCATGGTGTTGGGTCGTGAGGAGGGGCTATACCTGATCAACCAGTTAAAAGGGGTAGAGTGCCTCATGATCACCGATCAGGATGAAATGGTCACGTCAGAAAACCTGCACCTGCATTATTACCAGAACAAGCCGCAGCCTGTTAAGGCGGCTATACCTGCCAAAACCTCTAAAATGTAATCGGGATGACACACACGAAAGTCTATTTTCAAGTAGCAGGCGCCTTGTTATCGCTTGTGCTGCTAAGTGGCTGTGAGGTGGTGAAGCCTTACCAGAAAACCTTGTTGAACGAGGAGGAGATGAAGCTGAGCGCCCGCAAGTTGGAGCGTTTCGAAACCAATTTTCAATCATACCGTGAGGGTGCCTCGGGTGCAAACGGAGGTAAAGTAGGAGGGGGGTGCGGATGCAACTAAGGTATATCGGGCTCGTAATGGCTTACACACTCGCTACCACAGCCTTTGCGCAAACCACCAGCACGACTGCCCCTGCGCGGCGCGTGCGAAAACTGGACCCTGCTGAAGTCAATATCCTGGGGAGCTATTACAGTCAGGATGGCAACCATTCGCCCGTTACGGGAGGCATTGGAACGGAGCAGCTGACTGATGTTACCCCGACCATTATTGTGAATGTGCC
This sequence comes from Pontibacter ramchanderi, assembly GCF_002846395.1. Classification (GTDB taxonomy): domain Bacteria; phylum Bacteroidota; class Bacteroidia; order Cytophagales; family Hymenobacteraceae; genus Pontibacter; species Pontibacter ramchanderi. The sequence continues at coordinate 121,943 of NZ_PJMU01000001.1, forward strand.
GCTCGATACGGTGACCCACCTGAACATCAGCTTCGGGATGGACTTCTACTCTTCCGCTTCCACCGACAACATCGACTACAACGTGTCGTCGGCGTCGAGCTCGGACCTGCGTACGCACCTGAACATCGGCTTGAGTCGCCGCAATTCTTTGTCACGCATCACCCGAAGCCTCTTTGTTGGAGGCTCTACTGAGTACGATTACCAGTCGCTGTCGGTGGGGGCGGGCTGGGCGCAGGAGTCGCGGGACGGTAACCGCGAACTCAGCCTGACGGGCATGATCTACTACGATACCTGGACGCTGATTTATCCCGAAGAACTGCGCAAGGGAGCTCCTTGGGTGAGCACCAACAAGCGACAATCCTACAACCTGTCGGCTACCCTGTCGCAGGTGATCAACCAGAAAATGCAGGCCTCGCTGAGCACCGATATCGTGTACCAGTCGGGTTTGCTTTCTACGCCTTTTCACAGAGTATACTTTCAGGAACAAGCACAGGCGCAGGTAGAGCAATTACCCAATCAGCGGCTGAAGTACCCGATCGGGTTGCGGGTGAATTATTACCTGAACGACTATGTAACGTCTCGTTTTTTCTACCGTTTCTACAGCGACAACTGGGGCATAACGGCCAATACCATCGAGCTGGAGACGCCCATCAAGTTCGGACCTTTCTTCTCGTTCTATCCTTTTTATCGCTTCCATACCCAAACGGCCGCGGACTATTTTGCCCCCTACAAAGCGCACAGCCTGAGTCAGGAGTTCTATACTTCCGACTACGACTTGGCGGGCTTCACCAGCCACAAGGCAGGGTTGGGACTGCGCTACTCGCCGCTGTCAGGCATAGCCAAATTCAACCTGCCCTTTGGCAAGAATAAAACATCCCTGAAAGGGATAGAGCTGCGGGGCGCCAGCTACTGGCGTAACGATGGGTTGAAAGCCTTTATCATCAGCACGGATCTGAACTTCACGTTACCTGCCAGCAAATAGCTTTGTGGTTGAAAGTACTGGTGTGCCAATATTAGGTTTTGCCTTCAGCGATTTGTCCCATCAGCGTTTTGCTAAGCCTTTTTTAGCTGGTTACAGGATATACATTAATTTCGTGCTGTTCGCTCTTTTTTTCTGCGCGCCCTCAGGTAGATCTTTCCTAATTCGTTTACCAGCAATGGAACCAGTCCGAGCAGCAAAACCATCCACCAGCCCTGGGTATCCAGTATTGTCAGATTAAAAGCCTCCCGCATGAAAGGAGTGGCAATAACAATTAACTGCAATCCAAGTCCGATCAGGATAGCACCCAGCAGGTACCTGTTCGAAAAAAGGCCCAACTGGAAAATGGATTTGGTTTGATGCCGCATGGCCAGGGCATAAAACAGCTGACTCGCCACCAATGTCATAAAGGCCAGGGTTCGGGCATTCTCCAGTGTTTCAGTGGGCACGGCTTTGTCAAACGGACTGTAGCCGTGCTCGTAGTAGCCGAACCAGAAGGCGAAAATTGTGAGTACGCCAATCAGCAGGCCACCCCCCATGACACGCCAGCCCGCAATGCCCGTGAAGAAACTTTCCTTCGGGTCGCGCGGCTTTTCCTGCATCACATCCGGGTCGCCGGGGTCCATACCCAGCGCCACGGCTGGCAAGGAGTCGGTGAGGAGGTTGATCCAGAGCAGTTGGGTAGCAATCAAGGGGGCTTCCCAGCCAATCATCAGCGTGATGAACATGGCCACGACCTCACCCAGGTTGCAGCTAAGCAAAAAGAGGACAGCTTTGCGGATGTTGTTGTAAATGTTCCGGCCCTGCTCGATGGCCGACACAATGGTGGCAAAGTTATCGTCAGTCAGAATCATGTCGGAAGCGCCTTTGGCCACGTCAGTACCCGTAATGCCCATGGCCACCCCAATGTCGGCGGTATTGAGCGAGGGCGCATCGTTCACGCCATCACCGGTCATCGACACAATGTTGCCCTGCGCTTTGAGTGCCCGCACAATACGCACCTTGTGCTCTGGCGAAACACGTGCGAAAATGCGGAAATCGCTTACCCGCTGGCTAAACTCGCTGTCCGTCAGCTCGTCTATTTCCTGGCCCGTCATAACCTGACCTGGCTGGTCGGCTATACCTAGCTGGCGGGCGATGGCGAAGGCGGTGATTTTGTGGTCGCCTGTGATCATGACTGTGGTGATGCCTGCTTCCTTTGCCTGGTGCACCGATTCCTTTACCGTTGTGCGTGGCGGGTCCATCATGCCCACAAGGCCCAGCAAAATCAGGTCTTGCTCCATCTCCGAAGCACCCAGCAGCTTATCTGTCGGCTTGTAGGCAACTCCCAGGGTGCGCAGCGCCTGCTCCGACATGCGTTGGGTCGCTTCCTGAAAGGCTTGTCTATGTGCTTCTGTGAGGGGAATCACCACGCCGTTTTCCTGCACCTGGGTGGCGATCTTCAGCAAGTTGTCGATGGCGCCTTTGGTATAAACCCGATACCTGCCGTCGGCCTCTACCAGGGTCGACATCATTTTGCGGTCCGAATCAAACGCATACTCATCAAGGCGTTTGTGCCGCTGCGCCAAGGCCGCACGGTCTATACCTAAGTCATCCGCCAATAGCAGCAGGGCTATTTCGGTTGGGTCGCCTGTGCCTTCGCCGTTTTGGTAGGTGGCATCCGAGCAAAGCACCATGGCGCTGGCCAGTAGGGTAGCATCCGCCGTAGGCAAATTACCAGCCTTTACCGTTGTCTCCCCCTCCAGCGTAAAGTATTTCATCACCGTCATCTTGTTCTGCGTGAGGGTACCCGTTTTGTCGGAGCAGATGATGTTGACGGAGCCCAGCGTTTCCACGGCTGGCAGGCGGCGGATGATGGCGTTGCGTTTGGACATGCTCGTGACCCCGATCGAGAGCACAATGGCCACAATGGCGGCCAGTCCCTCGGGTATAGACGCCACGGCCAGCGACACTGAGATCAGGAACATCTCGGCCAGGTCGCGGCCCTGCAGCAGCGCCACTAAGAAGATCAGCACACAGATGCCAATGGCGAACTTGCCGAGGGTTTTGCCGAGGTGGTTCAGCCTGACTTCAAGCGGTGTTTTACCTTCTTCCTCGGTTTGGATGATGGTGGCGATCTTGCCCACCTCGGTTTGCATGCCCGTGCTTACTACCACTCCCATGCCTCTGCCCGCCGTCACGAGCGTGGACATAAAGGCCGCATTGTCGCGGTCACCGAGCGGCGTGTTGGGGGCTTCCATGGTAATGGAGGCGTCTTTAGGAGAAGGAACCGATTCACCAGTCAGGGCCGATTCCTCTATTTGCAGGTTGGCTGACTCCAGCAGGCGCAGGTCAGCGGCCACATACCTGCCTGTGTCCAGCACCAGTACATCGCCAGGCACCACCGCTTCAGAATCAATTTCCTGCACAACCCCATCCCGTCGCACGAGTGCTTTGGGGGAGGAGATCTTTTGCAACGCTTCGATGGCATTGCCCGCTTTCACTTCCTGCACCACACCCAGCACGGCGTTTAGTATGATCACGGTCACGATGATGATGGAGTCGATGTACTCGCCCATGAACAGGGTGATCACCACGGCGGCAAACAGCACGTAGATCAGCCAGTCATTTAATTGTGCCAGGAATAGTTGGATGACGCTCTTTTTCTTCTTGGCTGTCAGTTTGTTGGGTCCGTACTTGTTCAGGCGGGTCTTAGCCTCGGCATCCGATAGGCCCTGTGTCGGGTTTACCGCGAGGTCAGTGAGAACGGTCTCGATTGGTTTGGAGAACCACATGGCGCTGCATCGTTAAGTTATAGCGTGATCCGAAGATCGCGAAGGTTTTGGGTATACCGGACAGGCTTGGTACAAAAGACTACAACCCGAAGGTATAGAATGGCTGGCAGTACGGCAAGCTTGATTTTGTGATCTGCTTCAGGGATAGTAAATCTGGGGAATTGGCACATTCTGTTAAACCTGTTTATGGTTAATGCTCACAAAATTTACTAAGAACACAATGGCCACTTTCTACCTAACACAACAGATGTAGAAGGAAAGTTAAGTATAACGGTTAAGCAAATTTCTGGAAATAAAAATTTGTATCCTTTTGTTTTTTTATGGTGTTATACGTATTTATTCTATTGCGTATGAGACCTAAGTCCCTAACTGATAGCTCCACAGCACCATGAAGAGAAAAACACGGATATTGGTTACAGGAAGTGCTGGCTTCATCGGCCACCATGTGGTGATGGCGTTGCAGGAGAAAGAGTTGGAGGTAGTGGGACTGGATGTGATCAACCACTATTACGACCCTGATTTGAAGTATAACCGCCTGAAAGAGCAGGGCTTTGACAGATCACAGATCGGGTACGGTACCTGTATCCGGAGTGCCACAACCCCATTCAGCCAATTTGTGATGCTCGATCTGACAGACAGGAGCGCGCTGGAGAAGCTGTTTCAGGAAAAGCAGTTCGATGTGGTGGTGCACCTGGCTGCGCAGGCCGGTGTGCTCTATAGCCTGGAAAACCCGATGGCTTATGTGGAGAGCAATCTGGTGGGCTTTGCCAACATGCTCGAAGCGTGCCGGCAGCATCCTGTCAAGCATTTTCTGTTTGCCTCTTCCAGCTCAGTCTACGGTCAGAATGTGGAAATCCCCTTCGCCACCCACCATAAAACAGACCAGCCGATTTCGTTTTATGCCGCCACCAAAAAGGCGAACGAGGTGATGGCCCACAGTTATGCCCATTTGTACGGTATCCCGACCACAGGCATGCGCTTTTTTACGGTGTATGGTCCGTGGGGAAGACCGGATATGGCCTGCTATCAGTTTGCTAAGTGCATTGCCGAAGGGCGTACGATCAGGCTTTACAACCAGGGCAACATGTGGCGCGATTTCACTTACATAGACGATGTGGTGGCCGGTGTGATGAAACTCCTGACACGTGCTCCTAAAGTCACTAAAAAGAAAAAAATTACCGAAGCCCCTTTCCGCCTGTACAACATTGGCAATAACCAGCCTGTGCAGCTGCTCGAAATGGTGGCTTTGCTGGAGCGCGGCTTGCGCAAAAAGGCCAACATTGACCTGTTGCCAATGCAACCCGGCGATGTGCCCGTGACCTATGCCGATGTGGAGTCGTTGGTGACGGCCACTGGGTATAGGCCCCGCACGACCCTGGAAGCAGGTATAGGAAAGTTCCTGGACTGGTTTAAGGCCTACTACACCACAATGCCAACTGAAAAAGCTGCATAAAAAGATAAAGGTATGGTAAATGAATTCTACAGTGAAGCACCTTTAAAATCAACCCTCACGATACTGGTGCCGGTATACAACGAAGCCGAGTGCCTGTTGCGACTCAGCGAGGCCCTGGATGCTTTCCTTCCGCAGTCGCCGATGCCTGCGCAGGTACTGTTCATCAACGATGGCTCGACAGACAACAGCCTGCACATGATGCGTGAAATATGTGCCCGACGCCAGCATTACGGCTACATTTCGCTGAGCCAGAACAAAGGGCTGAGTACGGCCATCAAGGCAGGTATAGACCATTGCCAGAGCACCTACATTGGCTACATCGACGCCGACCTGCAAACCTCACCGCTCGATTTTCTGCTATTTTTCGAGCACCTGCCGGAATACGAAATGGTGTGCGGCATCCGGATGAAGCGAAAGGACACCTTTGTGAAGAAAATCTCCTCCCGCATCGCCAACGGATTCAGACGGCGCATGATCAACGACGGCATTGTGGACACGGGCTGTCCGCTTAAAATTGTGGATGCGGCCTATGCGAAGCGGGTGCCATTTTTTGACGGCATGCACCGCTTTCTGCCTGCCCTCATTCAATTGCAGGGCGGCAGAGTAAAGCAGGTGCCGGTACAACATTTTGAGCGCTATGCGGGCACTTCCAAATACCACTTGTTTAACCGCATCTGGGGGCCGCTGAACGATACCTTCGCCTTCCGGTGGATGCGCAAACGCTACATCAGCTATACCATTGCCGAACAATCCGTGAACAAGACAGCCGCACAGCATGAGCAGGTCTGAAATAGGCATACTGAGTCTGGGGCTGATGGCGCAGGCGCTTTTTTCTGCGCGCATCCTGGTGCAATGGATCAAGTCGGAGCGGGCCGGAAGGGTGCTGTCGCCTACCTCTTTCTGGACCTTCAGCCTGCTGGCCTCTTTTCTGCTGATGCTCTACGGCATGTTCCGGCAGGACCTGGTGATCATCGGTGGGCAGGTGGTCTCGTACCTGATCTATTTGCGCAACCTGCAGTTCAAAGGAGTTTGGGGTGATTTGCCCGGCTGGGTGCGCTGGCCGGCGCTGTTGTTCCCGATCGCCACATTCGTCTGGTTGCTTTTCGGGGATGCGTACAGCCTGGCGTATATCTGGAAGCACAGCAATGTGTCGGGTTTGCTCATAGCCTGGGGTGGGGCGGGACAGGTTATTTTCACGCTTCGCTTTGTGTACCAGTGGTATTACTCCGAACTGGCACAGGAGTCGATCTTGCCGAATGGTTTTTGGGTGATCAGCCTGGTGGGCAGCCTGATGATTGTGACCTATGCCGTGCTGCGCCTTGACCCGGTCTTGCTGCTCGGGCAAGTGGTGGGTGTAGTGGCCTACAGTCGAAACCTATACCTGGGCCTGCAAAAGCAGTCGGCCAGTCAACGCACCGTTTCCTGACAGGCTATGAAGCGAACCTTTGCAGGTATGCAGGACCATACCTTGGTGGCCGTGTTGCTTCTTGTGCTGTTACTGGCCTTGCTCTACAACCTGGGAGGCTGGGGCGTCATCGAAACGAGCGAAGCCCGCTATGCCGAGATCAGTCGCGAAATGCTGGTGCGCGGCGAATGGCTGCACCCGCGTCTGCTCGGCATTCAGCACTTCCACAAGCCACCTGTCACCTACCTGATCTCGGCGGCAGGCATGGGCCTGTTCGGGGTGAATGCGTTTGGCGTGCGTTTTTTTCTGCAGTTCTCCCTGCTGGCACAAGCCCTGCTGGTCTACCTGATCGCCAACGAATTATTTCAATCGCGCAGGATCGCCTTAACCGCCCTTGTCATTTATGTCACCATTCCGGCCGTGCTCATCGCTGCCCGTAACCTGACCACCGATTCCTTTCTGGCGACATTTGAGTTACTGGCCATCTGGGCCTGGCTTAGGTATAAACCTGTCAAAAAAGTAGGCTGGCTATACCTGTTTTATCTAGCCCTGGCGCTAGCCTTTCTCACCAAAGGGCCGGTGGGGCTGATTTTCCCGGTGCTTGTCGCGATAGGGTATAGGCTGCCTCATGCTACCGGCAAGGCCAGCGTTTCGCACCACTTCATCGCCTTCCTGCTGTTTTTGTTGTTGAGCGCATCCTGGTACGTGTACCTCATGTGGCAGGACCGGCAATTTGTCGACTACTTTTTCCTGAACCACATCGTGAAGCGCTATACCAGTCCCGAAACCTTCAGCCGTTCCGAGCCCTGGTGGTTTTACATCGCCTATATTCCGCTCCTGAGTTTGCCCTGGTCAGCCATGCTCTTGCTATACCTGCGTAAACTCCGCCTGCTTTCAGTAAATCATAAGCGCTTGTTTTTTCTCTGGCTGCTGGTGCCTTTGCTTTTTTTCTCTTTCTCCAGTTCTAAGCTTATCCTGTATGTGCTGCCCATGCTCGCAGGTATAGCCTTGCTGGTTTCCTGGCTGTTGCACCAGCTGTCTCTCAAAGAGCTTCGCATAATCTCCATTTTCACTTTCGTATACCTGGGGTTGTTGGGGCTCGGGTTACTGTTGCTGCGCTGGCTGCCTACTGATTTAAGCGTCCCGTTGCCGCTGGTTGGCGTTGCAGCGCTGATGCTGGTGGTGCTATACCTGATCTGGCGTTTTGCAAACCCGGGGGTAGGGCAGGTGACGGGTGCAGCACTTGCCTTCACACTGCTCCTCTTGCCCTTTTCGACGCATTTATTGGGGGCTAACGGCGAGCAAATAAAATCCAGTAAAGAACTGGCCGACCTGATCAGGGAAAAAGGCCTGCAGGGCAGAACCATTGTTGTGTATGATCGCTTGCTTCCTTCGCTGGCCTTTGAGTTGAACAAGGATATCGTTTCGATTAGCGATGAGCACCACAGCCTTATCCGCGAAACACAGTTCGAGCAAAATGAAGCATGGCGCAACTACCTGCTCCGCCTTCAGGATAAACAGGATTCGGTCAGGATTCAGAATTTGCTCCAGCATCATGCGGTGCTGGTTTCCAAGAAAGCCCTTCCTATAAAAAGGAATTGGCTGAGCACGCCGTTTACCCAAAAAAAGCAGGTAGGAGTGTGGATCGTCTATTACTGAACTAGCCGGTTGAAGTGAACTTACGAACGGCTCAGTTATTTTCAGGTATAGGGCACCAAGGCTTTCAGGCAGGTTTCGCGGCCCAGTTCGATCTGGCTTTTGGCTTTGTAAAACTCGAAGGTAGAGCAGGAGTTCCGGGGTATTTCCACCAGTACTTCGGGCGGGTACGTCTGCAGCATCAGGCTTGTCAGGCGGTCCTGCGTCATGTTGTAGGTCAGAAGCAGCAGTTCCCGGAGCGAGTAATCGGTGAGCGGGGATGCATGACCCGAAACACTTTCGCCATCCTGCCCGGTCAGATGCAGCCATTTCAGGAGGGCCGACACTGCTTCCGGGCTTTCATTCACCTTTTGTACCATTTTTTCCTCTGTGGCTGGTCCGTTCAGGTTAACCGCCACCACCAGTTCATCTGGTTTTTTGCGCACCAGGTCTAGCGGAAGCGGGTTGAGCACGCCGCCATCTACCAGAAACTGGCCGTTTTCGAGCACGGGCGTGAACACACCAGGTATAGCAATGGAGGCACGGAGGGCTTTGTAGAGATCGCCGGAGGTATAAGTGACTGCTTCGTTGCGGAGCATGTCGGTGGCAACGGCCGTAAAAGGCACTTTCAGGTTTTCGATTTCCTGGTCGCCGGTTACCTCCCGCAGAAAGTTAAACACTCTTTCTCCCTTGATAAATCCCTGGCGCGTAAAGGTAAAGTCGAGTAGGTTGAAGACCATGTTTCTGGTCAGGGTGAGCATCCACTCTTTGTAGGCCTGGTTGTAGCCGGCTGCAAAGAGCCCGCCCACCACCGCGCCCATGGAGCAGCCCGCCACGCTAACGATCTCAAAGCCATTTTCTTCGAGCACCTCAATTACGCCAATATGAGCCAAACCGCGCGCGCCGCCGCTTCCCAGCACCAGGTGTACCTTCTTTTTATTCATGCCAGACCAAGTTAAGCTTTTTCGCACAACATCTCATGACAGGCGGTCAACTAAAGCTTCCCAGCGGTTTAGAGTCACTCTATACCTATGCTTGGCGTGCATTCCGTTCGATTAGAATGAAGTATCACTATATATTCTGGTATAATTACTCAACCCGTGCAGTCAATTTTCGTTTAGCCCTCTGAACCATCCTAATTAAAGCCTGGCTGGGCGCTTACATTCGACTCTTTTAGTATTGTATGAATAAGATTTACTCTTTCGTCTATAGAGAACAAACCAGACTGACCATTTTTTTAGTACTCTTTTTAGTCTCCGCACTCACAGGCAGCACAAGCACAGCCGCTTCCAACGCTTTCTTTGCCACTGCGCCAGTTGGGGTTAAGGCGCAACCCTCGCTGGTCGGGGCCATCACCCTGCAATGGAATACCGTGACAGGCGCCACTCAATACGTGGTGGAACAGTCGCTTTCGGCCAACTCCGGATACGAAGTGCTTGCTACCGTGCCCGTGGTGAGCGGCAAAACGATCTACACCTACCGCCACACCGGCCTGGGCTATGGCGAGCGTTATTTTTACAGGGTGAAGGCCGTTACCGGTTCCGGCGATTCGCCCTGGAGCAGTACGGTGAGTGCAACCACTCACGCGCAGAATAAGACGTTTAACATCATGCCTCTTGGCGACTCCAATACACACGGCACCCGCTTCAGCGACACCCGGCCCGATGCCCAGCGCATAGCCTACCGCAAGCAATTGTACGATCTGCTGATGGGGGCCAGCGCCCGTTTCACTTACGTGGGCAGTGAGCGCTCGGGCAGTGCTTTTCTGACCAACGACCAGCATGCTGGTTTCTCTGGTTCGCGCACCGGCGATATTGTGAGCCTGCTCCGAACCGGCAGTTACCGCAACCAGGCAAACGAATTGGTCACATCTGGGGCCTCCGGCCTTTATCTGGATCGCTTCAACCCGGATGTGGTGCTGCTGCACCTGGGTACAAATGGTGGGCAGTATGGTGTTTCGGACGACGATCAGACCATTTCGGAAATGGGCGCCATACTGGATGAAGTGGATGCCTACGAAGCCCGTGCGAACAAGGAGGTAACTATCGTACTGGCCCTGATCATCAACCGGGTTCGCCAGGAAAATGACCCCGCGGCAGTTGAATATACCTCCCGCTTCAATGCAAAGGTGGCCGCCATGGCCGAGAACCGCATCCGCGCCAAAAGCGACCGCCTGCTTGTAGTGGACATGGAACGCGATGCTGGGCTCATATACCGTTTGGCCAATGAGGGAGGCGACATGGACGACAGCCTGCACCCCTCGCCATCGGGTTACCAGAAAATGGCCAACCAGTGGTTTAAAGTGCTGCAGCCGCTGCTAAAACCTGCCACGGCCAGCACCAGCGCTCCCGAAACCACCATCACCCAAAAACCGGCAGAGATATCAAAAGAGAAATCACCTACTTTTGAATTTACCAGTAACAAAAGCCCGGTATACTTTGAGGCAAGCCTGAATGACGCTGCATATGAAGTTGTCAGCAGTCCCTATACCTTGAGCAACATGCCTGATGGGCGCTATACCTTGTCAGTGCGAGCAGTAGATGCGGCCGGTAGAAAAGACGCCACGCCAGCCACCCATACCTGGACTATCATCACGGAGCCACCCACACCGCCAACTTTCACTGCCCTTACCGAAGACCGAGGGCCGGTGAACAACGACCGGATCACGTCCGATAACACCATTCGCTTGTCAGGGAAGGCGCAGAATGGGGTAGAAGTGACGGTGAGCGAGGCTGAACGCGGCGAGTTGGGAAAAGTGAAAGCTAACGACAGCGGCGACTGGACTTTTAGCTACGAAGGGACGGCCCTGCCGGCTGGCGTTTATAGTTTCACTGCCATCGCCACGGACGTAGCGGGCACTGCGAGCAAGGTAAGCAATGCCTTTGTTGTTACCATTGACCTGACGCGCCCGGAGGTAGCCATCAGCACCGAAAGCAAAGCCCCAGTGAAAGAGGCTTTTCAGGTGCAATTTAAGTTTACGGAAGAAGTCTACGGCCTTACGGCCGGCGATATCGCGGTTACGGGTGCCACGCTGAGCGACCTGAAGGAAGTCAGTAAGTCGACTTACACGGCTACCCTCACGCCACCCGCCAACGCGCAGGGCAATATGGCCATCAGTCTGGCTGCCGACAAAACCACCGACCTGGCCGGGAACCCGAATACCGCCTCCAACAAACTGGAACTCGCCTATGACCTGAAGCGTCCGAAAGTTGTGCTCAGCTCCGAAGCACCGCAGTTGGTAAAAGCCCCATTTACCGTGAAATTTACCTTTGACGAAGCCGTAACCGGTTTCGCTGCAGCCGATATAACGGTTAAGAATGGCACGGCTGGAAATCTACAGTCCGAAAGTGCCACGGTGTATACCGCCGTTATTAGCCCCAGTGCCGACGGAGAGGTGGTTGTCAGCCTAGCTGAGAACAAAGCAAATGATGCGGCTGGCAATGGAAACGAGGCCGCAGCTGAACTGAAGCGACTGTATGATGTGGCGCCCCCCACCGTCACGCTGGCCACGTCGGCAGGCGACCTGACCAATGCCGCTATACCTGTCACCGTTACTTTCAGTGAGCCTGTCACCGGCTTGGCGCTCAATTCATTTACCGTAACCAATGGCAAACTCAGCAACCTGCAGAAGACCGGGGATGTCAGTTATACCTTGGTGCTCACCCCCGAAAAAGACGGGGAGGTAACTTTGCAACTGACCGCTGCCAAGGTAGAGGACCAGGCGGGTAACGGCAACACCGCCTCTAACATGCTGAAGCGCCAGTTCGATGCCACAGCCCCATCCGTCGTCCTGAGTACAGAGGCCCCGGATCTCACCAACGAACCTTTTTCAGTGCGCTTCCAATTCAGTGAGGCAGTAGCGGGTTTTGCGGCAGAGGATGTTACCGTGACCAATGGCACGGCGAGCGGATTTACAAAGACCGGCGATATGATTTATAGCGCCCAGATCAGGCCATCAGCCGATGGTGAGGTAAGGGTGCTGGTGGCGGCAGGCAAAGCCCATGACGCGGCCGGAAACCCCAATACCGCTTCCAATACCCTGCGCATCGGCTATGACGGAACAGCTCCTTCGGGGTACGCCGTGGCTTTCGGGACAGATAAAGTGGACCACAGCAACCAGAAGCAGGTCTCATTCAGCGTGAAGGGAGCGGAGCAGGGCGCTACCTATTTCTATACCATGGGCAGCGACAAGGGCGGCTCCAGCCTGACAGGAACCGCCACTGCCACCACTACTTCTTTTACGGTAGAAAACCTGGATCTCAGCGGATTGCATGACGGTACCCTGACGCTCACCTTTTACCAGGTGGATGCCGCCGGAAATCGGGGAGCAGATGCCAGGGCGCAGGTTGTGAAAATGACCAAAAATATTGCGGCCGTCAACAACCTGGAGGCGATCAGTGTGCCTTTCCGCACCGGTTTCGAAAACCTGCCACTGCCCACACAGGTAGGCGTGCGCTATACGAACGGCGAAGAAGAGAACCTGGATATAAAGTGGCAGCAAGGCAACTACAACAGTCTGGAGGCAGGTGCCTATACCTTGAAAGGAGAGCTGGTGCTTAGCCCGAACGCAACTAACCAGGACAACCGCCTGGCAACCATCACGGTCACCGTACGGCCGAATCAACCGCCGACGGCCATTGCCAGCAGCCAGAACTCCTTTAAACCCAATGCGGCTCCACAGGAGGTATTACTCACTTTCAGCACCACCGACCCGGACGACGAAACCCATACCTACACCCTGGTGAACGGGCAAGGTGCCGAGCACAACGACTACTTCGAGTTGAGAGACAACAAGCTATACCTGAAGTCAACCAATGCGTTGTCGGGCATCCGCAACTTCCAGATCCGGGTGCGTACTACCGATCCCTACCAGAACAGTTTTGAACAGACCTTCACCCTCAACAAAGCGGTATACCAGCCGGCCAACCCGATCAAACTGGTCAATGCCTTCTCGCCGGACGGTGACGGCGTGAACGATACCTGGACCGTGCCGGAGTTACGCTACTATGACGAGGTGAGTATCCAGGTGTTCGATCGCGGGGGCAGAAGACTGTTCTATACCACTAATCCGGAGCAGGGCTGGGATGGTCGTAGTCAGGACGGGCAGATCAAGGAGGGCTCTTATTTCTACATCATCGAGGTAAAGGACATTGACCTGGTGCAGAAAGGCGTGTTAACCGTACTTAAGTAAGCTTACATGAACAGATTATATATAACCGCATTCTTATTATTGACCATAACGGGGCTGCAGGCGCAGAACCGCAAGTTCATCAGTAATTTTTCAGCCTACCAGCACTACTACAACCCCGCGCTGACCGGCAATGAGGGCACGATGCTCAAAACATATTACCGCAACCAGTGGACGGGTTTTGAAGATGCGCCCAAAACGCTTTTCTTCTCTGGCGAGCTGGACCTGGCGGACTTGCGCAGCACCACCGACCGCACGCGCCACTACCAGTTCCGCGACACACGCAGCAACTACACAGGCGCCCGCCACGCCTTTGGCCTGATCGCTTTCCAGGAGCGCTTTGGTCCTACGAGAGAAACGCAGGTGGGCTTGAACTATGGCACGGGCGTCAGGCTTTCGCAGTCACTCAGTCTGCGGTTTGGCACCTCGCTCACTTATAACAATTTCCGGCTCGACGGCAGCAGCTTAGTGGTGGACAACACCGGCGACCCGCGCTTTCAGCATGTGATGAATAACCAGAATAGCATGGGCAAGTTCGATTTCAACCTTGGTTTTGCGCTTGCCTCTGCCAACTATTACCTGGGTTACGCCATGCAGGACATCACGGCGGGCCATTTTTTGAAGAGCGGCGATAGCTTTATGAAGGATGTGTACACGCGCAAGCACATTGCGCAGGCTGGTTTCCGAACTGACTTTGATAATCGGTATGGATTGATCGTGAACGGGCTCTACCATTACGACGAACAGCTGAAGGGTACCGTGGAGGGGCAGGCAAAAGTGGTATACGACGGGCTGTTATGGGCAGGAGCGGGTTACCGCAACGATCGGGCCTTTCATGTGGCCGCAGGCCTGCACTACCGCCAGCTCCGCATCAACTACGCCTACGAGAGTCCCATCAAAGAGGCCCGCTCCATTAGCCGGTCTACCAACGAGATCGGGCTCGCTTATACCTTGCGCCCACTGGGCACTGACCGAGCGGGTAGCACCGGGCTTCTTTTCTGGTAGCCTTTACCCGATATGAGAGACCGTTCCGATCGGGATGAACAATTCGAAAGCAGACCCCTGGCCAGGCGTACTCTTAATTTGCATGGTACCATGAAGGCTCTTGAGCAATTGGCGCACCAGTTGCAACCCCATTCCGTAGCCGGCTTCGCCCAGTGTGCCGGAGGTGCTCGGCGCCTGCCCCAAAACCATGGCATCCACCTGCTCCTGACTCAGGCCTATACCTGTGTCCTGCACCACGATGCGCAGCACACGGTTGTTTTGCGACAGCGTCAGGTCCAGGTGCACGGTAACTTCGCCTAAGGGAGGCGTGAACTTCAGCGCATTGGAAACCAGGTTGACGACAATCTGCATCAGCTTGGTTTTCGTGAAGGTGATGTCACCCAGCTTTTCATTGATGTGCACGGTAAAGCCAATGGCTTTTTCGGATGCCTGCGGCTGAAACAGCTGCTCCAGCGCTTCTTTGAACGCCGATAGCGTAATGCCGTTCTGGATGGTTGACTGGTTGGTGGCTTGTTGAGTGGGACGAAGGATCTCGTCAGCCAGGGCCAGCAGCGAAGTGGCGCTTTTGTGTACCATCTGGCTTATTTTGAGGATTTCCTCAGATCCACTTTTGCCTTCTTTTTGTATTAACCGCTGCGCTAAGCCCATAATGCCGCCAATTGGTCCGCGCACATCGTGGGCCACGCGCTTGTTCATTGCTCTGGCCTCGGTCAGTTCGCTCCGCAACTGGCGCACCTCCTTTAGCAACACCAGCCGCTGTACAACCTCATGGGCCAGTGCCTTCAGCAACTCCACCTGTTCTTCTGAAAGCGTTACCTCGTCGGTGTCCATTACGCAGAGCGCACCAATGTTGTGGCCCTCCGGCGTACGTAGCGGTACCCCGAAATAATAGCGCAGCATGGGCCCGTCTTTAATGCCGGATAAATCCTTGAAGCGTTCATCTTCCTGCAGGTTTTTCACCTCTAAATGATCTGGCTCCAGAATCGTGTACTGGCAAACAGTATTTTCGCGGGGGCACTGCTCTGTCGGGAATCCATGGCTTGCCACCGTCCACTGCGTGTAGAGGTCGATCAAGTTGATCAGGGAGATTTGGGTACCTGTAACGCGGGCGGCTAAGGCGGTAAGTGTCTTAAACTCCTTTTCCAGGGCACTATAATCCAGGTCGAAAGACATCAGGTCGAGAACCCGTGCATTTTCGTTTCCCGAATAGGGCGCTTGCTGTGGAAGGGGTTGGTGCATGGAGGCAGTAGACATGGATGCTATCGTTTAAACAAGTTGGTAGGGGGCAGAAGTTGCATGGGCCGCTTTGATCGGCGCAGGTTGGCGAAGTTGGTGCACGGCCAGCACGGCCAGGGAGAACAAGGCAACTGCCACCAGCTGGTGCAGCACGCCCAGGCTAACAGGCACTACGAGCAGCAGGGTGATAATACCCAGCACAACTTGCCCTATACCTGTGAGCAGCAGCAGATTGGTAAGCTGCCTGGCGCCGCGATGCGTGGATCGCTGCCTAACCTTATACCACAGCGCCACAATGCCGGCAAGGGCCACCAAGGCAAACCAACGATGCAGAAACTGAACCGCCACGCCATTTTTGAAATAACCGAAGACCGGAACACCTTGCAGCGTCTCCGGAAAGAATTCTCCCTGCATCAGCGGCCAGGTATTGTAAGAGAAACCTGACTTCAGGCCAGCCACAAAAGCCCCCAGCACGATCTGCACCAGCACTGCGCCCAGAACCAGCCACGACAAGGTATAGGCTGGCCGTTTTGTTGGGGCTTTGCCATGTGCTGGAGTCATCAGGTCGGCTACCGTCCAGAGGATAACACCCACCAGGAACAGGGCCAGCGAGAGGTGCGCGGCCAGGCGGTAGTGGCTCACGTGCGGCATTTCGCTGAGGCCGCTCATCACCATCACCCAGCCCATCAGGCCTTGCGCCATACCTAGCAGCAGGATAAAAATTAGCCGCTTCACCAGCCAGGGCGCCAGCATTTTGCGGTACAGGAAGTAAAGGAAGGGTACAATGAAAACCACACCAATGATGCGACCCAGCAGGCGGTGCAGGTACTCCCACATAAAGATCTGCTTGAAACCCGAGAGCGTCATGCCGAAATTGAGCTTCTGGTACTCCGGAAACTGCTTGTATTTGTCGAACATTACCAGCCACTCGCTTTCAGAAAGCGGGGGCAGCGTTCCCGAAATCAAATTCCACTCGGTAATGGAAAGGCCGGAGCCGGTGAGGCGGGTGATGCCGCCAATAATAACCATGGCCACCACCAGCACAATACCGCTGATGAGCCAGATGATAACAGGTAGAGATGCAGGCTGTTGTCGCATAACATGGAAAAGCACAAATATCCATGTTTTTAGCCTGCTACAAGATGATAATTGTCACCTTTTTAAAATAAACACCTACGTATTTCGCACTGTGTTTAATATTTCGGTGGGGGAGCTCTTGGGTGATATGGAATCGAAATCGCCCCGTAATGCCTTCAGGGCATAGCGTTCCTCATCTATTTCGCGACGACTGCGGATGCCGAGCGCCCGCATGATGGGCAGGGGAGGGCACCAGCCCTGCAGCCCGTGCTGCAGCAGGAACATGCTCACGATGCCCGGCAAAATAAACCAGCGCTTGTTCACAAAAGCGCCCAGCAAGGTGCCAGACAGGGCAAGGGTAGAGGCGTTTACTTCCAGTGTGCGCTCAATGCTCCATTCCTGGTCGAGTTCGCGGATGCGCTCGGATATCTCCTCGTAGCTTCGTCCTTTGTAGCGGGCAATGCTGTGGCGGATGGAGTTGTCGATCTGCTCGTTTATTGAATCAGCAGTGCTCTCGCGCACGCGTCCCTGTTCTTCCTGTTCTGTTGTTGTCATCTGTGTGTTGCCGTAGTTATCTTACTATAGTGCTATACGTCGTTGCATGAATACTTAGTTGTGCCTTAGGGGAATCATGTCGCGGGGAAGGTGCGTTTTAGCGTAAATCGGCGGCCTTTCGTCGTTTTTCGTAAGCTTTTATGGAAAATCTGTAAACACCTCTCGCTTTTACTGACTACTTTTGCGAAAGAAATCTTATCTTCGTCTGAACGGACGTACCTGAACATGAGCCTGATTCGCACCATACTGACCCTGACACTGGCCCTGCTGGTTGTTTTCTCCTCGGTGGGGATGACGATCACGCGCCATCTGTGCGCGGGTGAGCTGATGGCCACGTCCTTCTTCACGCACAGCGCCGCCTGTGAGATGGAGAAACAGCGCGAAAGCCTGCCTGACTGCCACAAACCTGCTGCGGAAGACGATTGCTGCCAGGACCAGACCGTGGTGCTGGAGGTAGAGGACGAGCAGCAAGTCAGCCCGACATTCAAGCTCTCCGTTCCGGACATGACCTTTATCGCGGCCTTCGCTACGGTATGGTCAGTGCTTTTCGAACGCTACGAGCCGGCCCATACCTTCGTACCGGACTACGGACCGCCTTTGCTTTCCCAGGACATCCCTGTGCTCGTGCAATCCTTTCTTCTATAAACCTGCTCTTTCGATGATGCCCGGCCTTTCAGGTCAGGTATAGCTATTGGTATTTCCTTCCGCGAAAATGCCATTTCATTTTGCATTCAATCGAAAAGAGCATGTTAAACAGCATAATCAAATTCTTTCTGGAACAGAAGCTGGTCACCGTCCTGCTACTGCTCCTTATTGTGGGCTGGGGTATTATCACAGCGCCTTTCAACTGGAACGTAAGCTTCCTACCCCGCGACCCCGTGCCCGTCGATGCCATCCCTGACATCGGCGAAAACCAACAGATCATTTTTACCGAATGGATGGGCCGCTCTCCGCAAGACGTAGAGGATCAGATCACCTATCCGTTGACAACCTCCCTTCTAGGTATGCCGGGGGTGAAGACCATTCGTTCTACCTCCATGTTCGGCTTCTCAAGCATCTACGTCATTTTTGAAGATGACGTGGAGTACTACTGGAGCCGTTCCCGCATCCTTGAAAAACTCAACTCGCTGCCCGCAGACCTACTGCCCGCTGAGACCACGCCCAAGCTGGGGCCGGATGCCACGGCCTTGGGTCAGGTATACTGGTATACCCTGGAGGGGCGCGACGAAGAAGGCAAGCCGGCCGGTGGCTGGGATATGCACGAGCTGCGCAGCATCCAGGACTTTTATGTGAAGTATGCCCTGGCCGGTGCCCAGGGTGTGGCCGAAGTAGCCTCGGTGGGCGGTTATATAAAAGAGTACCAGGTAGACCTCGACCCGGTGGCCATGAAAGCCAACAATGTGTCGATGATGGAAGTGATGAGCGCCCTTCAAAACAGCAACCAGGAGGTGGGCGCCAGCACCGTGGAGATCAACCAGATTGAGTACCTGGTGCGCGGGCTGGGTTATGTGAAAGAGATAGGTGACATCGAGAATGCCACCGTGCGCGTGGCCAACAACGTACCCATCCGCATCCGCGACATCGGGCGGGTGAACATCGGCCCTGCCGACCGCTCCATGTTGGGCGTACTCGACAAGAGCGGCGCCGAGGCGGTGGGCGGTGTTGTAATTGCTAGGTATGGCGACAACCCGCTGGCCGTGATCAACAACGTCAAAGAAAAGCTCGATGAGATCGCCGCCGGCCTGCCATCCAAAAAACTCGCCGACGGACGCACTTCGAAAGTGACGATCGTGCCGTTCTATGACCGCACGCAGCTGATCAACGAGACACTGGGCACGCTCAACTCAGCCATCATCCTGCAAATCCTGATCACCGTGATCGTGATCATCGTGATGGTATACAACCTGCGGGCTTCCCTGCTGATCTCGGCGCTGTTGCCGCTGGCTGTGCTGATGACCTTTATTTTGATGAAATACTTTGGGGTGGACGCCAACATTGTGGCGCTCTCAGGTATAGCCATCGCCATCGGCACCATGGTCGACCTGGGTATTATCCTCAACGAGAACATCCTGCGGCACATGGAAGAGGCGCCGCCAGGACAATCGCTACTCAAGACTGTGTACAACGCCACCACAGAGGTGGCCACTGCTATTCTCACGGCCGTTTCGACCACTATCATTTCGTTTATGCCGGTGTTCACACTGGAGGCGGCTGAGGGCAAACTATTTGGTCCGCTGGCCTATACCAAGACTTTTGCCCTGGTGGCCTCGTTGATCTTCACCATTTTGATCATGCCGGCCTTTGCGCACAGCATATTCGGTTTAAGGTCGCGCAATGTAGCCTGGAGTAAAATCCTGAACTGGGGCCTCGTTGTGCTGGGGATTGTAGCGCTATTCATCCTGCCTTTGGCGGGTATAACCCTGATCCTGATAGCGGCGAACAACCTGCTCAATTACTACCAGCCGGAGCGGTTCGGCCGATATCACAGCCTGGTTATGGTAGGTATAGCGGTGCTGGCGGTGTCGTGGCTGTTGGCTACGGAGTGGGTGCCATTGGGCGTCTCCGTTAGCTACTTCGTCAACTTTATCTTCATCCTGTTGATCATCGGCCTGGTGCTGGGCTTTTTCTCGTTCTTCATTCGGGTTTATCCGCGCGTGCTGGCCTGGTGTCTCGCTAACAAAGGCACTTTCCTGCTTATTCCGGCTTTTATTATGCTCCTGGGCCTTAACATCTGGATTGGCTTTAACGGGGTGTTCGGCTGGGTGGCAACCGGTTTCGACAAAGTGGGGGTGAATGTACGCACATCCGCGCCCTGGAGCAGCATGGTGCATACCTTTCCGGGTATGGGCAAGGAGTTCATGCCCTCGCTTGACGAGGGGGCTTTTTTGCTCATGCCGACTTCGATGCCACACACCGGCGTGGAGGCCAACAAACGCTACCTGCAACAACTCGACATGCTCATTACCGCCATACCTGAGGTGGAGATGGTGGTAGGCAAAGCCGGTCGTGCCGAAACCGCGCTGGACCCGGCCCCGATGTCGATGTACGAGAACGTGATCCAGTACAAGTCCGAGTACATCACCGACGCCAACGGGTACAAGGTCCGCTTTAGAGTAGACGACGAGGGCAACTTCGTTCGCGACGCAAAAGGCAACCTGATCGAAGACGACCGGGGCGAGTACTTCCGCCAGTGGCGCGACCATATTCGCACGCCAGATGATATCTGGAACGAAATTGTGGCGGTTGCCGAACTGCCGGGCGTTACTTCCGCGCCAAAGCTGCAACCGATCGAAACCCGACTGGTGATGCTGCAGACCGGTATGCGCGCGCCGATGGGCGTGAAGGTATACGGCCCGGACTTGCAGACCATCGAGGACTTCAGCATGCAGATGGAACGTCTGCTCAAAGAAGTACCCTCTGTGAAGCCGGAAGCAGTGTACGCAGACCGCTCTCTGGGCAAGCCGTACATGGAAATAGACCTGGACCGCCGCGCCATGGGCCGCTATGGGCTGAATGTGGCCGATGTGCAGGAGTACATTGAGGTGGCGATGGGTGGTATGGCCCTGACCACGACCGTGGAGGGCCGTGAACGCTATTCCATCCGGGCACGCTACGCCCGCGAGTACCGCAACGATCCGGAGTCCGTGAGTCGCATTATGATCGCCAACCCGCAGGGAGGCCAGATTCCGCTCGCGGCCATTGCCAAAGTCGAGTTCCGGCCAGGCCCGATGATGATCCGCGGAGAGGATTCCTTCCTGACCGGCTACGTATTGCTGGATAAGCGGGAAGGCTTTGCCGAGGTAACCGTAGTGGAGGACGCGCAGCGCTACCTGCAGGAGAAGATCGCTTCGGGGGAGCTGGTGGTGCCGGCAGGGGTGAGCTACAAGTTTTCGGGCAATTACGAGAACCAGGTGCGTGCCGAGGAGAGGCTGGCCTTTATCGTACCGCTCAGTTTGCTCATCATATTCCTGATCCTCTATTTCCAGTTCCGCTCCGTGAGCACCACGCTCTTTATTTTCACAGCTATTGCCATGGCTTTTGCCGGCGGTTTTATGATGCTGTGGCTCTATAGCCAGGACTGGTTCATGAACTTTTCCTTCGGCGAAACCAACATGCGGGAGCTCTTCCAGATGCGTACCTTCAACCTGAGTGTGGCCGTGTGGGTAGGCTTTATTGCGCTTTTCGGTATAGCCACCGACGATGGCGTGGTGATGGGTACTTACCTCAAGCAAAGCTTTGACAAAAGCACGCCCCAAACCAGAGGCGAGGTGCGCCAGGCGGTGATGGAGGCAGGTATACGGCGCGTGCGTCCTTGCCTCATGACCACGGCCACTACATTGCTGGCGCTCCTGCCGGTGCTCACCTCATCAGGGCGCGGCTCTGATATCATGATCCCGATGGCGATCCCTTCGTTCGGGGGTATGTTCGTTGCCCTGATCACCTTGTTTATCGTGCCGGTGCTCTATAGCTGGCGCGAAGAACTTAAAATCAAAAAAGAAACCGTATGAAAAAGATACTGGCATTAATTTTCGTGCTGCTGGGGGCCTTGCCCCTGGTGCAGGCGCAAACGCTGGAAGAGTACCTGATCGAAGCCGGTGAAAACAGCCCGTCGCTGAAGGCACGCTACGCCGAGTACCAGGCGGCGCTGCAGCGGGCGCCGCAGGTGGGTGCACTGCCTGATCCGGAGGCTTCCTTTAACTTCTTTTTGCAACCGATGGAACGCTACATGGGCAACCAGGTTGGCGATATGTCGGTGATGCAGATGTTTCCGTGGTTCGGCTCCAACCAGGCCGCCAGAGATGAGGCCAACTACATGGCGCAAATGAAATTCGCTTCTTTCATCGAGGCGAAAATTAACCTGTACCATGAGGTGCGCACGGTTTGGTATCAACTCTACCTCAACGACCAGGAGTCGATCCTGATGGAGAAGGAGCTCGAGATTATGAAAACCCTGGAGCGATTGGCACTGGCTAAATATACAGCTGCTCCGGCCGGGGGCGGTGCTGGTACAACCACGCCTGCCCGAAGCACAACGAGCAGCTCTGCAAGTGTGGCGGGGGGTGCCGGTAGCGGAGGCTCAGGTATGGCAGGTATGGGAGGCGCTGGCAGCAGTGCCTCAGGCAGTTCCGGCAGTGGAGCTAGTATGGCCTCCGGCGGCATGTCGGCGATGGGAAGTTCCGGCGGCTCCTCCATGGTGGATGTCATGCTGGTTCGCCTGCAGTTGAAGGAGCTGGAAAACCAGGTGCTCATTCACCACGAGGCGCGACGGCCTTTGCAGGTTCGGTTTAACCAGCTGCTGCGCCGCCGACCCAGTATGACGGTTGTCTCAGCCGACACGCTGCTGCCTGTGCCCTTGCCCGCCACGCTCTCCCTCATAGAAGACTCCATCAAGAGTAACCACCCGATGCTTAAGATGTACGAATGGGACGAAAAAGCCCGGGAGTCGCAGTTGCGGATGGCCCAGCTGATGGGGCGGCCGATGTTTGGCGTTGGGCTGAACTACATGATCTTTAAGCCCAGGCCAGAAGATGGGATGCAGATGGGCGGCGAGAACATGGTGATGCCCATGGTAACCCTGAGTTTGCCGATCTACCGTAAGAAATACAATGCGGCAAAGAAAGAAGCGGAATACGCGCAACAGGCGGCCACCTACCAGAAAGAAGCAACCGAGCGGGAGCTATTCACGGAACTGGAGAACCTGTTGTACCAATACCAGAGCGCGGTGAGCCGGCTGAAATTACTCAAAGACCAGACTGCCCTGACTGAGCAGACCATCCGACTGCTCACGACCAACTACTCGGTGACAGGCACAGGTATAGACGAGATCATTCGTCAGCGCCAGTCCCTGCTCAGCTACCGCCAACAGCAATTGCAGGCCATCACAGACCAGAACATGGCTGTCTCGGCCATCAACCGCATGATGCAGGGAGATAATTAGGGACACAAGTCACGGGATAAACACTTGTTACTGTAGAAATAACTCAGAATTCAAAAAAATGACAACCAGAAATAAAAGAATTGGAACCTACCTGCTTGTAGCCCTGGGCGGATTGCTGCTGGGCTGGCTGCTGTTTGGCGGCAGAGGCTCAGAACAAGGGCACGATCATGCCGGCGAGGTGGCTGGAGCCACAGCGTATACCTGCTCCATGCACCCCCAGATCAGGCAGGACGGCCCCGGCAAATGCCCACTTTGCGGTATGGACCTTATACCTGTGAGCAACGGCGGAGGCAGTGGTAAGACCAGCCGCTATGTGCTGGAGATGACGCCAGAGGCCATTGCACTTTCCAATATCCAGACGACAAAACTGGAAATGGTGAATCCGGAAAATGAGCTGACGCTCTCGGGCCGCGTGACACTCAACGAACAGAAGGTCTCTTCCATCACGGCTAAGTTTCCGGGGCGCATCGAGCGGCTGTACGTGAACTTTACAGGGCAGGAGGTGCGCCGAGGCGAACGGTTGGCATCGCTCTATTCCCCTGAGTTGATCACGGCGCAGCGTGAATTGCAGGAGGCTGCGCGCGCCAGGGACCTGATGCCGGAACTCTACGAAGCGGCCCGCGCCAAGCTTAAACTTTGGAAATTGTCCGACGCCCAGATCAAGCGCATTGAGAATGCGTCAGAGATCATAACCAACTTCGATATTTACTCCGATGCGGCTGGCGTAGTAACAGAGCGCCTGGTGAATACAGGCGACTATGTATCCACTGGTTCGGCCTTGTTCGAAGTCGCTAATTTGTCATCGGTTTGGGTGGTGCTGGATGCCTACGAGGCCGATCTGTCGTGGATAAAGCAAGGGGGCAACATCACCTTCACGGTGCCAGGTATACCGGGCAAAGAGTTTACAGCTAAAGTTGCTTTCATTACCCCGGTGCTCGATGCCACTACTCGTGCCATAGAGGTGCGGGCAGAGGTTCAGAACCCGGGCAACCAATTAAAGCCGGGTATGTTTGCCGATGCCCGCATCAAGACCTCGACAGGAGCCAAGGGGCAGTCGCTGTCGGTGCCAGGCAGCGCCGTGCTTTGGACTGGCAAACGTTCAGTGGTGTATGTGAAGGTGAACGGAGAGGAGATGCCGGCATTTGAAATGCGTGAAGTGGTTTTGGGACCACGGACAGGCGACCGCTACGTGGTAGAGTCTGGCTTGCAGCCAGGCGAAGAAGTCGTGACAAACGGGGTGTTTGCCGTAGACGGCGCTGCCCAGCTTCGTGGCAACTACAGCATGATGTCTCCTCCGCCGGTGGGAGGCCCCAAGGCGCCTGAGGCTTTCCAGAAGCAGCTAACGGAACTTGTGGACCAATACTATACCTTGAAAAATGCGCTTGTGGCGTCTGATGTACCCGCTGCCAGACAGGCAGCGGGTAATTTCGCCATGCAACTCGGTGCCGTGGATATGAAGGAGCTGGATGGTAAGCTGCATGACCAGTGGATGGCACTTCTGCCCACGCTGAAATCCAATGCTGAGGCCATTCAGAAAAGCCGCGATCTGGAGAAGCAGCGAGCCGCTTTCTCGCCCCTGTCAGATCACGTGATCGAAGCTGTGAAGGTATTTGGGATACAGCATGAAGTAGCCTATATCCAGTCCTGCCCGATGGCGTTGGGCGATAAAGGGGCCTTTTGGCTGAGCGAGCTGAAAGACATCCGCAATCCATATTTCGGTGAAGCAATGTTGGCTTGTGGTGAGACGGAAGAAACTTTTAGAAGAGGGCAGGGCAGTAGCGCCGCGACTTCGGAGCAACCTGCCGCCAAGCCCCAGGGACACCAGCATTAGTTTTTTCGATTAGGTTCATCCACAGACCGCCAGTGCACTTTTGTGTTACTGGCGGTTTTGTTTAATGTCGGTTATAACGAGTCAAATTGGTTTTTCAGGTAGTGGTTTAGTTTTGGTTAATAGTGTAGCTGGTGTAGAGGTTGTCTTTGCAGGTATGGTAGGGCCTCTGGCCTAGCGGAGGTATACTTAGCGTTGCTTCTGTTTTCTATACCTTAAACTGTATTGTTTTATAGCTTCGCCTGTGCGGCGGGCACCTTCTTTTTGTCTTGACACAAATCGAGGGCCCCTACCCCCAGTAGGCAAAAAAATCAAGACCCTCCAAATCGAGGGCCCCTACCCCCACTCGCTGAACGCTTTTGACAGGGGGACCCCTTCACCCCCAACAGTGGAGTGTCGTTTAGTGCACCTGGCTGAGGTGATCTGTTTCATTGCCAGCGGGGCAAGTTAGTCTTTCGATGCGTGCCCGTGGTGTGACGCACCCTAAATGACTTATACCTGAAACTGGTAATGCCTCAAATTCCCCTCTTGAGAGGGGCGGGGGTGTGTTGAATTAGTTGGAGACTAAACCCCAAAAACTACGGAGCTATACCTGTAGAGTAAGCATCAGCAGAAATGTCCCCCTTGGGGGAAGGGGGACCTTGACAAAGAAGGGGGCAGGGGGATGTTAATCATATACATAATTACTGTAACTATAGGAATAGAATTCCCCTTCTCAGTCTCCAATGAATTTGTGTTAAGTGATTGAGGTTTTTACTCATTGAATACCGTTGCCCACTGTCGCCAAATTCATTTTTCTCATACCTTAACTATACCTGATCTCCCTCACCTCAACCTCTTCTTCGTTACGGCCTAGTTTCAAGTGAAGCTTTTCGCCGACTTTTGCGCCGTTTACGGCCTGGGCAATGGGAGCGACAAAGGCGATCAGGCCCTGCATCACATCGGCTTCGTCCACGCCCACGATGGTGAACTTTCGGATGGTGCCAGGCTTACCGCCGCTAACGGTACGTAGCTTCACGGTGGCACCAAAACGGACTTCGTCGGGGCTTTGCTCTTGCGGATCGATGACGCGGGCGCTGGCGATGCGGGTGTTTAGGGCACTGAGCTTGCCATTGAGGATGGTGAGCTGGCGGGTTCGGTCGGCTTCGTTTTCGCGGTTAGCTTCTACGGCGCTTCGCTCAGCTTCCAGTTCTTCCAGTTCGGTGCGTAGCTTTTCCAATCCCTGCGGACGAACATAGTTGGGTATACCTGCAGGCAGGGCCGCTCGGGGCGGAATGATGGGCGCTTCGCCTGCGTCGTCTTCTTTAACAAATGCTCTGCTCATGACCCTGTATACAGCAAGGGAGTGCCAGATGTTTCCGGCACTCCCTTTTCCGTTGGTCAGGTATAAACTTCAGCAGTATACCTTTAAAATATCTATATAGAAAGTCCTTTGTCCATTATCTGAAAACTCCTTTGTCAGAAAAAGAGTTACATCGGCATTTGGAGCACATACTCTTTGCCAGCCGGAACGGTCAGTTTATACCCTCTGATCCAGGGGTTGTAGAGGCGCAGGGTTTTGTAGTTTATGCCTTGTTCCAGTGCAAATGCAGGCAGGTCAGGTATAGTTTCGCTCACGGCTAGCGGTTTGGTCGGCAGTGGCTTATAGCCATGTCCCTCCGCCAGGTCGAAGCCGTACTTTTGCGGGTTGCCCAGTATTTCTTTCAGGGCAAGGATGCGGAACATGTAGCGGGACGTCTCGTCGTTCAGATATAGGTCGTAGTAGTCTGTTACGCCTTGCTGTTTCATGGCGCGCTCTATACCTGCCATGCCGCGGTTGTAGGAGGCGGCGGCATTAGTCCAGTTACCGAACTTGGCTTTGGCGGTTTTGAGGTAGCGGCAGGCAGCCAGCGTAGACTTCTGGATGTGGTAGCGCTCATCCACCTCGTTGTTCACCACCATGCCATAGCCCCGGGCTGTATCGGGCATGAGTTGCCAGAAGCCGGACGCGCCAGCCGGGGAGGTAACGTGACTCAGCAAGCTCTCTGCCAGGGCCAGGTATACAAAGTCCTCCGGTACATCGTTCTCCTGCAGCATCTGCTTGATCTCGGGTACGTAACGCTGCATGCGCTTGAGGGCCAGTAAGGTACTGGTATGCAGGTATGAGTTGGCAAGCAGTTCGCGGTCGAGGCGCTCGGCTACGTCGGGCACATGCAGGGGCACCGGTTCTCCTGCAAAGGTAATGGCATCTGGAAGGGCAGGAGAGGTGAAAATCTGCCTGTTAGTTTCAAAGGCACGGTCGTTGCGCTCGTTCGGCGTGGCGCTCAGTTTCAGGCTGTTTTCGCCAGTGAACTGTAAGATCAGCAGGGGGGCGACCAATACCCATCCGTATTTAATAAATTGCTGTTTCATAGTGTGCTCCTTTCTTATACCTATCTCTATAACCCGAAAACCAAAGGTGAATTGTGTATCAAGGTAAGGAAAAATACAACAGCATGCTAACCCAAATATTCGATTCTTATGATGAAATCAGGCGTTTGTCAGGAGTGCCCAGGTAAAAAATATGTGGCAGGGGCAAGCTAGACGAGATTTACAGCGATAAACACCTGCTTTGAGAAGGTACATTCTGAAGTTTAAAACATATAGGTTTTACAATATTAAGAAAGCCTCCAGACATCGTTACAAAGCTCCCTACTTTTTGAGCAAAAAGTGGAGCGCCTGTGGCATGCGTTTGGCCCAGGCCGCTTCGTTGTGCTGTGCTTTTTCGTCGCGTACCCAGTGGTAGTCTTTTCCTTCCCGGTAGCCTTTCTGTTGTAAGGCTTGCAACATCTCGACTATACCTGGCTGCAGGCGCGCCTCCAGCTCGATGCCGCCGTTATCGATGTAAAATTTCAACTTCTTCTTTTTGCCGCTATAAGCCTGCACTTCTTTTACATAATCGATGTGCATGATCTTAAAGGCGGGCGACATACAAATGGCCTTACTAAAAACCTTCGGGTATTCCCAGGCCAGCATAAAGGCCATGATGCCACCAGCCGAGGAGCCACCCGTGAGTGTATATTTGGAGCCGGATTTTGTGCGGTAGTTCTGGTCGATGAGCGGTTTTACGGTGTTCACCACAAAATCCATGTAAGCGCTGCCTTTGGCTCCGGGCACATATTCCTCCATACGGTCAGGTGTGTTGTAGATTCCCACAATTATAACGGGCTCAATCTGATTCGACCGGATCAGGCTGTCGGCTGTTTCGTCAAGCCGCCAGTCTACACCGAAAGAGCTGGTGGCGGGATCGAACACATTCTGGCCGTCGTGCATGTAAAGTACCGGGTAGTGCTTGTTGCCTTTTTCGTAGCCAGGCGGCAACCACACAACCAGGTCACGGGGTTTCAGGCCGTCAGCTGAGAGGTTGTGGTGGTATATGACTTTGCCGGTAATAACGCCGCTTATTTTTCGGTCTCTGCTTTTGAGCCAGTTTCTCAGTTCATGCTGCACGATGGTATCTGCTTTCAATTGCAGATGGAAGTTGGGGAGCGGCTTGCCCGCTGTGTCGGTCGCCTCGGTATCCCAGGAACCAAGCGTGAATTTGTAGGCAACCGACGGATCCTTCAGGTATAGCGTCTTTTCCCATACCTGTTCGCCAACAAGCTGCAACTTTACCTGGTTTGGTTGCCAGTTTCCGAGTGCCGCTGTGCCACCACTCAGGTATACCTGCTGCGTAACTGGCAGGGTAGGAGCATGTACCCGGAAGGTGACACGCATGCTATCCGGCTGTGGCTGCCCTTGGGCTTTAAGGCAAAAACTGAGGGTTAAAAGTAAAAGCAACAGAAAAGGTCTCATGGCCAGGCGTCGGGTGGTTGTGCTGACAAAGATAGGAGAAAAGTCAGAGGCAGCGCACATCGAGCGTGAGCGGCACTTCGGGGTCGAGTTGCTGTGTGCTGACGATATAATGGCTGAAGGCATTGAGCGCGCTCTTCTGCAGGGCATGGTAGATGGCATCGTTGGGCTGGCAGCAGATCTGCATGTAGTTGATGCCCTGTTTGTAAAGCTGCAGCGATACATCAGGCAAGGTATGGATGTTCTCCAGGGTGAGGTTAAAGATGGTCGTTGTCTTTAGAGTGGAACCGACCAGAGGCACATACTTGTTCGTGCGCACAAAGCGGTTCCCAAGCCACAGACCGCCGCTCAACACCGGGTTCACGGACTTCACCTTGAGTTGGTATACCTGGTGTGTGTGCCATAAGCCAATTCCGTTTTCCGTCACTTCGTAGTACTGGCTCAATTTGTCGGCATCCGAAAACAGCGAAACACCGAAAGCGGGCGCTCCCAGGGCAGTGTCCTCTACGCGCATGACCCTTGCCGTCGGGAAGGTCAGGTATAGAAATTCGTAGAGAAAGGTGTTGCGGTAAGATTTAGAGATCAGGTGCAGCATGGTGAGGTTACCCGCCCGCAGTGTCGTGAATTGGCTCATCAGTCCTTTGGGCTCAAAAAAACGTTTCCGCAAGCAAGTTGCCAGCTCGCGCCCGATGCCTCTGTTTCGCATGCTTGGGTCGACAATCACATCAAAACCGAAGCCCGTCGCTTGCAATTCGCCGTTAATGCGCACAGGAGCCGCAGCCGCTGTTACCCCGGCCAGCACTTTATTATTTGGGTCAACGGCGACAAAAGCAGTGTGGTCCTCAAATAACTCTGCCCGGCTCAGAAATCGGGATCGAACGGTTTCTAATTTCACCATGAAACCCTGCGACGACAGGCGCTCGATTTGCAGGAGCTCCTGTTCATGTTCAGGCAGGTAGGGCACAATTTTAAACCCTTTGTTTTTCTTCGCAATCATGGTGATTTGTAGCTGCCTTTAATCGCTTAGCGAGCCGATGCGGGTGGGGCAAGTGAGTTAAATGGGAGTGTTTTGCTTATTACTAAATACGAAATAAATTATGAATAAGTAAATATTTTTTTTGATTATATTAATTCATGTTGATTGGTGTCTTATGTATACCTTTTCTGAATGAATGGTTGAACTTCCATGTATTCCTGCGTTACACTCTCTGAATACTGTAGCGGCCGGGACAGTCGGACAGAAAAAAAGCCCTTCAGGGTAGAAGGGCTTTTTCCTGACACTGATTAAAGTAGCAAATTAGGGTACAGCGGTTGCAATCAGTCCCTGAATCACCTGCAGCAGCCCAGAAGGGTATACACCGATGTACACCAGCAACAGGGCCAGCACTGTCAGGGTGCCTACGCTGGCCACGTATATGGAAGGCCGTAGTTTGCCGCGCGGGTCTGCCTCAACTTCCGCCTCTGGCTGCTGGAACATGACAGCTACGATGCGGATGTAATAGAACAGACCGATAACACTGTTCAGCGCCAGCATCACTACCAGCAGCCACATCTGTGTGTTCACGCCCGCGGCCAGTATATAGAACTTGCCCACAAAGCCTGCTGTGAGTGGTATACCTGCCAGCGAGAGCAGCATGGCTGTGAATACCGCCGCCGTCCAGGGCCGGCGCCAGAGCAGGGCACGGTAGTCCTCGAGTTGCTCTGCATCGCGCTCCTTATCTGAGAGCATGGCTACGACGCCGAAGGCCCCGACGGTGGTGATGAAGTAAGCCACGAGGTAAAAGGTCACTGCCTCTACACCCATCTGGTTGCCCGCCAGAAAAGCCACCAGCAGATAGCCCAGGTGCGCGATGGAGGAGTAGGCGAGGATACGTTTGACGTTACGCTGCAGCAGGGCCAGCAGGTTACCCGCCAACATGGAGGCAATCGCCACGATGGTAAAAATTAACACAAGGGTCGGGTAGCGGAAACCGTCGACTTCCATGAAGAACCGAATCAGCACGCCCAGCACCCCGCCTTTGGAAACCGTGGCAATAAAAGCCGTCACCGGGGCAGGCGCTCCTTCATACACATCCGGTGCCCACATATGGAAAGGAACCACACTCAACTTGAATCCTATACCTACAAACATCATCCCGAAGCCGGTCAGGAGCAACAGCGGCTGTTCGGTGAAATTGGCGATGGCTGCGGCTATACCTGCAAACTCCATGGTACCGGTGCTGGCGTATACCAGCGCCATCCCGAAGAGCAGGAAAGCCGAGGAGAAAGCTGCCAGGATCAGGTATTTGATGCCTGCCTCGTCGGAGCGCTCGCGGGTGCGTAAGTAGGCAATAAGGGCATAAAGCGAAACGCTCAGGATTTCCAAACCTAAGAAAAGCGAAGCAAAATGGGTGCTGATGACCAGCACACATGCCCCAATGGTCGCGAGCAGGAGCAGGAGGTAATACTCTTCCTTGCGCTCCTCCCTTTGCTCAAAATAAGCATAGGACAGCATGCTGATGAGCAGGGCCGTGAGTAGGATCATGCCGATGTAGAAGACGCCGAATCCATCCACCACCAACAGCGGCTCAATGGTATAGCGGCCCACATCGCGCAGTTCAAACAAAGAGGCAAAAGCCGCCAGAAAAGAAACGGCCGTGATCACGTACATGATCTTGTGGTTGCGCCCCACGGCAATCACCAGCATGGCCACCAGCACCGCGAAGGTGAGGATGAGCAGCGGCATGAGGTGTTGGAAATCAGTCAGGGTCATGGCTTGTCAATTTGAAGATTTAAAAATTTGGAGATGTGAAGATGGCTTCGCTTCTTCCAGTTTTGCTGTAATTTCTTCGGCTTTGCTCTTTTCTGCACGCGCCATGTTTTTCAGTTTTATAGGGTTTTCCTCTTGCTTTACAGGAGGTTCAGTATAAGCCTGTAGTTGTTCCTGTATGCTAGGTCGGGCGGTGTCGAGCACCGGCTGTGGGTAGAGGCCCAGCCAGAGAATCATGGCAACCATCGGTATGGCAATGAGCATTTCGCGGGCATTCAAGTCAGGGAGCGGTTGCTCTAGCTTATACTCTTCAAAGAAAATTTTCTGCATGATGCGGAGCGAGTAGATGGTGGCCATCACTAAGCCGATGGTGGCGAAAACTGTAAGCCAGTTGTTCGCCTGCCACGAGCCAACCAGCGTCAGGAATTCGGCGATGAAGTTGCCGAGTCCGGGGAGGCCGAGGGAGGCCATGACGAAGATGAGCGCGATCACACCCATTTTGGGAGCCGTGGACCAGAAACCGCCCATCTGCCGGATGTCGCGGGTATGGAGGCGTTTGTAGAGGAAGCCGGCGATAATGAAGAGGGCTCCCGTGCTCAGCCCGTGCGTGATCATCTGCATGACCACGCCCTGTAGTGCCCACTCGTTAAAGGCGAACACCCCCAGTATCACAAAACCCATATGGCTCACGCTGGTATAGGCCACCAATCGCTTCAGGTCAGTTTGGGAGAAAGCCAGGATGGCGCCGTAGATGATGCCCACCACACCCAGCAACATGGCCCAAGGCGCAAACTCCACGGTGGCTGTCGGGAAGAGCGGCAACACGAAACGGAGCAATCCGTAGGCCCCGGTTTTGAGCAACAGGCCCGCCAGAATCACACTGCCTGCCGTGGGCGCTTCGGAGTGCGCATCGGGGAGCCAGGAGTGGAACGGCACCACGGGCAATTTGACTAAGAAGGCCGCCAAAAAGCCGAACATCAGCAGGCGTGCCGCCTCGGGGGTAAGTGTGGTGTTCAGCAACTCGAAATAGCTAAAGGTATAGATACCGGTTTGGTTACCGTGGATGAAGTATAGCCCGAGAATGGCCAGCAGCATGAGCAGTCCCGAAGCCTGCGTGAAGATAAAGAATTTGTAGGCGGCGTAGCGACGGTTCTCGTGTCCCCAAATGCCGATGAGGAAGTACATCGGGATGAGCATGACTTCCCAGAAAAAGTAGAACAGGAAGAGGTCCATGGTGAGGAACACACCTGTTATACCTGCCAGCACCCATAGGAGATTGAAGTGGAAGAAGCCAACTTTGTTCTGAATCTCCCGCCAAGAAATAAGTACCGCCAGGAAACCCAGGAAAAAGGTAAGCAGCAGCATGAGCAGACTCAGTCCGTCGAGCGACAAACTAAAACTTATACCCCACTGCGGAATCCAAGGCTGGTCAAAATGAACCAGCCACGCCGCACCCATCATTGGCTGCGGATTGCTGAGCCACAGGTATAGCGTCAACCCGAAAACAGCGCCCACAGAGCCTAGCGCCACCCAGCGGGGCAGGGTGCGGTTTACTTTTCCGGAAATCCAGGCCAGCACGCCGCCAGCCATCAGTATTGCAATCAGCCAGACCAGTATCATAGCAGTAGACTTATGGTTAGAATCATAATCGCGCCGACCACAATGCCCGCCACGTAATTGCGCATGATGCCAGTTTGGGTGCGGGCAAAAAGCTGGTGCAGCCCTTGTGTGGCGTTGGCAATGAAGGTATAAATGGAGTCAATGAAATCGCTTTTATTCACTTTCGACAGGTATACATAAGGCCGCACAAAAAGCGCGTCGTAGAGTTGGTCGAAGCCCCAGCCGGATTGCCAGAAGCGGTGAACGGCCATGGCAAATTCAGAACGGTGAATGCTCTCGATGAGCTCCGGTTTTTTGTAGTAGAAAAGGTAGGCAATGAAGATACCGCCCAGTGATATCACAGCCGCTAATAACTGCAACATCCATTCATACTGACTAAAGTCCGGCACTACACTCACAGCCGGCAGCACGGGTCCGAGGAAGTCGGAGAACAGCACCACATGGCCGAAGTTGTGCGGCAACTCGATGAAACCGCCCGCAAAAGACAGCACCGCCAGAATAATCAGGGGAATCGTTATCGCTAAAGTCGGTTTATGCCCGACGTGTGTTCTTTCTTCACCATAAAAGGTGAGGAACACCATCCGGAACGTATAGATGGAGGTGATGAAAGCGCCCAGCAAACCCGCCAGGTATAGCCAGATGTTTCCGTTCTCCCCAGCCAACTGTAACCACAGAATCTGGTCCTTGCTGTAGAAACCCGCCGACACCAGCGGAAAGGCCGCTAGTGAGGCCGCACCGATCAGAAAGGTATAGAACACGACAGGCAGCTTTTTACTCAGACCGCCCATTTTGCGCATGTCCTGTTCGTGGTGCAAGGCCAGAATAATGGCCCCCGCGCAAAGGAAAAGCAATGCCTTAAAGAAGCCATGAATCATAAAGTGGAACACACCCGCCGACCAGGCTCCAACTCCCAAAGCCAGGAACATATAACCCACCTGGCTGATAGTGGAGTAGGCGAGTACCCGTTTGATATCGTACTGCGTGAGCGCCGCAAAACCCGCAATTAAAAGTGTTACAGCGCCAATCACCGCCACCGCCATCATCGCCACCGGCGACAGCTCAAAAATGACGTGCATGCGGGCCACCAGGTATACGCCAGCCGTCACCATGGTGGCGGCGTGTATGAGCGCACTTACGGGCGTCGGACCCGCCATGGCGTCGGGCAACCACGTCTGCAGCGGCAATTGACCCGACTTGCCCACCGCGCCTCCTAGCAGGAGCAGTGCAATGATCATGGCCGTCTCGTTTCCGACACTCCATACCTGCGCCGCCTCCGTGGAAATGCTCTGAATGTGCAGCGTACCGAAATGCTGGAAGAGCATGAACAAACCGATGGCCATGGCCGTGTCGCCCACGCGGGTGATGATAAAGGCCTTCCGGGCGGCATAGCCGTTGGCGGGTTCCTTGTACCAGAAACCGATGAGCAGGTAGGAGCAGAGGCCCACGCCTTCCCAACCAAGGTATAGCAACAGCAGATTATCCGCCATCACGAGCACAAGCATGGAGCCCACGAAGAGGTTCATGCAGGCGAAGAAACGGGCGTAGTCTGTGTCCTCGGCCATGTACTCGGTGGAGTAGATGTGAATCAGAAAACCCACAAAGGTGATGACGAATATGAAGACCATCGAGAGGGCGTCGAGGTGGAACGCGATGGACGGACTGAAGCCTGCCACATCAAACCACTGCCATAGTTCCTGCCTGATAAATGACGGCCGCGATGTAAGATAGTCTATACCCAACACCAGCGTGATGGCCGCTGAAATGCCGACGCTGCCGACCCCAATGGCCGTGACCAGCGCGCGCGAAATGCGGTTGCCGAAGAGCACCAGCAGGAGGGCGCCGGCAAAGGGCAGGGCGGGGATTAACCAGAGTAATTCTCCCATAGCGTTATCCTTTCATAAAGTTAGCCGCGTCGCTGTTGAGCGTCTTCAGCTGGTGATAAATCTGCAGTATCAGCGCCAGACCAACCGACACCTCGGCTGCGGCCATCGTCAGGATGAAAATGAACATGATTTGTCCGTCCGGCTGTGCCCAGTGGCTGCCTGCCACGATAAAGGCCAGCCCGGCGGCATTGAGCATGATCTCCACCGAAATGAGCATGAAAATGATGTTGCGGCGAATCATCACGCTGATGAGCCCGAGCATGAACAGCACGCCCGCCAGCAGCAAACCGGTTTCTATTGGGATTGACGTCATATAGCAGCGCTCCTTTCTTTCTGCGGTTCCTTCTCCTGCAGGAAGCGGTGAATGACTTTCTTCTTTTGCCGCCCCAAATGGTAAGCGCCCACTATACCTGCCATCAGGAGGATACCTGCCAACTGCACCCCTAAAATATAAGGTCCATACAGTGTTAAGCCCACGGCTTTGGCGTCGACGTAACTGGCTGCGGCAGGTGCGGCGGGCATTTCGGCGATCACCAACAGGTATACCAGTTCAGCTAACAGCACAAACGAGAGTAGGGCAGGACCGACCCAGAGTTTGGGCTGGAGCCAGGCTTTTTCCTGTTCCACATCTTCGCGGGTGAGGCTCAACATCATAATCACGAAGATGATGAGCACCACGATGGCCCCGGCATACACGATGACTTCGAGAGCGGCCATAAAGGGCGCTCCCATAGTCAGGAACACCACCGCGACGGCCAGAAAAGACACCACGAGGTAGAGCAGGGCATGGATCATGTTGTAGCGTGTGATGACCATGATGGTGGCCAGCACGGCGACGGCTGCGGCTATATAAAATGCGATTTCCATAGGCTAGGGGATTAAGCTTTTGATGTCTACCGGAGGTGCTTCGTTTTCGGCTTCGCCCTTGCCTTTTCCGCCTATGGCCAGGCCCGCTACCTTGTAGTAGTTGTAGCCATGGTATTTGCCCTGCCCGTTGATGAGGAGGTCCTCTTTCTCGTAGACAAGGTTCTGGCGGTTGTATTCGCCCATCTCAAAATCAGGTATGAGCTGGATGGCGTAAGTCGGGCAAGCGTCTTCGCAGAAGCCGCAGAAAATGCAGCGCGAAAAGTTGATGCGGAAGAACTCTGGATAGCGGCGGCCCGTCGGGTCCTCGGTGGCCTGCAGCGAGATGCAGTCCACGGGGCAGGCGGCGGCGCATAGGTTGCAGGCCACGCAGCGCTCACCCCCGTCAGGGTCGCGTGACAACACAATGCGGCCCCGCCAGCGCGTCGGAAGAATGGCCTTTTGCTCCGGATACTGAATGGTTTCCCGCTTGTGAAACGCATGCAGAAACGTAAGCCACATACTGCGCAATAAACTAAACATAAGTGCTCCTTTCGTTTATTTTGTCTGTTCCAACTGTCCCTTGTAGGTATAGTCGATGTAATCTCCACAACTATCCCCTTGAGGGGATTATAGGGGTGTTCACCATGCACGATTGTCATCCCCCTGCCCCCAAGGGGGACTTTTTTCTAGTATTTGCTCTCGCTCGCGTCCCGCGGGTGTGTGCTATTGGGCGGACTCTGGCCGCTTTAGTTTGTACTCGACAGCACAAGTGGCGGGACGCCACTGGATAGCTCACACTCGCCAGAGGCGAGCGAGGGCGTGAGATGTAAGCTCTTGGTAAAAGACTTCCTAACTGGCTTTACACCCCTATGGTCCCCTCAAGGGGACAGTTTCGTGTTAGCCAATCTTTAACTCTCAAATTCCTAAACTCCTAAACTCCTTCAAACCCATCATTCATCCACAACAACACCCCCGCCGTCACCACCAGATTCAGCAAGGTCAGCGGCAGCAGATACTTCCAGCCATACTCCATCAACTGGTCATATCTTGGTCTAGGCATAGAGGCACGCAACAGGATAAAGACCATCAGGAAGAATCCAGTCTTCAGGATGAACCACACAATAGGTGGCAGGAAATCCGGGCCTAGCCAGCCGCCGAAGAACAGGACCACCATCATGCAGGAGATGAGCGTGATACCCATGTACTCACCGATGAAGAACATGCCGAATTTCATACCGGAATACTCGGAGTGGAAACCGGCAATCAGTTCACTTTCCGCTTCGGGAATGTCGAAAGGCAGGCGGTGTGTTTCGGCTATACCTGCAATGAAGAAGATGACGAAGCCGATGATCTGAGGCACCACGAACCACATGCCCCGCTGCGCTTCCACAATGGTACTCAAGTTGAAAGAGCCGGCCATCAGCACCACGCCCATCAGCGATAGACCCATGAACACTTCGTAGGAAATCATCTGAGCCGCACCACGCATGGCACCCAGCAAACTGTACTTGTTGTTGGATGCCCATCCACCGAGTATAATGCTGTAGGCCCCCATCGACGACATCGCCAGAAAGAAGAGCAAACCGACGTTCAGGTCTGCCACGACAATACCCGGCGCGAAGGGAATCACGACGAAGGACATCAGCACTGTGACGACCACGATTGCCGGGGCCAGAATGAAGACG
This sequence comes from Pontibacter ramchanderi, assembly GCF_002846395.1. Classification (GTDB taxonomy): domain Bacteria; phylum Bacteroidota; class Bacteroidia; order Cytophagales; family Hymenobacteraceae; genus Pontibacter; species Pontibacter ramchanderi. Next base: position 159,609 of record NZ_PJMU01000001.1, read on the forward strand.
GGTTTGTCGGCGAAAGGCGGAATCCAGTCCTGTTTGAAGAACAGTTTGATGGAATCTGCGGCCACAATCAGCAAGCCGAAGGGCCCTGCGCGGTTGGGTCCGTAGCGGTCCTGCAACAAAGCCAGACCGCGTCGCTCTACCCAGATAAGCAGGGCCGCCACATTGAGCATGACGAACAATACGCCGCCGATGATTAGTAAGTAGTTTGGGGTTGCTGTTTCCATTTAAGTTCTCGGTTAAGTATGGCCCAGGCAGGCAATTCAGCATAAGGTATACCCGGCAGTCCGGCAGGTAGACCCGCCGTGCCGCTGCGTAGTAACGGACTTATTTTCACGGGCACCTGGTAGACTTGTCCTTCGATGGTAAAGCTTAGATTCTCGCCCACCTGTAGTTTCATCAGGATGGCGTCTTCTTCGTTGAGCAACACATAAGGCTCCGGCGCCCGCTCCACAATGGGCGGGGAGTACATGCTGAGCTCTTCGGAACCGAAAATGTGGTGGAGTGGCAGCATGTACAGGTGGCCTTCCAGCGGCTGGAATTTCTGCGGCACCGTCTGGGTAAAAGGCTTGGTGTGGCTCGTGTCCGGCTTGATTAAGCGCAGACCCGGGTCGCCGCCTTTGAGGTGTCCGCCCACTTCCTGTTGGTACTTGTTGGTGGCTTGCGCCGAGTTCCATCCCGGTGCCCAGAAAAAAGGAATGATAGAGGATGGTGGCTGTCCGCGGTAGCCTTCCATGGTGTAGGAAAGCGGTGCGTCGGGGTCTACCGGCGGCTTGGGCTCGTTCACGTTAATGTTGGCCAGCATAGCAGTGCGGCCGCTGAAACGGTGAGGCGCCCGTGGTATCTTCTGTCCGGCAATGCGGAAATCGGTGCCCGGCGCGACGGCTTCTATACCTTTCAACTCCGGCTGTTCTTTCACCATGGCCTGCAGGATGTCGTCGAAGCCGTGCCAGTGACTGATCCGGTCGTGGGCCAGCAAAGTGCCCAGCTCCCCGAGCCAGCGCCAGCTTTCCTGCAGGTCTTCGGAAGTCGGGTATACCTGGAAGAAACGCTGTGCCCGGCCTTCGTTGTTTATCAGCGTGCCGTCAGCTTCGGCAAAGGTGCCGGCTGCGAGTAAGATGTCGGCTTCTTCAGTGGTGGCGTTATGCAGATGGTCGAGCACGATGACGTTCTTGGCGGTCTTCAGGAAGTTGGTTACCATACCGGCATTGGCCCGCCGGTAGAGGTCGTTTTCGAGGATAATGACCGTGTCGGCATAGCCGTTTAGAATCGCTTCGAAAGCTGACTCCAGTCTATGGCCGCCAAGCTTGGCGAGGCCCATGCTGTTGCACTCGGGCAGGGTGAGTACAATGCCCGCTTCTCTTTCTTTGGCTACCAGTGCATTGGCAATGTTGGCCGTGGCCATCAGTACCCGTTCACTGCCGCAGTGCGTACCGGAAATTACCAGTGGCTTTTTCGCTGCCATCAGGGTGTCGGCAATCTGCTGTGCCAGCTGCAGTTCGTCTTCGTTGAGCCCTTGTACTTCCGGGAAATCGGCATGAATGAAGTGGGCCACGGCAAAGCCTAACCGTGCGATGGCGTCCGGGGAATCGTTATAGGTATAGGTGGCAATTTCGTCGAGCTTGGTGTCGTGGATGGTGGCGATGAAGAGCGGGCCTTTTTCGTCCTGCATCAGCTCCCGCACAGCCGCGTCCTGCCAGACTGGTATGTTGGCTTTGGAGATATGCTCGAGGGCAGGTTGCTTGCGCACCGATTGACGTACGGCCAGCGCCAGCATGGGGGCGGTGTTGATCAGATCTTCACCGAGTATGAATACGGCGTCCGCTTGTTCCACTTCCCGAAGCGATGGGGTGCGGGCGGCACCTTCTTTCAGGATTTTCAGCGCCAGACATACCAGGTCGTGATCCGTATCAGATACGCCGTGGTGGAAGTTGTCGTCACCGACCAAGGTCTTGAGCATGAAGTTCGATTCCAGCGAAGCCCGCGGCGAACCAATGCCTATCACGCTGCCTGTCCGGAAAGCCGCAGCGGCAGCCTGCAGGGCGGTATACTTGTCGGTGGCTTCGGGCAGTTGCGCCCGCACGAGCGGCTTGCGTATGCGGCCGACGTGGTTGACGTGCTCGTAGCCGAAACGGCCGCGGTCGCAGAGGAAGTAGCCGTTCACTTCGCCGTTATACCGGTTGGTGATGTTGCGCAAGGTGCCGTAGCGTTCACCTGCCGAAATATTGCAACCGAGGCTGCAGTGGTGGCAAACCGACGGGGCCATGGTGAGGTCCCATTTGCGGGTATAATGTTGTTTCAGCGTCTTGTCGGTGAACACGCCAGTGGGGCAGACTTCTACCAGATTGCCGCTGAACTCGCTCTCCAGTACACCGTCTTCGTGGCGACCAAAATACAGGTGGTTATGCGCGGCGAACACGTCGAGGTCCTTGCCGCCTGCATAGTCTTTATAGTAGCGCACACAGCGGTAGCACTGTATGCAGCGGTTCATTTCGTGGTTGATGAACGGACCGAGGTACTGGTTGATGTAGGTGCGCTTGTCGAAGCGGTAAGCCCGGTAGTTGTGGCCGGTCATCACGGTCATGTCCTGCAGGTGACAAGAGCCGCCTTCGTCGCACACGGCGCAGTCGTGCGGGTGGTTGGTCATCAACCAGCCAATGACGTGCGCCCGGAATTCTTTCGCTTCCATGTCCGCAATGGAAATGCGCATGCCGTCGCGCACCTGTTCCATACACGACATAAAGAGCTTGCCCTTGGTATCGTTTTCGTCCTTGTATACCTTCACGGCGCACTGGCGACAAGCGCCTATGGAGCCCATGGCCGGGTGCCAGCAAAAGTAGGGGAGGTCCTTGCCGAGGGTGAGGCAGGCTTCCAAGAGGTTCTTGCCGGTGGGTACTTCGTAGGGTTTGTCGTCTATATAGATGGTTGCCATACTTTCGCTTTGCTCCAGGGACAGTGGTGTTCGTGAATGTGTCGTTCAAAATCTTCTCTGAAGTATTTCAGAGCGCTCTGCAGGGGTTCCATGGCGCCGGGTGCGAGGGCACAAAACGTGTTGCCGGGGCCAAGGTATTTGGTATGAAAATCGAGTGTGAGGAGGTGTTCGGGTTTGCCTTCGCCTTTGTCTATCGCCAGTAGAATCTTCTCCACCCAGGGCAGCCCTTCGCGGCAAGGCGTACAGAAGCCGCAGGACTCCTGCGCAAAGAAATGCTGCAGGTTGTGCACAAAACCCACCGGGCAGGTCTGGTCGTCGAGGATAATCATCGTGCCTGTACCCATGCGACTGCCGGCTGCCTGAATGGCAGTGTAGTCCATGGGCAAATCGAGGTGCTCTTCCACCAGAAAATCCGTGGAAGCGCCGCCCGGCAAGAGCCCCTTGAACAGGTAGCCGTCCTGCATCCCGCCGCCGTGCTCTTCAATCAGTTCGCGGATGGTTGTGCCCATCGGCAGTTCCCAGCAACCGGGCGTTTTCACGCGGCCGCTGATACCGTAGAGTTTGGTGCCGGCGTCTCCGGTCTTGCTCAGGCCTTTGAACCACTCGGCCCCGTTGTTGATGATGTGCGGCAGACAGCAAAGCGTCTCCACGTTGTTTACGATGGTCGGCTTGCCAAACAAACCACTCACCTGCGGAAAAGGGGGCTTGGCGCGTGGGTTCGCCCGTTTGCCTTCAAGGGCATTGAGCAAGGCCGTTTCTTCGCCGCACATATAGCGACCTACACCGGTGTGCAGGTGCATGTCCAGACTAAAGCCCGAACCCAAGATATTCTCCCCCAGATAACCCGCTGCGTAAGCTTCGTCGAGCGCCTTGATGATTTCCCGTGCCGCCACCTTGTAGGCCCAGCGCATGAAGATGTAGGAAACGCTGGCGTCGATGGCATAAGCCGCGACAATCATCCCCTCGATCAGCTGGTGCGGATTTCCTTCCAGAAGCACGCGGTCTTTGAACGTGCCGGGCTCCATCTCGTCGGCGTTGGCCACGAGGTATTTTGGCTTGGCTGCCTCGGGTCCCATCGGCACGAAGCTCCATTTCAAGCCCGTGTTGAAGCCTGCACCACCTCGACCACGCAGGTCGGAGGCCTTGACCAGATTCTGCACATCGGCAGGGGCCATCTCTTTCAGGATTTTGCGCACAGACTGGTAGCCGCCCACTTTCTCGTATTCTTTGAGTGAGAGCGGGGCGCGTCCGGGGACAATGTGTTGGGTTAGGGGCTTCTCCATGGGTGTGCCCACTTGGGTTTTAGGTATACTTTTCCAGAATCTCGTCCAGTTGGTCAACCGTCAGGTCACGGTACAAATCGTTGTCAATCATAAGGGCCGGGGCTCGGTCGCATGTACCGAGGCAACAGTTGGGCAGTATGGTAAAGCGGCCGTCTTCGGTGGTCTGGCCGTATTTGATGTTGAGTTTTTCGTAAAGGCGGTCGCGGATACTTTCGTATCCCATCACCCAGCAACTGATACTGTCGCACACTAGAATCACATGCCGCCCCACCGGTCTGCGGAAAATCAGGTTGTAAAACGTGGCCACACTGTCGAGCTCCGCCGGCGACATCCCCACATAATCCGCCACATCTTTCAGGCTCTCATCCGACACCCAGCCATGGCTTTGCTGCACGATTTTCAGCGCCTCAATGCAGGCATTCTTCGGTGAGGGCACCAGGCTGATTTCATGGTCGATTTTGTGTTTTTCTTCGGTGGTCAGCATGTTGTTAAAGGGTTAAATTGTTAATCCTCTCATATAGAAATCGCAATTAGGCTCCCTTCCCTAGTTTGAGTCCGGCGGTGAGGCCCACGTTAAATCCGCTTATCTGCACTTTCGTTTGCCTGAATTCAGAGCGATAGTTCTCTGGTTCGGGTAAACCGATGCCTAGCTGGTGCTCAGCTACAAAGGGGCCAGTCTCCGATTTTGGGGCAATGCGACCGTTTACTTTGAAAGCCATAAACCAGCTCGACTTGTCTATCAGGTGCAGGGTATAACTAGCGTTAAAACCGGCAAGCCATTTGGTCTGAGCATCTGTTGAATTGCTACTAGCATCATCCTTCACATGGTGCAGCAGAAGCGCAGGTCCGACGCTGAGATAGCCATTCCGGTTCTTCGAACCGAGCATATAATTCAGTGATGCGGACCAGATGGCACTTCTCAGCGAAATGTAGTTTCCTATGCCGATGTTATCGTAGCCATTTACCTCGATGTAGTCCACCAAACCAATTTCAAGTGATGTACCTTGCCGGCCTTTTAGCCAGTAATTACCGGTTAGATGGAGGGTCGGGATTTTACTGCTGTTCGGATGAGCTGTATTACCGCTACTAAACCATCCTCCCGATTGTGTATCGCCCAGTCCGGAAGCACGCATTTGGTCTTCCATATTGCTTTGTGGGCCCATCAGGCCAACACCCCCCGTCGCAGACAGGTATAGCCGCTTCACCTGATTATCATCAAGCTCCTGCGCTCGTAGACCAAAGGCAACCATACAGATCAATATGCAAAACCCAACTCTAAGCATCTACATTCTATTTCAATCACTCATTCGCTCAATCACTCAATCACTAACTCACTAACTCACCAAATCAAAAATCACCTGTCTATATCTGCCAGCACATAATCCATCGCCCCGAGTATCGAGAGCAAGTCCGCTACGGTATAGCCACGGCTGATGTAGGGGAGCATTTGCATGTGGGGGAACGAGGGAGTGCGAATCCGTACCCGGTAAGGGGATGTGTTCCCGTCACTGGTCAAATAGTAGCCGTTGGCTCCTTTTGTCGCTTCGATGCAGCTCATGGCTTCGCCTGGCGGTATCACGGGCCCCCAGGTCACACCCAGAAAGTGCGTGATCAGGGTCTCGATATCGTGCATGGTGTTTTGCTTGACGGGTGGCGTGGTGATGGGATGGTCTGACTTATAAGGACCGGCCGGCATGTTCTTCACACACTGCTCGATGATGCGCAGACTCTGACGCATCTCAGCTACCCGCACCACGGCCCGGTCGTAGCAGTCGCCGTTGGTGGCTGTGGGCACCTCGAAGTCGAATAGTTCGTAGCCCGAGTAGGGACGCATTTTACGGAAGTCCCACTCAAAGCCGCAGGCACGCAGGTTGGCGCCTGTTACGCCCCATTCAATGGCTTCTTCTTTGGTAAAGATGCCGATACCGACCGTGCGGGCTTTGAAGATGCTGTTCTTCATCACCATCGCGTCGTACTCCTTCAGGCGTTTCGGGAAATAGTCGATGAAGCGCTGCACCAGTTGCTCCCAACCTTTGGGCAGGTCCTGTGCCACACCACCGATGCGGAACCAGTTCGGGTGCATGCGTCCGCCGCAAATGCCCTCGATGATGTCGAAGATCTTCTCGCGATCAGAGAACATATAAAACACCGGCGAGAGCTGCCCCACGTCCTGCGCAAAAGTGCCGTACCAAACGAGGTGACTGGCGATACGGAAAAGCTCGCACAACATGACGCGGATATACTTCACCCGTTCCGGCACTTCTATACCTGCGAGTTTCTCGACAGCCTGCAGGTAAGCCAGGTTATTCATCACGCCGCCGAGGTAATCCACGCGGTCGGTATAAGGGATGTAGGTATGCCAGGACTGGCGCTCACCCATTTTCTCGGCACCACGGTGGTGAAAGCCGATATCAGGTATAGCGTCCACAATGTCTTCGCCATCCAACTGCAGAATAATGCGCAGTACACCGTGTGTGCCTGGGTGCTGCGGACCAATGTTGAGGAACATGAAATCGCTGTCGTCGCTTTGCCGCTGCAGCCCCCATTCTTCGGGTTTGAACTGCAAGGCCGATTGCTCCAGGTCTATCTTGTCGTCGTAAAGCTGGAAAGGCCCCATTTCAGTAGCGCGGGCCGGGTGCTCTTTGCGGAGCGGGTGGCCCACCCAGGTGCGGGGCATGAGGATGCGGGAAAGATGCGGATGGCCCTCGAAGCGAATGCCGAACATATCGTATACCTCGCGCTCGTACCAGTTGGCATTTTGCCAGAGTCCGCTAATGCTCGGGGCTTTCGGGAAGTCCTCGCGGAGGCCGGCCTTCAGTCGGATAAAGGTGTTGCGCTCAAACGAAAATAGGTGGTAGATGAGCGTGAAGCTGTATGGGATATGGCCGTTCTCAGGTTTGCGGGTGCGTTCGTCTATGGCCGTCAGGTCGAAGAGGAGGGGGAAGGGCTGAGGCAGGTCGTGCTTCAGAAATTTTAGCACTTCCGGCACGTGGTCCACAGGGAGCCAGAGGGTGATGATGTCATCCTTGGTGGTCTGCGTTTTGAACGTGTCTTCGCCGTACCGCGACTTGAGTTGCTCCAGTATGCCGCTGTTGTTGTTCATGGGAGGAGGCCGTTAATATTTGATGTATGCTAACTCATGTACTCTCTTTCTTTTTATGCTAAGTTTATACTTATACCTATGTCTGTTTCTTGCTAGCGTAGCAACTGCTCTGTGCTTTTGATAACCTACGTTGCTTTGTAGCTTGCCCTGGCCGGGCGGGCCTTACTTTTTTCCTTGATGAAAAAAGTAAGCAAAAAAATCAAGACGATTTTGAACTCGCTGACCGCTCAAACAAAAAATCGTCGTTCGTGCACCTGGCACCTATATCTATTTCATAGCATCAGTGCAAGTTACCTAGCAATGCGTGACAGTGGTCTGTGTGGTCTTGGCTACGAAGTTTATACTTTTGAAATAGCCAACCACAGATTCCCCGCCTTAAATAAGGAGGGGTTAGAGGCGGTTGGACCCGGTATCTTCGAGAATCCTGTTAATCCATAAATCCTGAAAATCCTTGGGGTAGGGGCCCTATATGAAGATTCAGACAGCCAACTCCCAAACTCCCCAACTCCTAAACTTCTATATTTCATCCGGCGACCGGAATTCATTCATCTGACTCCAGCGTTCTTTTTTGCCTGCTTTTACCTCGATTTTCTCTGGCCTGATCACCCCCTGCTCACCAATAGTCCAGCTTAAGGGGCGGCGTTCTTTTCCAACCCTGTCGGCTAGCAGCAGCAAACCTTCCATGAAAGCATCGGGGCGGGGCGGGCAGCCGGGAACGTAAACATCCACTGGCAGAAACTTATCGACACCTTGCACCACGCTGTAGATGTCGTACATGCCGCCGGAGTTGGCACATGAGCCCATGGAGATCACCCACTTAGGTTCCATCATCTGTTCGTGCAGTCGCTTGATGATCGGGGCCATTTTGATGAAGACAGTGCCGGCGATGATCATTACGTCGGCTTCGCGCGGCGTGCCCCGTATAACTTCTGCACCGAAGCGGGCGACGTCATATTTTGGGGTCATGCTGGTGGCCATCTCTACAAAGCAGCAGCTCAGGCCGAAGTGGAATGGCCACATCGAGTTTTTGCGACCCCAGCCAATCAGGTCCTGCAGCGTAGTGAGCATGATGCTCTGTTGCACGGTTTCTTCGTAGGAGCTGGTGCCTGTCACGGCATTGGCTGGCTCATCGGGTTTGCTTAACCACCATTTCATATCGTAGGGTGTTACGTTACACTATTCATGCAAAGGCTTTCTTCAGAAGTCCTTTGTCTTTTGTCAAAGCGTCCTTTGTCCGATACTTCAGTTCAGGCTTGGCTTGTGCAGCATCCGCTTGTAGGCGGCCAGTATCTTCTTGCCGTCCGGACCAAAGTCAAGGGCACCATTGCGCCACTCGTATACCAACACCACGACCAACATCCCAATAAAGACGAGCACGCCGAAATAGCCATACCAGCCCAACTCAGGGAAAGCGATGGCCCAGGAAAAAATGAAGATGGTCTCCACGTCAAAAATGACAAACATCATAGCGACCATGTAGAATTGGGAGGAGAAACGGATACGGGCGCCGCCGGCACTGACGATGCCCCCTTCGTAGGGTTCGCCGGTCGCACGTGCATAGCCGCGCTGACCTAGTACATACGACAAGCCCAGTATCAGCAATACCAGGCTGAGCACAATGGCACCATACACTACCAGAGGCCACAGGATTGTGGTTGTTTCGGCTGTTTCCTGCATGTTTTCTCCTAATAAATGATATCCGGGCTACTATTCGTGGTGCCCGGTTATATAGTGTTCGAGGTCCTCAATAATGCATTTCTGCTCGTCGATCATGCACTTCACAATGTCGCCAATCGATACCAGTCCCACGAGTTGCTGCTTATCCATCACAGGTAGATGGCGGATGTACTTTTCCGTCATCAGGGCCATACACTGGTCGATGGTTGTATCGGGCGTTACTACCACGGGGTGCTCACTCATGATCTCCCGCACCAAGGTATCGCGCGAAGCTTTGCCTTTTAAAATGACTTTCCGTGCATAGTCTCGTTCAGTAAACATACCTGCGAATCTGCCCTCATCCATGACAATGAGAGCCCCTACGTTCTGCGCCACCATCGTTTCTAGTGCACTGTAAACCGTGCTGTTGGGTGAGATAGAAATGACTCTGTTCCCTTTTTTTTGGAGTATGTGCCTGACAGTTCCCATAAAACCTCCTGTGTTCTTGTAATATATAGTTGAATGTTAGGGTGTTATACGAGTATGTATAATTTAAGGCAAAGAATTATTTAAAATTTACTTAAAAATATTATAAAACAATTCGATTTGTACAAATGGGCACTTTACTTGAACCAATGTTATGACTTGTACCGGATCAAGACTATAATTTGTGGTGCTAGTATATAAACAAGAATGCATTGCATCTAAAGGCAAACCAAGTGAAAGGGCTAACGTTATGATAGGTAACTAATTAAGGGTAATTTTCTTCTAGTAGTTAGTCCTTCCAATTATTCAGCCAGCATGGAACCGTTCATCAAGCACTTCAAAGATATTAGCTACAAAGACCTGAGCATGGTAGGAGGAAAGAATGCCTCCCTGGGCGAAATGTATAACCAACTTAACCCTGAAGGTATACTGGTTCCCGATGGTTATGCGACCACCTCAGCAGCTTACTGGCACTTTCTGGAGCAAAACAAGTTGACCGAACGCTTATCAGAGTTACTGAACAGCTTGGATACCGACAATTTCCATAACCTCGCTGCGGTAGGTGAGCAGGCCCGAAAACTTATACTGAATGCCCGCTTACCAGACGACATCCGACAGGCAATTGCGGAAGGCTATACCTATTTGACATCGGAGTACGGGCAAAATATCTCCCTGGCTGTAAGAAGCAGTGCCACCGCCGAAGACCTGCCCACAGCCAGTTTCGCTGGTCAATTGGAAACCTACCTGAACGTACGCGGGCTGCAGAATCTTTATAAAGCATGTCACCATAGCTATGCCTCACTCTTTACGGACCGGGCCATCAAATATCGCGTCGACAACCGGTTTGAACACATGCAGGTGGCGCTGTCGGTAGGTATACAAACCATGGTACGGTCCGACGAAGCCTGCTCCGGCGTCATGTTCACGCTCGATCCGGACACTGGTTTTAAGAATGCCATTGTTGTTTCCGGTTCATGGGGTTTGGGGGAGAATGTGGTGCAGGGTGCTGTGAACACCGATGAGTTCATGGTGTTCAAACCGATGCTGGATAAAGCAAAACAGCCCATTATTTCGCGCAAACTCGGTAGCAAAGCAAAGACCATGGTGTATGCCGATACGACCGGTGATGAGCTGCTTAGTCCGGCAGATGCCATCGCGAACCTGGACACCCCAGCTGAGCTTCAGGAACAATTCGTGCTGCAGGATAAGGAGGTTGTGCAGTTGGCCAAATGGGGCAAGCGCATAGAGGAGCATTACCAACAACCCATGGACATTGAGTGGGCGAAAGATGGCATTTCGGGTGATCTGTTCATCGTGCAGGCCCGCCCCGAAACAGTGCAGAGTCAGCGTAAAAACGAGTCTTTTTTTACGGAGTACACCTTGAAGGAGAAAGGAAACGTGCTGTGCGCAGGTATAGGCCTGAGCAATCGCATTGTGTCAGGTATAGCGCGTGTGCTGCATAGCCCAGCCGAGAGCGACAAACTGCAGCAAGGCGAGGTGCTCGTGACGCGCAAAACCGACCCTGATTGGGACCCGATCCTGAAAAAAGCCAGCGCCATTGTAACCGATCAGGGCGGGCGCACCAGCCATGCGGCCATTGTGGCGCGGGAGGTGGGCGCGGTAGCGGTACTGGGCACTGGCAATGCCACCCAAGTCATTCAGGATGGGCAGGAAGTAACCGTATCCACGGCAGGAGGGGAGACAGGCTATGTTTACGAAGGCAAGTTGGCGTGGAAAGAGAAAAGAACCGACATGGGCAAACTCGGGAAAACCAGTACCAAAGCCATGCTGATCCTCGGTGATCCGGAGCAGGCTTTTAAATATTCTTTTTTGCCAAACGATGGCGTAGGCCTGATGCGCATGGAGTTCATCATCAACAACTCCATTCAGATCCACCCCATGGCGCTCAAGCATTTTGATAAGGTGGAGGACGAAGGGGCACGTAAACGGATTGAGCAACTCACGCACCACTACCCCAATAAAGAAGATTATTTTGTCGACAAGCTCGCCGAAGCCACCGGGACCATAGCGGCTGCCTTCTATCCGAAGGATGTGATCGTGCGGATGAGCGATTTTAAGTCGAACGAGTACGCCAACTTAGTCGGAGGCCGGCAGTTCGAGCCTGAGGAGGCTAACCCGATGATCGGGCTGCGGGGGGCATCGCGCTACTATCACAAGCTGTACCAGGAAGGCTTTGAGCTAGAATGCCGGGCGATGAGAAAAGTGCGCGAAGAGATGGGGCTCACCAACGTCAAACTGATGATCCCTTTTTGCCGCACTGTGGCGGAAGGCGAAAAGGTAATCAAACTGTTGGCAGACCACGGCCTGAAGCGCGGTGAAAACGGCCTGGAGGTATACGTGATGGTAGAAATACCCAGCAATGCCTTGTTGGCCGAAGAATTTGCCCGGCACTTCGATGGCTTCTCGATCGGCTCCAACGATCTCACGCAGCTCACCCTGGGCGCCGACCGCGACTCCGGTTTGCTCAGCGATATCTTCTCGCCCTTTGACAAGGCCGTGCAGCAACTCATTGTGATGACCTTGCAGAAAGCGAAGCGAACCGGTACCAAAGTCGGGCTGTGCGGGCAGGCTCCCAGCGACTACCCCGATTTTGCCGCTTTTTTGGTAGAGCAGGGCATCGATAGCATTTCCTTTAACCCGGATGCTTTTTTCAAAGGGCTGGAGAACATGCTGGCTGCAGAAAGCAAAAGCACTGGTCAATCTCCGGGACTAAAATAGACGCTAGAACTGAGCAGCCAGGATTCGAAGCTTAAAGGCGAACCGAACCGTTGCAGAGATTTTCAACTTCCTTCAGTACACGCCGGGTGCGGTCTTCGCGCAGGCCGATGCTTTGCAAGAGCTGCTCCCTGTGCAACAGCTCACTGCAAAGCACTAATTTGTGATCCAGTAACCGCTGTTTTTCTGCATTGGTAAGGGTAGTCAGGCAGGTGAGGGGGTATAGGTGATAGGAGTCCACCATATCTTTAAGGCTACCTTTGTTCGGGTAGTCCCAGCCAACCAGTTTCATCTGCATGCAGGATGCGTAACGGATGGCATCGTCGGTAAAGCGGGTGTTGGTCATGACCCATACCTCGTGGAAGCGCACTTCAAACTCGTTTTCAGATGGCCATACCTTCTCCACGTCTTTAAAACGGGAGTGAATATACATCGGCACCTTGACATCGGATTTGTTGCGGTGCAGGTTGTGGTACTTGCATTCGATCATGATCCGTCTGCTGTCTTTCACGGCCAGCACATCAATCTCGTGCCGAACACAATGGCCGTCTACAAACACACCGATGTCCGTCATGTAGCCTTGCGCGCGCAGCAGTTCCGAAACGAATTTCTCGAAAGGAAAACCCGAGGGCCCCAATTGCATGATGCCTTGCTTCAGGCTGTAGCGGGCAGCGGCTGTGTTGGAAATGCGCTTTAAAATGCCAAAAGCCCTGCGGTAGATCTTTTTTGTAGAGATGCCCGAAGTGAGCTCGGGCAGCAGCTGGCGAATAACTTCATCCGTCTGTTGTTCATCGGCGCCAGATTTCCGAAGCGATTGCCGCAGTTTGCCGATCGAGAAAAGTACTTTTTCGCCAGAAGCTTTTGTCACGACCAGTTGGTCCAGTGTTTTCTCCATGTTGGGATGCCGGTTTAAGGCTTCAATTTCAGGAAAGGCAGGCAAATATACAACTTATACCTGCCTTACCTGTCTAGCTAATCGTTGGAGATGCGCGACCAGATTTCGTAGATTTTATTGCCGGTGCTACTTTGCCCGCTGTGGTGCCAGTTGCCGTCTTTCACCTCGTAATTGAATGAGAGCGATTGGCCAACCCGGCTGTTGTCGCGTGAAAAGAATTCGATATTCTCCGTGTATTTGCCGTTTTCGGCAGTATAAGTCCCACCACCAGTGCCCGAGAACTCAGCGGTTTCGGTGTTGAACGCGATCCATTGGAAGCGGGTGCCGGAGAGCACTTTCAGCGTTTTTCGAGGACCGGGGCGCATGGTGCTCATCTGTCCGTCGCGCTCGCGGCCCGTGATGCGCCAGGTACTCGCCAGTGGTGATGTGCTGTTGCTTTCGTTGATGCGGTTCCAGGTGTCAGTTACGCCATCCCTTTCCATTGTCCACTGGTCCTGCTGCACGTTGAAGTTTGCTGTTGTGCTGGTACCCACCTGTGTGGAGTCGAGGGTGTTAAACTCATATTTGATTTCAAACTTGCCGTTGGACACGGTATAGGTGCCTCCGGTTGTGCCCAGGAACTGCTTGTTCGCCTTGTTGAAGCGTGCAATGGTAAAGAAGCCATCCTGCACCAGCATCACCACTTCATTGCCCTGTGCGTCGGTTGTTCGCCAGGCACCTTCCAGTTCGGCGGTTTGCTGTACAGCGCTGGTGTTTTGGGTTGAAGTACTCGCCGTTGCAGATGCTGTGGTGTTGGGAGTGGACGCCTGTGAAACGGCGCTTTGGCCGGGTGACACAATTTGGTCAGCTGAGGCAGTTGACGTAGCGTCGGACCCGGCGCAGCCCATCAGCAGGAGAAGCCCAAAGCTGGCGGTGGATGTGTTTTTCAGTAGTTTTATCATGGTTGCTTTGTGTTAGATACAACAAAAAAGAGCCGCGCTATACAGGTATAGCGCGGCTCTTAGAATGTGGTTACTTTATTTTGACTGGCAGCTCCAGGTTTTCCCAGCGCATCAGGATGCCATTTCGAACGACATAGTAGGTAAGCTGTTCGTGCATTTTGTTGCTCTTGCGCGGCTTAACCGTGACACGCAAGGCGTCCTGCCGTTCGTCGTACTCGGTGCCCCACTGTCCGGTGGCTTTGTTGAATATAACGATCCAGTTTGTCTCGCCAGGTATAGTATACAGGCTATACTTGCCTTTCGCCAGATGACGGCCCTCGATCAACACATCCTGGCTGAATTCGATGGTCGTCGCCTCGTTGGCGCCGGCACGCCACACTCTGCCAAAGGGTACCAGTTCTCCCCAGATCTTACGGTTCTTCACGGCTGGGCTACTGTAGTCGATCGTAACAAGGGTTTCACCTATTTTACCGGAGGCGGTGGCAGGAGGGCTCGGGCGATTGCTTCTGTTACCGTTCTGCGCCAACATCAGCAAGGGAGACAGCACCAGAATAGTTAGAAAAAGATGACGTAAATAAAAAGAAGTTTTCATAAAGCAAGAAAGAAAAACCTGAATGGTTAGGCTAAGATAGTCAAAATTATAGACTGCTTTGCAAAAAAATGGTTTAAAGCAGTCCCTGGTTTAGACGAACAATGCAGCCATAAATTAACTGAACGAAAAGGGATCGGGCTTCTGTTTTAGCTATACCTTCATAATCTGTATTCCATTTTCATGAAATATTTTCTCGAAGCAAAATACGTCGCCCTTGTTCCGCTCTGGTTACTGCTTGCTTGCGTTATACCGGGTAAAACAGGTATAGCCGCAACCCCTGCGGTTGCCAACACAACGCCCATCGTGCTGCGCAACGAAAAACTGCCTTTCACGCCCCGCGAGTTTTACATAGCCGATGTGATCGATGAACGAACGGATAAAAAAGCTGTAGCCTACCTGCTGCCGTTAACCGGAGTGGCCAAAGCGCAGCCTGTCGATCTGCAGGGCGGGGGCTACCAGGCTTTGCGCGTTTTCATCGACAAAGGAATACCCGCCAACAAGTTGCTGCGGCCTGTAGTAATCCGCCTGAAAGAAATGCAGGTGAGAGAAGCCCCTGCTGCGGCTGGCCGTGTGGCAGGTAGCATTGCCATAGAAATGGCTTTTGAAACGCAACAGGATGGCGAGACAGTACAGCTGCTGCAGTACAAGGGGGGGGGACGCTACGAACGCCCGATTGGCCGAAACGAGGTAACGGAGCCTGCGCTGCGGCAGTCTATCACGGAGGCTTTGCGCTACCTGAACACCTGGATGGACCGCGAAGCGAGTACTAACCCGAAATTGGCCAAAGGTATAAACGTGACTTTTACCGACTACAATTCATCTTCCGACCAGGATACCGTGTTTTACAACCCAGGCAGACCGCTGAACTGGAACGACTTCAAGGCAGACATCAACCGTACAAGCCGCTTTTCAGCGACTGTATTTCCAAGTTTTGCCTACGAGGGTGAGACGGAGGTGAAAGACGGCATCATCCACCTTCACCTGAATATGAAGGTATACGTGCTGAAGAGCTCATCCTGGGTGAAGGATAACGCTAAAGATTCTTATGGTCTCAACCATGAGCAAAGGCATTTTGATATCGTGAAACTGGTTTCAGAGCGTTTTAAGCAGAAGATAAAGCCTGATGAGCTATCGCTGACAGATTATAACAGCAATGTACAGTATCACTTCATTGAGTCGTTCCGTGAGATGAACCGACTGCAGGAGCAGTACGACTCCGAAACCCGCCACGGCCTCGACAAAGCCGCCCAGGAACGCTGGAACCAAACCTTGGATGCGCAACTTAAGGCCATTGGAGCCAAGTGAGGTTTTGAAGTTAGAAAGTTAAAAAGGTAGAAAGTGTAAAAGATGTTTCACTTGCTGCACTAACCCTTTCCATAGATAGAAGAAAGGGTATGACCAGACATATTGCCTGGCCATACCCTTTTTTTTTGTTTTGTGGTTTGCTCATCAGGAGGAATCTATAAGCTTGGTCCACTACAGGTTCAAAATCATGAACTCTGAAACTTTCTACTTTTTTAACTTACAACCTCTCTAACTCAATTAACTTTTCTTCTCCTGCACATAGAAGTTCGGGTCGATGGTCAGTTTGGTACCGGCTTTTACTTTTTTGATTTCTTTCCAGTCCGTGGTAGGCTCCAGCCATTGTTCTTCTCCGTTTAAGTATACCTTTACCGGCATATCAAAACCATCAACCGCATTGGCCCAGCGGTACGTTAGTTTTTTCTTTTCCAGCCGGTACTCCAGCGTAGGAATGCGGGTGTCGCGCAGGTATTGGTCAAAGAAGCGGCTGAGGTCGCGGCCTGTATTTTGGGAGAGGTAGTTTTCGATCTGCTCTGTGGTGACGGTCTGGTGGTAAAAATCCTTGTTGAGACCTCGCAGGATGCCGCGCCACTTTTCGTCGTCGTTCACCACCTGGCGCAGGGTGTGGAGCATATTGGCGCCTTTCGGATACATATCGCCTGAGCCGCTTTTGTTTACGTTGTAGTGACCAATGATCGGTCGGTCGTTGCGGATGTTCTGGCGTATACCGATCACGTATTCGCTGCCGGCCTGCTTGCCGTAGTGGTACTCCACAAACAGGGGCTCTGAGTAGGTCGTGAAGCTTTCGTGGATCCACATGTCCGCCACATCCTTGTAGGTGATGTTGTTGGCAAACCACTCGTGACCGGTTTCGTGGATGATGATGTAGTCGAACTTCAAGCCCCAGCCGGATCCACTCAGGTCGCGACCTCTGTAGCCGTTTTGATAGCCGTTGCCATAGGTCACGGAACTCTGGTGCTCCATACCCAGGTAAGGCACCTCTACGAGCTTGTAGCTGTCTTCATAAAAAGGATAGGGGCCAAACCAGTGCTCGAAGGCATCCAGCGTACGGCGCACATCCTTGAACTGCACTTTCGCCTTTTCCAGGTTGTCGCGCAGCACCCAATAGTCGCAGTCCAGCACACCCTTCTCGCCCTGGTACTTCTCCCCGAAATGCACATAGTCGCCTATGTTGATGTTCACGCCATAGTTGTTGATCGGGTTAGTCACTGCCCAATGGAAAGTGCGGGTACCGTCCGAGTTTTCATTTACGCCACGCAAGCGGCCGTTCGACACGTCCGTCAGGTTTTTGGGAACCGTCACGCTCATCAGCATGCTGTCCGGTTCGTCGTACATGTGGTCTTTGCAAGGCCACCACAAACTGGCACCGGCTCCCTGGTTCGAGCTCGCCACAAAAGGGTTGCCCCGCTCGTCACGTTTCCAGGTGATACCGCCGCTCCAGGGTGGGTTTTTACTCACCTGCGGCTTGCCACCATAGTATACCTCTACCTCATTCTGATCGCCTGTTTGCTGCGCGCCTACCAGTTGCACGAAGTAAGCATTGCCCTCCTGTCGCACGTTTAACTGCTGACCATTTTGCGTTACCTTTTCCATACGCATAGGGGGCTGCAGGTCGATCTGCATGATCTGGTAAGGCTCCAGCACCTTGTAGCGGATGGTGTTTTTGCCGTGGATGCTGCTGTCAGCCGGGTTCACGCTGATGTCGAGGTGGTAGTGCGTGAGGTCCCACCAGGCACGCTCGGGGGTAATGGTGCCGCGCAGGGTATCTTGCCGGGTGAAGGTGGGCGTCTGCGCCTGTGCTGATTCCAAACCAAGTGTTAGCAGTGCCATCGCAGCCGGAAGCGCGACCTTTAGCGGTAGGGCAGGTAAGTTCATAGTTTTATTTTTTAACTGATCAGGAAAGATAGCTAATTTTTGCCATTAGGCGGACTATTTCAGCAGCTGATAGCTGGCCTGGTGGTAGCGGTCCGGTGAAAATGCGTCGATCAGCACACTTTCTTTGCGGTGCAGCAACTGTTCCGCGAGCAGCTTGCCGGTGGCGGGCGCCAGGCTTACGCCCATCATACTATGGCCGGTGCCGAAGAGCACATTGTTCCAGCGCCGGGTATAGCCAATGTAGGGCAGTCCATCCGGAGAGCAGGGGCGCAGTCCACTCCAAACGTCCTCTTTTTGAGGCATGTTGCATCTGAAGTTGGTGTAATAACGGCCTATGGAAGCGTGGATTCCCTGTACCCGTTTCATGTTGATGTGCCGGTTAGCAGGCGTAATTTCCATCGTGCCGCCAAAGCGCACCTTGTCCCCATAAGGCGTCACGGCAACACGCTCTTCTGTGAGGATAGTAGGTCGCTGAATAGTCGGATCATTGTCTACCACAAAGCTGTACCCTTTACCACCCAGCATGGGCAGATTGAGCTGCAGCTTGCGAGCCACTTCACCAGACCAGGACCCGGCGCATACGATGAGATGATCTGTGGCAACATCGCCTTTGTCGGTCACAACTGCCGTGATGCTTCTTCCGGCCGAAATAAAATCAAGCACTTCCAGGTGGGATACCATGGATACTCCTTTGTCGAGCAGAAGCCGGTGCAGACAGGCAGATAGCGCTGCCGGGTTCAGGTGCGCATCTCCCGGGAAGAACACAGCCCCCAGCACATCCAGGTCCAGGTTTGGCTCCAGCCGCTGCACGTCCTGCGGTGACAAAATCTCTGCCTCTAAACCCTGCTGCCGTGCCAGCAGGGCAAACTGTTTTTCTTCGTGCGCTCCTTCAGGGGTTTTGTAGAGCATCAGCAGTCCGTCTTGCTTCAGCTCAGTCTCCGGGTGATCAGCCGCAAAATCCAGGTATAGGCTTTTACTAAGCAGACTCAGGTTTTTGAGGTAGGGGATGCTGTGAGCTACATGTTGCGGGGTAGCAGCTCTGTAGAAATGCATGCACCATTGCAGCAGCCTCCTGTCCAGCCGCGGGTGGATGTAGAAAGGGCTAGTGGACGAGAGCATCCAGCGCAGCCCTTTGCTGATGATGCCGGGTGAGGCCAACGGGATAATGTGACTCGGGACGAGCATACCGGCATTGCCAATGCTGCAGTTGTCGCGCAGGTCACCTTTGTCGATGATGGTGACACTGAAACCTGCTTCGGTCAGATACCAGGCGGTGAACATCCCGATGATGCCGCCGCCAACAATAACTACTTTGCTCATATCAGATCACCTGAAAACCGTGTACATAAGGATCCTCATCATCCAGAAAAATAGTGTTCAGCCCGGTGACCATGGCCCAGCCTTCTATACCTGGCAGTATGGCCGGCTTGCCAGCTATGGTAGTCTCACCTTCGATAATGCCCCTGAAAACGGAGCCGATGTAGCTCTCGTGAATGAATTCTTGCCCCGGCTTTAAGAGTCCCTTGGCATACCATTGCGCCATGCGGGCCGAGGTGCCGGTGCCACACGGGGAGCGGTCAATGGCTTTGTCGCCGTAAAAAACCGCGTTGCGGGCCGTGGAAGTAGCCGCAAGGGGCAGGCCTGCCCAAAGGATGTGGGAGAGACCTTTGATCGTGGGATCTTCCGGGTGCACAAAGGTATAGCGTTCGTTCATGCGTTTGCGTATTTCGCGGCTCCAGGCAATCAGTTTGTCAGCTGTGAAATGCTGTATACCTGCGAAGTTCTCCTGCGGATCGATGATGCCATAGAAGTTGCCGCCGTAGGCCACGTCGAGCGTGATGTTGCCCAGCTCCTGGCACTCCACTGTCAGGTTCTCCGCTTCCAGGTATGAGGCCACGTTTGTTAGCTTCACGGTCTTCACTTTTTTGCCTTCCTGGGTATAACGCACCTTCACCAGTCCGGCTGGTGTTTCGAGCCGCAGCTGTCCGGGCACTTTTGGTGTGATGAGGCCTTCTTCCAGCGCAATGGTGACGGTACCGATGGTGCCGTGCCCGCACATGGGCAGGCAGCCACTGGTTTCGATGTAGAGCACGCCGATGTCGTTTTCAGGGGCATGCGGTGGGTAGAGGATGCTGCCCGACATCATGTCGTGGCCGCGGGGCTCGAACATCAACCCGCGCCTGATCCAGTCGTACTCGCGCAGAAAGTGCTGGCGCTTTTCGCTCATGTTGCTGCCCTGCAAAATAGGTCCGCCGCCGGCTACCAGCCGCACCGGATTGCCGCAGGTATGAGCGTCGATGCAAAAGAAAGTTTTTCGTGCCATGGCTCAGATGCTGTCCTGCGTAAATTTCCCATTGATAGTGCGCCATACCTTGTGCGGATTGCCATCCTTCAACTCAACCGGCAGCAGTGCCTGTGGTGCCGATTGAAAGGTAACCGGCCTTGCAAAACGCTTGATCGCATAGGTGCCAACGGATGTTGAGCGGCTGTCGGTAGTAGCCGGAAAGGGGCCGCCGTGCGTCATGGCATGGGAAACTTCCACACCGGTTGGAACACCCGAGAAGAGCAGTCGACCGCATTTCTCACGCAACTGGTCCACGAGATGTTCTGCCTCTTTAAGTTCCTTGTCTGTACCCCAGACCGTGCAGGTCAGCTGCCCCTGCAGTTTGCCGGCCACCTGCTCCAGTTCCTCCTGGGTTTCATAGGTCACGACCATGGCATAAGGTCCGAATACCTCCTCCTGCAAGGTCGGGTGCTGCAGCCATTGCTGCGCCGTCGTTTTGGCCAGGGCCGCACCGCCTGTCAGCACATCTTCGGCCGGAGCCAGGATCATTTCCACCCCCTCGTGCGTGTGCAGGCCTATTAAGTTCTGGTAGTAATTGCTGCAGATGGTCTCGTGGAGCATCTTTTCGGCCGGAGCATCCCGGAGTTTTTCTGCGAATGTCTCCAAAAATGTATGGCTTGCCTCCGAGGCAGGGTAGAAGACCAGTCCGGGGCAGGTACAGAACTGCCCTACACCGAGCAACACCGACTGCGCCGCCTGTGTCGCCAGCTGTTCGCCATTGCCCGAAGCTTTTTCCGGAAGCACAAAGATCGGGTTCACGCTGCCCATCTCGGCAAAGACAGGTATAGGCACCGGACGCTGACAAGCCAGGTCGAAGATGGCCTTACCCCCTTTAAAGGAGCCGGTAAAAGCAACGGCCTTCGTCTGCGGGTGCTGCACCAGTTGCTGTCCCACATCCGCTCCGCCGCTCACATGCTGGAAAATGCCTTCGGGTAGTTCGCAGCGCTGCAGGGCTTTCTGGATGGCTCCGTGTACCTGCTGCGATGTTTTCGGGTGGGCGGGATGCTCTTTATAGATGACTGTACAACCGGCAGCCAGGGCAGAGGCCGTATCGCCGCCGGCGGTGGAGAAAGCCAGCGGAAAATTGCTCGCCCCAAACACCACCACCGGTCCCAGCGGAATAAGCATGCGGCGCAGGTCCGGGCGAGGTATAGGCGTGCGGTCAGGTAAAGCCGTGTCGATAGTCGCCTCCGGCCAGCTGCCTTCTTCTACCAAAGAAGCGAACAGCCGTAGCTGATTGACCGTGCGTCCCCGCTCTCCGATTAAGCGTGCAAGCGGCAGGTTTGACTCCTGGTGAGCGGTTTGCAGCAAGGCATCGCCCAGGTTTTCTATCTCTTCGGCGATGGTGCGCAGCAGTTCTGCTTTGGCGGGGGCAGGCAGCTTCTTATACCTGCTGAAGGCCATCTCGGCTTTCGTGAAAATCGCGTTATAGGACATGATGCAACTCTTCTAGGTTTGGCAATGTGGGACGGCTTCGTATACCAGCCTCGATAATGGCCAGCACACGCTCTCTTTCCTCGCCGATCAGTGGCAGTCGTGGAGCCCGTACGTGTTCTGTGCCCAGCCCCACCTGCTGCTCGGCCAGCTTGATGTACTGCACGAGTTTAGGGTGTATATCTAATTCCAGCAACGGCAAAAACCAGCGGTAGATCGCAAGCGCCTCTTCTGTTCTGCCAGCCTTTGCCAGTTTGTAGATCGCCACTGTCTCTTTCGGGAAGGCGCAGACCAAACCGGCCACCCAGCCATGCGCCCCCATCAGCAGACTCTCCAAAGCCAGGGTATCCACGCCGCAGAGTATCTTGATGCGGTTGCCGTAGCGGCTGATCATGCGGGTAATGTTGGAGATATCGCGGGTCGATTCCTTTACTGCCTGTATGTTGTCGTGCTGCAGCAGCTCGTCAAACATCTCCAGCGTCACGAGCGTCTTGTAATCAGTCGGGTTGTTGTAGATCATGATCGGAAGCGACGTGCTCTCGGCCACCGTTCTGAAGTAGGTCACAACTTCCCGGGCATCGGCGGCATAGCGCATGGGCGGGAGCAGCATCAGACCTTTCGCCCCGATCTCCTCGGCTTCGCGGGCCCGCTGTATGGCTTCTTTTGTAGCACCTTCCGCAATGTTCAGAATAACAGGTATTTTGCCAGCCACATGGGCAATGGTCCGTGCGGTCAGCTCCCGTTTCTCAGGTATGGTGAGCACGCTGGCCTCACCCAGGGTGCCTCCCAAAATGATGCCATCCACGCCCGCTTCCAGTTGGGCATCCACGTTGTGCAGAAATGTATCATAGTCAATGGACCCGTCCGCATAAAATTTGGTGGTGAGGGCCGGGTATACGCCGTTCCAGTTCATAAGCTTTTCCTTTTTTATCAAAACTAATTCTCTTAAAGCTCCTTTTCTTCTACAGAATTAGTCAATACTGATACTATATTGACCTGATACTGGAAATTACCAGCCGAAATGATTAATATGGTACTATGAAAAAGGTGATCCCGTTTAAGATTCCGAAGTCAAGTAAGGAGTTTGTGCGCTTTCAGGAGGACCGCCAACCGTATTTCTATGACAAGCTGCACCAGCATCCGGAAATTCAGCTGAGCTGCATCCTGCAGGGGGAGGGGAAGCTGATCGTGGGCGACTACCTGGGCCGCTTTAAGCCGGGCGATATTTTCCTGCTGGGCCGCGACGTGCCGCATGTTTTCCGAAGCGATAAGGTATATTACGCAGCAGAAAGCCAAATGGAGTGCCACGACCTGATCGTATTTTTCGATACGCAGGCTTTGGGACAGGCATTTTGGGAGGCGGAAGAGCTACAGGAAGTCCGGAATTTCTTTGGGAAGCTGAAAGGCTGCTACCAGGTACAGGGCATTAACCAGGTAAGCTTTTTCCGGCAGGTGGAGCAGTTGAAGGAGACATCGGGGCTGGACAAGATGCTGGCGGGACTAGAGTTACTCCGGGTGCTGCTGCAGGATGCCCGGCTGGAGCAACTCAACCTGGACGACCGCGTACAGGACCTGTCGGAGCGGGAGGGGAGGCGCATGGACCAGGTGCTGCACTTTCTGGTAGAGCAGAGCCACCGGGCTATAGCACTGGAAGAGGCCGCTACCGTTGCCCATCTGAGCCGGGAGGCTTTCTGCCGCTTTTTCAAAGAAAGGACCCGCAAAACTTTCACGGCTTTCCTCAACGAGATCCGGGTCGGCAATGCCTGCCAACTGCTCCTGAAAGAGGACGCTACCATTGCCAGTGTGGCCTACGGTGCGGGTTTTTCCAATCTCTCGCACTTCAACCGGGTGTTTAAAAACCAGATGGGCTGCTCGCCCAGGGTATACCGTCAGTTGGGGCGTTCGAAGCTGCAACATAGCTAAGGTATAGAACAGCTGCCTTAAACGACAAAGGGCCCCGCATGATGCGGAGCCCTTTGTTTGATTTACGCTTTTTATATCACCAGACTAAGCCAGTTTCACATTTACCGCGTTTAGTCCTTTTTTGCCTTCTTTCACTTCGAATGTTACTTCGTCGTTCTCTCTGATCTCGTCGATCAAACCTGTTACGTGTACGAAGTACTCTTCATTTGTTTCACTGTCTTTGATAAAACCGAAACCTTTGGTTTCATTAAAGAATTTTACTTTTCCGTTACTCATGATATGTTGTTGTTATTACAGGTTAGACACTCCTGAACGTTAAATCGTTCATTGTAGGTTACAATTTTTTGCAAAAAATTTCAAATAATGGTTCTGCTTCGCTTTAAGGCCTATAATTTTTTGTCAAACACCACCGCAGTATACTTATCGCGACAGGGGCGGATATAAAAAAATCCGGCAGTCAGGTATAGGACTGCCGGATTCTCTCAGGTATAAAATGGGCTATACCTAGCCGTAGATCTCGTTTAGCAGACCAGCCAGACGAACTCCTGCTTGAAGGATGCGCTGCTCCACTGTGCTGAAGTTGTCGTAGCTGTAGCGGTAGCCCAGGCGACCGTCTTCCGGTATGTTGTATACCTGCTCTCTCAACTGCACAGACTCGTAAGCCCAGTCGCGTACGCCAGTGGATTGCCAGTTTTTTACCTGGCCTTTGGATGGGGTGCCCACAAACCTGGCCAGCTCCGTAAAGCTCAGGTTTTTACCATCGATCATGTCGCTGTCCCAAACACGGTGCAGGTTAGAGGGCTGTCCAAACCACTCCAGCTTCACGGCATTGCCGCCTGTGTCGCCTTCCTTGCCTACGTGTAGCGGCTGGTGCAGATCGCCTACCAGGTGAACCAGGTATTTGAGGTATTCAGCTTCCTGCTGGGCGCTCAGGTTTCCGGCTTTCAGCACGGTTACCAGTTCCTCGATCTTCATGATCACGTCACCGTTCGGGTTCTTCTCGGTCTGCTCGTATTTCATGCCGCCCGGCACAGTTACCCAATGCCAGTCATGCGTGTGGTTGTAGGCTGCGTCCGATTTAATGTCGTCCATCCAAACCGATACCTCCGCCAGCGAATTGTCGGCCAGCACTTTGTTGATCTTCTTCAACGCTTTTTTCTTTAGGTGCTGCTCTGCTATCAGCCCCACGGCGCGGTGTCCGTTTTGCCCCCAAGCCATGGCCTGCGATACGAAGAGAGGTATAAATAGCAGAATACAAACTATTTTTTTCATCGATAAAATTATTGGATTTTAGATGCTGCAAAACAACGGCTTTTTTACTTAATTGTGTAAACCAAAGCCTACTTCTTTTCTAGAATGGCTTTTCAGGCTTTAAAGTTCAGTGGTATGTGGCTGCTGTTACTGCTCCTTTTTAGACACGGATCTCTGGTATGAAGTTACTCTTGACAGGCTTACTCATGATGGCAGTAGTACTAAATGCAAGCGGACAGGATCGCAAGCGCGCCCGAGACTATGGCATCCGGATCGGGGTGCTGCAGACGGGCAAGCATAACGCCATTACCGATGTGGTCGGTTTGCGGGTGGGGCAGACTACTTTGGTAGAGGGCAATCAGGTCCGGACAGGGATAACGGCAATTCTGCCGCACAGTGGTAATCTCTTTCAGCAAAAAGTACCGGCTGCGGTATACGTGGGCAATGGCTTTGGTAAACTGGCCGGTAGCACGCAAGTGCAGGAGCTGGGCAATCTGGAGTCACCGATCATCCTGACCAATACCCTGGGAGTAGGCACGGCCCTGAACGCGGTGGTCGGCTATACCTTGCAGCAGCCCGGCAACGAAGCGGTGCAGTCTGTCAATGCGCTAGTGGGTGAGACAAACGATGGTTTTCTGAATGATATAAGAGGCAGGCATGTGAAAGAAGAGCACGTGCTCGCAGCCATCAAGCAGGCGGCTGACGGACCGGTAGCCGAAGGCAATGTCGGCGCCGGAACCGGTACGGTCTGTTTCGGGTATAAGGGGGGAATTGGAACCGCATCGCGAAAGTTACCAGCCAGCCTTGGCGGCTATACGGTGGGGGTGCTGGTGCAAAGCAATTTTGGTGGCGTGCTGCAAATTGACGGCGTGCCTGTAGGAGAGGAGCTGGGTAAATTCTCGTTCAGCAAGCAGGTGTTGGAAAGCGCCGATGGGTCCTGCATGATCGTGGTGGCGACTGATGCGCCGGTGGATGCCCGAAACCTGGAGCGCATCGCGAAGCGGGCCATGATGGGCCTGGCCAAAACAGGCGGGATCGCTTCCAATGGCAGCGGCGATTATGTGATCGCCTTCTCCACCAACGAAGGCTTGCGTATACCTTACAGCTCAGAAGCGAAAACCCAAACGTTCACCCTGCTCCGTAACGACGAGATGTCGCCCCTGTTCATGGCCACCATTGAGGCAACCGAAGAAGCGATCATCAATTCTTTGTTCAAGGCTGAGACCATGAACGGGCGCGAGGGCAACACCATAGAAGCACTTCCTATCGAATCAGTCATCAAAACACTCAAGAAACACAATGCCATCAAACGATAAACTTTTCGCCTATAACCTGGGCCTGATCGTTCCGCTGAGCGAGGCGACCCTGCACATCAGTGACCTGTCCGTGCAACGCGGCTACGGGGTGTTCGACTTCGTGAAAGTGCAGCAGGGCTTTCCACTGTTTCTGGATGATTACCTGGACCGGTTCTTTCAGTCCGCTCAACTGATGCACCTTTCAATGCCTTTAACAAGAGAGGAAATCAAGCAGGTGATCGATGAACTGATAGCACGCAACCAGTTGCCGGAGGCGGGGCTGAAAATGATTTTGACCGGCGGCTATTCCGAAGACGGTTTTACACCAATGAACCCCAACCTGCTCATCACGCAGCTCCCGCTCACGCTGCCCTCGGAAGAAAAAGTGGCAAAGGGTATTCCGATCATGACCCATGACTATGTGCGTGAGATGCCGGAAGTGAAAACGATCAACTATTCCATGGGTATACGCCTGCTGCACGAGCAGAAAGCCAACGGTACAGAAGAAGTACTTTATGTCAAAAATGGGCTGGTGTCCGAATTTCCGCGCTGCAATTTTTTTATGGTGACGCACGACAACACAATCGTGACGCCTGCCAACAATATTCTGAGGGGAATTACCAGAAAGAATGTGCTTAGCCTGGCCGGCCGCAGGTATAAGGCCGAGGTGCGTGACATACGGTTAGAGGAAATACTACAAGCGAAAGAATGTTTCCTGACCAGTACCACAAAGCGGATACTCCCCATCGTGCGGGTAGACGGTGTATTGGTTGGGACGGGCAAGCCAGGTGAGGTGAGCTTACAACTGCTGCAGGATCTGATGGAGCTGGAGGATTCGCAGATTGCCGCGCTTAGGGAGTAGAACACACTGGCACACAATTAAATGCATTAGCCGCTGACTATCTGATAGAATGCGGCTTTTTTTTAGTTAAAATCAGATTTTCTTCAGAATCGGGCAGTATATAGTAAGCAAAAGCCTGTCTTATGAAGAAATATCTCTACTCACTGGTCCTGATTTTTTTTCTTTCAACAACAGCGTGGGCGCATCAACCGCTTGATTTAGCCTTGCAAGTGCCCGATACAGCTGTTGCCAGCCAACCAGCCGATACTACCGCACAGGTAGCTCCCTCCAATAAACTTAGCCCGCTGGCCCGAAAAGCGGCTATACCTGTCCTGTTGATCGGGCTGGGCGTTACGCACATGGATGACGAGGGATTGTTTGAAGGGAGCCGTGGCCTGAGGCGGGCTGTACAGCGCGAGTATGCCGGTTTCTATACCCACGTAGACGACTATTTATACCATGCCCCGCTGGCGCTCACTGTCGGGCTTAATCTGGGAGGCGTGAAAGGGGAGCATCACTATGTAGAGCAGGCGCTGCTGCTTGGCATGACGCATTTTGTAAACCGGGTGCTCACCAACAATCTCAAATCCATTACGGCCATCAACCGGCCCGACGGTTCAAATAACGACGCCTTTCCCTCGGCGCATACCAGTAAAGCCTTCGCCTATGCTACTTTTTTCCATAAAGAATACGGCAAGCGCAGCATCTGGTACAGTATTGCGGGCTATTCCGTGGCCACTACCACCGGTGCGCTGCGGATCCTCAACGATAAGCATTGGCTCTCAGATGTGTTGGCGGGTGCAGGTATAGGCATCCTGTCAGCGGAGGCTGTATACCTGCTATACCCTAAGATGCAGCAGATCATCGACCACAGTTTTCACAAGCGACAGCAAAGCCAAATGGTGCTGATGCCCTACTACAGTGGTGGTGCCGGTGGACTCGCCCTGGTTTGGCAGCTGCGCTAAAGCAGATCGCCCGGCACAAGGTATGTCGGGCGAATATGTTTACTGAATCCCTTTGGTGTATTTCAGGATGACCCCTTTTCCTTTCTTGCCTCCTTCGCTGGCAATGTACAGTGTGCCGTCCTGATCAAAGGTAAGGCCTTCTGCCTGTCGCAGCTGCGATTCGTCGAGGTTGAGTGTCCGGTTGAGTTTCCCATCCCTTGTCATGGTGTAAAGGCGGTTGTTTACGGCATCGAGCAGGTAGAGCACGTCTTTGGTCGGATGCTTTTCGAGTGAGGAAGGTTGCAGCACATCATACTCCAGCTTCAGTTTTTTTCCTTTCCTGGGGGGCTCCACTTGTTCCAGCGGAATAGAGATGACCGGCTCTGGCAGAAATTTCTTAGAGTTCAGCGAAAAGGCGTAAATAGCTTTTTGCCCTTTCCATTTCGGATCATAGCCTTTGGGCGCTAGCAGCAGCTGGTTCTGTTCACGGTCGTAGGCGAGCCCCTCTATGTTGATGGTGGCCGGAAAGCTAGCTTCGTATACCTTCACAGCAGGTTGCTGGTTCTCAAATCCGGCTATTTCGAACAGGGTACCGTCGCTGCGCACGATGTAGGCGTCTTCACCGGCCAGGGCTATACCTTCGTAGTCGCCGGGGCCTGCAAACGGTATTTCCCTTACGATCATTTTCTGCCTCAGGTCATACACAAAGATCTTGCCCTCCTCATCTTGTACGCAGGCCATATTGCCATCGGGGAGCAAGGCGATGCCTGATACTTCCCGCAGTTCGGTGGGAAGCTCCCAGCGGCTGTCTGCTATACCCAGGTCCTCCACTGAAGTTCTGCTCGGGCTTAATGGCAGCATTGAAGCTGCTTGTTTTTGAACTGTTGGCGTGGCGTTGGCGGACCTTTCCAACAGTTCGCCAGCTTCGCTGTACCGCAGCCAGATGTCCCGGCTCCCTTTTTCGAGCTCGATCACAAAACTGGTACTATTGCCTTCCTGCATGCGGTGTACCTCGCTTACTTTATACTGGTTAAACTCCTGCTGAAGCTGTGCCACCACGCGTTTGGGCAAATACTGCTCTTCAATTTCCTCGATATAGCTGACCAGGGTGCCGTCTTCTTTGAAAAGTGCTTTCCGTTCCCTTCCGCTGATCTTGAACTCAGCCTCATAGAGGCCGTCCGTCTGTTCCCACTCTACTTGCTTGATAGTGGGGTAGCTCTCCACAAATTTAACCTTCACGGCATCGGGCACGTTCCGGGCGGACCAGATCTGATCGCAGCTGCTCAGGCTTGTGCCGGCTACAAGCACCATCGCCCATAAAAAAGTATGTTTCATAATATGCTTCTCATTCTTTGTGTGTTTCTGCTCGGGTATACTGGCCGAATTTGAAGCAAATCTGAAGAAAAGCTGTTTGGCTAATTTTTTTTCGGAAACTTAAGCCGAAGTACGTGCAGGCCTTCTTCGTAGGTATAGGAGGGGGTGAGCCGGTACAGCTCGCTGATCTTGCTGACCAGCGCGAGGCCAATGCCCAGCGACCCCGACAGTTTGTTGCCGCTTCTGAAGCGCTCAAACAAAGTCACCGGCTCATCTGTTGCCGGCTCTCCTGAGTTTCTGATGCACAGTTCGTCCGCCTTCAGGCTGATCCGGATGATGCCGCCCTCGCTGTTGTGCCGGATAGCGTTGAGCAGCAGGTTGGAGATCAGGATTTCGCACAGGCCAATGTTCATCTCCACAAAAACGGGCTGCATTGCTTCGATCTCCACCCGGATGTGGTGCATCAGCATCATTTCGTGCAATTGGTCCAGCTGCTCCTGTAATAACTCATGCAGTGGTATCACCTCGTTTTCCGAGAATTCCCGGTTTTCGATCCGGGTAAGCAAAATAAGCGAACGGTTGAGTCGTGACAAGCGGTTGATGGAGGCGTGCATTTCTTCGAGCATGGTAGCCTGTTGCATGTTCAGGTTATCGGACTGCATGAAGAGCTCGAGTTTATTGCTTACAATGGCCAGCGGTGTCTGTATTTCGTGGGAGGCGTTTTCCGTAAACTCCTTCAGGTTGAGGTAGTCGCTGTGGATCTTGCTGGTCATGGCCTGCAGCACCTCGTTCAGCTCCTGAAACTCCTGCGTGTCGGTTGGTTTCAGCAGCAGCGGTTTTCGGTCGGTGAGGCTATAGCGTTTAGCCCGCTCGAGCGTGTCGTAAAAATTGCGCCAGTTGTATTTGTTGATGAAGTAGTTCACTCCGGCCAAGCCGACAAGCAACAGCACAAAGATCCAGGCCATCGCCAGCATCGTGCTCTCAAACAGGTCCTCAAAATCCATGAGCGACTTGAGGATGGTGTACTCGAACGGTTTGCCGTATTGGTAGGTGGTGAAGGTGAGTTTCCGGAAGGGCACATACTCCTCATCGTAGGTACTGAAGATCAAGGTGTCCGAGAGCGCTTCCAATGCGCCGGGGTGGGCGCCTGTCTCTTTAACGATGATCGCTTCCGATATACCCGACGTAACGCTGGGCAGCTCGTTGTGCTTCCGGATGTATTCGATGATGTTCTCTTTGTCAGTAAAGAGCTGGTCATCTACTTCGTCGTAGATCTCTGTCTGGAGGATTTTGTAAAAGCTGAGCCCGCCGAGCAGAAACACGATCACAGAAACTAGAAGATAGTAAAGGCTGGTTTTGGTCAGGATGCGCATCAGAAGCTGAATTTATAACCCATTCCGTACACGGTCGTGATCGGGTCTTCGCCGCCGGCCTCCACCAATTTGCGACGCAGGTTTTTGATGTGCGTGTAAACAAAATCAAGCGAATCGAGGGATTCGATGTGGTCGCCCCATAAGTGCTCGGCAATGGAGTCCTTGGTGAGTACCCGGTTCTTGTTCGTGACAAAGTAGAGCAGCAGGTCATACTCTTTTTTTGTCAGCGTGAGTTTCTGCCCCTTTACATGCGCCTCCGCCGACTCCGGGAAAACTTCAAGGCTTCCGATGCGAATCACTTTCTGCCCATTGAAATTACGGCGACGGATAACCGAGCGTAGCCGGGCATTGAGCTCAGAAAGATGGAAAGGCTTGGTCAGGTAGTCGTCTGCGCCCAGTTCCAGCCCGGTGATCTTGTCGTCCAGCGCGTTCTTGGCCGAGATGATGATAATACCCGTGTCGGGGTTATTTTTCTTAAGCAGGCGCACCAGGTCCAGACCGTTGCCACCCGGCAGGGTCAGGTCGATTAGCACGCAGGTATAGTGCTGGTCGGCCAGCAAGCGGGAGCCTTCGTGGTAGGTCAGCGCCGTGTCGCAGGTATAGCCGCCCTGTTGCAGGTAGGTGACCATAGACGCATTCAGCGCCTTTTCATCTTCAATTATCAGCAGTTTCATCTGATTGGCATATTTCACGCAGTATACGGAAAGAATCTGAAGATAATCTGTTTCACTGAGCTATTGCTCAGGTATAGCCCATGCGGTACAGAATAGCCTGAGGCATACGCCTTGCAAAATTGCGGAAGTGGCTACAGCTGGCTTGCTCTGGTATAGCGATGAGGAGAACCCAGCCAAATGTTAAGTTGAACGCTAGAGATGAGGTATAAGCAGTGATCTATACATACTCTGCGCCCTAGGTATAAGCGTCCTATTTGCTTAGAACCAGCGGACTCTACGTTCCTTTTTCTCTTCCTGCTTGCGGCGCTTTTCCTCTTTTTTCCTTTCGCGGTTACTCTTTGCCTGGTTTTTCCAATCTTCGTAGGTCTTCACAACCCGCTCGGCAATCCGGTCGAAGATGTTATCCGGCTCGGGCGGAGCATCACGGTAAGATGGGCAGTTTACCATGCCTTGCAAATGGGAGGG
Source organism: Pontibacter ramchanderi (assembly GCF_002846395.1). Classification (GTDB taxonomy): domain Bacteria; phylum Bacteroidota; class Bacteroidia; order Cytophagales; family Hymenobacteraceae; genus Pontibacter; species Pontibacter ramchanderi. Next base: position 191,286 of record NZ_PJMU01000001.1, read on the forward strand.
AAGCGGAGCAAAACGGCCGGTGCGCAAACTGGCAAACTCCTTGTCCTGCGCGATGCGGCGCATATACTCTCCCCACACAGGCATGGCGGTGCGTGAGCCCTGGCCCTCACTGATCGTTCTGAACCGCACTTTCGGGCTTTCCGCCCCAACCCAAACGCCTGTAACCAATTCCGGCGTAATGCCAATGAACCAGCCATCGGCATGTTCCTGCGAGGTGCCTGTTTTGCCGGCAATGTCCATGCGCAGGCCGTATTCTGTGCGCAAACGGGCGGCGCTGCCTTCTTCCACCACGCCCTGCAGCAGGTGCAGCATCACTGCCGCGTTGTCCCGCGACAGTACCCGCTGGGTACCGCTGCCGCTTCGGTGTTGGTGAATGACGCGGCCCTGGCGGTCCTCAATCCGTTCAATGTAAATGGGAGCCGTTTTGTACCCGCCATTGGCGAAGGCCGAGTACGCGCTCACCATTTCCAACAGCGACAAGTCGGCCGTACCAAGCGCCAGAGAAGGCACCTGCGGCAAATCCTGCTGGATGCCCATGCGTTTGGCCAGCGCCACTGTACGGTCTACGCCCGTCTCCAGGATCAGGTGCGCGGAAATAGTGTTAACGGACTGCGCCAGTGCTCCGCGCATGGTGTACTCGCCGCCATACTGTCCGTTGGAGTTGCGTGGCGACCAATCCTCGTATTCGGGGTAAGAGGTGAGCTCGTTGGGGAAATAATCGCAGGGCTTTATACCTTTCTCGAGTGCGGCGGCATACACAAATGGCTTGAACGTGGAGCCCACCTGGCGGCGTGAGCGCACATGGTCGTATTTGAAGGCGTGATGGTCAATGCCGCCCACCCAGGCACGTACATAGCCAGTGGCAGGCTCCATCGACAACAGGCCTGTATTGAGGAAGCGCTGGTAATACTGGAGGGAGTCCATCGGTGTCATGGGCTTGGTGGTGCTGCCTTTCCAGTTAAACACCTGCATGCTCACCGGCTGCCGGAAATTCTCCAGTATCTCAGCTTCACCGGCACCACCTGCCTTCAGTTTCTTATACCTGTCGGAGCGCTGCATAGCCAACTGGATCACCGAGGCATCAGAGCCCCAGGGTGTGCGGCCCTTCCAGTGCGCGTCGAACTGCTGCTGCAGCTGTGCCATTTTTTTACGCACGGCCTGCTCGGCGTGCCGCTGCATGCGCGAGTCGATGGTGGTATAAATCTTCAGGCCATCGGTATAGAGGTTGTAGGGCTGTCCGTTTTGCTTGCGCTGCGTGGCGGCCCACTGCACCAGCTCCTGGCGCAGCTGCTCCCGAAAATAGGGTGCCATGCCATCGTTATGCGTGATGTAGCGATAGTTGAGCTTGAGAGGTATTTTCTTTAGGGAATCAGCCTGTTGCGTGGTGAGGTAGCTATACCTGGCCATCTGGTTCAGCACCACATTGCGTCGCTGCAGGGAGCGCTCCGGGTAGAGGCGTGGGTTGTAACTGGTCGTGGCTTTCAGCATACCGATCAGCACGGCGGCCTGCTCAGTTTTAAGCGAGTCGGCGGTGGTATTAAAAAAACGGCGCGAGGCCCGCTCAATGCCGTAAAGGTTACCACCCATCGGCACGGTATTCAGGTATAGCTCCAGCAACTCCTGCTTAGAGTAGATGCTCTCAAGTTTTCTGGCAATGATGATCTCGCGCATTTTGTTGATGGGCATCTCCCAGATGCGGCGTCCCTTGCGTGGAAAGAGGTTCTTTGCCAGCTGCTGACTGAGCGTGCTGCCACCGCCAGAGCTTTCCTGGCCCATCAGCAACGTCTTGATGAACACACGTGCCAGGCTGCGCGCATCCACACCGCTGTGCTCGTAAAAACGCACATCCTCCGTCGCTACCAGGGCGTCGATAGCGACTGGTGCAATGTCGTCGTAGCGGATGTTGGTGCGGTCCTGTATGTAGTAGCGACCCAGCAACACATTGTCATCTGAGTATACCTCAGAGGCTGTGTTGTTCTGGATGGCTTTCAGTTGGGCACGCGAAGGGATAGCACCCCCCACTATACCTGTAAAAACGGCCAGGTAAAAGACTGTAAAGGCAAGCACTAAAAACAGCGCGCCCTTCAACGTGAATCGCAGGATGGCCCGCAGGTCTGACATACGGGGCTTAAGCGGGTTAAACTGGCGTATTGCCTGCCATTTCTGCTGCCAGTAGGCGGCTGTGAACTTTGGTTTCTGGCTCTGAAAGAACAGGCGGAACTGTGTCGCCAGAAACGAAAGAACAGGCACCAGGAGGCCGTATGTGGTTAATCTTATTAGCTTTACAAGCAATCGCTTCATATAAGGTAAGTAGTTGCGCAGCCGCTATGGCAGCTACAGCCAGGAGGCAGGCAATAACCACGCCATACCTTGCCTTGTTTTCAGAGCCCATACGTGAAAAAACACTTCAGGAACGTTCCGTGCTGTTAGAAAGGCTCCGGATAAGAACGCAAATAAAGCATATAATATTCATTTTGAGAGCAGCTAAGCTACCCCATTAACCCATTGGAGGGATAAGAATACAATGCTGAGTTTCAAAGCAAGGCATTTTGCCGGAAACTTTGGGATGATCGAAAGATGGCTAGATGTGGCTTCGTGGGAAAGGCTTGGGTAAGGGGACTTGTTTTAGGCAACATAGGGATAGACCACAATTTAGGTAAGCAAAATGGGAGTAAGCAACCAGTGTCACCTACTCCCATTTTTTATATTTTGAAATTAATCCTCTACCAGCCATTCCAGTGCATCCTCTTCAGCCAGGAAGTAGTTTGCCTTGTGGTCGAGTGCAGCCTGCTTCAACTTTTGGCCGATGTTTTCGCTGCTCATCTGCTGCAAGGCATCGGCTGAGCTGATCACGGCCAGCTTTCGCAGATTCATTTTAGGGATTATTTCCCGGGAGGTTGCCACAAGCCATCCCTGATCTTCGAGCGTGAGCATGCCCAGGCGTTGGTTGTTGAGTAGCAGACGTTCTAAGCGGTGCTCAATCAGGGCGCGTGCTGCCTTTAGCATGCCATACCGGTACTGCCGGCTCTGTGGCGCTTTTTTCCAACGGATGTTCATCAGGCTTTTTGCCTTGTCCAAAGTAATCGACACGAAATCGGTTTCTATGGTAAGCAAGCCGGGTAGGGGCTCCTCCACGTTGGTCGGCTTGCCACGCTGTGCCAGCCCCACAGGTACAGCCGCGTGGCCTCTTTCTTTTATGCCCGTGCGAATAAGCTTCAAGTTAAAGTGGAGCGGGACAGGAATGAATGCCTCATCGGTTATGGCCTGGTAATGGTCTGGCAGCAGCCACTGCAGGCCGCTTTTACGGTCGCTGAATAATTGGGCTTCGTAAGGCATATTGTCCAGCTCCTGCAAAGTCTGTTGTATCGGGCCTAGCACGTCTTTAGGTACAATGCGGGCAACCCGTTTAATTGATGTGTAGTTCAGCGCTTCCTTAGTGAATTTTTTGGCCCACTGCTGATCTTCCTCAGAAACCTGGTACTGCGAGGGTAGTTCGACCAGCATTAGTTCTGCTTTCAGGATTGCCACGGCACGCGCCAACAGTCGAATTGACTGCCTTAGCTCCGCTGACGTAGGAAAGCGGTCCCATTTGCCGCAAAGCAATTTGAGATGCGGGCAAAAGCATACGGAAAGGACATCAGTTTCTTGTGCAGATGTGGTCGAAGCGGGCGAACCATGACCACCGTACTGTGGTAGTGGTACATTAGAAATTATCGTACTCATATGTGTCATTTGTTTCATAGACAGGGGGACCTGTCAGCAGGTATAGGCAGCGCGGTATTGGTTTGTGGTGTTCTAAAAACCGAAATATAAGTATTTGAGTTCAAGACATTTAAATTACTATAATTTATTCTTTCATCGAATAGAATTGCTTATTCGTTCGCCAGTAGTTTCTGACAGTTTACCCAGCGATAGGCTAGTTTGACCAAGATTTGGCAACCTGAAAATAATCAAATAAATTATTGCGCAACCTACCCCGCGTGGCTGGCTGCGTAGTATAGCTACTGAACACTAAGCTGGAATATTTATGAATATTGAACGCACACTGCCTGATGTCTCCGAAGCGGATGTCGTACTGATAGGAGCCGGTATTATGAGCGCTACACTAGGCGTGATGCTCAAAGAGCTGCAGCCCGATCTGCGCATAACGGTGCTCGAAAGGCTTGGGGAAGCAGCCGCCGAGAGCTCCGATGCCTGGAACAATGCCGGAACCGGCCATGCGGCCTTCTGTGAGCTGAACTACACCCCGGAGAAGGCAGATGCTAGCATCGATACCACCAAGGCAGTCAGCATTGCCGAGTCCTTTGAGATTTCCCGTCAGTTCTGGTCCTATCTCATCCAGGAAAATCGCCTGAACCTGCCTGGCAACTTTATCCGGAGCATTCCGCACATGAGCTTCGTGTGGGGCGATGACAACGTCAACTATCTGCGGAAACGCTATGAGGCCCTGTCGGCCTGCCATCTTTTTGAGGGAATGGAGTACACTGAAGACGTGGACAAGTTGAAGGCCTGGATACCCTTGGTAATGGAAGGCCGTGACCTGCTACAGAAAGTGGCCGCCACCAGGATGGACCTGGGCACAGATGTGAACTTCGGGGCGCTGACACGCTGCATGTTTGAGCAACTAAGCGAAATGGAAGGGGTGAACCTGTATTTCGGCTACGATGTACGGAAGCTGAAGCAACGCCCTGATAACCGCTGGAGTGTACGGGTCCGGCATCGGGAGACGCAGACGAAGCACAAGGTAAGAGGTAATTTTGTTTTCATTGGTGCCGGTGGTGGCTCTCTGCCGCTGCTGCTTAAGTCAGGTATACCGGAAGGCAAGGGCTTCGGCGGATTCCCGGTGAGCGGGCAGTGGCTCAAATGCATTAACCCGGACGTCATCGCGCAGCATCATGCCAAGGTATACGGGAAAGCCTCCGTGGGCTCGCCACCCATGTCGGTGCCCCACCTGGATACCCGCTTCATCAATGGCAAGCGCGAGTTATTGTTCGGGCCCTATGCTGGTTTCACAACCAAGTTTCTGAAGAACGGTTCTTTCTTTGACCTGCCTTTGTCGCTGAAAGTGAACAACCTGCACCCAATGCTGGCAGCAGGCGTGCGTAATATTCCGCTTACCCAGTATCTGATCAACCAGGTACGGCAGTCGCCGGACGAGCGGGTAGAGGCGCTCCGACAATACTACCCGGAGGCCCGAAGCGAGGACTGGCAACTGGAAGTGGCCGGGCAGCGGGTACAGGTGATCAAGAAGGATCCGAAACATGGTGGCGTACTCGAGTTCGGAACGGAGGTCGTGGCAGGGGCAGACGGATCGCTGGCCGCCCTGCTGGGGGCTTCTCCGGGCGCCTCCACTGCAGTTTCCATCATGATCAATTTGCTGCACCGCTGCTTCCCTGAGCAAATGGCATCGGCCGCCTGGCAACAGAAACTAAAACAGATGATTCCATCTTATGGCGAATCGCTGGCAAAAGATCCGGCTTTGCTACGCCAGGTACGTGCCTGGACAAATGAGGTGCTCGGCCTGCAGGACAAGGTAGACAGCCAGGTATAGGCGGATTATCTCTTGTGTCTATGCCTGTATACGGTACTCCGGAGACATAAAAAAGCCCTCCCGACTAAGCAGTCGGGAGGGCTTTTCTTCATTTACCACGCGGCAATTACCAGATTCTGATTCTGTCTTGTGGCGCGATGTACAGTTTATCACCAGGCTTCACGTTGAAGGCCTTGTACCAGGCGTCCATGTTCACTGGTGCACCGATCGTACGGTACTTGCCCGGTGAGTGGGTGTCTGTCAGGATCAGCTGTGCCTCAGTCTCTGGGAGGATGTTGGTTCTCCATACCTGAGCCCAGGCCAGGAAGAAGCGCTGGTCAGGCGTAAAGCCATCAATCTTCTTCTTGCCTTTTCCTTGCTTGGTCATCTTAAAGGCTTCGTAAGCAGCGCTCAAGCCACCCAGGTCACCGATGTTCTCGCCCAGCGTCAATTTGCCGTTCACGTGGATAGTGTCCTGCACAGTGTAGTCGTTGAACTGCTTCACCAGCTGGTCAGCCTTCTCCTGGAAGCGGGCACGGTCTGTGTCGGTCCACCAGTTGCGCAGGTTGCCGTCTTTGTCGTACTGGCTACCGGAGTCATCGAAACCGTGGGAGATCTCGTGTCCGATTACCGCACCGATGCCGCCGTAGTTTACCGCATCATCCGCGTTCGGGTCGAAGAACGGGAACTGTAGGATACCTGCCGGGAACACGATCTCGTTCATCACCGGGCTGTAGTAGGCGTTCACGGTCGGAGGCGTCATGCCCCACTTGGTTCTGTCAACCGGCTTGCCCAGCTGGCTCACCATGTCGTTGTAGCCCCACTGGCCGGCGTTGCGCACGTTCTGGAAGAAGCTGTTGCGGCTGATGTCCAGTCCATCGTATGTTTTCCACTTCTCCGGGTAGCCTACTTTCGGACGGAAAGTAGACAGTTTGGCAAGGGCTTTCTCCTTCGTCTCAGCAGACATCCAGTCCAGGCCTTTGATACGGATCTCGTAGGCTTTGATCAGGTTGGCGATCATCTCGTCCATACGGGCTTTCGCCTCCGGCTTAAAGTGCTTCTGTACATATAGCTGGCCAAGTAGCTCACCTATAGTGCCGTCTGTCAGCTGCGACATGCGCTGCCAGCGTGGGGTTTGCACCTTCTGGCCGGTCAGCGTCTGCGTGAACGCGAAGTTTGCATCCACGAAGTCTGAGCTCAGGTATGGCGCTGCGGATTTCAGCACGTTCCACTGCAGGTATGTCTGCCAGTCTGTAACCGGGGTGGCGGTCAGCATGTCGTTTAGCTCTGTGAAGAACTTCGGGTTGTTTACCAGAAGGGTGTCCTCACCGCTTACTTTCATCTTAGCCATCAGCTGCTTCCAGTCCATGTTCGGCGTGGTTTTGCTGAAGTCGGCAACGGCGAATTTGTTGTAGGTTTTGTGCGGGTCGCGCATCTCTACGCGTGCCATCTGGGCAGCAGCCAGTTGCTTCTCGATGTTGAAGATCATCTCAGCGTTCTTCTTCGCAGTGGCCTCATCAGTGCCGGTCAGGGTAAAGAGCTTTGTGATGTAGTTTTTGTAGGCATCCTGAATGCGGGTGCTACGGGCATCGTTCTTCAGGTAGTAGTCGCGGTCTGGCAGGGTCGTGCCACCCTGGCTCAGTTGCGGGATCATTACTTCCACGTTCTTGCGGTCTTGGCCCACAAAGAAGCCGAACATCGGTGCGCCCGAGCCGGAGGTGCGCAGGTACGCTACCTCGTTCAAAACACCATTGGCATCTTTTATACCTTTGATGCGCTCCAGATCAGCTTTGATCGGCTCATAGCCGAGCTTGTCAATGGCGGCGCTGTCCATGGCGGCAGCGTAGAAGTCGCCCACGCGGCGCTCTACAGAACCAGCCGGTGCGTTTGTTTTGGCGGCGGCATCTTTCAGGATTGTGCGAACGGCGATGATGTTGAAATCGCGGAGCTGGTTAAAGCTGCCCCAACGCGTTTCCTTGGCCGGCACCGGGTTGTTGCGCAGCCACACGCCATTGGCATAGGTATAGAAGTCGTCACCCGGCTTCACGCCCGTGTCCATGTTCGACTTGTCGATGAACTTATCCTGGCCGGCAGGTTTGCCGCCGTTCTGGGCCGATACTTCCATCGCGCAGAAAGTAGCCGCACCGAATAGCAAAAGCCTCAGGCGGTTCTTCCAGACAGACGATTCTCTCACAGTCTGTGACAGATTAGCAGTGTCTTTTGTGTTTTTCATGTTAGATTGATTGTTTTAGAATGCTCAAAATGATATTCTGCGGGCAGAATCCATTTGGGTGCCCTAAAATAAGGCTAATTAGCGAAATAAATGCGGTTTATTTTTGGACGGTGCCATCGGGCAACCTCTGCTATAACACAGGAGAACCTCATTTAGTTTTTCCCGGTTTCGCAACATTGTCTTTGTGTTTCCTGATTTCCTTTCTCAACCTTGTCTATACCTGCCAGTATAATTCAGTATGAAAGCTACAGTAGTCGGTGCCTTATACCTGGTCATGTTTCTTTTGGGCATGGCCAGGCTAACTGTGGCCATGGCGCAGCAGTCCCCGAGGCTTGCAAAAGCAGGAAGCACGATTGGCTATACCTTAGTGCATCCTTTGCACATCGTGCAGGGTAGCAGTCAGGAGGTGCAGAGCCAGCTAGAGTTGTCGGATACAGGGGAGCGGCTAGTACGGGTCCATGTTTCGGTCCCTGTCCGGTCTTTCGATAGTGGCAACCGTGCCCGCGACCGGGATATGCTTAAGGTAACCGAAGCGGATAAATACCCTGACGTAACATTCGTAAGTTCTGAAATCGTCTCAAGCGACGCTGCGTTAACGGTCACCGGTTTGCTTACATTTCATGGCGTGACACAAGAGCTCAGTTTCGTGGCGCAGCAAAGCAGGCAAGGAGAAAACCTGCTGGTGGAAGGCGGCTTTGATATCAGCTTAGATGCCTTCCGGATCAGGCGCCCCTCCATTTTGAGCATGAAGGTAAAAGATAAGCTGCAGGTGCAATTCCGGATGATCTACTGAAATGCAATTCAGGATGATTTACTGAAAGTCCTTGAGTTGAACCAGCAGTATAGCCGCTTATGACTGAAGCTGCTTGCTCATGATCAGCCGGGGGCTGCCATCGAGGTAGTAGTCCGCTACTTGCTCCCGTTCTACAAAACCAAGACGGGTGTAGATGCTGATGCCTGCAGCGTTGGCGGGGTGCACGGTAAGGTATAGCATGGTGGCCCCTTTTGCTTCCAGGGAGGCAATAGTAGCCGCCATCAGTTTCTGCCCGATACCCTTACCACGGTGCGCAGGTAGCACGCCCAGCGACAGCAGCCAACCCTTCCGACTTTCCTGCTCCAGATGGGAAATCATGTAGCCCGCTACCTGCCCACCTGTTTCCGCTATGAGCAGGTAATCGCCTGTTGTGTCGTAGAACTGGCGCAGCACAAACAGGGGATAACTATCTGCACCGAACAGCAGCTCATCAATAGTTTTGACAGCTTTCAGGTCGCTCAGTTCGGCTTTGCGAATGGTCACCATCGGTCTAGCTTTACTGGTTTTTGCCTTTCAGCAGGTTGATGCTGATGGTTGCCAGGTCGGAGTCAGGGAAGCGACGGAAGGCACCCTTCTCAGGGTATAGGCCGGCTTCCTTTGCTACTTTATGAAATACTTCCACTTCTACAATGTATTGGTCTGAGAACCCGTGTGTTGCGTCGTATGCTGTGGCGGCTGTTTTACCCAGGTTGGCAGCTGCCAGGGCAGGGGGGATGGTATGCAGTTCCATGGTCAGCAGACCGAACTTATCCACATAAGGCGTCCACTTTTTGAGGTGCCCCAGCAGGTTGTCCTCCACCTCGTTGTTGGGGATGCGCCTTCCTCTGAAAGCGAAGGCACCCGTCGACTGGCTCAGCCTTCCTTCCATGCGGTGTGTAGGTTGCTCCCAAATGCGGTTGTGGTCCAGAAAGGTACGGACATTTAACAGCTCTTTCAGGTCGATGTTGTAGTTCTCACGCAGGTCTTCTGCCAGCAGGTCCGGCCGGCCGATGTCTCCCCAGATCACTTTCGCCCAGATGTCGGCTTTGATCAGGTTGGCCCTTGTGACTTTGAGTGCTGCCTGGTTGTAATCGGCTCCTACTAAAAAGAGCGGGTACTGGTCCAGCATCCTGCCCCGGGCCGTTTGCCGTTCGATCACTTCAAACATGTGCTGCAAAAAGGCTCCGTTGCCACAACCCATGTCCAGTATGCCTTTCGGCTGCTCGTGTATCGGCCGGTTAAACAGCTCAATGATGATCTCGTCGATGACATTGAAATAGGTGGCATGCGCCCCGCCACTTCCCCACACGTTCATCTCCCGATCAACGTGCAGTTCCGGCGCTCCTTCGGGCTTATCCCATAGCACATTCGGGTTTCCGAAGATCAGGTCGTCGAGGTGGCGGAAAGTAGGGATGTAGGACACCGTGACACCATAGGCGCTGCCCCGCTTGGCGAAGAAAATGCCTTCGTCGGTGTACTCATACTGGTCGCGCACCTTCCTGAACCAGCCCAGGTGTGCGAAGAGGTCCAGTATGTTGCGGAAATCCTGGTGGTTCTCATGAAACTCCTCCGGGCTGAAGCGACTTTCCATGAAGTATTTATGGAACATGCCATTCATACCCAGCAATACGATTGAAGGGCCCATCAGCAGGCCCTCGATGTGTTTCAGCACCTGCTCCTGTACGCTCCGCTCTTCCAAATTATCAGACAGCGTCAAACCATATCCTGCTCTATACCTGTCAGCTACCTTCGTCCAGAGTTGGTAGGGCTCTTTCTCGAACTTGCGCGGATGGTAGTTGCCGGAAACTTGCATGAGCTTTACCACATCCTCGTAAAGGTATACCAACGGAAAAGCCAGCCGGCCGTGCTCGGTAAGCCGGTATGTTACCGTATCGGTTGCGTTGTTGAGCTGCTGCTCGAGCCATCCCTGCGAGCAGAGCACACGCAAGGCTACGTTCAGGTAGCCATCGTTCGCTTTGAATCGGTTAACCAGTTCATTCAGACTGGCCTTCTGTTGCTGCAGCAGGTAGTCGAGTACGCCGTTCTTTGCCAAAGAATAGGCCGTAGGAGCAGTTACTATACCATCCAGGTGACGAAAAATGGTTTCACGCAGTTCGTTTTTGCTTCTCATATCAAATAGTAACGAATATCATCTTTCTGACTAATCACAATCATATTTAATGAAACGGAAAGTAAGGAATATTACATCATCAAACTAAACCACCTAACGAAAATGAAAAGTTTACATGTAGCCTTACTCGCAGTTGTTTTTGGTCTGTTGACCTCTTGCAACACGCAAACTCAGCAGGAAACGACCGCGGCAGTTCCCGAAGCCGAAACAAGCCAGTCTGCAGGACAATCTGCTGTGGCTGACGACCAGTCGCAGCAGAATGTGGTGCAGGTAGCAGCCGGTTCACCGGATCATACTACGCTGGTAGCCGCCGTGAAAGCAGCCGGACTGGTAGATGCCCTGACCAACGCTGGTCCGTTTACGGTATTTGCCCCTACCAACGCTGCGTTCGATAAACTGCCCGCAGGTACAGTCGACGGTCTCCTGAAACCCGAGAGCCGCAGCGACCTTCGTAATATTCTGCAGTACCATGTATACGTAGGCGTTATACCTGCCGAGCGATTCGACAATGACATGACCCTCGGACAAGTGAACGGTGGCCGCGTTAAGCTGGGCCTGAAGGGCGATCAGCCTACTGTTAACGGCGTTAAGATACTATCTTCCATACCTACCTCAAACGGTATCATTCACGTAATCGATCAGGTCTTGTTGCCCGAATAAGCTGTTATAGTAAAATACCAAAACCTTGAGGCCTGTGCATGAAGAGATTATGCACAGGCTTTTTATTTATATAGCCTATAGTTTATTTTAAAAATTAACATATTTTATATAATATTATTTAGTTTATTTACGTAGAATGTTCTGAATTAAGGCTTACCCATTTTTAACCCTTAAAATCAGCGCATAATGAATCAAACACTTCTTTTAAACTATGTTAGATGGGGCGCTCTTGCACTTGTGCTCAGCTGGAGCTCCTGCGGGCAACGCACCACCACCTCAACTCCCGACACTACAGTGGCCACCGCCGAAACGGTTGCCCCGGCTACAGAAAATGCTGCTGAGACCTCAGCATACCAGATTCCTGTTGACTACTATACCCTGGACAATGGCTTGAAGGTCGTGCTCTCGCAGGACAAGACGGCTCCGATCGCCACCATCGCCGTGTACTATAACATTGGTTTCCGGATTGAGCCCAAAGACCGCACCGGCTTTGCCCACCTGTTTGAGCATATGATGTTTCAGGGCTCGGAGAATTTGGGCAAGATGGAGTTTATACAGTTGGTGCAGAAAAACGGCGGCATCCTGAATGGCTCTACCCGCTTCGACTTCACCAACTACTTCGAGATTGTGCCGGCACACAAACTGGAAACCATGCTTTGGGCCGAGGCTGACCGCATGAAGGGCCTCAACATCACGCAGGAGAACCTGACCAACCAGCAGGGTGTGGTGAAAAACGAGGTGAAGGTGAACGTGCTCAACCAACCTTACGGTGGCTTCCCTTGGCTCGACATGCCGCAGTACGCCAACAAGAACTGGTACAATGCGCATAATTTCTACGGAGACCTGAAAGATCTGGACGCTGCCAACCTGGAGGATGTAAAATCCTTTTTCGATACTTTTTACTCGCCTAACAATGCCGTGCTTGTTGTGGTCGGAGACTTTGAGACAGGTGATGCCAAGCGCTGGATTCAGCAGTACTTCAGCAGTATTCCTTCCGCTAAACTGCCTGCGCCCGTTGATCTGGCGGAGCCGCGGCAGGAAAAAGAGCAGCGATTTACAAAAGACGATAAACTGGCCAACCGACCGGCACTGGCTTTCGCCTACCACATGCCGGAGCGAAACACTCCGGAGTACTACGCCATGGGTTTGCTGGACCAGATTCTGCTGCAGGGCAACGACAGCAGGCTGTACCAGGCTTTGGTGCAGGAGCGGGGCTATACCGGCTCGGTGGATGGCGGCATCAACGCTTTCTTGGGCAACATGTTCAATTACAACGGCCCGATGCTCTGGATGGGTAGTCTGATACACGATCAGAATGTGAAGGCCGATGAAGTGGTGAAAGTGCTGGATGCGGAGATTCAGAAGCTGCAACAGGAGGGGATAGACCAGGAGTTGATTGACCTGGCGATTGTGAAGATGCGCTCGTCGCTTTACGATCAGGTAAGCGCTTCCTCTGGTTTCGGCAAAGCCGACCTGCTCGCCACTTTTGCGCTGTTCGATGATGATCCGGCCCGTATTAACCGCCTCGAGTCAGAATTCCGAAAAGTAACTCCGGAGTTGCTCCAAAAGACCATAGAGGAATACCTGCGCCCTACCAACCGCACTGTATTAGTTGTTAACCCACTTGCAAAAAGCTAAGCGCCATGTATAAAAAAATATTTTCAATCGCCTTGATTGCCCTCCTGAGCCTGCCGTCAGGTATAGCGGTGGGCCAAAAACAAACGCCGCCGGAAGGAGGTCAACCGCGTGATTTTAAACTGCCTGCCAAGCAGGAGTTTGATCTGGATAACGGTCTAACGGCCGTGCTGGTGCCCTATGGTGAGGTTCCCAAGGTGGTGGTGAGCATGGTGGTACAAGTAGGCAACGTACACGAAACAGCACAGCAAAATGGGCTGGCAGAGATTGTGGGCAGCCTGATGCAGGAAGGCACGGCTACACGAAATGCCCGGCAGTTGGCCGAGGAAGTGGCCCGTCTGGGTGGCTCGCTTTACGTGAGTGTAGGCCCGAACGAGACCTGGATATCCGGTTCGGCGCTGTCGGAGTTTGGACCTCAGTTAGTTGAAATCATGGCAGATCTGCTCAAAAACCCTGCCTTCCCGGAGGCTGAGATGGGCCGCATCAAAAACGACTTCAAGCGCCAGAATAACCTGTTGCGCCAGCAACCAGGTGCCATTGCCCAATCCAAGTTCAGAGGGGCACTCTACCCGAACCACCCATACGGTCGTGACTTCCCTTCAGACGCAGTGATCGACGGCTTTACCAGGGAGCAGGTGCAGCAGTTTTACGAACAGCAGTTCGGTGCCGACCGCACAACCGTATACGTGGCCGGAAAATTTGACCAGAGCGCCATGAAAGAGGCCGTTAGCAGTCAGTTGAGCGATTGGCGGAAAGGGGCCGAGCCGCAGATCATGGTGGCCAAGCCGGTTACCAAAAGCGACCTGATCGTAATTGATAGGCCAGGTGCACCGCAGTCCACTATTGTGTATGGCTTACCCGTGGTAGACCCTTCACACCCAGACTACATGGCTCTTCGCGTGACCAATTCCTTGTTGGGTGGCTCATTCGGCTCACGCATCACCCGCAACATCCGCGAAGACAAAGGCTATACCTACTCGCCCTACAGCACGCTGGCCGCCCGCTACCGGGTAGGGGATTGGGCGCAGGTAGCCGACGTCACCACCGAGCACACAGGAAACTCATTGCGTGAAATTTTGAACGAGATCAATCGCCTGGGCACAGAAGCTCCCACAGCTGAAGAGTTGGAAGGTATAAAGAATTACGAGGCCGGTTTGTTTGTCTTGCGAAACTCTTCGCCTTCGGGCATCGTGTCGCAGCTTAATTTCCTGAAACTGCACGGGCTGCCGGATTCTTTCTTGGAAAACCAGGTGCAGAATATCCACGCCATTACGCCGCAACAAGTACAGCAAACTACCCAGAAGTACATGAAACCCAAGAGTATGACGCTGGTGGTTGTGGGCGATAAAAAAGTAATTGATCCTCAGTTAAAGAAATTTCAGGCAGAACTGAAATAGAACCCGCTGTAGTGCGCAAGTACAAACCAAAAAAAGGGAGACCTGATTTTTTCAGGTCTCCCTTTTTTTGGTTGGGGTAGGTATAAAACAAGAACAGACCCCTTTTCAGGAGTCTGTTCTCTATTGAAAAGATTTGTGGTTTGTAACAATTAACTTTTCAACTTTTAGCCATTCTCTTTTACGGGTACAGTTTTAATGAGGTTACAGAATCTCTGAAAATATTTTTAATTTTTTTTCGGGGTTGGTTTTTAATACGCCATACTGCCCCGAAAATTCATTATTGCTCACAGAATTCATTGTATTGACGTCAACGCACCCTTATACCTTATAAAGGTATAGCAGCTTCCTAGTTTCAAGTATAGATTATTGACTTTCTGAAGTATGAATTGCTTTGAAGCTATTTTAGCTACTAAGGTATGGCTGAAAAAGAATGCGTAGAAACTTTAGGGAGAGGTATAAAATAAGAAGAGCTCCTTCGTAAAGGAGCTCTTCTCTATTGAAAAGATTAGTCTGTAACAATTAACTTTTCAACTTTTAGCCGTTCTTTTATACGGTGGCATTTTGTGATGGGTTACAATGCACCCAAATTTTTTTTAATTATTATCTCGGTCTTTATCCCGATCTACTTCAACTTTCTTGGTATTGGTTGTTGTGTCATAGTCAACAACCGTTTCAGTTACTTCATATTCGGTTGCCACAGAGTCGCGGTCTACTACTCGTTCGGTTTCGCTGGCAGTTGTGCCCTCTCTGTTGGTGTTATCGCAGGCTACCAGCCCCATACTACCAAACATGATCGCGAAGGCTGCATAAAATATCTTTTTCATGGTTTTATCATTTAAGCTTAACTAAAATACATCGCCTGTCTTTAAAGCAAGCAGGATCAATGTTTAATAATTGTACGAAATGATAAATATAAAAGGTTGTAAATCAGAAATATAATAGTATTATATTCTTGGTATAATGATAAATCAGATAGCTGTGAAGCAGATTCAGGAAACTAATCTTCTATTTCAGATCAGGTACCTTTCCTTTTTACACTGCGTGTAGGTATGGCCGTGAGTGGGTCATCCGGCCAGTGGTGTTTTGGATACCTTCCGCGCAGGTCTTTGCGCACTTCGAAATAACCAGTGTGCCAGAAACTGCGCAGGTCGCGGGTCACTTGCACGGGGCGGGAGGCCGGCGAGAGTAAGTGCATCAGCAAGGGCACCTTGCCTGCTGCGATACGGGGTGTGTCGAGCAAGCCAAACACCTCCTGCAAACGCACTGCCAGCACGGGCGTGGCAGCATCCGTATAGTCCACGGCGATGCGCGAACCGCTGGGTACCTGCAGGTGTGTAGGCGCCAGCTTGTCGAGTTCCTGCTGTTGCTCCCACGAAAGCGTAGAAAGAAGTATGTTATTCAGATCCAGCCGGGAAACCTGTTCCAAGCTGCGCAGGCCTGCCAGGTGTGGTAGCAACCATTCTTCCATGGTGTCTTCCAATGCCTTATCCGACATGTCGGGCCAATTTTCCGGCGCGAGTTGCTGAAGGAATGTAAGCCGCTGACGTGTGCGGATCGCTTCATCGGACCAGGGTAATCGAGTTATACCGTTCTCCTGAAGTGCCTGTAATAACGCAGCCTGTACTTGTTCCGGGTCGGGTTGGGCAAGTTGTTTTTCTTCCAGCACCAGTGCGCCGAGTTTTATGATGCGTCTTGCCTGCACACGGCCACTTGCCTGGTCCCAGCGAACCTCTTCCAGCTGTTCTAACTGACTTTTAAAATGTTCGAGCACTTCGTCTATGCTCAAGGGAGCTGCCAGCAAGATACGCGGATGTGGCCCTGCATCCAGGTGAGCGATGCCGTAATACGCCGCCTCAGAAAACAATTCGGTAGGGAGGGATGCCTTTTGGCCCGTAATCAGACGCACTCTCCCCGTACTTTCGCGCTGCGCCAGTCGATCAGGATAAGCCAGGGCGGTGAGCAGGCCGGCTGCATGCACCTCGATGGTTCCTTTAGGAGCACGGAGTCGCTGCCGGAGGTGTTGGGCCTGTTCCTGCACGCGTCGAATGGCGTTGTCATCCCGAACAAAACCAGGTATAGGAGGGCGTTTTCCTGCCAACAGCTCCAGCCGCAGAGATAAGTCTGGCAGGGGACTGCTCAGCGGTTGTTGCGCCCGGATAACATCACGCTCAGCGAGTAAGGCCGCCAGCGTACAAGCCGTCTCGGTCAGTCCCAGTTCATGGCCTCTGATCACCAGGTGCCCGAGGCGGGGTGTCAGGCCCATGGAGGCAATGGCTTTGCCGTGGGCTGTAGCCTGGCCGGTCACGTCTATGGCCTCCAGGCGCAGCAGCAAGTCGCGGGCTAAAGAGAGCGCGGCGGCAGGCGGGGTGTCCAGCCACTGCAGTGTACTGACGTCCTTTACACCCCACAAGGCCAGCTCCAACGCCATACCTGACAGGTCGGCCTCACAAATTTCGGGTACCTGCCGCTCCGGCAATTGCAACTGATCGGCTGTGGACCAGAGGCGGTAGCAGACTCCCGGGCCTAAACGGCCCGCACGGCCACGGCGCTGGTCTGCAGCTGCTTTTGAAACAGGGGTGGTAACCAGTGTTGTGAGGCCGGTGCGTGGCATAAAACGGGGTACACGTGCATAGCCGCCATCCACGACAATCTTTACGCCTTCTATTGTTAAGCTGGTTTCGGCAATGCTTGTTGCCAATACGATTTTCCTGAAACCAGCAGGAGAGGGCTGAATGGCTGCCATCTGTCGGCTAAGTGCCAGATCTCCGTGCAACAAGTGCAGCTCGACGCTGGCCGGAAGTCTGTCTTCCAACTGCTCTGCCACCCGGCGCATTTCTCCCATACCTGGCAGAAAAACGAGCAAGTCACCGGAGGGTTCTTCGCGCAGCGCTCTGAAGATGGTTTTGGGTACCAGCTGCTGCAGTCGCTCTGCAGGTCGGCTGCCGGCCGCCGCCATTTCAGAAGGGCTGAGGTAATGCGTCTCGACTGGGTAGAGGCGTCCGTGGCTTCGGATCACGGGGGCCTGCAACCATATGCCTATACCTGTGGCATCCAGGGTGGCGCTCATGATCACGATACGCAGGTCAGGCCGAAGCACAGCCTGCGCATCCAGCGCGAGTGCCAGACCCAGGTCAGCCTGCAAGCTGCGTTCATGAAACTCGTCGAAAAGAATTGCCGCCACACCTTCCAGGGCAGGGTCTTCCTGTAGCATGCGGGTCAGGATGCCCTCTGTTACTACCTCCACGCGTGTGCGGGCAGATACCACGTGCTCCATGCGCACCCAGTAGCCCACCGTCTGGCCCAGTGGTTCCTGCATCAGATCAGCCATGCGCTGCGCTGCGGCCCGGGTAGCGAGGCGACGTGGTTCCAGCACCAGTACCTTGCCGCCCTGCAGCCAGTCGGCTTGTAGCAAAGCGAGTGGCACCAGCGTTGTTTTACCGGCTCCCGGGGGAGCTTCCAACACGGCACGATTAGCGGTAGTGAGTGCCTGCAGCAGGTCAGGGAGCGCCTCTTTTACAGGCAGGTCCGGTAGTTCAGGTATGGCGTACGACATGTCGTCGCAATTTCCGAAAAATAAATAAACTTATCAGGTTGTGCTTTCGGTGGGGGCTTCGAATAGTTTCAGGGCCTCTTCGTTGCCGACCTGTGCTGCCATTTGCTGAGCGGTCAGGCCACGGGCGTCACGGAGTTCCCGGTTGGCACCGTGCTCGAGCATAAACTTAACCATGTTGTTACGGCCATACATGGTGGCAAACATCAGGGCAGTACCGCCACTGCCATTTTGCAGGTCCAGGTCGGCACCGTGTTCCAGCAATAGCTCGGCTATACCTTCGTAGCCATTGAAGCACTGGCCCATCAGAGCGGTGTTACCTGCCAGATCCTGCGCATTGACGTCGGCCCCGGCATCGAGCAGCATACGGGCCGCCTCGGGTTGGTTATTGTAGGTCGCAATGATCAGGGGCGTGAAGCCACGCGGGCCTGGCTCGTTTACATCGACTCCTTCGTCAATCAGTTGTTTCAGCAGGGGCAGGTCGCCGCGTCGGGCGGCATCAAATAAAATATCAACGGGTCTGGTTGAATGGAACGTCATAGGTATAAGGGCATTTGGTTTTGCCCTTTCCTACGGTAAAATTTCTCTTTAGTCGCTCACCATGTCAAAAAAACGTACTTTCAGGCTACCAGGTACCAGTTTCAACCCTTTTGGTATACCTTGGTGCGATTCCTTCATGTGCTGCTTGTACCATTCTTTGTATGATACTTCATCAGTCCAGGTGGTCATCACCCAAAACTCGTTTTCGTTTTCCTGCGGTGTAAATACCTTCATACCCAGAAAACCCTTCTCATGATCAACCATGTGCGGTCGGTTCACAAATGCTTCCTTCACGTCGGCTGCCATTCCGTTGGCAACCTCAAACTGGCTCATGGCTATATACATAGTTCGTATTTAAAATTTGAATAGGATTGCGCTTTACTGTTTAAAGGTTAGCGTAAAGGTCGTCCCTTTGTTTGTCTCACTTTTAACATGCACATGCCCTCCTGAGTTGTCCATGATGCGTTTGACGATGTAAAGGCCCATGCCGGTACCGTCTACATGCGAGTGGAAACGCTTGAAGAGTGTGAACAGCTTGCCCTGGCTCTCTTTGCTGATGCCCAGGCCATTGTCTTCTATGCTGATCACCAACCTCTTGCCTTTGTAACTGCTCTTGATTTTGACGTGCGGCTTACGGTCCGGCGAGCTATACTTGAGCGCATTGCTCAGCAGGTTGTAGAGTATACTGTGCAGGTTCTTTTTGGAGAAACTAATGGTAGGCGCTTCTGAAAAATCAGTTTCAATCACAGCCTGCTTCCGCTCTGCCTCTTCTTTCAGGCCAGCGTAAATCGTGTTATAAACAGCTTCGATCTCAAGCGGCTCCGACTCACCGTCCACATCGCGCTGTACTTTGGCAATGTCCGTCAGGTCGCGGATCACATTCTTGAATCGCTTGATAGAATCCTTGATCATGTCGAACAGGGGATCGGTTGGCTCGCCCGGCAAGGGTTCCGCCTCCCTGATCTGCTCTTCCAGCACCAGCATCAGGCCTTCAATGTTCGCGATAGGCGACTTCAGGTCGTGCGAGGCCGTGTACACAAACGTGTCCAGGTCATCGATCACGCGCATGAGGTGGTCATTGGTATGCTGGAGTTTCTCCTGTGCCTGCTTCAGGTCCGACAGATCGATGAACGATCCGATCATGCGGTAAGGCATGCTGTACTCATTATACAGGATATAGGCTCGGTTCGAAACGTAGGTATAGGTGCCCTCTTTGTGCTGGATGCGGTACTCTGCATTCCACTGTTTTTTGCCGTTATTGATGGCATCATTCACGCTCTGTTCAACTGCCTTCCGGTCGTCTGGATGCACTTTCGAGAACCAGCCGTCCAGTCCACCCTCCATCTCGTGCTCGTTATAGCCCAGCATTTTGCTCAGGCCATCGCTCCACCAGATGCTGTTGGCAGCCAGGTTCCAGTCCCAGACCACGTCGTTGGTCGCCATGGCCACCAGCCTGAACCGTTCTTCGCTCTCGGCCAGCTCGCGGGTACGGTCCTGCACCAGGCGCTCCAACTGGCTGTTAAGCACAGTCAGGTTTTCCTCTGCCTTTTTGAGTTCTTCGTAGGCCCGCTGAGTCTGATCCTCGCTGTTCTTTTTATCGTTGATATTGGCCATGGTGACGGCAATACCTCCTCCCATTTTCACTGCTGCGATCTCGTACCAGGCTTTCTGCTCGTTTAAGGTTAGCAGCTGCTCAATGTGGAGCGGCTTTCCTGTTTCCACCACGTGGCAGAACTTCCGGAACAGTCCAGTGTCGCGCAGATGGGGTATCACGGTTGTAACGCTCCCATGTAGCAGGTTGGCGCTCGACTCGCCGATCATTTCTTCTGCTTTCTTGTTAAGCAAGGTCCAGGTGAAGTCCTTGATCTGATCTTTGGCATCGCGAACGGTCTGCATGGCCATGATGCTGTTAAGCGAGCTGTCGAGCACGCCCTGCACCACACTGCTGAGTGTTTTGAGCGTAGTCACATCCACAAAGCTCACTACCACGCCGTCTTTGTTTCCATCCCGCTTCAGGTATGGTATAATGCGCATGAGATAATAGCGGCCGTTTTCGGTCTCCACTTCCTGTTCCATTTCCTGCGAGGTGTTGTTTACCTGGCGTATGTCGTCGAACAGGCGGGCGTATTTCAGGTTGTGCGACAGGTGATAAACCGGCCGCCCTATATCGCCGCCGATGATGTTGACGATCTGCTCAACCGACGGGGTGTACTTGCGCACTTCCAGGCTGTGGTCAACAAAAAGCTGGCCCACGTTTGAGCTGCGGAAGTAGTTGTCGAGGTCTTCGTTGAGCTCCTGGAGTTCCTTTATTTTAAGCTGATGCTCTGAGTTAACGGTATGCAGTTCTTCATTGAGCGACTGCATCTCTTCGTTGGAGCTTTGCAGCTCCTCATTGCTTGACATCAGCTCCTCGTTGCTCGATTGCAGCTCTTCATTGGTTGTGCTCAGGTCCTGCACGGTCATTTGCAGACTTTCGCGGGTTTCACGCAGCTCCATTTCCAGCGTGGTTAGTTGCTGGTAGTAGTCTGCGTCGGAGAGGTGCGGGGTTTCGCTTAACTTTGGCTGTGGGCTCACTTCGCCCATTTCCTGCAGCAGGACCAGGATGAGCGGTGGCTGGCCTTTTTCCAGCGTAACCGGTCGAACGGAGGTATGGATCAGGCGTTCTTTCTTTTCAAACTTCACTGCAACCTGCCTGCCCACCACGCTGCGCTTAGTCTTGATGGCTTTGCGGATGCTCACGCTCAGGACCACGGCCAGTTCCTCGGGTACCATTTTGATCAGGTTAAAGTGCAATCGCTTGTCCGGAAACTTAAGGAAGCGGTTGATGTCGCCAATGCCGTGCAGCAGCTGATAATTGGAGTCGACGTAAAGGGCAGTAACTTTAAAGTCCTCCGCCAGGGCATCCATAAAAGCTTCGTTGTAGCGATTCAGCTGCGTTGTTTTAAACTGGCTGGCCTGGCTCACTTGCGCGCTGGTAGTTTGGAAATCAGTTATGCCGTAGCTGCGCTGCAGGCTGCTGCGGTCTTTTACCTTGCGGAAGATCTTCCATTTACGGTCTTCTTCCTCAAAGTACTCCTGCATATCCCCGATGTGCTCGCTAGGGCCCAGTAACAAATACCCCCCCATGTTCAGGGCGTAAGGAAACAACGAGAGTACTTTATGCTGCAGGCTAGGGTTCAGGTAGATCAGCATGTTGCGGCACGTGATGAGGTCAATCTTGCTGAACGGCGGGTCTTTTTGCAGATCGTGCTGCGCAAAGATCACCATCTTCCGGATCTCATCACTCACCGTATAACGGTTGCCGGTTTGCTGAAAGAACCGCTGCAACCGCTCCTCCGAAACCTGCTTGCGGATGGAGTTAGCAGGGTAGGTGCCTCTAGAGGCCTTCTGCAGTGCCTGCTGGTCTACATCGGTCGCAAAGAGCTTCACGTCCAGGTGCCGGCCCAACTTATAGGATGCCTCTTTGAATAAGATTGCCAACGAATAGGCCTCTTCGCCCGTGCTGCAGGCTGCTACCCACACCTTGATGGGTTCGCCTTCCTCTTTGGATTCCAGGATAGCCGGGATAACGTTGGATTGAAGCAAATGAAACGCCTCCGGGTCGCGGAAAAAGCTGGTTACGTTGATAAAAAACTCCTGGCAAAGAATCTTGATCTCGGCCGGGTTTTCGTGCAGGAATTCCAGGTACTCCTGCAGAGAGTTCAATTTTAAGGTCTGCATCCGTTTGTGGATGCGGCGGTTGAGGGTAGGCTTTTTATAATGTGTAAAGTCCACCTGGGTATGGCTGCATACCAGGTCTAGTATCTTTTTTAGCACTTCCTCCTCGTCAACGCTGCTCTGTTGCTGCTTCCCGTTTTGGATGATGCTCTTCATGAGCGGTGTGCGGCGGGTATATTCCATGATCTCGTGCGGAATCTGATCCGGCGGAAGCACGAAGTCTACCTTACCTGTGTCGATGGCGCTGCGTGGCATGCCATCGAACTTGGCGCTCTCGGGGTCCTGCACCACTACCAGTCCGCCTGCTTTTTTAATGGCAAGCACTCCTTTACTACCGTCCGTCCCAGTGCCCGACAACACGACGCCTATGGCGTAAGGACCCCGGTCGATAGCAAGCGATTCAAAAAAGGCATCGACAGCAAAGTTCGGCTCCCGGTTACGGGGTTTGTCGGTTAGGCGCAGCCTTCCGTTCTGCAAGCTTAGTTGCTTGCCACTAGGGAGCACATACACACAATTCGGCCTTGTGAAGGTATTGTCTTCTGCCTCCCTTACCTGCATGCTGGTATGTTTGGAGAGCAACTCGGCCATCAGGCTTTTGTGGTCCGGCGACAGGTGCTGGATAATCACAAAAGAAAAGCTGGAGTTACTGGGAAAGTGGTCAAAGAGTTTATGAATAGCTTCCAGGCCTCCGGCAGAGGCTCCTATACCTACCAGGTAATGATCGGCAGGTTTAGGGCTTACTTTTTGGCCCTGTTTATTGTCTGCTTGCTGCAACATGCTGTGTTAACCGAAATAAAGGTAATAGGTTCACTTAGTACTTCTCGCGGATGATCTTGCTGAGCACGGCACTGCGCAAAGCCTCCGCAGCTTCCAATTCCTCGGGCTGCCAGGGCAGAGAAGTAAGCTGTACTGTTTGCTGATAAAGGGCAAACGAGTTGCGCGGGTGGTAGCTTTTGCCGTCCGGCTCCATCCGGATAGCCTGATCAGGGTTGCCGCTCCAGTTCACGGTTTGCAGCACTTCACCCCGGAAGCACAAAATGTACTCTCCCTGGTCTGGGTTGATAGCCAGGGCTAATAAGCCACTCGCCTCGTTCTTGTACTCTTTGCTGTTTGGGTATGCCAGTGGGAGTGAGTGGGTTACATAGGTTTTGTCAGAGCTGTTGCGTCGCAGCCAGGAGGCCAGCTCTTTTATTTTTTGAACGGCAGGTGTTTTGCCTACTGTCTGCACGGTGCCTTCATACAAGATGGCCGCACCGTCCAACGACAGAAGCGCCATCAGGTTTGGCTGCCCATGCAACAGCGCCTCGGCAAAAAACTCCTGGTTAAAGATCTGTTCCAGCACGCTGGCGTGTTGGCCGCGCATATTTGCCTGCACGACGGCTCGCTGCTCTCTCTCATAAGCTCCTAACCGGACTGCTGCAATGGTAGAAAGCAGTTCCATGGCGGTACGCTCCTGGTAGCTTGGGTTTTTGGGTGTTTTATGGTGGCAGGAGATCAGCCCCCACAACTTGCCTTCCAGAATGAGCGGTACGGACATAGATGAGGAAATACCCATGTTGGCCATATACTCCAGGTGCACGCCCGCCACGCTGCGCAGATTGCAACTGGTCAGGTCCGTAAACCGCCTGGTGATGGGGTTGAGAATAGGGTGGAGGCGTACCGGCTCGTAATCGCGGGCAGGTATAAGGCGATAAGGGTTCTTGAAATAAAGGTCGCGTGCCTGTTTGGGCACATCAGAAGCCGGAAAGCGAAGCCCCATCAGGTCGCTCATGTCCGCTGTTTTGGCCTGCCCGATCACAGTCCCGTTCCACGTCGGGTCGAAGCGGTAAACCAGCACCCGGTCAAAACCTGTGAAATGCTTGAACTCATCGGCCACAATCTGCGCGATTGCTTCTGTATGATCGGCCTGCTTGATGCGGGAGGTGATGTACTTGATCTGCTGAAAAAATGCCAGGAAGGATTTATCATTTTCCCGTTGGGCAGGCTCCATTTCGATCAGAATCTGGTCTTGCTCCGGGTGCACAGTCGCTGTAAATACTTTGGGGCTGTCTGCTGTTCTGAACGATATCGAAAAGGGAATATCTACCTGATCCTGCTCGGACTCATGCTCCCGGTTTAGTTTCTGAACTAGGTCTTGCAACTCGCCTTCAGGTACAAAATCAGCGAGAGGCCGCTCCAGCAAGCTCTCCGGCGTAACTCCTAGCAGCTCTGTGCTGTTTTCACTCACCTGCCTGATATGTAGTGTTTTGTCCAGAACAAGCAGGAGACCGTGCGGTTGTATAAGGTTAATCTGGTGCAGCGGAATACTACCGCAGAAATCAGAATCATAGTTTTTTTCGCCACCGATATGCAGCGCAGAAGCTTTATTTTCCATAAATATCCAAAGCCCATCCAGGGGTGAAAAAGTGTGCGAACGCGCTGGTTTAGAGGTTTGGCGTCCTTCTGGCTAGGGGTATACGGGTGTAATTTACGTGTTTTTACGCTATAAGTATGAAAATAAAATACATTATTTGAAGGCACCAGGCGGCTTCCTGGTAGAATTTACAGTAGATTAGCCTTGCTTCACCAGTCGGTTTTGCTACGTATTTATACGTATGATTTAAGTGCTGTTATTTTCTCTTTTCCATGCGTAGCTGCACCTTTTTGTCCGGGCTCCTGACTTCAAAGGTTTGCGAGGTATAGTCCGGACTACTGACAAGCAGGGTATAGCTGCCATCTGCTACTGAAAGTCTGAAAAAGCCCCGCCCATCGGTTTCGGTTTGCCAGGGGCTCCCGTGTACCTGTATGGTCGCCTGTGCTATACCTTGTCCCTGGCCGTCGAGCACCTGCCCCTGCAAGCTGAAATCAGCCTGTGGCGGTAGCGCAGCGCTTGCAGGTTGTTGGCTCTGCACAGGCGGGGCCGGAATTTCAAGCACCAAAGCCGCATCGATGGTTCGGGCCAGCAGTTCCTCCGGGCTGGGAGGGAGCACTTCGGTGGCCTGCACCGCCGCTTTTTCGTGCGCAGCCGTGCGGGTATAGTGGTAAAACAGGATCAGCCCCAGCGAACTGAACATCATCAGCAGACCCGCAATCACACGCCAGTCAGCCAGACCATGGTGTATTCGGGTGCGCTGCTTGCGGCGCAGCCGGGCACGGATGCGTTGCCAGATGCGGTAACGGGCCTGGCGGGTACGCCCTCTGTCAGCAAGCGACATACCGGTCAGGATATCTTCGCACATCTCACAGTCGAGCAGGTGCTTTTCGAGTTCGTAGTTGGTAGCCGGTGGCAGCGAGCCTTCCTCGTATTGCCGCAGCAGTTCTGTGGAGGGGTGTTCCTCCAGTCCCCATTCGCTTATTTGTACTTTATCGTTGCGCATGGTTTTTTTCAATGTAAATTTTAAGGTTCCGGCGCCCGTTCTGTATGTAGCTCTTTACCTGTTTGAGGTCGCAGCCGGTTAATTCCTCTATCTCACGGTAGCTCTTCTGTTGCAGGTAAAACAACTCGATGCAGGTGCGCTGCTCGGCTGGCAGGTGCACCAGCCCCTTCTCCAGTGCCTCCCAGTCCATTTCTGTTTGTGTTGCTTCACTCTCCGGTAGGGTATGCTGCTCGCCGGGCAGAGCCTGGTTCACTTTTTCTTTCATGCGATGGGTGCGCAGCAGTTGCAGGCAGTGGTTTTTGGTGAGCGAGTGCAGCCACGATTTGAAGTTGCTTACCTCATGCCGCTTCAGGGCAACGATCAGCTGTTCGAATACCTGCATGGTCGCATCTTTACTGTCTTCCTCCTCTCCAAGGTAGCGCAGGCAGATCAGGTATACCATCTCGGTGTGCCGCTCAAAGAGTTTCCCGATCACGTCAAGGTCACCGGTCCGGCGGTACTGCCGCACCAGTTCCAGGTCGTCAACGGAACGGGATTTCGAGAAGAACTTCAAAAACATGAACGGTATAGGATTAAAGTATATTCAATAAAAGAAATATTGTTGAATGCACCATGATTATTTTATAGAAAGTTTAATTGAAGCCGATACGGATTCTTTATTTAAATAAATTGATGAAAATTTGATACTATTTTTATTTTTAAGTCGTACCTATTAGGAGCCTGTTAGCGCTTTCTACCTAAAAACCTGTGGCGTTTCACCTCTCAGGCCACTGCCGCATCACCCCATGCTTCTACTGAACTACTAGCCTATGACAGGTATAAGCCTGCCTTTGTGCTGTGGGGCCTTTCTGGTTTTCGTCTTTTTTAAAATTCTATTTTACAATCCTATGCTCACACCATCTAAACACTATTTCAAATCACTTGTGACTTTTCTGTTTTTCGTGACTGCTTTTCTATTTCTGGGTTGCGAATCCGAATCTAACGAGACTCCGGAGCCGCTCTCTGCGGAGCTCGAAGCCAATGCCGGGCCGGGTCGTCCTAATTCTGCCCTCCACAACAAGACCCTTGCTGACATACGCAGCGCCACGGCCCGCTACCACCGCATTGAAGAAGCCACGGCAGCCGGTTATGTGCCTTTCAGCCCCTGTGTCAGTCATCCGGTGTTGGGCGGCATGGGCTACCACTATGTCAACCCTCTTCTGATAGACGGTAATCTCGACCCTCGCCATCCGGAGGCCCTGTTATATGAACCGCAGAAAAACGGCCGTATGCAACTGGTTGGGGTGGAGTTTATTGTCCGGGCTGATCAGTGGAGCCAGAACACACCACCAATGCTGGGCGGTCAGGAGCTTGATGCGTATATCAATTCTCCTGCAAACCCACTGCCTTTTGATAATTACCAGCTCCATGCCTGGGTATGGAAGCACAACCCGTCCGGTATGCATTTCCCCTTCAACCCAACCGTCAGCTGTGAATTTGCAGCGGAACCAGCTGAGTAATTTCTTTGCCTTTTTGGCTCTACCTGTTTGGCCGGCTCATTTAAACCCTGCTGCCTTTATAGCAGCAGGGTTTTGCTTTACCGGGAGGACAGCAAGGCCTTGTCTTCCTCGCGCAGGTCGACCAGTGCATACTTGCGGGTGCCGGTGATCTTGAGTTCGTCGAGCACATCGACCAGGTTCTTATAGCGGGAGCCGGCTGTGGCCTTCACCAGCACTACCATATCGGGGTTGTCTTTCACCTGCTCGCTCAGCAGTACCTGCCGCATGCCATTGGCCGAAAGGTCGGTCTGTTTCAGTTCGGGTTCATCGCCGGGGTACCCGAAGAAGTAGTATACCTTGTTTTCTTTATCCAGCACAATGTTTAGGGCGTTCTTGCCGGGTATAGGGGTATCAGGTCCATTTGCAGTTGGCATGTTGATCTCCATGGTCTGCAGCCTGGCAAAGGTGGTGGTGAGGATGAAAAAGGTCAGCAGGAGTGAGGCCAGGTCTACCATCGGTGTCATGTCCAGGTGAAAGCCTTTGCCACGTGTCCGGTTACCAGTTCGCTGTTTTTGAGGTATAAGTGCCATGATGCTCTCCTTTCTGTTTTAGGGTGGGTGATGTGAACAGACCTTCTGTCGCATTTATTCAATAGATGCACCGATCACATGAATTCCACAGCCAGTTTCCAGTTTTTTGAAAGAAAAGCCGGGGGCGCCGGTATTTCCGTAAGAAGAGCTTTGGTTCACAACTCTGTTATCTTATGATCGAACGTCAGGTATACCGCATGCCAAAAGCGGGATCTATACGCCAACTTGAGCTCCGCAATGAAACATTGGAGGCATCCAGACCCGATGAGGTATGCGTGCAGGTGCGTGCCATCGGGCTCAACTTCGCTGATATTTTTGCCATGCAGGGGCTCTACAGTGCCACACCGGCCAGTTCCTTTATACCTGGTCTGGAGTTTTCGGGCGAGGTTGTGGCAGTGGGAGCGGAGGCAGGCAATTGGCGTGTCGGTGACCGCGTGATGGGTGCTACCCGGTTCGGCGGGTATGTTAGCCACATCAACAGCCACCACCGTTATGTGTTGCCCCTGCCAGCGGGTTGGAGTTTTGAGGAAGGTGCGGGTTTTCTGGTGCAGGGGCTAACGGCCTATTATGCCCTCACCGAACTCGGGAACCTACGACCGGGCATGAACGTGCTGATCCATAGTGCGGCAGGTGGGGTAGGTATATTGGCCAATCGCATCTGTCAGAAAATGGGCTCCTTTACCATTGGCACCGTGGGGCAGGCAGGTAAAGTAGCTTTCCTGCGGCAGCACGAACAGTACGATGAAGTTATTTTGCGGGACCGGGATTTCTACGACAAACTGATGCGCAGTTTAGACGGACGCCCGCTCCAATTGATCATGGAGTGTATAGGAGGGCGCATTCTGGAGCAGGGCTGGAAGGCGCTGGCTCCCATGGGCCGCATGGTGGTGTATGGCAACGCCTCCTTCAGCAGTCACGGTAGCAAACCAAATTACCCGCGCCTGTTCTGGCAGTACCTGCAACGCCCCAAGATCGACCCGCTCAGGCTGCCCACCGAAAATAAGTCGCTGATGGGCTTTAACCTGATCTACCTGTACGATCAAACCGACCTGATGCACAGCTTGCTGCAGGGCCTGCAGGACCTGCAACTCGCTCCCCAGTATATAGGGCATGTGTATGCTTTCACCGAAATGCAGGAGGCTATTCGGTTGTTCCAACAGGGCCATACGGTGGGCAAAGTGGTCGTAACGGTGTAATCAGCAAAAATACCCAGATATGGGTATTGAATGCCTGGTAGCCAGTGTGTTATATTTGAAAAACCTGTCCGAAGGTTGAGGCCTCCATTTTATTGCACCTGTTGTATGAACCTTCCCGACGCCATCAAACTGACTCTCCGCTTCCGGCAAGTGCCGATGACCACACACCAGATAGCGTATTTCATCTGTTTTAACCGCTTAGTGAAGGCTTCTTCCGGTTTCGAAGCCATACTGCACGATGTGGAGGAAGCGGTATACCAACATCCAGGCACCTTCAACGTGGCCCATGACCTGGTGCACATCAGTAACTGGCAGGAGAAAGAACAAGAGATCGTGACATCGGTCTTCCGGACGGTGGAGCAGGCAGTTACGCTTTTCCGTGACTTTGATCCGGGAAGGGAGTGCAACAACATCGTGCTGGCGCTGCTTCTTTACAAACGACTTTCCGACATTAAGCGAAGCCAGCAGCTGGGTGCGCCCATCGTCCCTATACTTTGGAAATTCGATCGTGTGGCTGACGATACCATGCTGCCGGAGCTCTCTACACGGGTATACGAGGTGATGGATTACATTGAGCGCACGGACGAAAGGCTGGCCAATGCCTTCCTGTTTGGAAAAGAAGAACTCAACCGTATGAATGCTGTGGGTCAGTTACTGAAACTGCAGGAGGTGATGCGCCTGCTGGCCACACTGCAGCTTGACGAAGAGCACGTCCCCACACCTGTTTTCCAGTCCATCTTCAGCCAGCTCTTCTGGAATAATATCAGGTATACCTCCAAAGAATTGTCAGCAACGGAGTAGGCTGACCTTCCATATTTCATCGTTTATTAGCGGGTAACTGGAGCAGTAAGATTAATCTTTGGTTATCGATCCTTGCGGGCACAAATCACTTTGTCAGTTTACAAAGACAGGCGCGCTGGTAGATAAGGCAACAGCCAAAGTCCTTTTTTTAAACTTGTCCTAATAGTATTTTCAAGCTGTAAGCAGCGTGTGCGGAGAATTAATTTTGTTAATGATTATTATAATCGTAAAATTGCGATTGATATCATTGAACCCAATTGTCAATAGCATGGCGAAAGCAGTAGACCAACCACAAAAGAAGATAGCCTTTTTTGAAAAATACCTTAGCATCTGGGTGATCCTTTGTATTTTGGGAGGTACGCTGATCGGCTATTTGGCCGGCGGGAAAATGGAAGTACTGAGTCGGCTGGAGGTATACCAGGTTAATATTCCAATTGCCATCCTGATTTGGTTGATGATCTACCCAATGATGTTGCAGATCGACTTTACCAGCCTCAGGCGGATTGGCCGTAAGCCTACCGGCATAGTGCTTACCGTGGTCGTTAACTGGCTGATTAAGCCTTTCACCATGGCCTTTTTTGCGTGGCTTTTCTTTTCCAATCTATTCACAGCATTCATCTCGCCCGAACAGGCCGGTGAATTCATAGCAGGCGCCATCATTCTGGGAGCTGCTCCTTGCACGGCCATGGTATTTGTGTGGTCGTACCTGAGTGATGGAGATCCCAATTATACCCTCATGCAGGTGTCCGTTAACGATCTCATCATTCTGGTGGCCTTTGTGCCGATTGTGGGACTGCTGCTGGGTATCACGAACGTGACGGTTCCCTACGATACACTGTTCCTGAGTATCGTTATCTACGTGGTAATTCCCTTGGTGGCAGGTTTTGTAACGAGCCGTACCTTGATCAAATCAAAAGGCGAAGCTTGGTTTACGCAGGAGTTGCTGCCCCGGCTCAAGCCCATGAGCGTCATCGCCCTGTTGCTCACTCTGATCTTGCTTTTCGCTTTCCAGGGAGTCAACATTCTGAATAATCCGCTGATCATCCTCTTCATTGCTATTCCCCTGATCCTGCAGACGTATTTTGTTTTCTTCCTGACCTGGTACGGTGGCCGTAAACTGAAGCTGGGTCATGCGGTGTGTGCACCGGCCGCCATGATCGGGGCAAGCAACTTCTTCGAACTAGCCGTAGCTGTGGCTATCGCTTTGTTCGGCTTGGATAGTCCGGCTGCGCTGGTATGTGTAGTAGGAGTGCTCGTTGAGGTACCGATCATGCTCTCGCTGGTGGCCTTCGCCAACAAACACAAGTATTAGGTCAGGTATAGCTCGGGCCAGCACCGCTGCTATTTTTTCTCTTCTACACCTTCGCCGTCCTTGTGCAGGAGCAATTGCTGCACAGGTAGGGCAAAGCCATTTCCTTTTGTGTTAACGGCGTCCATCATGGTGAGCAGCAGTCCTTCCTTTATCTCCAACTGCTCATTAAAATCGTTGGTCAGGATGTATGAGAAAACCTCAACCTTCAGGGCGTCTGCCGTAATTTCGGTGAGACGCACGCGGGAGCTGGTTTTGTCTATTTTAGGATGGGCCGTGAGCGTTTCCCGGAGGCTGCGCAACACTGCCTGTATCTGCGGCGGAGTGGTGTCGTAGCGCAGCCGGAGTGTAGGGTTGAAGAGAAAGCGGTCGCGGTGGGCGAAGTTCTCGATCTTCTGCGACGAGAAATCCCCGTTCGGGATCGTGACAATGGTCCGCTCAGTGGTGCGCAACCGAGTGGAACGCATCCCTATTTGTTCCACCGTGCCGCTTGTGTCGCCAACCTTACAGAAATCACCAACCCGGATGGGCTGGTCGGCGATGAGCGTGACACTACCGACAAAGTTCTCTACCGTTTTCTGGGCTCCCAGCGCCAGGGCTATACCGCCTATACCGAGGGCAGCCAGTCCAGTGGTCACATCAAAGCCCAGGGTATCAAGTATAAAAATGGTGCCGAATACAACCAGGGCAATTTTGGCTCCGCGGCGTAGAAAAAGCACAATGGAAATTCCCGCCATGTTGCGGCGCTCCACCAGCCGGCGCTGGCTGAATTGTGTGAGCACATCCACAAGACGCCAGAGTAGCAGGAGCACCGCGATCAGGCCCACGATGATGGTTAGCTCACTGAAGCGCTGCCGTAGTACAAACGAAATGCCCAGGCGTTGGCTCAGGTATACCAACAGCAAAGCGGCCAGGTACAGGCGTATGGGCAGAGAGAAGGCCCTGATGAAACCCAGGGTAGGCTCGTCGCGGGTTTTGCGCCAAATGTAGCCAATGAGATAGATTAACCCTGAGGTTATACCCCAGGCAAGCAGGTATGAGGCGATGGCGATCAGCAGCATGCCCAGCCAGTGTCCGGCCGGGGCGCCTCCCAGGCGGTTGTCCTCCAGAAAGCCGGGCATGGTTTTCTCAATTACAGTTTCGGTGGGTGCCGCCTGCTGCCAGGGCACTTTGCTGATGGTTTCGGCTGCCACGAGCCAGATCGGTCCTCCTGCCGGTCCTTCTGTTTTCTCGAGCAGGATATCGATTTGCTGGTCATTCACTGTGGCGGTACCAACCCGCTCCAGGTTTGGGGGCAGGTCGTCTTCCAGGTCCCCGTCGGGGAGATTGCTGATCCAGGAGCGGGGTATGGTTTTGCTGCGCTGGTCGAGCATGCGTTGCAGGGCCTGTGCCACGGCCGCTCCATCCCGAATGGTGTCAGTGGCTGTCGCCAGGTTCAGGTAAAAAGCTGCTTTGGTATAGTCTTGATCAGCTACAGCCCGGATGAAACCCGTAACCGTGCCCTGAGGGGTTCGTCTGCCCAGCGAGTCTTCGGGCCAGGCTGGCGCGGGAGCAGCCACGGCTGTGTCCTGTTCGGTTACTTCCTGCGCACTGGTGGCAGCAGGCAGGGCGCAAAGCAAGAGGGCAGTAAACCAACTGACGATGATGTATCTGAAGCGATTGCTTGGAGTTGTGTGGCGTGCAATAAACATGAGTTATGGCGTCGTAGCGCTTATCGCTGTGTTTCCGGATAATAAAGTTTGAGTTACACACTGCCATAACGGCTAGGCTTGTTGCGGGTTTTGGGGAGCGAGCATGCCCCCTTTTATACCTATAGCACCGAAATACGAAAAAATAATATTTCAAGCCATATAATTTGGATTCAGTACAAGAACGACTAACTTTATTACTGCGGTTTCTGATCCAAAGCAGCTGCTAATTTCAATGCGAGTTTTCAATTCAACTAAACCCAACCTTTACTTATAATACCTGGTATGAACAAAACAAAGACTACGCTACTTTACCTAGGGCTTGCTTTCCTGACATTTTCCTGCGAGAAGGAAATAGATAACCTGGAAATGGCTTCCGGCAACACCCTACAGGCCACCGCTGCCGCCAATATGCGCAATTCGGAACTAGTGCCCCTTAACCCGATTGGCCACCTGGTGCCGATACACGAAAACCTGCGAAGCGTCCTGATGAACAATGTGGTTGAGCCCTCTACTTGTGGCCCAACGGCATTCGCAGATGTGCAGAACCGTTATTTTGCTCCTTTGGGCCGAGATTTGGTTGCCTTGTTCGCTGCTCAGGCGCAGTCCATTTATAGTACCTATCTGGCACTGAACCAAATTTCCGCTGTATACGATGAATCACCGCAGTATTTTGGTGCTAATGGCGAGTACACTGATCTGATGAACAAACGCCAGCGCGAGCTCGAGAAGTTCTGGCATATGCCTAACCAAATTCGTGTGAATGGGCAGCACACGGCCACGCTGAACGACAGAGAGAAAGTAGCAGAAGTATATGTTCTTGCCAATGGCATCACAAAAGAGCAAGCCTATCCAATTGCTGATCAGATCCTCTATTTCAACACCTTCTCTGACCAGTTGCCGGAATCTCCCTTCTTCGCGGCAGATGGATTTGCCACTACTTTCCGTAACCTGATTGTGATCGGCGATGGCGTTGTGGACATGTTGTCGGAGACAGGTATAGCGAAAGACATTGTATGGACAGGTATACTGGCGCATGAATGGGCGCACCAGATTCAGTTCCAGAACGCAGGCGCCTGGTATCCGAATGGTAGCTTTGCCAGCATACCCGAGGCCACCCGTTACAAAGAGCTCGAAGCGGATTTCCTGGCCGCCTATTACATGACGCACAAGCGCGGCGCTACATATAACAGCAAACGTGTGGCCCAGTTCTACGAATTGTTCTTCGAAATCGGTGACTGCGGATTTGCCAGCGATGGGCACCACGGTACACCACAGCAACGTATGGACGCTGCTGAGTTGGGCTTCCGACTTGCTGCAGAGGCCCAGAAACAAGGCCATATCCTGAGCGTGGAGCAGGCGCATGCCTATTTCGTGGCAAATATCAACGGTTTGTTAGCGCAGAACTAGGCAGCAAAGGTATAGCATGCAGAAGGCAGGTATAGTCGGTCAGGCTATACCTGCCTTTTTGTTTTAGGGCGACAAGTTGAAGAGTAAACTCAAGGGGATTAATTTATAAGATGTTTGCCTTTAGCTGTACCTGCCCCACACGCTATACCTTCACGGCCTTCCAGGTGCCGCGCCTGAACAGCCACCAGCTAACCAAAGCGTGGAAGGAATGGCAAAGGGCAATGGCCACAAAGATACCGGTGGTGCCGAACCCAAACGTACGGGCCAGCAGGTAGGCCAGCGGTATTTCGATTAGCCAGAGCACCACCATGTTGATGAGGGAAGGGGTGCGGGTATCCCCAGCGCCATTGAACGCCTGCACCATCACCATGCCCAGGCCAAAAAAGACGTAGCCCAGCGTTATGATCTTCAGTGCTTCTGAGGCTACTGCGATCACGGCGGAGTCCTGTGCAAAAAATGCAGCCAGGTGCTCTCCAAATAAGAGGAACAAAAGTGTAACCGCTGCCATGAACAGCACGTTGTACCGCGCCGTTAGCCACACTGCTAATTCGGCCCGCTTCACTTTATGCGCCCCGAGGTTCTGGCCAACCAGCGTAGCTGCCGCCGACGACAATCCCCATGCCGGCAGCAGGGCAAACACGATCAGGCGAAAAGCGATGGTATAGCCGGCAAGGGCACTGCTGCCAAACTCGGCGATAATTCGGGTCAGGAAAATCCAGCTAGCGGAGTCGATCAGGTACTGCCCCATACCGCCTGAGGAAACTGCCAGGATCCGTCGGATCATAGCCAGGCTGATGATCAGGTTCTCTCGCCCGAGTTTAAGCAAATGCTTCCCATTCAGCAGGTGGTAGAGTTGGTACAATACACCCACGCTGCGCCCCACCGTGGTTGCCCAGGCAGCGCCTTCCAGTCCCCAGCCTTCAAAACTGCCGATGCCGAAGATCAGGAGTGGGTCCAGGACGATGTTGGCGCCGTTGGCGAGCCAGAGCGCCCGCATGGCCAGGTGGGGTTGGCCGGCTCCCCTGAAAATTCCGTTTATCAGGAATAGCAGGATGATGACCAGGTTGCCCGCAAAAATAATCTGGGCATAGCGCAGCCCTGTTTCGAGGAGCAAGGTATCGGCCCCCATCAGCGTGAGGACATCGGCGGCAAACCAGGTCGCCAGTATACCCATCAGCAGGGCCAGCACCGTTCCTGTTACCAGCAACTGGTATGTGACGTTGGCGGCCTCCCGGTAGTTTTTCTCGCCGAAGCGCCGGGCTACCAAGGCAGTGGCGGCAATGCTGACGCCCATACCTACCGAGTAGATCACCATCAGCACCGTTTCTGTGAGGCCAACCGTAGCAAGGGCAAGGGGGCCCAACCTCCCGACAAAAAAGATATCCACAACAGCAAAGAGCGATTCCATCAGCATCTCCAGGATCATGGGCACCGCCAGCAGCACGATGCTCGTCCGGATGCCCAGCGTCGTGTAGTCGTGCTCCTGGCCTTTGATGGCTGACCAAATGAGTTGCAGGAAACCTTTCAGGTTGTTCATAGAGAATGCGGGGCTGAAGCAGGTATGGCTTGATTTTAAGAGGTTATCCTGGTTCGTGTTGACTGCCTATACCCGAACAGCACCAGCAACACCAGCACCCCCACTGCAGCCAGACAGATCCAGGCCGTCGTACTGATCTGGGGGCTTGCCGGTAAGTTCAGTTCACGGTGCTTCAGGATGATGCCGTAGAGCGCCCAGATGCCGACAAGGCCCACAATCGGGTTTGCTCGGCTGTATACCACATACAGTACAATTAAGGTAGCGACCACGACCATTATGGTGGTCCAAAGCTCTTCGCTGATACCAAACCCATCCCAACCCAGCGCCACCAGCGCAGCACTGATATTGGCAACGGTGGCAATGATGATCCAGCCAAAGTACAGGCTCAGAGGCACCTGTGTAAACCAACGGGAGGCAGCCGAGCGGCCGGCGTCAAAAATGCCCAGTCGCAGGTGCATCAGCAGTAACGTCACCAGTTGAATCAGGATCAGCACGACCGAGAGCACCACCCACTCGCTCACCCAGGCTATGGTCCAGGCGCCGGTTGCCAGGTTGTTGAGCATAAACAAGTAACCAAGTCGCTGCAGGTCAACATTCGCTTCGTGAGTTTCCGGTTCTCGATAAGCTTTGATGATGTGATAAATACAAAAAGCGGAGAGGGCCAGGTAGATGATTCCCCAGATAGAGAACGTAATGCCCGCCGGTGTGAAAAGCGCCGGATACTTGGCGGAAACCTCCCCAATGGTCTGGCTATTGAATAGCTCCAGCTGCGTGAGCTGCGAGGGCACCAGGTGCAGCAGGAAAAATACGGTATTCAGGATGGCGAGTGTTTTGTTGTTTTTCATGAACTACGCTGGCTTGTTTTGGAAATGTTCTCTTTACGCAAAAGACTGAAACGTAACCAGCAAGCGTCAACAATGTTTTGTCTATGCGCCACCCGGTACAGAGCGCAGCTTCATTTAGGCAAACGTACTTGCTATACCTTACAGAATGGAACTGATGATCAGTTGGTCGCCACCTGCCTTGCCGATCTTATTCAGTTTGATCTCTTCGGTAGTCGGCGCTGGTTGCTCGTGCAGGGCTTTAAAGTAGGCTTCGAGTTCTTCTTGTGTTTCGAATAGCGCCTGCACTTCTTCGTGTCGCTGGCTCAGCGTTTTCACGGCATCGCTGGTCAGACTGTAGAGCTTCCAGGCACGGAAGCGCCCGCTGTAGCATTCATAACCGCCGATGCATACATACGCATAATAGTCGCGGTTCCAGTCGAAGTCTTTGATAGATACTTGTGCCATTGTCGAGGCGATTTAGGTTTTGAAGATAGAAAGATTCAGTTTGCTCAAGGTATAGAAAATTCTGCAGGAATCCTTTTGATGCCGTAACCTGATGTAGCCAAAAGCCCTCGTTATTCGTTATGCCTAGCTTAAGCTATATCTGCAGTAACCGGACAGCATCTATGGAAAAAGATCTCAGCGCTAAAACCATCGTCATCACGGGCGGCAGCTCCGGTATAGGTGCGGCGGCGGCCCGGCACCTGCGCCGGCAAGGGGCGCAGGTCGTCATTACCGGGCGCTCCGACCAGACACGAAAACTGGCAGAAGCCATAGGCTGCGACTATTTCCTGGTTGATTTTACCCGCTTTACCGAGGTGCGTTCTTTTGCCCGCAGCTTGCTCGGAAAATACCCGCGCATCGATTTGCTGGTCAACAACGTGGGCGGCATCATAGCCGACAGGCGCCTGACCGAAGACGGACACGAAACCACGCTGCAGGTCAACCACCTGTCGGGTTTCCTGCTCACGCTTTTGCTGCAGGAGCGACTCGAAGCCTCCAAAGCCATCGTGATCAATACCTCCAGCGTGGCCAACACCATGGGCCGTATCGACTTCGAAGACCTCGAAAACAAGAAGCATTACAAAAGCATGGCAGCCTATGGGGCGGCCAAGCTGATGAACATTTTGCATGCCATGGAAATTAGCAGGCGGTTCAAAGGGGTGTGGGCAGCTTCGTTCCACCCGGGTGTGGTAGAGACGGGTTTTGCACGGGAGGGGAGTGGTTTGATCCGGTGGTTCTACGAAGGGGTGCTGGGGCGTTATTTCATGATCTCCCCTGAAAAAGGAGCCGACACTTTGCTTTGGCTCATCAACACGCAACCGGGCAAAGACTGGCAGGATGGGGAATACTATTACAAGCGCAGGCCCGGCCGTCGGAACCCCCAAGTGAGCCCTGAAGTGGCAGCCAGGCTTTGGGAAGCATCGGAGAGACTGATTGGGTCGGGAAAACAATAGTCCGGGCTTCAGGTATAGAAAAGGAAACACAAAATAAAACAACACCACACATGAAAACAGCACTTGTAATTGGCGCCACCGGCCTGGTGGGCAGACAACTAGTACAGCAGCTACTGACAGATAATCGCTTCAACAAAGTAATTGTGTTTGGCAGGCGCTCGTTCGGTATAGCCAACCCCAAACTGGAAGAGCACCTGATCGATTTTGACAAGCCGGAGGACTGGCAACACCTGGTGCAGGGCGATGTGTTTTTCTCCACGCTGGGCACTACCCTGAAGCAGGCAGGTGGTCAGAATGAACAATACAAGGTTGATTACCACTACCAGTACAAATTTGCGGAGGCCGCTGCCCAAAACGGGGTGCCTGCCTATGTGCTCGTTTCTTCATCTGGCGCCAGCAAAGATTCCCTGATCTTCTACTCCCGCATGAAAGGTACCTTGGAGGAGGCCGTGAAAAAACTCGGTTTCCAGAGCATCACCATCATACAACCCGGCTTGCTGCACGGTGACCGAAAGGAGGTGCGCTTTGGTGAAGAAATGGCCTACAAGGTGATGCACTTTTTTGACAAAATAGGTATAGCCGGTAAGTATAAGCCTTATGAGGACACCGTGGTGGCCCGTGCCATGATCAATGCAGGTATAGCGGCGCAGCCCGGTGTGCATACCTATACCTTGGGAGATATCTTTGAACTAGCAGAAAGGGAGCACCTGAGGCGCTGAGGGGTACCTGGTGCTGCAGAACTGACAAATTTAACTGAACCTACGTTACCAGAACTTCAAATTTTGAAGCCACAACCAGCTATTCCTTAACCTTTATATAGCCTTGCCTTAATATTGGGGTAACCTGTTCAAAATAGCTTTGCGATCAACTAAACAAACAATGATCACTATGCAAGAAAGAACATTTACCCTTTTTAAACGGCTACTGCCGGCCTTGCTGCTTCTGCTGCTTTGCTGTCAGCTGGCTGTGGCGCAGTCCCTGTCGGTGCAGGGCAAGGTAACCGATGAGCAGGGGCAAGGCCTGCCGGGTGCCAGTGTGGCCGTGAAGGGAACTACCAACGGCACCATCACCGATGGCAATGGCAATTACAAACTGACAGTTCGAGGCCAGGAAGATGTGCTGGTTGTTTCCTTTATCGGGTATACCTTGCAGGAGCTTCCTATCGGCAACCGTGATTTCATCAACATACAGCTGCAACCCGACCAAAGGCAGTTGAGCGAGGTGGTGGTCACAGCCTTAGGTATAGAGCGGGAACAGAAGGCGCTGGGTTATGCGGTGTCTACGGTAAGCGCGGAAGAGATCACCAATGCCCGCTCCAACAATTTCGCCAGCGCCTTGTCAGGTAAAGTGGCCGGTCTGAACATGGTATCGCCGGGATCGGGCCCTGTCAACTCGGTGCGCATCACGCTGCGTGGCGACAACTCCCTCGACCCCAACAAGAACAACGCCCTGATCGTGCTGGACGGCGTGCCGATGAACAGCGGCATGACGAGCTCCGGTGTGGGCAACGCCTACGGCGCGGGTTCCGGCAACGACGTGCCGATCGACTTCGGTAACGGCATCGCCGACATCAACCCCGACGATATTGAAAGCATTACGGTACTGAAAGGCCCTGGTGCGGCAGCGCTATATGGTTCGCGTGCCGCAAACGGTGCCATGATCATCACGACTAAATCAGGAGCCCGCGGAAAGAAGGGACTGGGCGTGACAGTGAACAGTAACCTGAGCTTCAACGATGTGCTCAGGTGGCCGGATTACCAGTATGAGTATGGCCAGGGCACAGGCCGCGCCTTCAACAAAGAGGGACAGCTTTATTACTCCTACGGCGCTTCTGCAGACGGTGCCCACACTGGAGGTACCAGCAGTGCCTTTGGCCCCAGATTCGACGGCCAATATTACTACCAGTATGATCCGACCCTGGAGGGGCAGTCGGCAGAGCCGCAACTGTGGCGCCCTTACAAAGATAATATAAAAGGCTTCTGGCAAACCGGCTCTACTTTGACCAACAGCGTGTCGCTGGAGGGCGGCAACGACAAAGGTTCCGCGCGCGCCTCCATCACCCATTCCAAAAATGAGTGGATCATGCCCAACACCGGCTTTGAGCGCCTGACAGCAGCCGTGAGCCTGAACTACAAGATTGCCGAGCGCCTGCGGCTGACCTCAAAGGTGAACTATACCCAGAAGAGCAGCGACAACCTGCCAGCCACAGGGTATAATAACCAATCCATCGCCTATTTCATGATCTTCCAGAATCCGAACGTGGACCTGGCCTGGTACGCTCCCAAGTGGAAGCAAGGAAAGGAGCAGATCGATCAGGTACATCCATTCAGTTCCTTCATCGACAACCCTTACCTGATTGCCTATGAAATGACCAACGCCATGAGCAGCTACGGCACGGTGGGCAATATTGCGGCTACTTATGAGCTGTCGCCTAAGTTCGAGTTCATGCTGCGCTCCGGCGTGGACATGCGCAGCGAAG
This sequence comes from Pontibacter ramchanderi, assembly GCF_002846395.1. GTDB lineage: Bacteria > Bacteroidota > Bacteroidia > Cytophagales > Hymenobacteraceae > Pontibacter > Pontibacter ramchanderi. The sequence continues at coordinate 231,597 of NZ_PJMU01000001.1, forward strand.
ACCGCCAGCAGCGCCGCCCCTACAGCACGGCCAACTTCCAGCGCGGCTATTACAAGGAGCAGAACATTTTCAGCTACGAAATGAACACCGATGGCCTCTTCACTTTCAGAGACAAGCTGGGCGACCGGATCGATTTCCGCGCCTCAGTGGGAGGGAACGTGATGAACCGGAAGTACAACCACGTGAACGGCTACGTGGATGCGCTCAACATTCCGGGGGTATACAAGCTGACCAACGGCGTGAACAATCCCATGTTGGAGACCTTCAACAGCCACAAGCGCGTGCACAGCATTTACGCCTTCAGCTCCTTCTCGTATGACGACAAGATCTTTGTGGATGTGACGGGCCGCAACGACTGGTCAAGTACGCTGCCGGTGCAGAATAACTCCTTCTTCTATCCGTCGATCAACACCAGCTTTATCCTGAGCGATCTGTTGGTGTTGCCGCGCCAGGTGTCTTTTGCCAAGCTGAGACTGTCGGCAGCGCAGGTGGGCAACGATACCGACCCTTACAAAACAAGTAAATACTACGGCCGCAGCGAGTTTCCGGGCTCTGCCACAGTGCCTACTACCCTGCACAACGACAACTTCAAGCCGGAGATCACGACCAGCTATGAGGCAGGTACCGAGTTTATGCTCTTCAACGGCCGGATAGGTATGGACGTGGCCGTGTACCGCAACCTCACCCGCAACCAGATTCTGGAAGTACCTATGGACCCAACCACCGGGTATAGCAGAGCGGTGCTGAACGGCGGCAAGGTGCGTAACCAAGGTATAGAGCTCGCCCTGAATGCCACGCCTGTGGACCTGGGTAATCTGATATGGAAAACCACCGTGACCTGGTCCAGAAACCGCAACAAGGTGCTCGAACTGGCCGAAGGGCTGACGGATCAGCAGGTGATCGGAACTGGCGGTAACGCTTCCATCATCGCCAAGGATGGCGGCACGACCGGCGACATTTACGGCTTTGGCTTCCTGAGAGCGCCGGACGGACAGATCATATACACCAAAGACGGACTTCCAGCGCGACCTTCCGAGATCCAATACATCGGCAACGCCTACGCCGACTGGAAAGGCGGTTTCCTGAACGAGGTGACTTATAAGAATTTCCGCTTCAATGTGTTGCTTGATGGCCAGTACGGGGGCTTGGTGTACTCGCAGACGCACCACAAAATGAGCGAGCAGGGCAAACTGAAGCACACGCTCCGTGGCCGCGAGGATGGTTATATCATAGGAGAGGGTGTGGTGGCTAACGGCGATGGTACTTTCTCGCCGAACACCAAGCAGGTGAGCCTGCCCGACTACTACGCCGATTATTACCGCCGTGCCAATGTGGAGTCCAACTCCTTCGACGCTTCCTACCTGAAGCTTCGTGAAGTGCGCCTGGAGTATACCTTGCCGAAGCAGTTCCTAAGCCGCACTAAAGTGTTGCAGGGTGCCAGCGTTGCCCTCTACGGCCGCGACCTGGCCATGATCACCAAGTTCCCGATCTTCGATCCGGAAACAGCTGCCCTGAACGGGTCGACCATACTGCCGGGCGTGGAAATGGGGCAGCTGCCAACGCCGCGCACCTGGGGCATGAACCTGACCCTGAAGCTGTAGTCTTACCCATTATTACCAGAAGATCATCATAAAATGACAACGATAAAGAAAAAGTTTTTAGCACTAGCCCTGGCCCTGAGCTGCCTGAGCGTTTCCTGTACCGACGACTTTGAAGAGCTAAACATCGACCCGAACAGGGTGGAGCGCATCAATCCGGGTACCTTGCTTAATCCGATCGTGTATGAAATGGCGAGCTTTAACGCTTCCCGCAGCAATGGCTTTACCTTTGACCTGATGCAGGTGTCTTTGCCTTTTCCGAGCGCCTCGGGTGGGGTGCACCGCTACAACATCACAGAGAGCGCCGGCAACTCCACCTGGAACACCTATTACCGCTGGATCACCAACCTGAAAGAGATGCAGGCCGCTGCCGTTGCAGCCAATGACCCGAACTACCAGGCGGTTGCCCTGACCCTGAATGCCTGGGTATACTCGCTGCTGACCGATAGTTTTGGCGATGTGCCGATGGAAGAAGCGGCCCGCGGAGACGAGGGGATCTTCTACCCAAGCTTCAACACGCAGCAGCAGGTATACACGAAGATACTGGCGGACCTGGAAGCAGCGAATAACCTCTATGACGCAAATAAGCCGATGGTGTACGGCACCGATCTTCTGTATGGCAACAACATCGGTAACTGGCGCCGCTTCACCAACTCGCTGCGCCTGCGCCTCTTGCTGCGCGTGTCTAAGCGGGACGAGATGAACTCCTTCGCCAAAATGACCGAGATGCTGAACGATCCGGCCAAATACCCGGTGTTCACCAGGAATGAAGAGGCTGCGATCCTGAAGATAAGCGGTGTGACGCCGAACGTTTCGCCCTGGGGTCGTGCTATTGACTTCACCACATTCCGGGCTGCTTCTAAGTTTTTCATCGATAACCTGGTGGCCTTCAACGACCCGCGTCTGCCAAAATTCGCGACACAAGCCCGCTCCAAAGACGGCAGCGCGACTATTGGCTACAAAGGTATACCGAGCGGCTACGGCGGTAGCGATTCTCAGTTCGATTACCAGCCTTCCAACCTGAACATCGCCCTGGTAACTGCACCCATGACCACTGTGATCATGACCTATGCCGAGGTGGAGTTCATTAAAGCAGAACTGGCCCAGCGCGGTATAACGGGTAGCGATGCCAAAACACACTATGAAAACGGAGTGAAGGCTGCCATTACACAGTGGGGCGCTACCGTACCAGCCAATTACTTCGAGAACGAGGCCGCTGCTTACGATGGTACGCTGGAGCGCATTATGCTTCAGAAATACTACGCCTTGTTCTTTAACGACAACCAGCAGTGGTTTGAGTACCGACGCACCGGTCTGCCCGAATTGCCAAAAGGAACGGACATGCTCAACAACCAGATCATGCCGGTGCGCTTCCGCTACCCAACCACGTTGCAAACCAACAACCTCGAAAACTACCGCAAGGCAGTCGAGTCTATGGGGGGCGACGACATCAACACGAAGGTTTGGTGGGAAAAGTAAACATTATCCGGCTATGAAAACAGGGAGCCAGGACTGACCCGGGTGCTGGCTCCCTTTGTATTTACATCATTAACATCTAGGATTGACCTACTATGTCACAGAAAAGAAGAACCTTCCTGAAATCGCTGGGCCTGACCGGAATTGGCCTGACCCTGGCACCAAATTTCCTGCAAGCCCAGCCAGCTATACCTGCCAGGGGACAGAATTTATCGACGGTAACGCTGAGCGGCAAAGTGCACGCCAATGGCAAAGGTATACCGGGCGTTGCCGTAACCGATGGGTATAATGTGGTGCTCACCGACGCCAGCGGCCGGTACGAACTCCTGAGCAACGCCACCGCCGATTTTGTGTACATCGCTATACCTCGCGGTTACGAGTTCAACAACGAAAAAAGCATCACCCGCTTCTATCAGAAAATTGTGCCGCAAAGAGCCCGTTTCAAAGCCGATTTTGAGCTAAAGCGCCTGGCGCAGGACGACACAAAGCACAATTTCGTGGTCTGGGCCGATCCGCAGATCATCTCCAAAGAAGACGCCGAGCAGTTGAAAAGAGAGTCGGCGCAGGACCTGAAGCAACTCCTAAATAGCTATCCGCAAAACACACTTTTTCATGGCATTGGCTGCGGCGACCTGGTGTGGGACAAGTTCGAGCTGTTTGAAGACTATCAGGAAGCGCTGGCGATATCCGGTATACCTTTCTTTCAGGTGATTGGCAACCACGACATGAACCTGGATGCCCGCACCGACGAGGGCTCTACCGAGAAATTCAAGGAGCTGTTCGGCCCGACCTACTATTCGTTTAACAGGGGAGAGGTGCACTATGTGGTACTGGATGACGTGTTTTTTATTGGTACCGCCAAAAAATACATCGGCTACCTCACCGAGCGCCAACTGGCCTGGCTGGAACAGGACCTGGCTACCGTGAGACCAGGAACTACGGTGGTGGTGAGCCTGCACATACCTGCCTATACCCGCCAGCACGAGCGCAACAACGAGAAGGAACCCTCGATCGGTGGTGTGGTATCCAACCGTAAAGAGCTGTATCGTTTGTTGCAGCCATACAAGGCGCACATCATGTCAGGGCATACGCACTTCAACGAGAAGATTTTTGAAGGTGAAAACATCATCGAGCACGTGCACGGCACCGTATGTGGCGCCTGGTGGACCGGCCCGATCTGCTACGACGGCACGCCGAGCGGCTATGGCGTGTACGAGGTGAATGGCAGTGAGCTGCAGTGGTATTACAAGTCCACGGGCCTGCCAAAAGAGCATCAGCTGCGGGTTTACCCGGTAGGCACTATGGCTTCTAAGCCGGAGCATGTGGCCGTGAACGTCTGGAACTGGGACCCAAGTTGGAAAGTCGAGTGGCTGGAAGATGGCAAGCGCATGGGCGAGATGACACGTGAGACTGGCCTGGACCCGCTGTCCGTGGAGTTGCACGAAGGAGCTTCCAAGCCCAGCAAGCATAAGTGGGTGGAGCCACAGGCAACCGATCACCTGTTCTTCGCAAAGCCATCGGCTGGAGTTCGAACTTTTGCCGTGCAGGTAACGGATCGTTTCGGTCAGGTATACCGGGATGAACTACAACTGGAGAAACTGGAAAGCGCTGTTCGGTAAGTACGGTTGCAAGGCAGGTATCGCCCTAAGGGTCTACCAGGTATAAAGAGCGGGTGCCGGTACACATTTTCGGTACTGGCATCCGCTGTTTTTTTGGTTGAGTAGTCGCGTTTCCAGGACTTCGGTAGGGCTGGCAGCAACTCTCTATCCAATGCGCCAGGTGATGGTCACAGACTCTGATACGTCAATGTCGTCGGGTTCGAAATCAGGGGTAGGAGCGGAGGCTTCCATCAATACCTGGCTGTCATACACAGCATAATCATGTTGTTGGGAGCGGATGGTCAGTTCGCGGTAGGTATAGTCGATATCGAGTATTTCGCGCAATTCTACGCCGGTGGCCTCCGCAATCAAACTGGCATTTTCCTTCGCTTTTGCGATGGCTTGCAGCAAGAGCTGCTGCTGATGTTCACTGGCATCCTTAACTCCAAAAGCAATGTTAAAATCGAGGTCGTCAAACTGCCTGGCAATCTGGTGGAGCAGTTTGTTGATGAGCGTTTTGTCGAGTGGCAGCTCCAACTCCAGACGGTGGGTGGCGCTATAGCCAATAAATTCTGATTTTTCGGTCTTGCGGTTCCATTGTGTTTCTTTGCGCACTGCAAAGTCTTTGGTCTTAAGGTTGCTGCGTGTTATACCTTGCGTTTCCACCATGGTGCGTAGTTCCTCCACCTTGGCGTTAAGACCATCGACCGCTAAGCCGTATTCTTTGTCCTGAGCCATTGCATTGAAAGACAGGAGCATGATGTCGGGTGTGACGGCGAGTTTGCCGCGTCCCGTAATCTGTAGTTTGCGCTTCATGTTTTAGGTATAAGCTTCGTATTTCTGATCTTAATATATAGAATTTAGGTCACTTCATCAGAATTAAGGTGGAATCATTATTTGATACAGTAAATCGCTATCAGCAGAACAATGGGTAGCGAGTCATGCTGCCGATCCGGAAACAGATGCATATATTTACGATGCTATACCTGAACCTATGCGCTTTTCCAAACTCTCTCTGCTTTACGCTATTGGTCTCTTTTGCTTGACTGCCTGTGCGTCTTCGTCTGTGCAAGGTATAGACGAGGACAACGAGTCAGCAATTACCCCGACGCAGCTGCGTGTGATGAGCTACAACATACACCACGCGAATCCGCCGGGCAGCAAAGGGGTGATCGATCTGGATGCCATCGCTCAAGTTATCAGAAACGAGCAAGCGGATTTGGTGGCTTTGCAGGAAGTGGATGTTCATATTGATCGATCTGGGAATGTCCACCAGGCCAAAGCGTTGGCAACGATGCTTGGCATGCATTACTATTTTGCAAAAGCCATCGATTTTGGAGGAGGGGAGTATGGTGTTGCCATCCTGTCACGCTTCCCGCTAACAGATACCCTGAAGGTGACACTGCCCAGGGAGGAAGACCCAAGAGCAGAGGGGCGTGTATTGGCGATTGCCACCGTGAAGCTGCCCGGAGGAGTGCGCATCAAATTTGGCAGCACCCACCTCGACATACTGGGCAGTGCCAATCGCCGGCAGCAGGTACAAACCATCAATGCCATTGCCGCAGCTGACAAGCCTCCGTTCGTACTGGCCGGTGACCTGAACGACTACCCGGAAAGTCCTGCCATCGCTGAGCTCGATCAAGTATTTCAACGCACCTGTCTTGTTGACTGCGAGCCAACCTTCCCGCAGGACAAACCCGACCGCATCATCGATTACATCGCTTTTACAAGATCATCAAACCTGAAGGTGCTGGCGCATAAAGTGGTGCCAGAAAACTATGCCTCAGACCACCGGCCGGTGGTGGCAGTGTTGGAGTTCGCATCTGCTCCTAATGCAGTTACTCGTTAAAACTAAGGGATTGCAATAGCTGAAAATTGATCATGAGTTGATTTGCAACAATTCCTGATAGAAGATTAGAAGATATGAAAACGTATCAGGTATAATAGAATCCCGGGACGAGTAAAATTAATACGCTGGTTCTATCAGTATAGGTATTAGTTTGAGCACTGCCCATCAGAATAGAAATTAGGAGACTTGTTGGGCTATACATGATAAAAGTCAAAGGCCACTTCTTTTGTAAGAGTGGCCTTTGAGTAAGTTTGCCCTTTCTTTTACCAGCCTATACCATAGTCTTCGCCGTGGTTGCTGGAGCCTCCCCAGAAGCTGCCGTGTTTCCAGTCGAAGAAGACTGCGTTGATCGGTCCGCTGGTGCGATCACCGAAGCTCAGGGTATAGCCCATTTTCTTCAGTTCGTTACGCACGGGCTCTGGTGTACTCTCGTTGAGCAGGATGTGACCAGGCTTCGGTTTGCGGTCGTCGATCTTAGTGCCCCCCAGTGATAGCCAAAGCTGGTTCGTGTTGAAATTAGCCGCCTCGGCTGCCTGCTGTACGTTCATGCCAAACTCTACCACGTTCAGGAAAAATTGTAGCAGGTTCTGGTCCTGCGTGTCACCTCCCTGCACCGCAAAAGACAGGTAGGGTTTGCCATCCTTCAGTGCCATGGAAGGGGTGAGGGTTACCCGCGGACGTTTGCCCGGCTCCACCACATTGAAAGGATTCAGCTCTGCATCGAGCACAAAGCTCTGCATGCGCTGGCTCATTCCAATGCCGGTGTTTCCCGCAATAACAGCTGGTAGCCAGCCCCCGCTTGGGGTGATCGAAACTACCCAACCTTCTTTGTCAGCCGCTTCAATAGTGGTAGTGCCGCGCCAGAGTCTGTCCTGGTATTCGGCATCCTCCATGGACGAACCGCTGCGCTGATCGTGGGTAGGGGCAAAGTTGCGGCGCACCGTGTCGGGCTCGTAGCCTCTTTTCTTCAGCATTTTCAGGTATGGGTTCTTGCGCCCTTCAAAAGGGTAGGGGTCGCCCGGACCGATATTTGCATCGTTCTTGTTGTACTGGATCAAGCTGGCACGCTGCTTTGCATATTCCTTGCTCAAGAGGCCTTTCATCGGCTCCTCCGGTTTGAAGTAAGGATCGCCGTAATAGAAGTCGCGGTCCGCAAAAGACAGGTTCATGGCCTGGTACAGGGTATGGATGTAGCGGGTGCTGTTGTAGCCCATGCCTTTCAGGTCGAAGTTTTCGAGGATGTTGAGCGCCTGCAGCATGGTCGGGCCCTGGGTCCACTGCTGCAGTTTGTATACCTCCACGCCTTTGTAGTTTACCATCATCGGCTCTTCCTCAATGGGCTTCCACTTCGCCAGGTCCTGCATCGTGATCAGGCCGCCCTGCTCTTTGGAGCCGCGCACTAATTCCTCGGCAATATCGCCTTTGTAGAAGCGCTCGTAAGCAGCCATGATCGCCTCTTTGCGGCTTTTACCTTGCTTCAGGGCCGCTCTTTCTGCCTCCACCAGTTTGGTGAGTGTCTGCAAAAGATCCTTCTGCACGAATATCTCACCTGCGTTTGGCGCCTCGCGTTCCTCACCCAGGTGTGTCAGGAATACCTTTTTGCTGTAAGGCCACTGCTTGATCAGTTCCTTGTTCTTCTCGATGCTGTTGGCAGTCTGCGCCTCGATCGGGTAACCGGCGGCCATCTCCATGGCAGGGGCCAGCACTTCTTCCAGACTCAGGGTGCCGTAGTTGGCCAGCATGTGCATCAGTCCGCCTGCTGTGCCCGGTGTGGTCGCGGCAAGCGGACCATTCTCCGGTGGAAAGTTGTAGCCTTTATCTTTGAAGAACTTAGGCGTAGCACCCGTAGGAGCCACCCCCAGGGCATTGATGGCAATTACCTTTTTGGTTTTAGGATTGTAGATGAGCGCCTGTGTTTCGCCGCCCCAGCTCAGGACGTCCCACATGGTGCAGGTAGCCGCTAGCATGGTGCAGGCTGCATCCACGGCATTGCCACCCTTCTGGAATGTCATAGCACCGGCAGTGGCCGCAAGCGGTTTGCCGGTAATGGCCATCCAGTTCTTGCCGTGCAGCACCGGCTTCTGGGTCTGCTGCGCCGCTGCCGGAAAGAGGGGCAAAGCCAGTAGACAAAGTGATATGAGTCTTTTCATGCTTTAAGGTTTTAGGGTATCAATTTAGTGATTTTCACTCAACAGACCAATGCTGGCAGGCGCTCTATATGCTAGGCTCAGGTATAGCGATGCAGATAAGGTATAACTTCCTGAATAATCAGGGTCTACTATATTTATGGCAAAAAGGCTGGTAAATAAATAGAAAATTTGCAGCTTAGCAGGGGAGAATATCTGCCAACGTGCTATCTGCTCACCTAAGTACAGCTAATGAACACAATCGTTAACAAGGCCCTGGGCTTTTTCCAGAAAGTGCCTTCCGCACCCACCAATCCGCAAGACGTTTCTGAGTTTGCCGCTTTCGATATAAAAGACCTGTATGCCAGTGAGGACGGCAGCGAAAACGGCCAGCTCCAACTGGGGTTGGACGAGAAACTGCGACAGGCTTATTTCTGGATCACCAACACAGCCATCATCAGCCCTTTTTATGACATTGAGTACGAGGATGGTGAGTCGAAGCGCTTTGTCTTCGGAGACAGCAAAGTAGAAGTGACGCTGCCACAGGGGCAGAGCTACTCCAGCTTTGTGCTCATACCTTTGCTAACACTGGCCGTGCGGGGCAAGTGTCTGATCGTGGGCGGACCCGGTCGTGGTAAGACTGCCACATCTATATTGATGGGTTTGCTGGCCGGCTATTCCAAAACGGATGTGCTCCGTGCCATTCAGCACGGGCAGCCGCAAATGACAATCTCCGACCTGCTGGGACATCCGCTACCCGCCGATATGGTGAAGGCAGAGAAAACCTCCGACATCCGGATTGCCTGGCGCAAATGGCTGGGCATGCGGGTGAAAATCATCGACGAGTATAACCGCATCCCAACCCGCACGCAGTCAGCCTTGCTCACGGTGCTGTCGGATAACTACGCTGAGATTTTTGACCAGATATTCGAGTGTCCGCAGGCGGCCTGGTACCTCACCGCGAACGATGATGCTGGCGGGGGTACCTACCAGGTGATCGAGGCCTTGAAAGACAGGATCGATATCGTGATCCGGGCCTTTCACTTCAATACCCGCTTTATTGAGGACCTGCAGAAACGGATCGAGCTCAACTATAAACCGGAGTCTATGATTCCGGAGGAGATCATCTTCACGGAAGAGGAGATGGACAGGATCCATGAGCAGATCAGGGGGATCACGATTGCCCCGCCGCTGCGCAAAAGACTGGAGTTTTTCTGCCGACAGTTCGAGTTCTTTGAGTCGTCTTCTGACAAACTGGAGTACATGACCAAAGATACCGCCAAACTTTCTGGCCTGGACTTCAGAACGCTCTTCCGAAAAGAAACAGGCAAAGACCATGTGAAAGACCTGGGCTCGCAGACGAAGAATGGCGTGTCGGTTCGCAAGATCATGACCCTGCTCATCTATGCCAAGGCGCTGGCCTATTTCAGAGGCAACAAGCAGGTGGAGTTGGAAGACATTCGCCAGATCCTGCCATTCGTACTGCACGACTCGCTGGTGCCGCACCTGGAGTCGCCTTATTTCGACCAGGCTGGCAATGAAAGCTATCGCGTGGACCGCATTGTGTGGTTGCGCAAACTCTTCGACTTGTCCTGCGAGGAATACATGAGCCAGGACATGGACACCGAGGACCCGGTGGAGTACTTTGATGCACAGTTTCGGCAGGGACTTGAAAACGTGTCGAAGAAAGAGGTAGACAGGCGCTTGCTCGAGATTGAAAAGCAGCTGCATAAATGGTCGCAGGAGAAAAAGCTCTACGGCTATCGCCACGACGATATTTTGAAGCTGAAGTATTTCCACCAGAGGTATACCAATTACAGACGCTGGTTGCAATGGAAAAAATAAGCTATACGCCGCTGATCCAGCACCTGCAGGAAAACGGAACGCTTTACAACCAACTGTACCGCGAAAGCGAGCTGAAGTACGGCTCAGTTGACAGAGCTGTGCTGAGCAGGTGGATGGTGCAGACGGTGGAGCCTATTGTACGTGCGGTAGATGCGCTATACCCCGATCATTTGCCTCAGACGTTCAGAACCTGCTATACCTATACCCTGGAGCTGCTCGGCAACAAGTCAGGCATTGTGCATGAAGAAGAATACCAGGCAGCCTGGCGCCTGTGCGAAAAAGTGCCGTCGCTTGCCGGACTATACCCGGGCAGATTACTTTCGGCCATCAACGCAGCACTGGACTCCATCCGAGCGCACCAACCGGAGCGGGTGATGCAGTGGGTAGCAGGTATGGAAGTCACCCTCCGGTATGTACCCTCGCTGGAAGAGTTTCTGGCTTTGGGGAGAATCCATGCCTGGCTCGTAGGTATGGCGCACCTGCGGGAAAGGGCGCAGTTGGAGTTCGCGAAACTGAGGGATGTGCTCAGGCAGGCGCTGCAAAGCAGCTATCCCCACCTGTTAGTAGACAATGCCTTTGAGCAGGAATGGCTCGATCTGCCTGTACCAAAATTTATCTACTCACCTGGCGGCTATGTGGGCTACGGCGGAGCCTTTACGGCACCGCCTAAGGTGGCGCAACTTGGCAACCAACTACTGGCAACCGATGGCGAGCAGCCTTATGCTTTTTTTGCCGATGCCTTTGGCAGCGTGTTGCTACCGGAGGTGCCCGTGCAGCCTAAAGCGATCCTGAAGCGCTCGAACCTGCAGGGACTGGAGGCATTTTTCGCTAAATTCGGTAAGCAGGCGATTCCATTTGATGACGTGATCTCGGCCGTGCTGCTTCCCACTACCTTGGTGCTCACCCGGGCGAGTTCTCACCATTTATTTGTGTACGGATGGACGCGTTAGAGAAAAAGCAACACCTCAAGACCGTGCTGCAGCACTGGAAAGACAGCTGGCAGGAAGCCAAGCGGGTCTGGAGCCCCTTTGTAAAATTGCGGGAGCCGGTGTGGTGCGCCACTACCAGGACAGCCCATAGGGAGGGACTAACCGGAAGTTTTGCCATGATCAGGTTGAGCGACCACCGGATTGTGATCGATCTGGAGAAAGTGCTGGAGGAGGGTGTGGCCGATTACCCGGTGGAAATACTGGCGCACGAGATCGGCCACCACATCTATACCCCAGCCAATCTACACGAAAATGCCGTTTTGCTTTCCCGCATCAGATGGTGCCTGGCCGACATCGAGGACCGGGCTCCTTTTGTGGCTAATCTATATGCCGACCTGCTGATCAACGATACCCTGCAGCGCAAAAAAGGCTTGCAGATGGCAGCGGTCTACCAGCAGATCAATCAGCAAGGTGAGTCTAACTCCAAGGTATGGCAGTTTTACATGCGCACCTTTGAGTACCTCTGGAAGCTGGAGCGGGGCGCCCTGGGGGCAAAGCTGTCGAAGCAACATCCCATGATCGATGCGGATGCCTCGCTGGCGGCCTCTTTGATCAGGAGCTATGCCAAAAACTGGCTGGAAGGTGCTGGCAGGTTTGCCGCGCTGCTCTACCCATACCTGATGGAAGACAAAGAATACGAGGAAGCCAGAAAAGTCTTTGTGCTATACCTGGATGCCGAGTACGCTGGTCTGGGAGGCGGGATGATCACCGGGCTGGTGGAAATAGATGAGGAGGGTTTAGCCAGCATTATTGATCCGCGGGTAGAAGCAGCCAAGGGAAAGGAGGGGAGCGAAGCAGCTGGCGTTTTTGGCAAGGTTGAAGCTGGCGGGGAGGGACCGCGACAACGCTACCTGAACCCGGGCCGCTACATCGATCTGTTTAAGCAGATCAACCCAAATGCCAACGAACAGGAACTGATCAATAACTACTACCGCGAGATCGCGCTGCCGCACCTGGTGTCTTTCCCACTGGAGACTGTTAACCCGGTGTCGCTTAGTTTGCCGGAGGGGACTGAGAGCTGGGACATTAGTGATCCGATGGAAGAGATCGACTGGATCGAAACGGCTGTTCATTCCCCGCAAATATTCCCGGGCTATAATACCATGAAAAGAATTTATGGGTCAGACACAGACGACTCTGAAACGAAAAGGCCGCTGGATGTTTACATCGGCATCGACTGCTCGGGCTCGATGGGAAACCCCAGGCAACGCTTTTCCTGGCCTGTACTGGCCGCTACGGTTATTGGTTTGTCGGCACTCAGAGCAGGTGCAAAGGTGATGGGCTGTTTGTCGGGAGAACCGGGCAGTTTTATGGAAACGGATGGCTTCCGGGAATCTGATGTCGAAGTGCTTACGGTGCTGACCTCTTACCTGGGTACGGGCTATGCCTATGGAGTGCCCCGCCTTGAAACGCCTTTCGGACAGCCAGCCCAAAACAGATCGCATGTGGTGATCGTGACCGACGACGATATTTTCCGGATGCTGGGGGCCGTGAGCGAAACCACAGGTATCAGCAACTGGGTAACCATGGAAAAGGCGCTCATGAATGCGGGTGGGGTTGGTACACTGGTGCTGCACTCAGCGCCGGAGTGGCATCGGGAAGAGGTGGTTCGCCTGCAAAAAATGGGTTGGCATGTCTACTACGTCACCAACGAAGAGCAACTGCTTTCGTTTGCGGCAGAATTTTCTCAGAACCACTACAGCGTGAGGTCGCATGATTGATATCTATACATTGTTTTCCCATTTGAAGAGCTGCCCCGAATACTTCTTTCAGTGTCCGCCGCTCAACCGTGGTCAGGTGTCGCATACCGAGGTGCTGCTGATGGATATGTACAGGAAAGTGCACGGTGATTTTAGCGTAGCGGATGCAGCGCTTCCTACGCTTGTCAATCTCTGGCAGAACGGCGAAAATCAACTGGTTTCGATGCAGGTGGGCTGCTGGCTTTTTCACCACCCTTTCTTTGCAGGAAAACCGGAGTGGATCATCCCGATCGATGACTTCCTGAATGATGACCTGGAAGCGCTGAGTGCTTATGTGCAGGCGCGGGAGTGGGTTGAAGACGAAGACCGGGCCGAGGAGTTCATCCGACTGGCCCTGAACAGGTGCGAGGTAACCCCAGCAGGAGAGACCGCACTGGAGGCGGCAGACAGGCTGGAGGCCTTGGACACACTGAAGCGCCAGGCGGTGCTGCGCGGTTCGCAGGCCTCCTATGACAGGATACGGGAGATCCGTCGCAAAATGGCGGAGCAAAAGGCACGTGAAGCAGCGAATGTGTATGGCAGAGAATAAGAAACCAGCGATCGGATTGAATGATGAAGAGCGCTTCCCGCTGCTCTCAGATCTGTCGTTTCTGCAACAACTGCGGCAGGATGCACATGCGCCTAGGTATAATTTCCGGAGTGGTGACCGGCTGGAATCTACTCACCTGGAGAAAGTAAAACAATATGCCCATACCATCTCCCATGCGAACACATTTTGGGAGGCAGGGGAGCAACCAGCCTGGCTGGAGGAGTACATTAACTGGTGCATAGCCACTGTACCCTTTTACGAAAACAGGCCAGGTTCCTTTGCAGAGCAGCCCACCATCAGCAGGAGTGATCTGCGTGCCGCTCCCTGGGATTTTGTGTCACGTGATGCGGTGCTGGACGAGCTGCTCGTTTACCAGACCTCTGGCACCACCGGCCCGGCCATGGACGTGCTCTTCGACCCCGTGTCACAAGCCTGCTGGATTCCGCAACTTCAGTCTGTTTTGCAGCAGCACGGCATCTCGCTTGACGCAGCACCTGATAAGGTGGCCATAGCCCTGATCTGCTCCCAACCCGAGACATTGACTTATGCGTCACTCTCTACCTACCTGAACGGGGCGGGCGTACTGAAGATCAACCTGAACCCTGCCGACTGGAAGAGTCCGGAAGACCGCCTGCTATACCTGCAAAAGTATAACCCGCAGGTGCTCACTGGCGACCCCTTTGCCTTTCTGGATCTGCTCAAAATACAGCCCGCCATTTGTCCGAAAGTGCTGGTGTCTTCTGCCATGAAACTAACGGCTGGTGTTCGGCAAAAGCTGGAAGACTACTTCGCTTGCCCGGTGCTGGATATTTACTCCTTGACTGAGTGCCGGATGGTTGCCTGTGCCGATGGGGATGGGGATAGGTATAAAGTGATTCGGCCGGAGCTTTACCTGGAGGTATTCCATAAAGACGAGGATATTCCGCTACCGTACGGTGAAAGGGGGGAGTTGGTGATCACGGGCGGCAACAATCCCTTTCTGCCGCTAATCAGGTATAGGACGGGCGACTTTTGCAGCCTCGAAATGGAAAATGGTATACCCCACCTGGTGGGGTTGGAGGCGCGTCTGCCTGTGCCTTTTTATACCCTGGACGGTGAACAGGTCAAAAATATTGAGGTATCCCGCGCAATGATGCAATTTCCCCTGGCAGGATTCAAACTGCATCAGGCAAACGACTACCGCCTTACGTTTACAGGCTGGAGCGACGAAGCCATCGCCCAAAAGGTGCAGGAAGAGCTGCTGCGTATTTTCAAATCAGGTATAGCGGTGGACATTGCGATACACCCTGTAACTGCCCTAAAAGAAACGAAAGTGGTGAACTACTCTAGCGCTTTTACCCTGTAAGTTTTATCAGGACAAGCCGAAAAGAAAGTTTGATCGATCAGCGCCATAGCCTGCTCCATTCTTTGCTGCCAATTGCCGCTTATTTCATGATAGTCTATACCGTGGCGCTGCAAGGTTGCCCGATGGGAGGCATCCAATGCGTTACGGTCTTCCTCGCTGAGCCGCGTACCGTCCTGCACATGCGGCACATCGTTTTGCAGATAAAGGTAGAGCTGCCCCCGGTTGCAGGTATAGATAGCAGAAGGCAGGTCTAGTTGCTCACCAAACATAAAGCTGGCATACGACTGCGTGATATGCACGTCGGTATCGATGAACAGCAACGGAGAATTGGAAACGGGGACATTTACGATGCGGTGGGCATGTTCCCTAGCCACCGCATACAGGTCCTGTAACATAAATTCGTTGGAGTCTTCAATCAGGTCACGGCCAGCTTCCAGCACAAAGGCGGCTCCGAAGCGTTTTGCCAGTTGTTGCGTCAGGGTTGTCTTGCCAGTCGATTCGGTGCCGAGCAACACGACCTTCTGCAAGTAGTGTGGCTTCACCGCTTCGGGCAAATACTCCCAATGCGCCACCGGATTGTTTCGGATGGCAGTGGCGGAGATCGGTACATGATGGCGGCCTTCGTCAAGAGCGATATGCTGTATACCCATAAATTCAGCGACATATTCTCCGTAGGGCTCTGATGTGACAAGCAGACTGCAGTCAGGTACCAGCTCTTTAAACTTTTTAGACCAGATGGCTGAGATCGCTCTGGAGGATTCCGATGAATTCGGGTACTCGCTTTCCAGGTAATTGAAGACGCGGACCTCCAGGCGTTGCTCGCCCTCAAAAGTATTCTCCAACCAACCTTGCCTGGTTTCCGGTGCGATCGTCTCCTGGTCACTGCAGCAAACCAACACAGTAAGGAAGTCACACTGCGATAAGGCAAATTCGATCATCGCCTGATGCCCTTTATGGAAGGGGAGGAACTTACCGAAAACAAAAGCTTTAACCATGTGAGGAATTGAAAATAAACTTGGGAAGATACAAGCTTGCTGTTATAATTTAAAGCATTAAAAACAATATGAGCCAACCCAACTTAACCCTGAAAAAATATTCACCCATATTTTTTTGATTGTAAGGATTAAGTCAGATATTAGCCCGCAGAAATGATCACAGCGCAAAACCATATCGCCTATTTTAGCTATTATTATTTTACTTTATGTAAATAAGGGTGGCAATGCTATAGGTTGATAAAAAGCTATAAATCAGAGGCCTCCCGATCGGAGGCTTTTTTTATTTCGACACATGACAACGACACAGAACAGCTATTTTACTTTTTACTATTACTACTTCTATCGCTGGAAGCAGGCGGGATTTCTATGGTAAAAAGCAAGATTTGTTTTGCACTTACAAAGAGTCCCCTTCCGGAGGACTCTTTTTTTATTTAAAGCATTTTAAAAGCACCTAAAAAAGTCAGATGGTGAACATAGCGGACAGATACGGGGATGTGCAGGAGTACTACTTCTCACAAAAGTTGCAGGAGGCTGCCAAGCTCAACGCAACCGGCAAAAGCATTATCAACCTGGGTATTGGCAGCCCCGATATGGCCCCGCCCCGGCAGGCAGTAGAAGCACTGTGTACGGCTGCGCAACATGCCAGTGCACATGGTTACCAGAGTTACAAAGGGACACCGGCGCTCCGGCAGGCCTTCAGCGACTGGTACGCTGCCTATTACGCTGTTTCGCTGGATCCGGAAACAGAAGTGCTGCCGCTGATGGGCTCGAAGGAGGGCATCACCTATATTTCCAATGCCTACCTGAATGCAGGGGATGAGGTGCTGGTGCCAAATCCGGGCTACCCGGCTTATGCCGCTGCTACCAAAGTGGCCGGTGGGGTGGTGCGGCACTACGACCTGCGGGAAGAGACAGGCTGGCTGCCTGACCTGGAGGATCTGCAGCAACAGGACCTGAGCAAGGTAAAGCTGATGTGGGTGAACTACCCGCACATGCCCACCGGAGCGAAGGCGACGAAAACAGCACTGGCTCTTCTCGTGGACTTCGCCGAGCGCCACGACATACTGCTCTGTCACGACAACCCCTACAGCTTTATCCTGAACGATAAGCCTGAGAGCATCCTGTCAGTGAAGGGAGTGTCGGCGCATGTGCTGGAGCTGAACTCGCTGAGCAAATCGCACAACATGGCCGGTTGGCGGGTCGGTGTGCTGTTCGGGCATCCACAGCACATCTCCAATGTACTGGTCGCCAAAAGCAATGTCGATTCCGGTATGTTCTTAGGCATACAGCAGGCTGCTATCGAGGCGTTAAGACAACCGCAAGACTGGTTCGACGAGCTGAACGCTCGCTACGCGGAGCGGCGGGAGCTGGTCTGGCAGCTAATGGATATGCTGGGTTGCAGGTATAGCACAGCGCAGGCAGGCTTGTTTGTGTGGGGACGTGCGCCGGAGGGCGTAGAAGTGGGGCAACTGGTAGATCAGCTCCTTTACGAGGCCGGGATCTTTATCACGCCCGGTTTTATTTTCGGATCTAACGGGCAGCGCTACATCCGGGTATCGCTGTGCGCCAACACAACTCAACTGCAAACAGCCCTGGAAAGAATCAAAGCATTTAAAAATACTAAAATCAAAACAACATGATCGTAGGCGTAATAGGTATCGGACTGATCGGGGGATCCATGGCCATGGACCTTAGGCAACGTGGTGTTGCCACCAAAGTAATCGGCTCAGACAATAACCCGGAGCACATCCGGCTGGCGAAAAGTGCCGGCATTATACAGGAAGAAGCCAGTCTCGAAGAGCTGGCCGGCAGCTGTGATCTGATCATTGTCGCCACACCCGTGGATGTGTCGCCGGGCATCGTGCTGGCACTTTTGGATCAGGTAAGGGATGGCGCGGTGGTGCTGGACGTGGGCTCCACAAAAGAGCAGATTTGCCAGACTGTTGCGAGCCATCCACGCAGACAGCAGTTTGTGGCCTGCCACCCCATAGCGGGCACTGAAAACACCGGTCCCGCAGCGGCGCACCACAAACTCTTCGACCAGAAAGTGAACATCATTTGCAATGCGGAAGCCTCTGGCGCTGCAGCCCTGCAGCAGGCGGAGGCTATGTTTGGTGCGCTTAAAATGCATACGGTACACATGGAGGCCCGGGAACATGACCGCCACATTGCCTTTGTTTCGCACTTATCCCACATCACTTCCTTTGCCCTCGGCCTCACCGTACTGAAGATCGAAAAGGACGAGAAAAGCATATTTAATATGGCCGGCAGTGGTTTTGCCTCCACTGTGCGACTGGCCAAAAGCTCACCGGATATGTGGGCGCCCATCTTCAGTCAGAATGCAGGGCATGTTTCGGCGGCGCTCGATGCTTACATCGAACAGCTGTTGCTCTTCAAGGAAACGATCGACGAGGGGCTCAGTTCTGAAACCTACGACATGATCTCGACCGCCAACCAGATCAGCCGCATACTGGACGGCATCGAACTCAAGAACCGGCAGAAGCCATTCGTACCCCCACACACCAGCAGCGACAAACTGGAGATTGCCCCGATCAGCACCTGGCTGCCCGATCTGCAGCGGCCCTTGGTGATCAGCGGTCCCTGCAGTGCTGAAACAGAGGAGCAGGTGATGGAAACCTGCCGGCAATTAGCGGCAACCGGCAAGGTGGATGTGCTGCGTGCCGGTATCTGGAAACCCCGTACAAGACCGAATAATTTTGAGGGCATCGGGACCATTGGGCTGGAGTGGCTGCGCAAAGCGAAGGAAGCCACCGGTATGAAAATAGCCGTAGAGGTAGCCAACAGGCAACACGTGGAAGAAGCGCTGAAGTATGGGGTAGACATTCTCTGGATAGGAGCACGCACGACAGTCAACCCTTTTTCGGTGCAGGAAATTGCCGATGCGCTGCAAGGTATAGACGTACCGGTGCTGGTAAAGAACCCGATCAACGCCGATCTGGAGCTGTGGATCGGAGCGCTGGAGCGGTTGAGCGGGGCAGGCATCACCAAACTGGGTGCCATTCACCGGGGCTTTGCCAAGTATGGCGAAACCAAATTTCGCAACGCACCGCAGTGGCAGCTCCCCATCGAGCTGAAAAGGCGCATGCCCGACCTGCCTATGATCTGCGACCCAAGCCACATCTGCGGCAACCGGGAATTGCTGGCCGAAATTTCGCAGCAGGCCATGGACCTAAACTATACCGGCCTGATGCTGGAAAGCCATATAGACCCCGACAAAGCCTGGAGCGACGCCAAACAGCAGGTGACGCCGGAGCGCCTGGCCGAGATCATTGACGGGCTGGTGCTTCGGAACGGGTATGGCGGTAAAGTGGCCGTGGACGACACCTTGCAGGAGCTCCGCAGTCAGGTCGACCAGTTCGACAGCGAACTGTTTACGCTGCTGTCCCAAAGGATGCAGGTAGTGGAGCACATCGGGCGGTATAAGAAAGAAAACAAACTGACCATCCTGCAGGCCTCCCGTTGGAACGAGGTGTTGGAGAAATCTTTCAAACGGGGTGAACAGTTGGGCCTCAGCCGCGATTTTATCGAGAGGTATCTCAAGGCCGTGCACCAGGAGTCGATCAACCACCAAAGCGCCATTATGAATGCGCGGTAAGACACAGGACTATGCGATGTTAGATCTTTTTTCATTCTGAAAGGAGCTTGGTTAAAGGGAGGTTATGCCTTTACTATTGGATACATAGATCCTTACAGGATGAGATAAGAGGAAACTATGAAGCAAAAAAAGGGATCGAGGCGACTTGTTAAGGCCTCAATCCCTTTTTTGCATTTGAGAAGGTATACTACTTGATCAAACCGACACCAACTGTCGAATTGGTTTGCTCATCGATTACGATAAAAGCTCCGTTGGCTTTGTTTTCGGCAAAGGAGTCATAGAACAGCTCTTTAGCCGTTCTTAGCTGCACATCGGCAATTTCATTGAGCTTCAGTTCTGCTACTTCAGTGTCGGTTCCTAAGGTCACGACATCTACTAAATTGGAGAGTGCACTTACTTTGGCTTTGGCTGTATTCACGCCGTGCTGCAACAGGTAAGTTCCGCCAACGCGCAGCGGTTTCTTGTCCATCCAGCAAATGGTGGCGTCCAGTTGGCGGCCTTGCTGTGGCAGTTGGCTGATCGGCACGATCATGTCGCCGCGGCTGATGTCCACGTCATCCTGCAGCAGTAGGCTTATGGATTCTTTGGCCTGGGCTGCTTCTATTTCACGACCAAATTTCTCGATGCGGGCGATCGTGGTTTCCTGTCCGCTGGGCAGCACCATAATACGCTCACCTTTGCGCAGCAGCCCGCTGGCTACTTTGCCTGCATAGGCCCTGTAATCGTGAAATTCTTCTGACTTTGGCCGCACCACATACTGCACCGGGAAACGCCCTGCTTCTTCGGACAGGTGCTGCTCCAGTGGCACATTCTCCAGTAAGGTCAGCAGCGGAGCCGCAGTATACCAGGGCATGTGCTCAGAAGTTTTCACCAGGTTCTCTCCGTACAGCGATGACACGGGTATAAAGCTGATCTCCTGTCCCGGAAAACGCACCTTTTCTGCAAAGGCCAGGAATTCGGCTTTGATTTCCTCGAAAGTCGTCTCCGCATAGCCCACCAGATCCATTTTGTTCACACACACCACCACGTTGGGTATGCGCAACAGGCAGGAGATGTAAAAGTGACGGAAGGTCTGCTCCACCACACCGTTGCGGGCATCGACCAGGATCATGGAGACATTGGCATTGGAGGCGCCCGTTACCATGTTGCGGGTATACTCAAAGTGGCCCGGCGTATCGGCGATGATAAATTTGCGCTTGGGCGTGGAGAAGTATATGTGGGCCACGTCGATCGTGATGCCCTGCTCGCGCTCGGCGATCAGGCCGTCAGTCAGCAGCGAGAGATCCACATAGTCCAGGCCTTTCTTTTTGCTGCTGGCCATGATGGCTTCCAGCTTGTCGGTGGTGATCGAGTTGGTCTCGAACAGGAGGCGGCCGATCAGGGTACTTTTCCCATCATCCACACTGCCTGCGGTTGCTATTTTTAGAACGTCCATACCTTAAAAATATCCTGATTGCTTTCTTTTTTCCATCGCCGCCTCCGAACGCTTGTCGTCAATGCGGGCACCACGTTCTGATACCGTCGCACTCAGTATCTCCCCGATAATGTCTTCGATCGCCACGGCCTTTGACTCTACCGCAGCGGTGCAGGTCATGTCGCCCACTGTACGGAAACGTACCGTGCGGGTGCTCACCAACTCGTCCTCCGATACCGTTATGAAACTGGAGTAGGGGAGGATCTGTCCGTCCCGCTCAAAGGTCTCCCGCTCGTGTGCGTAGTAAATGGAAGGTATAGCCAGTTGCTCTTCTTTGATGTAGTTCCATACGTCCAGCTCCGTCCAGTTGCTGATCGGGAAAACACGCACGTTCTCGCCCAGGCTGATGCGGCCGTTGAGCATGTCGAACAGCTCGGGGCGCTGCTTCTTGGCATCCCACTGACCGAAGTCGTTACGCACCGAGAAGATCCGCTCTTTGGCGCGGGCTTTTTCTTCGTCGCGGCGGGCGCCTCCGATGCAGGCGTCAAAGCCAAATTCTTCGATCGCATCCAGCAGTGTCACGGTCTGCAGCACATTCCGGCTGGCATACTTGCCAGTTTCTTCCACCACCTTTTTCTGGTCGATGCTGTCCTGTACGTAGCGCACGATCAGCTCCAGGCCCAGTTCTGCTACCAGTTCATCCCGGAATTGGATGGTCTCTTCGAAATTATGCCCCGTGTCGACGTGCAGCAGGGGGAAGGGTATTTTGCCCGGATAAAAAGCTTTCTGGGCCAGCCTAACGAGGGTGATCGAGTCTTTTCCGCCCGAGAACAACAGCACAGGTTTTTCGAACTGTGCGGCCACTTCCCGGATAATATAAATCGCCTCGTCCTCTAATTCTCTGGGAAATACAGCAGGGTGTATAGCCATGTCAATTTTGTTTAGATGAATAATTTGCATGAAGTCCGCACTCTTTCTGGGTTTGCTCCCACCACCACCTGCCGGCCCGCGGCTCTTCGCCCGGAAGGATGGCCCGGGTGCATGGGGCACAGCCAATGCTTACAAATCCCTGATCGTGCAGTTTGTTATAGGGTACCTGGTTGTCGTGCAGGTAGGCGATCATCTCGTCGTAGGTCCAGTTGATGATCGGGTTGAATTTGATGACCTGGAAGGCCTCGTCCCACTCCAACAGACTGAAGCTGCTGCGGTTGGCGCTCTGTCCGGACCGAAGTCCGGTTACCCACACGTCCACGTGCTGCAGGGCTCTCGTCAGGGGCAGTACCTTGCGCACATGGCAGCAGGCTTTGCGGTTTTCGACAGAGTCATAAAAGCCGTTCACGCCATTTCGGGTGATCAGCCCTTCCACATCGGCGGCCTCCGGAAAGAAGGGTTCTATTTTGCTTTTGTATTTGTATTCGGTATCGGCCCACAAGGTATAGGTCTCCTGGAACAGGCGCCCTGTGTCGAGCGAGAAGATCCGGATGGGCAGTTTTTGGGAGAAGACGGCGTGCGTGATCACCTGGTCTTCCTGGCCCAATGCCGTTGAGAAGGCGACCCTGCCAGGGAATTTGTTGGCTACCCAGGCCAGTGCCTCAGCCAGCGGCAGATTGCTTATTTCCTCAAGCAGAGACGGGAGTTGGTCTTTCAAGTTCATGGGTATCTTTTTTAACAGTGAATCGTTCCCAGACGCGCTCGTGCACATAATAGAGCAGAATCTTGCTGAACACTTCGATGGTACCGATCGAGAAAGCCATTTTCAGCTCGCCCGTGATGAGGTATGAGATAACGATGGTATCGAAGGTGCCCAGCACCCGCCAGGACACCGCCTTGGCAATGCTCTTAAACTTGCTGTCCTTCTGCTGGGGACGGCGTTTTTTGCTGAAAGCTTTCTGTAAGGGTCGATCTAGTAGCATAGTTCTGCTTTGAGCGCTAAAACTACACAAAACCTACCAACTAAGTAGGGTAATTTGCCAAAAAAAATCAGTAATCAGCTATATTTAATATTTAACTGCCTGTACATTAGTTATTTGCGGCCTATCAGGTCGGCAAGTGTTTTGTTTTCGACAATACTCAGGGTATGATCACGTACCTGGCACATGATCAGGTGCATGTTACAGGTAGCTTCGTCGGGACAGTCGCCGCATTTCTCGTAGAAGTTGAGGCTCACGCAGGGTAGCCAGGCAATGGGGCCATTGAGCAGACGAATGACTTTAGCCATTGTTATCTCTTCTGGCTTTTTGATAAGGTAGTAGCCGCCGCCCTTCCCTTTTTTGCTGCCCAGTATACCTGCTTTCTTCAGCTCCAGCAGAATATTCTCAAGAAACTTATGCGAAATACGCTTGCTGGCTGCGATCTCCTGGATGAGCACCGCGCCCTTGTCCTGGTTTTCGGCCAGGTATGTGAGGGCATGGAAAGCATACTTTGTCTTTTTGGACAACATGGGTGTGTACTATTTAAAAATAGGAGGTATAGTCTCCAGAACAAGATCCGGTGAAGGATACAAAATTAACAAATTTTCCTTCAGGAACCCGATACTGGTTCAGGGGCATGTGCTATACCTGGTTAAGGTATGGGCGCTCCAATGAACGCAGGGGGTATAAAAGTCAACTGGCTGAAACTTTTTTAAAATTATTTGTGTATATACAATAAATGTACATACATTTGTATTGCTTTAGAAAGAGGGTGATATGGTCCGGACACACAAGCTACCGGATATAGCGTATACCTAAGCGTAGGAGCTTGATGGTGAAGGTGTTAGATGTCTAACTCGATCCGTCTCAGTTCCGGACACAGTCTTTTTCTAAATAATAGGCAGTACAGTTAAGCTACAGCTCATGAATCAGTTAAAAGGAATACACCACGTAACCGCCATCACCAGCAGCGCCGAAAAGAATTACGACTTCTTTACCCATGTGCTGGGCATGCGCCTCGTGAAAAAAACCGTCAACCAGGACGACATCCAGACATACCATTTGTTTTTTGCCGATGACCGTGGAAGTGCCGGCACCGATATGACCTTCTTTGACTTTCCGGGCATCCCGAAAGGGATACACGGCACCAATGAGATCTCCAAAACCTCGTTCCGGGTACCGACCGATGCCGCCCTGGCGTATTGGGAAAAGCGTTTCGACCGGCTGCAGGTAAAGCATGCAGGTATACAAGAACAGTTCGGCAAGAAGACCCTTGCCTTCGTGGACTTCGATGATCAACAGTACCAACTGATCTCCGACGAAAAGAACAAGGGTGTGGCCGCCGGTATACCCTGGCAAAAAGGGCCTGTTCCGCTGGAGCATGCCATCACCGGATTAGGGCCCATTTTTGTGCGCATCTCCGATTTCGATTCGCTTAAACAGATGCTCGAAAAAGTACTC
This sequence comes from Pontibacter ramchanderi, assembly GCF_002846395.1. Lineage (GTDB taxonomy): Bacteria > Bacteroidota > Bacteroidia > Cytophagales > Hymenobacteraceae > Pontibacter > Pontibacter ramchanderi. The sequence goes on from NZ_PJMU01000001.1 coordinate 256,108, forward strand.
TTGTTTAAAGAAACAGCGCAGGAGGGGGCCTTCCATTTGTTTGAGGTGGGAGAAGGTGGCAACGGCGCTTCCGTTATTGTAGAAGACAACCCCACCATGCGCCAGGCACAACAGGGTTTCGGGACGGTGCACCACGCCGCCTTCCGGGTAGCAGACCGCGCTGTGCTCGACGAGTGGACCGAGCGCCTGAGCAGGATCGGGCTACCGACTTCCGGCTACGTAAACCGTCATTTCTTTGAGTCCCTCTACGCAAGGGTGGCACCGCAGATCCTGTTCGAGTTCGCCACCGACGGTCCCGGATTCATGGGCGATGAACCCTATGAAACGCTTGGCGAGAAACTCTCCCTGCCGCCTTTCCTGGAACCAAAGCGCGCTCAGATCGAAAAGCTGGTACGCCCGATCGACACAGTTAGAAGTACAAAAGAATTTGTGAAAGAATAAAGGAAGAACGATATGAAAATAGCCATTACAGGTGCAACCGGCCAATTAGGCAGACTGGTTGTGGCCAAACTCAAAGCGAAAGTAGCGTCCGAAAACATTGTCGCGCTGGTGCGCACGCCGGAAAAAGCCCGTGACCTGGGCGTGGAGGTACGCGAAGCGGATTATACCCAGACCGAAGCGCTTGAACGCGCCTTGTCAGGTATAGATACCCTGCTGCTGATCTCTTCCAGTGAGGTGGGGCAGCGGGCCACACAGCACAAGAACGTAATTGAGGCGGCCAAAAAAGCGCATGTGAAACGCATCGTCTATACCAGCCTGCTACATGCCGATACGTCTACGCTGAGCCTCGCATACGAGCACAAGGCCACAGAAGAAATGCTGCGTACCTCAGGTATAGCCCACACGATCTTGCGCAATGGCTGGTACACCGAAAACTACACCGGATCAGTGGCAGCTGCCGTGGCTGGCGGTGCCTTTATTGGCAGCGCCGGAGAGGGCAAAGTGTCCTCTGCCTCACGCGCCGATTACGCCGATGCGGCCGTAGCTGTGTTGACCGAAGAAGGACACGAAGGCAAGGTATACGAACTGGCCGGCGACGAAGCTTATACCTTGAGCGACCTGGCCACTGAGATCTCCCGCCAGACCGGCAAGGACATCCCGTACAAAAACCTGCCTGAGGCAGATTATGCCGCCGCACTCGCCAGCTTCGGGGTACCGGAGGGCTTTGCCAGGGCCATCGCCAATTGGGACGTATCCGCGGCGGGTGGTGCCTTGCACGACGACAGCCGTCAGCTTTCCAGACTCATCGGTCACCCGACCACGCCGATGGCCGAAACCGTGAAAGATGCTTTGAAAGGAATATAATTTTTAGGATTGTGTTTTGGTGTGAATGGTTGGTATAGCTGTCGCTTCTGATAGCTCTACCTTCCTGAAAGAGGCCTGTCAGGTATACCTGGCAGGCCTTCTTTTATTTGCAGACATCCAAGTGAAGCGACCCTCCGTTATACAAGGCTGAAACAGTTATAATTTTCAGGTATAGCACTGGTTATGACCTGTTCAACTCATCACTCACTTTATGCAAAATGAATAACTATGAAATGGCAAGGAAGAAGAAAAAGCAGCAATATAGAAGACCGTAGAGGGCAGTCGGCAGGAGGTTTTGGCGGTGGACGGGGCATCAGTCCCATGCTGCTGGTCCCTTTGTTCCGGCTCCTCTTCTCGAAAGTAGGGCTGGTGATCGTGGGCGTGCTGTTGCTGATCATGTTTTTGACGGGCACCAACCCACTTGCGCTCCTGCAGCAGTTTGTAGGCGGTGAGCCGCAGTATGCACAAACAACAGGCTACCAGCCGAGTCCGGAAGAGCAGGAACTGGCCGACCAGACGGCGGTGGTGCTGGCAGACACCGAAGACGTTTGGAATAAGATGATCGACGGCTACCGGGAGCCTACCCTGGTGCTCTTCTCAGGTCAGGTGCAATCAGCCTGCGGACTTTCCTCGTCCGCTACAGGTCCCTTTTACTGCCCCGGCGACGAGAAGCTGTACATCGACCTAAGTTTTTTTGAGGAAATGGAGCGCAAATTGGGCGCTGGCGGCGACTTTGCCCAGGCCTATGTGGTGGGGCACGAAGTAGGGCATCATATACAAAAGCTCACTGGCACCATGGAGCAGGTAAACGCCATGCGGGGCAGACTGTCGCAAGCCGAGTTTAATCAACTGATGGTGCGGGTAGAGCTGCAGGCCGATTTCTATGCCGGAGTGTGGGCACACCATACCCAGCGCTCCACCGGTTTCCTGGAGCCCGGCGATCTGGAAGAAGCCCTGAACGCCGCCAGCGCCATTGGCGATGACCGACTACAAAAGCAAGCCACCGGCAGGGTCGTGCCCGATTCCTTCACCCACGGCACCTCTGCCCAACGCGTGCGCTGGTTCAAGAAGGGCTTCGATACGGGTGATGTGCGACAAGGCGATACCTTTAATGCCACCGAATTGTAAATGTAATTGACAGGAAGGTATAGTGCCACCCTAAAATTAAAAGCCCTCTCCCGTATTGGAGAGGGCTTTTGTTTTCTACCGGGCTGTTCTGTTTTGTCTCTTTTGATACTGAAAGAAGCAGAAGTGTACCTCTTGAGGACAGGGCTGCTTCTTACTACTTTTTTGTCATCCTGTAAGGATCTTGGTGCAAGAGGGCCCCTACCCCGCAATTAGCAGCAGCTTAACCTCCCGGGGGTAGGGGCCACTGCTGTTCGAAAACTAAGAAATGGGCTCTACAAAGCATCTGTGGTAGGTTTCTGCCAATACAAATTGTCCCCTTAAGGGGGCTACAGGGGTGTTAACAGGGCAGATCATCATGCATTGAAGATAATTCGAAGCAATGCGTCAACTATCTGACAACCCTATGGTCCCCTCAAGGGGACAGTTTGGATACATGCAAACCAGCCTCGATTACCAAAGAAGCGTTTTTTTCAGATATCAAACAGTAGTGAGCAGGGCCCCTCGATTTCCACCGAGTATGTTTACAGCATGATCGTAAGTCTGGAACCTGTTTCTCCAAAATGGATCAGCACTGGCCTCAAGAGCGATATTCTCTATAAACTAGCAGCTATACCTGTAAAGGATAATAGCACTGGACACAGCTTGACAGCGCAGCCTAGTTTATTAAATTCTTGTACAAACTATTGATGACGTCTGCCAGTGCCAGGTTGTATTCATTCACTTCCGGCGCACTTGTCCCGTTGGTGATCACTACAAAGCCGTACTGCTCTTTCGGGTTGAAGAACATGGCGCTGTAGAGTCCGTAGGCATTCCCGGTGTGGCCTACCAACGATATACCTGGAATAAGGTTGCGCTCCGTTTTCAGGGCCAGCCCATAACCGTTATCCGCGATTTTTGCCTGCATTTGTCTGGCACTCTTTTTTGAGATGATCCGGGTGCCTTTGTAGCTGCCCTGGTTCATGTGCATGGTCATGTACCGCGCCAGGTCGGGTGCCGACATTTTCATGCCGCCAGTGGGCGAGAAGATCGGCGTGCTTTTCCCCATCACATAATTTCTGATTTCCTGCCGGCGCGGGTTGTAGGCTGATGGGGAAGGAGTAAAGCTGCTGGAGTCAGCGTTGTATTCATACAGCGTCACGAAGCGGCTGGCGTCGAGTGAGTCCACGTTGTAGCCACCGTAAATGCCGAGCGGGTCGAGTACGTGGCGCTTTACATATTGGTCGAATCGCTCCCCGGTGATCTTTTCCAGAATGGTGCCTGCCATGTTGAAGCCCAGGTTGCAGTACTCATAGCTAGTGCCCGGCTCGTAGTTGTTGTAGCATGCCGCCCAGTTCGGGTTCTTGGCCGGGTCGATGCTGTCGAGTGTAAAGTAGCCCTGGCTGTCGTTGATGCTGGCGGTATGCGAGAGCATCATGCGCAGCGTGATCACCTTGTTCGGGTACCGGGGGTTGCGTACCTCAAAGCCAACCTGTTTGCTCACATCATCCTCCAGCGAAAGCTTCCCCGCCTCGACCAGTTGCATCAGGGCCGTCACCGTAAAGGATTTGGAAATAGAAGCGATCCGGAAGATGTCGTTATTCGTAAGGGGCTTCTGGCTTTCTACGTCCTTTAGCCCGAACGATTTTGTATAGACGATTTCCCCCTTTTTTACGACGGCAACCGATAGCCCGATCATGTCATGCTGCTGCATGATGGCCTGTAAGTCGGCTTCGGTTTTCGCATCCTGCGCATGGCCGGAGAGGGTGAAGGCGAGCACAGTCAGTGTGGTGAGGGTGGCTTTCTTCCAAAGATGTTTCAGCAAAGTCGTCATGGTGTGTGGCTTTTGAGAAGTCTAAGATAAGCATCTCTGCCAGAATATCGTATTTGTGCAATGGATTCAGGCCCGTAAATCGATAACTCTTGTATATTTACAGCAGTATGAAGGCAGAACACACTAAATAAAAACACAAGGTATGGAGTATAGAAGATTTGGCCGCACAGGCTGGCAGGTGAGCGAGATAGGGTATGGGATGTGGGGCATGGCCGGCTGGACCGGTTCGGATGACCAGCAGTCGGAGCGCTCTTTGGATATGGCCGTGGAAGGTGGCTGCAATTTTTTTGATACCGCCTGGGGCTACGGCAAAGGCAAAAGCGAACAGATCCTGGGTCGCCTGCTCAAACGTAATCCAACTAAACGCCTGTACGTGGCAACCAAGATCCCGCCCAAGAACATGAAATGGCCCTCTAAGGCGTCCTATAAACTCGAAGACTGTTTCCCTGCCGAGCACATCATCTCCTATACCGAGAAGAGTCTGCAGAACCTGGGGGTGGAGACCATCGACCTGCAGCAATTCCATGTCTGGGAAGACAGCTGGGCCGAGCAGGAAGAATGGCAGCGAGCCGTAGAGAAACTGAAGGCCGATGGCAAAATCCAGCACATGGGCGTGAGCGTGAACCGCTGGGAACCGGAAAACGTACTCCAGACCCTGCGCACCGGGCACATCAGCAGCGTACAGGTCATCTACAACATTTTCGACCAGGCGCCGGAAGATCAGTTGTTCCCGCTTTGCCGCGAACTCGATATCGCCACCATCGCCCGTGTTCCTTTCGACGAAGGCACCCTCACCGGCACCTTTACCACTGAAACCACTTTCCCGGCAGATGACTGGCGCAGCACCTACTTTGTTCCTGAAAACCTGAAGGCCAGTGTGGCGCATGCCGACCGCCTGAAGCCACTTGTACCAGCTGGCATGAGCATGCCGGAAATGGCCCTGCGCTTTATCCTGAGCAATCCGGATGTGAGCACCACCATACCCGGCATGCGCAAAGCCCATCACGTGAAGGCTAACCTGCAGGCCGGTGACGGAAAGGGTTTGCCAGACGAACTGCTGGACCAGCTTAAGTCGCACCGTTGGGACCGCAAGCCGACGGAGTGGTCGCAGTAGGGGGGAGGAACCACTATTGGCTTTATTTTTTTGTCATTTTATTTTTTTTGTCATCCTGTAAGGATCTTGGTTAGAGGGGTGATAAGCCTATGCCACCTGCGACCAAGATTCTTTCTGAATGACAAAAAAAGTATAATAAAACTGCCGTCACCGTAGTACACTATGAAAAGGCATAACTACTTTGTCTACATCACTACCAATCCAGGCAAAACTGTGCTATATGTGGGGATGACAAATGACCTGGTATATCGGCTTGAGCAGCATAAAGAAAACAGAGGTAAACCTGAGGCGTTTGTAGGTCGCTACTTCTGTTACAAGTTGCTCTACTATGAACGCTATACCTATGTGCAGCATGCTATCGATAGAGAAAAGGAACTGAAGAGTTGGAGCCGTGAGAAGAAAATGGACTTGATAAAAAATGAAAATCCATACCTGCGATTTTTGATGGCTGATCCTTGAATTAAAGCTTCACGTCCTAGCCACCAAGATCCTTACAGGATGACATTAGTTCTTTGATATCATTTACTAAAGTGGTACTGTCTCCTCGACGGGACCATATGAGTGTTGACGGATGGGGTGATGTAATGTAAGGACATTCTTGGTAGAGGCCCGCTTACTACACACCTTTGTCATTCTGTTAAGAATCTTGTTTAAAAGGGCGATAAGCCTATGCTATGCGCTGCCAGAATCCTTACAGGATGATAAAAAAGTGTAGAAGATGAACTCACTGTATCAATGGAGCCCGACTGCATAGATATGCAATCGCACAGGTTCAGTGTCTTCACAACGATTCAGCACCTAAAATTTAGGTTCTACTCATTTTGTGCTATATTTCAGCAAAGATCCACCAGCCTGATTATTAGCGAACATGAGAAAATCCCTGACAGCCCTATGCTGCGCCCTCTTTATCCTGCTTAATTCCTCTTCCTTTGCGCAGGAAAACAGCAGCGCCTTCAACCCGAAGCAGCTCCAGCTGAGCTATGAAATAACAGACGGAAAATACCAGAACAAACCGCAAACGCTGGCCATCCTTACCCTGACCAACACTGGCCAAGCGCCTTTGCCGGCAAGCGGCTGGAGCCTGTATTTTCATTCCTTTCCGGCCCTCAAACCCAAAACGGAGGGTGCACCTGTAAGCGTAGAGCACGTAAACGGCGACCTGCATTACCTGGCACCGACTGCCGCTTTTAAAAGTCTCGCGCCGGGAGCTTCGCAACGCATCGAGCTGGTGTCGGGCGGACAGGTCGTGAACGATTCCAGAACACCGCATGGCTTTTACCTGGTCTGGGACCACGACAAATGTAAAGGACACGCCACAGCGCCGATCAATGTTAAAAAGCCAGACCAGCCCTGGGTGGACTGGGTGCAGGCAAAAGACATCTATGCGCAGAACAAGGTGATCACCGACATCCCCGAAGAAAAGCTGACCAAGGTCTTCCCGACGCCGGCTGTCTACCACGAAACCGGCAAGCCTTTTACCCTCAGCGCCACAGTGCCCATCGTAACCGATGCGGCTTTCATGCGCGAGGCGGATCTGCTGGCCGAGCACTTGGGTACAGTATTCGGCAAGAAGCCGGTGATCAGTATGCTGGGTACGGGCAAAGCGATCCGGCTGCAGCTGAAGAAGGGGATGGGGCCGGAAGCCTACGAACTGCAGGTGAATCCGCAGGAAGTAGTGATCGCCGCCTCTACGCCAGCCGGTGCCTTCTACGGCACGCAATCGCTGAAGACCCTGATCCCGGCAGCGGCACTGGCTAAAAACCAATCTTCTGTTTCACTGCCAGGTGTGCGTGTGTCGGATGCGCCGCGTTTCGGACACCGGGCTTTTATGATGGATGTGTCGCGCAACTTTCAGTCGAAGGAGCAGGTGCTGAAGGTGCTGGACCTGATGGCGCTCTACAAACTGAACGTGCTGCACTTTCACCTGAACGACGACGAGGGCTGGCGCCTGGAGATTCCGGGTCTGCCGGAGCTGACAGAAGTTGGCGGCAGACGCGGCCATTCAATAGACGAGAAGGATCATTTGCAGCCATCGTACGGATCAGGTCCGGAGGCCGACAAGACCAGCGGCAGCGGGCACTATACCAAAACCGACTTTATCGAAATTCTGAAGTATGCGACGGAGCGCCACATCAAGGTGATCCCTGAGATCGAAACACCGGGTCATGCCCGGGCCGCCATCAAGTCGATGGATGCCCGCTACGCCCGCCTGGTGCAGGAGGGAAAACCGGAAGAAGCCAAACGTTACCTGCTCCGCGACCTGGAAGACAAGTCGGTGTACCGCTCGGTGCAGAACTGGAACGATAACGTGATCAATGTGGCGCTGCCATCCACCTATACCTTCCTCGAAAAGGTGGTAGACGAGATCCTGGCCATGTACCAGGAAGCCGGTGCTCCGATCCGGACCATCCACATGGGTGGCGACGAAGTGCCGAACGGCGTGTGGGAGAAGTCGCCTGCAGTAGAAACTTTTATAGCGTCTAACCCGAGCATAAAAGGTAAATATGATCTTTGGGACTACTTTTTCGGCAAGGTGAACGACATGTTGAAAGCCCGCAAGCTATACCTGTCGGGATGGGAAGAAATTGGCCTGACAAGGGTACAGCAGAACGGCAAGAACGTGTATGTGCCCAACCAGGATTTCAAGGACAAGAACTTTCATGTGGATGTCTGGAATAACCTCTGGGGCGCAGAGGACCTGGCCTATCGCATGGCGAACGCCGGCTACAAGGTGGTGCTCACCAATGCTTCCAACCTATACCTGGACCTGACCTATCAGAAAGCCTACGAAGAGCCGGGCCTGTACTGGGCAGGGTTCCTTGATGTGGACAAGCCTTTCTACTTCATCCCTTACGATTACATGAAGAACCAGAAGGTGGATACCGACAACAAACCGATCAACCCGGCGGTGGTCTTTAAAGGAAAAGAGCGGCTGACTGCCTATGGACGGACCAATATTGTAGGCCTGCAGGCGCCGCTTTGGTCCGAGATGATCAAAACGCCGGAGCGACTGGAGTACATGCTGCTGCCGAAGCTGTTGGGTCTGGCTGAGAGAGCCTGGGCGCCTGATCCGGCCTGGGCCACCGAGCCGGATGCCGCCAAAGCCAATACCGCCTACAACCAGGCCTGGTCTGCCTTCGTGAACGTGCTGGGCAAACGGGAGCTCCCGCGCTTAAGTTACTATGCCGGTGGTTTTCAGTACCGTATACCTACAGCCGGAGCTGTGGTCGAAAACGGCAAAATACTGGCAAATGTGCAGCTGCCAGGTTTCATCATCCGCTATACCACCGATGGCTCGGAGCCGACCGAAAAAAGCAAGGTATACACCGGCCCGATCAGCGATAAAGGGGAAGTGAAGCTGAAAGTGTTTTCGCCTGCCGGAAGATCTGGCCGTGTGGTGACAGTTGTGAACAAGGCAAGCTAATCAGACAGCCGCCTACCTCCATTGAGTGACAAGTAAAAAGGTCTGCCAGGTATACCTGACAGACCTTTTTTTTATGCGTCGACTTGTGGAAGCGTTTATTCTGAACCTGCAGCAGACTCCTGCACAGGAAAGTGATTTTTCCGGAGATTCATGCCATAGGTATAGTTCGTTGACAGGATCACATCGTTGCAATCAAAATGTTTGATCACCCCATCTTTTTGCAAGGCGACCACCCAGCAGGTGTTCTGGTGCATGCCGTAATCGATGATGAAAATTGCCTGGCCCGTCCCCAAAGGCGTTTCGACCAGTATCGAAGGTTTTAATTGAAGTATAGACATATGGTGCGTTCTAAGTTTGTTGGTTTCGAGTCTTTAACTGTTAAACCCAGCAATAGTTTAGACCACATCTGTTTCTGATTTCTTTGATTTAGGGTGCAGCACACGCCTAGGAGCAATGCAGTTAGTTCATTCTCGTAGGGACAGGTCGCGACCTGTCCGAATCGTGCACGGGGTAATTTGTCTGGATCAGGATTTACAGGATTAGAGGATTTGCAGGATTCAGGGATTTGCAAGATTGAGTCAGCTACTCTCTGTAACCTGACCAATCATATATTGCATCAAAAATCGATTTTTGCCAGGCATCGATGGAATCTTGAACAGGTAATGTAATGATACTACATTCTTTATCCGTTTCTATACCTGTACTAGAACAAAGGTATTTCCCGTTTTTCAGCCCTTTCTCTCCGCCAGGATAAACCAGCGCGACTTTTTTTGCATGGTAATATTGGTGGTATACATACAACTGCCTTAGATCATCAGGGGAAGGGTTGTAACCGTTCAGGTTCTTCCATTTGGTATCCAAAACTACACAGTCAGTTTTATCTTTGTTGATGACAATATCAGGTTTGATTTTGCTACGACTCCCGTGCGTTGGCTTCCAGAAATACTTGTGCACCTGATCGTGTAAAGTATAGCTGAGGTTTGCTTTCCGAAAGCCTTTTCGAAGGCTCACGTACACAAAACGCTCCCACAACATATTCATGTCAAACATCAGGGCGAGTACGTGGTTTTGCCCTTTGCTTACATCCGGATGGTAGTTGAGCAGCAGCATACGGGCAATCTCAAGTGCTTTGCTGTAGCTTTCTGTTTTGCGGTTAAGTGTGATCTTTTCGAAAGTGGCTTCTGATACTTTCAGATCCTGTTGCTCCGGGAAGTTTAACAGCAGCGAACCGATCTTACTATGTAGCGCAGTATTGGTATTGATTTGCTTTAGTAGCAGTAAAGTTTTGTATAAGATCTGGTGCAGTTGGTGCTGCACATCATAGGTAGTGTGTCGCACATAAAATCGCTCTTGGTGGACCAGATTTTTCTGGATGTGCTGCGCAAACTGTATACTACCTTTTAGTGCTGTTGCATTACTTTCAGTTTTACGGTATTTCTTTACCAGTCCGCGATGCAGCAGATACTCTACTTCCTGCAGGTATAGCGCAAAGTACAGGTCCAGAATAGAGTTGGAGCGCAGGCTTAGGTCGCTGGTCGTCGGAGCCTGTATGTTAAACAGACCGACTGCTTTGAGCATACCGATCAGCATACCGTGCCACTTAGTAATGCTATCGTTTTTATCTGCTTTTGGGAGCACTTCAATGGTTAGGCCTCCAACCTGCAACACACCTACATACTCCGTGAACCTGACACCTCTATGGATTAAGGTATAGTAGGGGACACCTTCCTCACCATGGAAAGCCTGCAGCGACTGCAATTGTTTGTCGGTGAGGCGTTTCTTTGGCTCACCTTTATGTGCCCAGAGACTGCTATGCTCAAATACCCGCAGAGGGTTTTCCTGTTCAAGCATATGTCTACTTCATTAACTTCTCCAGAGCCGATTTAAAGTCATCGTCTGACAGTCGGTCTTTACCTATTAGTTCGGCTAAATGGTATACCTGTTTTTCAGATAGACCAGCAGGATCGTAATTGCCGAAAGAGGCAAATATATCAGCCTCTTCAACTTTATCCAGTTCCTTGAAAAAGCCCTCACCCAGCACCAAGCCTATCTTGCCGTAGTCGCCGTAGAAATACTCCTGCAGCAGCGGAATGATCTTGTTCTGGAAAGCAGCTCGTAGGTTATCGGTGTTCTTAACGCAGAGAAAATAACTATGCCCGATCAGGTTGTCTTTGCCCAATAGCTTCTCTATTCTACGGTTTATTTTCTGAAGGATGTCAGCCAGTTTGTAGCCTTCCACTTCCTGCTGAAGCCCTTCCAGATCATACCTTGGTGGCATTTCAACAAAGCTGAAGCGGCGGCGCAGGGCAGTGTCCAAAGCCTCTACACTACGGTCGGCAGTATTCATGGTGCCGATGATGTATAGGTTGGCTGGTACACCAAACTTCTCTTTGCTGTAGGGGAGGGTGACTTCCAGTTGTTCGTCTTTACCAAGACGCTTGTCTTCTTCGATTAGTGTGATGAGTTCTCCGAAGATTTGGGAGACGTTGCCGCGATTGATTTCGTCGATGATGAGGATGTAATCTTTATTTTGTGCTGTTTCAGTTTGGATCGATAATTTATACCTTAATTTAAGGTGTTCGCTTATGCTAACCGTGTATGGCTTCCAATCCCGTATCTTCCCATAGAAGAGATAGTCTCGAACCATATCCTTTGTGATGACCATTGGAGTTGCTGTAACAGTCTCTGGTCTGGCAATAAAGTTCTTGTTAGAGTTAACTGTAATCTTATAAGGCTTGTTGTGTCGGGGAGTGTGAAGTAATAGGAAGTCCTCCGCTTGTATGTCCTCTGTAAATTGCTCGTATACTTCGTCAAAATTGTCTGAGCCTTCCTTAGTGGTAGCTTTGTCACAGATCTTCTTGAAGATACCAGGTTCAACCTTATAGGAAATGATCGTGTTCCCGTCCTTATCAAAAGCTTCCTGTGGTTTTATACCTTCGATGAAGTCTTCATAGCTCATGCTCTGATGGAAGGTTGTAAACATTATCTGACCTTCAGCCACTTTATTCTCGAACACTTTCTTTAGTGTAAACCTGTCTATACCTTCCGTTTGTTCACCAAGAATTTCTAAGGCCTTGTTAATGGTATTATAAGTCTTGCCTGTACCTGGTGGGCCGAACAAAATCTGGTTTAGAGGCATTTTAAATTCTTTTGCGTTAGTTTTAATCGGATCATCTTTAGTGTCAGTACTGTCAACGTTGGAATTAGAGTCATGCACAAGTTTCGCCATAAAATAAGGTTCAATAAGCAATTTATTGGCTTCCTCTAACTCTTCTAAATCTATAGCTACACAAGTTGTTCTGCTATTAGGTGTCCACCACTTTTGCTTGCCTGTATATTTAGTTTTGTTTTTTGGTATAGCAATTATATCAAATGGTCGCTCTAACCATCCTTCATCCCCATAACTGTTGTAGGTAGCCGAAGTTGCAGGGCCTGTTATTTTTCCTAGAAGACTTACAGCTTGATTTCTATTCCCGGGGGTAAGATAAAAGTAGTCACCTATTCTGATTTTACTTGAATAAACAAACCCTTGGCTTTCACGTGTTTGGCCTAGAGGTTTTGTGTTCTGGTGCACAATAATTTTTTTCTGATCTATGCAATCAGCTATTTCTTGATCATTGAAGTCCCCCATAGAGATTTTGTATACTGAGGCATCTCCAATCTCTATCTCTTCTAATCCTTTATCCAGCATCCTGTATAATATATCTTGAGCCAATACTTTACGGTTTGTATCTTTGAAAGCATCAGTTGGTAAAAGTGTATCAACCAAACTAAGTAGATCACTGTCTGTCACCACATATTCAGAGATAAAGCTATCTAACAGCTCTAGGTAATGTAGATATTTCTCACCTACCTTTTTAGGCTTTATACCTAATAACTTGCAGTACTTCTGATAAAATGAATCTTTGTAGAAAGCATACTTATCAGGATTGTAGTAGGTAAGGAGGGTGGCCATCGTCCGTTCGTCATGATGGTGTGAGTGTTTCGGATTAGGCTGCAGTTCTCTGAAAAGCTTCAGCGTTTCGGAGTTAAAGGAGTTTAGCCTCTCAGCCAGGGGAAGCTCCTCATTGAAGAGTAATTTGAAACAAGCCCTGTATTCCTCTGGTCTGTCCTTTGCGAGGTGGTGGACAACGCCTATACCTACTCCATAAATCAGATTTGCAAAATCAATAGACTTGATCTCTGCCGTAAAATCAGCGGCATCCAGATTTGGCCTGCTACGATAAGTTTGAAGGAGCCGCCATTTGTATAGCTCGTCCTGAAGGCCATTGAGGCGGAGATCTTCTTTATATTTTCGGATAAGATCATTTATTGGGTCAGAAGTTTTAGCGCTAACAGAACTATTGCCATTTATGCCACACAAAGTGGCATATTTAGTTAATTCATTAGTAGCATAATCGATAAGGCTACTAATATTATCTAGATCACCCTCTGCTTCTGGTTTAAAGTTTCTCCCATTTTTTACTAATTCACGTGATGCTGGCTGAACAATCTTATCTGTGACATCTGCAGCTTGGATCCAAATAGTGCATTCTATTGACGAAGTTTCAGGGCGTAACTTAAAAGCCCAGTCATTTTTATCAATGACCTTCTGTATACCTTTCCTGATTTGGGCAAGCGCTTCTGAGTTTAGCATAGTTTAGGCCTCTATTCCGGTGTTAGTATTCTTCTTCAGCCAGTACATCTTCTGTTTCATCATACAGATAATCATCTTCTTCTTCCTCTTCATCATCTATGTAACTTGATGTGTAGCAATTTCCTCCTTCTCCTGTTATTGTGACAGTATATTCATAGCCTCTGTCACTTGTGAAACTGGCAGATCCTCCACTAATATCGGTGGAACTGAAGTGTGAATCGTCTAACCAGCCACCGTTAGGCCAATGGATAGTTGTTAAATCATCGTCCTCTATCTCAACTTCCAAGGTGTAAGTAGAACTGTTGCCAGTGTTAGGATTGTAATAGTCAACTTCTGCACAATAGGTACCGTCAGAGTAACTACCATAAGCATAATCTTCATTTGCACCACAACCAAATAGTAGTATTGCGATAAATGTAAAAGGTAGTAGTTTTTTCATTAAGGGAAGTGTATAAAGTTTTATGTTTTTTCTAAGCCAATAATTTGGCCCTTACCTCATCTCAGGAGTCTCACCGTGTTTATAAAGCATATATAACAATCTAGAGACTTCGAAGCGTGTATTATCCTCCAGGCCAGACTTCTTCCTAGCCTCAGCATCGTTCATACCCTTTAATAGCGCATTTAAATAGAAATAGTAATGTTGCAACATATGGTGGAAAGCACCATTTAGGCTGCATTTCAATTTTGGTATCTGTTCTTGATCGTAGCGGGCTCTGTCTATCACCTCATCAACTATATAAAAGGCTTCCTTCATAACTTCTGGTTTGCCAGACGGACCTAGCGTGAGCGGTTTGTAAACCTTTAAGTAATGCTTGTTTAATCCCAAGTTACTTCCAGTTTTATCTTTCAAAGAAATAATTGTCGGACTATCAATCAGATTAAGTTGCCGTTGTTTATTGAAATAACTAAGTATATACTGTCCGTGGCTTCCATAATCCTGGATAAGAGATGTTAATGCATCAAATTCAAATCCTAAAGTAATTGGCTGGGGATAGTGTGCATGGGCAATGTGCCCAACCACTGTCACGGCGGAGTCCTCACTGAAAATGATCTCTTCGATCACAATCAAATCAATTAGTGTTATGTACTCAGGATTAAACTCTATTGCTTCTGGACGAACTGAATCAAAAAGGTTCGCTTGCCTGTTATCCTCTCTTTCTTCAAATTCAGGAGGCATAGCTATAGCCGCATATACTAGCGGGTGGGGATAACCTACGATTGTTTCATCATGGCCCAAGTTATAGAGTAAGTCTATATTTAAGGGATCTAAATAAATATCCAGAAACTTCAGGTATGGCTTGTGTTGCTTATAAACTTTGGTTTTTCTGAAAGTCCGAGGATACTGATTTTTCAGAGTAGCTATCTCTCCATAACAATCTAATCGTTTAAGGGCGCTTAGCTCCGCCAGTACCAATTTAGGGCTTACATAATCAAGTATAGTATCATACAAGAGAATTGTATATTCGTGCGTCGGATGGCCAAGTTCCGGCAATATGTCAAAGGCACTCCGATTCTGAGCCTTCGCTTTCTGAAGCTGCTCCAGGTCTGTGAGTACAGGTGCATACAAATGTTTCTCAGCAGCAGCTTTCAGCTGCAGTAGTGTCAAGTCTATAGATTTGTCAGAGATTTTTTTCTTTCGTGACAGCTTCCAGAGTATTTCTTTGTTTGTGTTAGAAGCAGGCAGGCCAAACTTTTCCAATATCCCTTCTTCCAGACCAATCACTTCTTCAAACAAGTCGCCGTCCTTTTCAGGACCTCCTTTACGCTCTAATTCTTTGTACTTGTTGTAATAGAGGCGGAGCATTTCTTCTACTGTTAAACTCATTTCAGTGCTCCCTCTTTGTAGTTTTCTTTTCTAATCGCCTTATTATTGCTGTCCAGATAAGTGGTTCTGCCATTTCGAAGCCCATTCTTAATCTTTCTTTCCTCTTTTAGCCCTGCAGTAGCATCGTAGTAAACAAACTCACCAGAATAAGGCTGACCTGCCAGTGTGCGGTACTTCTCGCTGTGGGCTTGCCCTTTCTCATAGTTCAATTCCATCACCACCTGCTGGCTTGGATAGGTATAAGTCCATTGACCTATTTTGTCTTCCTTGAGATACTTGCCTGTGATCAGCGACTCACCAGCCGGGGTGGTCATTTTGTATTCTCCGTCTTTGTAACCATAAACTTTACTGGAGGTGATGCCTGTTAGATTAAGGAACAACCTTTCAAAATCATTATGATGAATCTTTTCCTGCCTGAAAATTCTGTATTCCTGTGAAACGATCTTATCATCAAAATACTCTGACTGTCGACATATGAAGCTGCTTGAGTTTTCATTGTAAATCTCATACCTATTCATGATCTTCTCACCGGCAGAGTCATAAATGGTTAGGTCTCTTAAATCACCGTTTTCAAAAATTTTCTTTTCAGCAGGTTTACCAAGCTCATTCCATTCTATTAACTCACCGTTTAGTTTGCCTGCACGAAAATGGGAAGTTGTAAGGATTAGGTTCCTATCAAAATAAGAGATCCATTTACCCTCTTCTTTGCCGTTCTTATATTCTCCTGCATAGTAAAGCCAGGAGCGGGAATCGTCAGGATTGTTGTGAATATAGCCTTCTAGCCATTGACCATGCTTTTCATCATTCAGATAGGAGCCTTTGTCGACTAATATATTTGTTGAGTCCCTATACTCATAATCGCCATTTTTTAAATCGTCTTTATAAAATGTCTTCACCAGGGCCGGGAAGGCCTTATAAGTAATAATTTGTCTTCCTTGTGAATTGTCTTCTACTTCTTCCATGAAGAAATACCGCTTTTCTAAGCCGTTTTTCTTATCGTTCGAATAGTTAGATTCAAGCATTACTTGTCCGCTACGGCTGCCTACCGGGATGAAATATGACCAAATACCTTCTCTTTTGTCATTGGCATAGCGGCCTTCTTTAAGCTTTGTTAGCATATAATAGTAAGTCCATTTGCCATGCTTTAGTCCATTGTTGTATTCGCCTTCACAATCAGTATCCCACACAAAGTCTTGTTCACCGGTTTCGGTATCCGTTAACTTCAGCTTAACTTTTCTTTTATAAGGTCCGTGTAGTTTCCCATTAGCATAGGTTGCTATTTGAAGAGAGTCGCTCCCTATGAACTCCTTAGCCTCTCCATGCTTTAATCCATCTTTGTAATGCCAGTATTCGAGAGGTTCTTCTTGACCGTCTGCTACATAATAGCTGGTCCATTTCCCGCTTTTCTTCCCGTCTATGGTCGAACCAACTACTTTTATCGTAGGTTTTTCGGTCTCCGAATCATAGTAATAGTCAATAAAATTTCCTGTTTGTACTCCATTCACATATTCCTTTTCCTCAGAAAGCAGACCTCCTTCATAGATTTTAGCAAGACCATGTACTTCACCATTCAGCATAGTATATTCTGCTGTTTTGTCACCATCTTCATCGAATTCTACAAACTTGCCGTTGCCTTTACCATTTAAGTAATTACCCTGTTTTTGTAATTGGCCATTATCATAGTAGGACTTAAATGCACCATGCAATTCACCATCCTTAAGCGTATACTCTGCTTCTATCTCGCCATCTTCATGATAACTTGTTTTCTTGCCATTATTGGGGTCGTACACTCCGGCTTTCTTGATGACAGTAATTTGGTAGGCAGTAATGCTGCGCTCTGACCAGTCATCGTCTTCTCTTTTCTCAGTATTGATTTTAACGAGATGGGAGTTGTTGGCATACGTTGAGATTAACTCGTTGTCTTCTATAGCACTGCTTACAAGCTTATAACCTGAAGAGGTAATAGAGTTGGCGATAAGGGTATAGGCAGGTTTATTAAAAACTGTATAAGTCACCTTGTTAGGATGCCCTTCATAAGTAAATAACTTAAACCAGGCATTTGCTTTATCACTGTAATAGTCCTTATTGTAAGACCAGGTGATGGTATTGTAGTTATAGTCATCGCCCTTTTTGGAATCGTGATAAACCCACCCTTTGGCTGAAAGCGTAGTATTGACACTTTCCCAGCTTTGCTTGTCGCAAAGGGTTACTAGTTCTTGAAGCGTTAGCTTTTGTGAAAAAGCGTTGGTAGATAATAATAGTGTAATCAGTAATGGTAAAAGTGTTTTCATTGATGCTGAAATGGAAAATAGTGAACGTCCTATGTTATAGCGCGAAATTACGGAAGAGATTTCTTAGTATAATCAAATTTTGTGACCAGAATAAAATTAATGTTTAGGAGATATAAGCCACTGATAAATAGCATACAATATATAGCCTACCACAAATAAGCCTCCTAGGTATAGCGCAAGGGTTAAAGCAGTAGTCAGTGCCCAGGATAGAACCATAAGCGCCACATTTGCCACACCTATGCCACCAATCACTAAGCCTGCGATGCATATGCCTCTTCCTATTTTTCTGAGCGGTACTAGCAGGCTGATAATAAAACCAGCTAGGGCAATACAAGCCCCAAAAAACAATAGCATACCAGCCTCTGCTACTCCAAAATCATCTTCATCATAATCATAGTCATCGTAAGCCAGGGCCTTGATAGATATGAACAAGGCTGTCAGCAACATAGGGATTGCGTACTGATATTTCATAAATAAGGGGAAAGGGTGCGTATTCACTTCGCTTTTAAGAGCAGCGATTTTTTGCACAAGTAAAGGAATTTTATTTAATATTCTAAATATTATATGTTACTTTAGAGCGTATAAGTTGCAACATTAAGGCTTTCTCAACATAACCTTAACACAGGCCGTCTAAGCCTGTTTCGGGAGAGAATCGATAGCTGTATCTTTGATAACAAACAAAATTTAGATTACCACTTACCAACATGTTTGAACAAACCTTTAAGAATATAGACGACATCCTGTACAAGGATTCGGGTGCGGATAGTGAACTGGATTATATCGGGCAGACCTCGTGGGTGATGTTTCTGCGCTACCTCGACGAGTTGGAGCAGGACAAGGCCGATACGGCGGAACTGGAGGGCAAAGAGTATACTTATATTCTGGACGAAGAGTACCGCTGGCCGAACTGGGCCATGCCAAAGACTGCCGAGGGCAAACTGGACATACACCGCGCTATGACGGGACCAGACTTGGTGCAGTTCGTGGACCAGAAGCTGTTTCCATACCTTGCTGGCTTTAAGCAGAAGAACATCGACAACCCGCAGACCATCGAGTACAAGATCGGGGAGATTTTCAGTGAGCTGAAGAACAAGATTCAGAGCGGCTACAACCTGCGTGAGATACTGGAGTATGCCGACGAGTTGCCTTTTCGCTCGCAGAAGGACAAGCACGAGTTGAGCCACCTCTACGAGACCAAAATCAAAAACATGGGCAATGCGGGCCGCAACGGAGGGCAGTACTATACCCCGCGTCCGCTTATCAGGGCAATTATCCAAGTGCTGCAGCCGAAGATTGGTGAGCGCGTGTACGATGGGGCTGTGGGCAGTGCGGGTTTTTTGTGCGAAGCCTACGAGTACATGAGCCGCGACCGCGAGAACTTAAGCACATCGGACCTGGAGACGTTGCAGACCAAAACCTTCTACGGCAAAGAGAAGAAGAACCTGGCCTACATCATCGGTATCATGAACATGATATTGCACGGCATCGAAGCGCCCAACATCATCCATACCAACACGCTGAGCGAAAACATACGCGACATACAGGAGAAGGACCGCTACCACGTCATTCTGGCTAACCCGCCTTTTGGGGGCAAGGAGCGACCAGAGGTGCAGCAGAACTTCGACATCAAGACAGGCGAGACGGCTTTCCTGTTTATGCAGCACTTCATCAAGAGCCTGAAAGCGGGCGGCAGGGCAGGTATCGTTATTAAGAACACGTTCCTGAGCAATTCCGACAATGCTTCGGTGAGCCTACGCAAGCACCTCCTGGAAAGCTGCAACCTGCACACCGTGCTCGATTTGCCAGGTGGTACGTTCCTAGGGGCGGGTGTGAAAACGGTGGCGCTGTTCTTTACCAAAGGCGAGCCCACCAGAAACATCTGGTACTACCAGCTGAGCCCCGGCCGCAACATGGGTAAAACCAACCCGCTGAACGACCGCGACTTAGAGGAGTTTTTGGCACTGCAGAAAACTAAGCCTGAGACAGAGAAAAGCTGGACTATAAGTACTAGTGACGTTAATCAGAATTATGACCTTCAGGTGAAGAATCCTCATAAAAAGGAGGAAGTTATATTGCGTGAACCTGTAGAAATAGTTGCGGAGATGAAGCTGTTGGATAAAGAAACTAAAGAAATACTTAACTTAATCTTAGAACTACTATGAAGAGCTGGAAGCTAAAAAGGTTGAGCGAAGTTTGTGATTTTGTAGGCGGTTCACAACCTCCTAAGAGTGACTTCTCATTAGAAGAGAAAGAAGGGTATATTAGACTAATTCAAATTAGGGATTATAAATCTGATGATAATATTGTTTACATACCTAAAGCCAAGGCTAGGAGGTTTTGTGATGAAAACGATATCATGATAGGAAGGTATGGCCCTCCTGTATTTCAGATTCTAAAAGGACTAAGAGGCGCTTACAATGTTGCATTGATGAAAGCAGTTCCTGATGAAAGAGTGCTTTCAAAAGATTATGCTTTCTTATTCCTAAAGTATTCAGAGATTCAAGATTATATTATTAATCTTTCGCATAGAGCTGCGGGACAAACTGGGGTAAATAAGGATGCATTAGAGGATTATCCAATTCTTGTGCCTCCTTTAGATGAACAGGAAAGAATTGTTGCTATAGTAGGTGGAGTATTATCTGCTATTGAACAAGCCAAAGAGAATGTGCAGCGCAACCTCCAAAATGCCAAGGAACTTTTTCAAAGTGAATTGAATAGCATTTTTGCTACTAGAGGTGAGGGCTGGATTGATAATTCAATTGAGAGCTGTATAAAGTTTATTGATTATAGAGGTAAGACACCAGTAAAAACTTCTTCAGGTATAAGACTGATAACAGCTAAAAATGTCAAGCTAGGATACTTAAACATCGAACCTCAAGAATTTATCCATTCTGATAATTATGATACTTGGATGACACGAGGAATACCAAACTATGGTGATGTTGTTTTTACTACAGAGGCACCGCTTGCTAACGTCGCACAAATAGACTTAACTGAAAAATTAGCATTTGCTCAACGCATTATAGTAATGCAACCTAATGCTGAAGTTCTTAATCAAACTTTTTTAAAATATATGTTACTGTCAGCTCCGATTAGAAAGAAAATTTTGGAAAGAGGGACAGGGGCAACTGTACAAGGTATAAAAGCAAGTTTATTGAAGAAAATAGAAATATCTTTTCCTCAAAGCTTAGAGGTACAAAACCAAATAGTTGAAAAACTTGATTCTCTTTCAGAGGAATCAAAGAAACTAGAGGGTATTTATATGCGGAAATTAGATAGTCTTGAAGAACTCAAGAAGTCTATACTTCAAAAAGCTTTTAGTGGAGAGTTAACAGCAACCAAAGAACTTGAATATGACTTGGAACGAAGCTAGAAATTTGATTGAGAACTCTATAGTTGAGGAAATAAAGCTAGATTATAACTCTCAGTATAGAAAAGTAGTCAGAGCTCAAGGTTTCTTATGTAATCGCTACGACTATAATGGTTCTCCTGGATATAAAGTGCAGATAGGTAAGCGTAGCTTTATTGAAATACCTTTTACTATGCTGCAAAACGTCTTTGAAGAAGCTGTTTCAGCTGATGGTGTCTACAATAAAAACATATTCAGGATTCACTATCCTACAAGAGCAGAGCGGAAAGTCGGACATCCTTGCCATGTGCATGTTGTCGGGAAAATATTTGAGAAGGCAGGCGTTGCACTACCTATTGACTCCAAAAATTACAGGATTGTAGACAAAAAAAAGCCCAGATAATGAACGAAGCCGAAACCCGCGCCACGTATATTGACCCTGCATTAAAAGCAGCAGGTTGGGGAGTAGTAGAAGGAAGCCGTATCCGCATGGAGTTTCCAATAACCAAAGGCCGTCTGATAGGCTTTGGACAAAAGGAACCTGCCGTGAAGGCCGACTATGTGCTGCAGTACCGCAACCGCTACCTGGCCGTGATTGAGGCTAAAAAAAAGTCTTGTGACTATACCGAAGGTGTGGCGCAGGCAAAAAGCTACGCCGAAAAGCTGAAGATACGCTATACCTACAGCACCAACGGCCTGAAGATTTACGGCATCGACATGCACGAAGCCACTGAAGGCGATATCACCGCTTTCCCATCGCCCGAAGAGCTTTGGCACATGGTGTTTGGCGAGGAGCAGAAAAACAAGCCGCAGCAGCTGGAGATAAAAAAGCGCTTACTCGCTATACCTTTCGAAGACAAAGGCGGCGCTTGGCAACCGCGCTATTACCAGGACATCGCCATTACCCGTGTACTAGAAGCTGTAGCCGAAGGTCGCGACCGCATCCTCCTTACGTTGGCCACAGGTACAGGTAAAACAGCCATCGCATTCCAGATAGCTTGGAAGCTGTTCAATGCTAAATGGAACATCAAAGGCGATAACCAGCGCAGTCCCCGCATCCTGTTCCTGGCCGACCGCAACATCCTCGCCGACCAGGCTTTCAACGCCTTTAGCGCTTTCGAAGAAGACGCCTTGGTACGTATCAGTCCCAAAGAGATAAAGAAGAAAGGCAAAGTGCCCAAAAACGCCAGCGTGTTCTTCACCATCTTCCAGACCTTTATGAGTGGCCCCAACGGCACGCCCTACTTCGGCGATTACGAACCCGACTTCTTCGACTTCATCATCATAGACGAGTGCCACCGTGGCGGTGCCAACGACGAAAGCACCTGGCGGGCCATCATGGAGTATTTCAAGCCAGCCTATCAGCTCGGCCTTACCGCCACACCCAAGCGCAAGAAGTTTAATGCCGATACCTACAAATACTTCGGCAAGCCCGTCTATACCTACTCCTTGAAAGACGGCATTAACGACGGCTTCCTGACACCTTTCAAAATAAAGCAGATACAAACCACTGGCGACGAGTACGTCTATACCTCGGACGACGAGGTGCTGGAAGGCGAAGTGGAAGAAGGCAAGACATACGGCATAGAAGACCAGAACCGCATCATCGAGATTATGGAGTTGGAAGCTTATCGTGTGAAGACCTTCATGAGTCTGATTGACCAGAGCCAGAAAACACTTGTATTTTGCGCTTCGCAAACGCATGCACTTGCCGTGCGCAATCTCATAAACCAGGTGTCCACCAGCAAAAATCCGAACTACTGTCACCGCGTTACCGCCGATGACGGAGAGCTAGGGGAGAAGCAGCTACGCTATTTCCAAGACAACGAGAAGAGCATACCTACTGTACTCACCACTTCCCAAAAGCTGAGCACGGGCGTAGACGCTCCCGAAATTCGCAACATTGTTTTGCTGCGCCCTGTGAAGCAAATCATCGAGTTCAAGCAGATAGTAGGCCGTGGTACCCGCCTCTACGACGGCAAAGACCACTTCACGATTTATGACTTCGTGAAAGCCTACAAGAACTTTCAAGACCCAGAGTGGGACGGAGAACCACTAGAGCCCGAAGAACCAGAGCCAGGCCCTAAGCCACAGCCATGCGAAATCTGTGGACATAATCCCTGTATCTGCCCCAAAGAGCCACCAGCACCTTGCACCGTTTGCCGCAACTCGCCCTGCGTTTGCGACGAGCCAGGCAAAAGTATGATTAAGATCAAGCTGGCCGATGGCAAAACCAGGTCCTTACAGCACATGGTCACTACCTCGTTCTGGAGTCCTGAAGGTAAACCTATTTCAGCCGAAGAGTTCCTGCACAATATGTTCGGTACCTTGCCTGACTTATTCAAGAGCGAAGAAGAACTGCGTGAAATCTGGAGCAAGCCCAGCACCCGCAAAAAGCTACTGGAAGAACTGAAGGAGCGGGGCTTTGCCAAAGCGCAACTTAAAGAATTCCAGAAAGTGCTTCACGCCGAAGATAGCGACCTGTATGACGTACTGGCCTACGTAGCTTTCCGCGCCTCCATGGAAGACCGCGACATCAGAGCACATAACGCCAAAATCCATCTGAAGAACTACAACCCCAAGCAGCAGGAGTTCCTCAACTTCGTGCTCAAGCAGTATGTAAATGATGGGGTTGAAGAACTGGATGAAGAAAAGCTGTCACAGCTCTTAGTTTTAAAGTACAGTGCTATCGCTGACGCAAAGAAAGAATTAGGTGACATACCAAGTATACGAAATGCCTTTATCGGATTTCAAAGTTACTTGTATGGTAGTAGGGTAGCGGTGTAGTGAGTTTAAATGATTTTTAATTTCACCCTTTAACAAACTAAAATATGAAACCTAACATCTTCAATGTAGCTACGAAGGAGCTATCGCAAGACGCATTTTTTACTTGGTTGCTTCAGTGGGCTGATGGTAGCAACAAGAGCCATAACAAAGAATTATTTCTTGCAGCTCAAGATTTTATCAAACTCTTAATTTCAAAACAGCTTGGCTATGATAAACAAATAGTTAAAGTAAAAGCAGGTAGGCAGAGGGAGAATATTGATATCTGGGCAGAAGTTAATGATGAAGTCTTTATAATTATCGAGGATAAAACATTCACAGGTGCACATTCTAATCAATTAGAAACATATAAGAAAGTAGCTTCTGATTGGTGTAAGAATAAAAATCACGAATTAGTGTGTATTTACCTTAAAACAGGTAGCGAGGCAAATGCATCTTTAGATACAATTGAAAATAAAGGTTATGCCGTTGTAAATAGACCAGAGCTCTTGAATTATTTCAGTAAGCACTCCTCCGTAGATAGTGATATCTTCAATGATTTTGTAGAAAGAATTGGTTTGTTAGAGAAACAGAACAATTCTTTTGAGACTTTGCCTATCAAGAATTGGAATCGGAATAGTTGGGAGGGCTTCTATCAGTTTTTGCAAACACAGATTAAAGTAAACGGGTGGCGATATGTCGCAAATCCTGCTGGTGGATTTTTAGGGCTTTGGTGGCACTCGGATGAATGGAAAGATTATAATGTCTATTTACAAATTGAGGAGGGAAATCTTTGTTTCAAGATAGGCGAAGTTTATAATAATCACAGTCATGTTCGAAACGAATGGTATTCTAACTTAATGGCTCACGCAAAGAAATTGGGGAGAAAAGAAATAATAAAGCCACGACGCTTTGGAAGTGGGACTTATATGACTGTTGCAATTGTGGAGAGGAAGCATTGGTTAGGGCCAGATGACAGTATAGTTATTTTGCCTGAAGTGGTTCAGCGGTTAAAAGAATATGAGCAGTTTATCGACACTTTGTTAGAACAGTTTGAGAGTGCTGAAGCAGTTTAAAATGCAGAGGGAGCTTTATTTTTTAAGCTCCCTTTCTTTTTAAGAGTTAGTCATAATAGCATCAGCCTTACACCCTCACATTCCAAGTTACACAATTTAGCACACCACCATCTTCAGCTAATTCCCCACTAGCCACAGGTATAACCTGACAATTCTTAAAAATGCGCTTTGCCTCTTTAAACGCCTCCTTATCTTCCGGTAAATCAAACTGCGGAAACAAAATCACATCACCAATCTGGGCGAAATTAATGTAGCAACCGTGGGCGGTGTAATTGCCTTCCTTGCTTTTCCGTTCGGTGTTTACCGCCGGGAAATCTAGCAAGCGTAGCTCTGTTTTTTGTAAGGCATTTCTATACTTGGTTTTCCAATAATCCAGCTCTTCATTATAGTCAGCTACCAGCAAGGTATGGTTATCTACAAACCGCACCATGCCATCTGAGTGACCAGTAAAATCATAAGGTTGGGAGGGGATCAGATATAGCTGCTCGACTTGCAGCGCCTGCTTCAACTGTGCAATCACATCCTCCTTTGCGATAGTTTTGTTTTCCTTAAAAATCCGCTCCGTCATCACCACGGCATTCCTAGAACGCACGACGTTGCCACCATCAAGTAGCAGTGGGTGTTGGATTGATGTGCCTGGCAGGGGATTGCTTAGTTGTACCTGTGCTGTATCTGTGATCGAGGGCCGGTACTTTATGGTGTCACAGTACGAGGGGTAGTACTTGAATTGCACAAAAGCTTTTGGCGCTACCTGCACTGGCATGTAGTCGCGACACCAGATGTCGTTCGTGTTCTCGATAAAGCCATAGTTAATACCTGCCCGATGGAGCTCCTTCTCCAGGTATCGCCAAAAGCTTTTCAGCGCAGGCCGTTCTTTGATCAGGCTACTGAAATAAACGAAGTTGGTGTCGCGGTCAGTGATCATCTTCAGATTTCTCCTCTCGTCGAAATGACAGGGTGTGGGATTGTATTACTTACCATTTAATCACTTATAAGATCGAGCTGATGATCAGCTGATCGCCACCTTCCTTGCCGATCTTGTTCAGTTTGATCTCTTCTGTGCTCGGTGCTGGTTGCTCGTGCAGGGCTTTGATGTAGGCTTCGAGTTCTTCCTGTGTATCGAAAAGCGCATGTACTTCTTCGTGTCGCTGGCTAAGCGTTTTCACGGCATCACTGGTGAGGCTGTAGAGCTTCCAGGCCCTGAAGCGCCCGCTATAGCACTCGTAGCCGCCAATGCATACATAGGCGTAATAGTCCCTGTTCCAGTCGAAGTCTTTGATAGATACTTGTGCCATTTTTTAATCTTTAGGAGGGTTTAGGTATATTTATGCTTATAAAGGCATCGATTGTTCAATATATAGAAAATTCTGTATAAAACCTGCAATAACTGTTCATTTCACCGGATGAAATTAAACCTGTAGTAGCAGGGTATAAATATGTACAACACTCCCAGCTTAGAATCTTAAACCGCACGATATGCACAAGCAAACACACAGCTTACCAGCCCTGATTTCTTTTTTTATACCGGGCTTAGGCCAGCTCATCAAAGGCCATGTTTTAAAAGGGATTTTCATCTGGATCTTCGGCGGGATTCTGACCTTCTTTTTCTGGTGGACGTTTATCATCCCCTTCATTCTATGGGCTTGGAATGTGTATGATGCTTATAATTCATAAAAGGCGCTTGACAGAGCACCATTATATTTTTAACAAAATAACCTTTCCTACAGCTATGAAAACACTCCTGCTGACCCTGCTATTCTTTACCACGTTTGTGGCTTTTGCGCAGTCTCCGGAAGAGAAGCTGGCGCAATTAAACATCCAGTTGCCGGAAGTGCCGGCCGCAGGTGGCAGTTTTGTGGACGCTGTAAAAGTCGGAAATCTGATTTACCTGTCGGGCAAAGGGCCGCGTACCGGCAAGGGGGAGTATATAACCGGCAAGCTGGGCCAGGACCTGACCGTGGAGCAGGGCTATGAGGCAGCCAGGTTGGTTGCCCTGCTGCAACTGGCGGTACTGAAAAGAGAATTGGGCGACCTGAAGCGGGTAAAGCGTATCGTGAAAGTGAATGGGTATGTGAATTCAGCCGCGACCTTTTACGACCAGCCGAACGTGATCAACGGGTATTCCGATATGATGATCGCCGTTTTTGGAGACATGGGCAAACATGCACGGACATCGGTAGGCACCAATGCGCTTCCGTTCAACATGGCCGTAGAAGTAGAGATGATCGTGGAAGTAGAAGAATAGCTGCCAGCTGAAGGCAACCGCTGGTGCAATACAGCACAGCGACCCGGCAAATCCGGATCACTGTGCTGTGTTAATAGGTAGTCTGTTTTAATTTCCCCGGTAGGTAGCGTAGCCGTAAGGAGACAGCGTGATAGGCACATGGTAATGCTCCTTGTCTTTGATCTGGAAAACTACTTCGATGAAGGGGTAAAAGCTTTCCGTCTTCTGGTCCCTGAAATAATCGGCTACCAGGAACCGGAGTCTGTACACGCCCGTGTTCATGTTTTTGGTCGACAGAAAATCCCTGATCCGTCCATTTTCATCCGTCACCTTTTCGTCTAGCTGTTGCCACGTTTTCGTTTTTTTATCCATTTTTTCGAGCTGTACCGGTACACCTTTTGCCGGCATACCTGTGGCGACATCCAGTATGTGGCTCGACAGTTGGTAGGAAGCAGTCTGGGCGAAAGTTGTGCTGGCAGCCAGTACAAGCCACAGCAGAAGCGCTAATTTTTTCATGTTCTAATGAATTATATGCTAGTCTGAAACCATATTTTTTACAAAATTACCAGCGCAGCAGCAGCAAAGCATTGCGCCAGGTCAACGTTTTCAGAGCCTGGCTTTTACCCTGCTCAGGGTAGATGGGGAGAGGCCCAGGTATGAGGCCGCCATCTTGTTTGAGACACGCAACAAAAAGTCGGGCTGGTGCGCTATCACCCACTTTACCTTCTCCAGGGCATCAAAACCCTGAAAGCCATAGATCCGCTTTTGGGCTGTGATAAAACCCAGCTCCAGAATCTGCCTGTAGATGAAGGCGAACTGTGGGATCTTCTCCACCAGGTGAAAAAAGCTTTCCCTGGAAATCCGGAGGAGCTCCGATTTTTCGATGGTCTGCATGTAGTCCTCAGCTGGTTTCTGCTCGATAAAGCTGGGAAGCGCCGTGCCGAAACCCCCTTCAAACGCGAAGAACCTTGTGGTCTCGGTTCCCGCCCTGTTGATCGTGAAAAGCCGGATGCAGCCCTTGTTTACAAAATAATAGTGCTGGCACACAGCGCCGTAGGGAAGCAGGGTCTCGTTGCGTCTGGCTTTTATCGGCTCAAAGCAAGCGCATACTTCTTGCAGTGCGGCGTCGGAAATGTCGGTTCGGCTTTTAAGAAAGGTTATTAATTGGCTGTACATGATGGGGAAGTGGTGTTCCGGTGTGTTGGATCTTTGCAAATCGGCACGGCGATGTGAGCCTTTCCGGTTGCTTAAGAAACTGAAATCGGGTCTAAATGTTTAGCAATACTATCGACTAGTAGGCCTAACCTGCAACAACTGGCTGCTAACGGTATCTGCTTACGGCATTTATTCACTTTCAGGAGGGAGCGAAACAAAAAAGCCGCTCCAGGATTAGCTGAAGCGGCTTTTGTAGTCCGTAGGGGAATCGAACCCCTGTTGCCAGAATGAAAATCTGGAGTCCTAACCCCTAGACGAACGGACCATTCTATCGAATTGTGATGCAAATATAGCGGGTCGCTTTTATTATGCAAACAGTCTGCCGCACTTTTTATATAGCTAAAGGCGGTTTTTAGGCTAACTTATTCATTTTTAATTAGAAAAAATTTTCGATTAATGTAGGCTTCAGCCGCTTAGTTCCGTCTCCAATTCGAAATAGTCTTCCAGGGTATACTGACCAACGGAAGGAGCCACACAATCTATTTTGCTGATAGCCGACATAAAGGCCAGTTTGTCGTACAGGTTTCTGCTGAGCAGGCGAACAAAGGGCAGGAGGGTGTCTACGTAGTCGAACGGAATTTCGGCCACGCGTCCCGAATAGTTAGCGGCTTCGCATACCAGTTGTGCCAGCTCCTGCCGGGTATAGGTGATAGGGCCTCCCAGCTCAAGCAATTGGCTGGGTTTGCCGATGCAGTCGATCACCTTTCGCGCTACGTCTCCGTCGTATACCGGGTTGGTCAGTTTGTCGCCCTGACCGAGTTGGCCAATGTGCCCTCTGCGTGCCATGGTGGTCATTTCATCCAGCGCCGAAAACAAGACCGCAGGACGTAGGATAGTATAGTTAAGTGAGCTGCGCCGTAGTGCCTCTTCAAAATCGGCATGCGCTCTAAAATAGGCCAAACCCGGGAAACGCTCCGCCCCAAAGGCAGAAACATAGATAAACTGTCGAACGCCTGCCCGCTCTGCTTCCTGCAGTAAGTGAAGATTGGCTTGATAATTTATGTCATGAAAAGAGCCGCTGCCCTGGTGCCGGAGACTCAGGTTCTTCCCCAGTGCCGAGATCACTACCTCTATACCTGTGCAGCAACCTTCTAGCGTGGAGGGTTTTGTGGCATCAGCAAGTACAAGCTCTTCCGGATCCGGAAAAAGTGACTGCGCCTTCTTCAGGTTACGTGCCAGCACACGCACTTCAAACCCATGCTGTTTGAGCTCCCGGAAAATATGCCTTCCCAGGTGTCCGGTAGCGCCTGCCAGTAGAATTTTTCTCATAGTGAAGGGCTATTTGGTACGCAATAATCAGTATACGTGGTAATTGTTTGATTTGCAGCGGATTACATGAAAAATACAATGCTCCACTACGCAGTTTCTTCGCCTTTGTTTAAAAATTCCTATCTTCGGATATACATCCGGCGGCTGGAAGTTTATAACTGTCCGCCCTAACCTGATAGAATTTTATGATGCGAATACCTAAGTTAAGCAATGCCCTGGTGCTTGCTTCTTTCTGCCTGGGCCTGGCAGCCTGTGTTCCGCTGGAGCAACAGGGCTACGCCACATCGGGCAGTACCACACAGCAAACGATTCGCTACGAAGACTTTGTGTATGATACCAGCATCCGTTCGGTGCAGTGCTACCGCGGCACCGGAGGGCCGGAAGCGGTGCTGGAGCCCGCCGTGGTGTCCATTGGCCAGGAGCAGCCGGTTCTGCTCGAGTTTGACCGCCTCAATGCGGGTCCGCAACGGCTTGTGGCTAAGCTGGTGCACTGCAACGCCGACTGGACTCCTTCCGGATTGAACGATGCACAGTTTCTGAACGACTTCAATGAATTTTTTATTACAGATGTGCAGAACTCGATCAACACGCGTGTGCCTTATGTGCACTACCGTTTTCGGGTGCCACGCGTGAAGCTAAGCGGTAATTATGTGCTGCAGGTGAGCGAGGAGGGTGGTAACCTGTTGCTGACCCGGCGCATCCTGGTGTATCAGAACCTGGTAGCCGTAACTGCCAAGCTGGGTGCACCAACCGGCCCCGAGGGGAGAGCAGCCCGCCAACCAGTGGAGTTCAATGTGTTTTATAAAGACTACGCCCTCGTGAATCCGGCGCAGGAGGTGAAGGCCGTGATGCGCCAGAACCACCGCTGGGACAATGCCAAGGTATACCCGCGGCCGGCCTTTGTGCGCGACGACCAGCGCCGGCTGGAGTATGTGTTCTTCGAGGCAAAGGATCATTTCTTGGGGCTGAGCGAGTTCCGGTCATTTGATTCGCGCAGCATCCGTTTCAAAGGACTGGGTATAGAGCAGATCAACCTGGAAGCGTCGCCGGTTCATATTCAACTGCAGCCTGAGCGCAGCCGCGTCGGTCTGGCTTACAGCCAGGACCCGGACGCCGACGGCAAAATGCTGTATGGCAACCGTGAGTACGGCAACTCGATCGTGAACGCCGACTATACCTGGGTGGATTTTGAGTTAAAGTCAGGCGAGGAGCAGGGCGAAGTGTACCTGCAGGGCGGCATGACGGATTGGTTGCTGACCGAAGAAAACCGCATGCGCTACGACCAGGAGGAACAGGTATACAAAGGCAGACTGCTCCTAAAGCAAGGGTACTACAACTATTATTATGCCCTAAAACCAGCAGGTGCCCGCCAGGCTGATGCCAGTCATTTTGAGGGCAGTCATTTCGCGACAGGCAACACCTACGACATCCTGATCTACTACCGCCCGCCCGGCTCACGTGCCGACCTGCTGATAGGCTATGAAGAGATCCTGTTCAATAGAAAATGAAATAACAGGTAACAGTTAGCAGTAAACAGTTAGCAGTAAACAGTTAGCAGTAAACAGTTAGCAGTAAACAGTTAGCAGTAAACAGTTAGCAGTAAACAGTTAGCAGTAAACAGTTAGCAGTAAACAGTTAGCAGTAAACAGTTAGCAGTAAACAGTTAGCAGTAAACATGGATCAATAAGCAGTAAGTAAAAATAGAATCGCATAAAAAAACAGTTACCGGACATCTGCCTGGTAACTGTTTTTTTTCGCTCAGGGAGCGGTGTTTACTGCTAACTGTTTACTGCTAACTGTTAACTGTTTACACATTAAAGCGGAAGTGCATGATGTCGCCGTCCTGCACCACGTAGTCCTTGCCCTCCACAGCCATTTTACCGGCTTCTTTGATCTTCGCTTCAGACTTATACTCCTGGTAATCTTTCAGCTTGATCACCTCGGCGCGGATAAAGCCTTTCTCGAAGTCAGAGTGGATAACACCCGCTGCCTGAGGCGCTTTCCAGCCTTTGCCGATGGTCCAGGCGCGTACTTCTTTAACACCGGCTGTGAAGTAGGTGATCAGGTTGAGCAGGTCGTAAGAGGCACGGATCAGCTTGTTCAGACCAGACTCTTTCAGGCCATACTCGGCCAGGAACATTTCCTTTTCTTCCGGATCGGTCAGCTCCGCGATCTGCGCTTCGATGGAGGCCGAGATCAGCACCACCTGCGCGTTTTCGTTTTTCACATGCTCTTCCAGTGCCTTGGAGTATTCGTTGCCTTCCAGCATCGAGTTCTCGTCTACGTTGGCGGCATAGATCACCGGCTTGTCGGTGAGCAGGTTGAGTTCGCTAACTGTTTCCTTATCTTCTTCCGACGCTTCAAGGCTGCGGGCGTTGAGACCCTGCTCGAGGTGGTTCTTGTATTTCTCCAGAATGGCCAATTCCTTTTTGGCTTTGGCATCACCGGCTTTGGCGGAGCGCTGCACTTTCTGCAGCATTTTATCGATCGACTCCAGGTCCTTTAGTTGTAACTCGGTATCGATGATCTCTTTGTCGGAGATAGGGTCTACTTTGCCGGCAACGTGTACGATGTTCGGATCTTCGAAGCAACGCACCACGTGAATGATGGCATCTACTTCGCGGATGTTGGCCAGGAACTTGTTGCCCAAGCCTTCGCCTTTGCTGGCTCCTTTTACCAGACCGGCGATGTCCACAAACTCGATCACGGTTGGCAATACACGCTGAGGATTCACCAGTTCCTCCAAAATCTGAAGGCGCTCATCCGGCACTGTGATCACACCCACGTTCGGCTCGATGGTGCAGAAAGGGTAGTTGGCAGACTCTGCCTTGGCATTCGAAATAGCGTTGAACAAAGTGGACTTGCCCACGTTTGGCAGTCCCACGATTCCGCATCTTAGTCCCATTTATCTTTATCTTGTTTTATATCAGGGCGCAAAGATACGAAAATTCGCGCAGTTTAGGGCAGGGGAGGCAGGTATAAAAAAAGCCCGTGCTGGAAACACGGGCTCTCGGTCGCTAAACTAAAAACGGGGAGATTATTCCCACTTCAGTTCTTCATCAAAAGACACCTCGGCAGTGGCTACCGGCACCGGAGCAGTTTCGGCTTCGGTTGGGTTTTCGAGGGCGGCAAGAGCCTCTTCTGTCAAAAGTTCAGATTTAACGTGATCGATTGTTCCCTGCAAGGCTTCCATAAACTTCACGAAGTCCTCTTTGTAAAGGAAGATCTTGTGCTTCTCGTACGAGAACTCATCATCCTTGAACTTGCGCTTGCTCTCTGTGATCGTCACATAGAAGTCATTTGAGCGAGTTGATTTCACATCAAAGAAATACGTTCTCTTCCCTGCTCTTACTCTTTGGGAATAAATTTCTGCTTTGTCGTTGTTCTCTTCCACCGTGTTATAGACGTTAAATTCAACTTTCTGAACCTAAAACTAACATATTGTTCTGATATATAAAAATTTTTGAATTTAAAATTTAGCTCTTTTACAGCCCTATAGAGAATTAATTCTATATTTGCCACCGGACCAAATATAGTATAGTATGAATTTGCTTTCACTTATACTAGTATTTCTCTTTTCTTTCGACTCGGGCGCGGCCCTGTATTCCGCTGATGGCAAGGCCTCTTACTACGCCGACCGCATGCATGGGCACCGGACAGCTAACGGAGAACGCTATGACAAAACGCAGCTCACTGCCGCACATGCCACACTGCCCTTTAATACATTTGTGCAGGTAACCAATGTGCGCAACGGCAAATCGGTGGTGGTGCGCATCAACGACCGCATGGCCCACAGCAGGCACCGCCTCATCGACCTGTCCAGGGCGGCTGCTCAGCAGATCGAGGTGATCCGGGAGGGAATTGCATCGGTACAGCTGCAGGAACTGCCCGATGACGGACAACCTGAAATGGCCACCATCGTTTCTGAGATAAAGCCGACCGGAAAGAAATAAGCCTATACCTGTATGAAGAAGCCCCTCACCCTAGCCGATGTTCAGAAATTTGAAAACATGGAATTTCTGGCCAGGCAGCTGGTGGAGGGCTTTATTACGGGACTTCACCAGTCGCCTTACCACGGCTTCTCGGTAGAGTTTTCGGAACACCGCCTTTATAATAGCGGCGAAAGCACCCGCCACATCGATTGGAAGGTATACGCCCGCACCGACAAACTCTTTATAAAGCGCTTCGAGGAAGAGACCAACCTGCGCTGCCACATCCTGCTCGATGTTTCCCATTCTATGTACTACCCGGTAGAGAACCATGGGAAGCTTACATTTAGCGTATTGTGTGCCGCTGCCCTGGCCACTCTGCTCCGGAAGCAGCGCGACGCGGTGGGGCTTGTCACCTTCGCCGATACCATTCGCCAGCAAACGCCGGTTCGCTCGACAGCCTCGCACCTGCATACTTTGCTGCTGCTCCTGCAAAAACAGCTGGAAGAAGCGCCAACCCGTGCGCAGACCGATGTCGCCGCAGTCATCCACCGAATTGCCCAGCAAATTCCGAAGCGATCGCTGGTGGTCATCTTTAGTGACATGCTCGGTCAGCACGAAAACAGCGACGCCATTTTTGCCGCCCTGCAACACCTCAAGCACCAGAAACACGAAGTGCTGATCTTTCATGTGATGGACCGGCGCACAGAGGAGGAGTTCGACTTTGCCGAGCGTCCTTATGTGTTTGTGGATGTGGAGACAGGCCAGGAACTGAAGCTACAACCCTCGCAGGTAAGAGCCCACTATCAAAGTGCCGTTGCCAGGTATAAAAAAGAGCTGGAGCTCAAATGCGGGCAGTATAAAATTGATTTTGTACCCGTCGACATCAGCGAACCTTTTGACAAGGTGCTGTATAGCTATCTGGTGAAAAGGGCGAAGGTGAGGTAGGTATAGCGTCTACTTCGGCATATTATCCAGCGACTGCCACAGATACTTGCAGGCTATAGTGCGGTAAGGCCGCCAGTTCTCAGCTATTTCGATCATTCTGGCTTTTAGCTCTTTGCCACTTAGCTCCAACCCGTAGTGTCGCTTCATTGCATTTTGTATGCCCAGGTCGTCGACCGGCATCACATCCGGCCGCTCAAGGGCAAACATTAGCAGCATTTCCACTGTCCAACGGCCAATGCCTTTGATCTGGGTCAGGTGTTGAATCAGCGCTTCGTCTTCCATCGCATCAATCACGGCATGCTCCAGGTTTCCCCCTTGTGCGAACGCAGCCACGTTGCGTACATAGCCAATCTTTTGGAAGGACAAGCCTGCGCCTCGCAGCGTTTCATTGGGTGTTTCCAGTACCAGGTGAGGGTGCGGATATTGATCGGTGTATAGCCCTTTGAATCGATTGAAAATAGTAGCCGCTGCTTTTGTGCTGAGTTGCTGCGACACGATGGCGCTGAGCAGCCTAAAGTAAACATCCTCGGAGCGGGATGAGGAAAGCGGTTTCCCCTGACCTACAATCCTGGTGAGTATTGGGTCTTTGGAGAAAACGGCCATCACTTCAGTGGCCGGGTAGTCAGGCAGTGTGAAGCTCATATCGGTAGCCATGAAAATGAAGAAGGTATAGCCGAAGCTATACCTCTACTTGCTGTTTTTTAAGTTGCTGCAATACATCCAGCACATGCTGCAGCATGTCGTCGCTCACATCGAGGTGGGTAACGAAGCGCACCATCTGAGGCCCGAAACTGGATGCCCGGATATTGTTTTCTGCCAAGGCTGCTACAAAATCAGCATCTTTATATCGGTCATTGAGCTTAAAGATCACGATATTGGTCTGTACAGGTAGCACATACTCCACGTAATCGCTTTGACTTAAGACAGTTTCCAGTTGTTTGGCTTTTGCATGATCTTCGGCCAAGCGCTCCACATGATGGTCGAGTGCATAGATGCCTGCTGCTGCCAGATAGCCACCCTGGCGAATGCCGCCCCCCAGTACTTTTCGGATACGGCGCGATTTTTTGATGAAGTCTCTATTGCCTAGCAAAAGCGAGCCGACCGGCGCACCGAGCCCTTTGGAAAGGCAGATCGAAATGCTGTTGAAATACTTGCCATACTCTTGCGGATTCTCGCCGGAGGCAACCAATGCGTTGAACACACGGGCACCGTCCAGGTGCAGGGCAATGCCGTGGCGTTTGCACACTTCCGAAATCGCTGCGATCTCGGGTAAGGTATAGTAGGAGCCACCTCCTTTGTTGCAGGTGTTCTCTAAGGCAACCAGGCGGGTAGGAGGGTAGTGGATGTTATCCGGACGGATGTGCGCCTCTACCTGGGCTGGCGTCATCTTTCCGCGCTCGCCGTGCACCAGCGCTACCGATGCCCCGGAGTTGAACATGATGCCTCCTCCTTCATATTGGTAAATATGCGCCGTAATATCGCAGATCACCTCCGTCATGGGCTCGGTGTGGGCCTTGATGGCAATCTGGTTCGTCATGGTGCCAGACGGGCAGAAAAGCCCTGCTTCCAGACCAAAAAGGTCGGCTGCTTTTTGCTCGAGCGCATTAATGGTCGGATCTTCCTGGTATACGTCGTCGCCCACCTGAGCGGCAAACATGGCCTGTAGCATGGCCGGCGTTGGCCGGGTTACGGTGTCGGATCGGAGATCTGTTATCGTCATATAGAATTTGATGCGGTAAATACTTTACTTTGTAAAAATAATAACTTACTTTTGCCCTTCAAATTTAAATTTTGCAACGATGGGAGTTACTAGACTTAAAAGAAAAGACCGTAAGAATAAGGCAAGAGCAAACAACAAGGTTGCCAGAATTAAGCAATTGTTGTTGACACCAGTTATCAAGAACGTGGACATGGACGAGCTGCGTGCTCAGTTCGGCGAAGCGCCAAAGAACAAGAAGGAAGAAGAAGCTTCTGCTGAGTAGTCTTATACGGCAAAGTAAAACCATCTGCCTGCCAACGCTGTGAAAGCTTCGGTTGGCGGGTTTTGAAAAGACTTCGAAGTGTGCTTGCACCAGCAGGCACGCTTTTTTTATGCCCTTTTGCCCAGCTCAATCACTTGCAGGTCGCGTATCTGCCCGGCTTCAATAGAAAAGCGCATCATGGTGCGTACCTGGTGGAAACCGTGCTTCCCAGCCGCACCCGGATTCAGGTGCAGCAGGTTGTTCAGACTCTTGTCCGGCATGATCTTGAGAATGTGGGAATGGCCCGTGATGAACAAACCAGGTGGATTCGTTTTGATTTCCTGGCGTATGTCAGGGTGGTATTTGCCCGGGTAGCCACCAATGTGTGTCATCAGCACATCCAGCCCGTTCGCTACAAAACGAAGTACTTTTGGGTATAGCAACCGGATGTCCTGCCCATCAATGTTGCCATAAACACCCCGAAGGGGGGCCACCTCACCGAGTCGCTCCGCTACCCTGGCAGTACCGAAATCGCCGGCATGCCAGATCTCGTCCCTGCCTTCGAGCAGGCGCAGGATCTGATCGTCCACATAGTCGTGCGTGTCAGAGAGGAGGCCTATTTTCATGCTGTGCTTCAAAAAAGTCTTTTGTACGTTGATAGAATTCCTTTGTCCTTTGTCAAAAGCTCTTTTGTCCTAAATTATTATACCTTCCAGGTTTCCGGCGATTGGCGCCACTCTGCCAGCGTTGGCATAGCCGATTCTGGTATGTAACCGTTTTGCATGGCCGCTTCTGTCAGTGCCTGGTAATCGCTGAGGCATCGCAGCGGTATACCTGCTTCTTCAAAATTCTTTTCTGCCACAGCAAAGCCATAGGTGAAAATGGCAGCCATGCCGATCACAACGCCACCTGCTGACCGTACGGCTTCTGCAGCTTTCAGGGAGCTGCCGCCTGTCGAGATCAAATCTTCCACCATCACCACTTTCTGACCCGAGATCAGCTTGCCTTCGATCTGGTTGGCCATGCCATGGGTCTTTGGCTGCGGGCGTACATAAAGAAATGGCATTTCGAGCAGATCAGCCACCAGGGCACCCTGCGCTATACCTGCCGTGGCCACGCCTGCTATCGCTTCCGCCTCCGGAAAGTTTTGCCTGATCATTTCAGCGAGCTGCTGCTTGATGTAGCTGCGGATATGCGGAAAGGACAGGGTGACGCGGTTGTCGCAGTAAATGGGCGAATTCCAGCCGGAGCTCCATTTAAAGGGCTGTTCTGGTCTCAATTTTACGGCCTCTGTCTCCAACAGAAAAGAGGCAACCTGATGTGCTGTCGTCTGATTATCCATGGCCGAATTTAAGAAATATTTCCCCTTTTTACCGAACCTGTATTTTCTTTACAGCGAAATATTGATTGATTTGTGTAAATTTCAAGCCTGATATACGAGCACCTTTCCCTATGAACGTTTTTATTAACGATATTCCGCTTATCCTCAAAAAGTCAAACGAGAAGGTATACCGTCATCATTATGACCTCGTGCTCGATGCTGAAAACCACTTCACGTCCAAGGACCTGGTAGGGGATGTGCTCATCAAACGTGCTGATCCGCAACTGATTGACCGCATCGTGCGGCTGATGGAAGTAAAGAAGCTGAAGAAATTAAACTCCCTGACGCTGGTAGCCAATAAGAAAAAACAGCTGATCGAGCACCTCAAGGATCAGTTCAAGATCGTGAAGGCTGGCGGCGGACTGGTGCTGAAAGATGGGAAGATTTTGATGATTTACCGACTGGGTGTATGGGACCTACCGAAAGGAAAATTGAATAAAGGTGAAAAGGTAGAAGCCGGCGCCCTCCGCGAAGTAGAAGAGGAGTGCAACATTACGGTGGAGGTGCTCAGCAAGCTGCCCAAAACCTGGCACTCTTATGCTTACAAAGGCAAGAAGATACTCAAGAAGACCAGCTGGTACCTGATGGCCTGCACCGATGACAGCCTGATGAAACCTCAGGCCGAGGAATTTATAGAGGAAGTGCGCTGGATGACGCCGGAAGAGGCCATGGAAGTGCTACCAAAAGCCTATACCTCCATTGCTTTTATTGTGCGGGAATATCTCCAATCTCTGAAATCCGGAAAGGTATAAAGTCGTCGACATTGCCCCCGAAACGGTGAATTTCGCGGATGATCGTGGAGCTGATCGCTGCCAAGGCGGGTGAGGTGATCAGGAAAACGGTCTCCAGTTCGGGATTGATGTGGCGGTTTGCCTGCGCAATGGTGTTTTCGTACTCGAAGTCGGTGGTGTTGCGCAAGCCCCGCAGCAAAAACGTGGCACCCACTTCACGGGCAAATTCTGCCGTCAGCCCTTTATAAGCCTGCGCCTGTATATTGGGCTGGTCTTTAAAAATCCCGTTTATCACTTCAACCATTTTCTCTACCGGAATGTAGCGCTGCTTGCTACTGTTGTTGCCGATGGCAATTACAATCTCGTCAAACATTTTGGAACCTCGCAACACCACATCCAGGTGGCCATTGGTAAAGGGGTCAAACGATCCTGGGAAAATAGCAGTTCTCTTCATGGTTGATTGAGTTAGTAAATGAGTGGGTTGGCTGGGGGTTGAATGACTAGATTGTTTAATTGTTGATTGCTGATTGTTTGTGGGTGTATTCTTAACAACGTGAATTTCGGGGCAGGAGTGGTGGTTTAATGACAGTTATGATTGTCCAACGGTCCAAGAATTGCAACTATTTGACCATCAATAATTTAATAAATCACTCATTCACTAACTCACTCAATCACTCATTCACAAAAGTGCAAGCTGAAGAGTTCGAAATAGCGGTGGTCGAACAGGTCGTCGAACTTGTAGCTGTAGCCCACATCGGTGGGGCGCTTGCCAAATTTTACCTGCCTGATGTACTTTTTGAGCATGTTGAAGAGGCTGGAGTCTGGGGTGATGTCGCCCCAGGCGGTGATGGTTTCCTGCTCTGGATTCATCTTCTGCTCCTGCATCACAAAAATGACAAAGTAAATGAAATCTTCCGGGCTCAGGTAATGAAACACGTTACAGAACTGCAGGCCATTCTCGTCTATCACTACAACGGTTACATAGTTACGTTCCACGAACAGATGCATGGTACGGCCTGCTTTACGGTCTGTCTGATGTAGCAGGCTTTTGATCAGGGCGCTGGTCTGGTGCGTGAAATGGACCGAGCGCTCCTGGAAAAAACTTCGGAGCATCCGGAACAACACACCGTCAATTGCAAAAATATTCACGGCATCGAGGCCGAACGTACGGTTGTAGAGGATGACGTGCTGCTGAGGGTCGAGGTTGCTGTGCAGGCGCAGGTAGTCTTCCTGGTGGGCCGGGTCAAACAGTGTTTCTGGTACAAGGGTAAAGAACTGGTTGCTGATGCTGATGCGGATATTCAGCCAGCACTGCTCCTGCAAAATGGGACTTTGGTCGGCAATCAACCGTAGCTGCTCGGCAATTTGAAGCGGCGTAAACACCGTAATGAGCTCATAATCCTCCAGGGCAACGAATTTGTTTCGCTCCACATCGGCTACGGCCAGGCGCATGGCTTTGGAGCTGATGGCAATGTACAGGTTACAGTTGCCCGCCTGCGAAAGCTGAAAAGCCTCATCCTGTAGCTGATAGGAAAGCCGGAAATGTGTGTTGATGGTGTTCAAGGTATAGGAGCTCGAGGTTGCTATATTGTGCTATGCAAGTATACTAAAAATAAAGTAAAAGGATCATGCCTGCACGAAGTGATGCGGCAAACCAAACAGATCGTCGAGAGAGAAAAGGTAATGCAGGACGCGGTGCTTGTCTCGCAACGGGATCTGCCGGATCTCCTCCAGGCTCAGAAAAGCTACCTCCTCGATCAGCTGCTGGTCAGCGCTTGCCTCCGGGTCTATACCTGTTGTCAGCTCACCTCCTACAAGTTCCAGCTCAAAGAACAGCTCCACTGCCTGAAGCGGCTCCTCCAGAAACTCATTCACAAAAAGAAAGCGCTTCACTTTTGTCTGCAAACCCGTCTCTTCCAGCACTTCCCGCACCAGGCAGGCCTCTACGGACTCGCCGTACTGCAGTCCGCCGCCGGGTGGTGCCCAAAAGGCCGTGTTGTGGAGGGTTGGCTGATGCCGTACGAGCAGCAGTTTATTATCTTTCAGGCAGATGCCACACACGCGCAGCCTGACTTTACCAGCATAGGCCGCAGCATTGGGGTTTAGAGTATTCATGTTTGCGATAGCGGGGTATAGGTGGTAAATTTACAAAATGATACAGACGTTTAACCCCGATTTTAGGGCGGATATAAAAGAAAAGCTGGAGCGGCAGGAGTTTATGAAGCTCATGGGCTTCGAAGTGACTAAAATTGATGTGGGCCGGGTAGAAGGAGAACTGGTGCTGGAACAGAAGCACAAACAGCACAAAGGCTTTGCGCATGGTGGCCTTATTGCCACACTGGCCGATATTGTAGCTGGTTTTGCCGCAGTAAGCCTGGTGCCAAAAGGCCACCATGTGGTGACAGCCGAAATTAAAGTCTCTTACTTTCATCCGGGTGTGGGCGATAAATTGCTGGCCAAAGGCTACGTGCTGAAGCAGGGGCGCAAAATTAATTTCTGTGAGGCCGAGGTATATGTGGTAAAAGGAGCAGCCGAGCCGCTGCTCATAGCCAAAGCCAGCGCCTCCATGGCCAATATCGCTCCCGATGAGTTGAGGGGTTAGAGAGTTGAGGAGTTTAAGAGTTGACCAGATAGCAGGTCGCTTGTGCAAAAGAAGCCAGACAGTATATTATTTGACATTCAGCAATCATACTGCTCGAATATGATCCATGTTTATTCACCAACTCCTAAACTCCCTAATTCCCAAACTCATTAATTCACTCATTCACTCATTCACTCAATAATTTAACTCATGCGTCCAGTAGAGGCATTAAGAACAAGTTTTCCGTTTGAGCCTACCCAGGACCAGGCGCGGCTATTTGCCAAGCTTGACGAATTTATTTCTGATTCCGAATCCGAGAAATCGGTATTTCTGCTCAAAGGCTACGCCGGTACAGGTAAAACAACGGTTGTAACCTCACTGGTGAAGATTCTGCGCACCTTTGGGTATAAATATGTGCTGCTGGCCCCAACAGGGCGTGCTGCCAAGGTTATGGCTTCGTACAGCGGCCGCAAAGCCTTCACCATCCACAAAAAGATCTACCGGCAGACAGCCAACCCGTACTCCGAGGGACTGGCTTTTACGCGGATGCCCAACAAGGCAGACAAAACCTTCTACATCGTTGATGAGTCGTCGATGATCTCGGACGATAGCGGTTTCGGTCAG
Organism: Pontibacter ramchanderi; assembly: GCF_002846395.1. Lineage (GTDB taxonomy): Bacteria > Bacteroidota > Bacteroidia > Cytophagales > Hymenobacteraceae > Pontibacter > Pontibacter ramchanderi. Next base: position 297,692 of record NZ_PJMU01000001.1, read on the forward strand.
AATGGGTTGTTGCGGGACCTGCTGGGTTATGTGTTTGAGAACAAGAGCAACAAACTGCTACTGATCGGTGACACGGCGCAGTTGCCGCCGGTTAACCAGACTTTGAGCCCGGCGCTTAATGCCGATTACCTTAAAAGTAACTTTCGGTGCCAGGTGCACGAACTGGAGCTAAGGCAGGTGATGCGCCAGGCGGAGTCGTCGGGTATACTCATGAACGCCACCCAGCTGCGCAACCAGTTGCAGGGCGATAAACCCGAAATCCAACTGCATACCAAGGGCTGGCGCGACATCTACCGCATGACAGGAGAGAAGCTCGAGGATGGCCTGCGTTATGCTTATGACAAGTTCGGTATTGAGAACTCCATTGTGATCTGCCGCTCCAATAAGTCAGCTAACCTGTATAACCAGCACATCCGGCGGCAGATCTTCTTCTCGGAGGACGAGATTGGGGTGGGGGACTTTCTGATGATCGTGCGCAACAACTACTTCTGGTTACCCAAGGAGTCAAATATTGGCTTTATGGCCAATGGCGACTTCGTTGAGATCACCAAGATTATCCGCTACGAGGACATGTACGACCTGCGTTTTGCCGATGTGCGCGTGCGCTTCGTTGACTACCCCGAGGAAGAAGAACTGGAAGTCAAGATCATGCTCGATACCTTGTATACCGATGCCCCTGCACTGCCAGCCGACCAGAATAAAAAGCTGTATGATGCCGTGTTGCAGGACTACCTCGACATCAAAAACAAGCGGGAGCGCTCCAAGGAGATGAAGCAGAACCCCTACCTGAACGCCCTGCAGGTAAAGTTCGCCTATGCGCTTACCTGCCACAAGGCACAGGGTGGCCAGTGGAAAGCGGTGTTCGTGGACCAGGGATTTCTGAAGGATGATATGATAAACGAAGAGTTTGCACGTTGGCTGTATACAGCGCTCACCCGATCGTCGGAAGAGCTCTACCTGCTGAACTTTAACAAACAACTATTGGTTGACTGATATATTTGGATGACTCGCCAAAACGTTGGAACTTAACATCAGACAAACCGTAACAGCATTAGCTAAACCCTTAATACATATGAAAAAGTTTATCCTGTCTTTTGCAATGGCGGCACTGGTAGCCGGTGGTGCCGTGGCGCAGCAAGCTCCTGCAAAACAAACTTCCGCTACGCAAACTCAGGCCAAATCAGGCCCGGCTATTACGTTTGAGGCTACAGAGCACAACTTCGGGGAGATTACCCAAGGCGATGTGGTAGAGCATACCTTTACGTTCACCAACACAGGTACGCAACCGGTGGTGATTGACCGTGTGGACGTTACCTGCGGCTGCACCTCCCCGGCCTGGACCAAAGAGGCCGTGATGCCCGGCAAGACTGGTTTCGTAAAAGCGAAGTATAACAGCGCCGGCCGCATGGGGCAGCAAAAGAAAGCCATTACGATCCACTCCAACACAGGTGAGCCCACCTATGTGTACATCGTAGCCAACATAAAAGAAAAACCTGCTACTGCCGCTAAAACGCAGTAAGGCTTTCCATACCTTCATAAAACAGAAAGGCTCCCGGTTATCTGCCGGGAGCCTTTCTGTTTTGTAGGCTTGCTATACCTTAAAGCGCTTTCAGAATGGCATAGAACAGAGCCGCCCAGCCCACGATCATGGCTGTTCCGCCGATTGGGGTGATGGCACCCATCCAGGTGACACCGGTCAGGATCAAGGTATAGAGGGAGCCCGAGAAAATGATGATACCGATCAGGAAAGCCCAGGCAGCAATCTGCAAAGCCGGATGCTCAATCTTGAATAGCAACAGCCCCACCGCCAGCAGGGCCAAGGTATGGTACATCTGGTATTTCACGGCCGTCTCGAAAGTTTCGACGCGGTTGGTGGCACGCAGCATTGGCGCCAGGGCATGCGCCCCAAACGCACCGATCATCACACTAAGAGCTCCGAGCGTGCTGGCTATAAGAAGAATGGCTTTTTGAGTCACGATTTTAGGTATTAAGTTATTTCAGCCGCTAATTTCCGACATTAATCCTCCATTTCATAATTCCCGGTACAGGTTTGGGTAATCTGAGATCAAGCCGTCAACGCCCATCTCTTGTAGCCGCTTCATTTCCGAAAGATCGTTTATCGTCCAGGGAATAACTTTCATGCCGCGTTCATGGCAATCGCTGATGAGTCTAGGTGTGACCAGGCGGTAATAGGGGCTGTAGATATCAGGTATAAAACCAAGCGCTTCCAGGTTCTTGTTCAGCCCTTTCATGTTCTCCACCAAAAGCGATGCTTTGACATGCGGGTAGCGTTGTCGCATCACTTGCAGGGTACGAACATCAAAAGACTGTATGATGACCCACTCCGCTATACCTTTCGCTTCAATCACACCCATCAGCAAGTCCACAAATTCATCGGGAGCGGGGTGCAATTTTCCGTCTCCACTTGGCTTCGACTTTGTTTCGATGTTGTAGTATACCTGTGGCAATTGCTGCTGCTTCAGGTATACTTGCACCGAGTCGATCAGGTCGGAGAGCAGGGGTTTATAAGTTGCGAGCTTTTGCTGCTGCGGAAACTTATCGTAGAATTTGGAGCCGGCATCAAACGTACGAATGGTGTCATAGTCCAGTTGGTAGAGCACATACTTGTGCTTGTCTGTTTCCGGTATTTCGCTGCCGTCGGGAAGAAGATCATGCTCGGGGTTGATATACGGGTCGTGCGAAAGGACAACCTGTTTGTCCCGGGTAATGTGCGTGTCCATTTCCAGGGTCGTTACACCCAGCTCCAGCGCCCGGATCATGCCCGGAATGGTGTTCTCTGGCATCAGGCCGCGGGCGCCCCGATGGCCTTCCAGGTCGAAGGCTGGCATGAGCCGGTCAGTGCTATCAGGTATAGCGCCTTTTTGTGCAGGCATGGTGCAGGAGCTTATCAGATATAGAGAGGAGGCAAACAGCAGGATTCTCAGCATGCGAAAGATTTTTGCAGCAAGATAGGCTTATTGGCAGGTTGCGCGGTGCCTTCCGCCCGTTAAGAAATCGTTAATTCTTATACCTGCCCGTTTGCCCGGTGCTGCAGCAGCTTACTCGTCTTCGCCTTCCAGCGCTTCGATCACCTGCTCTTCAAACTCCTCCTGGCTGTCGTATTGCGAGAACTCCAGGGTTTTGCCTTTGTGCTTCAGCTCATTAATCACATCCAGTGCCACCACCAGTGGCTCCATTTCGCGGCCCACCAGGCTGGCATCCCAATCCGGGCCGAGCAGGAGCTCGTCGCCGTACATACCCACGCACCAGTTCTCCAGAAACTCCACCAGTGTGATGGATTCGGGGGCATAGTCTTTCCAATCGTCTTCGGCGCAAACCTTGGCGCCTGCCGAGTCGGACCAGAACAGGATAACCTCCGCTTCTTCGTACTCGGCAGAGCTCGAAGTGGCCCAGGTATCGTCGTGTGTCAGCCCCCAAACGCTTTCGGTTTCGACGATGCGCTGGATGAACTTTCTGTAATTGGCTTCCATGTTCCCGTTGGTGTTCTCTTGCATGTGATGGTTGGTTTAGCGTGAAAAGATGGTGTAAGGTATCATTATTTGTTGTAATTGCGAGCACCAAAAATGCCGCTGCCCACGCGTATCAGTGTACTGCCCTCAGCCAAAGCAAGTTCCCAATCGGAGGTCATGCCCATTGAGATTTCTTTGAAGTCGTCGTTGGCGGCAAAGAAAGTTTCTTTCAATCTTTCGAAGTGATTTCGCAGGGTCCTGAACTCAGCCCGCAGCTTATCCTGATCTTCGGTATTGGTGGCAATGCCCATCACTCCTGTGATACGGATGAAATGCATGTTGCGGTACTCCTCGCTTTGCAGCAGGGCGACCGCCTCGTCGTAACTCATGCCAAACTTGGTTTCTTCGTCGGCTATATCGAACTGCAGCATGCAGTTAACGGGAAGGGTACGGTTAAACTGTTCCGCCCGCTTGTTGATTTCCACCAGTAGTTTGAGGCTATCCACAGATTGGATCGTGTCGATAAACTGGGCGATCTGCTTTACCTTGTTTGTCTGCAAGTGCCCGATGAGGTGCCAGGCGATGTCGTGGGGCAATAGATCGCGCTTTTCCAGCAGTTCCTGCACCTTGTTCTCACCGAAAATCCGATGCCCCGCCTCATAAGCCTCCATAATTCTTTCGGGCGAGTGGGTTTTGGAAACAGCTACCAGGCGGCAAGGTGTACCACGTAGTTTCTCGTCAAAAAAACGGATGTTATCAGCAATATCAGACATAGTTTTATGTTTGTGTTCTACGTAATTTGCGCTCTTCTGCAAAGCAGGTACAGGTCAAAGCAGGCATAGGTTTAAAGAAACAGCTATACCTTACCTCGTCTTTCTAACTTTCTAGCTTGCAAACTCTCAAACTTCCTAGTCTTCGAGCACATTGGTCATGAAAGTATTCTTCAGCAGCATCCAGGATACGAGCAGCAGCAGGGCCCACTTCAGGTATACCTGGTAGTAGTCGTAGGTATCGCGGAAGCGCTTTTCGCGTACCTCGGTTTTCTCATACCTGTCGATGTTCCGGAAAATCTCCTGCAGCCCATCGCGTGAGTCAGCTCTGAAAAACTGGCCCTCGCCGGTACTGGATATTTCACGCAGACTTTTTTCGTCTAACTGTGTTTCTACTAACAAGGTTTTGCCATCCGCATCCACATCGTAAGGCACCAGGCCGTCTTTTCCTATCCCAATCGTGTATACCTTGATCTGGTGCGCGTATGCCAGGCGAGCTGCCATGTTAGGGTCCAGACTACCAGCCGTGTTCTCTCCGTCGCTGATCAGAATGGCCACTTTGCTTTTGGCATTGGAATCGCGCATGCGGTTGATGGCCACGGCAAGCGCGCTGCCAATGGCCGTGCCGTCGTTCGGGATCATCCGGTGTTCAATAGAGCGAATGCTTTCGCGGAGTAGTTCGTAATCGGTGGTGAGCGGGGCCAGGGAATAGGCATCGCCGGCGAAGACCACCAAGCCAATCCGATCGGCCACACGACCGTTAATGAAATCGATCGCCACTTCTTTGGCTGCCTCCAGGCGACTGGGTTTGATGTCCTGCAGTTCCATGGAGCCCGATACATCCAGCACCAGCACAATGTCGATGCCCTCGGCTGTTTGCTCTACCTGTTCGTTTATACGCTGCGGTCGTGCCAGGGCCAGGAGCACCAGCATCACAAACAGCATGTAAACCACTTCCGGCACAAAGCGCAGCAGGCTCGACCATTGCCAGCGCACACTGCCCTCGAACATGGCCATATCCAGCTTGCTGCGCGATTTGTAGCGGAGCAGGCCTTTGAACAGGAAGATGAGCGGCACGACTGGCAGGGCATATAATACCAATGGGTATACCCAGTCAAACGAGCGCATCGTGCTCAGGCTAAACCACTCCAGGCTCAGCCAGTCCAGCATGTCACTGCTTATTTCTAGCATTTCCGGTTATTTCGCGATGGGTTTTGTAGCGGCTGCGGGCAAATCGGCGGAGCATGCTCAGTGCCTGGTTTGTTTCCTGATCGGGTTCGGCAGTCACGTTGCCGTAAATGGCCTTGTCGCACAGGCGTAGCGCCACGTTCACCTGCTCGTCGTCGTTGTAATATTCCACAATCTCCTTCGTCGTGAACGAATTGATCGCGCTCCGCTCCAGTTTTGTCAGGTAGTTTTTCCAGAGCGCCACGGCCTTCTCCATGCTCGTCGGCACGCCTGTTTTCACGAAGCGGTCGACGTGGGAGTTATACCTGGAGTTAAAGTACAGGTGGTCTTTTCGCAGGCGGTACAGTTGGTATTTTATTTTGATCGTCTGACCAAAGATCAGCCATATCAGGGTCACAAGCGCCAGAATAGTTACGATCCAGATCAGCAGAATCGGCCAGTCGAATCGTTCCTCTACCGGGGCCAGGTTGGTTTGCGTGCGCAGTTGCAGGGGAGTGTCGACTTGCTTCACCAACTGCCGCAACACCACTTTTTGCATGGGCGACACCACCTGCAGCGTATCTTTGCCTTGCAGCACAATGGCAGGCAACTCAAGCAACTGCACAGGCGAGGTGTCAAACGTGCGTAAGGTATAGACGGTGCTGTCTGTGCTGATGCCGGCGCGTGTGATGGTGGGGAAATAATCCTGACGCACCAGTTCGAAAGGAGCAAAGTTGTGACTCGAGTCCGGGAGGATAACTTCCTGCGCAGCCGGATGCCGGTGCACCAGGGTATAGCGCACCAATTCCCCGATATACACCGAGTCTTTGCTGAAACTTCCTTCAGGAGGAAGCAACTGCTGCGCCTGCGTGCCCATGGAAATCAAACACAATAATATAAGCAGGGTGTTACGCACTTTTCTTAGAGGTTCGGTTACGGAGGCGGAATAAATTGACCAGTTGCATTACATAGTCTTCGTTGGCCTGTATGGCCAGGTAGTTGGCCTGGTATTTCTGGCAGATCCTGATCACGCGGTCCTGGTTTTGTTTATATTGCGCAAAATAATGCTCTTTGAATTCAGCACCGGATGTGTTGAGCCAGATCGTCTTTCCCGTTTCCTTGTCAACCACCGGCACAATGCCCAGGCTTGGCATGCTGCGTTCCCGGAGATCCAACAGCTGAATCACGATCAGGTCGTGCCGTTTGGCCAGCATGGCCAGTTCCCTTTCGTAGTTTACATCAATGAAATCAGAGATGAGGAGGATAATGCTGCGCCGCTTCACAATGTCCAGCGTTAGTTTGATGCCGGCGGCCAGGTTGGTCTTTACTGATTTTGGTTTCAGATCATTCAAAGCCTTGATCAAGGTATAGGCCTGCTCTATACCTTTAGCTGGTTTAATGTAGCGCTCCTTCTGGTCGCTGAAGCAGATGATGCCGATCTGGCTTTGCTGACGGGCGGCTGCGAGGGCCAGCACACCACAGATTTCCTTTCCAACATCCAGCTTGTGCTGGCGGCCGGTGCCCACGGTTTGGGAAGCGCTCACATCGAGCATCAGGAAAACCGACTGCTCTTTTTCCTCCCGGTAGGTTTTCACGAAAGTACCCTGTCCTTTGGCCGATACGTGCCAGTCGATGGAGCGCACATCGTCGCCGTACTGGTAGGCGCGCACGTCGTCGAACTCCAGCCCCGTTCCTTTAAAAACAGAGTGGAAATCGCCTTGCATCTGGGTATTGATGGCTTTGCGGATGCGTATTTCGTACTTGCGCAGCTTTTGAACAAGTTCCTTCATGGGGTAGGGGCTTTGCCTCAGATTTTAAAATTAGGACATATTCCCGTAATATTACATTCGTGAAACGAATTTTATACCTACTTTCCTTCGCCGTGCTAACCAGCTGCGGCCAGAGCACAGAAAAACGCCCTGCCGATTTACTGCCGGAACAGCAAATGGTGCAGATTCTGGCGGATGTGCATATTGCCGAAGCCCGCATCGAGAACTATGTACTCTACCCTGATACGGCGCTGATGGTCTTTAACAAAGAGCAAAAGCAGATTCTGGACAATCATGGTGTAGCAGAGGAAGAATTTCGCAAAACCTACCGTTACTACCTGAACAACCTGGCTAAGATGGATAAGCTCTATGAGATCATCCTGGACACACTGAGTGTGCGCGAGGCTAAATTACGTGCCACCGACACAACGTCAACCAGGCAGGGGCAGCCCCCGGTGCCTTTAAATGACGGTATGCGGATGGCGAACTAATTAGATCAGCTTGCTGCCGTTAGGCACGCGACCAGCGGGCTGCGCCAGCACGATATCGCCGTTCTCGTCGGCAAAACCTGTCACGAGTACTTCCGACATATACTTGCCGATCTGTTTGTTACCAAGGTTGGCCACGCACAGCACTTGCTTGCCCGGCAGTTCCTCCAGGGTATAGTGTTTCGTGATCTGGGCGCTCGATCTCTTCTGCCCCAAAGGGCCCAGGTCAATCAGTAATTTATAGGCTGGTTTGCGCGCCTCCGGAAACTCCGTTGCTTCCAAAATGGTGCCTACTCGTATATCTGTCTGCTCAAAATGCTGCCACGAAATGGTGGGCATGGACTGCTCGGGTGTGTGCATGTCGCTGTCTTTTTTCTTTCCAAGTTAGCAATTCTCTTTTAAATCAAGGTATAGGTATAGCCTGCTGCTGGCCGTAACGGTAACATTAGGCCTATACCCGCGTATCCTATGCAACTGGCTTTCTTACTGTTAAAAGAGCAAAAAGTATAAGCCACTGTAAGCTATCGCAAAACCAAAAAAACTATGAAAAGAGAATCCGGAGCTACTTTACCCGTGTGGGTCGAGAATATAGCCATGCCAGTGACAAGCCCCCTGCAGGATAACATTAAATGTGATGTGTGCATTGTGGGTGCAGGTATAGCAGGCATCACCACCGCCTACCTGCTGGCCAAGGAGGGGCGTGATGTGGTGTTGCTGGAGGCCAAAGAAATTGGGGGCGGCGAGACCAGCCGCACCACGGCCCACTTATCCAACGCGCTTGATGAGCGTTTTGATGAATTGATCCGCCTTTTTGGTGAGGAAGGTGCGCGACTGGCTGCCCAAAGCCACGGAAAGGCCATCGACAAGATAGAGGAGATCATCAAAGATGAGAAAATCGACTGCGACTTCGCGCGAGTAGACGGCTACCTTTTTGCCACAGACAACCAGCAACAGGAGGATTTGATGCGTGAGTTAGAGGCCCTTCAAAAGATTGGCTGGATGGATGTGGTGCTTCGCAAACACAGCCCATTGAGCTCTCTGACGGAGTACCCTTGTTTGGAGTACCCAAACCAGGCCCACTTTCATGTTCTGAAATACCTGTCAGCTTTGGCGAATGCCTTTCTAAATGCAGGTGGCCGGATCTTCACCAAAACCAAGGCAGAGCGATTTGAAACAGGCCCTGTAGTGTCGGTTGTATCGAAAGAAGGACATGCTGTGGCCGCGAACCACCTGGTGGTGACAACCAACACCCCCATCAACGATATGGTGACGATGCACACAAAGCAGGCGCCCTACCGAACCTATGCCATTGGCGTGGCCGTACGGCAAGGCGAAGTGCCGGATGCGCTGTATTGGGACATGGAAGACCCTTACCACTACGTTCGACTGTTGAAAGGCAAAACAGGCGGTGAAAATGCAGATGAGCTGGACCTGCTGATCGTGGGTGGCGAGGACCACAAAACAGGTCAGGGAGATAATTTGAGTCAGCGCTTCGATGCGTTGGAGCGCTGGACGCGCAAGCATTTCCCGATGGCGAAGGAAGTGGTTTACCGCTGGTCGGGTCAGGTGCTGGAGCCAGTGGACGGGCTCGGCTTTATTGGCCGCAATCCGGGCGATTCCGAGAATGTGTACATTGCGACCGGCGATTCAGGCCACGGCATGACGCATGGCACGATTGCAGGTATGCTGATCACTGATCTGATCCAGGGAAGACCAAACGCCTGGGAAAAGCTTTATGATCCTGGCCGTAAAAATACCAAGTCTGTCGGAGAGTTTTTGAAAGAGAATATCAACGTGGCCGCTCAGTTCAAAGACTTTGTGACACCCGGCGAAGTAAACGACCCCATGGAGGTTATGCCCGGCACGGGCAAGATCATGCGCAGTGGCATGAAGAAAGTGGCTGTGTACTGTGACCAGGATGGTGTGCGGCACCAATGTTCGGCGGTATGCACCCACCTGGGCTGCGTTGTGCACTGGAACGAAGTGGAAAGCTCCTGGGACTGCCCATGCCATGGCTCGCGCTTCGATCCGTTTGGCAAAGTGATCACGGGGCCGGCTAGCAAAGATCTGGGGCCAGTTGAGTAAAATCGTCGGTACAAAGCAAAAGCCCTGCTTCATTAATACCTTGGAGCAGGGCTTTTCTATGTTATTTCCAGGCGTCGAGTTCCTTCAGGCGCTGCGAGATGCGGTCAGACCACTCTTGCTGCACCTGGGCATCCAACCCATGTCGCGATACCTTGTCAAAGTGATCCTGCTCGGCTTTCCATGCCTTAAATGCATTGCCAACCGTAGTGTTCAGATTCGTTTTCAGGTTGCCGCACGACATCCCTAAGCGGTCCAGCTCGCGGCGCAGCAAGCGGGCATGCACCTCGGTCAGGTCGAAATGCAACTGCTCGTGGGCCAGCAGCTTTTCCGACTGTTTATTCTTCGACCATGATTCTCCCGGCAGGAAAACGCACTTCACCTCGTAGTAAAACTTGTTGTCTTTGCAACGGGCATCAACCGCCAGGTTAGCGGCTGTGAGCGCATGGTGTGGGTTCGTAGACTCGGGAGTACCCCTGAAATCCTCCCAGTTGAGCCTGCGGGTAGCAGACCAGGCCAGGTGTTCGTTACTGGCCAGACTGACGTTGGCCGTGCTGGGAACAGATACAACAGATGCCGGCGAACCGGCTGGGGTGGGGTACGGCAATAGCAGGCCCACCAGTAGGCTAAGGAGTAGAGTAAAGATAAACATCGGCTAAAAGTTTAAAAAGTCTCTATCGGGGCAACACTGTCACCTGTAAATAGGTGCCACTATTGCATTATTTTATTTGCTGAGCCTGCTGCTTAGCATTTTAAAGCGCCAGAATAGCAATATAGCGGCAACTGAAAGACCAACTAACAGACCCGTCCAGACGCCATGCACGCCGAAATCCAGTTTGAAGCACAGCATATACCCTACTGGCAAACCAATGATCCAATAGGCAATCAGCGAGATGAGGCCAGGTATACGTACATCCTCCAATCCGCGCAGCGCACCCAGTCCAACTACCTGTACCCCATCCGAAATCTGAAACAGTGCGGCAATGATCAGCAGGGTAGAGGCCAGTTCGATCACGATCGGGTCATCGAGGTATAGGGAAGGTATGAAATTTTTACCAGCAATCATAAGCAACCCGCTCACCATCATAAAAAGCACGCCCATCACAAAGCTGCTGATACCCGCCACTCGCATGGCTCTGTAATTACGGAGGCCCTTTTGGTTGCCCACCCGGATGGTAGCCGCGGCAGCTATGCCACTGGCCATCATGTAGGTGACAGAAGCTACGTTAATGGCAATCTGGTGAGCGGCCAGTTCGCGCGCACCCAACCACCCGATCATGATCGCAGAAAAGCTGAAGGCGCCCATCTCAAACACCATTTGCCCGGATATAGGCAGCCCCAGTCGGAAAATATGGTACATGTGCACGAACGACAGGTGCCGGAAAGTAAGGAACCGATGAAAAGCAGCGAAACGCTTCGCATATAGTATGTAACCTCCCATCATCAAGGCCATGATCACGCGCGAGATCAACGTGGCCCATCCTGCACCAACCAGCCCCATCGGCTCGAAGCCCAGCTTACCATAAATTAAAATATAGTTCAGGACGATGTTAAGGGCATTGGCTACGATCGAAATATACATGGCCTGCTTGGTAAGTGAAAGTCCTTCCGCAAACTGGCGAAAAGCCTGAAACACCATGAGCGGCACCATTGACAGGAAAAGGATATTGATATAAGGGATGGCCTGTCTTACGACTTCCTCGGGCTGGTTAAGCCAGGTGATGTAGGGCGAAAGAAAATAGCCGGCAATAAACAAGATAATGCCGAGAAGCAAATTGGAAAAAAGTCCGTTAAGCAAAAGCAGGGAGATGCGGGTATAGTTTCGGCGGCCATCAGCAGCTGCTATCAGCGGGGTAATGCTGTAAGATACCCCCAGACCGAACACCATTGTGATCGTGAAAATACTGTTGCCCAGCGATGCCGCCGCCAAAGGTATAGTGCCGATCTGCCCCACCATCAGGCTGTCGAACACGCTCACCATAATATGCCCCAACTGACTGAGCACAACGGGGTATGCCAGCAGGAAATTTTTACGGAAGTGCTCTTTGTATTCTTCTGATCTCATGTGCGGGTTCGGGAAAAGGACTGCAAAAGTAGCATTTTTTCCCTTGCCATGCACCAGTTGTCTAGCATCAGTGCATTTCCATTAGAGGATCAAGAGGGCTTTCCGGAGTGGCGCAGCTTCTGAAGGATGGCTTTCGCCGGAATCGGAAGCAGCAGCAACGCGGCGGTTAAGATAATTTTTTTGGTACTCATAAGGAACTGGATGTTTACTTCAATTAGACAACCTCAAAAAGCATGTCTGCAAAGCCGCTGTTTTCATCTAAATAGGATGTAACTAACTTAAAGCCAGCTTTATTTCCCATTTCAGCGGCTTGCTGCAAGGTATACTTGTGTGAGTTCTCGGTATGGATCGCTTCCCAGGCGGCAAAGGCATAACGCGCGCCAGTTGCCTCCATGTATACTTCCTGCTCGCGTCTGCTTACCAGGTAGCTTTTCATAACGCCTAGCTGCGGGTCATACAGTGCGAAGTGGCTGAAGGCTTCCAGGTCGAAATTCCCGCCCAGTTCCCGGTTAATGCGGCTCAGGAGGTTCAGGTTAAAAGCTGCTGTCACGCCGCCCGGGTCGTTGTAAGCCGCCAGGATGGTTTCGGGATCTTTTGCGAGGTCTACGCCAAGCAAAAACAGGTCACCGGGTTGCAGGTGTTGCCTGATCTGGCGGACGAAATCCATTCCTTCTTCCCGCTCGAAATTACCCAGGTTTGATCCCAGAAACAGCACTACTTTGCGCTCCGTGAGGTGCTGCTTCAACCATTTTAACCCCGTGATATACTCGGCCACAACGGCCTGCACGTGTAGTTCCGGGTAGGTTTGCTGCAGATCATCACCAAGCTCGCGCATAGCCGCCCCCGATATATCCATCGGCACATAGTCAAAGTTTTTTTTCTGGTTGGCGAGCTCCTCTAACAGCAGCTTTGTTTTCATGGCATCGCCGGCACCCAGGTCAACGAGGTGGAAGAAACCGGCTGCGGCAAATGCACTGACCATAGCCGACCTGTGGCGTTGTATGACGCTGAACTCGGCGCGTGTGAGGTAATACTCCGGCAGCGCCATGATCTGTTGAAATAGGCGACTTCCGTTCGCATCATAAAAGTAGCGCGATGAAAGCCTTTTAGGGCTTTGGCTTAATCCCGCAGCCACATCTTTGGCAAAAGCGGCACGATCCTGACTGCCGTCATTTTTTCGGGAGAGGTCGATCAAGGTATAGGGGGGCGTTTGGAATAGCATAGTTTTATTGGGCCAGCCTGATCCCGGTGAATTGCCAGCGTTTGTCAGGGTGAAAGAAATTGCGGTAGCTTGTTCTGATATGGTTTTCCGGGGTAGCGCACGATCCGCCGCGCAGCACCATCTGGTTAATCATAAATTTGCCATTGTACTCGCCCAGGGCACCAGCCGCAGTGCTGAAGCCGGGGTATGGATGGTACGCGCTGTAAGTCCATTCCCAGGCATCTCCGTAGAGTTGCTGCATGCCTTTACCATTTGGGGCGGCCATGGGCTCATATACACCTGATTCCTGAAAGTTACCTGTAGCGGGCGGGTATACCTGTGCAGCGGCTTCCCATTCAAACTCAGTCAAAAGGCGCTTGCCGGACCAGGCAGCATAAGCCTGTGCTTCATAAAAACTGATGTGGCTCACCGGTTTGTGCGGATCTATTTTCCGGAGTCCGTGTAAGGTATACTGGTACCACTCGCCCTCCTGTTCCAGCCAATACAAAGGTGCTTTGAGGTTGGCGCTGCGCACCATTGCCAATCCTTCGTCCAGCCAAAAACGAAAATCGCTATACGCGCCGTCCTGCATAAACTCCAGGTATTCGGCGTTTGTCACGAGCCGGTTCATGATGCTGAAGTCAGAGAGCAACACCTCGTGCACGCCTAACTCATTGTCGAAGCAAAAGCCTTCCCCTTGGAAGCCGATGCGGTATACACCTCCGGGTACTTCCAGAAACACAGGTTTTCCCGGGTTTTGAGAACTCGGCACTTCGGTTAGTTGGGAATACGCCGGCAACAGCGGGTTTGTACTAAGGATGTATTTAATATCAGTCAGAAGCAGTTCCTGGTGTTGCTGTTCGTGCTGCAGGCCCAGCTCCAAAACAGGCATTAGTTTTTCCAGTTGCTCTTCGCCAATTGTTTGGAGCAACTGCTCCATGTGCTCATTCACATACTTACGGTAGGCGTACACATCCCGCAAGGGAGGCCTGGTAAGCGTGCTCCGTTCCGCTCGCTGCACCCGGTTTCCTACCGAGTTATAGTAAGAATTGAACAAGAATGCGTAGTTCGGATGAAAAACGCGGTAGTCTTTTAGGTAGGTGCTCAGCACGAACTGCTCAAAAAACCAGGTGGTATGCGCCATGTGCCATTTCGGCGGACTCACATCCACCATCGGCTGCACGACCGTGTCCTCAGGCTCTAGCGGCGAGCAGATTTTTTCTGTCTGTGTCCGAATGCGCGTAAATCGCTCTTTTATGGTCTGGCTGATGGAGGCAGTAAGGACGGTCATAGGGATGCTGGGTTTACTTGGGCGGTTTGGTTGTTGGTCTTGTACGAAGCTTTAATAGGCTTACAACTGTCGTGTTAACTCTTTTTCTACGTACTTTGTTTTCGATAAGCCGATTACTGAAAGTCAAATTTTAGCGACCATGCCCTTACACCTGTCCTTTACGCCCCATCAGCTGCAGTTTAAATTTGATGCCCGCACCTCTCGGGGGGCTATGCGTTCGCACCAGGTATACTACTTACTACTCCACGATTCTGACAATCCGGGGGTGACAGGTATAGGAGAGTGCGCCCCGTTACCCGGCCTGAGCATAGACGCGCGACCTGATCTGAAGACCAGGCTACAGAATCTGGCTGATGAGATTGAAGCAGAACAGCTAAGCAAAGAGGGTTTATGGCAGCTGCTAAATTCGGATGTTTTGCTTGACTGGCCGTCTGTCCGGTTCGGCTTGGAGACGGCATTGCTGGATCTGCAAAACGGAGGCAAGAAAGTACTTTACGATAATAGCTTCAGCCAAGGCAAGACAGGTATACCGATCAACGGTTTGATCTGGATGGGGGAGAAGGATTTTATGCAGGAACAGATTCGAAAGAAACTGGCAGAGGGCTATACCTGCCTGAAATTAAAGATAGGCAGCCTCGATTTTGCCACTGAACTCGATCTGCTCCACCAGATCCGGGAGGTGGCTGGTCCCGATGAACTAACGATACGGGTAGACGCCAACGGTGCTTTTGCCCCAGACGAGGCGTTTCGTAAACTAGAGCGACTGGCCAGGTATAGCCTGCACTCCATTGAGCAACCCATCCGGCAGGGGCAGGCCGAGCATATGCAACAACTCTGCGCCTATACCCCCATACCGATCGCTTTGGACGAAGAGTTGATTGGTGTACCGCAAACTGCGAAACAAACCGAACTGTTGGAATTTATCCGGCCACAATACATTATACTCAAGCCAACGCTGGTAGGCGGTCTGCAAGCGAGCGCAGATTGGATTACTTTGGCTCATAAAAAAGGAATAGGGTGGTGGATGACCTCGGCGCTCGAGTCGAATATCGGGTTGAATGCGATCAGCCAGTTCACGGCCAATTACCCTATTACCATGCCGCAAGGGCTTGGCACCGGACAACTATACCATAACAACATCGCCTCGCCGCTGCAAATTGACAAGGGCTGGCTTTGGTACAGTAATAGCAACTGGGCTACTTTGCCGGCTGACGAATAAGCTATACCTAAACTTTGTATAAACAGAAAAGGCCTGCAGTACTTGCAGGCCTTTTCTGTCAATGTCATCCTTGTATTAGTTCATACCTGGGCGACCACGGTACATACCCGGTCCACCCGGCGTATTTTCCTCCATGGCTGGGGCTCCTTTAAAGCTGCGGATGTTGTAAGAGAATGTCAGCATGAAGAAGCGTTGCAACACAGTAGACTGCACGTCTTCCACATAAGACTCGGTGATGTTACGACGCACGCTCACGTTCTGGTTCAACAGGTCATTCACGCTCAGGCTGATCTCACCTTGCTTGTCTTTGAATATTTTCTTACCCAAGCTCATGTTCCAGAGCAGGAAGCTCTTGTCCACCCCAGCAGAAAGTCCGCCATTGTACTGGTGGTTCAGCTCGGTACGGTATACCAGGTCTTTCCAAAGAATCCAGTTGTAACGCAGGTTTGTGTTCTGGTTAAAGTAATTGTTGTTCTGGGTAGTGCGCAGCGTGTTCGACACGATGTTGTAGCTGGAGAAGGTAGAAACGGTAAAGTCGATCTTCTCGCTGATGTTACTGCTGATGTTAAAGCCAGCGCCCAGGTTCGTGTTATTCGAGTAGTTTGTCTGCTCGTCAATCATACCTGGTATTCTGGAATAACCCACCGAGCCATTCACGTTAAAGTTTGAGCTAATGAAGTTGAGCGGCTGACCGTAGTTAAAGAAAGAACGCACATTGTAGTAACCGTCCATGTTTACGGGGCGACTCAGGCGAGCGCCCGGACGCAGTTCGTAACCTTCTGCTATACCCTCCGGCACGCTGTTGGTATACACACTGTTCGCCACATAGTCGTTTGTCATGGTACCGAACATACCGATAAAGAACACGCGGTTGGTCTCGGCATTGAAATTACGGTAGCGCATGTTAAAGCGGGTCTGGTAGTCCTGCTTCAGGTCGGCGTTACCGATGCGGGCCTGAAGCGGGTTGGAGATATCCAGCACTTCCTGCAACTGCTCTACAGACGGCGCATTGGTATTGGTTCTCAGGTTAATGGTCAGGTTCTGCGATTGGGAGAACTTGTATTCGTACTCAGCAGATGGCAGGAAATTGTTGAAACGACGCTTCAGCGGATCCAGGTCAACGGGGAACTGGCTGTCAGAATCGAGGGTAGCGAACTGGTAGCGCGCATCCACCTGCAATCTGGCTTTGTCGTTGCGGTACTGGTAGCTTGGGCCAACATTCTGCGAAAGGTAATCGCTCTTGAAGGTGCTGCTCAGTGGCGTGTTGAAGTTAATGTAGTCTCCGGCAGTCTCCACGTAGTCATAGGTTCTGCGGTCGGAGTCACGCTTCTGGTTACCGATGCTGTACTCAATCTGCAGGCGCGACTTCTCGCCCAGGCGCTGTGAATAATTTGTGCTACCAGACCAGCTAAAGTTTTTGCGGTCGAGGCGGATGTACTGGTCACGGAGCACGTCGCGTTCCGGGTCTTCGAAGTTCTGCGTGCGTTCGAACTGGAAACCATCGCCATCCACGTTATTGATGCTGGTGTTAAAATTTGTTGTCAGGATACGACCGGAATTGCCGAAACGCTTCGAGTACAGGATGTTGTTGTTAAAGTTAAATGTGGTGTTATCTGAGCTAGACCGGTTCTGTGATTCAGACAAGGTGCCATTCAGGTCGAATGTCTCCGCTGTTCTGTTGATCGAGTTCTCATCATTCTGAATACGCAGGCTCGGAGTAACGAGCAGGCGGTTGTTCTCATTGATGTTGTACTGCAGGCGCATGTTCAGGCGGTGGCCATCTTCGCGGTCTCGGTTATTGGCGTCTTCCTTATACTGCAGCCCTGCTTCATCCGACACAAAGTCACGGAAACGGTACTGATCGTTCACGATGTCGCGGTTGGTATAGTTGTAGTTTGCACTCACGTCCAGCTTCTTGCCCCATTTGTCCTGGTAGTTGATGCCGAAGTTGTTCGTGTTGATGATACCAACAGGGGAGCCGCCGCCCCAGCCGCCTCTACGACCACGCATACCGCCACCTGGCGTTTCACCAATCGAGAAATCGAACATGTTGATGTTGTTGGTAAGACCTGTTACCGTAATGCGGCGGTTGTCCTTAAAGTAATTGATGGCAGCTCCGGCCATGTAGCGCTCGTCGGTACCATAACCTGCAGAAATCTTGCCGGTATAGCCCTGGCGACGGTCTTTGCGCGTAATGAAGTTGATCGTTTTAAGACGGTTGCCATCTTCAAAGCCACTGAAAGCAGCCTGGTCGCTTTGCGCGTCAAAAATCTGCACATTCTCGATCATGTCAGAAGAGATGTTTCGCATTGCAGTGGTCACGTCCTCGCCGGTGTAGCGCTTGCCGTCGATCATCACCTGGCGCACTTCCTCGCCCTGTGCCTGAATACGGCCTTCCTGTATCTGAACACCTGGCATTTTGGTTACCAGATCCTCTGCACTGGCGTCGGGAGCAGTCTTGAAGGCTTTGGCATTCAACTGCGTTGTATCGCCTTTTTGCTCGCCAAGTGGTGCGCGTCCAATGATCTGTACTTCACCTAAACGCGTGTTTTGCTCCTGCAGACTCAAAACACCCAGGTTGAGAGGGGCTTGTGCCACCTGCACGGACCTGGTTAACATGTCAAAGCCCAGGAAGCGAACCTCCAGGGTATAGTTGCCGGATGGAACACGCTCAAAACGGAAGGCGCCCTGTCCATCGGTCATGGTTGTAAGCACGGCCTCGCTGGCGGCTCGTTTCATTACCACGCTGGCACCCGGCAGCCCGCTCTTGTCCGTAGCGCTCTGTACTGTACCGCTTACCGTTTGTGCGTATACCTGTGAAAAGCCGATCAGCATGACCAGCAGAGAGAATAACTTTCTCATTCTAAATGATGTGTAGTAGTAGTTGTGGTAGTTGATGTATTGCTTTAATGGGGTAATGCTATTGTAAAGCCCTGTAAGCTGCCTGCAGAGCCTTTGTTTAAACACTTAGAACTTGCGAAAGCAGTGAAGGTTTAACCCGCATTTAAAAATATTTTCAGGGAATTATCCGATGTGCTCACGGGCGTAAGTTAACCGGACGGAACAAACGACGGCGGCTGAACATTACTGCTCAGCCGCCATTCGTATTATCCAACGAGTTGATGTTTTTTGATCAGGTATAGCTATCTGGTAAAGCCAATTTTGATGGGATCAAGTTAAAGATACTTTTCTTGAAGGAGGGCCTGTACCTTGCGCATACCTGTGCTGGCTTTCTCCTCGAACAGGTGCAGTTGTGGGCGCTGGCGTACGTAGGGTAGATTGGGGTCCACGACCATGATCGGAGCCTCGTCCGGCACCAGGTCGACAAGGCCGGCGGCCGGGTATACGACCAGTGAAGTACCTACAACCAGAAAGATGTCAGCCCGCATTGTCTCTTCCATTGCCTGCTCCATTAACGGTACCGGCTCCCCAAACCAAACGATGTTGGGGCGCAGCTGAGAGCCACGCTCACACTTATCTCCCAGGTTTAACTGCCAGCCCGTGATCGGGTAGATCAACTTGGGGTCAAGTGTACTGCGGCTCTCAAACAATTTTCCGTGTAGGTGGATCACATCACTGGAACCTGCACGCTCGTGCAAGTCATCCACGTTTTGCGTAATGATCTTCACGTCAAAGTCTTGCTCCAATTCCGCCAGTATCTGATGACCGGCATTGGGTTGCACACTATGCGCATTTTTGCGACGCTGGTTGTAGAAGTCGAGTACAAGCTCCGGGTTTTTGCGCCAACCCTGCGGAGAAGCCACCTCCATCACATCATGGCCCTCCCACAGGCCGTTTGCATCCCGAAATGTCGCAATACCACTCTCTGCGCTTATACCCGCACCTGTCAGGGCTACAATTCTTTTCTTGGCCATGCTTTACCGTTTTGATCTGCTTAACTTACTTCCAGAACCAGATTTGGGTTGGCGAGTTGTACATGGAAATGCTGTCTTCTATACCTTATCAGTTATAAGAAAAAGAAGCCGCTCTTAGTGGAGCGGCTTCAATCAAGCTATTTCTTTTTGGGAGCGGCTGCCTTTTTAGCCGCTGGTTTTTTAGCGGCGGCTTTCTTGGTAGCCGGTTTTTTCTCTGTCGTGGCCGTTTCCGCTTTTTTCTTGAATCCACCGCGGCCTTTCTTTTCGGGGGTCTGCTCTGCCAGGTCCAGGCATTCCTGCAGGGTTAGTTCTGCCGGTTCTTTCCCTTTCGGGATCTTCACGTTTTTCTTACCCACCACAATGTAAGGGCCATACCTGCCATTGAGCACCTGCACTTCCGGGTTATCCGGAAACGATTTGATCAGCTTCTCGGCATCCGCCTTACGTTTGGCCTCGATCAGGGCGATCGCTTCTTCAGCAGTAACCGTCATCGGATCCATTGTTTTGGGCAGCGAGTAGAATTTACTGGCGTGGCTGATGTAAGGACCAAAGCGCCCAATGGCAGCCTTCATTTCCTTTTCTTCATACATGCCCACGATGCGGGGCAGCTTAAACAGATCCAGGGCGTCTTCCAGCGTCAGACTTTCGATAAACTGACCTTTGCGCAGACTCGCGTAGACAGGTTTATCGCCCGTTTCCGGGTTTTCCTCACCCAGCTGCACATAAGGTCCGAAACGACCCAGTTTAGCTAGAATTTTCTGACCGGAAACAGGGTCTATACCTACCTCCCGTGCACCGGATACGTCGGCACGGTTGATGCTTTCGCTGTTTTCGATGCGTTTGTGAAACTTTTCATAGAAGTTCTCCAGCATCTGCTCCCATTCCTGCTGGCCGTGGGCGATTTCGTCGAACTCGGCCTCTACACGGGCCGTGAACGAATAATCGATCACGTTCGGGAAGTGCTCCACCAGGAAATCGTTCACCACCATGGCCATGTCCGTCGGGAACAGTTTGTTCTTTTCAGCACCCGTGATCTCGGTTTTAGTCTGAGCGCTGATCTGATCATTTTTCAGGGTCAGTACATTGAACTTGCGCTCTTTGCCCTCACGACTGTCTTTCTCGACATACCCACGTTTTTGAATTGTGGAGATAGTAGGAGCGTAGGTAGAAGGACGGCCGATGCCCATTTCCTCCAGTTTCTTCACCAGGCTGGCTTCAGTATACCTTGGCGCAGGGCGCGAATAGCGCTGCGTGGCCTGCATCTGGCGCAAGCCAAGAGTCTGGCCGATGCTTAGCGGAGGCAGCATGCCTTTCACATCCTCGTCACCGCCTTCTTCATCGTCTTTTGACTCGATGTATACCTTCAGGAAGCCCTCGAATTTGATCACCTCACCGGTGGCTATCAGCTTGTCCGGCTGCGTGGAGATATCGATGGTAGCAGTTGTTTTCTCGATCTCGGCATCAGCCATTTGTGAGGCGATGGCGCGCTTCCAGATCAGTTCATACAAACGCTGCTCGTTGCGGTCGCTGCTGGCTGTCAACTGCGAAAAGTCAGTTGGGCGGATGGCTTCGTGTGCTTCCTGCGCGCCCGACGATTTTGTTTTGAACCGGCGTGTCTTCACAAACTTTTCCCCGAATGAATTCCGGATAGCGTTGGAAGCACCCTGTATGGCTTCGTCAGACAGGTTCAGGGAGTCGGTACGCATGTAGGAAATCTTACCAGCCTCGTACAGGCGCTGCGCTACAGTCATGGTCTGGGCCACGGAGAAGTACAGTTTGCGGCTGGCTTCCTGCTGCAGGGTAGAGGTCGTAAACGGAGGAGCCGGACTACGTTTGAGTGGCTTGGTCTCCAGGTTACCGATGGTATAACTGGCCCCAACACAACGCTGCAGAAAATCCTGCGCTTCCTGTTCTGTTTTAAATTTCGTTGGGAGTTCAGCCTCCAACGTCTTGCCCTGCACATCAAACTGGGCCGTTATGCGGAAGCTCGACTCGGCATTGAATTTTTCAATCTCGCGTTCGCGCTCTACCACCAGGCGCACCGCCACCGACTGCACACGTCCAGCCGACAGACCGGTTTTGATTTTTTTCCAGAGAACGGGCGACAGCTCAAAACCCACCAGGCGGTCCAGCACACGGCGGGCCTGCTGTGCGTTTACCAGGTCCATGTCGATGCCACGGGGCGAACTGATGGCGTTGAGAATGGCATTTTTAGTAATCTCGCGGAACACGATGCGGCGTGTTTTGGCTTCGTTCAGGTTCAGGGCTTCGGTCAGGTGCCAGGAAATGGCTTCTCCCTCCCGGTCGTCGTCCGATGCCAGCCAAACGGTTTCAGCCTCTTTTGCCAGTTTCTTGAGCTGGGATACCACATCCTTTTTGTCACTTGATATCACATAAGTGGGTTTAAACTTATTTTTGATATCAATGGCGTTGTTGTCTTTAGGCAGGTCCCGCACATGACCGAAACTCGATTTCACCACAAAATCTTTTCCCAGGTATCCTTCAATCGTTTTGGCCTTGGCCGGTGACTCGACTATGACTAAATTTTTTATCATCCTTTATATTTAGGGGCGATTCGTTTGAATTTTGCCCAAAGTTCAAATTTTTTTTCAAACATATACAACCTGAAATTGATAACATAGGTTTAACATGCCAACATTGTTTTGCTGAACAGGCTGTTTTATTAGCTTAACTATCTATACGGACCACTTTTATATTTATATGCAACGATTGTTAGTCATTTGCCGCCATGCCGAGTCAAATGATCCTTTTCCGCTACAACCTGACTTCGAGCGGGAACTTACGAAAAACGGGCAGCATCAGGCACGAATTACCGGTCAGTGGCTACGGGATTCGTTTCAGAAGGTCGACGCCATCCTTAGCAGCCCGGCTCCACGCGCCTGCCTGACCGCCAAGTTGATGGCCGATAAACTGTATTTCGATGCAGAGCAGATCAATTACGAGCCAGACCTCTACAATGCCCGCGAAAGCGTACTGGTGAACGTATTGGCTAAATTACCAGATCATATCACACGTGTGCTCCTGGTAGGTCATAATCCAGGTATAACAAGCCTCACCCGTACGCTCACAGGACAGCACGTTGCCTATCTCGAACCAGCCGGTGCATACGCCATTAAACTGGAATTGGACAAGTGGGAGGAACTACACATCAAAACCGGAAAGCTGGAATCGCAGTTCGTGCAGTCCTGAGGGCAGCATGCTCAAAGCAACAAAACTTGTCAATTTTTTTTGATAGCTTTAGACTCTCTAAATTATTGCACCTATACCTGATCATCAAAAAGCCGGATGAAAACCAAAATAGTAGCCGTAATTAATCAAAAGGGCGGCACAGGCAAAACCACCACCACCATCAACCTGGGCAGTGCTCTGAGCAAACTGGGCCACAAGGTCCTGTTAGTTGACCTTGATCCACAGAGTAATCTTTCCTACAGCCTGGCTGTCGCTTCGCCGGACTATACGCTGGCAGAAGCCTTTTTAGGCACACATTCTTTTAAGGATATTCTGGTCGAAAAAGACGGGCTATGGGTAGCACCAGGGTCAAACGAACTAGTAGATGTCGAGATATCACTGGTGGCGCAGCCAGACCGGGAGCAATTTTTGAAAACGATGCTCCAGCAAGTGAAAGGCTTTGATTATGTGTTGATTGACTGCCCGCCTTCGCTCTCGGTGCTTACCCTGAATGCCCTGACAGCTGCGCATGAGGTGCTTATACCTTTGCAAATGGAGGTGCTGACGCTACAGGGCCTGGACCAAATCATGCAAACGATCGGGAAAGTAAAAAAAGCCTTCAACCCGAAACTTAAAATAAAGGGAATCGTAGTGGTCATGTTTGATGTGCGTCGCAAACTAAGCCAAGAGGTACTGGCATACCTGCAGGAGAACGTGAAAGAAAAGATTTTCGAAAGTCAGATCAGGCTAAACGTGAAGCTGGCCGAGGCTCCCTCTTTTGGGAAAAGTGTGCTTGATTATGACAGCTCTTCTAACGGCGCAAAAGATTATGCTGCGCTTGCCGCAGAATTCAGTGAGGCATAACACATGGTTGCGAACAATCGCAATTTTTTAAGTAAATTGCAGTAACATTCCCTTTGTACTGTTCAGCCTGTCAGATCAACCTGATGCTGACAAAGGGCCGAGCAGATGACAAACCCCATACAACCCTAAACATATGGCCTTAGGTAAAAATTTGAAGCTGAGCAAAGACAAGCTCATTAGTGACGTAGAAACCAGCCAACCAGAAAAGTCGACTCCGGCGCGAACCAAAGCTAAACAGCAGGCGCCCACTGCCACCACAACCGTGGAAGAAAGGCGGGACACGCCACAACCGAAGTCTGTTGATGCTGATGCGGCTAATCCGGCAGCAAAGGCCGCTGGGCCTGATGCGGCAAAGAAAGACGCTGGCCTCAGTAAACTTGCTGTGAAAGGCGCCTCTAATGGTAAACAAAGCCAAAAGCAGGTATTGCCCTCCAGTCCCGAATACATTGGCGAGCAACTCAACAAAGTGCTTTATGCCCTCGATGCCTTCAAAAAGGGTGATATTTCGGTTCGACTGACCAAACAGAACGACGACATCTTCGCCGAGATCGCTGAAGCCTACAACTCGATGGTGGAAATGATCGGTGGTGTGGGTGGCGAGGTATCGCGCATCTCAAAAGTAGCCGGGGTGGAGGGTAACCTGAAAGCCCGTGCCTCAGCCGAGAACGCTTCCGGTTTCTGGAAGGACATGATCAACAACATCAACGGCCTGGTGGACTCTATTGCGGTTCCGGTACTTGAAGTGGGGAAAGTACTGAAGAACATCTCGCGTGGTAACCTGGACGAGACCTTCCAGATCCCGGTATCAGGTGACTTCAAGGTAATGGCCGAAACCATTAACCGCACGATTGACAACCTGAACCTGTTTGCGGGTGAGGTAACGCGTGTGGCGCTTGAGGTGGGTACCGAGGGTAAACTGGGTGGACAGGCATCGGTTCCGAACGTGGCCGGTGTATGGAAGGACCTGACAGATAATGTAAATACCATGGCCAGCAACCTGACCTCGCAGGTACGTGACATCTCGAATGTGGCAACTGCGGTGGCGAAAGGTAACCTGGCTCAGAAAGTATCGGTGGATGTACGCGGTGAGTTTGCCCAGCTGAAGGACAACATGAACCAGATGGTGGACTCGCTCAACATCTTCGCCGACGAAGTAACCCGTGTGGCTCGTGAAGTAGGAACAGAAGGACGTCTGGGCGGCCAGGCCAAAGTGCCGAACGTAGGCGGGGTTTGGAAAGACCTTACCGACAATGTGAACACCATGGCCTCCAACCTGACCTCTCAGATGCGTGACATTGCAAACGTATCCACAGCAGTTGCAAAAGGTGACCTGACTCAGAAAATCACGGTGAACGTACGCGGCGAGATGGCCGAGCTGAAAGACATCATCAACCAAATGGTGGACTCGCTCAACATCTTCGCCGGTGAGGTAACTCGAGTGGCTCGTGAAGTAGGAACAGAAGGTAAACTGGGCGGACAGGCAGCTGTACCAAATGTAGAGGGTACCTGGAAAGAACTGACTGACAACGTGAACCTGATGGCCGGCAACCTGACGCTGCAGGTACGCGACATTGCTGAGGTAGCGACTGCGGTGGCGAAAGGTGACCTGACCCAGAAAGTGTCGGTGGACGTGAAAGGTGAGCTGGGTGACCTTAAGGACATATTGAATGAAATGGTGGACCGACTGAATGTGTTTGGCGCGGAAGTAACCCGTGTGGCACGTGAGGTAGGAACCGAAGGTATACTGGGTGGCCAGGCAAACGTGCCAAACGTAGCAGGCATCTGGAAAGAACTTACGGACAACGTGAACTACATGGCGTCCAACCTGACGCTGCAGGTACGTGACATTGCCAAGGTAGCCACCGCCGTAGCGAAAGGTGATTTGAGCCAGAAGATTACCGTGAACGTACGCGGTGAACTTGCTGATCTGAAAGAGAACCTGAACCAGATGGTGGACTCCCTGAACATCTTTGCTGACGAGGTAACCCGTGTGGCAAGAGAAGTGGGTACGGAAGGGCGTCTCGGCGGCCAGGCATCGGTGCCTAATGTGGGCGGTGTTTGGAAAGACCTAACCGATAATGTGAACACCATGGCCTCCAACCTGACCCTGCAGGTACGCGACATCGCGAATGTGGCGACTGCGGTGGCGAAAGGTGATCTGGCGCAGAAAGTGTCGGTGGATGTGAAAGGTGAGCTGGGCGAGTTGAAGGAAAACATCAACCGCATGGTGGACTCGCTCAACATCTTCGCCGGTGAGGTAACCCGTGTGGCCCTCGAGGTAGGTACCGAAGGTAAGCTGGGCGGTCAGGCAACTGTGCCTAATGTTGGCGGTGTTTGGAAAGACCTTACTGACAATGTAAATACAATGGCCTCTAACCTGACAACACAGGTGCGAGGTATAGCAAAGGTTGCTACTGCGGTGGCAAAAGGCGACTTGAGCCAGAAAATTACGGTAGAAGCACGTGGTGAGCTCCTTGATTTGAAGGAGAACCTGAACGAAATGGTGGACTCGCTCAATATATTTGGTGACGAGGTAACCAGAGTGGCACGTGAAGTAGGTACCGAGGGTAAACTAGGTGGCCAGGCCAACGTGCCAAACGTAGCCGGTACCTGGAAAGACCTCACCGACAACGTGAACTACATGGCCTCCAACCTGACTTCTCAGGTACGGGACATTGCCAAAGTAGCCACCGCCGTGGCGAAAGGTGATTTGAGCCAGAAGATCACAGTTGAAGCACGCGGCGAACTACTCGACCTGAAGGAGAACTTAAACCAAATGGTGGACTCCCTGAACATCTTTGCCGACGAGGTAACCCGTGTGGCTAGAGAAGTGGGTACAGAAGGTCGCCTCGGCGGCCAGGCCAATGTACCGAAAGTGCGTGGTACCTGGAAAGAACTTACCGACAATGTGAACACCATGGCCTCCAACCTGACCCTGCAGGTACGCGACATTGCCAAGGTAGCGACTGCGGTGGCGAAAGGTGACCTGACTCAGAAAGTGTCTGTGGATGTGAAAGGTGAGCTGGGCGAGTTGAAGGAAAACATCAACCGCATGGTGGACTCGCTCAACATCTTCGCCGGTGAGGTAACCCGTGTGGCCCTCGAGGTAGGTACCGAAGGTAAACTAGGCGGACAGGCCAATGTACCGAATGTAGCCGGTGTTTGGAAAGACCTTACCGACAATGTAAATACGATGGCCTCTAACCTGACAACACAGGTGCGAGGTATAGTAAAAGTAGTAACCGCTGTATCAAAAGGTGACCTGACACAAAAGCTGACGCTGGAGGCAAGAGGCGAGATGGCAGAACTGGCCGATACCATTAATACCATGGTGATTGACCTGAACCGCCTGGCGGGTGAGGTTAGCCGCGTGGCCAGAGTAGCGGGTGTGGAAGGTAAACTGACCGAGCGTGCTACGCTGCAAGGTGTAGGTGGCAGCTGGAAAGAACTGGTAGATACCCTGAATGATCTTTTGGAGTCCATTGTAACGCCGGTACTGGAAGTATCCCGTGTAGTACGTGCCATCTCTGAAGGTGATTTGACCCAGAAAGTAGAGGCCCATACCGCTGGTGATATCCTGGATATGGCCAATGCCCTGAACCTGGCAGTTGACAACCTGAACGCCCTTTTAGGTGAAATCAATGACTCTTCGCTGGTAGTAGGAAGCTCGTCTGAAGAAATGGCAGGCAAAGGTTTGGAAATGAACCGTGTGACGCTGGACGTGGCGCTTGCCATGCAGCAGATGGCGGAAGGTGCCCAGAATCAGGCCCTTAAGACAGACCAGGCCTTTAAACTGATAGAAGAAATCATGAAAACCACGAAAGACACGGCTAACCGTGCGGAAGTGGTGAACAAATCGGCCTTACTGGGTGAGGAAACCTCGCAACTGGGTCTGAAAACAGTAGCGGAAGTGGTGAAGAACATGGAAGAGATCTCCAGTTCGGCATCGCTTACTTCTAAAACCATTGAAGTACTGAGCGTACGCTCACAGGAAATATCCAAATCGCTTGGTGTGATTACCGACATTGCCGCACAAACCAACTTGCTCGCCCTGAACGCTGCCATTGAGGCGGCCCGTGCAGGTGAGGCAGGACGTGGCTTCGCGGTGGTAGCCGAAGAGATCCGTAAACTGGCCGAGGGATCCCGTAAGTCAGCCAGCGAGATTGCTACCCTGGTTGAGGACGTGAAAAAAGACACCGCCTCTGCTGCGATGGCGATTTCGACCATGGAAGGCCGCGTATTGAAAGGAAAGAATGCTACATTCGAAGCATCCGGCGCCTTTAAGAACATTGCGGCATCCAGCGGTGAAACACTCCGTACCGCGCAGGACATCCTGACAGCAACCGAGGTACAGAAGTCATCCATCGGGGACGTAGTGAAGTACGTGGAGGAAGTAGTAGCCATTGCCGAGCAAACAGCCTCTGGTACGCAGCAGGTAGCCAGTACAGCCAAGCAACTGTCTACTTCGATGCAGGAGCTGACTTCTTCCTCTCAGAACCTGAACGACATTGCTGCTGACCTGCAGATCAGTATCTCCGCCTTCAAACTGGTGGATGGTAACCTGGTGTTTAACCATAGCCCTAGCAACCGTCGTTTGGCTTCTATGCCTGCCAAACCAAAGCAGAAGCAGTTGGCAGGTAACGCTCGTCTAAGCTCCGTTAGCTCCAGAAATAAGAATAGCGAGGACAATAGCAGATAACCCGATTTGGACTGATGAAAGAGAAGACCAACAAAAAGGAGGAGCAATCTGTGAGCGAAGCTACGGAAAACAAGTCGCAGACGATTGCTGAAACCGCAGTAGCTGCTACTGATAATCCGGCTAAACCAGATCTACTAAAGGAAGAGATGATCCATCTGATCGTCTTTAAACTGGGTGGGGAGGAATACGGAATCAAAATTGACCAGGTGAAGGAAGTTACGGTTACTCCGAGTGTGACCCGGATGCCACGCACCCCAGATTTTATAAAAGGTGTTGCCAATATTCGGGGCGATATTATCGCTATCATGAATTTGGAAGAACGCTTTGGCATACGTCCGGTTCCGGTGGACAGCGATCTGAATCCTCAGATTACCTATACCCTGGTTATAGAGGCGAAGGAATACAGCATCGGGGTTATCGTGCGCGAAGTACCGCAGTCCCTGAACCTTTCGATGACCAAGATAGACAAGACCCCATCGTTTTTACAGGATATCAACATCCATGAAAATTACATTGAGGGGATTGCCAAAGTAAACAATCGCTTGATCATTGTGCTGGATATGTACAAAATCCTGACAAATGACGAGATCAGGGAATTGAAGAGTAATTAAAGCAATTCATTCAAATTGAAGCTATACTTTAAAGTATGAAAAGAATTCTGATTGTAGATGACTCATTCTACATGCGCACCATGCTCAAAAACATGCTCACAGATGCAGGTTATGAGATAGTTGGTGAGGCTCCTAATGGGCAGACAGCTCTGGAACTTGCAAAAGAGACCAATCCTGACCTGATCACCCTGGATGTGATCCTTCCGGATAATACCGGACTTGATGTTTTGAAAGGCATCAAGGCAGATCAGCCTGACATGAAGATCGTGATTGTAAGCGCCGTGGGGCAGGAGGTGATTGTGAATGAAGCCTTGGAGTACGGTGCAATTTCCTATATCGTAAAGCCATTTTCAGAAGAGAAGGTACTGGAGGTGGTAAAGAAAGCGCTGGAAGAATAGCAACTTTCTGACCAGAGGAGTACACATTGTTGGTTGTAGGAAAGGGAGAGTACTTTGAAAGGACAGATTAACAAACTCAGGGTCTTGGTGGCGGACGGGTCAAGCTACGCCCGGTTGATACTGGAAAGCATTCTAAGTTGTTCGCCTGAGCTGGAAGTAGTAGGCCTTGCTTCGAACGGGCCGCAAGTGTTAGAAACTTTACGCCAGCGAAAAGCTGATGTCATACTGGCCTCAGCAGACCTACGCAGGAATGAGCAGCTGCTGGTTTTCAAGCAAATCTTCAGCGAGTGCCCTACGCCGATCGTGATGCTGATTGAGAAAGAAAAACTCAGCCTTGAACTACTGAAAGAAGCGATTGACCTGGGTGTTTATGGCGTGGTGCTTAAACCGGGGCCTGCAGCAAGGCCAGCCTATAGGACGCTGGCGGAGGAGATTTGCAGAAAAGTAGCCGCTGTGCGGGACACTGCCTATTGGGACCCTTCGAAACGCCTGTGTGTGCTGGGAGAAGAAATGCAGGTTTTGCCGCAGCCCACGCAACGGGAGCTTCGGAATGCCACGGCTGACACCATTATTGTGTTGGGAGCGTCGACGGGTGGCACACAAGCGGTAGAGCAGATTATCCGGCAACTGGATCCAAAACTGAAAGCTGCTGTGCTGGTTGCCATTCATTTACCACCTAAGTTCACGCACAGCTACGCCAGGAGACTAAAGGGCATGACAGACTTAACCGTGATTGAAGGACGAACGGGCCTGATTCCCAAGCCTGGTAAAGTGATCATAGCCCCCGGTGGCAGAAACATGGTCGTGCAAACGGTAATGGGAAATACCTCCAGCCTGAAAATTAGCCTCAATGAAGACGAAGAGGCGGTGCATGATCTGCCATCTGTTGACCAACTCATGGTCGCAGTTGCGCAAAGCGGTGTGCGACGCGTGGTAGGCGTGGTACTGACAGGTATGGGAAAAGACGGCACTGCCGGAGTAGCGGCCATTTCGCAGCGCAATGGAGGTCATGTGATCGCACAGGATGAGGCCTCATCAGTCATTTTTGGAATGGCGAAGTCAGCCATTGATAGTGGAAATACCGACAAAGTGCTGCCTTTGTCAGAGATTGGCCCTTACCTGAACCGGTATGTGGCAGCAGAACAGCAGCTAGTCAGTACAACTGACGTAAATTCATGAAATCGAGAGAGCAGGAGTATAAAGAGATATTTATAGCAGAAGCGCTGGAATACTATGACGCCCTAAACAGGCTCATCAGCGAACTGGAAAAAAGGCCGCAGGACGATCAGGTTCTGGCGGAGATTTTCCGTATGCTCCATAACCTGAAGGCAAATGCCAAGGCCATCGGCTACCTGCAGATCTCGGATGTGTCGCATAAGTTGGAGACGGCCTTTGGCCTGATCCGAAACAAGGAGCTCAGTTTCAGCGACGAGGTGGTGGGCGTGCTTTTTGACGGCATCGACCTGCTCGGCGAGCTGATCAAAAGCATCGACACCGATCGACAAGTTGACATTGACCCGGTCCTGATTCGAAACCTTGATATTATTGTCGACAGCCTGTCGGATAGCACCGTGGAACTGGCGAAGGTGCAGAAGTTCAGTACCTCGCGCAACCTTACGCTCTCCGACCTGATTTACATTCAGGTTAAAAAGCTGGACCACCTCATGAACCTGGTGGGCGAGTTGATCATTGACCGCGACCGCATTCTCTCGCTTAGCCGGGAGCTGGATAATGATGAGCTCAAGACGGTGAGCTCCCATCTATACCGTATCACCGAAGAGTTGCAGTACAGCGTGATGGATGCGCGCCTGGTAAGCATCGGCACCTTGTTCAACAAGTTCCCAAGGGTGGTGCGCGATATTTCTGCTGCTGAGAAGAAGGAAATCGACCTAGAGCTGAGCGGTCAGGATATTCAGATTGACCGGAACATTCTTCAGATCATGACAGACTCCCTGCTTCACCTGGTCCGCAACGCCATTACGCACGGCATCGAAAGGCCAGAGCAACGGGCTAAAGCAGGCAAAACCAAGGCAGGAATGCTGCAATTATCGGCCCGCAGTGATCGTGAAAGTGTCGTGATCAGTCTGTCGGATGATGGGAAAGGCATTGACATCGATAAAGTAAGGAAAGCAGCTGTTGCCCGGCAACTGGTCCCTGCCGATGTAGCTGAAGGGCTGCCCGATTCAGAAGTATACTCTTTCTTATTTGAGCCAGGGTTTTCGCTGGCAAAAGAAGTAACTGAGTTTTCAGGACGGGGTGTGGGCCTGGATGTGGTGAAAAATGCAATTGACTCGATAGGCGGCCGCATACGTATAGAGTCTGAGAAAGGTAAAGGCACTTCGTTTATTCTGCAGTTGCCAACCTCGATTGCTGTTAAGGGAGCGCTGTTGTTTGAAATAGACAGTATTTTTTACGCCATTCCACTGATTCATACCGATTCGGTGGTAGCACTGGACAAGGATGAGCTCCACGAAGTGGGCGAGGTGCTTGTAGCCGATATCAAAGGAGAAACTGTAACGGTCGTATACCTGGACGAGCTTCTTAACGTGGAAGAAAAACAGATGCGCCTGGGCGATAAAACACGACTGAAGGGGCAGGTACAAAACATCATTATTGTTTCGTATAACAACCGCAAGCTCGGTCTGATTGTAGACAAGCTTTACCGCCAGCAGGATATAGTGGTAAAACCACTCAGCAAACCGTTGGATAGCATTGATTTATATGGTGGTGTCACGCTGCTGGGAACAGGCAAGGTATGCCTGGTGCTGGATGTGCCCGCCATTACCAGATACTTTGTGAACAGAAGATGAGGGACTGAGGCGATGGATAACAGAACTAATCACACGATGAACATGATGGATACGCATGTAACCGAGTTGGAAAAGGATATTATCAAGGAGATCCTAAACATAGGACTGGCCCGCGCCGCCGATTCTTTTGCCACAATCGCCAAAGATAAGGTGATGCTCAAGGTGCCCGATGTGCAGCTGATCGAGGTGAAAGAACTCATCTCGCTTATTGCGAAGTTTGAAAGCTCACACTTTATTATTCAGTCTGATATTAAAGGTGATTTTAACGGTGCCACGCTCATGCTCTTTTCAGACGAGCACATCACCCAGCTCTCCAATGTGTGCCTCAGCATGCTGAATGTGCAGAAAGGTGAACTGAATGTGATGCAGGAGTCGCTGTTACTCGAGATCAGCAACATTATTACGGGAGCTTTGGTAACACAATTAGCCAATATCCTGAAGAGCAATATCTACGGTTCCCCGCCTAAAGCCCCTAAAAGCCATATTGCCAACTCGTTGAAAGATATATTGGTACAGCACCCGCTTTTCCAACCACTTGTATTCACGGTCATTACCAAGTTTCAGCACAACTCTAAAGACATCGAACTCCCATTGCTGCTGTTTTTTGATACCAGCACCTTACTTAAAATGCTTGACATCATCCGCACTTTCAAGGTATAGACGGCTATCGTATACCAGCCTGTACTTTAATTTTAAAAACGAGCGGGCTATACCTGGCAGCATTAACCTGCCAGGTATAGCCCGCTCGTTTTTTTGCCTTTTATTACCTGTTTCAACGCTGTACCATGACAGAGCCGTATCAGCCTTACTGCGTGTTTATGTTTGATTATAGCGCCAGTTTTCGTTTTTTTGCATTTTTATTTACAAGAAACCACAAAGTCAATTAATGAACGCATTAGGAAGACACATTTTAGTTGAATTTTACGATTGCTCTCCTGAACTGATGAACGATGTGATTCACATCGAAAACAGCATGGTTGCCGCCGCCGAAACAGCCGGAGCCACTGTCATCAACAGTACTTTCCATCACTTCTCGCCCTACGGTGTTTCGGGTGTGGTGGTCATTCAGGAAAGCCACCTGGCCATCCATACCTGGCCTGAGTATGGCTACGCAGCCGTAGACCTGTTTACCTGTGGCGACTCTGTTGACCCATGGGTTTCTTATAGCTACCTGAAAGAGGCTTTCCAATCCGGACACGGATCTTCGATGGAGCTTCGCCGGGGCCAGTTGAGCCTTTTGAAACGCAACGACTTTAACCTGGAGTCGCTGCGCGATGCTTCGGCCAAAACCATTGAGGCAGATGGATCAATTACAAGAGACGTCTGGTTTACTGAGCGTGACGAAAACATTGCTTTGTCTTTGAAGCACACCGGCAACCAATTGTACAAGAAAGACTCTGAATACCAGCGGGTAGAGGTATACGAAACGCTCGCTTACGGTAACATGCTGACGCTGGATGGCATGGTGATGTGTACCCAGAAGGACGAGTACGTATACCATGAAATGATCACACATGTGCCGATGTTCAGCAACCGGTCAGCCAGACGCGCCCTTGTAATCGGTGGCGGAGACGGAGGCACGGTGCGCGAACTGTTGCGCCACGAGCAACTCGAGGAAGTGACGCTGGTGGAGATCGACGAACTGGTAATTGAAGCCTGCAAACTGCACCTGCCTGAAACAGCGGTTGCATTTGACAACCCACGCCTGAACTTGTTGGTAGAAGATGGCATTAAGTATATAAAAGAGTGTGCCGACGAACATTACGACCTGATCATTGTGGACTCTGCGGATCCGGTTGGGCCAGGTGAAGGTCTGTTTACAGCAGCATTCTACAGCGAAGTATACCGCTGCCTGACGAAAGACGGCGTAATGATCACGCAAAGTGAGTCGCCACGATTCAACTCGGCTGTTTTCGTAGAAATATACGACACCTACAAGAAGATATTCGGACAGGACAAAGTACACTGCTACCTGGCGGCTATACCTACCTATCCGACCGGTACCTGGAGCTTCTCTTATTCAGCCAAAGGCAATGCAAATCCGTTAGTGTTTGATAAAGAAGCAGCAGCGGCATTCTCTCAAAGCGAGGGACTTAAGTATTACAATGAAGATATGCACATGGCTGCCTTCGCACTCCCGAACTTTGTGAAGGAGCTTTTAAATTCGAACCCTGAAAACGTTACTGATGAGTACTCCGCAGAACCAACCAATTAATAGCAAACAGCAGAAGATAGACGCATTCGACCCGAACGGTGTAGGCGATGTGAACGGTGGCCTTTTCGGTTTGCCTTTTACGATTGATGAGTCTGATGTGGTGCTTATACCTGTGCCATGGGAAGTAACTGTGTCCTACAGTGCCGGTACGGCGGCTGGTCCACAGGCCATTAAAGAAGCCTCTCCGCAGCTCGACCTTTTTGAGCCTGCCATTAAAGATGCCTGGAAACTAGGTATAGCAATGGAAGAGATTTCGGAAGAATGGGCTGCCGTGAGCGATAACCTGCGCCAGCGAGCGGAGAATTACATCAACTGGCTGGAGGAGGGAAGCCCGGAATCGGACAAGGCCGAATTCGAGAACCTGCCTGCTGAAGTTACTGAAAAAGGGGAGGAGCTGCTACAGTGGCTGAAGGCCAAAGCAAACAGCTACCTGGAGCAGGGTAAACTAGTTGGCGTTATTGGCGGTGACCACAGCACGCCGCTCGGGTTGATGCATGCCCTGGCGGATCGCCACGAAGAGTATGGTATTCTGCAGGTAGATGCCCACGCCGATTTACGGGATGCCTACGAAGGCTTCAAGTATTCGCATGCTTCCATCATGTTTAATGCGCTGCAGCTGCCTCAGGTTAAAAAACTGGTGCAGGTAGGCATACGCGACATCTGTCAGGCAGAGGCAGAGCTGGCCAACCAATCGAACGGTCGCGTGGCCATTTTTTACGACAGCGTGCTGAAGGAGAACATGTACGAAGGCGATAGCTGGAAAAAGGAATGCAAAAAGATCATCGCCCAGCTGCCGCAGAAGGTATACATCAGTTTTGATATCGACGGACTGGACCCTAAACTTTGCCCGGCCACAGGTACACCGGTACCCGGCGGACTGGAGTTTGAAGAGGCCGTATACCTGATCAAGGCGCTTGTACGTTCAGGCCGTGAGATCATCGGCTTCGATTTGTGCGAGGTGGCGCCCGGCGACAGCGAGTGGAATGGAAACGTTGGAGCCCGTCTGCTTTACAAGCTCTGCAACTGGATGGCAGTTTCGCAGAATCGCCTGGAAGCGCAGTAATCTTACCTTAATTCCCACTTTGACGTATAGCGAGATAGGAAAAATGTACTATCACTATATATCGAAACAAAATGGGAATTATCATTAAAATTTTACTGACCGGCGTGGCAGCGCTTATAGCAGCCTACATACTCCCGGGGGTGCACATTGATGGCTTTGTAACGGCGCTGATTCTGGCGATTGTGCTGGCCTTACTTAATGCAGTGGTTCGCCCGATTCTGGTTATCCTGACCATACCGGTTACTGTGCTGACACTCGGCTTGTTTTTGCTGGTGATCAATGCACTGATCATCTTACTAGCAGATTACCTGATCGGAGGTTTTAGCGTAGACGGCTTTCTATGGGCGCTTGTCTTCAGTTTGGTTCTCTCGCTTATAACAGCAATTCTGGATATGATCTTCTAGCATCCATCCGGATTACCTAAACAAAAAGCCCCTGGTTAATACCAGGGGCTTTTTGTTTTCTATACCTTAGTAATTAGCGTGACATCCAGGCTTCGCAGGCATCAGCACACTCGCGGCAGGCATCAGCACATTTCTGGCAGTGGTCATGGTCATGCTTGCGACACTCTTCTTCGCAAAGCCGGCATATCTCGATGCACTCCTTCATCACATGCTTGGCATGTGCCGATTCACGGGCTACAAAGCGGGCTGTGAGGGTACAGATGTCGGCGCAGTCGCGGTCGAGCATGATGCAGCTTACCATCATTTTCACATCGTCTTCCTGCAGGCAGGCAGTGGCACAGGTTTCGCACGCCGTAATACATTTGATCAGCACATGTTCAAGGTCATTGGTTCTTTCAGACTTCATAGTTTGTGGTTTATAAGGTTCATACTGTTTTAAAGTACGGTTACACAAGGGCATGGTTCATTTATCGAAAAGCAAAGCCAATACAGGAACCTATTTCACGATCAGAATGGTTAACTTTGGGTTTAGTACAGGAAAACTATTTTGCATCGTTACATTTTCTACACAGCATGAGTTTAGGTATAAGAGAAGCACGTGAGGCATTAAAGCTGTATTTTGGCTATGAGCAGTTCAGGCCCATGCAGGAGCAGATCATCTCGGATATCCTGCAGCAGAAAGATGTGCTGGTTCTTATGCCGACAGGCGGCGGAAAATCTGTCTGCTACCAGGTACCGGCTGTTGTGATGCCTGGCCTCTGTGTGGTTGTGTCGCCGCTCATTGCTTTGATGAAGGACCAAGTAGAGGCGCTTCTGGTAAATGGTATACCTGCTGCCTATTTGAACAGCTCGCAAACGGCTGATGAACAGTACAAGATAGAGGAAAAGGTACTGGCGGGGCAACTCAAATTGCTTTATGTGTCACCAGAGAAACTGCTCTCAGCTGGCTTTTTTTCCTTTTTGAAAAGGCTCCAGGTCTCCCTTTTTGCTGTGGACGAAGCGCACTGTATCTCGGCCTGGGGCCACGATTTCAGGCCGGAGTATACCCAGCTCCGCGCCCTGAAGCAGCAATTCCCTGCTATACCTGTCGTGGCGCTTACCGCCACAGCCGACAAGCTCACACAAAAAGATATTCAGGAGCAACTGCAACTGCGTCAGCCCAAAGTGTTTCTGTCTTCTTTCGATCGTCCCAATATTAACCTGACAGTTCTGCCTGGGCAGAACCGTTTCAATAAGATCACCGATTTTCTGTCGCGCCGTACTGGCCAGCCGGGCATTATTTACTGCCTGAGTCGCAAGGCGACAGAAAGCCTTTCGGCTAAACTGCGCGAGAACGGCTACAATGCCACATTTTACCACGCGGGTATGAGTGCTCAGCAACGCGCAAAGGCGCAAGAGGCATTCCTGCGTGACGACGTGCAAATCGTCTGCGCTACCATTGCGTTTGGTATGGGTATCGACAAATCGAATGTGCGCTGGGTCATCCACTACAACCTGCCTAAAAATATTGA
This sequence comes from Pontibacter ramchanderi, assembly GCF_002846395.1. Classification (GTDB taxonomy): domain Bacteria; phylum Bacteroidota; class Bacteroidia; order Cytophagales; family Hymenobacteraceae; genus Pontibacter; species Pontibacter ramchanderi. The sequence goes on from NZ_PJMU01000001.1 coordinate 334,853, forward strand.
GGGGTACTACCAGGAAATCGGGCGGGCCGGCCGTGACGGGGCTAAGTCGGATGCGCTGCTCTTTTACAGCTTTGCCGATGTGATGAACTTGCGCACCATGCTGTCGGACAACGACAAGGCCCAGAATGAACTGCAATTGGTGAAGCTGGAGCGAATGCAACAGTTTGCTGAGGCCACATTCTGCCGCCGCCGGATTTTGCTGCAGTACTTCGGTGAGCAAATGGGCAAGGACTGCGGAAACTGCGATATCTGCCGTAACCCCCCAAGCTGCTTTGATGGCACCCTTATTGCCCAGAAGGCACTTTCGGCTGTTGCGCGCTCACAGGAAAAGCTCAACATGAGTTTGTTGGTTGATGTGTTGCGCGGCTCGCGTAACAGCCAGGTACTGGCCGGCGGCTATGACCGCATCAAGACCTATGGCGCCGGTCGCGACATCGGTACATTGGACTGGCACCGCTATCTGCACCAAATGCTGAATGCGGGCTTGTTTGAACTGGCCTATGATCAGAATTATACCCTCAAGCTGACGGCGCTTAGCAAGCAAGTTCTTTTCGACGGACGTAAGATAGAGCTTGTGAAGTTTGAGGATGCCAAACAGCAAACAGAAGCCCTACAAAAAGAGAAGCCGAAACGCGAGATAATCAAAGATGCCCTGTTTGAGCGGCTTCGTGCCTTGCGCAAGCGCCTGGCCGATGAGCAGAACGTTCCGCCTTACGTAGTTTTCACAGATAGCACCTTGCAGGAAATGGCTGCTGAAAAGCCTTCCAACCGAATTGCCATGTTGGCCATTAGCGGGGTAGGTGCTCAGAAGTTCGAGCGCTACGGACATAGTTTCATCAACGAAATCATTGCTTTCATGACAGAAGAGCAGGCAAAAGGCAGCGCGATAAAAGGGGCTACACATTTGGTGACCTGGGAGGCTTACCAGCAGGGTCTCAGTCCAGAGGAAATCGCACGGCGCCGCAATCTAAACCCTGTCACCATCTACTCGCATCTGGCTACCTTGCTGGAGCAGGGCTATGATGTACCTGTACACGATTTTGTGTCGAAGCGTGAATACGAGGCGATTGCTGAGGCAATAGATAGTTTGGGTAAAGATGCTAAATTGAAGGATCTGTTCGAGCATCTGGAGGAGCGCTATGAGTACTTTAAAATTAGACTGTCGCTGGCCATGTACAAAATGCAGTATGCCTGGTAATGTCCATTGCGCATGATCTAAAAAAAAAGAAGGCCGCTCGTTTTAGAGCGGCCTTCTTTTTTAAGTGTATAGGTATTACTCAACAGAAGCGATCGGATCTGGCCAGCTGTCTTTGTCGCCGTTAACAGTACCCTGTGAAAACACCTCGCCGCGAAGTAACAAAATGCCTGCAACGTGTGGTGCTGCCAGTGAAGTACCGCTTCCGGCACTGCCAATACCACCGCCTATGCGTGTAGAAGTGGCGCTCACGCCTGGAGCAGCAAAGTCAACAGGAGCACCGTAGTTAGAGCTCGCCCAGAAATTCTGGTAACGGTCCATAGCTGAAACAGTATACACACCAACAGCATTTACGCGTGCCGGGGAATTAACAGAGCAGTCAGTGGCGCTGTTACCTGCTGCAATAGCAAATAGAATACCTTTGCTAGCAGCAGCTGTCACAGCATTATCAAGCGTGCTGGAGATGCCTGCGCCCAAGCTCATGTTCACGACATCACCCGGCTTAGCCATGTTATTCACATAATTAACGGCACTGATGGCGCGTGAAACGGTGCCATAGCCTGTATTGTCAAACACGCGCAGGGCTACAATGCTGGCGTTGGCTGCCACACCCACCATGCCGGTGCCGTTGTTTTTGGCAGCAATAATACCGGCTACGTTAGTACCATGTCCGAAGCCATCTTCAATAGAGGCATCACCGTAGATCAGGGATACGCTGCGCTGAAAGTCAATATTCAGGTCTGGGTGGTCAGTATCAACCCCTGAGTCGATAACCCAAACGGTTTTGCCGGTACCATCACCAAAACCATTCATGGCGATGTGCCAGGGCAGTGTTTCACCTGCCAGCGGTGTTATTTTAGTATAGGCGCTGGTTGGCTGTTCAGGCTCTGTAGGAGCAGGTTCAACCGGTGTAGGTTCTACAGGTATAGGCTCTACAGGAGTAGGTTCCGATGGTGTAGGCTCTGTAGGGGCAGGTTCGGTAGGAGTTGGCTCGGTTGGAGCAGGCTCTTCGGGTGTAGGCTCTGTCGTGTTCTTCTTTCCATTGCCGTTGCCTTTCGTGTTGGTATCAGTGCCACCTTTTGTATTGCCGCCGTTTCCTTTTGTGGTCGTATTGTCGGTACCAGGTTTTGCGAGCATAATAATCCTGTCCTGCTCAACATAGGCTACTTCCGGGTTATTTCGCAATTGCTCCAACTGGTTTTTGGTAAGTCGGGCAGCAAAACCGTTTACATTTCCTTCAAAAGTTTGTTTGATAGCTTCGCGCTCTATACCTGTGGCAAGCAGCATACGCTCACGCATTGCTACGGTAGCAGAACGGCCGGCAATGGTCATAGCACTCACGCCAGTTGAGCTTAACTTGTTTGAGCCGTTTTTGAATACTACGATGTACTGATCAGGTATTGCCTGGCCATGTTGAGCGTTTACCTGAACAGCATTTGTCTGAAACTGCTCCTCCATAAAATCCTCTTTCTGGCAACCAGAAAGAGTAACTACTGAGGCCAGGGCTAATCCTGACAACGCCTTGAATAGTGTAGAATTGTTCATCATATAAGTTTGGTTGGATTGGGAAATTAATTGCACTATAATTTTTCAAAGCCTCGTAACACAACAGGAATTTGAAAAGTTTAAGAATGAGATAAAATTGTAAGAATTTTATTTTCTCTTTAGATAGTAAAGGGCATAATATTCCTGTCTACATTTTAAAATGTGGATTCTTAAAGAATATGCCCTCGCGAAGAGAATCTCGTAAAAGAGTGGTTTAGTAGATTTTTATCATATAAAATGGGTTATGGGTTACTTTTCACGAAAGATAATTGGATTAAAAGTAAGATTACAAACATTTGTGCAATATTATTTTTATTGAACTTTAAAGAGTTGGATTTTAAGTAAAATAAATGATTTTGTATTGCCTTAATGGTACTTTACCAATTTATATAGTTTTTTATAAATATAACTAAAAATTACCACAATTATTTGCTAATAAAATTAGTATAATACGTATAGATTTAGTATGTTTACATGCCGGCACCCAGAGTGCTCTGTTTATTTTGTGGTCACGAACAAAGAATAAAAGTGGAAAAGGTAACATCGAATATAAGGCACCTTCGCAAGCACGCCGGGTATACCCAGGCACAGCTTGCTGAAAAGTTAGATATAAAGCGTTCGTTGGTGGGAGCGTATGAAGAAGGAAGGGCAGAGCCAAAACTCAGCACGCTGGTCAATGTGGCCCGGCTTTTTGATGTCTCCATGGACGAACTCATCACAGCTGATCTTTCAGATCCGAATTATAAACCTGTAACCGGACATGCAGGCGGCGGTAAGTTGCGCGTACTGGCTATTACGGTTGACCAGGACGATCGGGAAAACATTGAACTGGTGCCGCACAAGGCAAGCGCGGGTTACCTCAATGGGTATGCAGATCCGGAGTTTATCGAAGAGTTGCCTCGTTTCCGCCTTCCTACATTAGGCAGTGGCGGCACTTATCGCGCTTTTGAGATCAGCGGCGACTCCATGCTACCTCTTTCTTCTGGTACAGTTATAGTTGGTCGCTATGTGGAAGATTGGAGTACATTGAAAGACGGAACCCCCTGCATCATTGTCAGCGCCAAGGAAGGTGTGGTCTTTAAAAGAGTTTATAATAAGGTAAAAGAGGCAGCTACACTTCGGCTTCATTCAGACAATCCGCTATATGCGCCTTATGAACTTCCTATCGACGACGTTGTGGAGATTTGGGAGGCTAAATCCTACATCAGCTCTACTTTCCCAATCGCTGATATTTCGCTTGATAAGCTTTCCTCCATTGTGCTGGATCTTCAGAAAGAAATGCTCAAACTTAAGAAGGCAGACTAACTTCTGAGATTTTGTAGGTATCACTACCGTAGCGCATCCTGCCCCAGATAGGGCAGGATGCGCTGTTTTAGCCATGTTTTGTGCAGCCTGTTAACTACAAACGGCATTATCCGTAAAGGCATAGCATAAACAAAAGCGCGATATGATACGATTAATTACCGATTCTCAAAGGTATGAGGCCAAGGTAGGGGAAGGGCTCCGTTCTCATTACCTCTTTTCATTTGCAGATTACTACGATCCGGAAAATATGGAATTCGGCCCTTTACGTGTCTTTAACGACGACTACATTAGTCCTCGCTCCGGCTTTCCCTCACATCCGCACTCCGAATTAGAGATTATCACCATTGTGCTGGCAGGTGAGCTAACGCACAAAGACAACATCGGCAACGAGACCAAAGTAACGCCCGGGCTGGTACAACGCATGACTTCCGGCACTGGCATCACCCACTCCGAAACGAACGAAACGGACGAGGAGGTGCATCTGCTCCAACTTTGGTTTTTGCCAAACAAAAGAGGGCTTGCGCCTTCTTACGAAGTGATGGATGTTGATTTTATAAAAGCGAAGAATGAGCTCGTACCATTGGTTACCGGTCAAAAGGTGCTGGAGGATGTGGTTTACATCAATTCCAACTCAACAGTATACTACGGCAGTGTGACTCAAGGAGAGGAAATAACATTCCGAACGTTTAAGCTCCGACGAACCCTTATCTATGTGCTGACAGGCAGCGTGCTGGTGAACAACGTAGAGGCAGACGGCCATGACCAGATCAGGCTGGATGAACAGGAGGTGATAGGTATACGGGGTACGGCAGATGCTACTTTTATTTTAGTAGACGTACCAGCTGTGGAAGCCAATTATTAATCGATAACACTGATTTTCAAAACCGGTGGGTATGTTAGATGTAAACAGCCCACCGGTTTTGTTTATTCATCCAATTCGTCACCAGGAACTGCAATGGCCTCCTGGAGCAGGTGCTCATCAAGTTGCTTACTAGTTTTAGCTCCCAGTTCGCGTAGTATTTCCACTTTGCGTATTAGGTTGCCCTTGCCGTCGGTGAGTTTGTTCATAGCGCCACTGTAGGCATTCTGGCTCTGCTCCAAATGGCGGCCAACTGTTTTCAGGTCATCGACAAATCCCACGAATTTGTCGTAGAGCCTGCCACTTTCTTCTGCTATCTTAAGCACGTTTCGTTTCTGGTCTTCCTGGCGCCACACACCGGCTACTGTGCGCAGCGTAGCCAGCAGGGTAGAGGTAGTGACTAATACAATGTTCTTGTCGAAGGCATCCGTGAATATGTTCTGGTCATGCTGTAGCGCCAGGTTAAAAGCCGGCTCGATGGGAATGTACATCAGCACAAAATCCGGAGAGTTGATGCCGCTCAACCGGTGATAGTTCTTGCGACCCAGATCAGTATAGTGTGTTCGGATTGAAGCAATGTGGCTGCGCAGGTATGTCTCCAGCTGAGAATCGTCTTCGCAACTGCAGTAGGCCTCGTAAGCTACCAGCGATAGTTTCGAGTCGATGACTAGGTGTTTGGCATCCGGCAGGCGAATGATCACATCGGGCCGGTATACCTGTTGTTCGTCGTTCTTCCTGACCTCCTCGCGTTCGTAATGCACACCCTTGCGCAGGCCTGATTTCTCAAGCAGGCTCTCCAGTAGGTATTCACCCCAGTTACCCTGTGTTTTACTCTCACCTTTCAGTGCTTTGGTCAGGTTTAGTGCATCCTGGCTCATTTGCTGGTTCAGGGCGGACAATTGTGTGATCTGTTCTTTGAGGGAGATGCTGTCCTTGAGTGTTTTCTCGTATGTTTGGTCCACTTTGGCTTCGAACTCACGGATACGTTCTTTTAGCGGAGACAGGATGCGTTCCAGGTTTTCGGAGGAGGCCTTGTTGAAGTGCTCCGCGTTGGTCATGAGCACCTGGTTGGAGATATGCTGGAATTGCTGTAGGAATTTTTCGCGCAACTGCTCCAATTCTTTGGCCTGCTCGTGCATGCGCTCACGCAGATGTTCGTAGTCAGATTCTGTCTTAGTGAGCGCATTGGTCAGCTCCATGGTTTCAGTCTGCGACTCACGTAGTTGGTTCCGCAGTGCTTCCGCTTCCTGTGCCTGGTGCCTGGCCTGGCCTTCCTGCACACCTTGCGCTATCACCGATTGGTTAAGTTTGTCCTGCAGTGCGCTTACTCTCCCTTTCATAGCCAGGTAAGCCACTACGAGCCCCACCAAAAATGCCGCTATACCTACCATTATCTCCATACGGTAAAGGTATGTTTTTTTAGCATTTCAAACCAGATGCTAACTGTTTTAGTTTTCAGGTGTTTCTATCAAATGGTCCGTTGCATTCCATTCCGCATAAAACTGATTCAGAAAATCCTGCATGTATTGGTGTCGCTTTTCGGCCATGGCGCGGGCCGTGGGTGTGTGCATCCGGTCTTTCAACAGCAGCAGTTTTTCATAGAAATGATTGATAGTAGGGGCAGTGTTTGTTTTATACGACTCAAAAGAATCATGCAGCTCTGGGTTGATTGCTGGGTTGTAAAGTTCCCGACCTTTATGGCCTCCGTAGGCAAATGTGCGGGCAATGCCAATCGCCCCGATCGCATCCAGCCGATCGGCATCCTGCACGATGCGCCCTTCTATAGTTGGCATAGCCGATGAGGTGCCCGCACCTTTATAAGACAGCCCGCTGACAATATTGCAAACAGTAGTTATCAGTTCTTCTTCCAAAGCCAGCTTTTCCAGCCATTCCCGCACCAGGCGCGGGCCAACAGTCTCGTCCCCATTGTGGAATTTATGATCGCCAATGTCATGGAGAAGGGCTGCCAGCTCGACAGTGAAAATATCGGCTCCCCCTTCCTGTGAGGCAATGTAAAGCGCATTTTTCCAGACCCTGAAAATGTGCCACCAGTCATGGCCGGAGCCTTCACCCTCTAACTGTTGCCGAACGTAATCTGCTGTTTTCTGGATAATGTCTCCTTGCTTCATTGTATGTGATATAAGCCTTAAAGCTGCAAAATATCCAGCAAAGCCACAAAAAGGATGTTATAATCTATACCTCTATACCTGTTGCAGTCTCTGCAGCTATACCTTCCAGTACAGGCAATTTAACCAGTTCCAGTTCCAGCAAGTCGGCCCATGTAGTCAGGTATAGCACCACATCGTCGCGCAGGTTATGTTTCAGGTAGCGCCTTTCAGCTGGCAGAGCCTGCAATATGGTGGCGTCCGAAAGCCGTTCCAGGTGCGCCAAGTCATCTTTCGTCAGTCCCCAGGAAATCATCTGGTCGATGATCTCATCCATGGGCATCCCGCTTTGCGGACAGTAGTCGCGGAGTTGTTCATTCCAGTCGCCGTGTCGCCACATAGCAGCCCCGTGGATGAAACCTTTGTCAAGCTGCGTGAGTGTCTGAGCCAGGTGGCCGCAGTTGCAGCTACCCATGTGTCCCCATTGGTAATTGGCGCCTTGTGCCAGTCGGTTGGCTGTCTGGCGTATGGCCGCCACCAGTATTGCTGAACTTCTTGCCATGAGTTTAAAATTGAATGCGTGTATTTATGTAGGGCGTGGTCCCCTATATAAAACGCCAACCGCTGGAAATGTTATCAAATTCAGTCTGATTTTCATACTTGCCCCGTGCTTCCTACCTTTGTAGGTATAGCCCCACACCCGGAAACCCGTTCATGATGCGCATTTTAGTTGCCGTTGCTGTTTTGTCTCTCTCGATGTTGCTGTTCACTGCCTCAGAGGTTCGTGCGCAGATCCTCAACATTGAGCGGTCGAGGGTAGAGCGGGACACGGCCGATTTTTTAACAGGAAAAGCGGGTCTTAACTTTTCGATGTTCAACCGCAACGCAGGACGCAACAATCCTAACAATTTTCTGCAGCTGACCTTTAACGGAGACCTTGCCTACATTTCTAAAAAACATACTTACCTGTTTCTCAACTATTATAATTACCTGCTGGTGAATTACGACTCACGTGAGTTGCGCAACACGGTGGCCAGCAATGGTTACTCTCATTTCAGGGTTAACCTCATGAGTCGGCGCAAAGTGTCTTATGAGCTGTTTACGCAGTACCAGGCTGATATGGCCCGTGGTCTGGAGCGGCGAATCCTGACGGGAGGAGGACTTCGCTGGCAGCTTTACCGCACAGCGAGCACATCGTGGTTTGCGGGTACAGGCCTGATGCACGAGCACGAGAGCTGGAAGGACCCCGAGCAGGAGGGCGTAACACAAGTATCCGATTTACTGAAATCGTCCAACTACATCAGCCTGCGGTCAAAACTATCGGAGCATGTAGAGACAAATAACATCGCCTACTTCCAGACAGGCTATGACCAATCGATCAGCCGCTTCCGGAACCGGATCAGCGGCGACCTGGGCGTAACGGTGAAACTGATCGGCCGGGTGTCCATGCGCACAAATTTTAACTTTACCTACGAAGACAGACCGATCGTTCCGGTGACGCGCTTTATCTATGCCATTACCAATGGTTTACAGGTCGATTTTTAGGGAATCCGCAGGTTCATAACAGCAAGTGCAAGGTTAGCTGGTCGGTAATGGAGTTTCATATCAAACTTTTTTAATATAATTTGGACCGAACCAAACTATGCGGCCAATTTTGGCGTAAGCTGCGTCATAGGATTAGTCGAGGGTATGTACAGTATATTCCTTGGCACCAATATCCTGCAACCGGAACGCTCAATCCTGGTAAATTTCGTTTAATTATATAACTGGTAAATCCAGCGCGCGATAACTGCGCATATTTGTACTCAATTATCGATGGAAAAAACTTCTAAAATTTACATTGCTGGCCACCGGGGCATGGTAGGCTCTGCCATTATGCGTCAGTTGGAGGCCAACGGTCACACCAACATCATTACCAGAACCTCTTCAGAACTGGACTTGCGCAACCAGCAGGCCGTGCAGGATTTTTTCGAAAGCGAGCAGCCTGACTATGTTTTTCTGGCAGCTGCCAAAGTGGGCGGTATTCACGCCAACAATACCTTTCGAGCCGAATTTTTGTATGACAACTTGATGATCGAAGCCAACATCATCCACGCCGCTCACTTGGCCGGGGTGAAGAAACTGATGTTCCTGGGCTCTTCCTGCATTTACCCGAAGATGGCACCGCAACCGCTCAAGGAGGAGTACCTGCTCACAGGGCCACTGGAGCAGACGAACGAGCCGTATGCCATTGCCAAAATTGCCGGTATCAAACTCTGCGAATCGTATCGCGACCAGTATGGTAGCAACTTCATCAGCGTAATGCCAACCAACCTTTATGGATACAACGACAATTACGACCTGCAGAATTCGCATGTGCTGCCGGCCCTGATCCGGAAAATTCATGAAGCGAAAGACAACGGAGCGCCCACTGTTACCGTATGGGGTACGGGCAGTCCGAAACGCGAGTTCCTGTTTGCCGACGATCTGGCAGCCGCCTGCGTATACCTGATGGAGAATTATGATGGCCGTGAACTCGTGAATATCGGCACTGGCGAGGATGTCTCGATCAAAGAACTGGCCCTTCTTATCAAGGACGTGATTGGTTACGAGGGAGAGCTGGAGTTTGACACTACCAAGCCGGACGGAACACCACGAAAACTGATGGACGTGAGCAAGCTGCACGGTCTTGGTTTCAAGCACAAAATTGAACTGCGTGAAGGCATAGCACTGGCCTATGCCGACTTTAAAGAAAAATACGTGACGGCCTAGTCACACCTTATTTATACAACCATAAAAGAGAATTACATTTAAGAAGTATATCACATGAAGACAGCCCTTATCACTGGCGTAACCGGACAGGACGGTGCATATTTAGCAGAGCTTTTATTGAGCAAAGGATATAAAGTACATGGCGTGAAGCGTCGTAGCTCGATGTTCAACACCGAGCGCATTGACCACCTCTACCAGGACCCACACGAGAAGAACATCAACTTCAAGCTGCACTACGGCGACCTGACCGACTCCACCAACTTGATCCGCATCATCCAGGAGACCCAGCCAGACGAAATCTACAACCTGGCTGCCATGAGCCACGTGAAGGTGAGCTTCGACACGCCGGAGTATACAGCCAACGCCGACGGATTAGGCACATTGCGCATCCTGGAAGCCATTCGCATCCTGGGGCTGACAAAGAAAACGAAGGTATACCAGGCCTCTACTTCAGAGCTTTATGGTCTGGTGCAGGCTGTGCCGCAGTCAGAAACTACGCCTTTTTACCCACGTTCCCCGTACGCGGTGGCTAAACTTTACGCTTACTGGATCACAGTGAACTATCGCGAGGCTTATGGCATGTTTGCCTGCAATGGTATTCTTTTCAATCACGAGTCGCCGCTGCGTGGTGAGACGTTCGTAACGCGTAAGATTACCCGTGCCGCTGCCCGTATTGCCATGGGTCTGCAGGAAGGACTGTACCTGGGTAACCTCGACGCCAAGCGTGACTGGGGCCATGCCAAAGACTATGTGGAAGCGATGTGGCGCATTTTGCAGCAGGACGAGCCGGAAGACTTCGTAATTGCCACAGGTGTAACGACTACGGTGCGTGACTTTGTGCGTATGGCTTTTGCTGAGGTAGGCATCGAAATCGAGTTCAAAGGTGAGGGCGTTGAAGAGAAAGGCTATGTAGTGGCCTGCAACAATCCGGAGTACCAGGTAGAGATTGGCAAAGAGATCGTTTGCGTAGACCCGAATTATTTCCGTCCGACAGAGGTGGAACTGCTGATAGGTGACGCGACCAAGTCGAAAGAGAAGCTGGGCTGGACTCCGAAGTACGACCTGCCTGCGCTGGTGAAGGACATGATGCAGAATGACATCGAGCTCTTCAAGCGCGACACTTACCTGATGGAGGGCGGTCACCGCATCCTCAACTACCACGAATAATGCCCTATACCCTTAGAGGTATAATCTATATGCAGAAAGGCAGTCCTATCCCTAGGGCTGCCTTTTTTTCATTTTAGGTATAGGTATAGGTATAGGTATAGGTATAGGTACTGCGGGAGGGGGAGGGTCTGTAAACGCAAAAAGCCCTTGTTTTCACAAGAGCTTTTAAGCGGTCTGGACGGGACTCGAACCCGCGACCTCCGCCGTGACAGGGCGGCATTCTAACCAACTGAACTACCAGACCAATACTTTTAAATGGATCAGAGTCGTACACTCTGAAAGATAAACCGCAGTTTATATGCTGCGGTCCGGACGGGACTCGAACCCGCGACCTCCGCCGTGACAGGGCGGCATTCTAACCAACTGAACTACCGGACCAAAAATTTTAATTTGTAAAGCCTACCGCTTTACTTTGTTAACCGCAGGGGTTTAAACTGCGGTCTGGACGGGACTCGAACCCGCGACCTCCGCCGTGACAGGGCGGCATTCTAACCAACTGAACTACCAGACCAATCTGTTTTCGTTAACGCTAACCGTTAAAGTGTCACAAATGTAGAGGGTAAATTTCGATTCTGCAAGAGCATTGCTATATTTTGCCCCTATATTTTTAGCCTGAAATCATAACTCGCTCAAAACCAAATATTCTTTTTTTGCAATAGACGATAATTTTTCAAGATTCGTCATTCAGTAACTGTAAACTATTAAATTTGTGCTTCAATCAGCAATGAGGATTTATGCTTTTGGATTTTGAACAACCTATAGCGGCCCTGGAGGGCAAACTGCAGGAAATGAAAAAACTGGCCACAGAAAGCCAGGTAGACGTTTCGGAAGCAGTAAAAGCGCTTGAAGAAAAAATAAAGACGCTCAAGAAGGAGACCTATGCCAATCTAACCCGTTGGCAGCGTGTGCAGCTTTCCCGCCACCCGGATAGACCCTACACCCTGGATTACATTGCGGGCATCACCTCTACATTTGTAGAGCTGCACGGCGACCGCACCGTGAGCGACGACAAAGCCATGGTAGGTGGTTTTGGTGACATAGATGGTCGTAGCGTGATGTTTATCGGGCAACAGAAAGGACGCAATACGAAACAACGCCAGCTGCGCAATTTCGGTATGGCCAATCCGGAGGGTTACCGCAAAGCACTTCGCCTGATGAAAATGGCCGAAAAGTTTGGCCGACCTATCGTTACTTTTATTGATACGCCAGGTGCATTTCCAGGACTGGAGGCAGAGGAACGCGGACAGGGTGAGGCCATTGCCCGTAACCTGAAAGAGATGTTTATGCTAAAAGTGCCTGTCATCTGTATCATCATTGGTGAGGGGGCCTCGGGCGGAGCCTTGGGTATAGCTATCGGCGACCGCGTGATGATGCTGGAGAACACCTGGTACTCTGTTATTTCCCCTGAGTCCTGCTCGTCTATCTTGTGGCGCAGCTGGAACTACAAAGAGCAGGCCGCTGAAGCACTTAAACTGACCGCGACCGATATGTTGCAGCATAAGCTGATTGACGGCATCATTAAAGAGCCGCTTGGAGGCGCTCACACCGAGCCAGATAAAATGATGCGCACGCTCAAAAAAGAGATCTGCAAAATGCTGGATGAGCTGGAGACAATTGATGCTGAGGAGCGTATTATGCAGCGCATCGAGAAGTTCTCTGCCATGGGTGTTGTGCAGGAAAGTTAAGAGAAGAAGAAAGGTAGGAAGCAGACTATTTTTAAAGTTTCATCTCTTTCGGGATATAAGAGGTGGTCAAGTGTTTTGCTTGACCACCTCTTTTCGTTTTACTACCTTTAGTCCCTAGGTGAATTAGGAAAATGGAGATGAGGTTACGTGCGTATAATTACACGCGTAAATTACATTTCTTAACTTTCTACCATTCTAACTTTTTAACTTTCTAACTCAAATGAAACTACACGTAATCGATACCGGATTCTTTAAATTAGACGGAGGAGCCATGTTCGGCGTCGTGCCTAAATCGCTGTGGCAGCGTACGAATCCGGCCGATGAAAACAACCTGTGTACCTGGGCCATGCGCTGCCTGCTGATCGAAGACGGTGACCGACTTATTCTAATCGACAACGGTATAGGTGATAAGCAGGATGCCAAATTCTTCAGTCACTACTACCTGCACGGGGACGCTACTCTTGAGAAATCATTGCATGCGGCCGGCTTTTCACATCAGGACGTGACAGACGTATTTCTTTCCCATCTTCACTTCGATCATTGTGGTGGGGGTGTAAAGTATAAAAACAGCGAGGGTGCCCTGGAACTTGTATTCCCGAACGCAACTTACTGGTCTAATGCCGACCACTGGAAATGGGCAACGGAACCTAATGTGCGCGAAAAGGCTTCATTCCTGAAAGAGAACATTCTTCCGATGCAGGAGAGTGGCCAGTTGGCTTTTGTAGATCCTTCTAAACCTTCTCCTTTTCCGCAGTTTGATATTTTCTATGCCGATGGCCATACCGACAAAATGATGGTGCCGATCATTCCTTACAAAGGGCGTAAGGTGGCGTTCATGGCCGATCTGCTGCCCTCAACGGGCCATATCCCGCTTCCCTACGTCATGGGCTATGACACACGCCCCCTGCTAACCATGGATGAAAAAGCCCGTTTCCTGAATATGGCCGCCGACGAGAACCTGGTGCTATACCTGGAGCATGATGCAGTAAATGAATGCTGCACTGTGCAGCAGAGCGAGAAAGGCATACGACTGGCTGCCACTTTTTCTCTAAACGAACTTTAATGAAGTCAGTTGGGCTGGCACTGTCGGGGGGCGCAGCCAGAGGTATCGCCCATTTGGGAGTACTGAAGGCCTTTGACGAATTAGGTATAAAGCCGGCTATACTTTCGGGTGTAAGCTCAGGAGCAATTGTAGCTGTATTCTATGCCGCTGGCTTTAACCCGGATGATATACTGCGCCTTATCAAGGGACTTCGCATCTACCGCATTATGCGACTCGCTATCGGGCAGGTGGGCATTTTGCACCTCGATGAAGTGGAGAAACTGTATTACCGCTACCTGGGCAAACAAGCCACTTTTGAGGACCTGCGCTTGCCTGTTATCATCGGAGCCACCGACATGCACGCTGGTGTTACCGTCCATTTTTCCAGCGGAGAACTGATCAAGCCTTTAATTGCCTCATCGGCAGTCCCTGTGCTGTATAGGCCTGTCCATTATAAAGGGATGTTGCTTAACGACGGTGGTCTGCTCGATAATCTTCCTATAGAAGCATTGGAAGGCAAGTGCGAGTTTAAAATTGGCGTACATAGCAATCCGCTTAACCATGAGGCACGCATAACCAGCCTGCGAAGCATGATCGAGCGAACTGCCCACCTGGCGATCAATAACAACGTGCAATTGCGCCGTCACCAATGCGATTATTTTATAGAACCTCCCGAGCTAAAGTACTACAGGCTCATGAGTTTCAGTAAGGCGGATGCCATGTTTGACATAGGATATAGCTACACCATGAGCATAAAAGAAGAGTTGCTGAAATTAGTTGGGTAATGATGGCATATTTGGACGAAAAAATTTTCTTTATCTAATTTTATTTTCCTAATATTAGCATAGAAAAATCAATCTGTTTTTTCGTTTTGCCCGTACAATCCTTCAAATGCAACTGAACACGACCATGCTACAACGCACCCTTACCCTTATTGTAGCCCTTTTCTTTTTTGCCATTCTTTCTGTTAGGGCGCAGGAAAACGAAAGCTCGCTTATCAGGGCTAAAATCAAACACGGCTCTCTGCTGTTAGGCGGCAACCTGCAGGGCAGTTACCAGCTGACCACAAGCGAGTTAAACAGCACGGGCCAGAAAGTTGACGGCCGGCGGATCGACTTTAACCTGCGCAGCAAAAATGGCTATTTTGTTTTTGAAGACTTTGCAGTGGGCCTCGACGTGAGTGTGTTGCATCAGAGCAGCAAAATTACGGAAGTGTCGGATACCGAGCGTGAAGCAAGCAGGGAAACGTTTGTAATGGCGGGTCCTTTTGTGCGCTATTACATGCTCAACGGTGTATTTGGGGAATTAACCATGCTGGCCGGTCTGAATAACTTTAACGACGTTAACAGGAAGTATAAAGCTCTGGAAGGTGGGGCAGGACTGGGGTATGCCTTTTTCGTAAACAGGCAGTTCTCGCTCGAGCCTGTCATTTCGATGCGCTATTTCCGTAAAGTGGATAGAGACGGTAGAGCTTACAGTGAGTTCGGTCCTATGATTGGCTTTGGTTTGCAGGCCTACTTGCTCCGTCAGAAATCGCATGTAATCAAACGGGCGCTCTAAGATTCTGTTTTTACAGAGAATACACTATATTTGAGATGCTAATCCATTTGCTCTTGCTGAGACATGGATTAGCATTTTTTTATAGCCTCTTATATGTTAGCAAAAGCGATCTCTAAACTTATTTTCAAAATTGCAGGCTGGAAGTTAAACGGCAATCTGGCACCGGACCAGCGCCGCTGCGTTATGGTAGCCGCTCCGCATACCAGCAACTGGGATTTCATATTTGCCCGTGCCGCCTTTTACATGATGGAAGCACCCATCCGGTTCACGATAAAAAGTGAATTCATGAAATTCCCGTTTGGCGGGCTGCTCAGAGCCATGGGTGCTCTCCCCATCGACCGCTCCAAAAACACTCGCATGGTAGATGCCATGATCAAGATCATCAAAGAGACACCCGGTGATATGTGCGTGCTTGTAACACCAGAAGGCACCCGCAAGTACCAACCGCGCTGGCGTATGGGTTTTTACCATGTGGCCATTGGGGCAGGTGTTCCTATCGTGCTTGGCTATGTAGATTATGCTAAGAAAGAGGCAGGTATAGGCCCAACTATTCACCCAACTGGAGATGTGGAAGCAGATCTGGAAAAGATAATGGCTTTTTACAGAACCAAAAAGGGCAAGTTTCCGGAGCAAGGTGTTCGGTAATTAGATGAATATAGAGGAACTAAGAAGCTTCTGCCTGAACCTGAAGGGTGTGACAGAAGATGTGAAATGGGGAAATGATCTCTGCTTTTTGGTAGGGAACAAAATGTTTTGCGTAACAAGCCTGGATGGTGAACCGAGCGTATCTTTTAAAGTAACAGATGCTGAGTTTGATGTGCTGTCGACTTCCATAGGGATAGTACCAGCCCCGTACATGGCGCGTAACAAATGGATACAGGTACAGTCTTGGGAGCGTTTGTCAAGGCTGGAGTGGGAAAATTATGTTAAGCAGTCTTATGAGCTCGTAAAGGCAAAGCTTACAAAGAAGTTACAGCGAGAGATAGAAGAAAGTATTTAAGGGAGGCGCTATGTCACGCCCCACTTTAAAATTTTATGACAATATGCTGTCATAACAGCCATAGATAAAATTAAATGCAAAAGGAGCCGCTTGAATAGAGTGGCTCCTTTTGCGTTTAAGGTATAGCAGTTCGGCTAGGCGATCTGTCTCAGGTCTACAGGTATTACCCTCGATATACCTGCCTCGATCATCGTGATACCGTACATCACGTCTGTTGAAGCCATAGTGCGCTTGTTGTGTGTTACCACAATAAACTGCGACTCGTTGGAGAAAGTGCGGATGATGTTGTTGAACTTGTCAATGTTGGCATCATCCAATGGCGCGTCTACTTCGTCGAAGATACAGAACGGGGCTGGCTTGAGCAGGTAAATGGCAAAGAGGAGAGAGATCGCCGTCAAGGTTTTCTCACCACCCGACAACTGGTTGATCGTCAGCGGTCGCTTACCCTTAGGTTGCGCCATGATTTCGATCCGAGACTCCAGCGGGTTCTTTGGGTCAGTGAGCACCAGGTCACAATTGTCCTCTTCTGTAAACAAGCTGCGGAATACACGGATAAAGTTCTGCTTGATCTCGTTGAAGGAGGCCAGGAACTTCTCTTTCGCCACAGTATCGATCTCGTTGATGGTGTCGATCAGAGCGTTCTTCGCATTTACCAGGTCGTCACGCTGCTCCGTGATGAATTTGTTGCGCTCTTCGATCTCTACATAAGCCTCTGCTGCCATGGCATTTACCGGGCCCATTCTGTCCAGCGAAGACTTAATTTCAGAGATATTCTTGCTTAGTTCCTCATTGCTCAACTGAAACAGACCATCGTGCTCCATTTCAGGTATAGGCTGCTCCAGTTCTTCGGTGGCAATGTTAAATTCGGCGCCCAGACGCTCCTGTACCGACACGAGTTTGATGCGTGTATCGTTGATGGTTTGTTGCATGCGCATCAGGAGCTCGTCAGCGTTCTGGCGCTTACGCTGTAGTTCCCGTATGGTCTTGTCCTTTTCGTCAAGTTCTCCGCGCAAACTGAAGTATTTTTTCTCAACGGCATCCAGTTCGTGGCCAAATTCACGGCGGGCTTCCACCATGGTCTGCACCAGCGCCTCGTTTTCCTCTATAAAGTCAGTCGCTTCAACAGTTTCCTCTTCTGACTTCTGCAGTTCCTGTCGCAGGCCAGCAATGCGTTCCTGGTTCGTTTCCACTGTCTTCTGCTTGTAGCTGATCTCCTGCTGCAGGGAGCCAAAGCGGTTTTTGAGTTGGTGAAACTGAATGTTTTCCTGGTTATACATACCGGAAATCACCGTGATCTGCTCCTGCTGCTGGTTTATCTGCGAGGTAAGAACTGCCAGTTGTTCCTCCAGCTGCTTTAGCTCCTGCATGTCTTCCTCCGCCTGCGGCGAAACCTGCTGGCTCTGCACGTACAGGTCGTCGAGGCGCTGCTGCAATTCTTGCTGTTTATGGACGAAATTTTTGCGGTTCTGCTGGTGCTGCTCGTTCTTAATGCGAACCGTGAGCAGGTCCTGCTGTAATTTAGCTACTTCTTTTTCCAGCTGCTTGATCGCTTCTTTCTGCGATTCACTACGGTAGTTGAGGAGGATCTGCTGCTGTGCGTTAATGCGGCTCTGCATCAGCTCCACTTCCTGCTGCAATTGCTCCAATTCTTCGGCCAGCTGCTCCAGGTTTTGCTTACGACCCAGGCGACTGCCATCAAACAGGCCGACAGAACCGCCTGATAAACTAAGTGGTTTCTTAATAGCCGAGCCGTCTTTCAGAATGATCGTACGGTAATCCTCTTCCGAGAAATCCTCTTCTGATTCGTCGCTGATATAGACATTTCGGAGCATGTACTTGAGCAGGCTGCTATACCTCTTGTCAGCCTTTACGACTTCAAAGGCAGCTTTCAATGCACCGTCACTAAAAGTAGCAGTTGGTTCCAGTTCTTCTATCTCGGAGAGAATGATAAAGTTTGCCCGGCCTTTGTTGTGCAGCTTGAGCAGTGCAATGGCCTCTACGGCATCCTGCAGTTCCTCTACCACAAAGAAGTTCATGTAAGGCTCGAGGTAGCTTTCGATAAGCGATTTATACTCAGGCTCACATACGATGATGTCGGAGAGGAGAGGGGCTGGCCTGCTCCACTCATCTGATTGCGCCAGGTACTTGATCGCCTCCGGAAAACCTTCCATGTTCTCCACCAACGATCTGGTGAGGTTATACTGGTTTTGTCTGGCATCACGCTTACGGTTTAGCGCTACCAGTTGCTCTTTCAAGCCTTCAATGTCAGCTTCTGTCTTCTCAATGTTTTGCAGCAGCGACTCCTCCTTGGCTTGCAGGCTCACCAGAGTAGAGGTTTTATCTTCCAGTTCGGCCTGCGCTTCCTGCAGCTGCTCCTGTAGAATGGCCGCGTCTTCGTCGGCTGTCAGCTGTTGCTGGCGCAGTTGCTCCAGGTCCTGTGTCAGGTTTTGGATTTGTACCTGGCTGATCTCAAGTGATTTGTTGAGCTGGAATACCGCGTTCTGCTTGCTGCGCTGCTCCTGCGACAGCTCCTGAAAGGCCTCCTGCAGGCTTAACTTCTGCTCGTTGGCCTCCTGTAGCTGCTCCTTTAAGGCATTTACCTGTTCTTCGGCGCCTGCAAAGCTGTCCTGTACCTGCATCAATTCATCGCGCAGCTCCACGATGCTTTCCTGGGTATGCTCCAGGTTGGCTGTGTCCTGACTGATCTGCTGACGTAGCTGCGTCATACGTTCTTTCAGGAAGTTGCTGCGTTCCGATTTCAGTTTGATGTCGTTTTCCAGCTGGCGCAGTTTGGCAGTCTGTACCTGCATGGTTTTCTGCATCTCGGCCAGCTGCTCCTGTGTCTGGTTCAGCTCAGCTTTCTGGTCGGCAATGGCATCCTCGGCCTCTGTCACGGCCAGCACATAGCCTTCCTTTAGTTCTGTCTCACGCTGCACATCCTGATCCAGTCGCTCCAGTGTTTGCTGGTACTGGTTGATGTTACGGCGGGCATACTCCAGGCTGAATTTCTTATAGTCATCCTTTAACTGAAAGTACTTAATGGCCTGTTTTGCCTGACGTTCCAGCGTTTTCATGTTCTTACCGATCTCGAAGAGCACGTCTTCTACCCGTTCCAGGTCGGCATCGGTTTCTTCCAGCTTTTTGAGCGTCTGCTTCTTGCGTACCCGGAACTTAGAGATACCGGCGGCCTCTTCGAACAGCAAACGACGCGAGTTCTCCTTGTCATTCAGGATCTCGTCCACCATTTTGAGCTCAATGATAGCGTAACTGTCGGAGCCTATACCTGTGTCCAGAAAAAGCTCGTTGATGTCCTTGAGGCGGCAGGTCACGCCATTGAGCATGTATTCGCTGTCGCCGTTGCGGTAATACTTGCGGGTAACCGTTACCTGGGAGTACTCAGTCGGGAGGATGCCCTTGTTGTTGTCGAAGGTGATGGATACCTCGGCCATCTGTACCGGCTTGCGGGTTTTGGAGCCGTTGAAGATCACATTCTCCATCTTATCGGAGCGCAGGTTTCGCGTCTTCTGCTCACCTAACACCCAACGTATAGCATCCACGATGTTAGACTTGCCACAGCCATTGGGTCCCACTATACCTGTAATTCCCTCATCAAAATTAATGACGACACGGTCGCCAAAGCTTTTGAATCCTTTAATCTCTAATCTTGATACTTGCATTCGCGTCAGCGGAATCTATTCAAACCAAACTCAAAAATAAGACTAATTTGTTTACCACAGCGCAACGGAGCAGTATAAATATGCAGGAAGTATGCAGGCGAAATACATTAATTCTGGTATATTTGGTAAGAGACCGATCGCATGGAAGATTTTAAGCTTATTCTATACATTCTGGCAATTGTGGCCTACTTTATCTATACGGCCTGGCGCAAAGCCTTTAAAACGCCTGAGGACGATGGCCGTCCGCCTGCACCACATAACCAGCCCCCTCGTGAGCGACCCGATCCACGGCCCATGCCAGCTTCACAGCCACAAACAAGGCAGCAAAGACCAGCAGTTCCTGCCACTTCTTTTGAGGATATTTTAAAAGAAATGCAGCGCAAAATGGAGCGGGCAAATGAGACCGAAAGACCATCTGTAGAAAGTCCGAAACCTGTGTTACAGCCTGTAACGCAACCTGTGGCGAAGGATCGTGAGCCCAGACGTACTGCTCTATCCCTTGAAAACCCTGAGCAAGCTAAATTGTATAATCAACAGCGCAGAGAGCGTCAGGCCGCTGCTGACGCCCTGTTTGATGCTAAAAAGTATGAGAGAAAGACAGTTCCTAATGTTTATGGGGAGCTGCTTCATAATCCGCAGTCTGTACGTCAGGCTTTTATTTTATCTGAGATTTTTAACAGAAAGCAATATTAGGATAGCTATACCTGATCAGGTGTGCTAGCAGAGCAGCTGATGAGTATTGACACAGTTGCGTCCTGTTTTTTGAACAAAGTAATTCAAAAAAAGGGTCAGTTAATTAAATTAAAGCTACAGATACTGCGTGAGGGCGTATGCCAGAATGTTGGCCCCCATTTGCAATGCTTCACGTCTTTTGTTTTCAGGGTCGTTGTGCACTTCAGCATCTTCCCATCCATTTCCTAAGTCTGTCTCGTAACTGTAGAAGCAAACTAATCTG
This sequence comes from Pontibacter ramchanderi, assembly GCF_002846395.1. Lineage (GTDB taxonomy): Bacteria > Bacteroidota > Bacteroidia > Cytophagales > Hymenobacteraceae > Pontibacter > Pontibacter ramchanderi. Next base: position 355,699 of record NZ_PJMU01000001.1, read on the forward strand.
CCTTTGTGGATGATGCCAAAACCTTGAGGCGGTTTGTTGTCGTGCTCGTGTATTTTGGGAAGGCCGTTTTTAAAAGTGTATTTCTGATTATAGATAGGGTGGTCGAAGGGAAGCTCCACAAACTCATACTCGGGAAACACTTTTTTCATCTCTTTCCGGATGTACTGATCCAGTCCATAATTGTCGTCGATATGCAGGAAGCCGCCGCTAATTAGGTAACTGCGCAGATTCTGGGCCTCGGCATCAGAAAAAACCACATTGCCGTGTCCCGTCATGTGCACAAAAGGGTAGGCGAATAGCTCCGGGCTCCCAACTTCCACCACACTTTCTTCCGGGGCAATGTTCATGTTGAGGTTTTGGTTACAGAACTTGATCAGGTTTGGCAACGATGTTTTGTTCGCATACCAGTCACCACCCCCATTGTATTTGAGCTTGGCTATTTTAAAACTGTGTTTCTGCTGCGCGGTTAGCACACCACAAAACAGGATCAGGTATAGCAACAGGAGGGAGCGCTTCATGTGTGGTCTTTTTAAGGTTTATAACGGGGCATAGATATCGTGTAGTACGTGCAAGGTATGGCAGGCGACCAGCGCGGCCGTCTCCGTGCGCAAACGACTCTGCCCCAGCGTGACTGGTTTTATACCTAGTTCATAGGCAGCCTTTATTTCATTAATCGAAAAATCGCCCTCCGGACCGATGAGGATGCAATGCTGCCGGTGTGGCTGGTAGTAATCCCTGATCGATTTGGTGGCGTCATCTTCCAGGTGCGCAATAAAAGTGTCCTCAGGTACGCAGGTTTTAATAAAATGCTGGTAAGACGTGAGCTCGTTCAGCAACGGCAGATAACCTTTCTGTGACTGTTTCATGGCGCTGACGGCGATTTTTTCAATGCGGTCCAGACGTAGCTGCTTGCGCTCGGAGTGTTCGCATTCCAAAAACGTGATCGCGCTAACACCGATCTCCACAGCTTTCTCTACAAACCATTCCATCCGATCCATGTTCTTTGTCGGGGCCACGGCAATATGCACATAATAAGGGAGTTTGCCGTACTCAAGATGCTTGTCTATGATCTGTAACTGACAGCGTTTCTGGTGCGCATCCTGAATAATGGCCGTATACCTGCCACCTTTCCCATCAACCAGGTATACCGTGTCCCCTTGATTCAAACGCAGCACGCGGGTGCAGTGCTTCGATTCATCTTCGGCTAAGGTATAGATATCGGAGTGGATGTCGGGGGTGTAAAATAAATGCACGTTGTTGTGGGTTGAATTTGATTTGCCTGTTACAGGTATACGAAAGTAGTCATTTTTGTAACAAGGATGTCGGTTGAAGATCATAAAAAAAGCCTTTCCGCTACCAGCAGAAAGGCTTTTTTGTAGGTATAAAGATTACTTAGTCGATGGATACCTCTACCTGAGGGGCACCAGCCATGATGTCTTCGCTTGCAAAATCAGCGTATTTGCTGAAGTTCTTCACGAATTTAGTGGCCAGGTCAGTTGCCTTCGCATCATACTCTTCTTTATTTGCCCAGGTATTGCGAGGGTTCAGCACTTCGTTAGGTACATTAGGGCAAGAGTTAGGCATTTCTACCCCGAACACTGGGTGCTTCGTGTACTCTACGTTGTCCAGCTCACCGTTAAGTGCGGCAGTAATCATGGCGCGGGTATAAGGCAGCTTCATGCGTGAGCCGATGCCATAAGGACCGCCTGTCCAGCCTGTGTTTACCAACCACACGTTTACATTATTCTCGTTCATTTTCTGACCGAGCATCTCTGCGTATTTTGTTGGGTGCAGCGGCAGGAAGGCAGCGCCAAAGCAGGCAGAGAAAGTTGTCTGAGGTTCTGTTACACCTACTTCAGTACCGGCTACTTTAGCGGTATAGCCAGAAATGAAGTGATACATGGCCTGGCTGGTGTTCAGTTTCGAGATTGGAGGCAGTACGCCAAAGGCATCTGCTGTCAGGAAGAAAATGTTCTTCGGAATGTCAGCTCTGGATGGCTCAACTGCATTATCGATGTGGTTGATAGGGTAGGCGGTACGAGTGTTCTCAGTTACTGATTTGTTCTCGTAGTCAACCGTGCGTGTTCCTTCCACAAAGCGTGTGTTCTCCACGATGGCGCCAAACTTAATGGCATCCCAGATTTGTGGCTCTTTTTCGCGAGTCAGGTCAATCACTTTAGCATAGCAACCGCCTTCGAAGTTGAATACGCTGTCTTCTGTCCAGCCGTGCTCGTCGTCTCCAATCAAGCCGCGGTTCGGGTCAGCTGACAAAGTTGTTTTGCCTGTGCCGGAAAGACCGAAGAAGATCGCCGTGTCACCTTCTTGGCCAACGTTGGCAGAGCAGTGCATCGACAGGGTGTTTTTCTCTTCTGGTAAGATATAGTTCAATACGCCAAAGATACCTTTCTTCATCTCACCTGCGTAGCCTGTGCCACCGATCAGGATGATGCTGCGGGTAAAGTTGATGATGGCAAAGTTAGGCTGACGGGTGCCGTCCACTGCCGGATCTGCTTCAAATTCAGGGGCGCAGATAATCGTGAACTCCGGGTTGTGGTTTTGAAGCTCTTCTTTCTCCAGCCGCAGGAACATGTTGTTACAGAAGAGGTTATGCCATGCCTGCGTGTTAACAATGCGCAGGTTCAGGCGGTAGTCTGGGTGAGCTCCTGCATAGGCATCGCGCACATACAGGCGACGGTCTTTCAGGAAGTCGATCATTTTGTTGTACAGGTTGTCGAACTTCTCCGGGTCGAAGGCAATGTTGATATCACCCCACCACACGGTGTTTTCGGTTTTGGCATCCTTCACCACGAAGCGGTCCTTCGGAGAACGGCCGGTAAATTTGCCTGTGTCACACATCAGGGCGCCAGTGTCAGTGAGTACGCCTTCTCCATTTTTCAGAGCCTCTTCCACTAGCTCGGCAGGCGTGAGGTTCCAGAGCACTTCTTTCGCTTCTTTGATGCCCAGGCTCTCCAGACCTACTGTACCTGATTTAATACCAGATTCTTTCATTTGAAAATAAAGGGTTTAAGTGAACTGTTTGTTTCACAACGGTGCTACAAAAATATAAAATATTAGATATTAAAATAAGATTAGTCGCTTTAATTAAAAAAGAGGTTGTAATGGCGTTCCACCAAAAAAATTTGTCTGTAAGCGTTTAAACCGATATATTTACCTTCTTTGTATGCTCAACTAAACTAAACAATCAACTAATTAACCCTATGTCTTATCAAGATCATACGCTTACTGACCAGGTAAGTGAGCAAAACGCACCGATCGGCGCTGACCCAACCGGACCAGAGATGTTCGGGCATCCGAAGGGACTGTTCTATCTTTTCTTTGCCGAACTCTGGGAGCGCTTCAGCTTCTACGGCATGCGCGCCCTCCTGGTGCTTTATATGGTGAACAACTTGTTTGAGTCGTTCGCCAACCGGGATGAGATCGCAATTGGTATCTACGCAGCTTATGGCGCCTTAGTTTATGCGACTCCTGTAATTGGCGGTATGATTGCCGATAGATTACTGGGTTACCGCAAAGCCATTATGCTGGGAGCCGTGTTGATGGCGCTGGGACACTTTGCGCTCGCGATTGAGCACCCTGTTTTCTTCTACGGTTCGCTGGCCCTTTTGATTGTAGGTAACGGTTTTTTCAAGCCAAATATTTCTACGCTGGTTGGTACGCTTTACAGAGAGGGTGATACACGCCGTGATGCCGGTTTTACTATTTTCTACATGGGCATCAATATCGGAGCCATGGTGGCGCCACTTATCTGCGGTTGGTTAGGTATGGAGTATGGCTGGCACTACGGTTTCGGCGCTGCAGGCGTTGGCATGTTGTTCGGCCTGATCATGTTCTGGCAAGGTGGTCGCAGCGGTGTATTCGGTAACAATGGCTTGCCGCCGGAGCCTGCTGTTATTAAAGAGCGCGTGGCTGGTATCACAAAAGAGGCCTGGGTAACGATCCTGAGCTTCCTGTCACTTCCTGTTTTTGGTCTGTTGCTGTTCAATGGCACACTCGACCTGCCAGGTTTTGGTGAGACTGTGTTCGATGGTTCTATCATGCACATCGTGATGAACTACATTTTGCTTCCTGTTATCACGCTGGTATTGATCTACAACCTGGTGAAGGTGGACAGTGTAGAGCGTCAGCGCCTGTTTGTGGTGATCTTGTTGACCTTCTTTATTACCGTGTTCTGGTCCTTTTTTGAGCAGGCGGGTTCTTCCCTCACGCTATTTGCAGAACGTAACGTGAACTTGACGTTCATGAACGCGGCACAGACAAACTCCATTAACCCATTCTTCATTATTCTGTTCGCATTGCCATTCTCGGCCATGTGGGTGTTCCTATCCAAGCGCCGTGTTAACCCATTCACACCTGTTAAGTTTGCCCTAGGTATAGCGCAGCTTGGTTTGGGCTTCCTAATCTTCGCCTGGAGTGCCAATTATGCTGATGCGGAAGGAAAAGTTTCCATCTGGTTCCTGATCCTGGGTTACATGTTCATCACGACGGGTGAGCTTTTTGTTTCACCGGTAGGCCTTTCAAAGGTTACAGAGCTTTCTCCTAAGAAAATCGTGGCCTTTATCATGGGTATTTGGTTCCTGTCATCATCTTTTGCGCACTACATCGCAGGTCTTATCGCTAAGCTGACTGCAGTGAGCGGTGGTGAAGGAGAAGCTGCTTCGGGTATGGCTTCCCTGATGGTATACACAGGCGTATTCGAGCAGATTGCCTATGTAGCCTTTGGATTTGCTGTATTGGCCCTGTTGCTTACCCCGATCATGCGTAAGTGGATGCACGGTATCCACTAAGCTAAAATATAACATTCATCAAAAAGCCCGCGCCATACCTGGTGCGGGCTTTTTGTTTTTATAGTACAATTTAGGATATTGCGGAAATTTGCGAATCAGCCTCCAAATTCCTGTTATATAGCGATTTGGTATGGTTCGTAGACTTATACTTTTAGCCATATTTCAATTTTAATGCAATTTAAAAATTGGCGTTTCATCTCAGCTGCCGCATTACTGCTGTTATCCTCCTCTTGCGAGGTTGAAACGACTACCACTACTCAAACAGATGCTGCTATACCTGAGCCTCTCAGTACGGTTTACATCATAAAAAAAGGGGAGCACAGTACTCAGAGCCAATTTAAATTTGTCAACACCTCTTCTATCCGATTTGAGGCAACATTTGACAGTTCGGCTATCTATCAAACCACTATAACAAATAATCAGGCTGACATTAACAAGCTGTACGGCCTCTCTGACTGTGACACGGAGCACCATACTAACAGCGCCCGTTACGGGTGGCGCTGGTTTGAAGGTCGACTCGAAATACATGCTTATACCTACAACAACAAGATTCGTAACACGAGCTATATCACCTCGGTGCAGCTTGGCCAAGCCAACAGGTATGAGCTCGAGATGGGAGAGAAGGAATATACTTTCAAAGTAAACGACCAGCAGGTTAGGTTACCACGCTCGTGTGCCACAGCAGGCAGTCACTATCAACTGTACCCATATTTTGGTGGCGATGAAAAGGCGCCCCATGATATCACCATCAAGATAAGAGATCTATAATACCACTGTTCCGACTGAAATAAAACACAAAGCCCCGGACCAAATGGCCCGGGGCTTTGCTATTATCAGACTATGGGAGTCAATTACATCATGCCGCCCATTCCGCCCATGCCACCTGGCATACCGGCAGGAGCAGCCCCTTCTTCAGCAGGCTCTTCAGAAACTACACACTCTGTAGTAAGCAGCAGGCCAGCGATAGAAGCAGCATTCTCAAGCGCAAGACGCGTTACCTTCGTTGGGTCGATGATGCCGGCCGCAAACATGTTCTCGTACTTATCGTCGCGGGCGTTATAGCCATAGTCAGCCTTACCTTCGCGCACAGCCTGTACAACCACAGAACCCTCGCCACCAGCATTGGCAACGATCGTGCGAAGCGGAGCCTCCAGGGCAGTTTTGATGATGCTTACACCTGTCTGCTCGTCGGCGTTGTACACGTCCACGTTGTTCAGTGCATCCAGTGCACGGATCAGGGCAACGCCACCACCGGCTACGATACCTTCTTCCACGGCAGCTCTTGTAGCGTGCAGTGCATCGTCCACGCGGTCTTTCTTCTCTTTCATCTCTACTTCAGTAGAAGCACCGATGTAAAGGATAGCCACACCACCAGACAGTTTTGCCAGACGCTCCTGCAGTTTCTCCTTGTCGTAGTCAGATGTCGTTGTCTCCATCTGCGCTTTGATTTGGTTCACACGAGCCACGATGTCATCTTTAGAACCAGCACCATTTACAATAGTGGTGTTATCTTTGTCGATGATCACTTTCTCTGCCTTACCCAGGTAATCCAAAGTAGCGTTCTCCAGCTTGTAACCGCGCTCTTCAGAGATAACCGTACCGCCAGTCAGGATGGCGATGTCTTCCAGCATAGCTTTTCTGCGATCGCCGAATCCAGGAGCTTTCACAGCAGCGATTTTCAGAGAGCCACGCAGTTTGTTTACTACCAGGGTAGCAAGGGCTTCACCATCCACGTCTTCCGCGATGATCACCAGGCCTTTGCCCGTCTGAACAACCTGCTCCAGTACCGGAAGCAGTTCTTTCATGGTAGAAACTTTCTTGTCGTAGATCAGGATGAACGGGTTGTCGAAGTCAGCTTCCATTTTCTCTGCGTTTGTCACAAAGTATGGAGACAGGTAACCGCGGTCAAACTGCATACCTTCTACGGTCTTCACTTCAGTTTCAGTGCCTTTGGCTTCCTCTACCGTAATCACACCGTCCTTACCAACTTTGTCCATCGCATCGGCAATCATTTTACCGATTTCAGAGTCGTTGTTGGCAGAAATAGTACCCACCTGAGCGATTTCAGAAGAGTTCTCGATCTTCTTAGACTGCGCACGCAGGTTATCAACCACAGCGTGAACTGCCTTGTCGATACCGCGCTTCAGGTCCATTGGGTTGGCACCAGCCGCTACGTTCTTAATACCGGCTGTATAGATAGCCTGCGCCAATACAGTGGCCGTAGTGGTACCGTCACCAGCCTGATCAGCAGTCTTAGAGGCTACTTCTTTAACGAGTTGTGCTCCCATGTTCTCGATCGCGTCTTTCAGCTCGATCTCTTTCGCTACTGAAACACCGTCTTTCGTGATGGTAGGGGCACCAAATTTCTTATCAATAATTACGTTGCGGCCTTTTGGACCCAAAGTAACTTTTACAGCATTTGCCAGTTTGTCTACGCCAGACTTAATCTTGTGGCGCGCGTCAGCATCAAATGTGATGTTCTTAGCCATAGTTATATCTCTTGATTTTTGGTTAATGGGAATAGATTAAAGAATAGCCAGGATATCTGACTCACGCATGATCAGGTAATCGTTTCCGTCGATAGAGATCTCGGTACCTGCGTACTTGCCATACAACACTTGGTCGCCAACGGCCACCTGCGGCTTCATCAGAGCGCCTTGCTCAGATACTTTGCCTTCGCCTACAGCCACGATCTCGCCGCGCTGTGGCTTCTCTTTAGCAGTGTCCGGAATGATGATGCCAGACTTCGTTTTTTCTTCTGCTGCAGCAGGAGCTACAATCACTCTGTCTGCTAATGGTTTAATGCTGATTGACATAGTTTGTTATGTTTTTAGTTTTTGTGGTTAATGATTTAACGTTGAAACCATACTGTCCCTATCATTTCCTGTGCCAAGGCCATTTTTCTGCCAATTTGAGCCATTCTTGCAGTTTTGTCTTGCCAGATGACTGCCATTTTTGTCAGTCTGTGTCAGGTTAGGAGCTAGGCTATACCTGTTGGCAGCGAGCAGGCAAATAAAAAAGCCGGCTTTAGAGGCCGGCTTCTTTTGGTATAGGTTATTACTATTGAGCAGTATCTGTCATGGTCGGGATGTCACCTGCATCAGGTATAGACATATCTTCTTCAGTTTCGGCACCTGGCAGGGCAGGAGCAGCTGGTGTTCCCATTTGACGGGCGCGCTCTTCGTTTACACTACGGATAGTTGTATCGCCGCTTGCATCGCCCAGCATGTGCGTGCCAAGTGTCAGTACTACCAATGCAATGGCAAAACCCCAGGTCAGTTTTTCAAGCAGGTCGCCGGTGCGCTTTACGCCCATGAGCTGGCTGGCGCCACCACCGCCAAACTGGCTGGAAAGTCCGCCTCCTTTAGGATTCTGGGCTAGTACTACTAAAATAAGGAGTACACAAATGAAAAGAATAATACTGAGTAGGGCGATATACATTTTATGTTATGTTTTGTAATTTCTCGATCTGTTCGGCAAAGTAAGACTTTTTTTCCGGATATTTCAAAATAAGCTGTTCATAAATTTTAGCAGCTTTTTTAGGCTTCCCCTGGCTGATAAAGATGTTGGCCAGGCTCTCAGTGGCCATCCCTTTCTTTATTTTTGAGCTTTTGAGCGATAAATCTTCTTGTGGCTCAGGCTTTAGCTTCAGGTTAGCCATGGTTTTTAGTCTCGGATTCAGCTTCAGAAACTGGTCGATGATATCGAGTTGTTTGCTCAGTACATGCGTTGTTGGCTGTATTGCCTTCTCGAGTTCATGGGTCTTGCTATACTCAAGTATAAGCTCCGGGTGGAAGGCTTGAGGACGAGGACGGGTATAATCGTCCTTCAACTGCAAAACTTCGCCCATACGGCTGGAGCCCATCCAATAACCTAGTGCATCTTCCGCGTAGAGGCGGTCTATTTCGTCAAATGAGTAATTGATTTCCGCATCTTCAGGACGAACTGGTGATGGCTCCTCTGCTTCTTCGGCATAAAAAGCATCCTCAGCTTCCTGTTCATCTGCCATCGGCAGCGTGGAAAATTCTGATGCCGGCTCTTCAGTTTCTGTAATTTCTTCAGTTAGAGCCGTTGGTTCAGGAGCCTGTGCTTCTAAGCGATCTTCTTCGTTCGTCTCCAATTCAAAATCAGTCGCCTCTTCCAGATCATGCAGCATATCGGCAGCATCTGCCAGGTGGTTGTGCGCTGTAATCTGTTCGGCTGCCGATATAGAATTTTCCTCTTCGCGATTGCTTAGCAAGTCGGTGGATGAGGAACTGATGCTATTAAAGGTAAACAATAAGGCAAGCTCAGAATCAATCTCTGTATCAGGTGCTTCTGTGTCTGTTTCGATTGCTTCCTCAGTAGGGTAGGTATGGCTTTCGAAAGGAGCGGGGGTATATACCTCTTCAAGCGATTCTTCCGCTGTCTCTGTCACTGACACAGGTATAGCGTCTTCTGCAAGGCCATCCTCTGTCAACGTATCTGTTACAGGAGTCTCGGCTTCAACCTCTTCCGGTGCCAATGCGGTCGCAACAAGTGTTTCCTCTTCTTCAGCAACCGACGACGAATCATATTCCTCTTCATAAACTGTTTCCAGAACAGGCGAGGCGTAGATAAGCCGCTTTAGTAATTGCCGGTCTGTGGCATAGGCCGATGCGCGGCGCAAACGTTGGGTAGAGAGCATGCTGCCCTTGTCGTAAGCTGACTTTGCCAGTAGCAAATGGGCCGTTTGGCAATAGGGGAAGGCGACCGCCACCTGCTCCAGCTCGGTTTGCTGCTGGTCAGATATGTCGGATACCTGCTTGATCAGTTTAAGAAAGGCAGATTTATTCATCTAAGGGTAAAAAGGTAATTAGGTAATGACTACCAATTGGCTACAGTCTTATTAAATACATCGGCTACCAGTCGATCGGTCATACGGTCGATGGCTGCCGGCGGAATATTGGTAATGTCTACCGTAGGAGGGAATTCCTCTGTGATCGTGAACTGCTGATCGAAGTCCTGCTCCGGATCCTTGGCATTTGTAAAGCGAATTTGGATGCCCATTGTCAGCCTGTTTAGCGTAGCCTGGTCAATGTTTCCTTCGCGCACTACAGCGTTTGGAGTCAGTGTAAAAGTAATGATCTGTCCCTCTAATTGCAAGTCGCCATCGCGCTGCAATACGGTAAGGTTTGTGTTGCGCTGGTAATAGTTTCGGAAACTGTTGGTTACCACCTGCGACAAGTTAGATGGACCCTCACCGGCACTGTTCTCAAACGTTTGGATAGAGATGGTTTTGATATCAGGTGAAATAGAGGTGCCTGTAAATGAGTATACCCCGCAGGCATTGCAGCACAGGGCCACTAACACCATCAGACTCAGGATTAGGGATTTAGTTCTCAATATCATATTGCTTCAGTTTGCGATACAGCGTTCTTTCTGATATACCCAGGTCATTGGCTGCGTATTTGCGTTTGTTGTTATGCTTTTTAAGCGCCTTCAGAATCATCTCCTTTTCCATCGACTCCAGCGAAAGGCCTTCTTCTTCTGTCTCGTGCGAGATATCCTCTACCTTCTCCTCATAGTCTTCCTCATGACGCGCCTGCTGTACGGGGAGGTAATACGGCTCAGGCTGTTCGGTGCTCTTGTAAGGGCGAACATGGCTGATCTGTTCCAGGTTCTCAAACAAATGACTGTGTTCCTTTAGCAGCTCACCATCGCCAGGCTGTCGTGTCATCAGCTCGAAAACCAATTTCTTGAGCTCCGATACATCACGGCGCATGTCAAAAAGCACTTTGTAGAGCAGGTCGCGCTCCGAGAAGGACTGGTCAGCACCAGGCTCTTTGGCCATGATTGCCGGCACCTGGCTACCGCCTTGTTCGCGCGGCAGATAATGGCGCAGCTTATTGGCATCCAGTTCACGGTCGTACTCTAGCACCGAAATCTGCTCTACTATATTCTTTAACTGACGAATGTTGCCCGGAAATCGGAAGCTCAGCAGTTCCTCAACTGCATCGGGGGTCAGTGTAATGGGTTTCACACGGTAGCGCTCCGCAAAATCAGAGGAGAACTTCCTGAACAACAGGTAGATGTCTTCGCCACGTTCACGCAGCGGAGGAACTGTGATGGGTACAGTGTTGAGGCGGTAGTACAAATCTTCCCGGAAGCGGCCTTTCTCTACGGCATTGAGCAGATTCACGTTGGTGGCAGCCACCACCCGCACATCGGTCTTTTGTACCTTGGATGAACCTACTTTGATAAATTCGCCATTTTCGAGCACGCGCAACAGACGAGCCTGTGTGCCCAGCGGCATTTCACCAATTTCGTCCAGAAAGATCGTGCCGCCATCCGTCACCTCAAAATAACCTTTGCGTGTATCGGTGGCACCTGTAAACGAGCCTTTCTCGTGACCAAACAACTCGGAATCGATGGTGCCTTCAGGTATAGCACCACAGTTGATGGCAATAAATTGCCCATGCTTGCGCGGGCTCAGCTGGTGTATGATCTTAGAGAAAGATTCTTTACCACTGCCGCTCTCACCCGTAATCAGCACGGTCATATCGGTGGGGGCGACCTGCGCCGCCACCTGTATGGCGTAATTGAGCAAGGGTGAGTTGCCTATAATGCCAAATCGCTGTTTTATACTCTGTATATCGATATTGCGCATGTTTTAAGATTTGAAGATTTGGAAATGTGGAGATTTGAAGATGATCTGAATAAAATTTTCAAATTATGACATCTTCAAATTTCCAAATCTAATCTACCGCTTCGCCGAAGAGGGTTCCTACGGAGCAATCGTTCACAAACACGTTCACGTAGTCGCCTTTCTTATAGTGCTTCTTGTCGAAGATCACGACTTTGTTCTGGTCATTGCGGCCGCTCAGCTGGTCATCCGATTTTTTAGAGAATCCCTCAACCAATACGCGGTGCACACGCCCTACATCGCGCTTGTTACGATTCAGGGAGCATTCGCGCTGTTTCTCGATGATCTCAGCTAATCGACGTTTCTTTACTTCCAGGGGCACATCGTCCTCCAGTTTGCGGGCTGCCAGCGTACCGGGGCGCTCGGAGTAGAAGAACATGTAGGAGTAATCGTACTGCACGTAATCCATCAGCGAAAGTGTGTCTTGGTGCTCTTCTTCGGTTTCGGAGCAGAAGCCGGCGATCATGTCAGAGGAGATGCCGCAATCTTCACCAAGTATAGCCCGAATCGCATCCACCCGGTTCAGGTACCAGGCACGGTCGTAGGTGCGGTTCATGAGCTCCAACACGCGCGAGTTACCGCTCTGTGCCGGCAAGTGAATGTATTTGCAGATATTGTCATACTTTTTCATGGTATACAACACCTCGTCTGTAATGTCTTTGGGGTGGGAGGTAGAGAAGCGCACACGCAGGTTCGGGCTTAGTTGAGCTACCATCTCCAGCAGTTGTGCAAAGTTTACTTGCTCTGTGCCGTCCTCAGAAGCCCACTTGTAAGAGTCCACGTTCTGACCCAGCAGCGTTACTTCTTTATAACCCTGTGCTACCAGTGCCTCGGCTTCGCGTACGATTGAGTGAGCATCGCGGGAGCGTTCACGGCCGCGGGTAAACGGCACCACGCAGAATGAGCACATGTTGTCGCAACCGCGCATGATCGATATAAAAGCGCTCACCCCATTACTGTTCAAACGGATCGGGTTGATGTCGGCATAAGTCTCTTCGCGCGACAGCAGCACATTTACTGCTTTCTGTCCACCATCCACTTCATTGATCAGGTTGGGCAGGTCGCGATAAGCGTCGGGACCAACAACCAGGTCCACGATCTTTTCCTCTTCCAAAAGCGATTTTTTGAGGCGTTCGGCCATACAACCCAATATTCCGATCACCATCTCAGGCTTCTTCTTCTTGAAATAGTTGATCTGCCCCAAGCGGTTACGTACGGTTGTCTCGGCTTTCTCCCGGATAGAGCAAGTATTGAGGAATACCACATCAGCCTGTTCAATTTGAGCCGTGGTGTCAAAGCCCTGCTCGAACATGATCGACGAGACGATCTCGCTGTCCGAGAAGTTCATCTGGCAGCCGTAGCTTTCGATGTACAGTTTGCGGGTCTTGCCTGTGTTGGTCTCAGCTGTCACCTTAGTGTCGCAGGATGCGGCGGCTGTGGCTTGTTCAGGTGTGCGGTTATCTATAAAATCTAAATCAATGATTGGATCCATGCTTCAAAAAATCTCTTAGGAGGTGCAAATATACTATAATCCGGTATAAAACGTGACAGAATGGCAGAGGAATTCTCGAAATATGCGATTTATTCCAGCCCCAGTGCTATGCGTATACCTTGTGCCTTGAGCAGACACTCTTCATATTCCTGCTCAGGTATAGAATCATAGGTAATGGCGCTTCCTACCATAAAAGACAAATATCCGATTGCGGCATTGTACTGCACACTTCTGATCACCACGTTGAAATCGAAATCCTGATTGGGTTTCACATAGCCGAAAGCACCAGAATAAAGCCCGCGCTTGGTTACCTCAAGCTCCTCGATCAGTTCCATGGCACGTATCTTGGGTGCTCCCGTCATGCTGCCCATCGGGAAAGCACCCTTTAGGGCATCGGCTATACCGTTCTCCGGGCGCAGCACTCCTGTTATGGTCGAGATCATCTGCGAAACCTGCCGGAAGCCATAAATGCCGAACATTTCTTCGACCTGAATGGTGCCCGTGGCGCAGGAGCGGCGCAGGTCGTTGCGCACCAGGTCCACGATCATCATGTTTTCGGCTAGCTCTTTCTCGTCGTTTCGAAGCTGTTGCTGTAATATAAGGTCTTCCTCGGGCGTTGTGCCACGCCGGATGGTGCCTTTGATAGGCTGCGATATCAGTTTATGTCCTTCTTTCTTTAAGAAACGCTCCGGTGAGGCGCATAGCAGGTATAGGTCGCCATACTTCAGGAAACCCGAGAAGGGAGTGGGGGAAAGCGCATTGAGCTGTAGGTATAGCGCCAAAGGAGAAAGCTTCACTTCTTCTGCAAAGAATTCCATGCAGTAATTCAGTTCGTATACCTCTCCATCCCGGATATAGTCCCGCACCCTTTGCACATTCCGGATATAGTCTTCTTTGTTTACCTTTTGCCTTAGTACAAGAGAGGGTGTTTCGAAATGGGCAGGTATAGGTGTGGCTCGAATCTGCCCAAGTTTGTCAAGAATATTATCCTTTATGCTAAAGATACTTATGCTATTACTCTGAAAGTTTAGGTATAGCTCTGGCTCGAAGAAAAAAATAGGAGGGAAGCCGACCCGATCTTCGTTTTCACTGCTTAGCTTTTCAACCTGATTTTTGAGATCATAGCCCAGATAGCCGCACCAAATGTTTTGCTGCACAGTCAGTTTCTGCTCCAATTCCTCAAATGAGTTTTCCTGCTTCCATTCAACAGGTTGTCCTGCCGACACAGCGATCAATTCATCAAATCCACCATAGGGGTAAGCTATTCCATTGGAGGTATAGCTTGCCACCAACGGAAACTGCTGTGCCCAGGTCAGCACCTGGCGGCGGAAGACATCCAGGGTAACAGGCAGTTCAGCTATAGAAATTTGGAAGGTATAGGCCATGTGTATGCTACTTATCAAGCGCCTGGAGAGCCAGTTTGGCTTTGCCGTCTATACTGTTTTTATATGTGTGCCCCTTGTAGCCCATCGCCTGGGTAAACCATTGCCGTGCCGTTAGGGGTTTTTGCTCCTCCTGATAAATATACCCAAGCTGTAGCGCAGCATATGGCGCGAAATACAAAGTGGTATTTCGGCTCGCTTCGATGGCCTGTTCGTAATAGAGCTTTGCCTGTGTCAGGTTGTGCACGCCGTGGTAAATGCGGGCCTTCCGGTAATGGTATTCGGCGAGCTCGGCTGGGGGAGTATTGGACTTAAGTGGCATTTGTGCCATCGTTTGCAATGCCTCCTCATAATAACCTCCATCATACTGCAAGCGTGCCAGCATCAGGTAGCGGTTCGGGCTCTGTTCTTCTCTGGCGAACCGGGCGGCGTAGCCATCTTCCTCGCGTTCGGTCAGACCCAGTTGTGCGATCTGCGACAGATGCTTTTGGGCTTGTTGCTGTTTTCCGCCAAGCCAGTTGGCCAGGTATAGCTTGTAGTTTGCTGCCTTTAGGTAATGATCGCCTTTGTGCTGGGCCAGGAAAAGTTGGTTTAATTTAACTGAGTTAGTAAAATCGCCTTTATACAGGTATAGGTCAGCCGCCATGTGATGCAGGTAAGGGAAAGCCAGGTAGCCTGCCTGGTGCGGTCTGCGCCGGTATACCTGTAAAGCCAACTCGCTTTGTCTTGTTTTTTTGAGGACATGCATAGCCGCGAAGGTATAGAGCAGGTTGTCTGGGAAGCGTTGATTTAACTTTAGGACCGATTCAGAAGCCAATGCGTCCGCCTCCGGATTGACAAGGTGTTGCAGCAGCGCCTGCAGCAGTTGCGCCTCTTCGTGGAATGGGTTTTCTTTAGTAGCGGCAGCTTGGATATTCGCCATGCCTGAGTCGATACTGCCCTGCATGCCAATGATGTTGAGCAGCACACGGTACGAATCAGGTACGGAACCTATAAGCACCTGCAGGGCACCCAGTGTTTTGCGATTCGGAAGAAAGTCGGGGTAGCGACGTGAATTGGCACTGTACTGCAGATAAGCCTGCCGCAAGTCCCAGGCGGCGCCTAATTTATTGCCCTGCAGCAGTTTGCTCAATGCGATATGAAGACGTACTTCAGCCAATGCGAAGCCAACCCAAACGGAATTTTCCTTTAAACTGCTGAGTTGCTTCAAGCGGTTTTCCTGTCTGGCCAGTATGCCGGCGTATACCTCCGGATTTTGCTGTATGGCCCAGGTATAGAAATCCTGTTGGTTGGCGATCAGCAGGGCAGCGGCGTTAGCCGGGTTGCTGTTAAGCTCCTGCTGAATCAGTCGGCGGCCTTCGGGTATACGCAAACGAATGGTGGACTCATAGGCCTGCCGCACAGCTGCATTGTAGACGGAATTTGCAAGAACGGGACAGGTAGGTAACAGGTATAGCCACAAAAAAAAAGGATGGGCGATTGCCATCCTTTTTAGGTATGTCGGTAAGCGCATAACGCTCAGCATATCAGCATTTAGTAGATACGCTGCTCCACACCAGCCATCACACGGCCACAGTGCTCGCATACGATCACTTTTTTCTGGGCTGCAATGTCAGCCTGGCGCTGAGGAGGAACTGTGTTGAAGCAACCACCGCAGGCATCACGCTTCACAAGCACCACGGCGAGGCCATTGCGCACATTCTTGCGGATTCGGTTGTAAGCAGTCAGCAGGCGCTCTTCGATCTGACTCGCGGCTGTTTCGCGGTCTTTCTCCAGGTTCTTTTCCTCTTCTTCGCTCTCTGCTACGATTTGGTCAAGCTCGTGCTTTTTGTTGTCAAGGTCTTTGCGACGCTCTTCCAGGCGGTTTTTCGTGCCTTCGATCTCGTTGATCTTCTGCTCGATCTGGTAGTGGGCTTCTTTGATTTTCTTCTCTGCAATCTGGATCTCCAGTTTCTGCAGTTCGATTTCTTTTGTGATGGCGTCGTACTCGCGGTTGTTGCGTACGTTTGTCTGCTGGTCTTCGTACTTGCGGATCAGACCTTCAGCGTCTTTGATAGACTGCTTGCGCTGGGCAATGCTGTCGTTCAGAGCGGCCACTTCATCGTCAAACTTACGAACCCTTACCTCATAGCCCTCAATTTCATCTTCGAGGTCCTGAACCTCTTCTGGTAAATCGCCTCTTACTCGTCTGATTTCGTCAAGCTGCGAATCGATACTCTGAAGCTTTAGCAGTGCTTCTAATTTGCTGGCTACCGTACTTTCCATGTAGTTAATAGGTGTATCTGATAGGGTTTGTGTTTACTTCCGATAAATAGACTGCAAAATTAGTAAAGTTTTTGGAAATTGTATCATAAAAAATCTCCTTTGTAAATACCTCACTTTCATAGTGTCCGATGTCGGCGATCAGCAAACAGCCCTCCGCATCGAAGAATTCGTGGTATTTCACATCGGCCGTTACATAGGCGTCAGCGCCCTGTCGCAGCGCGTCCTTGATCAGGAAACTGCCCGAGCCGCCGCAAACCGCCACCCGCTTAATCTGCTTTTCGCCTACAGCCGTATAGCGCACGCCTGGCAACTGCATGTGTCGTTTCAGGTAGGCCAGGAATTCCTGCTCTGTTAGAGGCGTCTCCAGTTCCCCGATCATGCCAATGCCTACTTCCTGGTTGCCGTTCTCGAGCAGGGTCAGGTAATGGGCCACCTCTTCGTAAGGGTGTGCTTCTAACAGGGCCGTCATAATGCGTTGCTGTTTAAAGGCCGGAAATAGTACCTCCACCCGGTTCTCCTGCACTTGTTCTGGCTTGCCTTTCTCTCCGATGGCAGGGTCAGCATTATCGGAGGGCTTAAAGCGTCCGGTTCCCTGTACCTGAAAACTGCAATCGCTGTACTCGCCGATCTGTCCTGCGCCGGCCTTATGGATAGCGGCCAGCACCTGGTCGGTTTGCGCTACAGGCACGAAAAAGGCCAGCTGCATGAGTGTATGCGGTTTGGAGGTGAGGATTCTGGTGTGCTGCAGCTTCAGCTTTTCGGCGATCTTGGCGTTCACGCCATTGTGCACACTGTCGAGGTTTGTGTGGCAGGCGTAGATGGCGATGTTATTTTGGATGGCTTTGATGATGGTGCGCTCCACGTAGCTCCGGCCAGTCAGGCTTTTGAGCCCTTTGAAGATGACCGGGTGATGGGCTACGATCAGATTGCAGCCTATGGCTATGGCCTCTTCAACAACCGCTTCGGTACAATCCAGTGTCAACAACACGCCTTTAACTTCATCGCTGGCATGGCCTGTTTGCAAGCCGGAATTGTCGTAGCTTTCCTGGTAAGGTATGGGGGCATACTGCTCGAGCACTCTTATTATATCGCCGATGGAGGTATTCTCTTTCATAGTCTGGTTTGTTATTGAAAGCACCAAATTAAGAAGATCAGGCCAAGGCTGGAAATTTAAAGCACCTGGAGTTGCAGATAACCGGTCTCAGGCTGGCGTTTGAGCTCTTTGCCATTAAAGTAAAAACCTGAATAGGTATAGTCGGTATAGCACTTGCCCCGGTTGACGGTATAGGCTATGTCCAGCGTGTCGGTATTATGACTGCTGATTTGTAAGAGCATGCGCACCCGCGACTTGGTATAAATGACGGGGTACGTCTCAAATATCAGGTGGTTTACTTTTTCATCGGTGCCCGTAAAGAGGTAGTTAAACGGCTCTCCATCGAGGATCAGTTGAACAGAATCGGGGTGCAGCCCTGTGCTGGGGTTGGAGAACGGACTGCTGCCTGAGGCATCCACGAGGTAAAAGGAGACAGGTGCGGGCGGCTCTGAACGCATGGTAGCGCAAGGGGTGCAGCCGGCTGCACAATAAAACAGCAAGAGTGAAAATAGAGTAAGTGATCGGTTTGTTTTCATGTGGTGCAATATGGGGTCGGATATAGTCGGTACTAAATATAGTGTTTCTAAGGTATACAAATCAAGTTCTGACAATGCCTTTGCGCATATTTCTATACCTTTGCAAGGTATAGCCACTCCATATGACTTTACTGCGTTACTTGCTATGGCCTTTTTCAATCCTCTACGGCGGCATCATGCTGTTGCGGAACTGGCTGTACGACACAGGATGGTTCCGCTCAGAGCGCTTTGATTTGCCGGTTATATCGGTGGGCAACCTGACGGTGGGAGGTACCGGTAAAACTCCGCACGTGGAATATTTGCTGCGTTTGGTATCGGATAGAAAAACAGCCGTACTGAGCAGGGGCTACCGCCGGAAAAGCAAAGGCTTTGTGCTGGCTGACGAACAAACTACGGCAGAAACGCTGGGAGATGAGCCCTATCAGTATCACCTCGATTTCCCGGATGCCACTGTGGCCGTATGCGAAAGTAGGCCGGCAGGAATAGTGCAGCTGCTACGCTTGCGTCCGGATACAGAGGTTGTGGTGCTGGATGACGCGATGCAGCATCGGCCTGTTACCCCATCGCTGAATCTGATGCTGACAGACTATGGACGTCTTTTTTATAAAGACCATGTGTTGCCAACTGGCTTGTTGCGGGAACCGCGTAGCGGGGCCCGACGTGCGGATGTGGTTATCGTAACAAAATGTCCGGTTGAATTGGAGGCAACTCAGCTTGCTACTGTAACGAAGCAGGTAAAGCAGTACACCCGAGCCGAGACCCCTGTTTTTTTCAGTGCTTTTCGCTACGGCCACCCGGTAGGCATTGGAAATGCTGCGCCGCTCGCCAAACGCTGTGTGCTTCTCACAGGTATAGCCAATCCCATACCCCTGAAAGAGTATTTAACAGATCAGGGTTACGAAATCGAGCAGCACTTATCTTATCCGGATCATTACAACTATACTTTAGCTGATTTGGAAAAAGTTAAAGACTCACTAGAACAACATGCTGATAAGTCTTTAAGTATCATTATGACGCGAAAAGATGCTGTAAAACTGATGGATGGTGCGCTTGCTGCCGTAACAAAACTGTTGCCTGTGTTCTATGTGCCGATCGAGGTCTGTTTTCTGCAGCAAGGTGAGGTGTTTGATAAGCTCATCCAGCAGCACATGAGTGCTTTTCATGCCCTGGGATCGAAGGCTACGGACAAAATTTAAACGAAAACACCGTATACTTCATGGCAGTACGTATACGGGTTGCATGAAAATCACTAATTTTGGCTCGTGAAAAGTAAGCTCTTAGCAGTAATATGGCTCCTGGTGGGTCTGGCTGGCGCCGCACAGGCACAGTCCCAGATCGTTGATGACACAACGAAAGTGCTCTTTAGCCCTAAAACGACATTGCAGTTGTACGAGAACGACGTGTTGGAGGGGCGCTACATCCTGCAGCGCATTGATACCAGCATCAACAACATGCATAATGAGCGATTCTGGTATCATGACACGGTACACTTTCAGCACCTGGGCAATGTGGGTACTGCATCCAAGCCCATCCTTTTCAGAGCACCTCATAAGATTGGCGCCAGACTGGGCAAAAACGTGTTCGACCGCTATGCCTACGACCCTCGCCGCATCAACTACTACGACACCCGATCTCCCTACTCGCACATTTTTTATATTCAGGGCCAAAGAGGGGAGCAGGTTTTTGAAGCTGTACACGCCCGCAATATTACGCCGCGCTGGAACGCAGGGGTTGCCTACCAGATTATTTCGGGAAACCGCCAGTTAGGTGTTTCTAATTTGCGGCGCGACGGCTACTTGAGTAGTCAGGCCGTAAAGGCATTCACCCACTACCGTTCCGAAAACGAGAAGTATCACCTGTTTGCCAATTTTACGCACCTCAACCACGAGCAGATCGAAAACGGTGGGATTGCACCCGGCGAAGCTAACCTTTTCCTGTTCCAGCAGGCGCTTACTAATCTGACGCAGGCATCGACCCGCGAGCTCCGTAACAACTATCACCTGATGCATATCTACAAGCTGGCAGGTGAGAACCTGAAGTTTTTCCACAGCTTTGACTGGGGCTCTCAAAATGATATATTCCAGGACGATGCCATACCGAGGCTGGCAGATAATGCAGGCACTCCAATTTTTTATCCGGCAATTATCAATAATGCCCTAAATCGCACAGATGACCGCACTGCCTATCGGGAAATGGAAAACGTCGCAGGTGTGACTGGTAACAATAAGCTGTCATTCTACAAGGCCTACGCCAAATTCCGAAATTCAAAACTAGATTATAGATCACTGGCCACTGCTCAACAAGATAGTACCGAGTTTTATGCGGAAGGTACTGAAAAGATGAACCAGCTGTTTGTAGGTGGCGAATTCCGCCTGATGTACCGACAGGCATTGCTATCCTTTGACGGGGAGTTTCAGATGACGAACGACTACAAGGTGGGGGCCACGGCTAAATTGGGTCCGCTACAAGGCCGTTTGATGCGGGTGCTACGCTCTCCTTCACTGGTTGAGCAACGCATGATCAGCAACCACTTTGAGTGGAATCCGAGTACAAATAACTTCAACAATTCAGTGACGGATCGCCTGGAAGCAACTTTAGCAACTAAGCTTGGCGAGCGCCAGTTTGTACGCTTAACCGGACACTACAATCATATCAAACGCCATATTTATTTTGATACGGTTGCTGTACCACGTCAGTATGCTGCCAACCAGCAGGTATTTGGCGCCGAGATCCAGCACCATATCCGTTTTGGTAAATTCCACTTCGAAAATTTCATCGCCTACACCAACACGAACGACGCGCCTGTCATCCGTATACCTGAATGGCTTTTCGACTCGAAACTGTACTTTGAGGGAGCACTCTTCAGGAGAGCACTTGTTGGCCAGTTTGGGGTGCAGGTTTACACGCCAACCTCCTACCTGGCAGATGCCTACATGCCTGTCACGCAGCAGTTTCACCTACAAAACGGGTTCACGATTGAGCCATACCCAATTGCTGACGTGTTTATCACCGCCGACATCAAAAACCTGAACGTGTTCCTGAAAATGTCGAACATCGCTTCCGATATTACCGCGCCTGGCTATTTTACAACTCCGTATTACCCGGGTATGCGCACAAGTTTTGTCTTCGGCATCAAGTGGATGTTCTTCGACTAACCAATTTATACCTATGTCTTCCCAGTTTACCAAAACCATATTACGCCTCCAGCTCCCGACCGATCCGCGTTGGGTGAATATTGCCGAGAAAAACATTGAAGAGATTCTGGTAGACCACGCTTATTGCGAACAGAAAGCGGCTACCTCTGGCATTTCCCTAATTGTAAAATACCCCGACAAAACCCGCCTGGTAGAGGAGATGACGGACCTGGTAGCCGAGGAGTGGAGTCATTTTGAGCGCGTGATGGCAGAACTTAAGAAGCGCGGCTGGGGACTGGGCCGGAACCGGCCTGACGAATATGTGGTGGAACTGACAAAGCACATCCGAAAAGGCGGGCAGCGCGAGCGACAATTGATGGATCACCTACTGGTAAATGCCCTGATCGAGGCGCGCAGCTGCGAACGTTTTAAGCTGCTCTGGAAAAACATTCAGGACGAGGATTTGCAGAGATTCTATTATGAACTGATGGTTTCAGAAGCCGGACACTATGTGAGTTTCGTGAAGCTGGCCAAAGAATACATGCCCGCCGAAGTAGTAGACGCCCGCCTGAAAGAACTGCTGGACATCGAAGCCGAAATCATCCGAAATCTGGAACCCCGTCCGGATAGGATGCACTAGAACAGTGAACAAATGCACAGTTATCAGTTGACAATATAATATAAATGAAATCTTCGGTTCTGAGATCCGAGGATTTCTTTTATATGGATACCCTAAGTGAGTGATCAGAATTTGTTAACTGATAAAAAATAACTGATTACCGTTAACTGTTCTCACGTCTTCTGCTTCTTCTTTTTAGCAGCTGGGAAGAGGATATTGTTGAGTATGAGACGATAGCCGGGCGAGTTGGGGTGAAGGGCCAGGTCGGTGGGGTCTTCGCCCACTAAATGCTGATAATCCTCCGGATCGTGACCACCATAAAAGGTCCAGGTTCCGCGGGCGTAGGTGCCGTGCATATACCTGATTTCACCAACTTCTTTATTCTCACCCATTACTACAACCTCGGGTTTTACCAGCCCTTTACGGAAAGCAGTGGTCTGGCCCATAAACCCTTTTATTGTTTTGGCATGATTCTGCGTGAGCATGGTCGGGATGGGGTCCCACTTGGCTGAAAAAGTAAAGAGCTGAAAGAAGTCATTCGGTTCTGTCAGGCCGCGCTCCTGCGGCTGCATATCGATATTGGAGTACTCGTACTCGAGTGGGTTGCGTACCAGCGAAAAATCCTTGAAGGCAAATGTCTTCCCGAAGTCGAGCTTGCTCTGTGCATTCGGATCTGCTCCATCGCCGTCGTACATCGCTTCTACAAAATCAATTCCTTCTGCAGCCAGGGCAATATCATAAGTGTCGGTGGCAGAGCACATGGCAAACAAAAAGCCTCCTCCGGCACAAAAGTCACGGATGGTGCGCGCCACGGCTCCTTTAAGGTCGGATACCTTGTTAAAGCCAAGCGATTTGGCCGAAGCCTCTGAATCGCGTTGCTGCTCCTGGTACCAGGGGTAGTGGCGGTAGCTTGAGTAAAACTTGCCGTACTGGCCCGTAAAATCTTCGTGGTGAAGGTGTAACCAATCGTACTTGGGAAGGTCGCCGCGCATGATTTCCTCGTCGTATACCTTGTCGTAGGGTATTTCGGCATAGGTCAGCACCAGCGTAACAGCATCATCCCAGGGCATTTTAGATTTGGGGGTATAGACAGCGATCTTGGGTACCTTCTCCAGCTTCATCACATCCATGTTCGCTTCCGGGTCGCTGATCTGGGTAAGGATTGTGTTGTATTGCGCATCTGAGATAACCTGGTAGCTGATGCCCCGCACGATCAACTCATTCTCGAGCTGCGGCGCGTGCTGAAAAGCAAAACTCCCTCCTCTGAAATTAAGCAACCAATCCACTGACACGCTTTTTGTAAGAACCCAATAGGCCGCCCCATACGACTTCAGGTGATCCTTCTGCGTCTCGTCCATCGGTATCAAAACAGTGGAGCTGAACGCATGAAAGGGGAGCACCAGGTATGCGGTAAGCAGAAAAATGAGACGGAATAATTTCATGGGCTTAACATATGGTAACAAATGTATCGAAATTGGTTCTTTTTTCAGATATTGGAGAAGAATTACAAACCAGAGGTCTCTTCTTATACTTAACGCAGAGGGGAACGTTTCGCATATAAAACCTGAACTATGGACCAGTTAGAAAATATACGGGAAAGTATTCGAGCCATCAAGAGTAATTTGCTCCGTACCGTCCTTACTGGCCTGATCATCTCGATCGGGATTATGTCGCTGGTAGGCATACTCACGGCTGTCGATGGCATGAAGCACTCCCTTAACCAAACCTTTTCGAGCCTGGGTGCCAACTCTTTTGACATCCGGAAGAAATTTAACAGCGGACGCGGCAACGGACAAAGCAGGACCGAGAAAGTATACCCGGACATCACCTACGACCAAGCTACCAAGTACAAAGAGCTCATGGGCACGAAATCGCAGGTAAGTCTTTCAGCCAACGTTTCGGGAGCTACAGTAGTGAAGAGCACAACCGATAAGACCAACCCCAACATTAATGTGATTGCCGGCGATGAACATTACCTGGCCGGACAAAACCTCAACCTGGAGCGCGGGCGCGCTTTTTCTTCCTACGAACTGGAGCTCGGGTCGAACGTAGCTATTATAGGCAAAGAGATCTCTGACAAGCTTTTCCCAAAGACGGACCCTATCAACCAATACATCACTTTTTTGGGGCGACGCTTTAAAGTTGTGGGCGAACTGGAGAAACGCGGTAGCAGCATGGGCGGCAATGGCGGCGATCGCATGGTCCTGATCCCGTTGGAAACGGGCCGCCAGATTCCGCAGACTAATAACGCAAGCCTTACTTTCAATATCAAGACATCTATCTCCAGACCCGAAGAGCTTACTTATGTGATGGGCGAGGCGACAGGGGTGATGCGTAACGTGCGGCAGGATAAGTTAGGTCAGGAGGAGTCTTTCGAGATCAGAAGAAGTGACTCCCTGATTCAGAGCCTGAATGAAATTTCGGGTTACTTGAAAGTGGGCGGCTTCGTTATTGGTTTCATCACCTTGCTGGGTGCCTCTGTTGGTTTGATGAACATTATGATGGTGTCAGTAAACGAGCGGACACGCGAAATAGGTGTGCGCAAGGCCTTGGGAGCAACGGCGCAGCAGATACAGCAACAGTTTTTGATCGAGGCGATCGTGATCTGCATCCTGGGTGGTATAGTCGGTATTTTTCTGGGTATACTGATGGGCAACGGCATCGCCTCGCTGATTGGAGAGGGCGGTTTTATAGTGCCCTGGATCTGGGTGTTCGTTGGCTTAACGATCTGTGTGCTGGTGGGCGTACTGTCAGGCTTTTACCCAGCCCGTCGTGCCTCTAAGCTCGACCCAATTGAATCGCTGCGCTATGAATAAGGTATAGTAGCTGTAATAACAATGTAACAACTTATAGTTGCTCCTACCTGTCTACCCTTGAGAGACTGCTTTTTAAAGTGTTAATGCAAATAGCGTAAAGTCTATTGACTAAGTTAAGCAGAACACAGGGATATAACCATAGACAGGTATAGACTGCATTTTCAGGGCTCAAGTTTAAGGTTAGCGTGAGTGCTTTGCTACTAAAGGGAAATAAAAAAGGCGGGTTTTATGCCCGCCTTTTTTATTGCTATACCTGTATGTTGTGTCAGGTTATTTTTTCTTGGTAGCAGTTGTATCCTTTGTTTTGGCTGCTTCTTTTTCCTGATCGTATTCGCTGTTCAGGCCGGTCAGTACTTCTTCTGTTATATCCAGTGAGTTGTCGCCGTACAGAATCGCGCTTTGGCCTCTTGAATAAGTAAGCACCATTTTGTAGCCTCTTTCCTGGCTCAGCTTCTGCAGATAAGCTTCTACACGATCGTAGATCTTCTTCATCTCTTCTGCCTCTTCAGTTGCCAACTGGTTGCCGGTGGTCTGGCTTTGCTGTTGCAGCTGCTGCTGGCGCTGGGCCAGTTTCTGCTCCGTAGAAGCACGCTGCTCCACGGTCATACTGCCTCCGTTACGCTGGTAGCTCTGCACCTCTCTTTCAAACGCGGCTGCCTTTGACTGAAAATCTTTCTCAGCCTTCTCCGTTTTGGACTGGAAACGAGTACGGGCATCTTTGAAATACTCGTATTTGCTCAGAAGCGAGTCTGAGTTGATGTACACGATTTCAGCTGTGCCGACAGTGGCCAGGGTGTCTGAGCTTGAAGATGAAGTAGTGGCTGTGCCGGTTGCCTGAGGCTTCTGGTCTGTGTTACAAGCAGTTACTAGAGCGCCCAAAGCGACTCCCAAAACGATTCTAGATAGGTTCACAATTAGATAATTAAGCTGTTATTGATTGTTTCAGGCTGAAAATATAGGGCTTATTTTTAAAAATTCAGAATTTTTAATGTTTAAGCACCTCCGTATAAGTTTCCTCGGCCTCCATCAGGCCCTGGTCGTTGATGCCTGTCAGTCGTACATGCTTTGTTTCGTTTACCAGCACTGGGTCGTATTTGGCAGCTACACGCACATAGTTTTCGGTCCAGCCCTCCATCACGCCGTCTTTCACATCGTCCTCAAACAGCACTGTAAATTCGCGGCCAACGTTTTGCTCGTAGAAGAAGCGCTTCTTCTTCTCTGAAAGGATGCGCAGCATGTCGGCCCGGCGGTTGCGGTCCTTGATGCTCACTTTGCCTGGCATGTCAGGAGCCATCGTATTTTCGCGCTCAGAATAGGGAAACACATGCAGGTAGCTCACATCCAGCCCATTCAGGAAGTTGTAAGTCTCCAGGAAGTCCTCTTCCGTTTCACCAGGGAAGCCCACGATTACGTCCACGCCGATGCAGCAATGTGGCATTAGCGACTTGATCTTGGCAACGCGATCGGTATATAGTTCGCGCAGGTAACGGCGGCGCATCAGCTTCAGAATCTTGTTGGAGCCAGACTGCAATGGCACATGAAAATGCGGCATGAAACGCTTGCTCTGGCTCACAAACTCAATAATTTCATCTTTGAGTAGGTTCGGCTCGATAGATGAGATGCGGAAGCGATCTATACCTTCCACCTTGTCCAGTTCCTGTACCAGCCCGAAGAACGTCTCCACGCGCTCGCCATCCTGCAGACCGAAGTCGCCGGTGTTCACTCCAGTTAGCACGATCTCCTTCACACCAGATTCAGCAATTTCGTTGGCAGACCGCACCACATTGGCAATGCTATCGGAACGGCTGTTGCCGCGTGCCAAGGGAATGGTGCAGAATGTGCAGGAGTAATCGCAACCGTCCTGTACCTTCAAAAAGGTGCGGGTACGGTCGCCGAAGGAGTAAGAGTTATGGAACGTGTTGGCTTCGCTAATGGCACTGGCGTATACCTGTGGCTGCTCTTTCTTTTCGAAGGTGTCCAGGATGTCCACCAACTGAAATTTCTCGGCGGCACCCAACACGGCGTCAACACCCGGGATCTCGCTGATCTCTTTTGGCTTGAGCTGGGCGTAGCAACCCACAATCGTTATAAACGCGTTAGGGGAGAACTTTTGCGCCTCCTTCACGATCTTACGGCATTTCTTGTCTGCGTTGTCGGTGACAGAGCAGGTATTGATCACGTAAATATCGGGCGTATCGGTAAACTCAACCTTCTCAAAGCCACGCTCCTGGAATATTCTTCCGATCGTGCTGGTTTCAGAGTAGTTCAGCTTACAGCCCAGGGTATAAAAAGCAACCTTTTTCATAAGTAGGGTGCAAAGATAATAATTTAAAATTTGAAAGTCGCCTAAAGCGCTGTTGTAATAAAGCTGCTGCTAACCAGGTATATAACGCATTTCCAAATGCTGTCTATCAGAAAGCGCTATACCTTGTTTTATTTTACTTTCTGACAAAGTCTTCAAATGAATACTGCATATAAGCCTTCCCGTATTCGAGCTGCTCGCGCGTGACGCCTTTGCCTTTAAGGATGGGTTTCTTCCCTATATTATCATAGGACACCACTTTGCCGGGGGTGATGAACGTAAAGCCATCCCGAAAAACATAAAATGCAAAAGGATAAGAACTTTTCGCCATCAGGTTGCGCCCCCACTTGAAATCCTGGTAGGGGAGGTCTAGCTGATAAAGTAATGTCGTGGCGATATCAGTCTGGCTTCCGATAGTCTCGATGGTGTGACCTTTTTCAGCCAAGGCACCACCCGTCAGGATAAATGGAATCCGGAACTTGGTGCTGCGGTAGTTCGGGTCGTCGTAAGGCAGCGGGTGCCCGTGATCAGCCACCAGTACGACCAAAGTCGAGTCCCACCAGGTTTGCTGTCGAGCCTGATCTATAAACTGACCCAAGGCCCAATCGGTATAGTAAACAGAGTTTTTGAACTTGTCGCTGGTTTTGTCTCCTTTGAACTTAGCAGGAATCGGAATCTCAAAAGGCTCATGGCTGCTCAGGGTATAGACCGTACTAAAGAAGGGCTGCTTCTCAGTATTCAGATCCTGCAGCACACGCTCAAACAACACATGGTCATGTGCTCCCCACTTCGAGTTATAGCTTTCGGCCGGAAAATCATGCTTGTCGATCAGACGGTCGTACTTGCCGTTTTGCAGGTATGAGCGTATGTTGGCGAACTCCAGCTCTCCTCCATAATAATAAGAAGTGCCATAGCCTGCCTGCTTAAATACCTGACTCAGGTGTGGCAGCTTCTCTGTTTTCTTTGGGTTTTTAATAATAGAGGTAGTCGTCTGCACCGGGTATCCGCTCAGCAGCGCCACCATGCCTTTTTCGCTGCGGTCGCCACTGGAGTAAAGTTTAGTAAAGCTGATGCCCTCCGATGCCAGTTGGTCGAGGTTAGGCGTAACGCCCGGTTCTCCTCCTAAGCTTTCAATAAACTTGGCAGTGTAGCTTTCCAAAATAATGAAGAGCACATTAGGGCGTTTCACCCGAAGGATCTTTTCAGAAGAGTCTGCCGTCGCGGTATAAAGTTCAGCCACTTTACGCGCTGCTTCTTCATGGTCCATGTAATGATAAGGATTGCGCGTTTCCTCATTGTACTTCAGCATGGTATCCATCAGGTTCCAGGGCATGTTGAGACCCGCGTGATTGGCGTATGGGTTCTCTGAAAAATAGACTACGCTCTGGTTGATTGGGATCTGTTGCCAACCACCCCGCATGGGCAGAACCAGCAAGGCTGAAAACAAAAGGGCTATACCTGCATAGGTGAATTTAGAGAAGTTGAGGTGGTAGTTCTTATAATCGAATGTGAATCGGAACAGCAAGGCAAAGACCAGACTGGTGGCCAGCGCAATTATACTGAGCAGCAAAATAGGAGCCCCCGCGGCGGAAGCAGCCATCTCACCCGGTGTGTTCAGGTATTGCATAGGGGTGGAGTCGAGCCGGAAGCCCCAGTAGGTATATAGCTCTAAGTCTGCTACCATTAACACCGATAGCAAGACCAACACACTATAGGTATAGAGGCGAATAAACTTACGCACCAGCAATCCCGGAAAAAGAGTAGTAGCCAGAATAGCCAGAAAAGGGATGGCACTTACATAGGCACTGAATGAGAAGTCGAGACGAAGGCCTTTCGTAAAAATAGTCCAGAGGTCGTTTTGTGACAGTTCCTGAGTACGGTTATCGTGGTAAAGTAGGAAAATTGTTCTGGCAGCAATAAAATAAAGCACCCAGAACAGAAAGTAGAGTGGTTGGTATAAAAGGCTTCGTTTCACGGCTGCAAATATACGATTTAAGTACCCTCTCTTAAACGTACCGCGTCCGATTATAATTCATATAGATAAATATTGGGTATAGTATCACAACTGTCAGCCGTAAAATTTAGCACCAAATTCAAATCACCCCATTAATTTGAGGGGGGTATAGAGTATTATTATTAAATTTATTGATGACACCCCTTAAATTTTATACCCCTTCCGGTACAAGTAATTAATTTTGTCTTTACCTTTGGTCCGAAATCATACCCTAATCCCTTTAACCCATGGCAATTCTTCGTTTCAAAGCGCTCGAACTGGTAAGTCAGCGCAAACCGGCAGAGGTAGTGCTGCCCTCCAGCAAAATCTCGGAGTATTTCGGTGAAAACGTTTTCGGTTTCTCGGCCCTGCGTGCCACCATGTCTACCGAGAATTTCAAAAGACTTTGCGCCACCATCGATGCCGGCGACAAAGTAGACCGCAACCTGGCGGATGCCGTGGCAGCTGCTATGAAGACTTGGGCCATGAGCAAGGGTGCCACGCACTACACGCACTGGTTCCAGCCCCTGACTGGCTCAACTGCCGAGAAACACGACTCTTTCTTTGACCTGACCAACGAAGGCGATCCAATTGAAAGCTTCAAAGGAAGCGCTTTGGTACAGCAGGAGCCCGACGCCTCTTCGTTCCCGAGTGGCGGCATACGCAATACCTTCGAGGCTCGTGGCTACAGTGCCTGGGATCCATCATCGCCGGCCTTCCTGATCGAGAATGCCGGAACACGCACGCTGTGTATACCTACCATTTTCGTTTCCTATACCGGAGAAGCCCTCGACTACAAAACACCTCTTCTGAAATCGCTGAACCTGCTAAACCAGGCGGCTATACCTGTTTGCCAGTATTTCGACAAGGATGTGGTGAAAGTGAACACCACCCTAGGTATAGAGCAGGAATATTTTCTGGTAGATCGTGCGCTGTATGAAGCTCGTCCTGACCTAGTAATGACCGGACGCACTTTGTTTGGACACGCGCCGGCTAAGGGCCAGCAGCTCGAAGATCACTATTTCGGTGCTATACCTAGCCGCGTACACTCCTTTATGGTTGACTTCGAAAAATCGGCCCTGAAGCTGGGTATACCTTTGCGAACCCGTCACAACGAAGTGGCACCGAACCAGTTTGAGTGCGCTCCCACTTTTGAGGATGCCAACCTGGCCGTGGATCACAACCAGCTTCTGATGGACATCATGGACCGCGTGGCCGAGCGCCATGGCTTTAAAGTATTGCTGCACGAAAAGCCCTACAAAGGTGTAAACGGCAGCGGCAAGCATAATAACTGGGCCATGAGCACCAACACAGGGGTTAACCTGCTTTCGCCCGGCAAGAAACCAAAAGAGAACCTGCAGTTCCTTACCTTCTTCATCAACACGGTTATGGCGGTTCACAAGTACGCCGACCTGCTGCGTGCCAGCATCGCCTCTGCCAGCAACGACCACCGTCTGGGTGCCAACGAAGCGCCTCCGGCCATCATGTCGGTGTTTGTAGGGCAGCAACTAACTGCGGTTTTAGAGGAACTGGAGCGCACAGCCAAAGTGCCGATGGAAAAAGGCGATAACATGTACCTGAAACTAGGTATAGACAAGATCCCGGAAATCCTTCGCGACAACACCGACCGTAACAGAACATCTCCTTTTGCCTTCACAGGCAATAAGTTCGAGTTCCGTGCTGTGGGTTCGTCAGCCAATAGCTCCTCTTCCATGACCGTGCTAAACACGATTGTGGCCGACCAATTGATCGACTTCCGTGTGGCAGTAGACCATCTGATCGATAATAAAGGCATGAAGAAAGAGCTGGCGATCATCCAGGTGCTGCGCGAGTATGTGGCGGCATCCAAAGCGATTCGCTTCGAGGGTAATGGCTATTCTAAGGAGTGGGAAGAAGAAGCTGCTAAGCGTGGCCTTTCGAACATTAAGTCTACACCGCGTGCGTTGGATGTTTACCTGCGCGAAGAAGTTCAGGATCTGTTTACACGCCACGGAATCCTTTCCAGGGTAGAACTGCATGCCAGACACGAGATTTTACTGGAAGAATACATCAAGAAAATCCAGATCGAGTCGCGTGTGATGGGGGATCTTGCTTTTAACCACGTCATTCCGACAGCAGTTGCGTACCAGAACAAATTGATCCAGAACATCCGTGGCCTGAAAGAGCTGGGGCTGGAAGATGAATTCACGGAATCCACGTTGGACTCGATCAAGCGTATTTCGCGCCATATTAAAACGATCCAGACCAACGCGGTGGATATGATCCAGCAGCGCAAGGTGGCCAATAAGATTGAGGATGTACGCGAGAAGGCGATCTTCTACAATGAAAAGGTGATGACCTATTTTGAGGCTATCCGTACAAGCGTTGACAAATTAGAGCTGATGGTGGACGACGAGGATTGGCCGTTGGTGAAGTACCGCGAGCTGATGTTCAGACGCTAATTAGAGTAATACCTACAAAAAGAGCACCCTACAAAGGTGCTCTTTTCGTTTAGCTACGGTTTCGAATCCAACCGATGACCTCTCCAGCCACTTTAGCCAGTATGATCGGCAGGAGCACAATAACGAGGGCTGTGGCAATGACAGGTCGAAGTCCCATGCGCATGATCAGTTTGCGGACAGCTTTGCTTCTTAGTTCGCCGAGCATGTACCTGCCCGCCTGCGTCATTGGTTTCCCTTTAAGCACCTCCAGCACACCTCGCCAGTTACCGTGCTCTATCTGGCGTTTCAGGAATCCCAATACAGTCTCCTTTGTGATTAAGAAGGCATCACTCACTTGTTCCTGTCGTAGTTTGCCCCATTGCAGGAGTGATCGGAGCTTTTCGTCGGCATTTTTAGGTATATAAGCACTCATGTGTATCATTGTTGTCGGGTTGAATAGTTAAAATACTAAACATATTCATTCACTCATCATTACTTTTAAACGTTGCTTGAAAATATCGATACAACAATTTACCAATAATTTCTATACCCGGCTATACCTGTACTCCGGATGATTATTCGGAATAAAATCGATTGCGGCTACAAAACTGGCGGCGCATACTTCTCTTTAAAATAATGATGCTAAATTTACGCTCTGTGCCTGTTGAACAAAGCGGGCTCGAATTAAGTTAAGATAACGAAGCTTTAGCGAAGGCCTTATTATATATGAACAAGATCTATTGCCCCAGCCTGACGGAGTACAAACGCAGAGAAACCATTGAAGTAAAGATCGGCGAAGTGCCAATGGGCGCCCATCACCCGATCCGGGTGCAATCCATGACAACAGTGGATACGATGGACACACTGGGTTCAGTGGAGCAGTGCATCCGCATGATCGAGGCGGGCTGCGAGTATATTCGTATTACAGCACCTAGCATCAAGGAAGCCGAGAACCTGCGCCATATCAAGGCAGAACTTCGTCGTCGCGGCTATGACACCCCGTTGGTTGCCGATATTCACTTTACTCCGAATGCTGCCGAGGTGGCTGCCCGTATAGTAGAGAAGGTACGCATCAACCCAGGGAACTATGCCGACAAGAAGAAGTTTGAGGTAATAGAGTATAACGACGAAACCTACCAGGCAGAACTGGACCGCATCCGCGAACGTTTTGTTCCGCTCGTGCGCATATGCAAGGAGCATGGCACAGCCATGCGTATCGGTACTAACCACGGCTCTTTGTCTGACCGTATCCTGAGCCGCTACGGCGACACCCCACTTGGTATGGTGGAAAGTGCTTTGGAGTTTCTCCGCATCTGCGAAGACGAACAGTACTACAACATTGTCATCTCCATGAAAGCCTCTAACACACAGGTGATGGTGCAGGCCTACCGTTTGCTGGTGCAGAAACTGGAAGAGGAGGGGCTAAAGCCTTATCCACTGCACCTGGGCGTAACGGAAGCCGGGGAGGCCGAAGATGGTCGCATTAAATCTGCCGTAGGTATAGGTACCCTTTTGGAAGATGGACTGGGTGACACGGTGCGCGTATCTCTGACGGAGGCGCCGGAGGCTGAGGCTCCCGTGGCCAAGGCCTTGATCGATCGCTATACCCATCGAGCCCAGAAAGCACAACCCATCAAGCCGCTTTGCAATGTTCCGATCGACCCGTTTCAGTACCATCGCCGCGAAACATTGGAAGTGGATAATGTAGGGGGACAAAATGTGCCACGTGTTATTGCTGACCTGAGTCAGCTGCGGGATATTCAGTATGCCGACCTCAAAAGCGTAGGACATTTGTATTCCATGCTATTGGATAAGTTTAACATGAACGACCTGGGTGCAGACTATATCTATACAGGTGATCACGCAATCAACTTCATGTTGCCCAATGGCTTGAAAGAGATCATTAATTACGTGCCCTGGCAATTAGTTGAAGATCAGGAGCACCGTCATCCATTACTCACAGTCAAACAATACCTATCTGCTTCACAGCTTCACCCGACACTCAACTTTATCGAAACGGATGTGCATGGCCTTACCGAAGAGTTAATGGAGCGACTGAAACAAGATACGTCGGCTGTATTGATTCTTTATACCTCCAATGAACATGCCATGCCGGAGTTACGCAAGTGTTTCTTCCGTCTCATGAACAACGGCATAGCAACACCGGCTATCATCAAGCGCTCTTACGGGGCGTTATCTGCTGATGAGGTACAATTGTATGCTTCTACCGATGTGGGTGGTTTGCTTATTGACGGACTAGGGGACGGTGTTCTATTGGGCACTGAGCTTTTGCCTGCACAGGAGAAACAGGATTGGTTAAAGACGATTGACAAGCTGAACCACCTGAGCTTTGGCATTCTGCAGGCAGCACGCACCCGCATGAGCAAAACCGAGTACATCAGTTGCCCAAGCTGCGGCCGTACGTTATTCGACTTGCAGGAAACAACCGCTATGATCCGTAAAAGAACGGATCATCTGAAAGGCGTGAAAATCGGTATCATGGGATGCATCGTTAATGGTCCCGGCGAAATGGCGGATGCTGACTATGGATATGTAGGCGTTGGCAAAGATAAGATCGCCCTTTACCGTGGCCAGACAGTTGTGAAAAAATCCGTGCCAGCGGATAGGGCAGTGGATGAACTGATTGAGTTGATCCGGGAGGACGAAAAGTGGATAGAACCGATGCAGATGGAGGCTTAGTCTGTTAATACTGGCTACATTAATTGTAGTTAAGTCAGTTTATTGATACATCCGGCAACATCTTTTTAAATTTATTTACCGCACTTTATGAAAGGCTTATTTGATTTTACAGAAGTAGCGACATACTTCTTTCGCAAAAAGGACGCGAATCGGAAAACTAACTTTAACCTGCGTGCCATGCACAGCATCAATAAAATTTCGATTCTGATGTTTCTGGCTGCGATGATTTACTTTGCCATCAAGCACTGGTAAAAGGGTATTTCAATGAACATCGAGGATTTCAGGGATTATTGTTTAGCAAAACCGGGGGTTACAGAAGGTTTTCCCTTTGATCAGGACACACTCGTTTTCAAAGTGGGTGGGAAAATGTTTGCGTTCTGCAGTCTGTCTGACTACGACAAGGGTGTAGCGTTAAAATGTGATCCGGAGCAGGCGATACTACTGCGCGAGCAACATCGGCAAATATTACCCGGCTATCACATGAATAAAAAGCACTGGAATACGGTCCTCCCCGAGGCTGGTCTGCCGCAGCACTTGTTTGAGTCGTTAATAGATCATTCGTATACCTTGGTAGTGGCAAAACTTCCGAAGAACCAGAAACCTGCTTTTTTTTAATCCAAAAACACTTGATCCAGAAAAATTTTTTTCAAAGTAGATCAAAACAAACACCTCCTAATCCGGCACAAAAACGCATTGGATTGTAACATAAGATATACTGGTTTGCTTGTTTGTAAGTGTTTTGGATAAAAACCTGCTCTCAGCATTTCTTTGAGGTCATTTAGAGTGAAATAAGGTAAGCGGAATTTGCAACATATATAAAACTTTATATGTATATTAAGAGCAATTTCGCAACTATTCACCCTATCTCACTATGCAATCTCAACGCAATGTAGGTGTATTTACCTACAGAAACGAATGGCAAAACGCCAGTCTAAACATCATCCTAACAAACAGTTTACTGCTTAACAGCTACGAGGAGTTTTTTAAGAAACATGACCTGACGGGCCAGCAGTATAATATTTTGCGCATCCTTCGGGAGCACCACCCAAAACCGGTATCAACTTCGGTGCTACGAAATAACATGCTCGACAAAATGTCGGATACCTCCCGATTGGTTGGACGTCTGAAAACAAAGGGCCTGGTAGACGTAGAGCGTAACATATCCGACAAACGCCTGGTTAATATCGTGATATCTGACAAGGGGTTTAGACTTCTGGAAAAGATCGGGAATGACCTGTACCGACTCGATAACCTCCTCCAAGGTCTTACCGAAGAAGAAGCTACTACGCTAGCAGGTCTATTGGCTAAAGCGAGAGAATCTATCTCAACAGCAGAAGAACGGCTAACTGCAGCCCTGCAATTCAACGAAGCAGTATAAAAATCCCAATAAACCTACAGCGAAAGGATAGCTTAACCGGCTATCCTTTTTTTATTTATATCTATGTGAACTGGTGGCTCAGTGGGTGATAGGTGAAAAAACCAAAAGCCGCCAGATTTGGATTCTGAGCGGCTTTTGGAAAGTTAGTGGTAAGATGGAACTCCTTATACCACCACGTTGATGATTTTGTTAGGGACGATAATAATTTTCTTTGGTGTTTTTCCTTCTAAAAACTTCACGATCTGCTCATCTACCAAAACAGCTTTTTCCATCTCTTCACGGGGAGCGTCGGTAGCAAAGGCAATTTTGCCGCGCGTTTTGCCATTCACAGATACAGGATACTCATAGGTATTTTCTACCAGGTATTTCTCATCCCATACAGGGTACGAAGCAAAGGTTACGCTTTCGTTATGGCCCAATTTCTCCCATAGTTCCTCCGCTATGTGCGGTGCATATGGTGCCAGCGCAATGGTTAGAGGCTCCAGGATCGAGCGTTTGTTTGTCTTCAGGGCAGTCAGCTCGTTTACACAAATCATGAACGTAGCAACGGAAGTGTTAAATGAGAAGCGCTCGATGTCTTCTTCCACCTTCTTCACGGTCTTGTGCAGTGACTTCAACTCAGCGGCTGTTGGCTGATCATCCGAAACAGCGAAATTGCCATCGTTGTCATGGAATAGTTTCCAGAAACGCTTCAGGAATTTAGTAACGCCATCCATGCCATTGGTATTCCAAGGCTTAAACTGCTCCAACGGTCCCAGGAACATCTCATACATACGCAAAGTGTCTGCCCCGTTTCGCTCTACCAGGATGTCTGGATTTACTACATTATACTTCGACTTCGACATCTTCTCGATCTCTACGCCGCATATGTACTTACCGTCCTCCAGTATAAACTCCGCATTGGTGTTTTCAGGACGCCAGGCTTTAAAGGCTTCCAAATCCAGCTCGTCATTCTCCACAATGTTCACGTCTACGTGCAGTGGTGTGGTATCGTATTGCTTGCGAAGACCATATGATACATAAGTATTGCTATCCTTCACGCGGTACACGAAGTTTGAGCGACCCTGAATCATACCTTGGTTGATCAGTTTTTTGAACGGCTCTTGTTCCACTACCAGACCCAGATCGCACAGGAACTTGTTCCAGAAGCGGGAGTAGAGGAGGTGACCGGTTGCGTGCTCGGCACCACCCATGTAAAGGTCCACATTGCGCCAGTACTCAATTTTAGCTTTGTCAGCAAAGGCGTTGTCGTTCTGCGGATCCATGTAGCGGTACCAGTACCAGCTGGAACCAGCCCAACCCGGCATGGTGCTCAGTTCGTACTCGTACTGCTCCTGATACCTCCAGTCCACTGCGCGTCCAAGCGGTGGCTCACCTGTCTCGGTTGGCAGGTAGGCGTCGATCTTAGGCAGCTCCAGCGGCAAATCATTTTCGTTTAACAACTGCGGGATGCCGTCTTTAAAGTATACCGGCACCGGCTCGCCCCAGTAGCGCTGACGGCTAAACACGGCGTCGCGCATACGGTATTGGGTTCGTCCTTTGCCTACACCAAGCGCTTCAGCTTTGGCTATACCTGCGGAAATGGCTTCCTTCACATCCAATCCGTTTAAGAAACCAGAGTTGATGATTTTGCCTTCTTTGGCAGCATAGGCCTCTTCTTCTAAATTTCCACCGGCTACAACTTCTCTGATTGGCAAATTAAAATGCTTGGCAAATGCATAGTCACGGGAATCGTGGCCCGGAACGGCCATGACAGCACCGGTACCATAGCCTGCCAGTACATAGTCTGCGATCCAGATCGGTACACGCTCTTCGGAGATCGGGTTAATGGCATAGGTGCCTGTAAACACACCGCTAACAGTCTTCACGTCGGTCATCCGCTCACGCTCCGAGCGGTTTTTGGCTACGTTCACGTAAGCTTCCACTTCAGTACGCTGGGCATCCGTGGTGACCTCGTTTACCAGTTCATGCTCTGGTGCCAGCACCACAAAGGTGGCGCCATAAATGGTATCAATGCGGGTCGTGAAAACTTTAATCTTTTCGGAAGCACCGCCCTCTACAGCGAAATCAAGTTCGGCACCAACCGATTTACCAATCCAGTTGCGCTGCATTTCCTTCACCGGCTCTGGCCAGTCGATGGTGTCGAGGCCTTGCAATAGGCGCTCGGCGTAGGCGGTAATGCGCATCATCCACTGGCGCATCAGTTTGCGTTCCACAGGGTAGCCGCCACGCTCCGAAAGACCGCCAATTACTTCATCGTTGGCTAATACTGTACCCAACGCAGGGCACCAGTTCACCACGGCATCAGCAATGTAGGTTAGTCTGTAGTTTAAAAGTGTATGCGCTTTTTCCTGCTCGCTCATGGCTTTCCAGTCAGCGGCTGAGAAGGAAGGTGTATCTTCGTCGCAGGCTGCATAGATGTCGGCATTGCCGTTAATCTCAAAAGCAGCTACCAGTTTGTCGATAGGCTCAGCTTTGTCGGAAGTGTAATCGTAGTAGCAGTTAAAGAGTTGCATGAAGATCCACTGCGTCCACTTGTAGTAGCTTGGGTCGGAAGTGCGCACTTCACGCTCCCACTCGTAGGAGAAGCCGATGTTTTTGAGCTGCTCGATGTAGCGGGCAATGTTCTGCTCTGTTGTGATGGCCGGGTGCTGGCCTGTTTGAATCGCATACTGCTCGGCAGGCAGGCCGAAGGAGTCGAAGCCCATTGGGTGCAGCACGTTAAAGCCTTTGGAACGCTTGTAGCGGCTCACGATATCAGAGGCGATATAGCCCAGTGGGTGCCCCACATGCAAACCCGCACCAGAGGGGTAGGGGAACATATCCAGCACATAGTACTTCGGCTTATCGGTGTTTTCGGTGGCCTTAAAAGTCTGGTGTTCTTCCCAGTAACGCTGCCACTTCTTCTCAATCTGATTGAAATTATACTCTGACATAGTTTCTCGTGTAATCGCTTGATCTAAACAAGCTGCTAAGATACTTTAAATGGTTGAATTGTTGAATGGCTAAATAGTTGATTGTTTTTGCCGGCCGTTCGGTCGCTAACATGCCAGTGCCGGCAACATGGCAGTATGGAGAGAACAGGTATATTTTCAATCCTCAAAGTTTTTCCTAAAAGTGAAGAGGTGACTCACAGTTTAAACATCCAACAATTTAACAATTTAGCCATTTAACAATCAATAACTACCTTTGCACTTTGAAGTAAAAACAACGACATGGAAAAATACGACTTGCTGGATGTGCCGCACCTGATTTATGTGATGGACACGATGTGCTCGTGGTGCTATGGCTTTGC
This sequence comes from Pontibacter ramchanderi, assembly GCF_002846395.1. Classification (GTDB taxonomy): domain Bacteria; phylum Bacteroidota; class Bacteroidia; order Cytophagales; family Hymenobacteraceae; genus Pontibacter; species Pontibacter ramchanderi. The sequence goes on from NZ_PJMU01000001.1 coordinate 394,593, forward strand.
GCCGGTGCTCCATCAACTTAAGAAGGAACAGGAAGGTAAACTCAACTTTAAACTGGTGCTTGGTGGACTTCGTCCGGGTACGACGGAGCCGATGGATGATCAAATGAAGGCAGCAGTACAGCAACACTGGCAGGAAGTAGCAAAAGCGACAGGTCAAGCTTTCGATTTCAGCTTTTTTGAGCGTGAAAGTTTTGTATACGACACAGAACCGGCTTGCCGCGCTGTCATTACAATGCGCTACCTGCAAGCTGAGAAAGAACTGGAAATGGCAGAAGAAGTTCAGCGCGCCTTCTATGCCCGCAACAATGACGTAACCAAACCTGAGGTACTGGCTGAAATTGCCTTGGGATTGGGTATAGCCGAAGATATATTTTTGGAGAAGTTTCACTCCGATGAAATGAAGGAGAAGACAAAGCAGGACTTTCTGATTGCCCGTCATTTGCAGGCCAATGCCTTCCCGAGCGTTTACCTGCTCAATGGGCACAACGTAAGTTTGCTGAGTCGTGGCTACCGCCTGTACGATGCCTTGAATGCTAAACTGCAGGAAGCACTGAAAGGCGTATAGCCATAAGCATCAGCATGACTCAGAAGGAGGCTGGCATTTTTTTTATACCTGTATAGTAAATTACGTACAATTCTGTGTCAGTCTCTAAACAATTTCCGTGCCTTGAAAACAGCCCTCTGTCACCTCACAAAAAGGCAACTCCCCATCAACCAGTTGGTGCAGGGAGCCACCATCCGGCGTCCCATTTTTAAGCTGATTCAAGCCGATTACCCGGACTTTACGGATGCATCATTTGTAGCAGTGGGTAATCTGAACAAGTACCGCAAGAAGTACCTGGAGCAATTGCTGGAGAAAGAACTTGGTGAGATTTCTGAGTTAGAGAAAGAGGTTTTGGAGAGTATTCAGGAAAATGAATTGCTCTCTTCCAACATCGAAGAGGAACTGCAGGAAAACCTGACGATTGGCGACAGGATGGCGGACCGGATAGCGAGTTTTGGAGGTAGCTGGACTTTTATCGTAGCTTTCTTCGGCTTCATTCTGCTTTGGATGATGGTGAACGTATACCTGCTTGCAACGCAGCCTTTTGATCCATACCCCTTTATACTACTTAACTTGATTCTCTCTTGCCTGGCTGCCATCCAGGCGCCCATCATCATGATGTCGCAGAACCGAAAGGAAGCCAAAGACCGACAGCGATCACAGTACGACTATAAAGTGAATCTGAAGGCGGAGCTGGAAATAAGGCTGCTGCACGAAAAGATTGACCACCTGATCGTGCACCAGAACCAGCGCCTGCTCGAAATCCAGGAAATTCAGATTGATCTGATGGAGGATATTCTGAATCGCTCCAAGCGATAATTACAGTTTATTCACTTATGCTCAGAACAGACGCCAGCGGGTTGACACCGTTCCATAAGCCCTGGCTTTCGACAGGTATAAAGCGCGCGAAAAGTTCTTCGCTATACCACTTTTCGGCGCGCGTGCGTTTAATCACTTCTTTGTGCAAGTCACCACGATAGGCATAGGCTTTCATAGCTTCCACCGACTCCCAGACACTGAAAGTCGCCTGCCTGATGAGCGGAATCTCACCCAGGCCAATGGAGCATACTAATCCCTCAGCTTCTTCAAGCGCCTTGCTTACCTTCGGGGTAAAGCGCCAGAACTGCGGCAATGCGCGCCAATTTATAGAAGCCCTCGTCAGTATGGCAATTGGCCCCTCGTTTTGTTTTTCCGATAATTGGGGTGTGAAGGGCTGCACGCCATCCCAAAGCCCGTGTGCCTGCGTGGGCAATAACTTGACCGTCCAGATCTCATAAGCATGCAGCCGGTATTCGAGCATGAGGTCGGAGCGTTCCAAAAACTCGTCGGCGGCCTCTTCACTTTCCCAGGTGCACATCAGACCATACCTTCTGAAATTTGGTTTGATGCTAAAGCCTTTGCCCTGGCCACTGCCCAGCAGTTTGTAAAACTGTAATCCGGGAACATGATCCAATTCGGCGCCTTTGGTGCCCATCTGGGCCAGACCCCAACGGATATGGCCTTTCCGAAAACCAAAAAGCGTCAGGGTAGTAAGTCGGTCAGACTGTTGTGAATTTTGTCGCACGGGTTCGGACTTGATAAGGTGGTACGTTAAATGCAATCTACAAAAGGTATAAAACAAAAACACCTGCCATACGGAAATGTTTGGCAGGTGTCTCAGGCTATTTTATACTGAGGCTATACCTACAGGTTGATTTTCTTGTTTTCGCCTGGATCGTAACTTTCACCTGACAAGGTTGCTTTCACAAATCCGATCAGGTGGGTGACGGCACTATTGGGAGAATCCCAGTATTCAGCCTTTTCTATGTCCACTCTGATCAATCCAATGTTTGGGTCATCCTTTCCGCCCGGGAACCAGGCTTTCAGTTCCGGAGACCAGAGTTCTTCTATCTTGGCTCTGTCTTTTGAAAGAGTGGCTCTTCCTGAAACAGATACAAATGAGTTATCGGATGGCTTTGAGTAACTCAGATTCACGTGCGAATCGTTTTTAATCTCATGCGACTTGCCCGATTCATAACCTGTAAAAAACCACATCACCCCATCTTCACTTATTTTTTGGGTACTCATGGGGCGGCTTCTCAGACTCCCGTCATCATCGATGGTCGTCATCATGGTGAAGTCTATGTCCTTTACAAGGTCTATCAGTTTATTCAGATTCTCTTTTCGTTCGTTATTCATAGTGATATGTTGTAAATTGGATTTGTATTTGAGTACGGCTGCTTTCCGTAAAGAGTTTGTTAGCCCTTACTCATACTCCTAACAACAAAGCATCAAGCAAGATGTTTAGACAGATATATACCCAAGCTAAATTGATTTGAACTACCTGGCCCATATTTTTCTCTCCGGCGATGATGAAGCACTCCTGATTGGTAATTTTATTGCCGATGCCGTGAAGGGAAAACAACAGGATCTATACCCCGAAGGTATAGCACGAGGCATTAAACTGCACCGCCTAATCGATACCTATACCGACTCACATCCGGTCGTGAATGAAACCAAAGCCCGCCTGCGTCCCCATTTCCGGAAATACGCCCCAGTTGTAGCAGATCTGTACTTCGACCATTTTCTGGCCAACCGTTTCGCGGAGTTTTCTTCCGAACCTTTGGAGGCCTATACCTCCCGCATCTATACCTTGATTAACCAGAACCTGCCGAATTTACCGGAACGGGTGCAGTATTTCTTCCCATACATGATGCGACAGAACTGGCTCGTGTCTTATGCCCAGGTATCAGGTATAGCGCAGGCCTTGGGCGGTTTGAGCCGACGTACAGCTTTTGAATCAGGTATGGAGAGGGCGGGAGAGGAGCTCCTTCAAAACTACGCGCTGTATGGGCAAGACTTCACCCTGTTCTTCCCGGAGCTGATCGCTTATGTGGAGGAGGTGCTGCCGGAGCTGAAGTGATTTTTTGACAAAAGACTGAGTGACAAAAGACAAAGGACCTTTCGAGAGATCCTGAATGGATTTAGAAAGGTATAGGACCAGAGTTTAGGTTGATCGAGTTACTAGTTGCTATACCTATAAAAAAGAGCCGCTATACCTGCGGCTCTTTTTATTTGTTTAACAATTCGGCTTTTCACAAAGCGAACTATGGTGTGAAAAGTCTTTTGTCCTTTCAAAAAATCCTTTGTCAAAAAGAATTAATGGTGATGCACACCGCCTTCGCCGTGCACGTGACCGTGGTCCAGTTCTTCAGACGTAGCCTCACGCACCTTTTCCACTTTGCCTTTGAAGTATAGTTCTTTGCCCGCTAGTGGGTGGTTGAAGTCCATCAGGATAGAGTTGTCTCTTACCTCAGCCACACGGCCCTGTAGCTGGTTGCCTTCGCTGTCTGCCATCGGGATAAAATTGCCTACTTCCAGCATGTTGTCAGGTATACCGCCTTCCACTTCGAAAACACTCAACGGCAGTTCTACTACCGCGTTCTGGTCAAATTCACCGTAACCGGCGTTTGAGTCCAGTTTAAAGTCGAACTCGTCACCAGCGCTCTTGCCATCCAGGTTCTCTTCGAACTGGTCTGGCAGGCCGCTCATGCCGTATATGAACACCATTGGATTTTCTGTATTGGCAGTTTCAACGAGGGTTTGCTCACCGTTTTCGTTCTGTATACGAAGTTCGTAAGAGAGCGTCACCACTCTGTTTTTCTCAATTTTCATAATTGTGTGTTTTGGTTTGGTATCAGAAAGGTAGAAAGATTAACCGGAGATGCATAGCCGACCCGGTTTTATTTGAACAACTCTCTGATGATGAATAAATAAAATATAAACTTATACCTACGCTAAGGCAGGCTCTCAGTTAGCTCCCAAGCACTTTTATAGGCCCCAATGCGCTCCACATAAGCAATTAGTTCTGCAAAAAACGGGTTGGTTGAAAGGGTGGCGCTGTCACCCACGATGATCAGTTTGCGGCGGGCGCGGGTCATGGCTACGTTCATGCGTCTTTCGTCGGCCAAGAAACCAATTTCGCCGCGTTCGTTGCTGCGCACCAGACTCATGCAGATGATGTCGCGCTCCTGTCCCTGAAAACTGTCCACGGTACCGATGCTTAACTGCCGCTTCTGATGCAGCTCGTGCAGACGCGGGGTATGCTCCACTTTGTCCTGCAGGTAGTTTATCTGAGCTCTGTAAGGCGCGATCACCCCGATCTTCAACGGCGCCACTTCCTCTTCCTCGTCATACTCCTTCAGAAGGTTGGAGAGGTGGTTGATCAAAAGGTCTCCCTCTTCCGGGTTGGCAGAACTCTGTGTGTCGGGCATTTCGGCCTCGTTATACCCACAACCAGCCGTATCTATAAACTCCACGGCCATGTCAGGCGCGAAAATGGTGTTATACCCGTGCAGTTCGGCGCTGTGCACGCTTTCGTGTGCCACCAGCTCACCGCCGTAGAATTGTTGGTTTGAGAACTGCATGATGTGGTGATGCATGCGGTACTGCGTTTTCAGCATCACCGAAACTTCGGGCTGACGGTTGATGCACTTCTCAAACAAAGTCACGCTCAAGCCGCCTTTGTCCGCCTCCAGTGATTTGATGGTAGGAGGCAACTGGCAATGGTCACCGGCCAGCACGACACGGTTCGTACGGCTGATCGGGATCCAGCAAGCTGGCTCGAGAGCCTGTGCCGCCTCATCGATAAACACGGTGTCGTAAGTCAGGTGGCGGATGGCTTTGTTGGCCGCGCCGACTAAGGTACAGGTAATCACCTGCACGTTGTCTAGTAAGTCATCCGTGATGTAGTGCTCCACATGATCGGCCTCGTCGAGCAAGCGTTGACTCTCTCCTTTGTACAGCTGGCGCTGTGCCCGCTCCTGGTGGCCGAACTTACGCTTGAACTGGTAAGCCATGCGCTTGTACTCCTCGGCCGTCTTCCGCAGATTCTTAAGATCTTTATAAGCCCGGTGCGCCATTACCTGCGCATCCAGGGTGTGCTCCAAGAGCACATCCGACACCCGCGAGGGATTACCGATGCGGATCACGTTCACGCCTTCATTGGCCAGTTTCTCAGTAAGCAAGTCAACCGCTGTGTTGGAAGGAGCCGTTACCAGCAAGCGCTTCTGCGATTTCAAGGTATGGAGGATAGCCTGCACCAACGTGGTGGTTTTGCCTGTGCCCGGAGGTCCGTGAATGATCGCCACATCCCTAGCCTGCGCAATTTTCTGCACGGCCTCGTTCTGCGATTCGTTCAATACCTGTATCTCCTCTAGCTTTTCGTCCGTGAAAGCGGCAGGCTTTATACCTAGCAAGATGTCACGCAACTCGGCCAAACGGGTACCTTTGGCTTCCTGCACCTTTTTGAGAGCGATCTCCATTTCACGGTAGCTGATCTCATCGAAGGTCAGCTCAATGCCCAGTCGACCAAAATATACCCAATCGGGCAGGTCTTCTTTGTTGGTGGCCAAAATGACCTTGTTGCGTTTAATGCCCAGCACCACGCCGTTGAGGCTGGCTTTTTCACCGCTGTTCGTGAAAAGAGAGGCTGTTTTGCCGGGCTGGAAAAGGTGCAGCTGGTCACGGTCGGTGGTACGCTCTAACTCGATTACCACCTTGTTACCAAATCCGAGTTCTTCTTTGGCGATCACGACCGGATACCAGCAAAGACCCATTTGCTTGCGCTCCGTAATCGTGCTCTTGAGTGCCTTCAGCTTGTATTGCTGTCGGTCTTCTTCCTGTTCAATTTTCAGCAAGTCCTGTACCTGCCGTAGTTCTTCAAAAATATCCGTCATGTATCTCTAAAAAAGAAAGGCTGGGTACAAAGCGCCAGCCTTTTCCGTAGCTTTTGTCTTATTGGTGTATACCTGAAAAGGTATCGTCTTATAACAAAAAGCGTGTGCTAAATAATTCCGCTGGAACAGGCTGTTTGCTATACCTGTGGCAGCTATACGGCCTTAGGCCTTCTTCCGTTTTTTAGGCGTCTTTTTGGTGCTCAGCCTGATCTGCAGGAACACCGCGTAAAGGAACATGATGAACGCGGCTGCACCCAGAATGGCGATCACGCGGTCTTTGCCGTAGCGTACCTCGTCAGTGGCTTTCAGTTGCTCTTTCAAATCCAGGATAACACGCTCACGCTTCTTGGCCTGACTCTCGAGGGTGCTGATCTGTCCTTTGAGGTCGCTAATCTGGTTATTGATCAGGCGCTCGTCCTGCTGAATCATTTTACCGGCCCGCTGACTTTCTACTGTGCTCTCGGCAATCTTGCGCACACTGGCTTCTTTCACGGCCGAGATCAGCTCGGAGTCTTTACGGATGATCTCTTTGAGCGTGTCGATGATGTTGAGAAGGTCCTTTTTTGACTGCTTGCCCCAGAAATTGCTGTTTTGCCCGCTGTAGTACTGGTACTCCAGAATCAGCTGCTCACGCTCGCCCATTAAACGGTTGATCTTATCTTCTTGCGGTGGAGTTTGTTCCTGTGCCTGCGCGCCCACAAACCAAAGGCAGCAAAAGCAGATAGCCAGTAGTTTCTTCATCATCATAAAAAGGAATGCTTTACTCTAACACGCAAATATGGCCATCCTTATTGGATTAGCCACAAATTATTTTCGATTTGGCCTGTAAAAGTAGAGGATCAGCACGGGCAAAAGCAAAAGGTCAGCTACCAATGCAAAGACTAGCGTAAGACTCACAAACACCCCCACATAAAAGGTAGCGTCGAAGGAAGAAAGCACCAAGGTCAGGAAACCGGCCACCAAAATGCAGGAGGTGATGATGATGGCCTTGCCAGCCGAAATGATGGTCGTTTTGATGGCATAGGGCAGCGACTTTCCTTTTCGCAATTCTACTTTTAGTTTGCCGAGGAAGTGAATGGTGTCGTCCACGGCGATGCCGAATGCGATGGTGAAGATAATAGAAACCGACACAGTCATATTAATGCCCAAGAAGCCCATGATGCCCCCGATCATCAGCAAAGGGATGATATTGGGCACAAGCGAGATTACCACCATCCTGAGCGAGCGGAAAATCAGGCCCACCAGTAGCGCTACCACCAGAAAAGCGATCAGCAAGCCCTGCAGCATGTTACTCACCACATAATCGTTGTTCTTGTCGAGCATGACGGCACTACCGGTAATGCGTGTCTGCAGCAAATCGGGATTAATGTGCTGATCAATGAAGGCTTGCAGCGAGTCATTGAGTTGAGCGGCCCGAACGCTGCCTACATCCGTCATTTTGCCAGCCAACCGACCTTCCTGTTGGTCCGCCGTCACGACCGCCCGTAGTTCGCTTCGTTTACTGAAAGCAGCCAGCCGCCTCTGTACCTGCTGCATCTCGCGCTCGTTGGCAGGCAGGGTATAGTAGTCGGGCAAGCCGCCGTTCTGGGCGCGGTGTATGGTGCGTACCACAGTGGCTGGAGAAGTTATGAAGTTGAGGCCGTAGGTCTGGTAGAGGTAAGTCTCCAACTGATCGATCTCCTGCAGCACTTCCAGATCGTATATGCTTTTGCTGGGGCCGGCGATCAGGTGCAGCTCAAAGGGACGCACGCCGGAGAACTTCTCTTCGAAGTACTGGAAGTCCTTGATGATTGGGTCATCATCGCCGAGATCTTCCAGTAAAGTAGTGTCGACTTTGATCATACTGATGCCGATCAGGGAGACCAGCACAATGCCCATACTGGTGTAGAGGATCGGGTAGGGTTTGCGCAGCACGAAGGTATAGACCCGCCGCAAAAGCATTGGCCATGACAAGTCGGTGCGGCGCGCCCTACGCGGATTGGGCTTTTTGTTGAGGAGAAGAATAGCCGGTAGCATGGTGAAGGCCAGAACAAAAGCCAACGCAATGCCAATAGCCGTGAACAGGCCAAACTCCCGGATGGGTACGATGGAAGTGGTGAGAAGCGTCAGAAAACCGACACAGGTGGTGAGCGAGGTAAGTAGGGTAGCCATACCTACTTCCCTTACCGTGACACGGAGCGCCTGTATTTTGGTTGAACTTTGCCCTATTTCGGTGATGTAGCGCGACATAATGTGAATGACATCCGACATCCCGACCACAAACATGATGGTGGGCAGGAGTACCGTCATCACATCAATGGGTTTATCGAACAAGCCCATAACGCCCAGGCTCCAGATAACGGAAAGAAGCACAACCACAAGTGGCACCAGCACCCCCCAAACCGAGCGAAAAGCGACCCAGAGAAACAGAATAACGAGGAGGATGGAGGCTGACATGAATATGGCCAGCTCGATTTTCATCTTCTCAATAAAGACCGACTGCGCCAGTACCTTGCCGGCCACATGATGCTCTAGTAAACCCAGGCGCTCGATTTCGCCATACATGGCAGCAATCAAAGTATCACCGGGCTGTTTGGCCAGGTTGTCGCTGGTTTGCACAAAAAGGGAAACAGCGGTGGCATCCTCCGAAAACAACGTACCTACTAACTCCCGGCTCTGGTAGACCATCAAAGAGTCCTGAGTATAGCGCTCGGGCTCGCCAGGGTGCAGGTAGGGGATCTCGAAATAACCGAACTGCTCGATGATCGGACTTTTAACAGTGGTGGGAGAGAGCACTGACTCCACATGCGGCTGCCGTTGCATAAAGCGGGTCAATGTATCGACCTTCTGAAGAAATTGCTGGTCGAACGCACTGCTGCCATTGTCGAGGCCGATCAATAAATAATCATTGTCGTTACCGAACTTATCACGATAACTGAAATAGTAGGCCAGATCCGGGTCGCCTTTCGGGAAAAAGTTATCGAAGTTATAGTCGAAACGCAGGCGGGATGCGAAGAAGATGCAAAGCGCTGTCAGGATAGCGATGACAGAAAGTACAAGTAAACTGCTGGTTTTGTGACTCAAGGGACTAAAAAGTGAGGATGATCATTTTGACGATTGGGGAGATCGTGTATATTTACTCACTCAACAACAAAGGGTTGATTTCTGTTTAAACAATCTATAAACCAAGAGAAATGAAAAGATTAGTTTTAGCGCTCGCACTGGCAGGATTTGTAAGTGCCGGTGTGGCTACACCAGCCCTCGCCTGCGAAGGCGGCAAATGCAAAATGGAGCACGCAGACAAAGACGCCAAAACGAAGAAAGGCAGGAAGGGCGATAAAGCTGCCTCCTGCCACATGACAGCCGCTACCAGTGATGCGAAAGACGACAAAGCCTCTGCCGCCGCACCAATGTCCTGTTGTGCTAAGAAAGATGCTCCTAAAGCTGAGGCTGCTAAAGAAACAAAAGCGCAACGCTAGTCGTGTTTAATCTTATTGAAAGGGGCTTGCTGAGGATTCGGTAAGTCCTTTTTAAGTTTATAGGTATAGCTTGGTGTCGAACTGATTCGCTTGCTATAGCATATTGTCATTTCGAACCTAAGTAAAAAATCTGGATCCTGGTTACCATGCATTAAATAACCAGATCTCTCCATTCTGTCGAGATGACATTTGCGCTTACTTCACCAAGCCAACCCTAAACTTCCTCCCCTTAATTTTCCCATTCGATAGCGCCTCTGCAATCTCACTAGCCCGATTCGCAGGTATAGCCACGTAGCTGGCTTTATCCTGCACTTCAATACGCCCGATCTGGTCGGCTTTTAATCCAGCTGCGGCAATCAGTGCACCTACGATATCGCGTGGACTCAGCTTTTCTTTCCTACCGGCATTGATGTGGAGCGTAGCGAATATTTCGGTGGATTCAGGTTCCGCTTTTTCAACTCTAGAAGCCAACTCGGCGAAGTTTAGCCATTCATCCATGCGCACCAAGCCCCAGTCACGCAGTTTTTGCTCGTCGCGGGCGGTGGCAAAGGTATAAACCTCGCCGCTTCGGCCGGCACGACCGGTGCGGCCGCTTCGGTGCAGGTAGGCAGCTTCGTCGTCAGGAAGTTCGTAGTGGATGATGTTTTTGAGTGCGGCAATGTCGAGCCCGCGGGCGGCCAGGTCGGTGGCGACCAACACTTGTGTGGTGCCGTTACGGAAGAGCGTCATGGCTTTGTCGCGGTCCTGTTGCTCCATGCCGCCGTGCATTGAGCGGGCCCCGAAACCATGCTTAGCTAGCATAGCCGCCACATCGTCGGAAGCGCCGCGGGTGTTGCAGAACACAACCGTTCCGGCCGGGTTAATGCTTTGCATAAGGTGAAGCAAGGCTTGCTGCTTTTCGGGCTGCGTCACTTTTATACCTGTAAGCCACACCTGATCAGGTATAGCGTTGGGCGACACCTGAACAAACTGCGGATTTTTAAGCGAATCTGCAATCAGCTGCTTTACCTCGTCGGGCATGGTAGCCGAGAAAAGCACGGCCTGCCGCTTTTTAGGTATAGCTTCCAGTATCTGGTCTATTTCATCGGCAAAACCCATTTCAAGCAGCTTATCGGCCTCGTCGAGCACCAGCATGCGCACCTGCTTCAGGTCGAGCGTCTGGCGGTAAAGGTGATCGGTGAGGCGGCCAGGCGTGCCGACAAGCACCTGCGGCGGAAAAGTCAATGAGGCTCGCTCCTGCGAAAATGAATGGCCACCGTAAAAAGCGCTGATCTTGAGGTTTTCGATCTTCTGGGCCAGTAGCTTTAGCTCATGCCGCACCTGCACGGCCAGTTCGCGGGTTGGAACCAGCACCAGCGCCTGCACCTGCTGCTTTTTCGTGTCGATCTGCTGTAGCAACGGCAAGCCAAAGGCTGCCGTTTTTCCACTGCCCGTTTCGGCCTGCCCGGCTACATCATGCCCTTTGAGCAGTGCAGGTATAGCAGATTGTTGTATAGGAGTAGGCGTGTGAAAATCCATTTCAGCAAGGCGCTCCAGTAGCGCAGGGGAGAGTCCCAATTGATCAAAAGTAGCCATAGGTATGCGTACGTGAGGCCCAAAGGTACGGATTTATACCTGCATGACGCTTCAAATATTACAGCTATCCCCAATCACACCATAGGCCTGTACCAACCTTGTAACCCACACTGCTACGCACCCTCCAAACCAAATGCCTAACTTCTAAACTTTCTTTCTTCTAAACTCCAATATATCCCATTAACTATTTTTTCAGTAAGAGGAGTATGGCAAAGGATTACAAGCGCATCAAGAAGCTGACATACTGGTTACTTTTTTTAGTGCTGCTCGTCTTTGTATTGGTGGAGGCCCGTGAGTTTCTATACCCACTGGTCATGGCCATGCTTTTTGCCTACCTGCTATACCCTGTTGTAAAGCGACTAGAACAATGGGGCGTGCCCCGGCTACTGGCCAATTTTGTCACCATCATCACCTCCATGGCTCTTTTTGCGGGTTTGCTGGTGCTGCTCTACAAGCAACTTTCTGTGTTTCTTACCGATTTTCCGGAACTGAAAGATAAAGCCCTGGCGAACATCGATCTGCTGCAGGCCCACATCGATCGTAAGTTTGGCGACGATAACCAGAGTAATGAAAGGTGGTTGCGCATGCAGGTCAACAATGCGCTGGACCTAAGTGGCAATGCCATCACAAGCATACTGCTCGCCACCACCAGTACCGTCACCAAATTTGCGCTCATGCCGGTTTACATCTTCCTGATGCTGTACTACCGCAACAAATTCGAGGTTTTTCTCTTCAAAGCCTTGCCCTCTCATCGCCACGGGAAGGTAAAGGTGATGATTGATGAAATATCGAGTGTGACCAAGCGCTACATGGGCGGTGTTGTTATCGTTATCCTGATTTTATGCTTTCTCAATTCGGCCGGTTTGCTGATTATTGGGGTTGAGTACGCCATCTTATTGGGAATCGTCTCGGCCTTCATCAATTTTATACCTTATTTTGGTACGCTCATTGGTGGGGCCGTGCCCCTGCTCTATACCTTGGTGGTGCAGGGAGATCCTCAGAAAACACTGGCTGTGCTACTTTTCTTTCTGGTCGTTCAGTTTACCGAAAACAACATCCTCACGCCAAATATTACAGGCAGCCGCGTGAACATCAATCCGCTTTTCACGATTCTGAGCATTATTGTAGGCGGGATGCTCTGGGGGTTGCCGGGTATGTTTGTGGCCGTACCTGTCATGGGGATGTTCAAAATATATTTCGACAACAGTCCGCAACTGCAGGCTTTTTCATACCTGCTTGGCACAGAGGGCACCGAGGAACATGCGCTTACAATTGATAAGATCCTTCGCTTTCTGCACTTCAGGAAGTGAAATAAAGGAAGATATGCATCAGATTTGCTGGCCGGAAAATAACTCCAACAAATCGGGTTAGGTGAGGTTACTTTTAGAAGATACCGGGCATTAAGAAAAAGAGAAGTTTCGGCATTTTTTATGCTATGGCACATGCAACTCTTTTACGTTTCAGGGCGTCTTCTCTGTAATACATTCAATCAAGATTTATTTAAGGCCAAAGGTTTGTCTACCATCCTCTCTGCTTTCTACAAACGTCGCATCGCGCAGCCTGTGTTCAACCTGCTCCGGCAGGGCATGACCCCACACAAGTTGGCGGTGACGGTGGCGCTTGGCACAGTGGTGGGTATATTGCCTGCACTTGGCGTTACAACTGTGCTGGGCACTGCGCTGGCCGCCCGTTTCCGGTTAAACATCGCAGCCACGGTGCTGGTGAGTTACCTGGTGCATCCGCTGCAACTGGTGCTTATCATCCCCTTTATCAGGGCGGGCATTTTTGTGTTTGGTTTGGATGAATTACGCCTGACGTTGGATGAAATGTTGGCCATGTTCCGGTCCGATTGGCTGGAAGCGTTAAGTAAACTCTGGGTGGCAAACCTGGCGGCCGTTTCAGCCTGGGCAATTCTGGCATTTCCAATTGGTGTTGCGCTATACTATGCACTGCTTCCTATCCTGCGCCGCGTTTTGCCAAAACCTTTAACCCCAGTTGATGACAAAGCTATTCCTGCCGAGCTTATACCTGAGGTCATCATACCTGTTACACCGGAAGCCGAAGTCCGCAGCTGATTTTATAAACGTTGCGATTTTTAGCAGAAGATAGATCCTATACCTTAATCATAAAAAGAAGAAAGCCAGCTCCTTTACGAAGCTGGCTTTCTTCTTTCCTAAACCGGATCAGGCTGACTCCAGAATCTGGAATAGTTCGTCCAATTTAGGGGTCAGTATGATCTCAGTACGGCGGTTTTTCTGTCGGGCCTCTTTTGTTTTGGCGTTGTCGAGCGGCACATACAAGCTACGTCCGGAAGGGGTTACGCGGTCGGGTTGTACGCCGGCCTGCGTCAGGATGCGGGTGATTTCAGTTGCGCGCAATACGCTCAGGTCCCAGTTGTCTTGCATGCCCACTGTGCCGCGGGCAATCGGCACGTCATCCGTATGGCCTTCTACCACTACGTTCACATCCTGTTGCTCTTTCAGCACCGCTGCAAGCTTCTTCAGGGCGTCAACTCCCTTAGGGTCCACTTTGGTAGAGCCGGAGTTAAACAGCAACTGCTCCGCCAGCGACACATATACCTTGCCATTGCGAATGTTCACGGTCAGGTCTTTGTCGTTGAAGCCAAGCAGGGCGTTGCTTACTTTAGAGCGCAAGGCATTCACGGCTTTGTCTTTATCGTCGAGTATGCGCTGCAGTTCCGCCAGACGCTGCTCACGTGCTTTCAGATCGGCGTTCAGTTTATCGATCTGCGACTTGCTCATGTTCAGGTTATCGCCCAGTGCTTTGCCCTCTTTCAGAGCCTGCTGCAGACTCTGCTGGTATTCGGCTTTCTGCTTTTCCAGATCGGCGCGTTCCTGCTCCAGCTGTGCTTTCTCTTTCTCAAGTGAGGACTTCTGCTGCTCCAGGTCCGACTTGTCGAGCTCCAGCGCGTTTTTGCGGGCCATCAGGTCGTCGTATTTCTTCTTAGAAACTACGCAGGACGATAGCGACATCGTGCCTACCAACAGCAGGAGGGAGGCTCTGTAAAATTGTCTTTTCATATCAATCTGTAAGGTTGAAAGGTGCTTGTGAATTGTTCTTGTTTTAGTTGGCGGCCTCAACAGCTGCGGGTTCGTTGCGGAACATGCCTTTCGGGTCTGGCATGTGAGTCATCAGCTCTGACAGGTAATTGTAATCCAGGGACATAATGTTGAGGTCGCGGCCGCGGTGCAGGTAGTCCCAGGCTTCGGCGTATTTCTTGTTGTGGAAATAAACCTGCGAAAGACCTGACAAGGCAAATGCATTGTTCGGGTCCGCCTTCACGGCGCGGTCAAGGAGCGCAGCGGCCTGCTTCAGATTCTTCTTTTTCTTGTCGTTTATGTACTGCTGCACATAAGCCAGACCAATATCGGAAAGGAGCATGGAGTTGTTGGGCTGGTACTTCAGGGCGCGGTCGAACATGCTGATCGCTTCGCCGGTCTTGCCTCTGTTGAACTCCACCACCCCAAAAGCCCAGTAAGTATTGAAGTTATCTGGGTTAAGAAGCCAGGCCAGGTTAAAGCGGTACGCAGCCGTATCTACCTGCCCCTCGTTAAGGAACTCCCAGCCACGCTCCATGAAAAAGTTACTGGCCTCGGTACGGCTTTCGAAGCTTTTGTCGCAGCTGGTCAGGAATTTTTCGTCGGCTTTCTGTTGGGCATCCGTCTTGGCAATCTGACCGAACATTGGCAGAACTTTTGGGTGCAAAGCAGGTTGCTGCTCCTGCGCAAAGGCCATAGAGCCGCTCAATAATACTGTGGCCGCAGCC
Source organism: Pontibacter ramchanderi (assembly GCF_002846395.1). Lineage (GTDB taxonomy): Bacteria > Bacteroidota > Bacteroidia > Cytophagales > Hymenobacteraceae > Pontibacter > Pontibacter ramchanderi. The sequence continues at coordinate 409,674 of NZ_PJMU01000001.1, forward strand.
AGCAAAATTCTTTTCATGTGTTAGTGTCGGCTATTGTTATTGTCCTTACTGGTTTAAAAATACGCCACCGGACTCTAAATAACAAATGCCATACGGTCAATTACCTGTATTTGCCTGCCGGATCCTCCTCCTTTTCAAGCAGGGCGGCAATGAAAGCGGCATCTGCTATACCTTTGTCCTTGCTGATGCTCTTGTGCAGGTAGCTCCACGCTTTGCCGTACTCTTGCAGGTAGTAGTAGTTGATCGCCAGTTTATAATAAGCATCTGCCGCATCAGGTGAGTAGCGAACGGCGCTTTCGAGTAGTTTGCGGCTTTGCATCAAGTCGTCCGGGTTGCTTTCGGCATAAAACCTGCCCAGGTGGCTGGTGGCCAGGTCAGTAAGCAGACGGGGGTTATGCTGATCCTTCTCCAGGGCATGGTAGAGCAGAAACAAAGCTTTGTCAAACGCCTTCTGCTGGCCATATACCAAGCCGTAACCCCAATATACATCGTTGTTAGTGCTGTCCATCAGCCAGGCCCGCCCGAACAGGATATTGGCAGAGTCTAGTTTTTGTTCGTTGAAAGTACGCTTGCCCTGGAACACATAATAGGCTGAGGCCGCGTTGCGATTTTTAAAACGTTTCGCATCCTTGTCCAGCATTTTTTTCTGCTGTTGCTTTTCGGCAGGGGTGAGTGTTCTTTTAGCAGGTATAACATCAGCCATCGTAAATTCTGGCCTGGGCGATTCCCTGTTTTCTGTGATGGCATTTTGTGAGGTGCAGGCGGCCATTGTGCCGGCTATCAGTAATCCAAGAGCGATGAGTTGGCTTCGCATGTATCAGTAGGTCGATTCTGGCTTCAAACGATGTGCCGCGCAAAATAGTGCCTCTACCTCCTTCAGCTGCCTGATAAAGGTCTTATTATCCATTTTTGCAAAGGTATAGCCCAATTCCCACACGCCTCGTAGATTTGCCATGCGGCTCGAGTAAGGTATAGCTGATCAAATTATTTTGCAACTTGTCGGTTAAATTGCGACAATGTTCGTATATTTGAGAAAGAGAAATGAACATGGCAAAGGCACTCAAAATAAACGGCGGCATTAACTACAGTTTGATCGATGACAGGGATGTTTTCATGCTGATCACGACTGTGCGGGAAGGTATCAAATATGCCACTTTTCAGAACATCGCCAACAAAATCCCCTTTAGCCTGGGTGAGTGGTCGGAGTTTCTGCACCTGTCTGAGCGTACTTTTCAGCGTTACAAAAAAGAGCAGCGCAAGTTCGATTCGCTTCATTCCGAAAAAATCCTCGAGATCACGCTGGTCTATAACAAGGGCGTAGAGGTGTTCGGCGAGAAGGAAGATTTTGATGCCTGGCTGGAGGCGAAGAATGTGGCGCTTGGAGGTATACGTCCCAAAGAACTGCTCGACAGTACGTTTGGCATCGGCCTGCTGCGCGACGAACTGACGCGGATCGAACACGGTGTGCTGGCATGATCGTATATCGACTCAGTAGAAAACAGTATTGCAACGACCTGTCCGGCAAAGGCGCCGAACTGGCAGGGGGGCGCTGGAACAGCAAAGGCACTGCGGTGCTCTACACCAGCGAATCCATTGCCCTCTGCACAGTAGAAATAGCTGTGCATATGCCGCTGGGTATCGTTCCCAAAGACTATTACCTGGTCACCATCGAACTACCAGACGATGCCCCATTTGGCGAAGTGCACAAAAAAGACCTTGCCCCGGCCTGGAAATCATTTCCACATAGCAGTGTAACCCAGCAGGTCGGCGATGACTATATTAGAGACGGCGTATTCCTGATCCTGAAGGTGCCATCTGCTACCGTACAGGGCACCTTCAATTATTTAGTCAATCCACACCATCCGGCATTTCACAAGGTACGCATTGTTAAAACGGAGCCCTTTGTATTTGACAAGCGCCTGTTTATCAAATAGCCTGCTTAGTGTAGATCATAGGTTGCGCCCATTTCGGCAATGGTACAGCCCCAACCCAGCGTGTCCGTTATTTTCAGACGGAGTGCTTCAAGCGCCTGCGCTTCACCGTGGTTTAGGAAAACCTGCAGTGGCGCTTTCTTGAAATGGCCCAGCCACCAAAGCAGATCCGCCTGGTCGCCGTGCGCAGAGAGCGACGAAATTTGCTGTATCTCCGCCTGCACCGGGTAGTAGTTGCCTTGCATTTTTATCTCCGTGGCGCCACTCAACAGTAAACTTCCCCTCGTGCCTGGTGCCTGAAACCCAACCAGCAGCACAGTGTTCTTCGCATCACCGATCAGGCGTTGCAGGTAATAAAGAACGCGCCCGCCCGTCACCATGCCACTTCCCGCAATTATGATCTTCGGACCAGGCTTGTCCAGCACACGGAGCGTCTGATTAAAGTCCCGTATCACATGCACATTGTTCATCATGGTGCGGCACTCGGCATCGCTGAGGCTGTGCCAGTCACGGTGGTGCAGGTACAGTTCCGTTACATCAATGCCCATGGGCGTGTCGAGGTAGATTGGCACATTCGGGATAGAGCGATCTTCTCGCAGCGTGTTAAGTATTAGTAAAAGCTCTTGTGCACGCTCCACGGCAAAGCTTGGAATAACCAGCACACCGCCCTTTTCCAGGGTATGGTGCACATAAACCTGCAGTTCGTCGTAAGCAGAAGCCTGTTCATGCAGCCGATCACCGTAAGTTGACTCCAGCACCAGGTAGTCGGCCTCTCTTACAAAAGCAGGCGGGTCCATCAGCAGCGGCTTGCATCGCCCAATGTCGCCCGAAAAAATAATGGTGCGGCCCTTGCACTTCAGCTCTACGAACGCAGAGCCCAGAATGTGCCCGCTTTTCCGGAAGCAAAACTTGATGTCCTCGTTGATAATGACCCATTCGTTGTCCGGATGAGTTTCAAAGAGCGGCATTGTCTGGTCCACATCATCGGAGGTATAGAGCGGCTTGGCCGGGTGGTGTTTGGAGTAGCCTCCGCGGTTGGCTTCAACGGCATCTTCTTCCTGTATCTTGGCACTATCACGGAGTATGATTTCGGTTACGTCGCGGGTGGGTGTGGTGGCATAAATCGGGCCGTTATAGCCACTTTGGGTGAGCACCGGCAGATAGCCGCAATGGTCGAGGTGGCCGTGCGTGAGGATGACAGCGTCCAGCATTTCTACATCCAGGGGCAGCTTTTGCCAGTTGAGCAGGCGCAGCTGTTTGAGTCCCTGAAACATTCCGCAGTCGATGAGCACCTGGTGCCGATCTGTTTTGAGCAGGATTTTGGAACCGGTTACCGTACCGGCAGCACCAAGAAAAGTCAGTGTGAAAGGAGGGGTTTCGTGTAGCATCTTTATACCGGCTTGTGAATGGGACAATATAGGAAATACTGGAAAGCGCAATAATGATAAATATTAGTTTTTAAAAAACCTTGGATTAATTGCTTAACACTAATTTAAAGCTAACAAGCTGGTAGCTACGTAGCATTTGCTGTATCTTTGCGGCATGAAACAGATTCTCGTTCTGCTGGTTTGCCTGCTTGGGCACGGACTGGCATCCGCACAAGTCGATACGGTACAGCGTGTCGTTGCGGACAGGTATAACAGCCCCGCACAGCAAGAAAAGCCTTACGTCATTCTGATCTCGGCTGATGGTTTCCGGTACGATTACGCCGATAAATACGATGCGCAATTCCTGAAGTCCATCCGGGCACAAGGCGTGCAAGCCGAATCGATGCTGCCGGCCTTCCCGTCCAAAACGTTCCCGAACCATTACTCCATTGTAACGGGACTATACCCAGCCAGCCATGGCCTGATCAACAATTACTTTTACGATCCGCAGCGCAAAGAGCACTACACCATGCGCGACCGCAGCAAAGTGGAAGACGGCAGCTGGTATGGCGGTACGCCCCTCTGGGTGTTGGCTGAGCAGCAGCAAATGGTAGCGGCCAGCTTTTTCTGGGTGGGTTCTGAGGCGCCTATACAAGGTATACTGCCCACTTACCATTACCAGTACAGCGAAGTGATGTCGTTTGAGCGGCGCCTGCAGACGGTGGTCGACTGGCTGAATCTGCCGGACGAAAAGCGCCCCCACCTGATCACCTTCTACCTGCCCGAAGTAGACCACGCCGGTCATCGCTATGGTCCGGATGCTCCCCAGACAAAACAGGCGGTGCTGGAGCTCGACAAGCAAATGCAGATGCTAACAGAAGTTGTAGCCAAAACAGGGTTGCCTGTGAACTTTGTTTTCGTATCTGACCACGGGATGCTGGGCGTCGATACCCAAAACACACTGCCTTTGCCAGCTGCCATCGACACAGCCCAATTTATGGTATCGGGTGGAGGTATGGTAGTAGAGCTTCATGCCAAAGATAAAAAAGCCGTGAGACCGACCTACCGCAAGCTGAAGAAGGAAGCAAAGGACTACGAGGTATACACACGGAAGAAGTTGCCCAAGCATTTACACTATGGCACAAAAGACGACAAGTATGGTCGCGTAGGTGATATCCTGCTGTTGTCGGATGCACCCAAGGTGTTTCATTTCTCATCGCGCCCGCCCTCACCAGGCCAGCACGGTTACGATGCCACCAAAGTGAAGGAAATGCATGCTGTTTTCTACGCCTGGGGCCCTGCCTTTAAACAAGGCCTGAAAGTGGGATCATTTGAAAACGTGGACGTATACCCGCTGATAGCAGAGATTTTGGGCTTGCCCTATACCCATAAAATTGATGGCAGCAGACATCTGGTTGAAAAAGTATTGAATTAATCTACCCATGAAGCAAAAGAAAAGCCCGTCACTACATAAAAGACGGGCTTTTTTATTGCCGGTGTGTGGCAACTATAAATTTCCGCGACCTGGCAGGTAGATCTGGAAGCCAACTCCTACGGATAGCCCAGATGTACTGGTGTCGACCGAAATATCGGCACTGGTTCTGGTATAGTTGAGTGTAGCTTCAAGGGCTACATTACGGGCCACGAAATGCGCATAGCCGGCACGCAAACCAAGTACAGAGCTGAAAATCCGGTCACCATCGCTGTCTTTCATCGAGCTACCGGCAAAACCCGCCAGGGCTTCACCAAACCATCGGCTATTAGGCGAGGCACCCTCCGGAAAATAATAACGCGCAAACGGCGTGAGGCCATAACTAAAGTTTTCGCCACCATCATACAGGGCAAGTCCCAGCTGTGCCTGCGCACCAAGCACGGCATTGTCACTGATAAAATAACCTGCTCTCGGTTCCAGTACCAGTAGGAAAGTCTCAGACTTAAAGTTATAGCCCAGAGAGCCAACGCTGGCACCCACCAGCCAGTTGCCCTGCCGTACTGACTCGTTGGCCACATCAGCTGAAGTCTGTGGCTTTTCGATATTCAAATCAGTGTCCTGCGCCACAAGAGTCGTACTGCTAATTACAGCAAGAAAAGTAAAAAGGAGGTAAAATCGTTTCATGATAATAGTATTTGAAGTTTAAAGAAATTTGCACTTAAATTATTATTAAATACATATTATAATTAACGACGACTAGGTTATTTTGTTCCTAATAGCTCATTATCAAGCAATTACTGTTACTATGCGCAGATTGTGTAATAGGAATAGGATTGGATCTGTTTTACTAATGTGATGAAATGAATCGCTGCCAAAACGGAGGGCAAACCAAGGAACGCCAAAACAATGCAGGTCAGCTAGCGACAAGTTTCAGGAAAAAGGAGACGTTGGTCAAAGACAGCGACGCGTGTATGCGCTTTTGTGTAGCGGGAAAAAGGAAAAGAGGCAGGAGATGCTTACATCGCCTGCCTCTTTAGCTATTGGGAGGTATAATCAGAGAGCAAGCCCTCGTAGATCCAATTGGCCAGTGCCTGCCGGTTGTCTGCTATGACGAAGCGGCGCTGGTCCTTCACGTTCCGGATATTGCCGAGCTCAATGAAAACGGTAGGTGGGTTGCTGTACTTGATGACATACAAACTACTACGTTGCGTTACATTGCCAGAATAGTCGCGGTTTGGCTGGTAGCGCTTGTACTTGTTCGTAAAAGTCTGGTGTATATTCTTGGCCAGTTGTTCGCCATCTTTGCTGTTTTCGTGGTGGTAGAAAAACACATCGATGTTCTGGCTTTCGCTGCGGCTGTCTACATGGATGGCCAGCATGCGCTGGTAGGCACCCTTGTGCTTCAGGTATAGCCCATTCACTGCCTCAGTGCGCTGGCGCAAACGGGCGCTATGGTTAAGCGGAATCTTTCTGTTAGGGTATACCATCTCGTCACGGTCCATTTTGAGTACCCCCTCATCGCGAATGCCATCGTCAGGGTCCTGCACAATCATGTATACAGTGGCGCCATGTTCCATCAGTACCCGGGCCAGGCGGATGGTCACATCGTAGGCATACTCGTCTTCAGCCAGATCGTTGCTGCCATACTTGCCTACTGCTCCTGGGTCAGGGCCACCGTGGCCGGAACTCAGGTAGTACACGGCTCCCTGCAGTTTGCTCGACTTTACTTCCACGCGCGCATACTTTTCACCAAACAACGGCATTTCAAGCACGCGGGCAGACACTTTGGCTGGGCCAGCTGTTACATCATTTCTGGTTTTAGTCTCCACAGTAGCTACCCTGGTATTGTCAGTGGCGACGGTCGTGTTTTCAGCTAAAATTGCACCCTCAGGCAAGGTATAGGTTTTGCCCACAATCAGGCCATTGTCTTTACCAAAACGGTCTTTGTTTATCTCCACAAACTTCTGAAGATGCTCTGAAGGATTGAGTCCATGACGGCGCAGCAAGGTATAGATTCCGTCGCCGGGCATGGCGACTGCTTCCAGAAGGGAACTCTGCCCAAACGCGGCCAAAGTTGAAAGTGCAAGAAGTAGGGTGAGAATAGAGGTACGCAATGCAATCTGTTTTATCGGCATGTGTCAGGAATCCGATATTACTAAAAATGTATGAAGTAAAAAAGACCCATGTATGAGTTCAACGCAAAATATCGGAGGCTCTATATACGGGTATATGCATTTTTTACTGCGCTAAAACTCAAGTATTATCACCTTCCAACTAAAATAATCCTTATTGCACGCGGTAACTGACTAATTCATAGCGTTTCATCAGTTTGTCGGAGTCGGCGTAAAACCAGTCCGTCCGGATCATGCCAATCTCCGGGCTCACATATTCTTTCACCCAGGTTGTGCTAAGGAAGGAAGATGCCTTTTGTTCTGTCTGCCTTTCAAAACTGAACTCAATAGCCTGGCTGGCATGCGGCGAATCAGGTATAGATACTTGGCCCGTCGTTCTTCTGTGAAAAATCCATAAGGTATAACTCGGATACTGATAACCGTAGGCAATGCCTGACATATCCGGGCTAGGGTAGGTAATGTACTGTTCCCTGGCATCCTTTCTGTAATGGACATAGCCATCCTTGTCATTACGCACGATCATGCCGTTGTTCAGAATATACCAGGTCTGTTTACCGATCAGGGTATCTTTCACAACTTCGCGCCTGAACGAAGTGGTCGAGAGCACATCCCCGTCGCTGCTGTAATCGATCACTTTATATACCCATTCGTTCCCAACCTGCAAGGGTACGATCACCTCGACTGGCTGAGCTACTTCCACTTCTTTATCGCAGGAAAAGAAGCAAAGCGATAACGATAAAAAGGCGATGACTTTTAGAATGTGTGGTTGTTTCATAGCATGAGGCATTAGCGTTTTATGGTAGGATGCCGCAAAACGCGGGAACGTTGCATGGTACTCTCAAATAATATTATATAAATAAGATATATGCTCATATTGGAAAGGAAGTCTACCTTTCTACTTCCGTCAGAATCCGTTTCAGGTCGGTGAGGATGCTGCCTACGTCGCGGAGCATTTCCGGGGAATTAATGTCTTTCAGGTATACCAGGCAGTTGTCCTGCTCCAGGCGAGCCTGACGTATTAATTGCTTCAACTGTACGATGTCCTCCTCGGAAGATGCGACAACGCTTTGCCCGAAAGCGGCAATACTGTTGGCAGTGGCCTCCATGGCTACCTGCAGCTGTTCTTTTACGGAAAAGGACGAGCGGAAGGGCTTTATACGTTGCAGGTCGGCCAGGCTGCGGCGAATGCCTCTGATCTGGATGGTGATGCTTTCGAGATTGTTGATGTGTACAGCCAGGCGGCTCAGTGCGATGCGTTTATGCGTCAGAAGCAGGTTATACTTCAGGCTTTGCTCTGCCAGGTCGAGGGTTTTGCGACTGTCAACCGACTCTCTGATGAGAGCATCTACTTCGCGACGGCCAAACTGCTTGCGCTTGCTGGAGGTATCTATTAGTCTGCTGAGGCTGATGAGCGTTTCAGCTGATAAATTGCTATACCCAACTACGCTTCGCTCTACATCCGGAATTGCGTTCTGCGGCACGATCAGAGCATTGATCAGGACCGCTATACCTGATCCCAGCACCGTTTCGATGATACGTTCAAAAGCATAACCCTCTTCCGTGTGGCCAAAAGCCAGTACCAGCAGCGAGCTGATAGCGACCTGAGAGATGATTTGTGGGTTCATGCGCAGTGCCTTGGAAATTCCCATGCCCAGTAGTATTACCAGGAAAATAGAGAAGGCATTGATGCTGAGCCAATGCCCAAGCAGCATGCTCAGCAACACCCCCCCGATAATGCCCACAATGCGCTGCGTCGCTTTGTTCACTGAGTCGAGCACGGTTACCTGCACCGTAATGATTGCAGCAATGGGTGCAAAATAAGGATACTCTGATTGCAGCAGGGTAGAGGCCACAAACCATGAAAGCGAAGCGGCAAAGGCCGTTTTCACGATCTGAAGGGTCAGGCCCATCTTGTCCAGTATGTTCAAAAATTTGACCATTACCGTCTATTTATCCATCAATTGTCTTGAGCTACACAATTAAATCTGCTAAGGGTAACTAATGCTGTGCAGGAAGAAGCAGGTAACCTAATCTTTCGCTGCTTTCTTTTTCCGTTGTGGGAGGCTCAGGTTGATGGGGACATTGTAGGCAACATGCACAGCCTTACCATTTTGATAGCCCGGCACCCATTCAGGCATACTCGTAATGATGCGAACTATCTCCTGGTCCAGGTCCCATCTCACCCCTTGTTTCACTTGTACGTTTCCAATCTTACCGTCATTCTGCACGACATAACTAACTATGACTTTGCCTTCCACTCTGTCACGAAGCGCAGTGACTGGATAGTTGAAGTTTCGGGTAATGAAAGCAAGCATCTGACTTTCACCTCCGGGAAATTCGGGAACGCTTTCGGTATAGGTATAGACATCATTGTTATTGGTAACAGCGACATTCCCAGGAAAATCAGGGTTGGGCGTTGATACATAGGGCTCCTGCAGCTTATACAAGTCTGCCGCTATAGCGAAGCAACCCCTACCATTGGCTGGTGACTTGATGAACGTGACATAGATCGCATTCGCACCTTTTTCGACTGCCTGTTTTTTTGCCAGAGACAGTAAATCATGAATATCACAAGGGGTATTTCGGCCTTTCGCGAATTTAATTTCACCCAACTTTTCTCCAGTTGCTGGTAGACTTTCCTGCTTGTAAATAATCTCTACCTCAGGCAGCACCAAGGCCATATTGGCAAGACTGTCACTTTGTTGGGCCTGGGTCTGATAATCTGTCAATAGGAAGATAGAGAAAAGTAGTGTGATCGCGTTTTTCAATTGAACAGGATAGTTTAAGGTCAGAGAATAAATTACGACGTATTTTTTTGGCCAGTGGGGACTACCGCGCACAAATGCCCCTGTATGGACAGTATTGGCAAATTTCCAGCTCCTTTGTTTTCCGGATCACTTCATTCGGGTCGAGCAGCTCTTGCACGAAGCGGGAGAGGAGGGCCTCCGATGAGGAGATAAAATCTTCTCCGGTTGCCTGCTCAAATGGGAAGTCAGCAGTGAGTACGCCGGCATCGAGGTTGCGAAAAGACAGTATACCTGATTTTGCCACGATACGGGCCGGATCCAGATGACTGGCGTTGCGCAGCAGCAGTTCAGGCTTTTGCTCGAGGTTACGCTGCAAAATGTACTCGTAGAGCCACAACTGCCGTGCCTTGTCATACTTAGGTGAGGTAATAAAATGAAGCTCCACATCATCCGGCTTCACATTCACCTGGTTGCGCTCTACTTTTCCGGTCTTGTAGTCGATCACGCGGAGTTCAGCCCCTTTCAGATCGATGCGGTCGGCCTTGCCTGCCACTTTCACAGGTATAAGCTCATCACCAACCTGCACCTGCAGGATGGTCTCCAGTTGCTCCTCAAGGCGTAGCACGTAGAGCGGCAGTTCGTCCTCAGATTTCAGCAGACTCTCCAGATACTTCTCAAGCACCTGCACCGCTACCTTGAAGAGCAGGAAATTCATGCCTCGTTCCGGCGTGGCGCCACGTGTCACTTTCTTGAACTCAGCTTCCACCATAGCTGGCAGCTCTTGCAGCATCTGCTCCACATGCGGTTTCTCGATCGGCTTTCCGTTCTGCTCAAACGGCCTGAAAAAATCCTCCAGCACCTGGTGCACGATGGTACCGAACTGGTCTGCTCCAAGCTGTTCTTCCACTTCATCAATCTCCCTGATCTTGGCAATGCGGCTGAAATAGTATTGCAGCGAGCAGTTGATGTACATGTTCAGATGCGAAGGGTAAAGGCCGCGCTTCAGTTCCTGTTTTAGCTGTTCCAGTGTCTGAGCATCCTTGTGAATGACGATATCTTCGTCATACTTTTTCTGGTCGCGCAATTCGACGGAGGCAGTCAGGTCCCGGAACTTGATCTTCGGATTGCGTAGCACCAGGTCGTTTTGCAGCTGCAGGATAAACCGGCTTTTTTCGCCCGAGCCATAGGTGTCGGACGGCAGCACGTAGAGCAGATTCACCTGCTTAGCACGCTGTAGCAGGCGGTAAAAGTTATAGGCCATGGCGCCTTCGGTTTCGGCGTAAGTTGGCAGCCCGAACTGCTTCAGCACATCATAAGGCATCAATGACTCGTGCCGTTTCGGGGCGGGCAGCGTGTTCTCGTTCACCGACAAAATGATCAGGTTCTCAAAGTCGAGCGCACGGGTCTCCAGCATACCCATGATCTGCAGGTCGGAAATAGGCTCTCCACTGAAGGGCAGGCGCTGTCTTGCAATCAGTTCGTTGAGGAACTTACGGAAACTGCGCACCGATATCTTCTGTTCCCGGCAATCAAAAATGGTGTCGAGGCGCTTAACGATGGTATAGAAAATATAGAGGTACTCGGTTTCGATGGTGCTGGGCTGGTGGCTGTACATTTTATGTAGCAGGTCGATCAGCTGGTAGAGCGAAGCGATGATGTCGTCGCAATCACGCCAGGACTTGAACAGCACTTCGAAAAGCGGCTCGTGCTTGCCCATTTTGAGCAGGTCGTTGGCCGTGATGAGCACGCGGTTATCCTGCACGATCTGATCGAGCACGCGCTGCACAAAACCGTGGTATTCCTGCTTATCGGGCTGCTCGTTCAGGTATAGCTCATACCTGCGGATAAAAGGGTGGGAGAGTAGCTTGGTCACAGTCAGGTGGTGGTACTGGTATACCTTGTAGCCCGACTCCTGCAGTTGCGTCACCCCTGTCAGGTGCACATCAAAAAGCAGGTCAATCAGGTTGTAGAGCGGAGTGCCTTTAAAGCTGAGGCCCATGGTCACGTTATAGTTCGGAACCTCGTTAGGTATAGAGTGCAGCACCGGAAGCAGGAGCGTTTCATCGGGCAACACCACGGCCACTTGCGCATGCTTGTCCCGTTGGCGTATATCCTGTATGAGCTGACCGGCCAGTTTACCCTGCATACTTGCATTGGCTACCCCAATCACGTTGATCTCCTTTTCGTCGGTCAGCAGCATGTTCTGTTGCCAGCGCCAGTCCGGCAGATTCCAGGTACTCTTATACTTGCGCAGAAAGCTCCCAGCCCGGTTAGGCGTGCCCTCCTCCATGTAAAAGTCGTCGGAGTCGAACAGCACTTCGGCCTTGTTATGTTTGAGCAATGTGCGGATGATCTTTTCCTCTGAACTGGTGAGGGCGTTGAGACCAATAAAAAGGTATTGGGCGCATTCCGGCGACTTGGCCAATTGCTCAATGTTTTCAGATACCATCCGGAAAGCCATACCTGTATAGGCCTGCTTGCGCTCCTCCAGGTGGTTTTTTAGGTTGTGGTACGTCTTCTCAATATTATCCCAGAGGCTGAAGTATTTTTTGACAGCGGGCGTCAGCTCTTTGCCCAGGTGCGCCGGGTCCCAGCGCTCAATCGCCTTGGCTTCGCTTACGTAGTCGAACAGTTTGGCAGTATCGACCAGGTTCTGATCGATGCGGCTGAAATCGTCGAGCAGGGTACCTCCCCAAGTGATGAACTGGTCGAAATCCAGGTTAGGATCCTGCTCACGCATCAGGTCATAGAGCTCGAGCTGCAGGTTGATCGGCTCCAGCACATCCACTCTGGCCAGTTTGGTAATGAAGTCCTCCATACCTGCCACCTCAGGCGACCAGATCGGCTCCGGTGCTGCCTGCGCCAAGGCATTCTTAAAAAAGAAACTCGCACGACGCGACGGCAGCACAATGCACAGCTCGCTGATGTTCTCTTTATACTTCTCGTAAACGTATTTTGCCGCTAGCTCAAGAAAGGTCTGCACTGTTGTTATTGAGTGAATGAGTGGTTGAGTGATTTAGTGAATAGTTGTATTGTTAACAGCATGATTCTGCTAGGTCATGACCTGACCCTACAGGTGAGCTAACTTTTTAACATCCAGCCTCTTTAACTTAAAACGTTTCCCTTTTCATCCATGGGCAGGAAGGGGTTGTAGGCGATTTCCCAGAGGTTATCATCCGGATCGGCAATGTAGCTGCTGTAGCCTCCCCAGAATACTTTCTCGGGGTGTTTGAGCACTTTCACGCCTTTCTCCTCCAATTCAGCCACCAACTGATCAACCTCTTTCTCGGAGCGCATGTTGTGGGCCAGCGAAAAACTTTTGAAGCCCTTGCCATCAGCTTCCAGGCCAGCATCATCTGCCAGCGACTCTTGTGGGAACAGGGCCAGCTGCAGGCCATTCAGCTGAAAGAAAATCACGCTCTCCGTGCTGCTCTCCAGTGGCTGCCAGCCAAAGACGTTCTGGTAAAACTCCTTCGAGCGCTGCAGATTCCTGACGCCCAGCGTGATTAATGTAATTCTCTGTTCCATAATTTCCCTCTCAATCTATTAAAACTATCTCATTTCCTGATACTATACCTAGCGGCTATACCTTACTTAGCTTCTTCGTAGGCGGCTTTCAACCAACCAATCAGTTCTGCATCGATCTCTCCTGCGTTCTGAAGCCGCACCCGATGGGAGCACATGGCGTTGAAGCTGCCTGATTTCTCCAGTCTGCCTTCCGGATCCTGACCTTTCAGGTTGATGCCCACATCGAGCCTCGTCTTTGTGGAGGGCTGTATCAGGGCAAACTGCTTTTTGCTGCGCACGCTCACATAGGCGTTTTTAGGAGCCAGTTCCACGTCGTTCCCAAACTGCTTTAGCCTGGCAACAAGTGTTTCATAGATGGGCAGCAGCTGCTCTTTGCCTTTATACTGCTTCTCCACCAGGTCTTCCGGCTTTTCGGCTGAACCGGCATCAGTGCCTTTGGCTTTGAGCGCTACCATGTTGGCAAAACCATGCGTAAAGCCGTGTTCTGTTTTCAAATACTTCACAATCTCACCGTGCTTCTGCAAGCCGGTGCTTTGTATGATCTGTATCCATCCCTCAAGCGACTTACCTGTGTTCTTCTGCAGGTTGTCGATCATGGTTTGTGCTGCTTTGTCCATGGTGCTGACAGTTTTTTTTATGGCGTTATGATTGTTATGATTCTCTAAGAGCCGCAAAGGCCTGATTTATTAACTGTTTATACCTACAGCGCCAGTCCCATTTGCAGGCTTTTGCCGCCATAGGACCATTCGTACAACTCTTCAGTATCGAAGTAGTAGAGGATACATTTCACATTTTCGAAACCCAGTTGCTTAAAGCGCACGGCATAGTGGTCCAGCTTGTTGCGGTGCTCTTCCAGAGGAGGCGGCAGCTTAAACTCCAACAGCACGACCTGGTCACCGTCAAATACCACCCGGTCTGGCTTATAAAGGTAGGCGCGGGCATCAAGCAGCTCTTTTTCGTGCTCTACCACCACTGCCTCCGAAAAATAACGGCTGATCTTTGGGTGATTGACCACCTCCTGCAGACGCTCCTTCAGTGCATTTTTCTCCCGGTCGCTGATAATGCCCTGGTATACCATCTGGCGCAGCACATCATCAAGCTGGGCTGCTGTCAGGATGCGGGAGAGGGCATAGTGCAGTTTCTTGTTCTGGATGCGCTGCTCGGTCTGCGTCTCGAAGTCGAAGACGTTGTTGGCATGCTGTTTCAGCTGCAGGCGCTGTGCCCAGTTGTTTGTCTGCAGGTAATCCAGGGTATAAACCGGGCCGAGTTCGCGGCGGCTGCTATCCTGCTTCCTGTCCTCGCCGGCGTATACCTGGTAGCACAGTTTACCATTCTCCCAGAGCCCCTCCGCCACCAGGTAGCGGTAGAGCAGATGGCTCACATTTTTGGCTGTTCCTTCCATCGCCTTCTGCGCCTTCCTTTCCTCGAGCAGGTCCTTGCCGTTGCCGATCAGGTATAGTCGGTCTTTCGGTCGGGTAAGGGCCACGTACAGCATGTTCAGGTTTTCGATAAAGGTTTTTTCTATCTCGGTGTTGTACTGGCCGGCCAGTTCGGTATGCTCCAGGCGGGAGCTGATATTCACCGCCACACTGCGCAACTTGCCCATCACCTTGTTTTCATCTGACAAACGGCTCCACATCAGGGCGCGTGTTTGCGGCTCGGTACTCCAGTCGGCGAAGGGAATGATCACGATCGGGTAGGCGAGGCCTTTGGCCTTGTGAATACTGGTGATGGTGATGGCGTTGCGGTCCTTGGGTGTGTTGATGCTCAGCTTTTCCTTCTGCACATCCCAGTAAGCCAGGAAATTGTTCAGGTTATTACTGTTCTTGAGGCTATACTCCAGTACCAGGTCCAGGAAGCGGAACAGGTATTCGCATTCGTTGTTGTGCCCCAGCAGGTTGAAAATTCGGATCAGCTGCTCGGTGAGTTCATAGATGGATAAATTGCCCGTTTCACGCTCCTTCACATCGAACTTTAGCTCACGCAGGTAGTCAAAAAATTGCTGCGGGTCTGCACCGTTGGCGATCTGGGCTATCTTTTGGGCTAAGGCTGTTGTAGGCACTTTGCCGCTGGTTACGGTATGGATCAGGTATAGCGCCTCTGATTTGGCCAATGTGTCGTTGGGACGGTTAAATACCCGGAACATGTCAATGATCAGGTTGATCACTTCGGCAAACTGCAGCGAGAGCGAGTCCTGCGAAATAATTTCGTATTGCTTCTCCTTTAGAAAATTGGCGATCAATTTGCTCTTCGCATTGGTGCGGCAGAGTATAGCCATATCCTTTAAGGTATAGCCATCCGCCAATCCCTGGCGCACGAGCTCCAGCACCATATTCAGCGTACTGGCATCGTAGCTAAGTTCCTGCGCATGGGTATAGTCATCGTAAAATTCTTCGGTGCGAACGCAGCTGCTCAGGTCGTATTTGTAGTTCAGGTCATCGGGATAGGTGAATATGATCTGCACCAGGCCACCTGACTTAGCATTCTCTGGTGCCTCCTGCACAAACTTATCGTCGTAGATGGAGGTGAAGGTGCCGTATACCTTGTGTTGTTCACTAAAGTAGGTAAACAACTTATTGTTGAACTCAATGATCTCGCGGCGGCTACGGAAGTTCTGCTGCAGCACATCAGGAGCCAGATTCTCACGCACCGATTCGTAGCGCTCCCGAATCATGTGACCGTGGCGCCGGTCTTCATAGAGCAGGTGTGTGTTCTTTTTGTACAGGTGCAGGATCTGCTCCATTTCGCCACCGCGCCAGCGGTAGATCGCCTGCTTGGCGTCGCCCACCACCATGCTGAAGTGGCCGGATGCCAGTGCATTGTCGACGAGCGGCAGCAGGTTGTTCCACTGCAGCACCGAAGTGTCCTGAAACTCATCGATCAGGATGTGGTTATACTTTTCGCCGAGGCGTTCATAAATAAAAGGCACCGGCTCCTGCAGCACAATGTCGATGATGCGCTTGTTGAACTCTGATATGTGCACCGTGTTACGGTCGAGCTTGATCTCCTGCAGGCATTTCTCCAACTCGTTCAGCACAGACACCTTATACAGATGCGGCACAACTGCCGAGATCAGGGTAAAGGTACCCACGTATCGTTCTTTGATCGATTCGATATTATAGTAGAGGTCCGTGAGCAGCTGGCGGATGCCGTCGATCTGGTTTTTAGTGGCCGTTGAGGTCTTGCCGGCATACCATTTGTCTTCCTCCACTGTCTGGCGGGCGTAGTTGTTGCCGTAGGTCAGGTCGGCTTCGCGGTTAAATTTGGTGAAATAGCCATAGAGCCCGCGTGCACCCTGGTAGAAATCGGCGGGGGAGAGGCCGGCCTGCTCAATAGCCACAAGTGCCTTGCCGGCATCTTCCTGTAATGCACCCAGTATACCTTCCTGCAGCTCTTTCAGCTGTTTCCGGATCTCCCTGAAATCCTCCAACGTCAGTCCCTGCAGGTCTGTCACGGCTTCGTATACTTGTTCGTTCAGCAGGTTTTTGGCAAAATCGGCCAGGTCGTCTGGCAGGGTGTTCCAGCTGCGGCCTTCGCGGGCTTTCTCCAGGGCGTACTGCTCCAGGGTTTCTGAGAGCAGGTCGTCCTTTTGGTTGCTTACCTTATCCAGCAGCAATTGCACGGCGGTGCTCACCAGCGTCTGGGAGTCCAGGTCAACCTCGAAGTTGTAAGGTATGTTGAGCTCCTTTGTAAAAGCCTGCACGATCTTATTAACGAAGCTATCGATGGTGCTGACCGAGAAGTCGCTGTAGTTGTAGAGGATCTGCGTAAACAAATGCCCGGCACGCTGGCGGAGCTGCTCCTTGTCAAACCTTTCTTCCGGAAAGCGTTCCTGCAGTTCAGAGGTGATCTTCTCCAGCAGGTCCTCACTCTTGCGCAATTCCCCTTCGCATATGTTAGGGTTGTTGAAATTATGAAGGGCGCCCAATATACGCTCCTTCATTTCGGCGGCCGCATCGTTTGTAAATGTAATCGCCAGAATAGATCGGTAATAGTCCGGATTGGAAGTATGCAGCGCCAGCTTCAGGTATTCTTTGGTCAGGGTATAGGTTTTTCCGGAACCAGCCGAGGAAGAGAGTATTTTAAAGTTTGGCGACATAGCTGAAGGCTTTTATAGGATTCTAAAGATACACCGACGACACGGCTTATGCCAGAGTTACCTGTAAAATAAAGGGCTGAAGGAAACCATATATTTGAAGGTCAGGGTATAAAATACAAAAAGCTCCCCCGCCTGCGCGAAGGAGCTTGATGCCTTTCTAAGTCTAAATAAAGGCTATGCGTATACGATCTGCCCTTTCTTTTCCTCTTTTGCCGGCGCATGTTCTTTCACACACACATTACGCATGATGCGCGCCATCGAGATGGAGTAGTCTGTGATAATGCAATGCTGCTGCTCAGTGCTCATCAGGGCTTTGCCGCCACCCAGTGTCAGTTTGTTCAGTTCGATTACTTCATCGAAATTCTGGCGCAGCATTTTGAGCGCCTTAAATGATGGCTCGTTGTAGTACATCGGGATAACCTGGCACACGGCATAGCTACCTTTTGCGCGCTCTTTCGCGATCATGTTACACAAATTGGAAGCATTCATCTTGTCCAGGTCCGAGATGATCACAAAGAACACCTTGGCGTCGCTCTTGTCAGATTTTATGACGGCATTGCTAGGCAACAGATTGCGTGAAACCTTGGCACCCTTCATAAAGTCTTCGTCTTTGAGAATCTTGTTGTGAATTTTGAATGCCAATGCTCCTGAGGCAATCAAATGAAAGTCCTTGCTTTGAGTTGTGATTTTGGAGAAGTGTAACATAATTAGAAAGGATTAAAGGGTTAAAGATCGAGTGTTTTTATAATTTCAGTGAACTGCTACTGCGTTGCAATCTCTATAAGTATACTGCTTTCAGAGTACAGGTAGGGCGAGGGCAAAACGAGCTACTCAAAATAATCGCACAGATCGATCATTTAGTATCACTCAGATTACTATCATTAAACTTTAACTGGTAATGTTGATGCAATACACTAAACTACGTGCAATAACTTGGATATACCAATGAAAAATTTCAATAATAGTTAATGGCTTGATTTTAAGTGTGAATGTAGTGTTATAACGGGTAAACGAGAACGTTGTTTCTTATTTCAATAATAATTTGCAATATTTTTAAGCAAAATAAAAAAGAATTTGAAATAAATATAATCGTTCGCCATTTATTAAAAACAATTTTATAATCCAATAATACAGAATACTTTATAGAGGCCTGTTTTACATTAAGTTGCCATACATAATGAAGGTTTCATAAATTATGCGTACCTTTGCAGCCGATTTGGAATCAGTCTGATTTAAGTAAAACTGGATTCACCGCTTTTTAAGCAAAACCTGGTTGATTTTATTCTTGTCGGACTTCTTTTTCGTAAAGAAGGGTTTATGGACAGGCTGTCTCCAGACGAAGTGTAAAAAGTTATTATAACAGAATGAACAAAATCAGATTTGACGAGCTTCCGCTTTCGCCGGAAGTACAGCGAGCTATCGCTGACATGGGCTTCGAAGAAGCTTCACCCATCCAAACAGAAGCAATCCCGGTAGTTTTAGAAGGACGCGACATTATTGGCCAGGCCCAGACGGGTACGGGCAAGACGGCGGCTTTTGGTATTCCTACCATTGAAAGCATCGACGAAAACGATCGCAGTGTGCAGGCCCTTATCCTGTGCCCAACGCGTGAACTGGCTATTCAGGTAGCCGGAGAAATCCAGAAACTTATCAAGTATAAGCCAGGCATCAGCATTGTGCCTATTTATGGTGGTCAGGCTTATGACCGTCAGCTGCGTGCCCTGAAGCAGGGTGTGCAGATCGTGATTGGTACTCCGGGCCGCGTGATGGACCACATTGAACGTGGTACCCTGAAACTGGACAAGATCAAAAAGATCATCTTGGATGAAGCAGACGAAATGCTTGACATGGGCTTCCGTGACGACATTGAGTTTGTATTAAGCAAAATGCCGGAGGAGCGTCAGACGATCTTCTTCTCGGCCACGATGTCCAAGCCGATCATGGACCTGACCAAGCGCTACCAGAACGATCCGGTAATCGTGAAAGTGGTGCACAAGGAACTGACCGTAACCAATATCGACCAGGTATACTTCGAGGTGCGTAACTCGATGAAGCAGGAAGTGCTTTCCCGCATCCTGGACATGCACAACATGAAGTCGGTGATCATCTTCTGCAATACCAAGCGTATGGTGGATGAATTGGTGACCAACCTGCAGGCCCGTGGCTACTTTGCCGACGGTTTGCACGGCGACCTGAACCAGAATCAGCGTTCTAACGTGATGGGCAAGTTCCGTAATGGCATGCTCGAGATATTGGTAGCGACAGATGTAGCAGCCCGCGGTCTGGACGTAGACAACGTGGAAGCGGTATTCAACTATGACCTGCCGCAGGACGAAGAGTCTTACGTACACCGCATTGGCCGTACAGGTCGTGCCGGTAAGTCAGGCAAGGCCTTCTCTTTTGTAGCCGGTCGCTCAGACATGTACAAGTTGAAGGACATCATGCGCTACACGAAGGCGAATGTGCAGCTGCAGCAGGTACCTACTTACGAAGACGTAAACGAGATCCGTACCAACCTGTTCCTAGAGAAAGTACGTGAGGTGCTGGAGAAGGGCAACCTGACCAAGCACATCAACACAATCGAAAAATTGGTTAATGAAGACTTCACTTCGCTTGAAATTGCGGCTGCCTTGCTCAAAATGAGCCTCAAGGAAGCCAAAACGAAAGAAGCGGGTAAAGAAGCCGAAAAAAGCATGGGCGGACCGAAAGCCGGTTTCGACCGCCTGTTCATCACGATCGGTAAGAAAGACCGCGTGCACCCGAAAGACCTGATCGACCTGCTGAGCCAGAACGCCGATATACCGGCTTCTAAAGTAGGCGACATCGACCTGTATGACAAGTTCAGCTTCGTGGAGGTTCCTACTGAATACACTGCTGACATTCTGCAAAAAGTAGGCAGAATAGAGGTGGATGGCCGTATGGTAATCGTGGAGAAATCACAGAAAAAAGAAGGTGGCGCCGGTGGCGAGAAAGAAGACTTCGGTTTTAGCAACCGTGATCGAAGCGACCGTGGCGGCAAGCGCTTCGGCGGCGGAGACCGCGACCGTGGAGGCTTCGGCGACCGTGACCGTGGTCCACGCAGAGACGGTGGCGGGTATGGAGGCGGTGGAAGCCGTTTTGGTGGCCGTGGCGACCGCGACTCTTTCAGAGGCGGTGACCGTCGCAGCAGCGGCGGCGACCGTGGCGGATTTCGCAAAAAAAGATTCTAAAAGGTAAACCTGCCTGGCGCAGGCCCGTAAAAGAAGATATACAAAGCTTGAAGAGTAAAATCCTTCAAATTGTAAGAAAAGGCTGACTTGAAACGTCAGCCTTTTTGTTTTAAAAATATTTTTATTCAATTCGCAACCTTGGCCTGAACCATGCGTTAAAGAAGGTATCATAAAAAGGTTGGAAGATTATTCTACTGTTTTACGCAGTTAGAACTGATAAGCCTGACATCAGACGGATGTCAGGCTTATTATTTTTATACCTATACCTGTGGCTTTACATAAGGCACAAAAAAAAGGAGCTTTAATGGCTCCTTTCTGTATTTTAATGTGCTTCAATCACTCATCAGGCGCTGTCACGCAGTGAGCGGATGTGGTCGTGTGCGTTTTTCACGTCCTGGTATTGCTGGGCAATGATTGGGTTCAGTTCGCCGGGCAGATTTTTCTGCACAGCTTCCTCGTAAGCTTTTACGGCATAATCCTCTCCACGCTCACACTCCTCCAGAATACGTTTTCTGTCTTTGGAAGAAAGAGCGGCTTTAATATCGATCCAGGCGCGGTGCAGGGTACCTTCGATAGAACTGGACTCGTCATCGGTCTTGCCCATTTTGTGCAGTTGGTCCTGCAACTCGGTGATCATGCTGTCGCGCTGCACGGCGTATTTGCGGAACAGCTCTTTCAAGTCCTGATCCTCTACGTCTTCGGCAGCAGTTTTATAGCCTTTCACACCGTCCTTGCATCTTTCGATGAGGTGATGCACGGTTGAATAAACTTCTTTATTAATTTCCATAGTGATATTTTTATTTGGTTTTGTATGCTGATGTACTGCAATCAACAGCATTTTGTTTCCAAAATGGATATATCGCTATGCTAGGATATGGAAGAGGCCATTGCCCTGCCTGCCAGATAGCCGGTAGTCCAGGCCGCTTGAAAATTAAAACCACCTGTAATACCATCAATATCAAGCACTTCGCCAGCAAAATACAAACCCGGATGCAAGCGGCTTTCCATCGTTTTCGTATTGATTTCGCTCAGATCAACACCGCCGCATGTCACAAACTCTTCTTTAAATGTGGTTTTGCCATCTACTTCAACCGGCATGCGCAGCAGCGCCTCCACCAGTTTGTTCGTGTTTTTAGCGGGAAGTTCGGCCCACTTTGTTTCTTCTGCTATACCGGCTATACCTGTCAGGGTTTTCCAGAGTCGTTGTGGCAGTCCGAAAAAAGGATTGGTGGTGACAACTTTTTTGGGATGTGACTGACGGTAGCTTTGCAAATGCTCCCGCAGACTTTCTTCTGTTTGATCATGCACCCAACTGATTAGGGCGGTAAAGCGGTAGTTCATGTCATGAAACAGGCGGGCACCCCAGGCGGAGAGCTTAAGCACGGCCGGTCCGCTATAGCCCCAGTGCGTGATGAGCAGGGGGCCTTCGTATTCCAGTTTCTGACCAGCGATGCGTACCCTGGCCTGTGGCACGGCTATTCCTTGCAATTCCTTGAGTGGCGAGCCTGGTACGTTAAAGGTAAAGAGGGAAGGGACTGGTTCTTGAACGGTGTGCCCCAATGCCCGCAGCCAATCGTAGTTCTGGCTTTTGGGACTGCCTCCGGAGCATATCAACACGCGGTCGGCCTGCACTTCCTTGTCATTGTTCAGGTATAAGGTATAGCCTTCTTTGTCTGGATGCGGCACGATACGCTCCACCGCTATACCTGTTTTTACGCTTACACTCACATGAGCGGCTTGTCGCTGGAGACAGTCAATAATGGTTTGGGAGTTATCCGTCACCGGAAACATGCGTCCGTCGGCCTCCGCCTTCAACTTCACGCCGCGACGCTCAAACCACTCCACCGTTTCTGCGGCTCCAAAAGCCTTGAAAGCTTCCTTAAGTTGCTTGGCGCCGCGTGGATAATGCTGGGCAAACACCGACGGTGTAAAGCAGTGGTGGGTCACATTGCATCGTCCGCCCCCCGAAACCTTAACCTTAGACAGCAGTTTGTTGCTCTTCTCCAGGATGGTAACCTGTACCTCCGGATTGGCCTGCGCACAGGCAATGGCCCCAAAGTACCCGGCCGCGCCGCCGCCTATTACGATTATATTCATTTGACTGTTAATTGTTAATTGTTGATTGTTTGCTCTAAAAGGGAATAACAATTAGCAATCAGCAATTCTACCGCAAAGATACTAAAAGAATGCCATGGGGTTGGGGTAGGAGAAGACGTAGGCCAGGTCATCTTTCACTTTCTGGCTGTTGATGAGTTTGAAGCTTGTCTCTTCCATGTCCTTGAATGTGGGGGCCTCCAGGTGGAGTGCCTTGGCGGCTGCCACATAAAAATCACGTCGGCTTGGGTGTTCGTCGGCGCAGGCGTTATATACCTGCCCCCATTTTTCCTCTGTTATGATGCGCTCCAGTATATTCAGGCAGTCCTCGAGGTGGATCAGATTGACAGGTGCATCACCGTTTGGCAGATCGTGCTTGCCGGCCATAAACCGACCAGGTTGTCTGCTGTCGCCAACCAGGCCGCCAAACCTAACCACCGTGCATACCCAGCTTTCACTATTCTGAAACATGCGTTCTACCTTCAGGAGCGTGTTGTCCGGATCTCTTTCGTCTGTGAAGCTGGTATCCTCTTCAGTCACAATCCGGTTCAGGTCAGGGTATACGGAAGTGGAGGAAACGAAAAGCACCCGGCTAACCGTTGATTGCAATAGCGCTTTTTGAAGCACAGTCATCTGTTGCAGGTAGCTCTCGCCACCATCAGCGCGAAGCTTGGGCGGGATATTCAGTATCAGCACATCCGCCTGAAGAAAATCCTTCAGCGTATCGGCACTTAATAAGGGATCAGCAAGGTTGACCTGAAAAGGTTGAATACCTGACTGGCGCAGGAGCTCCAGCTTTTTTTCGGAAGTTGTGGAGCCATTAACGCTTAGCCCAGACCGGACCAGTCTCTCAGCCAGCGGAAGCCCCAGCCAGCCGCAGCCCATTACACTGATATCCACTTTATTTTGCATCGCTCTGGTGTTTTGATCTTAACATTCCGTAAGCTCACTTGTTATCGCTTGCGACAAAGGTAAGCCTAAATTTATTCATCCATGCAGTACGACGTCATCCTGGTCGGTTCCGGATTTGGTTCACTCACAGCCGCAGCGCTGCTCGCCCAACGAGGATTAAAGGTTGCGGTGCTGGAGCAGGCCAAATATCCCGGTGGCTGCGCATCTTCTTATAAACGCAAAGGCTTCTGGTTTGAGACAGGCGCCACGACACTGGTTGGGTTGGATGAATACATGCCCCTGCGCTATCTGCTGGACGTGACAGGTATAGAACTGCCGCTCATAAAACTCGATATTCCCATGCAGGTGCATCTGCCAGATGGTCACGTTATAACCCGCTATAATCAACTGGGAGATTGGATACAGGAAGCTGAGCGCGTGTTCGGAGCGGAAGGTCAGCGGCCATTCTGGGAGCACTGTTACCGTATGAGTCAGCAAGTATGGCGCACCTCGCTGGAGCAACAGGCCTTTCCTTTTTCAAATCTAAAGGACCTTTGGCAATCCTTCAAGCAGGTTCGCTTCCACCAGCTATCGTTGTTGCCTGGTGCCTTTCGTACCATGCAGGACCTGCTTGCCAGGTATGGTCTTCATGAAAACGAGCTGTTTGTCGACTTCGTGAACGAGCAGTTATTGATCACAGCCCAAAACCGTCTAGAAGAAGTAAATGAGCTTTTCGGTGCTACCGCCCTGTGCTATACCTTGTTTGGTAACTACTATGTCGAAGGAGGCATGATCGCGCTGGCCCGTGCTCTTGAGCGATACCTACACAGCAAAGGCAGCACGATCCTGTACAGGCGAAACATACAGGCCATTATACCTCAACCTGATGGATATGAGGTAAAGTGCCTGGCCGGCAATTACCAGGCCCGCTTTGTGATCAGTGGCATTCCGCTCAATGATACTTTCCAGTTGTTTCAAGAAACAAAGGTGAAGCAAAAGCTGAAGCCATACCTGTTGCCCTCCGGAAAACTGAACGGGGCTTTCACGATGGCCATTGTGCTCCGCAACGCGCCGGCTATACCTGTGCTGCATCACCAGGTACACATGCCTGAGGGTTTACCAGTAATTGGCAGCAAGAGCTTTTTTGTTAGCTATAGCCACCCAAAGGACAAGGTAAGGGCAGGAGAGGGCGAGCGAGTAGTGGCAGTGAGCACACATGTACCAGATCCGGCTAACTTAAAAATTGAAGATAAGCACATAATTGAAGAGGCGATCATCAGCAGAATGGAAAAGTCAAGTATGCTGCACCGATCGGATATCCTGCACCTGGACTCTGCCACGCCTGGCGCCTGGATCTTCTGGACGCAGCGAGCCTATGGTATGGTGGGGGGCTACCCTCACTACCGCGACATTAAACCCTGGCAAATGAAAGACGCGCGCCTGGACCACAAAGGAGCTTACGTTTGCGGCGACTCTGTATACCCGGGTCAGGGCATTGTCGGCGTTTGCCTGAGTGGCATCATCGCAGCAAACAAGCTCCTTCAGGATCACTTTTAAAGTATTCGATTTAGGGAAATGCTTCATCATTCTGTTTTGCGGTTCAACAGGCAATTTGTGATTATAACAGGGTGGTCTATACCTGATTAATGAATTTACATTCACGTATGAAAATATAATAATCTGATAATGTTTGAATGAAGCTGGTGTTGCATCTTTGCTTTGTAAAACATATAAACTTAAAGCTATGCTAACACACTTAAAACGCATCCTATACCTATCGATGGTTGGCTGGATGCTGGTTTCCTGCTCGGAAGAATCTGTAATCTCGCCAAAGGATGAGGCCAATGTTGGTACGCCTGACAGCATTGCCAATGCCACTGCCACGAAAGATGGTAACCTGGCAATGGGCAACCCAAGCGGGGCCAACACCAGTTACTCCAATTACCTGATCAACAAGTCGCAGTTTTCGATGTCCTATAACTCTTACCGAGGCACACCAAACTGGGTTAGCTGGCACCTGAGCAGTGCCTGGTTGGGCAGCACACCGCGCCAGGATGATTTCCGGGCGGATAACTCCCTGCCAAGTGCTTTCTACAGGGTTCAGCCGTCCGACTACACTGGTAGTGGTTTTGATCGTGGCCACAATACACCTTCAGCTGATCGTACACTTACCGTGTCGGACAATTCGGCCACATTCCTGATGTCGAACATGATTCCGCAGGCACCTACCAACAACCAGCAGGCCTGGGCGAACCTGGAGAACTATTGTCGCAAATTGGTCAGTCAGGGCAATGAACTCTATATCATCATGGGGCAGTACGGCAAAGGCGGCACAGGCAGCAATGGCTATAAGGAAACCTTGGCCAATGGAAAGGTAACAGTGCCGAACCGTATCTGGAAGGTGATTGTAGTATTGCCCGTAGGCACTAGTGACGTAAGCCGGGTGACCACCAGTACCCGTGTCATCGCGATTGATACGCCCAACTCCAACAATATCAGCACCAGCTGGGGAACGTACCGCACCACCGTGGACGCTATCGAAGCCAAAACAGGCTATAACATCCTCTCCAATGTATCCTCTTCTGTTCAGAGTGTAATCGAAGCGCGGGTAGACAACGGACCAACATCTTAAGGTATAGCTTGATAAGCTATATAAAAAAATCCCCGGCTGCTCTAGTCGGGGATTTTGCTTTTTTCTCAGGTTTCCACCACCATTGTTTTGAGGCCGGCTATCTCGCCTCCCGGTGTGCGGCCAAGTATGAGCACCAGTTTCTGGGTTTCACCAATGCGGTACACCTTCACGCCCTGCAGGAGCTCCTGTAGTTTTTTCTCCAGGTTCTGAAAACGGTTGGCCTGCTGCAAACCCTTTTCGCCCGCGTCCGGTCTGGCTTGGGTCATATTTCGAAAAAAATACCCTAGTTCCATTTCCTCATAAGGATAATCGGCAGGCATGCCGGCCAGTTTGAGTACCGTTTCTTCATTCAGTTCTTCTCCCTGGAAATTCTCGGCTAAGTAAAATTCAAAAGGAGCGTCGGTCTCACTCAACATGAGCAGTCCGTCGGTCGCCGCTTTCAGTTCAGTTTCAATTTGTTTTAGATCCATAGTTTTAAATGCTTCAGCAAAAGAATGCTTCTTTTACTCTTATTTTCGCCGTAGGTTCTTATCTTTAGCTAGTCAGCCCTGACAATTATACGTTAGCTTTTTAAAACATACAAAATAAGACCATGAAGGCAGAACCAATGCTGAAAGAAGGTGCCCTGAGGGGCAAAACCATTGTGGTAACGGGTGGCGGCACCGGCCTTGGCCGCTCTATGACAAAGTATTTCCTTGAACTCGGCGCCAATGCCGTGATCTGCAGCCGCAAACAGGATGTGCTCGAAAAAGCCGCCGATGAACTGATGCAGGAAACCGGCGGGCAAGTGCTCCCAGTTGTCTGTGATGTGCGCAAGTACAGCGAAATTGAAGCCATGCTGCAAGCTACGCTCGACAAGTTCGGCAGGGTAGATGTGCTCGTCAACAATGCTGCCGGTAACTTTGTGAGTCCCACAGAGCGCCTCAGCCATAAAGCCTTTGATGTGATCACCGATATAGTACTTAAAGGCAGCTACAACTGTACGCTGGCGTTGGGCAAATATTGGATAGAACAGAAGCAGGAGGCAAGCATACTCAATATCGTAACCACTTACGCCTGGACCGGTTCCGGCTACGTAGTGCCCTCCGCCTGCGCAAAAGCCGGTGTGCTCGCCATGACGCGCTCGCTGGCTTCTGAATGGGCCAAGTACGGTATCCGCTCCAACGCCATCGCACCCGGCCCTTTCCCTACAGAAGGCGCCTGGACCCGACTATTTCCAAAGCAACTTGCTGATAAGCTGGACCCGGTGAAGCGTATACCTGTCGGTCGTTTCGGCGAGCACCAGGAACTGGCCAACCTGGCTGCCTACCTGGTGTCCGACTACGCCTCGTTCGTGAACGGCGAAGTGGTGACCATAGACGGCGGCGAATGGCTCTACGGTGCCGGTGAGTTCAACGCCTTTGATCAAATTCCGCAGGAAATGTGGGACGCGATGGAGAAGCAGATGCGAGGGAAGGGGTGATTAAATTAGTGAATGAGTGATTTAGCGAATGAGTGAGTGATTAAACCGTTGATTGTTAAATTGTTGTTGTAGGGATTAGTCGTGCCCCTTTTTTGTCATCTCGACTATAGAAGAGATCCGGGGCATTTTGGTACCTGAACAATACTCCAGATTTCTCCCTAGGGTCGAAATGACAGGTAAGTGCTTATGTTGGCGGCATCAGAAGGCAGGGGCTCTCATTATCGTGAACATTCTGAAGCAATGTATTTGCAAACAAAAAATCCCTGGACTGCATGCAAATGCATCGTCCAGGGATTTTGGTTTATGAGCTATACTTTAAATTTTCTGCAACAGGCTCTTGATCGCGTTGACGGTTTCGTCAGGTTCAACGCCTAAACCTTCTGCCTGGTGGATGATCTCACCATTTTCATTCAGCACAGAAATGATGTTGGAGTGAGAGATTTCGCCGTCCAACTCCATTTTGTACTTCATGTTTAGGAGGGCGGCCAGCTCCCGGATGTTATCCTGCTCGCTTGTAAGTAGCGTCCAGCGTTTTGGGTTTAAGTTGTTGGACTCCGCAAACTGCAGCAAACGCGCTGGTGTGTCGCGGGCAGGGTCCATGGTTACGAGCACAATCCCGATATCTTCCTGCTTGTACTGTTCCAAACCCATTTCGATGCGCTTTAAGTCGGCGACAATACGCGGACAGGCGTAGCTGCAATGGGTATAGACCATGGCCACTAGCTGCACTTTGCCCTGGAAATTCTGCAACTTAAGCTCTTCACCGCGTTGGTTCTGCCAGTCCGAATCGAGGTTATAAAGCGACATATCGGTTAGGGCAGCTGCAGGTATAGCAAGCGTACCGGTGCCATCAGGCAGGCCTTCAGCAACTGGCTTTGCGCAGCAGCTGTCATCTTCGTGTGCCACTTCCTGCTGGCAGGCAGTCAGGCCAAGCGCGATAAGCGTGAACAGGTATAAGGTAAAGCGTTTCATAAGATTCGAATTATTTTTTGGCTGTAGTCTGTACGGGTACGTCCTGCACGCATCGGAAGCCCAGGTTCGCCACGGTGTAGTTGGCCTTAAGGCTGGAGCGGAAGGCGTAGCGCATAAAGGCCACATAGTTTTTCACGTCACTGGCTCCGGTAGATCCGGCACCGCAGAACAATTGCCTGTCCAGGCTGGCATTTTGTCTCGACTCGCCTACGATCAGGGCAGAGTTAAAGTCAGAGGTCCATTCCCATACCAACCCGATCATGCCGTAAAGACCATAGTAGTTTTTAAAGGCGCTCTGCACTGGAGGCAGGTACTTGGGGTTGGGCTGGCTGTACCAGTCGAGGCTGCGCTGGTAAAAGCTGGGCTCACTGGAGGCGTCCTTTTTCGTTTCGCTGGCCAGTGCGGCAAACTCCCATTCGTTTACGGTTGGCAGTCGCTTGCCCTGGCACTCGCAATAGGCCTTGGCCGCAAACCAAGATACATTGATCACAGGGCTGTCTTTCAGCTTATCTGCTGCAGGGCCCACGCCCAGCGGGCTGGCCCAGTGCTTCAGGTAGCCGGCGTCGGCAAACAGTGCTTTCACCTCCGACTTCCGCCATTTTGGATATTTGGCTAAAAAGTCCTCATATTGGGCATTCGTGACCGGGTATCTGTCCATCCGGAAACTCTGCACAGTCACGGTTTGGTTGTTGCTGCCGTACAGCGGCACAAAAGTGCCCCCCTTTACAGGAACCATATCGGTCGGGGTGCTCTTTTGTGCTTGTGCTATACTGCAAGCTCCGATCACCAAAACTAGGGTCAGAAGTCGTCGGAACATGGTACTAAGTATTAAGGATTAGTGCTTATACTTGTCTTTGGCTTTCTTCACCTGCTCAGGTGTTACTTCGCCGCCTTTGTTGCTCCAGCTGTTGAGCACATAGGTCATTACATTGGCAATTTCCTCGTCACTCAGTTTCAGCTTTGGCATGGTGCTGTTGTATACCTCTCCATTTACTTTGATCTGACCTTCCAGACCGTGTGCCACCACCCCGATAGAGCGATCCACGTCAGCGTTCAGGTAGTCAGACTTGGCAAGCGGCGGGAAGGCGCCTTTTATGCCTTGGCCTTCGGCCTGATGACAAGCCTGGCAGTTTTGGGCGTACAGTGTCTTACCCAGTTCCAGGCGCATGTCCTTGTTATTGGCAATGGCAGCTTTCGGAGCGTTAGACTTTGGCATTTCCTGTACCACTGAGCCCTCTGGGAGGTATATTTTCTGCTCGGTCTGTCCGGAGAAGATGGCCAGGTTGTCCGGGCCTTCTACTTTAAGCATGCCCAGGGCACCCTTGTTGAAAGTACGGAAGATGGAGTGGTCCACGAGCACGTAGTTACCCGGAACGTCTACTTTAAACTCTGTGATGGCAGAACCACCGGCAGGTACAAGGGTTGTCTGAACGTTCTTATTCACGTTTGATCCGCCCTCTACATACACATTGTCGAAGATCTCACCGATCACGTGGAAGCTCGATACCAGGTTTGGACCGCCGTTACCAACAAACAGACGCACTTTGTCGCCTACTTTGGCAGTGATGGCATTGTCGCCTGTCATAGAACCTACAGAACCGTTGAACACCACATAAGAGGGTTTCTCGTCAAGGGCTTTTTCCATATCGAATGGTTGCAGGCCAGGGGCACCGAAGGCTCCTTTGGTGTAAAAGTCACCCTGCATCACGTAGTATTCTTTGTCAACCGGCTCCATACCTTCTTCCGGCTCCACCATGATCAGGCCGTACATACCGTTGGCGATGTGCATACCTACCGGTGCTGTAGCGCAGTGGTATACATACAGGCCAGGGTTGATCGCTTTGAAATTAAACACCGTCTCCTGACCAGGTGCTGTAAAAGTAGCGGCTGCGCCACCACCTGGGCCTGTTACGGCGTGCAAGTCAATGTTGTGTGGGTTTTTACTGTCAGGGTGGTTCATCAGGTGAAACTCCACCTCATCGTTCTGGCGCACGCGGATAAATTTACCCGGCACCGAACCACCGAAGGTCCAGAAGGTATAGTCCACGCCGTCAGCAAGCTTTTTCACCACTTCGGTTACTTCCAGGCGTACCACTACTTTAGCAGGGTGCTTGCGGGTGATCGGGGCGGGAACAAGGGGAGCGTCGGTCAACTCAGCCTCGATAACAGGCATCTCCGCGGGAGCGGCCGTTTCGTTGAGGGAGTTGAGTATCTCGGCATTTGTGGTCTTGGTACCACAGGAAGTAGCCATTCCGAGGCAGAATATGCCTACTATGGCCAGCCGTATTGCTTTTGGTAAATGTGACCGTTTCATAAGAATTGCTGTTAGAGTGTCTTTATGGTTACAAAAGAACACCACACACTCTTTTATTTTTATGACTGTAGTCAGTCGCAGAAGTGACTTTCATCACTTGGGTTATAACGCCTATTCTAAATGGGTCTGTTTTTAGAAATTAGCTGCATTCCCTGCAGCGAGTATTGCTAGTCAAATCAAATTTGGGCTTTATTATAGGGCAAAAGTAGGTATAAAATATGCATCAGCGCAGATTAATACTTACCAAAGTTATAAGCCTCTGTATTTGCTTATTATAATTTGACTCCGGTGCAAGCGGCAAAATAGGTGAAGGCATGACCCTGGGAGGTATAAGGCCCAACAAAAAGCCCCATCTGGTTAAGCAGACAGGGCTTTTGAATAATAAATATAATGACTGAGACTAGTTTACAACCTCTGCAGCTTCTTTCTCTTTCTTTTTAGCAGCTTTTTTAGCGGCTTTCTCGGCTTTGCGCTGCTCCTTTTTGGAGAGTTTCGTAGCTTCTGCCGGTATTTCGGATTTGCGACGGGCATCGATCTGCGGCAGACCGGAAGTGTTGTCCGTTACCAGTGTCATCTCTTTTACGAGGTGACCGGCACCAGCAAACTTGTCTACAATAAAAAGCATGTAGCGCACGTCCACGGAGATGTTACGAACCTGATCCGGGTTGTAAGTCAGGTCACTCATGGTGCCTTCCCAGTTCCGATCGAAGTTCGTTCCGATCAGCTGACCGTTAGCGTTGATTACCGGTGAGCCGGAGTTACCGCCAGTGGTGTGATTCGATGCGATAAAAGCCACCGGAAGCTGACCGTTCACGCCATAAGGGCCGTAGTCCTTCTTGTCGTACAGCTCCTGCAGACGGGCAGGTATAGCATAGTCTTCGGCGGCACCAGAGGCAGCTTTTTCGATAATGCCTTCGAGGGTAGTAAAGTACTTATACTTCACGCCATCCACAGGTTCGTATGGCTCCACTTTGCCGTAAGCCACACGCAGGGTCGAGTTGGCATCCGGGTAGAACTTACGGTCCTGCTGCATCTCGCGTAAACCGGTCATGTAGGTTCTATAGAGCAGGTTTAGGTTATCGTTCACCTTGTTGTAGGTAGGGAGCACATTGGCACGGTAATAATCGTTTATGCTGCTTGCCAACTGGAAGCCCGGGTCATTTTTCAGTGGGTTTGGCTTACCTGCTTTTATATCGGCTATAGCCTTGCGCACACCCGCTTCAGAAGTGAAAAGCGACTTGCTGTATACTTCATCTGCATACTTCGAGAAATCACCCTTATATTTCTGGCGTACTACTGCAAAGGCCGCCGGATGCAATTTCTGATCCAGGTTCTCGTAATACATAATCAGCAGGGCAGCAAACAGCTTCTTGTCGGTAGGGGCATTGTAGTTCTTAAAGTAGCCCGCTACGCCTTTCTCCAGACGGTCGAGTTGTGCGTTGATCTCCTGTTGCGGAGCCTTGGCTTCGATCAGCTCGTTCAGCCTTATGAAGTCATTGGCATAGCGCACCAGTTCCACGCCCCAGGCGGCTTCCATAATATAATCACGGGCAATGGTGATGCCTTCCAGCTGCCTGTAATTCTTTTCAAATTCGGAGATCAGGTTTCCATAGGTCTGTTTGCGGCTCGCATCGGCATTAGCCCAGGCGGTAAACTGCTTTTCGAGCTCCTGCTTGCGTGCAATGGTATTGGCTTTGCGGAGACCACGGCTCTCACCGATCCATTTCTTCCAGGCATTGGCTACGCTCGCGTGCTTGGCGGCATACTGGATGCGCACAGCGTCTGAGGCTTTCATGTCCTCGTCCAGCACGGCCAGTTTCGTGTCGCGTATCTTAATTTTGTGCGGGTTGGAGGTTTCGTAGATTTCCTGGATGGCGTGTGAGGTCAGGTACTCGTTCGTGCGGCCCGGGAAGCCAAATACCATCGTAAAGTCATTCTCCTGCACACCACTCAGCGAAATAGGCAGGTGGTGCTTCGGCTTGTAAGGCTTGTTGTTCGGAGAGTATTCGGCCGGGTTGTTGTTCTCGTCGGCATAAATGCGGAACATGGCAAAGTCGCCGGTATGGCGTGGCCACATCCAGTTGTCGGTATCGCCACCGAATTTACCGATAGATGATGGGGGAGCACCCACCAAACGGATGTCGCGGAAAGTCTCCGTCACATACATGTAATATTCGTTGCCGTAGAAAAACGGGCGGATAATGGCGTCGTAGTGCGTGCCTGCAATGGCCTGCTGACGCACCTTGGCGATGTTCTGCTGCACCATTTTCTCGCGTTCGGCTTCTGCTACATTGGCCGGTATACCTGCCAGCACCTGCTGCGTCACGTCTTCCATGCGCACGATAAAGGTAGCGAAAAGGCCTGGGTTCGGAAGCTCCTGTTCACGATTCATGGCCCAGAAGCCATTGGTCAGGTAGTCTTTCTCAACGGAGCTGTGGCTCTGAATCTGGCCGTAGCCGCAATGGTGGTTGGTAAGCAGAAGACCTTCAGAAGAGATCATCTCGCCGGTACAAAAACCGCCAAACGAAACAATGGCGTCTTTCAGGCTCGACTGGTTGATGCTGTAAATGTCTTCGGCAGAGAGCTTCATGCCCTTTTTCTGCATTTCCGCCTCGTTGAGCTGCTTGAGGAGCATAGGCAGCCACATCCCTTCGTCAGGCTTGGCCGTGCTTATACCCAGACTCAGGCAGGCGGCAGCAAAAAATGCTATAATGCGCTTACTGATCATGGTTTATTATTAGAGTTGGTTTTGTGAGCCGAAGATACGGAAGAAATATGAGTTTAGGAGTTTGGGAGTTGGGGAGTTGGCGAGTTAAACAAATATGTCATTTCGAACTGGGCGTAGGGGCCCTCTATTAGAGAGAGAAATCTGAATTATTGCCATTGCTCTAAATTGATCCAGATCTCTCCATTCTGTCGAGATAAAAAATTGGGAATGTTGTTGCTTAAGTTGACGGCATTGAGTCAAGACCTGTCCTTACAATTTAAACTCCTTACCTCATCAACTCTCAAACTCCTAAACTTTAAAGCGTTCCCATTGTCGGCTCGAACCCCTTGTTGCTTTCCCAGGTTTTAAAATTGGTAATCTCTTTCTGGAACGAGTCGATGAACCAGGCCATCAGGCTAATATCGTCGAGGAAGCCGATGACAGGTATAAAGTCAGGGATCACGTCGAGGGGTGTGACCAGGTATAGCAGCACGGCTACGCCCGCGAGCAGCGACTTATTGGAAACCTCCCGGTACGAACCGTTGATATAGGCTTTTACCAAACGGATGAACGTCTGCATTACTTCCTTTACCTGGGCGAAGCCGCTTTTATCACTCTCTACATCCACTAATTTGCCATAGGCCGTGGTGAGCAGCATGCCCAACTTGACAGGTTTGGAGACAAGACCACCCGCCTTGCCCAAAAAACGCTTGAAGATAGTGTGCTGCGATAGCTGCAGCCCTTTATTTATAAGATCCTGAATCATGTTTTTGTCTTTAGTTTGGCCCTTATACGGCTAAAAGCTACGAAATGGTGTTGAGCCGGACAACAAGGTATGGACCATCAGGACCTGGCCAAAAAATAATCTTGGCAGCTTGCTTGACAGTGATGTTTTTTCTCCTTTAAATTGGTGTACCTTTAGCATTAAATTATCCCATACACATTCAGGCATGTCGCATCGTTTATGAAAGCGCCACACTTCGTGCTGGTGTCGTTGCTGGTAGCTTCGGCCGCAGTTTATTTTGGTTCTTTTCTTCTTCCTGACTCCTATGAGGTCAGACGGTCCATTGTCGTTCCTGCCAAACCAGAGCAGGTGTTCCCATACCTGAACAACCCAACCGAATGGGAAAAGTGGAACGCCTGGAACAAAGCCTACGACCCTACCATGATCCGACTTTATGGTGGCCCGCTTACCGGCAAAGGAGCCTACCAGGAATTAAACGGAGATAAAGTAGGCCTGGTGAAAGTTCACTTTACCGACAGTACACCACCCAGCGAACTTTACTACAAGCAGCTCATCAAAGGAGATGCGTTTGAAACAACCGGCATCTTCAGCCTCGAACCGCTCGAAGGCGGTACGCGCGTGGTATGGCAGCAACGAACGCGGGTGACAGATGATTTGTATAATAAGTACAAAGGCTTTTTCAAGAAACTGAAGACGGAGCAGGAAACAGAACAGAGCCTGCTATCACTAAAAAACCTGTTCGACCCCGCTGCTAAATCTGACACCAATAACCAAATTGCCAATAGAAAAGGCCGCAGCTAGGTATAGCAGCGGCCTTTCGCTTTCATACAGGTATAGCTAGAGCAGTTCGTTCGCCAGATTGGCCAGTTCAGACCGTTCCCCCTTCAGCAACGTGATGTGTGCATACAACGGGTGGTTTCGTGCCCGGTCGATCAGGTATGAGAGGCCATTGCTCTGCGAATCGAGGTAAGGCGTGTCGATCTGGTAAATATCACCTGTAAACACAATCTTAGTGTTCTCGCCTGCTCTGGAGATAATGGTCTTCACTTCATGTGGGGTCAGGTTCTGCGCTTCGTCCACAATGAAATAAATGTTTGAAAGGCTGCGCCCCCGGATGTAGGCGAGCGGCGTGATCACCAGTTTCTCCAGTTCCACCAGTTCCCGGATCTTCTGGTACTCTTTGCTGTTCTCCGCATATTGATTCTGAATGTATTTCAGGTTGTCCCAAAGCGGCTCCATGTACGGGTTCAGCTTCGACTTGATATCGCCGGGCAGGTAGCCGATATCTTTGTTGCTGAGCGGCACAATAGGACGTGCGAGGTATATCTGTTTGTAATCCCGGCGCTGCTCCAGGGCACTGGCCAGTGCCAGCAGCGTTTTGCCTGTTCCGGCCACGCCCTGTATACTTACCAGCTTGATGCGCGGATTTAACAAAGCATGCATGGCAAAAGTCTGCTCGGCATTGCGCGGCTTCACCCCATAGGCACTCTGCTTGTCTACCCGCTCAAATTGGTCCTCGGCTGGGTTATAATAGGAGAGGATCGAATTCTTAAAGCTCTTGAGGACATAAAAGTGGTTGTCGGCGGGCGTTTCCTTAATAACCTTGCCACTTTCCGAGCTTCCCTTATCATATAGATCATTGATCACACCCGGATCAATTTCTTCGAGTGTATCGCTGCCGGTATAGAGCCCCGCCACGTCCTGGATCTTACCGGTTTCGTAGTCCTCTGAGATCAGATTAAGTGAGCGGGCCTTCAGGCGCAGGTTAATGTCCTTGGTAACCAACACAACTTTGCTTTTAGGAAAATCCTGTTGCATCTGCAGGGCAGAGTTAAGAATGTGATGGTCGTTCTTGTCGCCGAAAATCTTGGTGGCATCCAGCTTGGCGCTGCCATTCATCATCACCTTAAACTTGCCTTTGGTCTTACCGTTGAGCGGGATCCACTCCTGTAGCATGTGCTCCGAAGAGAGTTTATCTATAAAACGGATAAATTCACGGGCCTCAAAATTTTTAATATCGTTGCCTTTTTTGAAGTTATCGAGCTCCTCCAACACGGTGATAGGTATGGCTACGTCATGCTCCTGAAAGTTCTGCACCGCGCTGTGGTCATACAAGATAACCGAAGTGTCAAGCACGAATATCTTTTTACCTTTCGAGTCAGCTGCTTTACCAGGTGCCGGTTCTTTTACCTTACTGGCGGTGCGGGATATTTTTTCTGGTTTGTCTTGTGCGGTCTTCGTTTGTTTGGGCATAAGGGTAGGGCTAAAGAGGTGTATTTAATCTTTTTACGCAAATACATAGCGCTCAGTCTATCTATAGAATCAGCACAAAGTGGTTTCACACAACTTATGTTACTGCTATAAATTCAAACAGAAAATTACTGCCTTGATTAAGAACAATTTACAATATTTATGAGTACAACTAATTAATTAGTTGAAACAAAAAATATTTTTATATTTGCCAGGCTGCATCTGCTTCGGCCAACTATGAGTTAACCTATCACTTAGCTATCGTCTATGAAAGTCAGCTATACCTTGTATTTTCTTTTGCTCTTCTTCATCCCATTCAATTCGCAGGCACAGACCAAGTCTAAAAAAGGAATATGGCCCTTCCAGATCAATCGCTTTGATAAAGAAGGGCGGCATCATGGTCGCTGGAAACTATACCTATCGGATAATACCACCTTGTTGCGTGACGGAAGATTCAAACACGGCGAGGAGCGGGGCAAATGGCGCTACTACTATCCGGACGGCAGCATCCGTAAGATCGAATACCACAAACCAAACAAAGAAGAGTTTTTGGTAAAAATCTTTCATGACAATGGACAACTCCAAAAGCAGGGTATGGCCAGAACAGAGGAGACGGAGCGCGTAATTCACTATTATTGGTTTGGTACTTGGCAAGTATACAATCGCGCCGGACAGCCCACCCACACCGAATACTATGAAAAGGGAAATGAAAAGACACTTGACTTGAGCAGGAGTTTCAGGGAATAAGGAAGCGGCTGATATACTTTTGTCTTAATAATCCGCTTTTGCAGGGGGATTCCAGCTCCAAAATCAAGGGAAGGAACTGTGCTCGATTAACATACCTCGTTCCCTTCTTAGTTGAGGGCCCAAACCCCCAAGGGGAACTTCTGCTATTACCATTTCCAAGGTATAAGATCTGTTGCACATGACCACTGGCAGGTATAGCAGACTAACTTGTCCCTTGAGCAATGAAATAAGTAGCTGTGCCAATTGCACGAATGACGATTTTTTTTGAGCGGTCAGCGAGTGGGAGTAGGGGCAATCTTTCTTTTCATCAAGGAGAAAAGTAAGTGCCCGCCCGGCCAAGCTATAAAGCAAAAAAGCTTAAGATATAGAAAAGCTGAAGCTACGCTTGTATAGGTATAGCCATGTGGCCAGGTATACCTGGGGCAGAGGCCTCTCTATACCTGGCACAAGTGAGGACGATCGCGTCATAACCATCAAAATACTTCAACACGATTAACTTAAGGTATAATATTCCTCCTTCTCCTTATCATGCAGCCGCAAATACCCATGAATCACCAGCTTCACCAGCATCCGGTACGCCCGTCTTTCAGATAGATTCGCGATCTTCATATACTGACGGAGCGTAACGCGGCGGTTGAGCGCCAGATAGTCCAGCACGGCACGCTCGTGGCGGTCCAATGGGATGCGCTCGAAAGTAGGTTCCTCAGCCAGCATCGACTTCTCCACCATTTTGCTTGTCTGCACACTGGTATCCTTTACCCGCACGTAGCCACGCCAGTCATCATCCTTCACTTTGGCAAAGTGGGGCTTACGGTCACTTTCTGGCACAGTCACCTTCAGGATGGTATGGTTGTCCAGTTCTACTTCTTCATAAAGGAGTTGCAACGGCGGATCGCAGTAAAAACTGGCAGCCAGTTCCAGGGTATGCTTCTCTTCATCCGGATCGATGCCAACCACTTTGCCATCGTCTTTGACGCCGATGAGGATGGTACCACCACGGGTATTAGCGAAGGAGACCAGGGTGCGCGCAATTTTATCGGGCTGCGTGACGCGTTGTTTGAAATCAACCTGATCGTTCTCACCCTGCCAGATCAGGCGCTGTAAATCGTCCATAGTCAGAAGGCTTCAGGTATAGTGGCTATACCTTGTTACAGTATAAGAAGAGCAGGAAGCCTCATTTTGTTTAGGTCCGCTCACAAAAGGCATAAAAAAAGCGAGCCTGTGGGGGCTCGCTCTGTTTATACGCAATATATATTAGAAAGGCAGATCGTTGTCTGCATCGCTGCTGTAGAAAGAAGGAGCTGCTGATTCCTGAGCAGGAGCACCAGCCGGAGCGCCATAGCCACCAGAGGCAGCGGCACCCTCAACACGCCAAGCCTGCAGGTTGGTGAAGTACATGGTCTGGCCATTCTTGGTGAAGGGCTTGCCCGTCAGGTTGAAAGTAACTTTCACTTCGTCGCCTTGCTTGTAATTGTCGATCAGGTTACACTTGTCTTGCGTGAGCTGGAACTTGCAGTATTGCGTGAAAGAACCGTCCGGAATCTCCAGCACAAACTCACGCTTTCTGAATTTTTCACTTACCTGCTGTTCCTCAAACACTTCGTACAGCTTTCCTTGAATATCAAACGACATAAAATAAACTTTATAATGAATACATTGATCTAAGGACAAATATACGAAATCTTTGGTTTCGGCGGGGATGAAAAATGAAGTCCTTTTTAAATCTTTACTCTAAAATCAAGCTGGCAAAACAGCTGAGGCCCTGCAGGCGTAGGAGTTATTTTAACGCACCCAAACCCTATGCAGAACCTAGCCATTGCCATACACGGTGGGGCAGGCACCATTACGCCCGCCTCTATGACCCCAGAACTAGAAAAAGCCTACAAGCAGGCGCTCTCCAAGGCCCTCAACCAAAGCTACGAAGTACTCGAAAAAGGGGGCACCGCGCTCGATGCCGTGGAGTTGGCCGTTGTGCTGCTGGAGGATTCACCTTTGTTTAATGCAGGTCGTGGCTCTGTATTTACAAAAGAGGGCAAGCATGAAATGGACGCTGCCATTATGTGCGGCAGAACGCTGGAGGCCGGCGCGGTAGCAGGTATACGGAACATCCGCAACCCGGTGCGTCTGACACGCGCCATCCTGGAGCACTCCGACCATGTCTTCCTGAGCGGCTATGGGGCAGAGGAATTTGCCCGAAAGTATCAAATCGACTTTGAGCCGGAGGAGTACTTTTACGACCAGCACCGCTATAAGCAATGGCGAGAGGTGCGCGACACCGACATCTTCATGCTCGACCACACCGAGGAGCGGAAGTTCGGCACAGTAGGCGCCGTTGCCCGCGACGCGAACGGCGACCTGGCCGCTGCGACCTCTACCGGCGGTATGACAAACAAAAACTACAACCGCATCGGCGACAGCCCCGTGATCGGCTCCGGCACTTACGCCAACAACAAAACCTGCGCTGTTTCCTGCACCGGGCACGGTGAGTATTTCATACGAGCGGTGGTTGCCTACGATATCTCGTGTCTGATGGAGTACAAAGGCTATACCTTGCAGCAGGCCTGCAACGAAGTGGTGATGAACAAACTCGTAAAATTTGGGGGAGAGGGAGGTCTGGTTGCTGTTGACAGCAAAGGAGAACTGGCCCTGCCTTTTAACTCTGAAGGAATGTACAGGGGTTACCGCACCAGCGGCAAAGAAGGTATCGTGGCGATTTACAAATCTTAACTGCGCGACTCTGAGGCCAGTTCGTTCTTCTCCACGTCTTGCATGTCTTTATAGAAAGCGCGTGAGTTGATGTTGAACACGTTTCCTTTCGCCAGCACATGCATCATCATGCCGGCGATGGCCACCGGTCTTCC
The DNA here is from genome assembly GCF_002846395.1 of Pontibacter ramchanderi. GTDB lineage: Bacteria > Bacteroidota > Bacteroidia > Cytophagales > Hymenobacteraceae > Pontibacter > Pontibacter ramchanderi. The sequence continues at coordinate 449,794 of NZ_PJMU01000001.1, forward strand.
GGGTTCTATATCATTTATGTTGGTATACTCCACACCATAGCCGTCTACGATCACAACCAGGTTCGAACCGATGGTCTCGATCATGTGCCCCTCCGTGATCAGTACACCTGTGTCTTCGCCCAAGCCGATACCGACTGTTTTGGGGTGAGAAACAACCGCTTCCATTAACCGGCCGAAACGACCCCGGATCACAAAGTGAGAATCGATGATAACGCCATTAATGAGGCCAAAGCCATGACCTATTTTAACGGAACCGCGCAATAGCGATTCCGTGGAGCTACCGCCCTTGATCATAACCTCCGACATGGCCATAGCCCCGGCACTGGTTCCGGCCACTACAAAATCTTCGTTCCAATACCTGTCATGAACGATCTGCAGAAATTCCGTGTCTCCGAAGATGCGGGTTAAACGGGACTGGTCTCCTCCGCTAAACATAATTCCGTCGGCTTTGCGGATGCGCTCCAGGTATTCAGGCTTCAGGGCATCTTCTTCTTCGCGTATGTGCATCATGTTCACGTTCTCACAACCCAAAATGCCGAATGCACTCTCGTAGCGCTCGCCTACTTCTTCAGGTATAAGCGAAGCAGTGGTGATGACTTCGATGGTGGGATTGGAAACAGGTATCTCGTTCAGGAAACGCTTAAGTATACCCAGCTCAAAGAAATCCAGGTAGTATTTCTTTTTGTGTTTGGGGTTTGGGTATGAGCCTTTGTCTTCATTTCCGCCAATGGCAATGAGCTTTCCTTTTGGTTTATCCACGGGTGCTTCAGTTTTATGCTAATTTGTATACTTACACTTTCGGAACGATGTCGAATACCAAAACATCATCCCCACTAAGATTACCTATATTTTTGAAAATCGTTACGGAAGAGCAGTCATTATTATGATTTAAGGTATAATATACCCTAGCTGAAAATTGCATAGTAAAGCGAGATAAGTGGAAACTGAGATGAAAATTATAGAAATTATATATTTAACTGCTAGGCAAATTCACTATATATATTTTATCTAATAAAAATTATATTTTTAAACCTCCGCCACATCATCCCGTATAGTAATCACACAAGCTTAGGCTTGCAATTATGTACGACGCTAAACCTTTCCAAGCTATGAAACTTAACAACCTGAACGACTTATTCATCCACGAACTCAAGGATATTTACAACGCTGAAAAGCAGATCACCAAAGCGCTTCCTAAAATGATGAAGGAGGCTTCTTCTTCACAGTTGAAGAAAGCATTTGAGATGCACCTCAGCGAAACAGAAAAACAAATTGAGCGACTGGAGCAAGTCTTCGACCTTTTGGGCATGAAAGCCTCCGGAGAGAAGTGTAAGGCGATGGAAGGCATCATCAAGGAGGCGCAGGACATGATGTCCGAAAACGCTGACTCTGATGTAATGGACGCCGCCCTGATCGCTTCGGCCCAGCGTGTGGAGCACTACGAAATTGCCGGTTACGGCACTCTTTGCACCTATGCCAAGCAGCTAGGTCACAAGGAGATCCTGAAATTGTTGCTCATGACACTGGAGGAAGAAAAAGCCACAGACTTAAAACTGACTGATCTGGCAGAGAGCAAGATCAACGTGAAAGCTGAACACAAAGGGGCAAAGTAAGCCTTTTAAAGACATAAGGAAAAAAATCTGTCCTTTCCCCATGCTAACCAAGCTGGCCAGAAGGAGACAGATTTTTTTCTTTTATACTTATGCCAACAAAAAAGCCCCGCATTGCTGCAGGGCTTTTTTGTTTAGGTATGTCTATACCTATTTGAGCATAGCATCCAGTGTGTTGGTTGATACAGCATGGTAGTTTGGTTTGGCCCGCACGTAAATTTCCTGCGCCTTTTTCTTACCGGCAGGCGTAGCCACCAGCGTCTTGTAAATCGGCACCAAAAACTTGCGACGCCCCACATTGGTAAGGAAGTTATCGAGCGCCTGGTCTGCCGCAGCATAATTATTGCGGATCGTATGGATGAACCAGGCAGCCAGTACCTCAGAGTTACCGGACTTCGTAAAGCCAAAGGCCTTGTCCAGGTCCGCCATTTGCTGTTGGCTCATTTGCTCAGGCAGCATACGGATAAAGTGCAGCCACTCGTGGCTCGACCAGTCTTTGGTCTGTAGTTGGCTCGCTGGCTTACCGCCCTGCCATGCCTTAAAGGATTCTTCTACCTGGGCAAAACGCTTGGAAGTCGGCTTCTGGTGATCTTCCGGAAGACCTGGCGTATAGACCCAACCTTCAATATTGATTTGCTCAGCTATTTTCTCATCGCCCTGTATGAGCTCTTTTCGCAGAAAATCCAGGAAGAGGTCTGTGTTCGTGCTTTGGAAAGCGAACGTCTGGAAATACTTGTTCAGGAACTGATCGAAGCGCTCACGGCCCACTACGCGCTCTATGTTCTGCAAAAAGAAATTGCCTTTCTCGTATGCGATATCCGTAAGCCCTTCATCCGGGTCACGGCCTTCCAGGTCAAGTTTCAGGCGGGTATCGTCGCTCTCAGGTCCAATTTCCTGCAGCGTGTTCTGTAAGTCCTGGTAGCCCAAAACGTTGAGCATGTCTGCATAGTCTTTTCCGTAAATCTCTTCCATTATGCGGCGCTCGAAGTAAACGGTAAAGCCTTCGTTCAGCCAGAAATCATCCCAGGTGGCGTTGGTCACGAGGTTGCCGCTCCAGCTATGCGCCAGTTCGTGCGCGATCAGGCTGGTAAGCGAGCGGTCTTTGGCCAGCACGGTAGGCGTCACGAACGTGAGGCGCGGGTTTTCCATACCTCCGAACGGAAAGGAAGGAGGGAGCACCAGCAGATCGTAGCGATCCCAGCGGTATTTGCCATAAAGTTTTTCAGCGGCAACCAGCATTTTATCCATCTCCGCAAACTCGTACACGGCAGCATCAATAGTGGCTGGCTCGGCGTAAATACCCGTCTGCTGTCCGATCGGCTTAAATACCATATCACCCACAGAAAGGGCCATGAGGTAGGAAGGGATTGCCTGGCGCATTTCGAAGGTATAGCTGCCGGTGTTGTTTCTCTGCTGCGGGTTTTCGGCACTCATCACGGCCATCAGCTCCTTGGGCACCTGCACGTTGGCACTGTATGTAATGCGTATGCCTGGGCTGTCCTGTATCGGAATCCAGGTACGGGCCAGGATCGCCTGCGACTGTGTGAACAGGAACGGGTACTTTTTGCCGGCGGTCTGCTGTGGGTTGAGCCACTGCAGGGCATCTGCATTGGCCGTGGTGCGGTACTGGATGGTCACGTAATCTGTCTCCGGCTGAATATCGATGATCAGCGGACGACCCAAGAATTCCTTTTCGTCACCGAGCCTGAAGGTAGTAGGCGTTTGCTCCTTGCCCAGGAATACCTGCTCAATCTCAAGCCCGCGGGTGTCAAAAACAATCTCGTTGCCTTTGGCAAGGTTCTCGATCTGGTACGAGGCCTTACCGGAAATCACTTTTTTGTCGAAGTTCACGGCGATGTCCAGGTCGAGGTGACGCGCTACCGCCTCAGTTGGCTTAGCGTAGCTGTGTACGTCGGCTGGCGTGTTGGCCATACTTTGTTGTTCTGCTGTCATAGTTTCATCTGTCGTAGTGGTGGTTTGGGTGGAGCAGGCGCCAAGCTGCAGGCTGCCGGCCAAGCCCAGTCCAAGTAAAATTTTACGGTATGGAGTCATGGTTAACTTTAGTTATGGAGGGGTAAGATACATTTTTTGTCTGCAACTGAAAAGTAGCGGCACATATATGAATCGGCAGTTGAAGCCCATACGTAGAATGTTATAGTAGTATTCACTGTCATTCCAATGAACCTACCTCACACTATTGAACTGCGCACTGGTGTATCCGACGCGCTTCGGAGACATGTATACAACATTTTGTGCCAGATTAAAGTACATAAGCAAAATCGAAGCGAGAAGGTATAGACTACAGAGAAATAGCACAATTTTAAGCGAGACTTAATATAGCCTCTTTCCAACCGATCGCCCTAAGCCATTAAACCAACAAACATGAACCCTTTCATCCAAGAGAAGTTACGACCAATAGCTTTGGTCATACTCTGTCTTACAAGCCTTGCCTCCTGCAACAAAAGCGGTGATAAAAAAGAAGAAGGCGGTGTAAAAGAAATACTGGGCCTTAACACGCTGGCTGCCAGTGAAACAGACAGTCTGTACATAAAGAATTACATCAGCAAGCACAAGCAGTTTAAAGAGCACGAAGACCTGATCTACCTCTTTTACGGCGACCGGGATTACAAACTGGGCTGGTTCAAGGGCTCGGACCTGGTGCCTGAGTCAGAGAAGCTCATCTCGACACTGGACAACGCCGCCCAGGAAGGACTTGACCCGAAAGAGTACAAAGTAGTCGCCCTCGACGAAATGATCAGCCGGTACAACGAAATGGGCCGCAAGGACTCAGCCCGATTGGACCTACAGCAGCAAATCGATATCGCCCTGACGGCTACCTATTTTAATTACGCCTCAGACTTTTATAAGGGGCGCATTAACCCGAATGATGTGAAACAGGTGCAGTGGGGCGTTCGCAACAACAAAATAAAACTGCATAAAGCCCTGCAAACCATCCTGAAAGAGCGGGAGAGCACATATCCGTACTACGAGTTTGAAGCGCTACACAAAGGCTATGCTGACCTCCGGAATGCCCTGCAGCAATACCGCGCTTTAGAAGAAAAAGGAGGATGGGCCAAAATAGAACTGGGCAACCGCAAAATGCTTGAGAGGGGCGACACCGGAACAGTAGTGTTGTCGCTGCGCAAGCGCCTGAACCCAGATGCACAGATCAATGCCAACGATCCGGCCATGCGCCAATATGACGACAAGCTGGTAGCACAGGTAAAAACGTTTCAGGAACTACATGGCATTGTGCCAGATGGCAAAGTGGGCGGCAACACGCTGCGCATGATGAATGTACCGGTAGAGGACCGCATCCAACAGATCATGATGAACATGGAGCGCTGGCGCTGGATACCAAAACGCCTCGTTCCCAAAAGTTTGGATCAGAAATACATCTGGGTAAACATACCGGAGTATAAGCTCTACGTGTACGAAGACCCAAGCAACAGCCCGGAGGCAGAACGCTCATACAAGAAGACACTGGAAATGAACGTGATCGTGGGGAAGACCATGCACTCCACGCCCATTTTCAGCGATAAGATGGAATATGTGGTACTGGCTCCTTTCTGGAACGTGCCCAACAGCATCGTAGAAAAAGAGATCGCCCCAGCCATGCTGCGCAACCCCGGCTATCTCGCCGGGCAGAACATGGAGGTGGTCACCAAAGAGAAAAACCCGAAGCAGATTGATCCTTCGTCCATCGACTGGTCTTCAGTCACGGAAAAGGACTTTCCGTATATGGTCCGTCAGCGTCCGGGACCAAAGAATGCGCTGGGTACCATGAAGTTCCTGTTCCCAAATGAGCACGCCGTATACCTGCACGACACGCCTTCAGGCTCTTTGTTCAGCCAGACCCAGCGCGGGTTCAGCCATGGCTGCGTCAGGCTGGAGCGCCCGATGGACTTGGCGCAGTATGTGCTGAAAGACATGCCTGAGTGGAACGAAAGCCGCATTCAAGAGACAATCCGTGGAGGAGAGGAGATCTGGATTACCTTACCGAAGAAGGTGCAGGTATACCTGGTTTACTTTACCAGCTGGGTTGACGATGACGGGAACGTGCATTTCCGGGATGACATCTACGGCCATGACAAGCGGTTAGAGCAGGAGCTTTTCAGCTAATCTAAAGGTATAGACTGTACCGCTTAACACACGCATTATGAAAATATTAAATATGTTATATATAGTTCCTATAGTCCTGCTGACTTGCTCATGCGGAGGAGAGACGGGAACAGGAGAGAGTCAGGAGAAAATAACGGACCAACCCCTGACACAGCAAGAGGAAACGCAAGACACTACGCTGCAGAATGTGGCGGAAGTTAGCATCCGGGCTACCGGGGGCGAAGAACTGGAGAGCATGGACTATGACCAGGACACCATTGAGGTAAAAACCGGGACATTGGTTAAACTAACCTTCACAAACGAAGGCAAAGACCCGAAGATGATCTATAACATGGTGTTTACCAAAGAAGGGTATTCCGCTCAGGCAGCCCAGAAAGGAGGGAGGGCAGGCGCCTCTGGCAACTACCTGCCCGACAGTTCGCTTCTGCTGGCAGCTTCCCCACTCGCTTTGCCTGGGCAGACGGTGACAATGGAGTTCACAGTGCCCGACACAGCCGGTGTTTTCGAATTCGTGAATACTTACCCAAGCGAAACACCCCTGATGAAAGGAAAGCTCATTGTTAAAGAGTAAGCACGACGTCAGGAATAGCAAACTGCAAAGCCTCTGCCCACCAGCGGGGGCTTTCTTTTTGAAGACTAAACACTTACACGTATAACCTTAGAACGAATTGCAAAAAAAGCATGTTGTAAGGCATACGATATAGCAGGCGATTGCATACTTTTGTAGCATCCTGATTGCTTATGAAATTCACTAACCCTGACTGTCTGAACTGTTCGAGCCGCGCACACTCCCTGATGAGCTGCTGCAGGGCTTCTGAATTGTCGCACCTTTCTGAAACAAAATCCTGTTTCGCCTACAAGAAAGGGCAGATGATCTTTCATGAGGGAGGCAAGCCCACAGGACTTTACTGCATTAACTCGGGTAAGATCAAAATAGGCAAGTTAGGAAGCGACGGCAAGGAACAGATCGTGCGCCTGGCCAAACCCGGCGATCTGATCGGTTACCGCGCCCTGATGGCCGACACGAACTACTCTGCGTCTGCTGTCGCGCTGGAGGATGCTGTGATCTGTTTTATTCCGCGTTCACAGTTCCTGGAGCTGATCAGCCAGAATGTGGAGTTTGCTGGTGGCCTGATGAAGCTGATCTCGAATGCCTTGGGTGAGGCAGAGGAACGTATGGTGCAAATGGCCTACAAGCCGGTGCGCGAGCGATTGGCAGAGGCCCTGCTGCTTCTTCAGAAAACGTACCAGGAACGGGAAGGCGACGACCAGTTCACCATCTCCATTTCACGCGAAGACCTGGCTTCCATCGTCGGCACAGCCAAGGAAACCACTATCCGACTGCTTTCGGAGTTCAAAGACGAAGGTCTGATTTCCGCCAAAGGCAGTTCCATTACCATTCTGGACCAAGAAAAGCTGTACAAGATCAGCCACATGTACGATTAGGCGTCTAGCGCTTTTTAAACAGGTATAGGCAATAAAAAACGGCAGCCGTATGACGCCTGCCGTTATTGTAGCTCAGTCTCTCCTCTAAGCTAAATCACCTTATACTAAACACTAAACTTTAATCACAAAACATTATCTTAAAGAGGCTCGCAGCGCTTTGCCGCCTGCCTTATTTGTCATTCTTGATGATACAAAGGTCGAGCATCGGGCCGGTCTTTGCACTGAGGTATATCAGTTCAGAAAGTGACATGCATCATCTTTTAGGCTATACCCGCCAATTACCTTTGTACCAGACATTAATAAAGGATAATTGTGATGGAAGCCGCACTCCAAACCAATATTCAGAACTGCTACCACTGCGGGGATTCCTGCGGTGACGAGCCCATCATAGCACATGAAAAAGCTTTCTGCTGCAATGGGTGTAAAGCTGTTTATGAACTTCTCGAAGAGAACAACCTCTGTACATACTATAACCTGGAAGAGAGCCCGGGCCTGTCTGGCAAAAAGCCAGTTTCGGAAGCTCGTTTTGCTTACCTGGATGACCCGGGTGTAGAAGCCCAACTGATCAATTTCCGCAGCGACAAGATCTGCAAACTGACCTTTTACATTCCGCAGATGCACTGCAGCTCCTGTATCTGGCTGCTGGAGAACCTGTTTAAGCTGAACCCAGGTATAGCCGATACAACGGTGAACTTCATGCGCAAGGAAGTAGCCTTGACCTATTTTCACGAGAAGACCTCGTTGCGCGAAGTAGTGGAGTTACTCACCCGCATTGGCTATGAGCCTGCTATAACGCTGGCCGATACCGACGGCAAGAAAACCACTAAAAAAAGCCGTACCATTATCTATAAGCTAGGTATAGCCGGTTTTGCCTTTGGTAACGTCATGCTGCTGGCCTTCCCGGATTACCTGGACTTTACGCAGGGGCTACAGCACAGCTTCGGTTCCTTCTTTGGATACCTGAGTATATTGCTGTCTATACCTGTTTTCTTCTACAGCGCCCGCGGGTTTTTCACCTCTGCCTGGGAGGGTATCAAGCAGCGCATGGTCAACATCGACCTGCCGATCTCAACCGGCCTGTTGGCGCTTTTCTTCGTATCGCTGTTTGACATCATTACCGGCCGCGGCCCGGGCTACCTGGACTCATTTACCGGTCTGGTTTTCTTTATGCTGATAGGTAAATATTTCCAGCAGCGCACTTACGACACACTCTCTTTCGACCGCGACTATACCTCTTATTTCCCGGTTTCTATTACTGTGCTGAAAGAGGACGGAGAAGAGTCCTCCACAGCTGTACGAAACCTTCAGGTAGGCGACCGCATCCGTATTCGCAACCAGGAACTTATACCTGCCGACGCTATCTTACTTCGTGGTAGAGCCATGATCGACTACAGTTTTGTGTCGGGTGAGTCGGAGCCTGTGGAGAAGGTAGTGGGAGAAGTGATTTATGCCGGTGGTCGCCAGGTGGGGGAGAGCATTGAGCTGGAAGTAGTCAAAGAGGTGTCGCAGGGTTATCTGACACAACTTTGGAACGACACTGTCTTCTCAAAGAACGAAGAGCAGTACCTGCATACTTATTCCAACATTGCCGGCAAGTGGTTTATCATCGTAACCCTGATGGTGGCTGCCGGAGCCCTGATCTACTGGGTGCCCCGCGACATGGACATTGCCATGAAAGCCTTCACATCGGTGCTCATCATTGCGTGTCCTTGTGCCCTGTCGCTGGCCACGCCCTTTGTGCACGGCCATACCATGCGGGTATTCGGGCGTAACAAGTTCTACCTCAAAAACACCGGCGTAGTAGAGCGACTGGCCAAAATTGATACAGTGGTATTTGACAAGACCGGTACGCTGACAGAGCCAAGCGAAGCTGAAGTAACCTACACAGGCAAAGCCCTTTCAGATGAGCAGGAACAAGCGATATTTTCAGTCCTGCGTCACTCTACACACCCGCTCAGCCAGCGCATCAGCGCGAATATGAAGGGCAGCACAGCACCGGTTTCCGCATTCCAGGAATTTACGGGCAAGGGTTTGGCTGGCGAGGTAAATGGGAAACTGGTACGGGTCGGTTCTGCCGCCTACCTGGGTGTGCCTGCCGATAAGCAGAAAGATACGCTCAAAACCACTGTTTATGTCTCTATCGATGGGGTAGTGCTCGGCTACTATACCTTCTTTAACGTGTACCGCGAAGGGTTGAAAAAAGTACTGAGCGATCTGAACGACAAGAAAATAGCAGTACTCTCCGGAGACAATGACCATGAGGCCGCCCGTCTGCGGGAGTTACTTGGTAACGAGGCCGAGCTGAGTTTCAACCAGTCGCCTGTTCAGAAACTGGAGTACATCCAGCGGTTAAAGGAACAGGAGCATCGCCAGGTGCTCATGGTAGGGGATGGCCTGAACGATGCCGGCGCCCTGAAGCAAAGCGATGCAGGTATAGCGCTGAGCAACAGCGTGACTAACTTCTCACCGTCCTGCGACGCCATCCTGGATGCCAGTTCTTTTGACAAGCTGAGCACGTTTCTGAACTTCTCCAAGAAGACCATGACGCTCATCCTCCTGACCTTCGCTGTATCGCTGGTTTACAACGTGGTGGGTCTGACTATGGCTGTTATGGGGCTCTTCACACCGATCGTATCCGCCATCCTGATGCCGATCAGTACGCTCAGCGTGATGACCTTCGCTACACTTTCCGTGAAGTACGCCGCCAAAAAAGCGGGGCTTTAATTATTTGTGAGTGAGTGATTGAGTGAATGAGTGATTAATGAATAGTGCATAATAAGGAGATAAATGATTGGTAAGCCGCAGCCGGGAACATTGAGTCAGGGATCTGCTTTACTAGCCACATCACACCCATTAATCATTAATCATTAATCACTACTCATTATTAATTCACAAACTCAATCGCTAACTCTCTCATTCGCTAACTCACTAAATCCCAAACTCCCATGTATATCATCTTTATTCTTATCGCCATTAGTGTGCTCGTAGCAGCTGGATTTCTGGCAGCTTTCCTGTGGGCGGTCCGATCCGGGCAGTACGACGACGACTATACCCCGGCAGTTCGCATGCTCTTCGAAAACGAGGTGAGTGGCGGACCGAAAACCAAGAAACCAGGACAGAAATAGCCTTAAGCCCCTTAGATTACTGATGACTATCACCTGGAAGAGTGACATTGGTCATCTTTTGGGAGAGGCTGATTTATCAATTTTGCACATGATTAACAAGCAAACAAACAGTATTACAAACCACATCTTAACAAATGGAGGACACCGCACATGTCAACTAATGTAGGAACCGTCTTAGAGCCGAACCCGAAGCGGGTAGGGCAGGACACCGGGGGTACAGAATCCTTCTTCTACGACAACAAGATCGTTCGCGACTTTGGTATTGCCACCGTGTTCTGGGGCGTAGCCGGTATGATCATCGGTACCCTGATCGCGTTCCAGCTTGCCAACCCGGATGTGAACATGGGTAACCAGTACACAACTTTCGGCCGTATCAGGCCACTGCACACCAATGCGGTGATCTTTGCCTTTGTTGGTAACGCCATCTTTATGGGGGTGTATTACTCGCTGCAGCGCCTTTGCAAGTCACGCATGTACAGTGACTTACTGAGTAAAATAAACTTCTGGGGCTGGCAACTCATTATTGTAGCCGCTCTCATTACCCTTCCACTGGGTATCACAACATCTAAAGAGTATGCCGAGCTGGAGTGGCCAATCGACATCGCCATCACCCTGATTTGGGTGGTATTCGGCTGGAACATGTTTGGCACCATTGCCAAGCGCCGCGAAAAGCACATGTACGTAGCCATCTGGTTCTACATTGCCACGTTCCTGACAGTAGCGGTGCTGCACATTGTAAACTCTTACGAACTGCCTGTTACCTTCTGGAAAAGCTACTCTGGCTATGCCGGGGTGCAGGATGCGCTGGTGCAGTGGTGGTATGGCCACAATGCGGTGGCGTTCTTCCTGACCACGCCGTTCCTAGGCCTGATGTATTACTTCCTGCCAAAGGCTGCAAATCGTCCGGTATATTCTTACAGACTATCCATTATCCACTTCTGGTCGCTGATCTTCATCTACATCTGGGCTGGTCCGCACCACTTGCTGTATACCTCTCTGCCTGACTGGGCACAGTCACTGGGCGTTGTGTTCTCGGTGATGCTGATCGCTCCAAGCTGGGGTGGTATGATCAACGGTCTGTTGACACTGCGTGGCGCCTGGGACAAGGTGCGTGAAGAGCCGGTGCTGAAATTTATGGTAGTAGCAGTTACTGCCTACGGTATGGCTACTTTCGAAGGCCCGATGCTGTCTTTGAAAAACGTAAACGCCATTGCGCACTTTACCGACTGGATCGTAGCGCACGTGCACGTAGGTGCTCTGGGCTGGAACGGCTTCCTGACATTTGCCATGCTGTACTGGTTATTCCCACGCCTGTACAAGACGCAAGGTTTATACTCGAAAAAACTGGCGAACGCTCACTTCTGGCTGGGCACACTGGGTATCCTGTTCTATGCTATACCTATGTACTGGGCTGGTTTCACCCAAGGCTTGATGTGGAAACAGTTCACACCGGAGGGTACCCTGCAGTACTCTAACTTCCTGGAGACTGTAATCCAGATCATCCCGATGTACTACCTGCGTGGTATTGGCGGTGTGCTATACCTGAGCGGCGTGTTCCTGATGATCTTCAACCTCTATAAAACAGCCAAAATGGGCTCGCTGGTAGCGAACGAAGCCGCTGTGGCGCCTCCGGTTGTAAAAGAGCAGAGCCACAATGCCGGCCACTGGCACAGCTGGATCGAGAAGCGTCCTACCCAAATGGCTATCTGGGCAACGGTAGCGATCCTGATCGGTGGTCTGGTAGAGTTTATACCTGCCTTCGTGATCAAATCGAACGTACCAACCATCGCTAGTGTGAAGCCTTATACCTCGCTGGAGCTACAGGGACGTGACCTGTACATCAAAGAGGGTTGTGTGAACTGCCATACACAAATGGTTCGTCCGTTCCGCTCCGAGACAGAGCGTTATGGTGAGTACTCCAAGGCAGGCGAGTTCGTGTACGACCACAACTTCCTGTGGGGCTCCAAGCGTACCGGTCCGGATCTTCACAGAGTGGGCGGTAAGTACCCGCACAGCTGGCACTACCACCACATGCTCGACCCGACTTCCATGTCGCCTGGCTCTATCATGCCGGCTTACCCATGGTTGTTTGAGCAGGACGTGGACCTGACCACGACAGAGGCTAAACTGAAAGTTCTGAAGCAACTGGGAGTGCCTTACGAGGACGAATACATCGCCAACGCAAACCAGGAACTGATGAAGCAGGCCCGTGAGATCACCGCCGACCTAGCAAAAGAAGGACTCGAAGTGCGTCCTGAAAGCGAAATCGTAGCCATGATCGCCTACCTGCAGCGTCTGGGTACGGACATTAAAGTGAAGGAAACACAGGAGTAAACCTGACAAAGGACATGGTGACAAAAGACAAAGGAGAATTCGAATAAGAAAACCTGGTCTTTTGTCCTTTGTCTCAAAGTCACAAAGTCTAAGACAATGTACAAGAACGTGTTACAAGCCATAGAGGGCATCGAAATATATCCGCTCATTTCATTTACTATCTTCTTTGTGTTCTTCCTAGGGCTGTTAGTGTATGTGGCCCTGATGAAAAAGGAGTATGTGAGCAGCATGAGCAGCTTTGCCTGCACAGACGAGGATCAAGATCAAACAATAGGAGGGAACAGACAATGAAATCTCCCATGGAAAAACTGAGACAGCTGGCCCTGGCGGCTGGTTTTGTCCTGATGACGGGCGCCTCGGCATTCGCGCAGGATGCGGTGCAGGGTAAGAAAATATTTGAAGGCAACTGCGCCGCCTGCCACAGCATGGACGCTGATGTGGTAGGGCCCGCCCTGAAAAATGTGCACGAGCGCCGTGGAGATGAGTGGCTGCATAAGTTCATTAAAAACTCCCAGGAGCTGGTCGCCTCAGGTGATGCCGATGCGGTAGCCGTTTACGAGAAGTTCAACAAAATGCCAATGCCGGCTTTTGGTGGCTCTTTGAACGATGACGACATCAACCATGTGATCGCTTACATTAAAGAAGCCAGCGCCGCTGCACCTGTCGTAGCAGCAGAACCGGCAGCAACAACCACCGCTGAAGCTGCAGCACCGGCCGCTGCTCAGGAGGTAGCTTTCATGGACCTGCCACCAATCGTGCATTTCATCTATGGTTTGGTCGGCCTGATCATTCTGTTGATTATTGTGGTGCTGGTGATGCTCTTCCGTGTGATCGTGCCGATGATGGGCGATTCGCTGAAAGACGAGGAGTTCCAGACTACTTTCTCAGGTCGCGTGTATGCCTTGGTGAGTGGTGATGCCACCGTAATGACAGGTAAGGCCAAAGATGAGATTCACTCTAACCACGATTTCGACGGGATACAGGAGTACGACAACGACCTGCCACCCTGGTGGAAGTACATGTTCTACGTAACCATCGTGTTTGCTGTAGGCTACATGCTGCACTACCACGTGTTCCGCACAGGCGCCCTGCAGACAGAGGAGTATGAAATGGAAATGGCGCAGGCAGCCCTGATTGCAGCCCAGAACGTGGAAGACCCGAATGCCGTGACCGATTACGAAGTGCTGACAGACGCCGGAGCGCTAGAGTCTGGTAAGGCCATCTACCTGCAGAATTGCGCGGCCTGCCACGGCCAGGCCGGTGAAGGCACCGTGGGTCCGAACCTAACCGACGAATACTGGCTGCACGGTGGCGACGTGAATGACATCTTCAAGACGGTGAAGTTTGGTGTACCAAGCAAAGGCATGGTGCCTTGGCAGGGTAAGCTGACCAAAGACCAGATGCTGGAAGTGAGCAGCTATATCCTGTCGCTGCAGGGCTCCAACCCGCCCAACGCCAAGGAGGCGCAGGGCGAAAAACAGTAAACCAACCCTTTTTGATGAAAAGGCGGGCGCTCGAAAGGGTGCCTGCCTTTTTTCATTTGCGGTATTACTGACCACTATCACCTGGAAGAATGACATTGGTCATCTTTTAACAGACCGCAAATCAGGAATTTTGTATCAGCAAAGAGCAGCACCGAGCGGCTTCAGGCAACCAATTTATCTTTCAACCGGCAGGATTAATATCCGCACAAATTAAACTGCCATGGCAACAAAATTGCACACCGCCCCGGACGAATTCCGGGACCACATCTCGACTGTAGACGAGCATGGAAAAAGAGTATGGGTATACCCTAAAAAGCCCAAGGGCAAGCTCTATGACTACAGGAATTGGGTAAGCTATGGCTTACTTGCATTTTTATTTGTGGGGCCTTTCATCAAGATCAATGGATTGCCTCTGCTGATGCTCAACATCGTGGAGCGCAAGTTCGTGATCTTCGGCATCCTCTTCTGGCCGCAGGACTTTTTCATCCTGGTACTTGCCTTCCTGGCCATGGTGGTGTTCATTATACTGTTTACAGTGGTGTATGGCCGCTTGTTCTGTGGCTGGATCTGTCCGCAGACCATATTTCTGGAAATGGTGTTCAGGCGCATCGAATACCTGATAGAGGGGGACTACACCAAGCAGCGGGCACTGAACAAGATGCCCTGGAACACGGAGAAGGTCTTAAAGAAAGGGGCAAAGACACTTGTGTTCCTACTGATTTCCTTTGTGATAGCCAACGTGTTCCTGGCTTATGTGATCGGGATAGACGAACTGAAAAAAGTGATCTCGGAAGGCCCGATCAACCACATGGCGGGCTTTGGCTCACTGCTTGCTTTTACAGGCGTTTTCTATTGGGTGTTTGCCTATTTTCGTGAGCAGGTCTGTACCATTGTTTGTCCGTATGGCCGCCTGCAGGGCGTGATGCTTGACAAGAAAAGCCTGACAGTGGCCTACGATTATGGGCGTGGCGAGCCGCGTGGCAAGCTGCGCAAAGGCCAGGAGCGCACCGAAGGCGACTGTATTGACTGCCACCAGTGTGTGCAGGTATGCCCGACAGGTATAGACATCCGCAACGGAGCGCAGCAACTTGAATGCATCAACTGTACTGCCTGCATTGATGCCTGCAACGACATCATGCGCATGATCGATAAGCCGGAAGGCCTGATCCGCTACGATTCGGAAGAGGCCATCGCCGAGGGGCGCCAGTGGAAGCTGTTTACGCCGCGTGTAATGGGCTACAGTGCAGTACTGATGCTGCTCCTGGTGGCACTCACCACACTGCTCCTGACGCGCGACGATGCACAGGCCACCATTCTGCGCACACCGGGTCAGTTGTACCAGAAAACTGAGCAGGGCACCGTTAAGAACCTTTACAACATTTCTGTCATTAATAAAACCAATACAGAAATGCCATTGATTCTGAAATTGCACAACACCGACGGCACGATTAAAATGGTTGGCAGTGAGTTGGTGTTGCCAGCGCAGGGCAAGGCAGATGGTGTGTTCTTCGCTGAGATTCCACAAGAACAACTGACCGGCATGAACGCCAAGATTGAGATTGGGGTGTACCATGGCGACGAACTGATCACATCGCAGGACACCAAGTTTCTGGCTCCTGCCAAATAACAACAGCTTAGTTAGTAAGCAAACATTCAAGCGCATTCATCATGAAAACTGATAAAGATAAAAAATTCACTTTCTGGCCTTATGCTATCGTAATTGGGCTGCTGTCCTTTATGGGCTACATCATCTACTTTGTGATCCAGGCCATGAACCAGGACGTGGACCTGGTTAGCAAAGACTACTACGCTCAGGAGATCGCCTTCCAGGATCAAATTGACCGCGTGCGTCGTACCCAGGCCCTGGGCGATGTAATGCTGCAGTACAGCGAAGAATCCGGTAACATTCTGCTGCAACTTCCGGCCACTTACAAAGACAAAGACCTGAGCGGCACCATCACCCTGTTTCGTCCTTCCGACGACAAGCTCGACAAACAGCTGCCGATGCAGCTTGGCCGTGACCATAGCCAGTTGATTGAGGTAAGAGATCTTGAGAAAGGCCTCTGGAAAGTTCGTGTGAACTTCAGTGATGGTGAAGAAGCATATTATTCAGAGAAAACGATCCAAATAAAGTAAGGCCATGATCTGGGCAGGATTTCTATTTGGTTTATTAGGCAGTTTCCATTGTGTCGGGATGTGCGGCCCTATAGCAATGGCGCTACCATTTGTCGGGAGTTCCGGTTGGCGTTACTACGCTGGTCGGCTCCTGTACAATGGTGGTCGCATCGTAACGTACGCATCGTTGGGCGCGCTCGCAGGCGCCTTCGGTCAGTCTTTGGAAATGGCTGGCCTGCAACAGACTGTTTCCATCGTCTCGGGGGTGCTGATTCTGCTGCTGCTCGTTTTGCCGACCGCATTCAAGGGCAAAGCCTCCCATGTAATGGGAACAGATAAAATTATGGCCTGGGTTCGCCGTAAACTGGGTTACTATTTTCAGAAAAACTCCCTTGGGTCGCTTTTCATGGTGGGCATGCTCAACGGGCTCCTGCCATGCGGATTTGTGTACATCGCCCTGGCCGGTGCCATCAGCGCGCCAGGTATAGGAGGAGCCATGCTTTATATGGCGCTGTTCGGACTGGGCACTTTCCCGCTTATGTACATTGTCTCCCTATCAGGAAAACTCATCAGCCTGAAGGTGCGTGGCATGTTTAACCGGGCTGTGCCGTATGTGGGTATGGTGCTGGCTGTCCTGTTCATTGTGCGAGGCCTTGGCCTGGGAATCCCATACCTTAGCCCCAAAGTAGTGCAAACCGCGCAGTATACAACCGAAATGAGCTGCTGCTCAAAGCCAAAATAAACAGTAGGCTCAATAATGTTATAAATCACTTTTTGGGGTGATGCAGCTCACTGTGGCCGAACCGATCTACCTATACCTTTACTATACTAATCATGACGACTATGACAACGCTATCGGAGACGAAACGCATTCTGGTTCCGCTGGACCTCAATGAAACAGGGGAGGACCTGTTGTACTATGCCGGGCAACTGGCCCATACACTGGGCGCGGAGCTATACCTGTTTCATGCCTGCAAAACGAATGACCTGACGTTTACGCAGCAGAGCAACTGTATACAAAAGCTCCGCTCTTTCGCAGAACGCGTGTTCAGCCGTGAATTCAATGCCTCCAAAGTCGCCGCGCCTTTCGACTGTGTTGTGCGCCCGGGGCAAATAAGTGATAGCATACAGGCTGTTGTGCAGGATTACCAGATCGATCTGGTGCTGATGGATGCGGGGACACACGACAGCAAAGGTCTTACCGGCGAAGCAGCCGAGCGCACGGCAAAAATCATGGACCTGGTGTCGTGCCCGGTTATGGTGCTTCCAGCCGCCGTGCGATACAAAAAGCTCAAGAATCTGGTGTTCGCCACTGACTTTACAGATCAGGACCAGCGCGTGCTATTCCGTATTGCTGACTTCGCGCAGCAGCTTAAAGCACGGCTGACGCTGGTGCAGGTATACGGAGAGGAGGAGCGGTCCCAATTGTGTACCTACAAATCTGCCATGCTGGCTCTTGAGAAACAGCTGAAAGGCCGTGAAGTGATTTTTCGTCTGCTGGAAGAGGAAGACGTATTGGAAGGCATTAGCGAATTTTCAGAAGCGACAGCCACAGACCTGCTCATACTGGCCACACAGGACAATTACCTGATGGAACGCCTCTTCAGCACGAACTACATGAAGACCATGGCCTTCCACACACGCATACCGCTGGTCACCTATCGGCAGCATAAAAAGAAGCCCTGCTCTGGTTGCTGTATGAATTGCAAAAACAAGCAAGAACAGCCACAACCAGAGGCTACCATACAATAAAACCCCACCAGAATGTCAGTAAGGGATTTCATAGAGAGGGGCCTGCTGCAAGGGCAGACCGAAACGCTGGGGACCGGCAACTGTATTTTCAAACAAGGAGAAAAGATTTCCTTTCTATACCTGGTGACGCAGGGCAGTGTGACTCTGGCAGATAACAAAACAGGCATAGACGAGCAGGTTGTGGCCCCGCCCGACTTTTTGCTTGGCATCACCGACCTGCTACATGATACATACAGTTTCACAGCCCGCACCCTCGAGCCTACGGTTCTGATCAGGTTAAGCAAAGAGAGGGTGCAGCAGGCATTGCAGGAAAACCCGCTACTGCGGCTCTCGCTGCTTAAAATGATGAGCTGGGAGGCCGGCCGCACCCAGACGGCATTCGAATAAGTTACACATACACTGGTTAGGAGCCGGTAGCCCCAAGCTACCGGCTTTTTGCTTTACAACCTATACCTGTAGCTGACAGTAAACAGTAGAGGTCAACCCACCCCATATATGAAAAGATTCACAAGCAGGCTAAAGCTTGTTGCACAGTTCATCTATACCAGCATTGGCTTTTACCCTACTTTGGTCTCCCTGCTCTTTTTCGGAATAGCGGTCCTGATGATTTATTTCGAAACCCGCGGCATCAGCAAATCCCTCGAAGACGAACTTCCCTTTTTTATCATAACGCACGGCGAAACAGCCAACATGATCCTGAGTTCGATCGCAACGGGTATTTTCTCGCTAATCGTATTCGGCTTTACTATGGTCATGCTGGTGCTCAACCAGGCCAGCGCCAACTTCTCGCCCCGGGTTATTCCGGGGCTAATCACTTCCAAGTCGAACCAGAAAGTGCTCGGTTTATTCCTGGGAACACTGATCTATACCTTGGTGGTGATGGTGAACGTTCGCTCCGAACACTATGACACTGACCTGCCGGGTTTGGCCGTGTTCATGGCCATGTGCTTCACCATCTTATGCCTGGCCTTTTTTGTGTATTTTATTCACTCCATCTCCACTGCTATTCAAATCGGCAACATTCTCGAAGACATCTATAAACTGACGCTACAAAAGCTGCGCAAAGAACTTGAGCAGGATGAAGGGAAAGAGCTTCCCGCCATTTTTGAATCTGGCGACTGGCAACTACTCAACAGCAGCAAGAGCGGCTACTTGCAAAAAGTGGATAAGAGCGCTGTCATTGAGCTTTGCAGGAAACACAATGTGGTGCTGGAGTTTTTGCAGCCCCTTGGCCATTTCGTAATCAAAGGGCTGCCTTTTGCCAGGGTATCCGGTCAGTTAAAAGATAAAGAGGCATTTTGTGATGAGCTCCATACCCAGATGAGCTATTATCAGGAGGAGTTGGCGGATATCAATTACCTTTATGGATTCAAGCAAATCACCGAAAGTGCCGTTAAGGCGCTCAGCCCCAGCATAAACGACCCCGGCACTGCCATAAAAGCAATCGATTACCTTACCGATCTCTTCATCGTTCGGATGGGGCTCACCGATGAGAAGATATTTCATGACGAGGAAAATGTACTGCGCCTGCGGCTGGATGAGGTAAACTACCAGGAGCTTCTCAGCCTGTGCCTGGGCCCCATTCGCGTCTATGGCAGAGAAGACCCCGTCATTTTGCTGCGTTTGCTGAACCTGCTCAAGAATCTGTGTCTTGCGGCAAAATCGTATCCCAAAAGACTGAAAGCGATCACCGCGGAAGCACAGCTGATCGTGGCAGATGCAACCAATTTTGTCGAAAACAGGGGAGACCAGGAGAAGATAAATGAGATGATTGAAGCCCTGCAAAAGAACTGCGCACTGCTGCAAGACCTACCGAAGCTGAATTAATAATCGTAAACTTAAGCAGGAAAAGGTTATTTTTACAGCAACTGCTACTGCCTGTTTATGATTTTTAACTCGCTAAAGAAAGCACTGGACAGTGTGCTCAACATCATCCACGAGACTGATGAGCCCGGCACCATCCGCGAAATATACGATAAGATACCGGTACGCGGCAACAATACCTGGATGCTGATCTGCTCGGCCATGCTGGCCTCCATCGGTTTGGATACGGGCTCCGGAGCCGTTATCATCGGGGCCATGCTTATCTCGCCACTCATGTCGCCCATACTTGGGGTAGGATTGTCAGTCGGTATCAACGACCGCGAAATGTTGTGGGCCTCCGTCAAGAACCTGTCCATTGCAGCGGCCGCTGGCCTGATCGTGAGTACGTTTTACTTTATGATCACACCATTGGGTGAACCAACCAACGAACTACTGGCCCGCACAAAACCCACCCTGCTTGATGTAATGGTCGCCTTCTTTGGCGGTGTGGCCGGTATTGTCTCCATCTCAAGGTCCGATAAGTCAAACGCTATACCTGGTGTGGCTATCGCCACCGCGTTGATGCCACCGCTCTGCACAGCCGGATACGGACTCGCTCTGGGTCGCCTCGACTTTTTCTTCGGAGGGTTTTACCTTTTCTTTATCAATGCCGTTTTTATCAGCCTGGCCACTTTCCTGATCGTGAAGTATCTCAAATTCGACACGAAGCACTACGTGGACAAAGCCACGGAGCGCCGCGTAGCCCGCATTATGGCTGTGGTGCTTTTTGTAGTGGTTTCGCCGAGCGCCTATTTTCTTTACAACATCTACATGAGCGTGCAGACCAAGAAAAAGATTGAGAACCTGATCGTACGTGATTTTGCCAGCCGCAACAACGAGATCATCAAGTGGGAGGTAACCGATACGGATTCGCTGAATATCATCAAGATATATAGCGTCGGAAATCCAGTGCCAGACTCGCTCGTTGTCTACTACAACACCTTGCTGGCCAACAACTCCCTTTCGAAGCACCAGGTTAAACTGGTGCAGCTCGATGTGTCGGCAGAGGATGTGCGCCGCATGGCTTCTGATATAACCAATAACCTGACAAAAGACTTCCTGCGGACAATCGAGATCCAGAAGATGCAGAGCCAGCGAGCCGATAGCCTGATGCGCCTTGCTAATAGCTTTACACCGGTCAGTGCCAGTCGCGAGCTGAAACTCATTTTTCCGGAAATAGACAAGGTGGAAGTGGGAGAGATCGTGTCGGTAGCCGAAAACAAAGCCAGGCTCGACACAGTTATGTTAGTTATGATCGGGTGGAAAAAACCGCAGCCAGCCAATCCGGCGAAGAAAACAGCTGGCGTATTTGTAGACCCGGCCAAGGTAGCCGAATATGAGCAGCGTATACAACAATATATGGCCAGCCGTTTCCGCCGCGACTCAGTAAGAGTATCATCTTCCTTATAAAAAGTTTATGCCGAATCAGAAGAGAGACAGTCTAAAGCGAAGGCTATACAGCATCATATTTGAAGCAGAAACTCCGGCAGGCAGGGCTTTTGATGTTGTGCTGCTCATTTTGATCATGGCAAGTGTAGTGGTGGTGTCATTAGAGAGTGTAGTCAGTTTCAGGAGGAGTTACCTCCATGTTTTTCAAGCACTTGAATGGACTTTCACGATCTTATTCACAATCGAGTATCTGTTGCGCATTTACAGTTCAGCAAAACCTATCCGGTATATTTTCTCTTTCTTCGGCATCATTGATTTACTGGCTATCATTCCGACCTACCTGAGTTTGTTTGTGTTGGGTTCACAATACCTGTTGGTCATACGCGTGTTCCGTTTGCTCCGCATTGCCAGGGTATTCCGCCTGACGCGCTTTGTTAACGAGGGACAGGTACTGTCAAAGGCTTTGCGGGCCAGTTTAACCAAGATAACCGTTTTTCTGGGGGTGGTGCTGATGATGGTGATCGTAGTGGGCGCCCTTATGTATGTGATAGAAGGCCGGCAAAGCGGCTATACCAGTATCCCGATCAGCGTTTACTGGGCCATTGTTACGGTTACGACCGTTGGATTCGGGGATATAACGCCAGTAACGCCAATTGGCCAATTCCTGGCGAGCTGCTTGATGATCACAGGTTATGGCATCATTGCCGTGCCCACCGGCATCGTATCGGTTGAACTGGCCAATGCAGAACGCATGGATACGAACACCCGCGTTTGCCCGAATTGCCACAAAGAAGGCCACCCCAAAAGCGCTAACTTTTGTGACAATTGTGGCTATAAGCTTCACAGTGACCTGGAGCCAGTAGGTAATAGCGCTAATCTATGATCTTTCGGGGGATATTGAGGGGGAGCCTCGTTAGTAACTCGTAATTAAGCTGGGTGCTCAGTTCGGCAAAAGAAGCAACCGTGATGTGCTCATCCCCTTGTTTGCCGAGCAGTACCACTTCATCTTTGAGTGCCACATCCGGTATACCAGTCACGTCCACCATCAGCACATTCATATTCACAATGCCCACCACCGGTGCTCTATGCGCTCTGACCAGCACCTGGCCCTGGTTGCTCAGGCTGCGACTAAAGCCCCAGGAGTAGCCAACAGGTATAGCCGCGATGAGCATATCGCTGTCGGCCTGAAAGCTTTTCCCATAACCAATAAACTCCCCTGCCGGTACTGCCTTCAAACTCATGACATGGCTTTTCCAATTGATCAGGCGCCTCAAGGGGTCGGTGCGGTCGGTGCTTACCCCCATGTAGCGCTGGTAAATCTCCGGGCTCGGCCAGAAACCATACTGCATGATCCCCACCCGCACCATATCCAGGTGCGTTTCAGGGTATGCCATGGCTGCTGCTGAGCAAGCTGTGTGCAGTGTTTTTATTTTCAGACCCAACTGCTTCAGGGTTTGCACCGCCTGGTGGTAGCGGTTTAACTGGTTTGTCACACGGTCGTGGTTCTGGCTGCTTTCAGCTCCGGCAAAATGCGTCGAAACACCTACTACATCAAATGCACCTGGCTGCTTCAGAATAATGGCGGCGGCTTTTTCCAGCTCCCCGGTATCTAAGCCGATGCGATTCATCCCTGTTTCCAAATCCAGGTGGATGCGGGCTGGTTTCTGCAAACGCTGGGCGGCTATACCTGCTGCCTCTAGTCTGTCGAGCGAAAATACATAGAACTCAATATCGTGCGCGATGGCCCAATCCAGTTGTTCATCATCGATGTAACCCATAATGAGTATGGTGGCCTTTTGCGCCAGAACCTGGTATAATCGGTAGGCCTCATCTGCACTAAATACCGAAAAATGATCGACCCCGCAGGTATAGGCCAGCTCCCCGAACTCCTCTATACCATGGCCATAGGCATTGCCCTTGATCACAGAAGAAAAGCGGGTACCCGGTTTAAGCTGCGCCTTAAGAAAAGCCAGGTTATGCTTTAGGGCGGAGCGGCTTATTTCGATATAGGAGCTATGGAACATGAGCCACTTAAGGGTTTAGAACGCTTTCCGCGATTCTATAAAACAGGGAGGCTCCGGCAGGTATAAGCTCGTCCGGAAAATCATAATCGGCGTGGTGCAACTGAGGTTGGTCTATACCTGAGCCGAGTCCAAACAAGGCGCCGCTATACCTGTTCGTCAAATGGCCAAAATCTTCTGACCAACGCATTGGCTGCTGAGACCGCTGGAGTTCCATACCAAGTGATTGAGCAGCTTGCTCCACCGTGTTCACGGCTTCAGTATGGTTGCGCGTGGCAGGAAACTCTTCTACCCATTCCAGTTCGAACTTTAACCCATACTTCACACATATTGACTTAACAGATTCTGTTGCAATACTTTTCAGGTTATTTAGGTCTTCCTGCTCAAAAGCACGGAGAGTTGCCATAACAGTGGCAAAGCCGGGATTGGTACCAAAGGCCACTTCACCCAGCCGGGCATGTACCACTGTAAGCAAAGTGAGATCCTGGAAGTTTTGCTGGTCTCGCACCAGTCCGTTGAAAGTCTGGATCAGCTCACTCATAGCTTGTCCGGGGTTCAGCCCGTTTTCAGGCTCCGCCGCATGCGACTCCTTTCCAAAAAGGTTGACTTTAAGCCCTACCGATGCTGCTGCGAAAGTGTGGGGCTTTGTCAGTACCTGCCCCATGGGGAGGCCCGGTATATTATGCAGGGCAAAGACTAAATCTGGGTTCAGCTTCTGAAAAGCAGGTGATTGCAGCACGGCCCTGGCGCCTGCACCATTTTCCTCCGCTGGTTGAAAAAGTAACACAGCGCGTCCTTTCGCAAGTGGCTGGTGGTGCAGCATGCTGGCGAGTGCAACCAAGATAGCCATGTGCCCATCGTGACCGCATTTGTGACTCACGCCCTTGTGAATGGAGGTATAGGCGAGCTCGTTTTGCTCTATGATCGGGAGTGCATCCAGCTCAGCTCGGAACAGCACAGTCGGTCCGGCACTTGTTTCTTGGCCTTCAAACACAACCGCAAAACCTGTACCTCCCAGGTCTTGCAGCATGTCATGGGGTTTGTATTGTCGTAAAAATTTCTGCAGGGTATGGCTTGTCGCTTCCTCGAGTCCGGATAGCTCAGGGTGTTGGTGCAGGTGGTGGCGCAGCGCGACGATTGCTTTCAGGTCAGGTATGGCGATAGGGGCTAGGGTAGGGGGCATAGGTATAAATGGCATGGCTGTTTAAGGGCTTACGGAGGTTTTGCTCAAAGCTTTACAAAAAAACCTGTCCCGCAGCAGCAACATGCTCGCAGGACAGGCCAATTTTATACTTCTTTACGTGACTACGAGCTTATTTCAGCACAAATTTCGTCAACCACCAGCAGGAGTACCCGGCTTAGCTGGGCAACACCCTCACGCACCGCGGCCAGGTTGGTTTCCTGTTTGGCATTTGTCTCTACAAAACGAACGACCTCCTTCAACGACTCGATCTTCATGGTGTCAATCGTGGACTTCACTTTATGTGCCAGGGCGCTGACCGTTTTCCAGTCTTCCTGCTCCAGGGCCTTTTGCATATCGCGCACCGTTACAGGTATAGTATCAGCAAAAAGCTGGCGGGCACGGTTCATGAAAGCCTCGTTGTTGTGCGACATTTTCTGGATCACCTCCATGCTGTACAGCGGAGCAGCTGGCTCGGGAGCTTCAGGCATAGGATTGGCTGAACCTTTTCCGTGCGATTCACTGCTATTGCGCTTTTCCGGCACCAGACTGGCTATCTTAGCGTACAGCACCTCCGATTCAAATGGTTTGGAAAGGTAATCATTCATACCAGCACTCATGTATTTTTCGGCATCCCCTTTTAAGGCATTGGCAGTCAGGGCGATAATGGGAATGCCTGCTTTTCTCGGGTCAGGCATGGCCCGTATCTGCATGGTCGCGTCGATGCCGCTCAGCTCAGGCATCTGAATGTCCATCAGGATAACATCGTAGTCAGCCTGTTCTACCATCTCGATGGCTTCGAGCCCATTCATGGCCACATCCAGCTGAAAGCCCCATTCCTCCATAATCGCCTGAGCCAGGAAAATGTTCACTTCATTGTCCTCTGCCAGCAGTACTTTTAAAGCACCCAGACTGGAGTAGTCTATCTCAACCGTTTCACTTACGGGGAGCTGCTCCATTTCACTTTTGGGGTATGTGATCATAAAGCGGAAAATACTGCCCCCATCCGGGTTGTCCTCCGCCCAGATGTCACCGCCATGGCGCTCTACCAGGTTTTTGCAGATGCTCAGCCCCAGTCCGGTGCCGCCGTACTTGCGGGTGATGCTGGAGTACGCTTGCGTGAAGCCCTCAAAGATCAGGTCCTTCTTGTCGGCCGGCACACCTATACCTGTGTCGACCACCGCAAATTCAATGGTGAGGGTAGAAGGCGTTTCCTCCAATGTTTTGGCATGCAGGGTCACGCTGCCTTCCTCGGTAAACTTAATGGCATTGTTGAGTAGGTTGAGCAGGATCTGATTCAGGCGGTATGGGTCTCCCTGCAGCAGGGTATGCGGCAGGTCCAAAGTGCCAAGTTGCAGGGCAATATCCTTCTCTTCCGCCTTGTACTTCAAGGTTTGGTAAGCTGCCTGCACCGTCTCTTCAATCCTGAACGGGATCGACTCCAATTCCAGCTTGCCGGCTTCGATCTTGGCCACATCCAGAATATCGTTAATGACCACCAGCAGGTTATCAGCCGACTGGTTAATGATTTTAAGGTAGTTGAGTTGCGTTTCGTCCAGCTGGGTTTTGTGTAGCAGGCCACTCATACCCAATATACCATTCAGCGGCGTCCGGATCTCATGACTCATGTTGGCCAGGAAATTCTCTTTCACCCGGGCCGACTCTTCTGCAGCTTCCTTGGCTTTCTTGAGTTCTCGCTCAGTCTGAATGCGATCAGTTACATCCTGCGCAATACCGATCACGTAGGGTTCCTGCCCGTCTTCACTTACTTTATAGTTCTGATAGCTCAGGAAGCGTTCTTCTTTGTCCTTTCGAAGTACACAGAGGATGCCCTTTGCCACAGCTTTCTCCTCAAACTGCTTCAGGTAATCCGGGAAATACTGCCGGTGAAGCAGCGGGAAGAATTGTTTCAGCTCTTTGCCGATAATCTCTTCCTCGGCATAACCCAGCATTTCGACCAGGTAAGGGTTTACGGAGAGAATAACGCCCTGCATATCGTGCGTACACATATAAGCCTGGCTGTATTTGATCAGCTCGCGGTACTTCTTCTCGCTTTTCTTTAGTGCTTCCTCTGCCAAGCGGCGTTCTGTGATGTCGCGGGAAGAGGACTGAATTTTGACAACATGATTAGCGCTGTCTGTAATAGGTTTAATACTGGTTTCAACCCAAATGTAATAGCCATCGCGGTGCATTTTGCGGTGTTGCACGGTTGTGTTGTGCTTCTGCTCCAGGGCTACTTTGTGCCCCATGGTCTTCACCTTGTGCGCGTCATCCGGGTGAATGATCTCGTAAGCAGACACGCCGATCAGCTCTTCGGGCTTGTAACCGAGCATTTCTTCCACGGCATTGGATACGTACAGGTAGTTACCCTCCGCATCATGCAGGCACACCAGGTCGCGCGAGTTCTCCGAAAGCAATCGGTGTAGTTCCTCGCTCTCCTCCAGGCGCTTGTTGGCAGTGTACTGCTCCGTCACGTTGGTCGATATAGCAAGCACATGCACTTCGCCATCCTTGGTGATCAGGGGCTTTTTGATGGTGTTGAACCAGACCACCTGTCCGTCCGGTAAGGTATAGCTGTCTTGCGAGCGTAATTCCTGGCGCGTTTCGATTACTATTCGGTCGTTTTGGCTATCATGCTGCAGCTCCTGCGGCACATCATGCAGATCCGGTGCTGTTAGATGGAGTAAATCTTCCGGCTTTAAGCCGAACAATGCCGCACATTCCTGGTTGGCCAGCGTAAATCTGCCTTCACTGTCTTTCACATAAATGAGCGTAGGGCTTGTATCGAGCACCAATCTGATGAAGTCGTTCTTTTCTTTTACCTCAATGGCTGCCTTGCGCTCTTCGGTCACATCGCGCACAATGATGAGCACTTTCTCCTCATTATACTTCACAATGCGCCCCTCGTAGTAACGGTCGTGCAGCTCATAGTTGATGGATTGGAGTTGCCCTGTTGCGAGCACCTGCTGTATCAGCTCAAAGGCTTTATCACTCAGGGAGGCGGGGAGCATATCGAAAAGCGTTTTGCCAATGACTTCAGTTGCGTGCACCACATCAAACTGAGCGTGCTCGTTGTGCATCTCCAGGTATACGCCCTGCTTGTCAATGATAAACATCAGGTCAGGTATGGCATCCAGTATGGCGCGAATTTTTGCCTCACTGTTTCTGATCTCTTCCTGGGCCTTGTGCAGATCAGTGATGTTGAGCCCGTGCCCGATTACCAGCCTTACCTCGCCCTGCTCATCTAACACGGGGTTTAGCTTGCGGATATGGTAGCTCACATTACCCTGTTTATCGATGAGCTTTTCCTCAAACGATACCTGCCGGCGCTCTTTCAGGGATTTCTGCAACTGCTTGCCACGGTTTTCTATGCGGTGCAAGGGCACGTTGCGGTAGGCGCAGTACTCTTCGTTGGTTTTATTCAGAATCCATTCGCGCAGGTGAGGGTCCGACACGGCGGCAGGATTCACGAAAATGTAGCGCAGCTTGTTGTCGTAGACGGCTACATCGGAAGGAAGATTATTCAGGATTGCTTCGTAGAATTCCTTCTGCTCAGCCAATTGCTTGTTTTTAAGTCGCAGCTTGGTGGTATCTTCTGCCGAGCCAATGATTTGACTGACTTTGCCATCGGCATTGCGCTTGAAAATAGACTCACGGCAGCACAAAATCCGGCTGGAGCCATCGCTGGCCCGCACGCTATAGGTAATTTCCCGTACCTCGCCATCCTGTGCGCTTAGCATACCCGAAGAATGCTGCAACAGCAGGACCTTGTCTTCCTCTTGCACCACAGACATAAAGAAGTGACCAGCCATGGCGTCCAGGTCCTGCTGCGTATACCCCAGAATTGTTTTGATGCCGTTGTTGAGGTAAATGCTCTTGTTCTGGTCCAGGTCGTAGATGTACACAATCCCCGGCACCATGTTCATGACATTTTGCACAAGCTCGGCTGTGGTACCAGGCTGGGCTGTACGGAGTGATGCAAGCTCGCTGGCAAGTGAAGAAGCCTTTAACTCTGCTTCCTGCCGTGCTTTTTTTTCTTTTTCGAGCTCCTTTTGCAATACTTGCAGCTCGTGTGAAGTATCCATCATGCAATCAATAAAACCCGTGAAATACCAAGCGGATTTACTCGCAAATTATCGCTTTTCAGTGAGGTAACAATCAATTATAGAAGATAATTTAGGTTCAACACGAATATTTTTTGTATAAAAACCTTATACCTAATTCCAGGATTAAAAGAGAAATCTATTAATTCATAGGCACCTTGGGGTATGTTGCCTGCCAGAAATGGTATTTTATAAAGCCTGCAGCTTATGTTATAATTAAACATTTAAGCGACCTTTGCTAACCAAAACAATAAATCAAGGTATAGCTAACTTATTTGCACTAAATTCTTCGGCATTTCAAGGTATAGTTTATCTGTT
Source organism: Pontibacter ramchanderi (assembly GCF_002846395.1). GTDB lineage: Bacteria > Bacteroidota > Bacteroidia > Cytophagales > Hymenobacteraceae > Pontibacter > Pontibacter ramchanderi. The sequence goes on from NZ_PJMU01000001.1 coordinate 478,656, forward strand.
AAGTAGATTGTGCAGTACTTCCGAATTTATACTAATCCAACAACGACTACCGCGTTAGCCTGATGCGCTCTATATAAGCCCGTTATGGGGCTCAGACTTCCGACTGGTGAAGAAAAGCTACCGTTTACGGAAAAACTGGAGCTTTAGACAGGAACTATAAGTCAATTCCGGTCTGAAGCCGTACATAATCATACGTCCTTATCCTACTTTTTCGATTATCCTTTATCTAATGGATATAAGCAAAGAACTAGAACTGTATCAGTTTGAAAAACTTAACGAGGCGCTTTTTCTACATCATCCGGATGCCATATTCCTGCTCGATCTTCAGGGCAAATTCCGGATGGTAAACGAGAAAGTGTGCGAGATTACCGGGTATACCCGCGGGCAGCTGATCGGCGCGAGCTTCGACCTGCTCATGGAGGCAAGCATGAAAGCCCATACCTGGGCACGCTTCCGAGAAACCACGCAGGATAAACCGCAGCGCTACGAAACAGCTGTTCTTACCAAGGAAGGTGTCCGGCACCTGGACGTTACCAATTTCCCGTTGAAAAACGATAGTCGCGTACTAGCCGTATTTGGCATCGCCAAAGACATTACAGCGAAAAAGCAAAAGGAGATGGAGCTCGAGCGGTATGCGACTTTACTAGAAAACCACAACGACGAGCTTGAAATATTCCGGAAGATTCTTGCCCATGACATGCGGAAGCCTGTCGCAAATGCGCTCGGCTTTGCAAGACTTTTGCAGGGCACACTAAACGAAAGCAAGGAAAAAGAGATCAAGCACTACCTGCTGCATACTGTGGAATTTGTCGATGTGATGCTGCGCGACCTCAATGAATTAATAGCGCTGCAGTCGGCTGGCCATATGAGCAAAGAGGTAGTCGACGTTGGCAAAGTCTTAAAGCGGACCGTCAACTTTTTCCAGGAAGAGATCAGGCAAACGGGGACTACCGTAGCGTGGCATGTTGCCGAAAATACCCGGATCTGTACCATTAAGGCATACCTCCAAAGTATCATCCGCAACCTGATCTCTAATGCATTGAAGTACAGAAGCACAGAACGGAAACCCACAATTGAAGTGGTAGCACAGTTGCAAAAGGACGTCCTGATCATTCAGGTTACAGACAATGGCATTGGTATGGACCTGCACGCCATGGGGCAGGAGTTGTTCCAGATGCATCGCCGTTTTGCCCCCAAAGCGGCAGAGGGCAATGGGCTTGGCCTCTACATCGTAAAGCAGCAAGTTAAATTGTTGGGCGGCCAGATCACCGTCAAGAGCGAAATAGACAAAGGCAGTACCTTCACCATTACACTCCCCGACAAGGAATCCTGACTAACTCCCGAGATACCGGAAAATAAAAACCTGATACTACTACTTTACTGTGAGTTCCTGACTCTGGATCATCCGGTAAATTGTCGATTTGCCAATGTCGAGTTTATCTGCCACGAGGAGCACATTGTAATCATACCGGTCCAGGAAGCGCTGAATTATGGCTGTGGTATACTCTTTCAGGCTGCGCTCTTCGGCCAGAAAATCTTTGTCGGTATGGCTGGCGGAGAAATTGATGTCCTGTTCCTGTATAGTGTCTTCATCGGCCAGCACCACGGCCAGCTCCACCAAGGCCTTCAACTCGCGCACGTTGCCCGGGAAAGCGTAGGAGAGGAGCTTTTGCTGCGCTGCAGGCGACAAATGCTTGCGGCCCAGTCCATTCTCTTTGGCAAATGCGTCGATAAAAAACTTGGCCAGCACCAGAATATCACTGCCTCTTTCGCGCAGCGGCGGCAATTGGATGGGCAGTCCCAGCAGGCGGTAGTACAGGTCTTCCCGAAAACGGCCCTTTTTCACTTCTTCTGCCAGGTTTTTGTGGGTAGCAACAATTATACGCACATCCACTGGCACTACCGAGTTGCCGCCCACTCGGGTGATCTCTTTTTCCTGGAGAACACGCAGCAGCTTGGATTGCAGACTAATGTCCAATTCACCAATTTCATCCAGAAAGAGGGTGCCTTTGTTGGCTTCCTCGAACTTTCCTAAACGACGGGACACGGCACCGGTAAAGGCGCCTTTTTCATGACCGAACAGTTCGCTTTCGATGAGTTCGCGCGGGATGGCTGCCACGTTCACAGCCACATAGGGCGCTTTCTTGCGGGGACTATTGTAGTGAATGGCCTTGGCAACAAGTTCCTTGCCCGTTCCTGTCTCGCCGTGTATCGATACCGTGATATTGGTTTTAGAAGCTTTGTCCATCAGGTTGAACACCTTTTTGATAGCGTCGCTGTTACCAATGATCACTTTGCCGAAGTCGTATTTCTGACCGATCTCTTCTTTCAGGTGGTCAATCTCCTCACGCAGCGACACATTCTCCCTTATCTTGTTGATCGTGTTCCAAAGCCGCTCCGGCGTGTCTTCGTCTTTAACTATGTAATCGTAAGCGCCTAGCTTGAGCAGGTCCACGGCTGTGGCTACATCTTCCTGACCAGAAATGACTACGACCTGAACATCCGGGCTCATTTCCTTGATGCGACGGAGCACTTCCGCCCCGTTTTTGTCTGGAAGGGAGTAATCCAGCGTTACGACATTGGGCCGCAGGTGCATGTTGGCCAGACAGTCATTGGCAGAGTGAAACTTTTTGATTTCATAGTCCGGGTTTAACGAGAGGTGGTACTCGAGCAGCTCGCTATACCATATATCGTCATCCAGGATAAATATTTTAAATGAACCGTTTGTCATCAGGCAGTCGGATAGTTCCAAAATTTGAGTCAAATATAACTGAAAAGTTATATCCTATTAACAGAATCCGGTTCAAATTTGGTTTAACCGTTTCGCTCAATTAACATTTCGAAATAATGTTATAATCTGCCACGGTTCAGTACTTACCACTTCGTAGATGTGCCTACTTATCCCTTATTTCCACGTCTAAAAAAGTTAATGCTGCATTTGGATCTGCTTCCCTTTTCAAGCCCTTTCCCAGTATGTTTAGATGATCATGACTTTTAGCGCAAACGTTCAGGTATAGCCAGGGCAGAAGTTTTAAAGATCAGGAAGCGATCAGGTGCCGCCAAAACAATAAGCTATTATAGCAGACGATATTTTAGACAAGTAGCCGAACATGCATAGACGAAACCAGGCTATACCTTGGCACTGATCACCTCGCATTTGGCTCTCACGAACATAAACACCCCATAACAGATCAGCCCTAAGGCCAGGATTCCCAGCAGGTAAGATCCGTAGGAGGCCTCTTCCAGAAACTGAAAAGCCTGTGAACTGCTGCCAGCTTCGCGGAAATTGGACTTCAGGGCGGCGCGTAAGAGCAGGAAACCGATGATCAGCCAGACTGTGCCCCTCGCGATATAACCTACTAACCCGGCACGAACCAAGGATTTCCTGATTTCAGGTTTCAGTTTCTGTGCCTGCACCTTCTTCATGTACTTACCCGAATAGGCCCGGTAGAACTGGTAAATTCCCATAATCATGGTCCCGATCGCCACTGCCCCCAGCAACCACTGCCCAAAAGGCTGCGACAGCAGCTCGCGGGCCAGCGTCTGACGGGAGTCTGTGCCACTTCCTCCGCCACCGTTGCCAAGCAGCAATTGGCCAGCCGTGAAAGCGAGTGCTCCGTAAACCGCACCGCTAAACGCATAGCCGATACGCTTGCCAATCCCTTTCGCGTCAGTGCCTTTTTCCTCGGTGTCGCCAAAGGCCTGAATAAAGCGCCATAAGGTATAGCACAGCATGCCGACGACCACAATGGCGAGGAGTACCTTGCCGTAAGGCTGCTCCAGTATAAATTGAAAAACACCGGTTTTACCGGCACCTTGCTCGGTCTGGCCACCCAGCTCGAAAGCCGCCATAAAGGCCAGCGCCCCAACCAGGCAATAAACTATTCCTTTAGCGATCAAGCCAACACGGGCGAAGCGCACCACCCATTCAGGACGGGGGGTAGGTATACGGGAAGGTGAGATAGAAATATCCATAAGACATATACTTAACCTTCCCATACACGCAAACCCGAAACGAAGGTTTAGTATCGAGCCTATAAGTTTTTGAACCGCTTATACGCTTCTTCTTCCAGCCGGTCGCGATGATCCGGGTGGGCGATCCCGATCAAGGCTTTGGCGCGCTGCCGCAGGTTTTTGCCATACAGGTAGGCCACGCCGTATTCCGTTACCACATAATGCACGTGGGCGCGGGTCGTCACAACACCTGCGCCCTGGTTAATATAAGGCGTGATGCGAGAAATCCCTTTGTTGGTGACCGAGGGCAGGGCAATAATCGGCTTGCCGCCTTTAGATAGCGCCGCGCCGCGGATAAAGTCCATCTGCCCACCTATACCTGAAAACTGGTAAGTGCCAATAGAGTCAGACACCACCTGGCCTGTCAGGTCGATCTCGATGGCACTGTTGATGGCGGTGACTTTCGGGTTGGAGCGGATCACGGTCACGTCGTTCACGTAATCAGAGCTCAGCATGGTGATGAGCGGGTTGTCATCCACAAAATCATAGAGCTCGCGGTTACCCACAATAAAGCCGGTTGCAATCCGGCCGGGGTGCTTCTTTTTAAATTCGTTTGTAATGACTCCTTGCTGCACCAGCGGCAATACCCCGTTCGAAAACATCTCGGTATGGATGCCCAGCCCTTTGTGATTGGTCAGGCTCTTGAGCGTAGCGTCAGGTATAGCACCAATACCCATCTGCAAAGTTGCGCCGTCTTCCACCAGCTCCGCAATATAGCGGCCGATCGTTTCCTCGGTACTTGTGATACGCGAACTGTAGTCTACTTCCGGCAGCGGTTCGTCCACAGCCACCAGTGCATCGAAACGGCGAATGTTGATGAGGGCATCGCCGTGGGTGCGCGGCATTTGGGGGTTTACCTGCGCGATAACGTGCTGCGCGCTGATAACGGCCTGGCGGGCAATGTCTACCGAAACACCGAGCGAGCAAAAACCGTGGCGGTCAGGCGGCGAAACGTGTACAATGGCTACGTTGAGCGGCATGATGCCGGAGCGGAACAGGTTAGGGATTTCGCTCAGGAAAATAGGCACATAGTCGCCACGTCCACTGTTGACAGCTTCGCGCACGTTCGCAGACACAAAGAGCGAATTGATATAAAAAGCATCGCTGCACCGTTCGTCGGCGCAAGGCATGTCTCCAAAAGTAGAAATACTCACCAGCTCCACATTCCGTAATTCGTCTGCCCGCTCGGCCAGTTTGTGCAGCAAATACTGTGGCGTGGCAGCGCTGCCATGTACAAACACGCGGTCGCCGGATTTGATCACGGAAAGCGCTTCTTCAGCAGAGGTGTACTTCAAAACAGGTTGATCCATGGTTTCTTTGTTTTTGAGTGTCATTTTTGGGCGTATCGCTTAACTTACGGCATGCCTGACGCTCGGTTTGAATTGCCTCCAAAATCGGGGACATGTTTATTTATTCGCAAAAGAATATATAATTTTGAAAGTAAGCTATGATTATTGTCATCCTTAAACCCAGGCACCCGTAAGGAGGGGAGAAAAGAAGCCCCTGCCAATTCACACCCAACATCATCTATGAAAAACATGAACCTGAAACTGTCATCGGCGCTATACTTCATGCTGGGCGCTATCCTTTTAAGCAGCTGTGTCGCCACTTCCGGCATTGACCACACCACAAGCATCAGTTCATCTGAAGGCGTATTGTCAAACAAAACAACCTACGCCTGGTACCAGCCTAAGCCGACAGCGACGGCCGCCTATGGTCCTGGTTTCGACAAAAGCCTGCACGAGCACCTTTTAAAAGCGGTAGAAGAAGAATTGCAGGCCAAGGGCTACACCAAGACTTCTGTAAACCCTGACATGCTAGTGGCTTACGATGTAAGTGTATCGGTGCCGGATGCCATGGACAAACCGGAGCTTTACGGACCCGGATTCGGGTATAGCTATGCCTACATGAGTGGCTACAGGTATAGCTATGGCAATGCTGCCCTGCCTGGCCACCGTGCCGTAGACCTTTTTAAGCAAGGAACACTTATATTGGATATAATCGAACCACGATCGAAGCAACTACTGTGGCGCGGCTGGACGGAAGGAGCCTTTAATAGTTTCGATGCAGGCTATGGCAAGGTCAAGAGCCAGGTCGAGCGAATCGTAAACCGCATGCCGAACGCCGCAAAGCCGTAGTCTACACTCGGATATTTAAGCCTGCTTGCGGTACAGCTGGACCGCAGCATTTAAAAGGAATAGCTTTTTTTCCTGACTAACTTTACCCTATATTTAATCCACTTAACAGAATAAAGCCCTATACCTCATGAAACAGTACCTAGACCTGATGCAGCATATCCTCGACAAAGGGGTGAAGAAAGAAGATAGAACCGGCACGGGCACACTGAGTGTATTTGGCTACCAGATGCGTTTCAACCTGGCAGATGGCTTTCCGTTGGTGACCACAAAAAAGGTGCACCTTAAGTCCATAATACACGAGCTGCTCTGGTTCCTGAAAGGGGAAACGAACATTGCCTACCTGAAGGAGAACGGGGTTACGATTTGGGATGAGTGGGCAGATGCAAACGGCGACCTGGGACCGGTGTACGGCTCGCAGTGGCGCAGCTGGCCAACGCCTGACGGCCGCCATATCGACCAGATCACGCAAGTATTGAACCAGCTGAAAAACAGCCCGGACTCGCGACGTATCATAGTAAGTGCCTGGAACGTAGCCGAGATCGAAAACATGAAACTACCGCCTTGCCATGCCTTCTACCAGTTTTATGTTGCTGAGGGCAAACTGAGTTGCCAACTATACCAGCGCTCCGCCGATGTATTTTTGGGCGTACCTTTCAATATTGCCTCATATGCGCTGCTGGTGCTGATGATGGCGCAAGTGACTGGGCTGGAGCCAGGGGAGTTCATCTGGACAGGAGGGGATACGCACTTGTATCTGAACCACCTGGAGCAGACGCAATTGCAGCTGACGCGTGAGCCGCACCAGCTGCCCACCATGCGCCTAAACCCGGACGTGCAGGATATCTTCGACTTCAAATTCGAGGACTTTCAACTGGAGAACTATGTATCGCACCCCAGCATAAAGGCACCTGTTGCGGTATAACCAGCTAAGGTATAGCCAGATAATACAAAAGGCCCGAAGTTAAACTTCGGGCCTTTTGTGTGTTACGGATTTGTAGACCAGATGCCGGCCTCTTTGATAAACACGCGGCGGTTGAGTTTCAGCTGCGCCACGATCAGTTCGGCAAAATCCTCTGGCTGCATAACGCGGTCCGGATTTCCGTCTGTTAGTTTCAGCTCGAGGGCCATGTCGGTAGCCACCGTGCTCGGTGTGAGAGTGGTCACGCGAATGTTGTGCTTGCGCACTTCTTGCATCAGCGATTCTGACAAACCGATCAATCCAAATTTTGATGCGCTGTAGGCACTGGTTAGCGGTGCTCCACGCTGACCGGCAGTAGAAGAAATGTTGATGATATCACCGGTCTGACGCTCGATCATTTCTGGCAGCACGGCACGGGTTACATAGTACACACCCATCAGGTTAACGCGGATGATGTTTTCCCAGTCTGTAGGCTCCAATTCCAGGAACTTGCCAAACTTAGCTATACCTGCGTTATTGATCAGAATATCGATCGGGCCAAGCTCAGCACCAAGCTGCTTTACCGCCTTGTTCACAGACTTCAAATCTGTTACATCAGCAGTAGCCACGGCCGCTTTAACACCCGCTTGACGAACTTCTGCTGCTACCTCTTCGAGTTGCGCCGTGGTGCGGGCCACCAGCCCTACGTTTACGCCTTCGTTGGCCAATGCTATGGCTATAGCACGACCTATACCTTTACCTGCGCCTGTGATCAGGGCAGTTTTTCCTTTTAGTGATTCCATAATGAAAGCTAATAATGTTTGTAGCTACAAATATACTACTGAAAGTGGTAAAGGTTGGTATACTATACCTGAAAGCACAATACGATTGTTACAGGTTGAAGGGAAGAACACGCTTCTCTTGGCTGCTTTGCATGGCCAGTTCAATTACCCGGATGGTATTTCGGGCCTGCTCCGGTTTTACTTCCAGCTCAGCTATACCTTTTATGGCATCGCGCACACTCTCATAAAAACCACGGTAGTCGCCGACCTCACTTTGAATCTTGCCCACCAGTCGCTGCCCCTGCACCTCAGTGTCCAGCTTCCCCCAGATTTCTTCCGGTTCAGTACCCCAATCAGCGGAGGCGGCAGGCGAGAGCCCCTGTTTAAGCGCGGCTTCCTGTACATCCAGGCCGTACTTTACAAAAGAGCCTTTGTCGCCTGAGAGGATAAAACGTGGTCCCGGTTGCCTCACCAGCATGCCTGCCTTTAAAATTGCTTTCAAGCCACTCTTATAATAGAGTGCCACATCGAAGCTGTCGATAATCTCACCGCCGCTACGCTGTGCGCGCAAATCTGCATAGATGGACTCCGGAGTTCCGAAAAGCACCAGAGCCTGATCGATCAGGTGAGAACCCAGGTCATACAGTATACCTGTGCCGGGCTGCGTTTCTTCTTTCCAGGTGCCAGTGGCAGGTATAGGACGGAACCGATCGAAATGGGCCTCATACTCGACCAGACGACCTAGTAGTTCGCTTTTGAGCAGTTTCTGAATGGTTCTAAAATCGCTGTCCCAGCGGCGGTTCTGGTAGGCAGTTAGCAGTTTTCCCTTCCCTTTGGCTAGATCTATCAGCTCGGTAGCCTGTCGGGAAGTGACGGTAAACGGCTTCTCCACCACCACATGCTTACCGGCCTGCAGAGCGGCTTTGGCTAGATCGTAATGTGTTTCGTTGGTGGTGGCTACGATAACCAGGTCGATGTCAGGGGCATGCAAGATGCTGGCAGTTTCTGAAACCACCTCTGTAGCAGGGTATAGCTCCCTGGCCAGCGAAACGCTTTCCGGTCTATTGGCTTTAATTTTGCTGAGTTTGAGGCCTTCAACGGCCGATAGGATCGGGGCATGAAACACCCTGCCCGCCATACCAAAACCCAATACTCCAACTGATAATTGTCTTTTCATGATGTTATGTTCAACTTAAACAACGCGACTATCTAGTAGAAGTTTGATGGACTGAACCTGAAAGATCCGTTAAACTTACTCCAGCTACAAAGTAGCCACTTGTACACTACCTCAAAGCCATACCTTTATCATAGATACTGCTCTCCGTCTATACCTTCTGAATGTTCAGGGGCATACCAGTCCTTCTAGAGCGTTATAGCTGATTCGGTTGTTAGATGCCTATTAATTTAAATAATGTGATTGATATCTAGAAAAAGCTATTTTAGTAAAATATTCGATACTTAAATCTAAATTCTTGAAACAACCTTTACTATCCTTTACCAAATTAATAAAGGTCGGGGGAACTGCGATAGCTACCTTATGGGCCGTAAGCTCCCATAGCCAGTCCGCTTTGCCGGACTCTGCTAATACAAGCCAAGAGACCAGAAGCTCGGCAATAGCACAACAGGTGCCGAAAGAACAGCTCAACAAGGGGTTGGTCTATAATACAGAGCAGTTGCTGATAGGGCAGTTTGCCGGGTTACGCCTTGTGCCTTCCGGAGGATCACCTGGTACGGGAGCGGAAATGGTAATGCGATCAGGCACTTCGCTGCTTGGCAACAATAGCCCTTTAGTTGTTATTGACGGTGTTTTACTGGATCCTTTTAGTCATTCGCTTCATGCAAGCAACCTGAGTTGGCTGAATGCCGAGGATATTGCTACTGTTTCGCTGTTGAAAGATGCCGCTGCGACAGCTCTTTACGGCGGAGCAGCCGCCAATGGTGTCCTGATAATCACGACAAAATCAGGGAGAACGAGTGATAAAATGCGGCTACTATACAACGCAACGGGTTCGGTGTCAAGCCTGCGTAAGAAAGCTGACATTTTTTCTGCGGCGGATTTCAGAGAACTGATTCGTGAGCGATACACGGACCAACAGCACCTGCTGGGCGATTATGACACAGACTGGCAGGACGAGATTTACCGGACTGGCTTCAGCATGATGCACAACCTGAACCTGAGCGGTGCCTTAGGCACCGTTCCGTATCGCATAGCAGCCGGTCAGGTAAACCAAAATGGTATTTTAAAGGCCACTCGGTATAAGCGCAACTCACTGGCAATCAATCTGCAGCCTAGCCTGTTACAGAAGCACCTGACCTTCAACCTTTCGTTGCACAGCTCCGGGCAGGCGTTACGTTTGGCAGATGAGCGGGCTATACCTGCAGCGATGGCTTTTGATCCCACTCAGCCCGTGTATGCTGATAACAATTTTGGGGGCTATTTTACGCACACCCGTCCGGATGGCTCTGCCATTGGCAGCCAGATCAACCCGGTAAGTTTGCTGGAGCAGAAGGAGAACAGGGAAGAAATTCAAACGCTCTATGGTCAGGCACATATGCAGTACCGCCTTCACTTCCTACCTGTATTAACAACCAATTACAGGTATGCTCACGTCAAATCAGCAGGTGATTACCGTAGCGAGGTCTATCCTGAAATGGCCTACCGTCAGAATAGTCCTATTGATCTAATTACGCATCGCCTTAAATCAGATGTTACTTATTATGAAACATTTGTCACCCTTGATCAGGCTATACCAGCTATAAGCAGCATGCTCGATTTGAAAGTTGGCCTATTAAAGACCAAGCGGGAGAATGAATCGAAATCTACAGAAGAAAACAAGAATGAATTAATTTATTCTCGTGGAAAGCGTATCACTACAAAGCAGGAAAACCTAAGTTATTATGGCAGCCTAGGCTATACCTTGCATAGCCGCTATACCTTAAAAGGTTCTTTCCGGAACCTGTCTGATGTAAATTATGACGAGGACATTCTTCGCCAACGGTCAATAGCGCTTGGTATTGACTGGGACATAAAGAAAGAGTCTTTTTTAGCGAGTACTGACGTCATTTCACTTCTCAAATTTAGATTGGACGTAGGTTGGTTCAGCAAAGTGGATGAACCCAATAGATTTAGAACTGCCTTATGGACGCCGGTGCAGGGCAACCCGATTGACTACGGATTTGCTGGTCCGCAAAGTTTGGTGGACACAGAAAGAACACGCCAAAAGAGCATAGGGCTTGACTTTGGTCTGATGGACAACAGGCTATCAGGTAACCTCGGTTATTTCCAAACTAAGTCGAGTGACCTTTTTATACCATTTAGATATTCAGTAGGCAGTGGCTACGGCTCCAGTTACCTGGCAGTTGGAGGCCTCAGCGTAAGCGTTTTAGAAACAGCTCTCCATTATCATGTTGTTCAGAAAGGCAGTGCCAACTTGAAGCTGGGGTTGCATACTACAGTTGCCAGAAACGAAGTGACCAGCATCGGGGATTTCGTGCATAAGTATACTTTCTCTGACAATGATTATGGCCTGGCACTTGTTAAGGGTGAGCCCGCCCAAGTGTTTGATTTGTATAGACACCTCTATGATAGCAATGGCAAACCCATACAGGGAGGCTATGACAGGAGCAAATATGGTTATGCTATAAAGTATCCAATGGGCTCGAGCCAACCTAAGCTATACTATGGCATTAGTTCCGAGGGCGCCTATGGAAGGTGGGATATGTCTTTGCTTTTGCGTGGTGCGGCTGGTAACCAGGTGCATAATCGCGCGAATGCCCAACGCAGTTGGCTATACGCCAACGATCAAATGGAGTACCTGTCCAATGCTAACAGAAGTTATCTGGCGACAGGTTTGATCAGTGCACATACTGAATCAAGCCATTTTCTTGAGAAAGCCTCTTTCCTTCGCATGGAATATTTGCAACTTGGATACAACGCTGGGAGAGTTCTAGGCAATAAAATGGAAATGCGGGTTAATGCCACGGCACAAAATGCCTTTGTACTGGCCAGGTATAGCGGGCAGGATCCGGAAGTCGCCAATGGCATCGACAGAGGTCACTATCCACAGCCCCGCACCTTTTCACTTGGCTTAAACCTAACACTTTAAGAGGTATAGATTAGTCTGCCGCTGTTCAGGGGCGGACTTTTTCTGATTTTATAAGTTGGCTATACCTGAAGTTCTGCTCTCATATTTTGCAGCCAGTCGTTGCAGCTTGGCAGTGTGTGTGTATCTATTTCCTTCATACTTCTTATACCTGTCACATTCGTACTAAATACCATATCGGCTTGCAATAACTCGTCAGGTGCTGCCAATACTTCTTGTACGGCTATACCTTTATTTTGGCACCAGCGCAAAATATTTCTCCTCAATATTCCATTCACGCAGCCAGTGTCTACTGTAGGTGTATAAAGTACACCATCCTTTAGCCAGAAAATATTAGAGGAGATTAACTCCGCTACATGGCCTTGTGCATTAAGTAAGAGTATGTCGTCTAAGTTCCTATTCTGCTTCTCTATTCCTGCCAGTACATAAAGTGGTGCATGAGGGCCTTTAAAATGGGAGAGGGGCGATAAACAGGTTCTTGCCATCTGGCTGATGCCTACTTTTATACTTGTGTAAGGTATAGGCTGGGTAGGCGCTGCAGTTGCCAGCCATTCGATATCATTTGTATGAGGGGTATACAAACCCTCACCCGCCCGCCATACCTTCAATTTCAGGCGACCAAAATTGGCTGCATTTCGCTGCCTGGCCAATTGCAACAAATTCTCTTCAAGCTCCTCGCCCCAAAAATAATCAGGTATAGCCAAGTAAAGAGCCGCCGCCGCTTCTCGTATGCGTGCTTTGTGGTCGTTCCAAAAACGCAGTTTGCCATCCACGACCATGATTGTTTCAAAAAAGCCATCATTGTACTGAAATGCCCGATTCGAGATAGGCAGCTGCAGATCTTGACGCGGCAGAAAATCATTGTTGAAGAGAAGCAAGGGAGTTTGGAAGTTTAGGAGTTAGAGAGTTTAAGAATTTGAGAGTTGTTAATCCATACTGTCATCTTGTAAAAAGCTTGGTGGCAAGTTGCAGTGGCTTTTGAAGCTGGCGACCAAGATTCCTACTGAATAACATAAGGTTAGAGCTTATTTCTATCGTATCAGGGCAAACCGTTTACCTGGCATGGCTTTTACCATCCCTTTAAATTCAAGTGACAGCAGCACGGAGGCCAGTTGACTTATAGGTACTTGTGATTTCCAGCCCAGGTTATCCATTTGCTCTTCACCGGACTGGATCAGCACTTGCAGCACCTGCATTTCCTCCGCTGTGAAGTCAGCCGGGTCGAGGGCAGGTATAGCAGCGGCTCGTTTAGAGGCCAGTTTATCTTCCACATCCCAGTTGAGCAACTCAATCAGGTCTTGTGTGGAGGTCAGCACAGCAGCTTTGTGGGACTTGATCAGCCAGTTGGTCCCCTCCGACATAGGGGAGTTGATGTTGCCGGGTACGGCCATTACTTCCTTGTCGTAGCTATGTGCGATGTCGGCGGTAATCAGGGTGCCACTTTTGAAAGCTGCCTCGATCACGATGGTGCAGTCCGACATGCCGGCGATAATGCGGTTGCGGGCCGGAAAGCGGGGTGCGTCGGGTTTAGTACCAAAGGTGTTTTCGGTGATCACACCGCCCTGCTCCAGCATCTTCTCTGCGTATTTCTTATGTACCCCAGGATAGATCGTGTCGGGCCCGGAGGCCATTACGCCAATGGTGGGTAATCCTGCCTGCAGTGCAGCCCGGTGAGCGGCAATGTCAATGCCGTAGGCCAGACCGCTTACGATCATGACATTGTAGGGCTTCAGGTCTTCGACAATTCGTTCGGTTATACCTTGCCCATAACTCGTTGGTTTACGGGTTCCTACAATGCTAATAATGCGGCGATGGTTTAAGTCGGAATTGCCCCGAAAGTAGAGGAGGGGCGGCGCGTCTGGTAATTGCTTTAGTCGATTTGGGTAATGCGGCGAGGTATAGAACAGTAATTTTACCTGCTTGTCTGAAGCTTTCTTCAGCACTTCATCCGCTTCCAGCAATGCCTGACGACCGTTATCCCGTATGCTCTTGGCCACTCGTTCACCCACACCCGGCACTTTCATCAGCTTCGGCACAGGCGTATCAAACACGGCCTTGGCCGAGCCGCAATAGCTCACCAGCACCTTCGTCAGCTGGTCACCGACGTAAGGCAAAAACGAAAGGGCAACTTCAAACTGGGCTTCGTGAGACATGCACCAAGGTACGCAGGCTTAGCTTTTGGTGTTCAGCTGTTCTTTTATACCTACCAGGAAAGAACGCACTTTTTCGAGCGAATTGATTATCTCGATCTTGTCCTTGGTCTGCACTGATTTGTTCTTCAGAACCTCCTTAGCGCCCTGTATTGTAAAACCACGCTCTTTTACCAGATGATAAACCGAACGCAGTTCTTCAATGTCCTTGGCCGTGTACTGGCGGTTGCCTTTTTTATTTTTCTTGGGCTTAAGTTGCTCAAACTCGGTTTCCCAGAAGCGGATCAGCGAGGGAGCAACGTCAAAGATGGCAGCTACTTCACCGATGGTGTAGTACTGTTTTTCGATTTCTTTCTCTTTATAAGGCATGGCGTCGGTTTCAAGGTATAGGGGCACAGCACTAATTTTCGGGTATAGCACGCACAATTACGGCTAAAATTGCTACTTTTGCCCTAATGCAGGCCCGCGTAAGCAATGCCCGAAGGGGCTGTTTCTGTAAGGCAAAAATTCTATATTTTTTGTTATTAAACAACAAGTATAGCAGATTGTATCTAAAGGCTTAATAATCATAGATGAACTCAGCTGAGATTAGACAAAAGTTTCTTGACTTCTTCGCGCAACGGCAGCACCAGATCGTGCCGTCGGCACCCCTTGTGGTAAAAGACGACCCCACCCTGATGTTTATCAACTCAGGTATGGCGCCCTTTAAAGACTACTTCCTGGGCAATAAACCAGCACCGTCCAAGCGCATTGCCGACACTCAGAAATGTCTGCGCGTATCGGGCAAGCACAACGACCTGGAGGAAGTAGGCTACGACACCTACCACCACACCATGTTCGAAATGCTGGGCAACTGGTCATTCGGCGACTATTTCAAGAAAGAAGCCTTGGCCTGGTCTTGGGAGCTGCTCACAGAGGTATACCAGCTGCCGAAAGACAGGCTGTATGTGTCGGTGTTTCAGGGCGACGATTCGGAGAACCTGCCGATGGACCAGGATGCCTATGACATCTGGAAGTCGATGATCGCGGAAGACCGCATCCTGATGGGCAACAAAAAGGACAACTTCTGGGAGATGGGCGATACAGGTCCCTGCGGTCCGTGCTCGGAGATTCACGTTGACTTGCGTACGGCCGAAGAGCGTGCGCAGGTAGACGGCAAAACACTCGTGAATGCTGATCATCCGCAGGTTGTCGAAATCTGGAACAACGTATTTATGGAGTTCAACCGTTTGGCGGATGGCTCGCTGGTGAAACTGCCTGCGCAGCACGTCGATACAGGTATGGGCTTCGAGCGTTTGTGCATGGCCATCCAGGGCAAGCGTTCCAACTACGACACCGATGTGTTCCAACCGCTGATCCAGTTCATCGCTAAAGAGGCGGGTGTGGTTTATGGCGAAAACGAAAAGACAGACATAGCCATTCGCGTAATGGCCGACCACATACGTGCCATTGCCTTTGCCATTTCGGACGGACAGTTGCCGTCCAACAACAAGGCAGGCTACGTGATTCGTCGTATCCTGCGCCGTGCGGTCAGGTATAGCTTCACTTTCCTGGACTTCAAGAAGCCTTTCCTGTACAAACTGGCTGCCGTGTTAGCGGACCAGATGGAGAATGTATTCCCAGAACTAAAGGCACAGTTGAGCTTTGTGCAGCGTGTGATTGAGGAGGAAGAAAATGCTTTCCTGCGTACGCTCGAGAACGGTTTGAAGCGCCTGGATGCTTTAGAAGCTAAATTCAGAGAGAACAATAACACCATCGATGGCAAAACTGCCTTCGAACTGTACGATACCTTCGGTTTCCCGCTGGACCTGACTGCCCTGATTGCCCGTGAAAAAGGCCTGAAGGTAGACGAAGCTGGTTTCGGGGTGGAAATGGAGCAGCAGAAGAACCGCTCCCGCAACGCTTCCGCGCAAGAGCAAAGCGACTGGGTGATCATTCAGCCGGACGTGGAAACAGAGTTCCTGGGTTACGAACATGACATAGCGGACTCGCATATTGTGCGCTACCGTCAGGTGAAAACTAAGAACAAGAGCGAGTACCACATCGTGCTGGATCGCACGCCTTTCTATGCCGAGAGCGGCGGACAGGTAGGAGACACAGGCTACCTGATTTCTGCGACCGAGCAGATCGAGGTACTGGACACCAAAAAGGAGAACGACCTGATCCTGCACATCACTTCTAAATTGCCACAACATGTGGAGGCTACTTTCAGAAGCGAAGTGGACTTTGAGCGCCGCAACCTGATTCGTAAGAACCACTCGGCTACACACTTATTGCACGCCGCTTTACGTAAAGTTTTAGGTGAGCACGTGCAGCAGAAAGGATCCCTGGTAAACGAAAAAGTACTGCGCTTCGACTTCTCACACTTCTCTAAAGTTACTGACGAGCAGCTGCGTGAAGTAGAAACGATCGTGAACCAGCGTGTGCGCCAGGCAATCCCTTTGGAAGAACAGCGGAACATTCCGATTGCCGAGGCCAAAGAGATGGGCGCCATGGCGCTCTTCGGTGAGAAGTATGGCGAGTTTGTACGTGTGATCGCTTTTGACCGTGACCACTCCGTAGAGCTTTGCGGCGGTACGCACGTGTACAATACCGGCGAGATTGGCTATTTCAAGATACTCTCTGAAAGCTCTGTAGCTGCAGGCGTGCGCCGTATTGAGGCTACCACAGCAGCATCGGCCGAGGAATACATGCAGCAACAGTTGAACGAGCTGAATGCGGTACGCGAAGTGCTGGGCACACACAGTAACATATCCGGTGCTGTGCAGAAGCTGCAGGAAGACAACAAAGCCCTGCAGAAGCAGCTCGAGCAATTTGAGCTGAAGCAACTGACTTCACTTAAAGAAAGTCTGGTGCAGAAAGCACAGTCCATCGACAGCGTGAACTTCGTGGCCGAGAAAGTAGATGTCAGCACAGCTGACTACCTGAAGAAATTGGCATTCGACATGCGTCAGGCAATAGAAAACCTGGTGCTGGTGCTGGCCGCTGAAATCGACGGTAAGCCACAGATTGCGGTGATGCTGTCAGACAACCTGGTGTCTGACCGTAAGCTGAACGCTAGCCAGATGGTGCGTGAACTCGCCAAGGAGATTAAAGGCGGCGGTGGCGGACAGCCGTTTTATGCTACGGCCGGTGGTAAGGAAGTTGCTGGCCTGCAGGCAGTCCCTACGAAGGCGCAGGAGCTCGTTAAAAGCTTGTTGGCATAACAGATAAAGCTTGGAAGCTCCTTATTTACATAAAGCAAAAGCACTATACAAGGTCATTTGGTATTCCTTTGGAGCGGCCGTCCTTATGTCTATAGCCTTAAGGGCCTTCGACTTGCAAGGGTATTACTTAATGGACTTACTAGTGGGAGTACCTGCTTTACTGGCGTTTGCCATTGCACCAGTAGGTTTGATTTATATTGTGAAGAGTTACCTTAAAAAGGAGAGTTATAAGAATCAGAAACTTTTATACCTGTTCGGTATGCTATTCTTTAATCTTATTGTTGTTGCAATGGTTTTCGTGATCATTTCAGACATAAGTAAGCTATTCTAATAGCAGTAGCAAAGATAAATAGTCATATTCATCAGGATAAGTATTCTTGCGATAAGCATCATGGATAAAGAGATAAGAGACAAATACCAGGCAATCATCGGTCTGGAAGTACACGCCCAGCTGTTGACGGAGAGCAAGGCCTATTCGTCGGACTCTACAGAGTATGGCGTGATGCCGAATACCAACCTAAGCGTGATCACACTGGGCCACCCGGGCACCTTGCCGCGCATCAACAAAAGCGTGGTGGAGATGGCCGTGAAAATGGGTTTGGCAACGAACTGCGAGATTACCCGCTACAACATCTACGCCCGCAAGAACTACTTTTACCCGGACCTTCCGAAGGGCTACCAGATCACGCAGGACAAAACACCTGTTTGTACGGCTGGTCACCTGGTGGTAAAAGACGCAGAAGGCAATGACAAGCGCATTGGCATCACACGCATCCACATGGAAGAAGACGCGGGTAAGTCCATGCACCTGGCAGGCGAGACGGAAACGCTCATCGACCTGAACCGTGCTGGTGTCCCTTTGATCGAGATCGTTTCGGAGCCGGACATCCGTGATTCGGAGGAAGCTTACAACTACCTGACGGAAATTCGCCGACTGGTGCGCTACCTCGAAATTTGCGACGGTAACATGGAAGAAGGCTCGCTGCGCTGTGACGCCAACATTTCGGTGATGCTGAAAGACTCTCCGCTTTGGGGTACCAAGGTGGAGGTGAAGAACATGAACTCGTTCCGCAACGTGCAGCGTGCCATCGAGCATGAAATAGAGCGCCAGATCATGGTGATCGAGAATGGCGGCAAGATCGATTCTGAGACACGCAACTTCGACGCGAATACAGGCACAACAACAGCCATGCGCTCTAAGGAGACGCTCAACGACTATCGTTACTTCCCCGAGCCAGACCTGCCGCCATTGGTAATTGAACAGGAGTGGTTGGAGCGTATCAAAGCCACCATGCCGAGCCTGCCACAGGAGCTATACAAGCGCTTTACGCAGGAGTTTGGCTTGTCAGAGTATGACGCAGGTGTATTGACCGACGCAAAAGAAATTGCGCTCTACTACGACGAGCTGTGTAAGCACACCAAGAATTATAAAGGTGCCGCCAACTGGGTAACGGGTCCTGTGAAGTCATACCTGAACGAACTGCAACTGCACATTAAGGACTTCCCGCTGCAGCCGCACGCCATTGCCGAGATCATCACGCTGGTGGACGAGAACAAGGTAAGCCACTCTGTAGCTGCCAAGAAGATCTTCCCATACATGCTGGAAAACCCTGGTATACCGGCACACCAGGTAGCGGAGGAGCAGAACCTGCTGCAGGAATCTGATTCTGATGCACTAAAAGCGATCGTAGCTGAAGTACTTGCTGCCAATCCTCAAAAAGTGGAAGAGTACAAGGCTGGAAAGCAGTCGCTTATTGGTATGTTCATGGGCGAGATCATGAAGAAAACCAAAGGCAAAGCCGACCCGAAAGCGGCAAACAATTTGTTGCAGGAAGGACTCAAAGCTTAACTAGTTCGGACACAAGATGTTTTGACAAAAGATGAAGGAGGCGCTTTCTTAAAGCTTCAACCAAAGATGTCAAAACACAGGGTTTTCAGATTTTAATAGAAAACCTGACTTGATCCTTTGTCAAACAGTCAATGAATAAACATATGAACCTAAAGAAGTATGTAGTACTGGCTTCAGCGGCTGCGCTTATGGCCAGTTGCCAGGGTAACAAATCCGCTACAAATGGCAGTGCTTATACCATTGAAGGAAGACTGCAGAACGCCACGCCAGGTCAGATTTTTCTGTTTGAACTAGGAGAGCAGCAGTTTATCGCCCGCGATACGGCTGATATTAGTCAGGATGGCACATTCACTTTTCAAGGGGAGGTTTCTGAACCTACTTTGTACCGACTTGGGCTTGACCAGCAGAATGCGATGATGATGGTTTTGGAGAATAAAGCTATTAAGGTGCAAGCCGATGCACGCGATCTGAACAGCACGGCTAAGTTCGAGAACTCAGAAGATTCAGAGCTTTTCCAGCAACTGAATAAAATGGTGACCGAGAACCGTCAGAAAGAAATGGCGCTGAGCGAGCAGTTTAACCGTGCCATGTCGGAAGGCAAAACCGAGGAAGCTGAAGGATATAGACAGCAGTATTTGAATCTGCAGAAAGATGTTAAGAGTTTTATCGCCAAACATCCAAACTCGATCGTTTCGGCTTTTGGTACGCTGAGCCTTGTCAACCCGCAGCTGGACTTTGCCTTTGCTGATAGCATGCTCACGCTTTATACCCAGCACATACCGGAGTCAAGGTATACGAAAACACTGACGGAACGCCTCAGTTCGCTGCGCACAACCGCTATCGGCTCTGTGGCACCTGACTTTAAGCTTCCAACGCCAGAAGGAGGCGAGATTGCACTCTCTTCGCTCAAAGGCAAGTATGTGCTGATCGACTTCTGGGCCAGTTGGTGCGCTCCCTGCCGCAAAGAAAATCCGAATGTTGTGAAGATGTACAACAAGTACAAGGATAAAGGCTTTGAGATTTTTGGGGTGTCGCTCGACCAGTCGCGTGAGAAGTGGTTGAAAGCAATTGCCGATGACAAACTGACCTGGCCGCAGGTATCCGATCTGAAAGGTTGGGAAAGCGCCGCCGCTCAACTGTATCAGGTTGATGCGATCCCGCAAACCATCCTACTCGACAAGGAAGGTAAAATAATCGCAAAAGGGCTGAGAGGAGAGGAGTTGGAAGCTAAAATTGCATCGCTCGTAAACTAAGGTTTATTTTAAGCAATTGAAATAAGAAAAGCCCCTCCTGATCGGAGGGGCTTTTCATTTATAGATCAACTCTGAATCAAAGATACTTTGTGCGGTACATACCTATAAAAACAAGGTACTTAGACATTAGGTATAGCACTTTCTATTTCTTAAATACACGCTGCAGGGCACCCCACAGCAATTTCTTCTGGTCCTTATCTCCGTCTAGCACGGCCAGAGACTGCGAGAAAACCACAGGCACATTACCCACCAGCACGGGATTGTAGAGCGTGAACTTTTCGTGTGGCAGCTCTGTGTCCAGTCGGCTGGCAAAACTCAGAATGTAGTTTGTGCGGTGTGTGGCGGAAAGTGTTTCAAACTTAGTAGTCGCACCCGAAACATTATTTACGAAGGCCACATCAGCAGGGCCAAAACCGATCGCAGCCAGAATCTTGATCAGGAATTCGGACTGAGGCAGCGCTTTGAACGCGGTGCCCGGTAAAGTAACCAGCACGACCAGGCCCTTGCGGTTCTCACCGATCACTTCAAATGTCTTCGGTTCCGCTACTTTTTCAACTTTCGGCAATTTAGGTATAGCGGCTGCAGTTGGGGCAGACCGGTTGTCAGCTACAACAGGCGTTTCATGCGTATCCGGAACAACAACAGGTATAGCAGTTTCTTCTGCCACCGGCGCAGGTATAGCAGCACTAACCTCACCGAAGTTTTCTTCGGGAATCAAGTAAAGCGTCTCCGGCAAAAAGTGGCGGAGAAAATCGCTGTTCAGTTCTTCTGGGGTCAGTGCTGTCATTCGTTTAGGTAAGCTTATTCCTGATCTTCCTTTAGATCAAAGATGGAGCGCAATTCATTGGCTTCACTCGGTTTCATACGTCCTGCCAACACCAAGCGCAACTGTCGGCGGCGCAGCGCACCATCGTACAACCTGATCTCCTCCTCTGTTTCCGGCACGGCCTCCGGCACATCAATCGCCTTGCCGGACTGGTCTACAGCTACAAACGTGAAGAAGGCTTGGTTCGACATGACTTTCTTACCGGATGGGATATCTTCGGCATACACCACAATGTGCACTTCCATAGAAGAAGAAAAGGCACGCGTAACTTTGGCCTCCAAGGTGACTACGTTTCCTAGCTTGATGCTCTCTGCGAACGAAACGTTGTCTACTGAAGCGGTTACCACAATGCGGTTGGAGTGCTTCTGAGCGGCGATGGCCGACACAATATCCATCCAGTGCATCATTTTGCCGCCCATCAGGTTGTGCAGGGTGTTGGTATCGTTCGGCAATACCAATTCGGTCATGATCACGTAGGATTCGCTTACTTTTTTCTGTTTACGCATGTGAGTTCTATAAATTCTGTCGCAAAGATAGGAGACAGGAGCGCAAACAAAAAGCTGCGTATCAATTTAGCTGGTTTTATGCTGTCTTATAATGAGGACTTGTCCCAACCTGATTTACCAAGCAGAGGCACAAACTTAAAGTCAGCGAACTCTTCCTGCGTGAACTCGCTTTCGGAGGTGCGGGTAATGCGCAACATTTTCTGACTCGATTCACCACCGACCGGAATTACCAGTATGCCACCGATGTTGAGTTGGCTCACAAGTGTTTTAGGTATACCGGGGGCACCGGCCGTCACGATGATCTTGTCAAAAGGCGCGTGTGCCGGCAGCCCTTGCGAGCCATCGCCATGGAAGGTGTGGGGAAATAACCCGTAGGTTCTGAAGAACTTCACGGCCTTGTCGTAAAGTGGCTTGTTGTATTCGATAGTATATACTTTAGGCGTGATCTGCAGCAATACGCAACACTGATAACCCGAGCCGGTGCCGATCTCCAGCACTTTGTCTGTGGGTTGCAGCCTCAATAATTCGGTTTGAAAGGCAACGGTGTAGGGTTGAGAAATGGTTTGTCCTTCACCGATTGGGAAGGCTTTGTCCTGGTAAGCCTGCTCCAGAAAGGCTTTCTCAAAAAAGAAGTGCCGGGGTACTGTTTCGATTGCCGCCAACACCCGTTCATCGCGTATACCTTTGTCTCTCAACTGTTTTACCAAGGCGCGGCGCATGCCTTTGTGTTTGTACAAATCTGTCTGCATTTCCCTTTGAGTCTGAATACTTTCAAATATTACACGAGCTGTTCTGATACAGGTTTAGGCCTACAGGGGGCCCATCGCAAAGCTCGTGTATGCGAAAATAAGCATACCTGCCCAGAGTTACCTAACCCGATCGCATAATAATCTCTTCCATCGTGCCGATTTCCCTCGGCGTGACCGTGTTTTTGAGCTAAATCGTAGCTAATTTTGTATACAAACAATTCCAGACGACATGTTTACAGGTATAATAGAAGGTATGGGCCAGGTACAGGCCATTTCGGAAGAGGGCACGAACAAGCATTTCACTTTGTCGGCCCCATTCACGCATGAGCTGCAGATCGACCAGAGCGTGGCCCACAACGGCATTTGCCTGACCGTCGTGAACATCGCTGAGAATTATTATACCGTAACAGCCATTGACGAAACACTTCAAAAAACTAACCTCAACAGCCTGCAAGTTGGGGACAAAGTGAACCTGGAGCGCTGCATGACGGCAAACGGACGTTTTGACGGGCACATTGTGCAAGGGCATGTGGATCAGGTGGCGGTTTGCGAGTCTGTAGAAGACCAAAATGGAAGTTGGCTCTTTACCTTCCGCTACGACCCGACTTTAGGAAATGTAACCGTGGAGAAGGGTTCTGTTACTGTCAATGGGATTAGCCTGACGGTTGTGAACTCCAAAGAGGATCGTTTTTCTGTAGCAATCATCCCGTACACTTATGAGCATACCAACCTGCACCAGGTGAAACCGGGTTCTACGGTCAACCTGGAGTTTGATATCATCGGGAAGTATGTTGCTAGGTTGCTTGGGAAAGCTTAACCGTTACTCCACTACAATCCGGTGATAGGTAACGCCGTAGCCGCCCCATATACCCAATCCGCCGTTAATATTTGACCGCGTCGTGTTGGGCGACCCGATTGGGGACCCGTTGTTGTTGCGCTCATTCTCCAGGGTATACCAAAAACGATAATGAGACAGATCGACCGCAGCCCAGCGCACCACGATCGTATCGCCTTTACCGAAATAGCTGTAGGTGTCCAGATCTACTTCTTGCCCGCGTGGTTCGCCCCGGTCCAGCGGGAAACTCAGGCTACGCACACCGTTAATCAATTCGTCGTTAAATACAGAGGTAAAGTAACCTGGGTAGAAAGGCTCACTGTTGCGCTTGGTGAAATAACGGATACTGTTACCCAATGTGTCGGGATCCTGGTAGCGATAAAAGAGTGTAAACAGACTGTCCTGCTTAGGGTCAGGATGTAGCTGCAGAAAGAGTTCTTGAAGCGGATTTAGTTGGGGAATTGTCGTGGAGGAGGTAAGCACTTTGCCTTCGTGGCTGATGCGCAACTGGTAACTTCTACCGACTTCGCCCTTCAACTCTTCGGAAGTATAGACATAAAAAACAAACTTACTGCCGCCAGTCAGTTGTGCCTCAGGTATAGCATACTGCTCCGACACCACCCGGCGCAGCTCAGGCCAGAAGGCAGCGGCAGGCAATTCTTTCAAGGTATAGCTTTTCCCACCTGAGCTCACCACTACCTGCGCGCCATGCACAAAACTACCTTCCAGATCAGCAGGCGAAAACCCCGCGAAAACAGGCATGCTGCGTGTGAGTACAACTACAGGAGGCGCATCTTGCTCTATATGCCCTTCTACCACCAGTTGCTCCTCGCCAGCAGGTATATCAAGGGTCAAATTCTCTTCGCAGGCGAGGAGGGAAGAAATGATCCATAACAGAAGCCAGATTCTGATTTTCATAAACTTACCATTTAAAGTTCCAAGTGACAGAGGGCAACGGGAAAGGGATCAGTGATACTTTTTTGGCCTGCACTTTTGTGTCATTACTGTAGGGCGTTCCCTCACTGTCGATGAAGTACAGAAATGGGTTGCGACGTCCATACACATTGTAAATCGCAAAGGTCCAGCTCGATTGCAGTCTCATGTATTGTTTTCCTTCCAGCGTAGCCGAAAGGTCGAGGCGGTGCAGGGGCTCCATCCGGAAGCTGTTGCGGTCGCCGTACTGGTAATTGACTGTTCCCTCTATCAGGTAGCGCCGTTCGGGCATGGTGGTCGCCTGCCCGGTGCCGTAGACAAAGCTGCCGCCAAAAGTCCAGCGGGGGCCTAAGGTATAGGTGGCCACCACCGACACATCGTGGCGGCGGTCGAAGCGGGCAGGAAAAGTGCGTCCCTGGTTGATGTCGGGGAAGGTTCGGTCGGTGCGCGATAAGGTATAGCCGACCCAACCCTGTAGCTCGCCGTAGTTCTTGCGCAGAAAAAACTCCGCCCCATACGATTCGCCACTGCCACGCACAAATTCATATTCCAGGTCACGGTTGCTAGGCCCGGCGACAAAGCCCTCGCGGTACTCCAGCTGGTTTTCCATGGTTTTGTAGTAAAGCTCCACCGACCCTTCGAACATA
Source organism: Pontibacter ramchanderi (assembly GCF_002846395.1). Lineage (GTDB taxonomy): Bacteria > Bacteroidota > Bacteroidia > Cytophagales > Hymenobacteraceae > Pontibacter > Pontibacter ramchanderi. The sequence goes on from NZ_PJMU01000001.1 coordinate 503,545, forward strand.
TTCTGTTTAAAACTCTGGAAATACCCTACTGCGTACTGCGTCGCGCGTTGCGGTTCCACAAGGGCTGAACTCGGCACCCAAACATCCAGCGGCAGTGTGGTATAGGCATTGGAGACCAGGTGGAGGTACTGCGCCGAACGGGTATAACTGGCTTTGATAGACGAAGCCGCCGTTAAGGTATAGCGGGCCGAAAATCGTGGCTCCAGCGCCTGAAAAGTCTTCACACGCTCCCCAGAAGCATACTGCAGCGAATCTGTAGCCCGTTCATTCTCATCGAATTCATACAAGGTAAAAGGACCGATCTGCGCAAAATAACTGCCTCGTATACCTGCACTCAGCAAAAGCCGGTCGGTGATGTTCCAATCGTCAGACAGGTATAGGGCTGCCTGATGGGCCGATTTGGAAAGGATTCGGCCGGTGGAGAAAACATCGCCTTCGGCTGTCTCGGCACTGCCAGTGCGGGGGCGCAAGGTATGGTGGGTGTACTGCAAGCCATATTCAAGCTGGTGCCGTGCGGAAGGAGTGTACACAAAATCGACCTTGGCGGAATAGTCCCGCACGCCGGTTTCCAGACCGGTCGTGATATCAGCGAAATCCCAGGTAAAATCAAAGGCATAATCGCTCAGTATACCCGAAACCTCCATGGTGTGCCTGTCTGAGAACCGGTGCTGCCAGCGAACGGTGGCAGCAGCGTTTCCCCATTGGAAATCAGCCACAAAGCGTCCGGATGATAGTTTCAGCGAGCCCACGTCTTTCCCATAGTAGCCGCTCAGGTATAGCTTATCTTTAGGCGATAAGCTATAGGAAAGTTTTCCGTTGAAATCATAGAAATGATAGGGCACGCCACCCTGCTCTGTATTCCGCAGAAAAGGGCCGAACAAAACATCCACATAGGTGCGCCGGGCCGAGAAAATAAAGGCGGCCTTGTCTTTCACCAGCGGGCCCTGCAGCGTTAGGCGGGAGGCGATCAGCCCAATGCCGCCCTCTGCCTGCAAACTGTCCGGACTGCCTTCGCGCAGCTCCACATCCAGTACCGACGAGAGGCGCCCGCCATACCTGGCCGGCATATTGCCTTTGATCATGGTGGCGTTGCTGATGGCGTCGCTGTTGAAGACCGAGAAAAAGTTGAGCAAATGCCCCGGATTATACACCACCGCCTGATCAAGCTGAATCAGGTTCTGGTCGGATCCGCCGCCGCGCACATAAAACCCCGTGTTGCCTTCTCCGCCAGACTGCACGCCTGGCATCAGCTGCACGGTTTTCATAATGTCAGTCTCACCAAACAAAACCGGCAGGGTCTTGACTGCTTGCATTGGGATGTCGAGCTCGCCCATAGTGGCGGTTTGGGTGATGGGTTTAAAACGTGTGCCGATTACCTCCACTTCGCGGGTACTGTAGGTGGCAGGCTCCAGCAGCAGATCCAGCGTTTCGTTGCGGTAGAGTTGCAGCGACATTTCCTGGCTTTCGTAACCGATGTAGCGAATAATCAGGGTATAGCTGCCGGCCGGGGCCAATAGACTATACCTGCCATCGGGTTCCGACACTGTGCCAATGGCGGGTTGCTCTTTCAAGCTGATGAAGGCGCCGGCCAAGGGCTCTGTGGTGGCGGCATCGAGCACACGGCCACGCAGCACAAAGGTATCCTGCGCCCGTGCCGGCAGCACAGACAACAGGAAAAGTGGCAGAAACAGGTATAGAAAGTGTTGTAATTGCAAGTCCGGAAATCAGCTGTTCTAACAATACGACAGAAACAGCGGATTATGACAAAGGTTTGTGCTGAAAGCGGGTATATTTTTGAAGCCACAGCCGATAGCCAACCACCGCCAGCATAGCCGTGCCAGTACCAACCAAGGCGCCTCCTACCACATCGCCCGGATAATGCACGCCCAGGTATATGCGGCTATAGGATACCACCACGGCCCAAAGCACCAGTAATATTTTGAAAATGAAGTAGCGGTCGGAGAGGATCAGGTTGAAGAACACCGCCAGCGCAAAACCCGTGGAGGCGTGCGACGACAGAAAACCAAACTGACCACCACAACCCTGCACCAGATTCACCATGGCCGAGAGCTCCGGGTCGTGGCAAGGACGCAAACGGGCAAAATAAGGTTTGAAGATGCCCGAGGCCACATAATCGGCCAGCCCTATACCTACTACCGCCATCAGCAGCATCGGGATGCTCTGCAATTTGTAGCGCCAGACGATGTAACCGATCAGCAGCAGGTAAAAGGGAATCCAGAAATACTTATTTGAGACCGTTACCATGACCGTATCCCAGAACGGAGATTGTTGATCGTTCAGGTATAGGAACAGCTCCTGGTCGAGTTTCTCCAGTTGATCGAGCATGCTTACTTGATATTGATCCAGTCAATGTCCTTCTTCAGATAGCTGAGCGTCTTTTCTTCCGGTCCGCCCGGTTCCGGCTGGTGGTTGTATACCCAGGAAGCGTGCAGCGGCAGACTCATCAGGATGGACTCTATACGCCCATTGGTGGCCAGTCCGAATTTAGTGCCCCGGTCGTACACGAGGTTAAACTCCACATAGCGGCCCCTGCGGATGAGCTGCCATTGTTTCTCCCGCTCGGTATAAGGCAGGTTACGGTTCTCGTTAATGATCTTGGTATAGAAAGGCGCAAAAGCATAGGCCACATCGCGCACAAAGGCAAAACGCTGCTCCAGGCTGATCTCGTCGGTTGCCATCAGGCGGTCGAAGAAGATACCACCCACGCCTCGGGTTTCCTGGCGGTGCTCATTGTAGAAATAATCATCGGCCCACTTCTTGAACTCCGCATAATAGGAGGGGTGGTGCTTGTCGCACACGGCTTTCATGGCCTCATGAAATTCACGCGCCTGTTTCACATCCACGTAAATTGGGGTGAGGTCGATACCACCGCCAAACCAGGCCGTACCGTTGCCGGCCTCAAAGTAGCGCACGTTCATGTGCGTGATGGGCACCATCGGGCTGTGCGGATGCATCACCACCGAAACACCTGTCGCGAAGAACTTTGGATCGGGCATTTGCAGCATTTTCAGGAATTGCGGAGAGAGCTCGCCCTGCACTGCCGAGAAGTTGACACCGCCTTTCTCAAGCACGTTGCCGTTTTCAATGATACGGGAAATGCCGCCACCCCCTTGTTCGTGCTGCCACTCATCTTTCTGGAATGTGGCGCCGCCATCGCAGTGCTCTAGGTCGCGCACCAGATCCAGCTGGAACTGGCGCATAAAAGCTTCAACTTCTTCTCTGAACATTTTTCGCTGTAATTACTTTGACACATAGAAAGGACAATTTGGCGAAAGACTTGTTAACTTAATAAAACCGCCCTGAAGCTCTGTCGGACTTTTAATCTGAAAGTACTTTACCGGCAGATTAGTAATCCTCTTTAGAAAAGCTGATGCAACTAGCAAACTGACGGCTTATTAGCCCGCAAAACAGGTAGTTTCGGATTATCAATCCAGATCAGCAACAAGAAAGTCTTTTGTCCATTGTCAATAAATCCTTTGTCAAGGAAGCCCAAAATTACCAAATAAAGCCCGCTCTACCGAACATTCGTAAGGATTTCAGAAAAAGGTCTTTTTTCCTTAACTTCGTCCAATAACTACGCGCAACCTATGTCAAAAGAACTTATGGAGGCTTTTAAGATTGACACGAGCATTCTTAAGAAAGCCTACCGCCTGATGATAACTGCCAAAACAATGGCAGACACCTACGAGGAAAATAAAACAATCTGCAGTAAATACGTCCACAGCACCTCGCGCGGGCACGAAGCCATTCAGTTGGCGGCCGCCTTCCAGCTAAAGCCTTACGACTACGCCTCGCTCTACTACCGCGACGACTCTGTGTTGCTGGGCATCGGCATGCAGCCCTACGAGCTCATGCTACAGCTCATGGCAAAAGCCGACGATCCGTTCTCCGGCGGGCGAACCTACTACGGGCACCCCTCCCTGCGCCGCGAGGGCTTCCCGACCATACCACACCAAAGTTCTGCCACCGGTATGCAGGCTATACCTGCCACCGGCATGGCCCACGCCATTGCTTACCTGGAGTCGCAAGGGCTCACGAATACCGAGGAGAAGCCAGTGGTGCTTTGCTCACTGGGTGATGGCTCTGTAACAGAAGGTGAAGTGGCTGAGGCCTTTCAAATGGCGGTGCTCAAGAACCTGCCCATCGTATACCTGGTGCAGGACAACGACTGGGGCATTTCGGCCACAGGCAAAGAGATGCGCGCCATGGATGCCTACGAATACGCCGCTGGCTTTAAAGGAATGGAGCGCCTGCGTGTGAACGGCTCCGATTTTACTGAGTCTTATGAAGGCATGCGGGTAGCCTTTGAGTATGCCCGGGAGGTGCGCAAGCCGATCCTGGTGCACGCTAAAGTGCCGTTGCTGGGTCACCATACCTCAGGCGTGCGCCGTGAGTGGTACCGTGGCAAGAACCTGCAGGAGCACAGCGTCAACGACCCGATCCCGAAACTGCGCCAGGCTTTGCTAGAGGCTGATGTGACTTCTGAAGAAATACAGTGGCTTGAAAATGAAGCTCAGAAGGCTGTTGCGGCTGATTACCAGCGAGCACTAGATGCTCCGGTGCCCGATCCGGCTACCTTTAACCAGCACGAATTTGCCCCAACACCGGTAACTGAAGAAAAAGGCGAGCGCAGCCCGTCTGGTGCCGACAAAGCCATTATGGTAGACGCTGCCCTGCACGCCGTGGATGACATACTGCGCACTTACCCGGAAGCCTTGTTCTACGGACAGGACGTGGGTGGAGAGTTGGGCGGCGTGTTCCGCGAAGCTGCGCTGCTTGCCAAAAAATACGGTGATGCCCGCGTTTTCAATACCCCCATCCAGGAGGCTTACATTGTGGGCTCCACAGCAGGCATGTCGGCAGTGGGCGCCAAAGCAATCGTGGAGATTCAGTTTGCCGACTACATCTGGCCAGGTATGAACCAGTTAGTGGAAGAGCTTTCGAAGAGCTGCTACCTGTCGATGGGCAAATTCCCGATCCAGTCGCTGATCCGTGTGCCGATTGGCGCCTATGGCGGTGGAGGGCCGTACCATTCGGGCAGCATCGAGTCTAACTTGCTCACCATTCGGGGCATCAAAGTAGTATACCCAAGCAACGCCGCCGACATGAAAGGCCTTATGAAAGCCGCCTTCCTCGATCCAAACCCAGTGATCATGCTCGAGCATAAAGGCCTGTACTGGTCAAAGGTAGCCGGTACGGAAGACGCCAAAACGGTAGAACCGGATGAAAACTACATTCTGCCACTTGGTAAGGCCAACGTAGTGCAGTACGCCAGCAAAGAAGAGATACGCATGGGCAATTCCATGACCGTAATCACTTATGGCATGGGCGTGTACTGGGCCAAAACAGCCGCTAAAAACTTCCAGGGTAGCGTTGAAATCCTGGATCTGCGTACGCTCAACCCGCTTGATTTTGAGGCCGTGATTGCTTCGGTTCGCCGCCATGGCAAAGCGCTGGTGCTTACCGAAGAACCTTTGATGAACTCATTTGCCGAGTCTCTGGCCGGTCGTATCTCCAAAGATTGCTTTCAGCAGCTCGATGCGCCTGTCTATACCCTGGGGGCCGCCAACCTGCCGGCTATACCTTTGAATGTGGAGCTCGAAAAGATGATGCTGCCTAATCCTGATAAAGTAGCTGCTGCCATGGAAGAGTTACTCAACTACTAGTATTAAGTAAAAAGAGTAAAAAAGAGCCCCGCCAGTTGAAAGCGGGGCTCTTTTTTTGTTGCTGCTTCGGTTTCTAGAAAGGATAACCTATACCTATATTCAGGTTGGTGCGTCGCTGGGTAGGGACGCTTTGGCGGAAGAGATCAGAAAAACGGAAGTCGCGGATCACGAATTTATTGCCGTTGACATCTCCTGCCGGGTCGTATACCTGCGTGGCAAAGTCAAAACGCAGAATCACCACAGAGAAATTGAGGCGCAGACCAAAGCCGGTGCCAACAGCCAATTCCTTATAAAAACGGTTGAATTGAAAATCAGATCCTGGGCGGTTATCGGGTTTGAGCATCCACACGTTGCCAGCGTCCACAAACACAGCTCCGTTCAAAAAGCCCACCATATTGAAGCGGTACTCGGCGCTGGCTTCCAGTAACACCTCACCTGGCTGCTCTGGTAGCACTGGTACGCCTTCTGTATCAGATCGAAGCGTAGGATAGGAGCCAGGCCCTAAACGTCGGGCTGTCCAGGCGCGAACGCTTGAAGCGCCCCCAGCAAAAAAATACTTGTCGTAAGGCAGGGCGCTTGAGCCAAATAGCGGAGCACCCACCCCCGCATTGACTCTGTAGACAAAATAACGCTGCCCACCCAATGGGATGTAACGGCGATAGTCCGGGTTGATCCTGGCATATTGAAACTGACGCAAATTGCCCGTTTCAGGCATGATACCCAGTTTGGAAGTAATACCACCCACTTCGGTCAGCACGCGCAGGTACCGTGCATTGCGGGACTGAATAAAGTCATTGGTGTTGTAGATGAGGCTAAAGCTGACAAATGAAATAAAGCCGCTTCTAAAACTTTCGCTGAAGGACCGGATGCTTGGGTTCTGTAAGAATGTGCTGTCAAAAGCGGGGTTGATACGGCCCACCTGAATCACGTTCACGTTGACTGGAGAAAAGGTATACTGTACTGTTGGTGTCTGCAAAGGACGTGGGTACTTAAACCAGATGTAGTCAAGGGAGGCTTCGTAGATGGATCGGGAAAATTCGGAACGATTAACATTCGTATATCCAGTATAGATCCTGGTTCTGGGATTATAGTCTTCTAAAATATTCCTGCCGCCAAAAGGGAGTACAAAAGTTGGGAAGGTGAGGGCTGCATCACCACCAAACTCCCGGATCATAACTGTTTCACTTGGATCCGAAATGTTAATCTGTCCTTCCAGACCTCCACGTATGCCAAAATCCAGGTTCTCAGCGCCACCAAAAACATTGCGCACCTTTAGCCTGACACTGGAAAAAGGACCGGGGCGTCGCTCCGTAAAGTTCATACCCAGTTCGGTGGTTTCCTGAAATTTCTTCGAAGGAACCGCGTTGACAAAGGCATTGAGCTGATGACCGGCCAGCGTATCCGTCAGATCTGTGATCTTGCTATAGCTCACGTTGTTAAACTGGAACACGTCCATTTCGGCCAGTCGCCTCTGCGTGAGCGAGGTTCTGAACTGGCTATAGCGCTGGCCCGGGTATACCGACACCTTTTTGTCTAGGATGTTGGGTGAGAACTTCTGATCATAGGCCAGATACTGCACATTGTTGAACTCCAGGGTATCTCTTACCAGGCCGAAGCGGTCTGCATCTGTTTTAAAGTATACGTTCCGGATGGTATAGGCTTTGTGGGCGTCCTGGTCTTCCGGGTTCTGGATGATGGTGTTCACCCGCACCGTGTTACCGCTAAAGCTGGTATCAACCTCGAACTCGATGTAGGCGCGGGCAAAGTCAAAGTACCCATTATGGCGGATCATTTCATACAGTCGGTCACGTTCGGAACTGATCTGCTGTTCATCGTATACATCGCCCACCTTCAGCAGCGATCTGTCCTCGTAGCGCTTCACAACACGCAGCAGCGAGTCGTCGGGCACTGTATAGCTGAATTGGCTGTAGCGGTAGGGCTCGTTTTCGGTTATGTTGAGATTGATGTAGACTTTTTTGCCCTTTTCCAGCTTTTCGTAGCTCACTTCGTGGTTAAAAAAGCCTTTGGTATTCATGTAAACGCTTACCTGCTCCAACGTACGGTTCATCAAAAGGGAGTCGTAGATGGCTGGCGGTTCTCCGATCTGCATCAACAGATTGCCTTCTTCCTTCCGGTCTCGCTGACGGGCGATGCGACGGTCGAAGCGATCCTGGATCCGACGGGATTTGGTAGAATCGGCACCTACTTCGGCTATTTTGCTGGCGCGTTTCGCACGCAATTCCGCAATACGTTCATCTATGCGCGAAGGGCTGTAGAATCTTTTCCCGAAATTATAAATGGAAAGATAGGGAGTAGAGGCCAGGAAGGTACGGTTAGGTTGTTGCTGGTAGAGTCCTTCAATATCAGTCCGGCTAACATGCTTAATCCCCTTTGGTTCGATGCCCAACAAAAGTTGCTCGTTCTCGCCCAGACTTTTGGTCGGCACACAGGCGGCAAAACTAATAATTGTAATTACCAGCCCGAATATGTAACATCGTGTTCTCAAACGATTCTTCGCTCTATGTTGTCGAAAGCAATTATAAAGTACATTAACGCCCTGCAAGTAAAAAAATACCGCAACCAACACCAAGCCTTTGTAGTGGAGGGAGCAAAAAGCGTTTTGGAGCTGCTCCACTCAGACTTTGAGCTACAGCACCTGTTCATAACCGAGGAATTCCTGCAGGAGCATGGCAACAAACTAAACAAAGGTACACGATACGAACTTGTTACGGAACAGGATTTGACCAAGGCGGGCACTTTTTCAAGCAATAATGCCGGATTGGCAGTCGCCCGCATGCGCCAGCTTCCCAACCTGAACTTCAAACCAAGTGATTTCACCATTGCCCTGGACGACATACGTGATCCGGGAAACCTCGGTACTATCCTCCGCATTGCAGACTGGTATGGGATCAAAAGCATCGTCTGTTCCGAAACCTGTGCTGATTTTTACAACCCTAAGACCATCTCAGCCACCATGGGTTCTTTTACCCGTGTTAAAGCCTATTACCTTAACCTGGCCGAATGGTTGCATCAGTTGCCGAAAAGCATTGCGGTATACGGTGCTTCGCTGGAAGGGGAGAATCTGCATCGGATGACATTGCAGCCACAAGGTGTGGTCGTAATGGGGAACGAAGCCAATGGAATACGACCTGAGATTGCCCGCGAAGTGAACCGGTTGATTAAAATTCCTGGCTTTGGCGGAGCCGAGTCGCTGAACGTGGCCACCGCGACGGCTATCATCATCGATAATTTCATGCGCCACGCATCCTCCTAAAACACAAAGGCCCCAAATCGGGGCCTTTGCACTGATTAGTCTCACGCTATTAACTGCTCGCTAGTTAAGCAACCTCAGACCAAAACTGATCACGTTGGCATCCGGACCTCGGTTATCCTTGAACAGATCATTCATGTTGTATTTCACAAACAGGTCCAGGTTGCCGTAGCCGATGGTGCCTGTCACACCGTACTGGAAGTCACTCAGGTTGTAGCTACTGCGCACTTTTTCTTTCTGCGTACGACCTGCATCCTCGTACTTAAACTTCGAGTGAGCTCCCAAACGGTAGCCTAAAAACGGGCCGGCGCCTAATTTAAATCCTTCCTTGCCGTTACTTCGCTTGAACTTCAGCATGGGCATCAACGGCAGGTTAACCGATGAGTGCGTCAACTTTGACTTGTCGTAGTTGATCTCCATTTCGCGGCGGAAGAAGGTTACTTCGTTCACATCCTCTTCGATCACATAGTTACGGTCGAACATATAGTTGTTGAAGGCAAACTCCAGACCCGATACCAGGTAGAAAGGACTCTTGCGACCACCGATCTGCGAGTTCAGGTGCCAGTTAAGACTCACGTAGCGGGAGCCCAGCGGTTTCAGATCCGGCACTTCCTGGCTGTTTTGGTTCAGGAAGTTGTTCAGCCCCAGGTCAATGTCAAAATTTGAGCGGGTAGCCTTGTATGGTTTCTCCTTTTTCACATTCACAGAGTCATCGTCAGGAGTGGTTACGTTCACTTTGGTGTTGCCATCCTTTTCTTCAATCTCCACATCGATTTTGATGTTTTTGTTTATGCGGATTTCGTGCTTCTCTTTCGACACTTTGCCGTCCTGGCCGGTTTCCTGTACCGTAATGGTAACTGTTTCCGGGTCGTTGCCATCTTTACCAAATACCACTGTGGTTTCCTGGGATTTCAGTTCTTTATTGGCGCCGTCCATGCGGTCTACCTGGTCTACATATTTGTTCAGAACGCGCATCAGCGAGTCGAGGCTGTAGTTTTCGAAAGCTTTGAGCTGCTCTATGTTTTGCAGGTATAGCACCATTTTGGCGCCGTTGGCCATTTTCACAACGATCGTGTCTTGCTGTCCGAGTCGCTCGCCTATGGTTTGACCGCCTTTGGCAGACACACCGGTGGCTGCAGCCATGATGATGGCTGTAATGAGAAGTAGTACCTTTTTCATGGTTTTAAAGATTAGAGATTAATGACTTTTGATATTTTCTGTTTCCCGATTTGAGTTTCAAGTGCAATTCTGTCAGCATTGATACCGAGCTCCGACAGCTCAACCCGTTCCCCGTTAGAGAGGTTTCGCACCTGCTTAAAGATGTTTTTAGCGAGCTTTTGCTTCTTCTCGAAGCCATTTGGCTCCTCAATTTCTTCCGTATCCTGTACCGCCACAGCACGCTTTATTATAATTTCCACCGGCTGAGCGTTCATGTCCGCAGTGTTGGAGGCCAGCATCACGGGTGGGGTGGCTCCTGTGTTATCGACAGCCGGCTTTTCGATTGCTACAGGTATAGCCGGCTTTTCCACTTGGGCCACAAGCTGCTGCGCTGGCTTTGTATCTTTTGCACCGTTTTTTGGACTCGACATTCTTACAATAGCGCTTGGCTCAGCTTTGGCGATAAGTTGTCTTTCGCTTGCCTCAGGTTTTTGTGACTTTGTAGCAGGTATAGCCGGCGTGGTTTCAACTTCATCAGCTGCAGGTGCAGGTGTTGGCGCGGTTACTTGCGCCAGTTGCTCTTCGGCTTTGTCAGGTTCAGGTATAACAAGTGGTTGCTCTGGAATCAACACGTTGTTGTTTGCCAGATCGTCCCGGTTAACCGGTACGGAGCCGTTTTGCACGTTGAAGAACACAATGCCCACTGATAGTAGCAGCGTAATGGCCGCAGCGATCGAGTAGGAGAGCCACATAAAGCCTCTGGGTTTTGATTCGCCTTTGCTGGCTGCAGGCATCTCAGTTTCTATCCGATCCTGTAGCCTGTTCCAAAGGTCGGTGGGAGGAGTAGGGGCCGAGGAGCCCAAACGTTCCCTGAATAGTTTGTCTATGTCTTCTGGTTTCATGATCGAACCTCCTTTTTATCAGCTGGCGACTGCTTCTTTTCCGGTTAGCCTGCGTTGCAGCATGGCGCGGGCCTTGCTCAATTGCGATTTCGAGGTGCCTTCCGTAATGTTCAGCATGTCGGCTATCTCTTTGTGAGAATATCCTTCTATTGCATACAGGTTAAAAACTGCCCTGTAGCCGGCAGGTAAAGTGCGCAACAACTCCAAGAGCTCTCCCTCGGCCAGATCGTGATCGGCGCTTGGGCCACCCGCCACCTGTACATGGTCGTCTTCTATGGACAGGTATAGCGACTCCTTTTTTCTCAAAAACCCCAGCGCTTCATTCACCATGATGCGTCTTACCCATCCCTCGAAGCTGCCCTTGCCCTCAAACTTATCTATATTCTGGTATACCTTCATAAAACCGTTGAGCAAGGCATCCTCAGCATCCATCTGATTTTTGAGGTAACGCAGGCACACACCGTACATCGGCGAGGCAAAGCGCTCGTAAAGGCATTTCTGCGCTTTACTATCGGCCTTCTGGCAACCTGCTATTAACTCCTGTTCCGTCACGCTGGGTAAAATTTTATCAAATGATGTCGCTTATCTGGCCGCTTGTGAGCTGTTATGTTGCTCTTTACCTCCTAGATGTAGATAATGCCCCGGAGGTTGCCTAAGCAGAAATAAATTTCTGATAATTTTTTTGATCAGCGTATTCGTTGGCTATGAAATATCAGCTGTCAACTAAATTTTAAGAATTTGCCTGGAAAAAACTTAGTGAGGGAGCACATATAATTGTGCTTTTTAATAAATCAGGGAAAACAGAATACTAGCGGTTATGAGCTAAAACCCATACGACCTTAGTAATTAGGGAAATGAATATAGTTTATTACAAATACTTGATGGGTCCCTTAACGAAAACAAATTGAAATATACTATCTGTAAGATCTTGGCCTGAGAGAATTGAATAAGAGTTTTAATTATAATAATAAAAAAATCAGTGTTAAGATAATGAATGTGCACAGATGTAGGGTAAACCCCGTCAATTTGTTTTTATAGATATAAAATTTTGAAAGTGGTAGCTAGATTGTGGCTTGAATGTATACTTGTTTGATAATGTCATACAAACTAATCAATAGATCTCAGCTAGAATTGTTTCCAAGCCACTAATATACGTTATCATGCTTAGTAAGAATCTGACAAATAGTGAGGAAAATAATTTTAATATCAAGTAAAATAGACCAATGTTCTAAGTACCATAGATCTGCTTGAACTCTATTGAGCATGGATCGAGTTTCCTTTGTTTCACCTCTGAATCCATTAATTTGTGCCCAACCTGTAATGCCTGGCGTTAGAAAGTGCCGAACCATATAGTTATTAATAACTTGAGAATAATCAGTGGTATGTTTAAGCATATGAGGACGTGGTCCAACTACAGACATATCACCCACAAAAACATTAATAAACTGGGGAAGTTCGTCAATACTCGTTTTCCTGATGAATTTTCCAACTTTGGTGACACGAATATCTTCTTTACTAGCCTGTGTAACATCTGAGTAATTATTTATTGTCATACTTCTGAACTTAAGGCAATAGAAAGGCTTATTATTTTTTCCTGAACGAAGTTGCTTAAAAAATACTGGACCTTGAGAGTCTAATTTGATGATGATTGCCATTAACGGAATGAGCCAGCTCAGTAATAGTAGTATAACTAACATGGAGAAAAGTACATCAAAAGCTCGTTTGATTACTTCGTTAGCTTTGTTTTCTAAAGGCTCTTGCCGAGGTTTGAGAACCGGAAGATAGCCAAGCAAAGCTATTGAAAATTCACGCTGCATATTTCCCTTCATATCTGGGACTAGCCTGAGTCGTACCATTTTATGATCGGCTTCCTGTAATAGTGTTTCTATTTTGTCACTTTGACTATAGGGTAATGCGCAATAGAGTTCACTAATTTTATGATCGCTCGCATAACTGATACTATCATTTACACTCCCTAAATACTTTATGTAAGCCGGCACTCTACGACTATCATCATCAAAAATACCTGCTATTTGATAGTCTAACTGTGGGTTATCCTGTAAGTATTTGTATAGATTTATGCCTGTGAGGTCTGCTCCAATAATAGCTATACTATTAGATCCCAACCAAGAGCCTCTGCGATATTTTCTAAGCAAAAGGAATGAAAAGCGCCAAGTAAGTATTAAAGTTGGAAATAGGGCAAAATAGTAAATAAACGGTGTTGGGGGAATATAAAGATAAGGAAGCAAAAGCTTAATTAAAATTGCCATCACTGTGAACATACAAAGTGCTGCGAGGTTAGAAGTAATTACCGGAATTGATTCTCTACTAAGAATATTACTATATATATCAAAAATATGGGAGCAGTAGAACCAGCAGAAGTTAAGAAGGAGAATGGATATACGGTAGTCATACACATTCATCCACGCCAATTTGTAGTCTGACAGTAAAAAGCATAAGTATAAAGCGCCATTTAAAATGGCATAATCTAGCACGACATTTATCCATTTAAATATGGTAGCGTATTTATGTGCCATAGAATGTATTATTTACTACTATTACAATCTAACTTAACCTAAATTGAAGTCAGGGTGAGATGTAACAACGAAGGAACTAGTATTAAAAAATGGCATTGATCTATCCTTATAAAAAATATACTTAAATTTAGGATTAAGGATTGCTATATACATTAAACTTTAGTGAAAGGCTTAAAATATGATGTAAAGCTGTTATTTTTGAATTCTATAAATATTTAAAATATTTATAGAATTCTTTAATTTTCTATAACGGCTTGTGTATAAAGGGCTAATATCTACTTGAAAACATATTGTAATAAAATGTGATAATCACTTATTCTTTAATTTAACCTGCAAGTATATTGTAGGAATAAATAAAATGACGGGCATAGGTGAAACAAGCAATGTATCTATCCGAAACGCTACAGTATGGAGTTGATCTAATTGTAGCTGATCAGCCGCAAAGTATAAGCCTAACGTTAGACTTAGCAAGGCTATATAAAGCAAAAAGGCAAGTTTTGTTATTACTATTTTTCTATAATAAGTTTGAATAATTAAAAGGCAAATACTACAATAAAGCAGTCTGTAGAACATATTGACCACCCTAACTGTAAGAATTTCATAATCTATTAAAAGACCTTTTGCTTGAGCATTACGTGAAAGAAGTAGTAGAACTTTGCTACAGAAAAAATAAATTAAATCTTTAATATAAGCCTCATGATGCCCTACAATTATTATGACTACTATAAAAACGCTGACAATCGCCCAATTTCTTGCTAAGATTAGCTGCTTATATTTCAATATCTTGCGCGTCAACATGTCTGGTCATACCTGAAAACCTCTTGACCCAATACATCCATAGCATAAATATGGCAGCATATACTACTAATGTAAAAGTGTATTTGTGATTGAAATCGACAGTATGGCTGAAGTGGTGTGCATTAAGTGCGAGTGCAGTAACACGTAATATATTGAGCAGATTAATGAGAACTATTCCCAATGGAATATAAATGAGTTTCTTTGAAAGAGGACCCGGAAAAGCTATAATAAAACCAGCGAAAAGAGCCATTAGGACCATGCCATTACATGCATGATATACAAACACAACATCTACGCCATTTATCTGTATCATAATATCCCTAGCCGCTGCATTGTAGCCTAGCATATTAATCGTGTAAACAGTAGCATGAACTATTTGTAAAGTGAGCCAATTATCCAAGTCACTTAACCAGAAGTCATAAAGCAGAAACCAGCACAGGCAAAGGCCCAGGGCGTATAGCAGGAAACGTAAGACTTGCTTGTATTCTTGCATACTTAAAATTTCAAAGTGTAAATTAAATAGGTTCGAAGCTTGTCTGCAGTTGAAGATTTACTCTATCTCTTTTCTTTTCCTGCGAGAATCTATTAGTTTCTTTAGCCCATAGGCTGCTCCAGCAACAAGCAATGCACTAGCACCTCCATCAATTGGCACTCCTGCTGCACCCCTGTTTTGACTGGGGACTTCTCCGTTTCGACTCGGTCGTACTTGAGATCTGCCCTGAGCATTAAGTTCAGTAGATAAGTGTAGTGAAATTGCAATTAGAAAAATTATAAGTTTTATGATTTGAGTTCTCATAGCTATTGTAATAAGAAGTTCACTAAACTCTTATGTCCATCTTATCAGTTGACTAATAAGAAAGACATATACAATAGAGTTAGTTAAGAAAAAAATTACGATTCGGCTAAATGAAGATATATTATTTGTAACTCACATATTTAAAACATACGTATTTAATAGTACATAGTTGACATAATATTGTTTAAACTGATTATATCATCAAATTTCAACTTTGTTATATACAAAACAAATAATAGAAATATGCCCTAGTAACTTCTACCTGCAATTAATTATATCAGACTAAATTAATACTAGCTCCACACTTAATTAAAGGTCTTTTACACCTAAATAATATACATTTAACCAATATAATTATATTAATTATGAATATGTAAATATAATTTAATCTTTACCGTATAAGTATATCATCTATTAATGCAAATAATTAATGGTTTAGTTGATAAACTATCTTCTTATAAGCGTTTGTATAGTTATAGATTATATAGGATTGAGAAAATCAAAATTTATAGATTCACTATAAAAGCTATGATAAATGTAGGCATTATAGGCTATGGGTATTGGGGACCTAACCTGGTGAGGAATTTCTTTGCTGCGAATGACTGCCGTGTGATATCGGTGGCAGAAGCACGGCCGGAGCGCCTGAGGCTGCTGGAAAAAATCTTCCCTACAATTAAAGGCGTAAGCGACGCAGCAGAAATCATTTATGATCCTAAGATAGATGCGGTGGTTATCGCCACTCCGGTAGCCACGCATTTTACTCTGGCACATAAAGCTCTTGCAGAAGGTAAACACGTTTTGCTCGAGAAGCCAATGACTTCCTCTACTGAAGAAGCAGAGCTTCTTATCAACCTAGCTGAGCAGAAAAGGGTACTGTTGATGGTGGACCATACCTTCCTGTACACAGGAGCAGTGCAGAAAATGAGGGACCTCGTCGATAGTCGGGAACTGGGAAACATAAAATATCTGGATTCAACTCGAATTAACCTAGGCCTATTCCAGTCAGATGTTAATGTGCTTTGGGACCTGGCGCCTCACGATATCTCTATACTGAATTACATTGTTGATGAACGCCCGTACAGCGTAAATGCCACAGGTATAACCCATACCAACAATAACATCGAGAACATCGCCTACCTTACCGTAAACTACGCCTCAGGTTTTATCGCCCATTTTAACTGCTCCTGGACCAGCCCTGTAAAAGTGAGAATGATGCTGGTAGGAGGAGACCAGAAAATGATTCTGTACAACGATCTGGAGCCGACGGAAAAGATAAAGGTATACGACACAGGGTATAGCTACTCTAATGATGAAGAAAGGAAACGAGTATTGGTTGACTACAGAACAGGGGATATACATGTTCCAAAACTAACCACAACGGAGGCGCTTCTCGGAATGGCCAATGACTTTATTCATTGTATCCAGGAGAAGAAGCAACCTAAGTCATCCTGCCATCTGGGACTAGACGTGGTCCGGATTCTGGAGGCATCCAACAAATCAATCAAGCAAAACGGCCGGGAAGTCATACTGGAAAGTAACCTGGTGCCAACTATAACAAAAAGTAACGAAGTTTTAATCTGATACAGCGTATGGTGAAAGTTACAATTGATAATGACAAGCAGAGCCTGCATAATGTAAGACTCGGTAAGGACGTGAAGATTTTCAATTTCGTTAACGCCTATGGTTGCAGTATAGACGATGGTACCAAGGTGGGTACTTTTGTTGAGATCCAGAAAGGGGCTAGTATCGGCAAAAACTGCAAGATATCCAGTCACACGTTTATTTGTGAGGGGGTACACATCGCTGATAATGTCTTTGTTGGGCACAATGTCACGTTCATTAATGACAAGTTTCCGAGGGCAACTAATGAGGACGGCTCTATGCAATTAGAAGCGGATTGGAACTGCGTGGAAACCTTTGTAGAGGACGGCGCTTCAATAGGATCCAGTGCTACAATTCTCTGTGGCATTAGGATCGGTAGAAAGGCGATTATTGGTGCGGGCTCAGTAGTTACACGGGACGTGCCTGAAAATGCTGTTGTGGCGGGAAACCCGGCTAAAATAATCAAATACACACACGAAGTCCTTGTCTGATATGCCTACACTTGCTCTGCAGGAAAAAATTCCTTGCCTTGACCTGAAAGGTCAACACCAGCAGATTAAAGAGGAAATATTCGAGGCTTTTGAAAAGGTGTATAACGACACCGCTTTTTCAGGAGGTCCGTTTGTAGAAGAGTTTGAAAAAAACTTCGCCGCTTGCTGCAAGACAAACTATGCAGTAGGGGTGAACAATGGTACCTCCGCCTTACACCTGGCCATGCTGGCACTGGGCATTGGGGTAGGAGACGAGGTGATCGTACCGGCTAACACATTTATCGCAACCGCCTGGGGGGTGTCCTATACCGGAGCCACTCCAGTGTTTGTCGACTGCACTCCTGATACCTGGCAGATCGACGCTTCCAGAATCGAGGAGAAAATATCATCCCGGACAAAAGCTATTATAGGGGTACACCTTTATGGACAACCTTTTGATGTGGAGGCTTTGCAGGTGATCTGCCAGAAGTATGGCCTTTATCTGCTTGAAGATGCAGCTCAGGCCCAGGGAGCAACATATAATGGCATTCCAGTAGGTGGCTTTGGCGTAATGGCCTGCTTCAGCTTTTATCCCGGTAAGAACCTAGGCGCCTGTGGAGAGGCCGGAGGTATAACAACCAATCAGGAGCATTATTACAAGCACTTACTCAGCCTGCGCAACCACGGCTCTACCGTGCGGTATTATCACGATGAGATCGGGTTTAACATGCGTATGGGCGGATTGGAAGGAGCCTCTCTGAGTGTGAAGCTGAAATACCTTCCTTCCTGGAATAACCGCAGAAAGGAAATTGCCAAACGATACCAGCAGGAAATTACAAATGAGCAGCTGCAACTTCAGGCGAAACCTGATTGGGCTGAGTCTATTTATCACCTTTTCGTGGTCACCACTGCAGACAGGGAGGGACTTTTTAAATACCTGAACGAACACAATATCTTTCCGGGCCTGCACTATCCTGTGCCCTGCCATCTACAGAAGGCTTATTCCCATTTGGGATATCAGGAAGGGGACTGTCCGCATGCTGAGTATCTGGCGAGCCATTGTGTCTCCTTGCCTATGTATGCAGAACTGACAGATGAAGAGGTCGCCTATGTGATCGATGTTCTAAATGCCTATAGGAATGCCTAAAAAAAAACTCATCATTTTTCCCTTTAACGGTAACGGAATTGAGGCACTGGACTGCATCAATTTTGATGACTATGAGCTTGTTGGTTTTGTGGATGATGATCAGCAGAAGAGGGCGGATCTATACGAGATCTTCACCAGGGATATCTTGCAGCGATACAAAGAGCTTTTTGTGTTAGCCGTGCCAGGGAGCGCTACTTCTTTTCAGAGAAGGAAGGAAATAATTGCTTCCCTGGAACTCGACAGGAGCAGGTACATCACAGCCATACATCCGAAAGCTGCGGTTGGAAGAAACGTGAAAATAGGAGCCAATTGCCTGGTTATGGCAGGAGCAGTAATCACGAGCAACGCTTGTATTAAGGATCATGTCTGCATCCTGCCTAATTCGGTCATTCACCATGATGTGGTAGTGGAGGAATATACCCTGATCGGAAGTAATGTGGTAGTAGCAGGAGGGACCCTGATTGGAAAGAATTGCTATATCGGGAGTGGCTCCAATGTTATGAATGGTATCAGCATAGGTGATGGAGCGCTGATTGGCTTGGGAAGTAATGTGCTGAAGAGTGTCACAGGTAACGCAAAGATGGCGGGGAACCCTGCCAGGGATCTGAATGAACAGCTACTATCAACTTCAATATAAATGTCAATTTGATTAGTCTCCTCTCAGCATTAGCGGAATCGTTGTCCTTAGTTTAAATAATCAGGCTCATGCATAAAAAGATCCAGAATTCCAGAATACTAATCACAGGTGGTGCCGGCTTTATTGGCTCATACTTGGTGGAGGAGTTATTAAAAAGCAGCCCGGCAAAGATCATCATCCTTGATAACCTGGTGCGGGGCAGCTTTGAGAATATGAATTCTTTTATAGGTAACTCAACTGTTGAGTTTATTGAAGGAGATATAAGAGATGCCGCACTTCTGGAAAGGTGCATAGCCGATGCAGATTACGTGTTCCACATGGCTGCTTTACGTATAAATGCTTGTGCAGCAAACCCAAAAGAAGGATTTGAAGTGATGCTGCGGGCTACCTTTGAGTTGGCAGAACTCTGTGTGAAGTATAAAGTAAAGAAGCTGATCTATAGTTCGAGTGCATCAGTATACGGTCTTGCACAGCATTTCCCTACTCCTGAAACAGATAACCCTTATGATAACCAGACGTTTTATGGCGGCGCAAAACTATGGGGGGAACAGTTGTTCCGGAGCTACAAATTCATGTACGGGCTAGATTATGTGGCTTTGCGTTACTTCAATGTATATGGACCAAGGATGGATACCGACGGTAAGTATACCGAAGTGATGATTCGCTGGCTTGATTGTATACGTGACGGTAATTCTCCGCTTATCTACGGGGACGGCAGTACCAGCATGGACTTTGTTTATGTGCGGGATGTAGCAAAAGCAAATGTGGCTGCACTAGTCTCGGAGGTCACAGATCAAGCCTTTAATGTCGGTAATTGTGAAGAAACGAGTTTGAAGCAGTTACTGGAGGCACTATTAAAAGTGAACAAGTCTGCCCTTATACCTGCATACCGGGAAGAAAACACGGTGAATCCTGTAAGCAGAAGATTGGCTGACAACAGGAAGGCGAAAGAGCTACTTCATTTCGAGCCGACCTTCACCCTGGAAGAAGGTTTAAGCGAATTGAGCCAGTGGTATTTTGAAAAGAAAACTTCAGCATTGCCAATATGATACCGATTGCAAAACCCTACCTGACTGAGGACGAAGCACAGGCTGCTTACGACACGATACTGACGGGCTGGATCACCCAAGGCCCGAAGGTGCAAAAATTCGAAGAAAAATTCGCGGCCTATACAGGGGCAAAGTATGCTGTTGCAGTATCTAATTGTACCACTGCTTTACATCTATCCATGATTGTGGCAGGAATAGGGCCCGGTGACGAAGTCATTTGCCCTTCGATGAGCTATATTGCTACTGCAAATGCAATTCAATACGTTGGTGCTACACCCGTTTTTGCAGAGGTACAGCAAGCAACATGTAACCTCGACCCAATTGACGCAGAGAAGCGCATTACTAAAAATACCAAAGCCATACTGCTGGTGCATCAGATAGGCATGCCAGCAGATATTGAAGCATTTCAGGAGCTATGTGACAGGTATAATCTGAAGCTGATCGAGGACGCCGCCTGTGCTGCTGGCTCTGCTTACAAAGGCAGGAAGATCGGCTCACATTCCGAGCTTGTCTGCTTTTCTTTTCATCCCAGGAAGGTCATCTCTACAGGAGATGGAGGAATGATTACTACAAACAGGGAAGACTACTATAACAGGCTAAAACTCCTACGGCAACATGGGATGTCTGTCAACGACCGGGTGCGCCATGAAGCCAGCAGGATCATTTTTGAAGATCACGTGGAGGTGGGGTATAACTATCGCATGACCGATATACAAGCTGCAGTGGGTATCAAACAGCTGGAGAAGCTGGACTGGATTGTGGAGGAGCGGAGAAAGATTGCTTCTGCCTACCATGAGGCTTTCAAAGTCATTGATTTTATCGGGTTGCCTCCTGAGGAAGAAGGATACTTTAGCAACTATCAGTCTTATTGCATTTATCTGAAACCTTCAAGTCCGATAGACAGAAACACCCTGATGCAGGAATTATTAGACAGAGGTATAGCCAGTAGAAGGGGGATCATGAACTCACATAGGGAAACGGCCTACAGAGATTCCCATAGAAGTGTAGAATTGCCAATCTCGGAGGACTTGCAGGATCGCTCGATCATTTTGCCATTGTATGTGCCGATGAGGGAAGATGAAATAAGCCTTATAACCAATGCATTTAAAGATATTCTTATTAAAAAAACAATAGTTATATAAATTCTTTCTATACTTTAATTGTCACAAGTCAGATTTATCTATGTGAACAGACCGTAACACAGGGTGAACAAAACCAACGTTATATTCGAAAGCTTTTAGTGCGTTGATCACTTTTAATGTTAGGGAGTAAGCATTATTATAGTAAGGTAATATTATATATTACTTATCTAGCCTTAATGAAAATTCAACTTAGGCATAAGTGATTAGCATGAATTGAATAGCACTAGCACACAAGCATAACATAACTTAAAATACTTTTAATTATCCTATACCAATGATAAAAAGCGCCGTATAGGATAATAAAGTTTTTTCATTGCATGTAACCAATTGATCTTTTTCTTGCCACTATAGGGCTTTAATGTACACTCTATGAAAGCCATAACACTTTATGTTATATTTTTACTTAGCATAGCTTCTTGCTCTCCTAGGAACCTGACATATCTCAGCGATTTACATCAAGAAATTACATTATCTGAGGCAATAGTAAATGATGTAGATCCTAAAATACAGCCAAATGACTTGTTAAATATCACCATAACGAGCTTAAGTGCTGAGTCTAATATATTGTTCAACAGAGGCGTGATTCAAACAGGTAGCAGCGGGAGTTCTGAATCATCATTAAAAACAACAGGGTATTTAGTTGATAAAAGCGGTGATATCACGTTGCCAGTGCTGGGAAAAGTTAAATTAGCGGGTTTGACAAAAGATCAAGCTGCAGAAAAGCTAGTATTCGAGTTGGGAAAGTATGCAAGGGACCCGATCATTAATATCAACTTCCTCAATTTTAAAGTGACTGTAATTGGGGAAGTTAATAATCCATCCACATTCACTGTGCCTAGCGAAAGAATAAATGTATTTGAAGCTTTAGGCTTGGCCGGTGATATGACAGCTTATGGCAAAAGGGACAATGTGCTATTAATTAGGGAACAAGATGGAGAACGTACAACTACACGTATAAACCTGAACAATAAAGACGTGCTGCAATCCCCATACTTCTACCTGCAGCAGAATGATATAATATATGTTGAGCCAGATAGGGTGAGGGCTGTACAAGTGAGTTCAGGCCGAAGTAACATGCAGTATGGCCTATCAATTGGACTTGCGCTTGTATCTGTCGTGACACTATTGGTAACTCAGGTTTTTTAAAAGATATCTATGAAGAGTAGAGAGTTATTTCCCTTAAGATCTGAGCAGCCTGAGTCTAAAGATATTAGGGAGGTTGTTTCCAAGTATCTGCAATACTGGTATTTATTTATAATTGGTGGAGCTCTTAGTTTGGCTGCCGCTCATTTTTACTGCTCATATTATACTGTCCCACATTACAGTATCAGCAGCACTATTCTTCTTAAAGGCGGAGAAAATGACGCTGACGCAGGTGGTTTGGGAGAGATTGGTATGATAAAATCATCCAAAAACATCAATAATGAGATAGAAGTGCTTTCTTCGATAAGCTTGATGCAGCGCGTTGTCAGTGAATTAGGGCTTTCAACAAGTTTTTTTGTTGAAGGCCGCGTGAAAGACATAGAGATATATGGGAGGGAAGTTCCCATAAAGTTGATCGTTAGCCATTTTGACACAGCTGCTTACGGAAAAAGTATTACTGTTAATTTAAAATCTGCAACTGAGTATGAAATTGAGGAGGAGCCCGAAAAGTTATTGGTATATAGGTATGGACAACAAGTAACAAGGCCCTACGGAATATTCAAAATAGTGATAGCTCCAGGCATTGCTGCCAAGGATATACCTACAAACCAGAAAATTAAGGTGGTTTTTCAGAATATCAAAGCAGTAGCTAGGCACTACAACTACGCCTTAATGATTTATCCGAAAAGGGAGGAGGCTAGCGTACTGCAAATAAACTTAGTTGATCCTATACCTGAGAAGGGGAGAAATATTATTAACAAACTTGTTGAGGTCTATAGTAAAGAAGCCGTTGAGGATAAGAACCTAAAGGCAGCCAGTACTATAGAGTTTCTGGATGAACGATTAAAATATCTTACCAGTGAGCTTTCTGATGTTGAGAAAGATGTAGAACAGTATAAACGAAAAAACGAGCTCACAGATGTAGGTGCACAGGCTACCCAATATCTCGCGCAGGCAAGTGACTACAACAGCAAATTATCTGAATGGGCCATACAAATCGATATTTTAGAGTCGATCGAAGAGTATATGAGGAGTAGTAATAATCAATATAAAATGGTTCCGAGTACTCTAACCATTCAGGACCCAACTTTATCAGGCTTAATAGGAAAGTTCAATGAACTTCAATTGGAGCGTGAGCGAATTCTTCGCAATGCCTTCCCGGATAACCCCTTGGTGAAGAATATCGATGAGCAACTGAAGGATCTCAGAGCAAATATTATTGAGAACCTTCGCAATATAAAGAAGGGCTTAGTAATTACGAGTAACAATTTAAAAGCCAACTCAGGTCAGTACCAGACAAAGATAAGTAAGGTTCCTTCTATGGAACGGGAGTTATTAGAAATAAACCGTCAACAGGCCATAAAACAAAACTTGTATTTATACCTTCTTCAGAAACGGGAAGAGTCTGCCTTATCATTAGCTGCAAATATATCAAACTCCAGAATCATCGATCCTGCTATAGCAACAGATTACCCGGTTAGTCCTAACAAACAAACTATATACTTAATGTCTGTTTTGCTTGGACTGTCTATACCATTTGCTGGAATATTTGTAAAAGATTATCTGAACGATAAAGTGCAAACTCAGCGGGATGTAGAACAATTGACGGATACGCCAATTCTTGGCGATATCATGCACAATGATTTTGAAACGCTTGTGGTAACAACGGGTAAACGAACGCCCATTGTTGAAATGTTTCGGCTCATCCGAGCCAAACTTCAGTTTGCAGCGGTTGACAAAGAAAACAAAACGATGTTAGTCACATCTTGTATGAGTGGAGAGGGAAAAACCTTCTTCAGCATTAATATTGCTGCTACTTTGGCATTAACTGGAAAAAAAGTTGTAGTTCTGGAACTGGATCTTCGCAATCCTAATATATCAAAGGAACTGGGACTTACTAAAGGCCCTGGAATTTCCGATTACCTGATCTCAAATGAAATTTCGATAGCCGATATTATCAAGCCTTTGGAAGAACCTCCTGGCATGTCTATAATAAGTTCTGGCCCCATCCCTCCTGATCCGGCAGAATTGATGATGTCTTCCAAGTTAGCTGATTTAATAAATGACTTGAAGCATAGTTTTGATCACATAGTTATTGATACCGCGCCAGTAGGGCTGGTGGCAGATGCCTTTAGTCTTAGCCCAATTGTAGATTCAACGATCTATGTTGTGAGGTATAACTATACAAGTAAGAAGCATCTAAAAACAGTAGATGATATAAGGCGAAACAAAGAGTTAAAGTACCCCATGATCGTGATGAATGATGCAAAGAAAGGTAATGGTAGTTACTATGGATATGGGTACGGCTATGAAAATAAGAGCACAAAGAACAAGAAGTTCTGGAAGACAATAAATATATAAAGTTTCAAATTACTTCAACTATAGGTTTCTAAACAATAGAATAATGACAGTTAAACAAGCTTCCTATAGACAAATAATAAAGGCGACTTCCATATTCGGTGGAGTGCAGATTTTTAACATTATTATTTCCATTGTAAAAACTAAGTTTGTTGCCATTCTTCTTGGTCCAGCTGGTATGGGGATAGCCGGCTTATTAGTTTCAACAACTGCATTAATAGGAAGTTTAACAAACTTTGGTTTAGCAACTAGTGCCGTGAGAAATGTCTCTGCAGCAGCTGCTAGCGAGGAAAAAATAGGCTTGACAGTCTCTGTTCTGCGTCGATTAGTTTGGCTTACAGGTCTGCTAGGTGCATTGTTTACACTTTTCCTCTCCTCTTACCTTAGTAAAATAACTTTTGGCAATGAAGAGTATACTCAGGCGTTTATGCTAATTTCTATAACGCTGCTTTTATCTCAATTGGCAGCGGGGCAGCACGTAGTGTTGCAAGGTTTGCGTAAGCTCAAGTATTTAGCAAAGGCTGACATAGCGGGTATGCTTGTCGGGTTATTTGTTTCCGTACTTATTTATTATTGGTTAGGAGTACAAGGTATTGTGCCAGTAATTATAATAAGTTCTATTATATCATTTTGCTTCTCTTGGTTTTTCGCATCTAAAGTCCAAATCCCTAAAGTAAGAGCGAGTATATCTACCCTAAAGTCAGAGGGGGGAGGAATGCTAAAGATGGGATTTATGCTAACACTAAGTGGTCTGTTGCCAATAATTACTTCTTATTTCCTAAGGATCTTCATAAGTAGAACTGGTGGAGTAGAACAAGTAGGATTATACAGTGCAGGATTCGCAATGATCAATACCTATGTTGGAATGATTTTCACAGCAATGACGACAGATTATTACCCACGTTTAACCGAAGCATCCGTAGATAATGTGGCTACGAATAACGCTATCAATGAGCAGGCTGAGATTGCTATTCTTATCATTGCACCCATTCTGGTTGGTTTTATTGCTTTTGTAGATTGGGCAATTGTTCTTCTTTATTCTAAAGATTTTCTAAAGATAAATGGCATGTTACACTGGGCAGCCTTAGGTATGTTCTTCAAAACAGCCAGTTGGGCAATAGGATTTATTTTTTTAGCTAAGGGAGCTAATAGTGTTTTCTTCTGGAGTGAATTGGCTGCAAATCTTTATATAGTGTTGTTGAATGTCTTTGGGTATAAGCTTTTTGGCTTAGATGGACTAGGAGTGGCATTTTTCCTTGGGTACTTTATGTTGCTTCTGCAAAACTATGTTGTTTCTAAAAGACTGTATAAATTCAGATTTGTTAAAGATTTCTATACAATATTTCTAGTCCAGTTTGTAATTGGATTAGTGAGTTTTATAGTCTTCAAAAAGGTAATCTCACCCTATTCTTTGATCATTAATGGGGTACTTATCGGAATGTCAATGGTCTATTCTTATAAAGAGCTAAACAAAAGAATTGACATAAGACGATCACTAATAAAAATGACAGAGAAGGTTAGATAATGATCTCTTTTATCAAACTCTTCCGCATAACATAAAGATTGCTATTATATAAATTTTATCTGGGCTGACTACAAATGAGATTTAATAAAATAGTTGGTTTTAATACTAAATAAAAGATGTTGGAAAAATCTGCTAAGAAACCGAGACTAGTCTTTTTTCAGTGGAAGCATGATATGTTGCCTAATTTTTTGCAATCTCATATGCAGCTCCATGTTAAGTGTCTATCCGAGTTCTTTGATGTGATATTGATCAACAGAGACTGTGATTATCAACAAGTATGTGATATTTATGAACCTGACTTAACTCTTTTTGAAAGCGGTTTCCGTTCTACTTTATCAAAAAAAATAAAAATTTCTAACACTTTTAGCCATCCAACTATCCCAAAGTTAGGTTTACACAATGGAGACGCTTGGTGTGACTGTAGAGTCGGTTTTATTTCTGATATGGAAAAGTGGGGAATAGAAACTTTTTTCTCTATAAGCACTACTATGGCTGAACATACTCCAGAGATATCCTGTGATTTATTTATTTGGCCGAACTTCGTAGACAGAACTATATACAGGGACTACAAGCAAAGTAAAATTATACCATTTACTTTTAATGGTAATATCAATTCATTATATCCTTGGAGACAAGAAATCTTTCACATCATTACTAAACATTATCCATCCTTTATATTTCCACATCTAGGCTACGAAAGTTCTTCACCATTCATGATATGTGGTGAGCAATACGCTCGCACTATCAATGCTTCATATTTTGTGCCAGCATGTGGAACAGTAGCGAAAGAAGTGGTACGAAAACATTTTGAGATACCAGGGGCAAAAGCCTGTCTCATAACAGAAAAATCCCCAATGCTTGAGGCTGCAGGTTTTGTCGACATGCACAATTGTGTATTCGCAGATGGTAATACTGTACTTGATAAGCTAAGCTATTTATTTAAAAACCTTCAAGAACTGAAGGATATAACAGATAGAGGTTACAAGTTGGTGCATTCTCACCATACGCTTCAGCAAAGAAATCAAATTTTACAGTGGTTCAATCTTAATAAAGAGCTTAAGTCCAATGAGAAAATTGTTCAGACAAACCCTTTTGAGGAACTAAGGATAGTAAATAAGTCAACTAAAGTTAGCACTATAAAGTGTGATGGGTTGCATTTAATACTCTTGCAGAATGGAGACAAAAAATTGTGGGATGGTGAGTTTGATGAAGCTGAACAACTTTATTTAAAATGCCTAGAGTATGTATCTTGGATGAGCGAGCCTAAACTAAAGCTTGCGATCTGTAATCTTTATAAGGGTGATGCAGAAAAAGCACTTTTCTGGATTATGGCGCCGATACAGCATAGCTTAGGTTCATATGGTGCACCAGATCCAGACCCAATAGAATGGTCTTATTTTATTATTTCTCTGCTCTGCACTGGAAGGTTGAAAGAGGCAATCATTCGAGCTAATCAATATCCATCACTGTACCATCCTGAATTGCATCGTACGCGCTTTGTTGTCAGTTACTTTCAAAATATGGGAAAGAACATTCCTGAATTAAATTATTTTGAATTAAAACAGCGCCGAAGTGTTCATCAACTTCCACAGCTAAGCTTTTCTGTCTGGATTGAAAATCTCTGTTGCATTTTCAGGGCTTGTCATAAACTTGAGTATGTTGAAGTAATAAAAGAGATGAATTATTTAGATAATGAAGCTTCTGAAAAAGGAAAATTATACTTAATAAATAGAGAGAAGTTCTTTAGTAGTTCATTATTAATGTTATACATAAGTTATTTGGAAAAGATAAACTCATTATTTGAAGAGCTAAATGTGCCAAAGTCAAGAAAAGCTTTGCCTTCTATCGATGTATACGATATGATATTTCGTTTAGCTAAATGGGGAAAGATAGGATTAGCCAAAACCTTTAAAAGGTGTCTTTTCTATTTAGAAAGTAAGTTTAGATCTTTTAATCTTTTCAAGATAAAAAAGAAAAAGAATTACTCTAGGTTATTCAAGACTTAGTTCGATTTCACAATGTCAACCAAGGATTTTGCCGATACAGCTAATGAGGACTTTGTATATATTTTGACGCTCTATTTGTTAAAATAAGACTAACAGTATCCATAAATGTTTGACTTAATATCAAACTAATGTGTGAATATAAGAACAAGATTGATGTTGTCTTTGCAGTAGATGAAAATTATATCCAACATTTTTGTGTTGCTGTAACTTCACTTCTGGAAAATAATTGTGATAGAATCAATAATGTGTATCTTCTGCATGATATTCAAGAGAGTCAATTGTTAAAAAGTGTGATTTCTTTTTTGTTCAGAAGATACAAAAAAGAGTTAATAAGTCTGTATGTCAATGATTCTATTTTTAGTCGCTTTTATATTAGTGGTTATATATCTAGAGCTTCGTACTATCGCCTTATTCTTTCAGAAGTATTGCCGGATAGCATTGAAAAAGTCTTGTATTTAGATTGTGACTTAATTGTAACTTCAGGTTTAGACTCACTTGTTGAGTTAGAATTTTGGAAAAGCAGCAGCTATCAAGTTAACGGGAGTGAAATTGGTAAAAACGAAAACACAGAACTGTTTTTGTATGCAGTAAACGAAGTGAAATGGCACAATATAGGTAGATTAAGAAGCCTTGGACTTACTGGAGAAAAATATTTTAATGCAGGTGTTTTACTTATAAATTTGAAAAGGTGGAGGTCTGAAAACATTTCAAAAAAATTTTTTTCGATAGCATTAAAATTTAATAATGAGTTGATGTTTCATGATCAAGATATTTTAAATATAGTTTTTGAAAATAGTTGGGGTGAGTTGAATGAAAAATTTAATTTACTAAATACTTGGTTTAAGCAGGATTTGCGTAACAGGCAATATATTATAATTCACTATACGGGTAGTTCTAAACCATGGCACTTCAATGATAGTCACCCCTTGAAAAGTGCTTACTGGTACTATTTATTTAAAACTCCTTTTAAATTTTATATTCCTTATGACTTTAATTTTAAAAATCTCCTTTTAAAAATTCTAAAGTTGTTTTACTCTTTTGGAAAAGAAATTTTTATACGACAAACCGCATAATCAATCCTGAATAAATCTGACCCCTGTAAAACGGTGTTGGTTACTAATTTTCGACTTAGCATTCTGTAGAAAATTATTTTCAAATATTGCAAAAGTAACGCTCTTAGAGGCTCCTCTTTCATAATGGATTAAGTGAGGAGAGTTTTTGAAAGTATTTAGAAACTTTTCGTTGATCTACAAGCCAATCCACTTGTTTAATCTTATATGTAGGAGTATTCAATTTCTTGGCTACTTACTTATAACTTAGTTCACTACACTCACAAGCATATTCTCTTTTATGGTTATGAAATCTTTGGTGGAGGTACTTATGGGCTAAGAGATTTAGCACCACTTATAAAATAGATTTTCAACTGGTTTAACATTAATAGTATGAAAAAGATTTTTGTAACAGGATCTTCAGGATTAATAGGATCAGAAGTTGTTGTATTCTTTGCTGAACTTGGATGGAAAGTTCATGGCTTGGATAATAATCAGAGAGCAGTTTTCTTTGGTTCTAGTGGGGATACAAGATGGAATCAGTATCGACTCATAGACGAGCTCGGTGGTTCGTTTCAACATCATGAACTCGATATTCGCGACAGGCAAGGTCTATTGGATCTACTCAAAGAAATAAAGCCGGATGCCATCGTACATACAGCCGCACAGCCCTCGCATGACCTCGCTGCTACTATTACGTTCGATGATTTTGATACAAATGCAGTAGGAACATTCAATCTTTTAGAGGCTGCACGTAGATCTTGTCCTGAGGCTCCTTTTATTCATATGTCTACTAATAAAGTTTATGGGGACCTCCCAAACTCTATTTCACTTATAGAACTTGATACTCGTTGGGATTATGTTGATCAGCAATACAGAAATGGTATAGCAGAGGACTTTTCTATTGATCAATCAAAGCACTCCCTCTTTGGAGCATCTAAATTGGCAGCTGATATAATGGTTCAAGAGTATGGGCGCTATTTTGGTATGCCTACATGTTGTTTAAGAGGAGGATGTCTTACTGGGCCAAATCATTCTGGAGTAGAACTTCATGGTTTTTTAAGTTATTTGGTACAGTGCAATTTAGAGGGGCGGGAATATAAAATTTTTGGATACCGTGGAAAACAAGTACGTGATAATATACACGCTTATGATGTAGCAAGATTTATTAAAGAGTTTATTCTTTCTCCTAGAGTGGCAGAAGTTTATAATATTGGAGGGGGAAGGGCTAATTCCTGTTCAATTCTTGAAGCATTTAAATATGTGGAAAAATATTCTGGAAAAGCACAAAATTACATTTACAAAGATGAACCTCGGGTAGGAGATCATATTTGCTACATATCAAATCTTGAAAAAATGCGTAAACATTATCCATCTTGGGATATTACCATTTCTCTCGAAGAGACTATTCAACAAATTGTAGAAACACATACAATAAAGAGAAAACATAATGTTGTTTCTATGTGATACTGCCTTAAGTACCATTTAACGGTATTATGAACTATGTTATAAAATTATAATAGTTCTGTTTGTGTTCTATGTGGTAGGGGAGTGTACTTAGGGACTAGTGGTGGTTCGAATGAAAAGCACTTTTAATGATCTCCACCTTCATAAGGAAGGTGGAGCTACAACGGTTAATTACTAAAAATTTTTCATCAAAAATGAAACTTCTTTCTTATCAGCCCTTTTCACTTTATTCCAATAGTGGTGGTAGCAGAATCCTGCGCCGACTTTACCAAGGATATGAATCTCAAGTAAACTCTTTAGTGTTGGAAGCAAATTACTGGACAGCTCCAAAAGGACTAATTCTGGAACGAACCGTTGCCGCATCTCCCCAAGGACACAAGTATTATAGATGGTATGTACGAACTTGTGTTACTTGGTTAAGGGAAAAGAAATTCAGGTTACGTAATATCAATCGCGTTCAAAAGGAGGCTGCTAATATTGAACACGATATTATTCATGTAATCAATCACGGCCCTTTTTCAGGTGCACTTTGTAAATCTAGGATTAGGCTTAAAAAGCAATTGTGGGTCTCTTTTCACGATCACTTCTCTACAACAGGTAGCACACAAGATGATGCTAGAGAATTATGGAAACAGGCAGATAGGCGACTAGTTATTTCTAACGCATTAGGTGTTGAGTATTCCCGTCTATTTGGATATAGGAATTTTGAAATCATTACGGATGGTGTAAAGAAGGAAGAATTAAGTATAGTTAATCCTGAGTTAAATGATGAGTTAGTTATATATTTTGCTGGATTACTTCATTTGGAGTATTTGCCACTTTTTAAAGCTTTGGCTGAAGCTTTAGATTTACTGGTTCGCCAGGGCTTGAAAATAAAATTGGTTTTAAGAGGAACTCAACAGGTGAGTTTCTTAAAAAACAGATTGTTTGCAGTTGAGTACAAAAGTGTCTCATTCGATGAAAAAGAACTAAAGGAGGAGCTTGACGCTGCCGCAATCCTGTACCTTCCCATCAAATTTTCTCCTTCTGAATTCTCACTATACAGTTTATCAACTAAAATGGTTGGTTATTTAAGCAGCTCTGGTGCTATTCTCTATCATGGACCGGAAAACGGTGCTGCCTGCCTTTTACTGCAGGAAACAGGTTCTGCTGAGTGTTGCACATCGTTAAATGTACAAGATCTTACCAAGGCAATTCTGTCGTTAATTAACCACCGGCAAGTACTTTCAGAAAATGCCAAACATCTGGCAGAACGGCAATTTAATATTTTAGACATACAAAAGCGCTTTTGGCTAGCATAAAGCACACTTAATTTTTAAGCTTGACGATGTTGAAAGTAAGGAAATTTTAAAAAAATAGTAGTGAGAAATTTAATAGTTTTAATTTGCCTTATTGTAACAGTATATGGAAACTGCAATTTTTAAAGAAGCTGTAGTTACTTTATTTGAGAAAGACTATCATAAGGGGGTGGCTTCACTAATAAATTCGTTACATAAGAGCGAATTTGAAGGATTAGTTTATGTGGGCTACAGAGGAGCATTGCCAGAATGGGTATCTCAACTAGAACCATTAAATAATGGCTATTACAAATTACAAAATATACATACTAAATTTGTGCAGCTTGAATGTAAGATGCATTTTGGATACTATAAGCCTACAATATTAAGAAGCGTATTGAATGAGTTTCCTTCTGTTGAAAAAGTTTATTACTTTGATCCGGATATTGTTGTTAATGCTCCATGGAGTTATTTCACTAAATGGGTAGACAGTGGCATAGGGCTTTGTCTTGATAACTGCTTTCCTTTCGTTCACCACAATCATCCTTGGAGAAAGGAGTGGAAAAGGTTGAGTAATTCTAATCTTGTAAATCACAATAATTTTTATGTTAATAGTGGGTTTGTTGGCATTGAAAGATCCAACAGAGTATTATTAGATCGTTGGGTAGATTTAACTCAAGAATTCAGTTTAACTGGCGGCAATACTTCATCATTCGAAAAAGATGGGTTTAGGGCAATCAAAGGTGATCAGGATATACTCAATGCAGTTATAGCTGTTTCGCCTGATTTAAGCTTTAGTATTATTGGTCAAGAAGGCATGGGTTTCACACAACCTGCTTATTTGATGTCTCATGCTGTAAATGGTATTAAACCATGGAATAAAAGTTATCTTGCTTTTTTGTTTAAAAGAGGCAGGCGGCCTGATTTTAGCGATAAGGATTATATAAAATATGCAAACTCACCAATTCAAGTTTTTAGTGGCAGATCATTTAAGTTTAGGAAACTGGACCTAAAGATAGCTTCGATATTGGGTAGGTTGATTGGTTGATAAAAGTTTATTATTATTATTATTATTATTATTATTATTATTATTATTATGCTTCTGTATAATAATGGCCCCTTTTATAAATGGACGACTTCCTATTATGTACTTAGAGTTAGGTGTATCTTGATCAGAACTACTAGTATTACCTGCCTATTTGGTCCTTGTTTAGACAGGAAGCATAGTTGAGAAAATTTAGTTTTCACCTTAGCATCATTAACTAAGTATGACCCGAATATTGGCAGGAAGTGCTAAAAGCTATAAACATCATACGGATTGTTTTTTTGTGTAGTTCTCTAGAACCCGGACATGATAGTGTAGGGGATTATGTAAGGTGATTAGCAGTGGAACTAACTCAACAAATCATCAAACCTTGCTTATCCCATTGAATAAAGCCTTGCAGACAGGAAAACTGAGCTTCAAGAGAAAATTAAGTATTTAAAAATATCTTTTTTTACAAAGACTCCTAATCGCAAGTGAGTAAATCAACTCTTGTAACTGCTTTATTAATATTATAAATATGGTTGGTTATAATGTGTTTTGCAGAATACTCAATTGGGTAATAGTTTGTGTACTGATATTTGATGTGTCTAAAATCTAATCTATGGAAGTAACAGGGCTTAATATAATTTTTTTTTGTGGATCACTAGAACCTAGATGTGATGGTGTGGGAGATTATATAAGACGATTAGCTGGAGAGTTAGTGCAGCAAGGCCATAGTGCGACACTTATTTCTTTAAATGATTCTTTTGTTAAGAGAGAAATAGTTGGTAAACAATGTGTTGGTAAAATTGAGTTGACCGTTGTGCGTATCCCATCGGTAATGCCTAATGTAAAGAAAGTTCGATGTATTAAAAATTGGGTTGAAAAACTACATCCAGATTGGTTGAGTCTACAATTTGTTCCCTTTGCGTATCATTCCAAGGGCTTGCCTTTCACCTTATGCTTTTTTCTTATGAAGGTTGGAAAGGGTCGCAAATGGCACATAATGTTTCATGAATTATGGGTTGGCATGGAAATAAACTCAAGTTTAAAAGCTATTGTATGGGGTACTCTTCAACAAGTAGTAATTAAACTTTTGCAAGTAAATCTAAGGCCTCTCGTTTACCATACCCAAAGTAGCCTTTACCAACTACAACTTGCAAAACTTGGTATAGAGTCTAAGTGTCTCCCTCTGTTTTCTAATATTCCAATAGCCAATAACGTAGTTATTCGTCAGGAAAATTCAACACTTTTATATAATGAAGGAAAAAAAATTTTTTTCGTACTATTTGGAGGTATACACCCTGGTGCACCAATAGAAGAATTTACAGAGGAGGCAGCTTTATTTGCTTTAGAAAACAATGTGCAGCTGGTTTTAAGAATTGTTGGACGTTGTGGTCCTGAACAAGAGAAC
This sequence comes from Pontibacter ramchanderi, assembly GCF_002846395.1. Classification (GTDB taxonomy): domain Bacteria; phylum Bacteroidota; class Bacteroidia; order Cytophagales; family Hymenobacteraceae; genus Pontibacter; species Pontibacter ramchanderi. The sequence continues at coordinate 538,004 of NZ_PJMU01000001.1, forward strand.
TGGGTAAAAACCTGGAGGGCTAAAGGATTGGATTTTGAATTGTGCGGTGAACAACCGGCTAAAGGTGTTTCTGAGCTGTTAGCAAATGCTTCTATAGGACTTACTACCACTCCAATTGCACTAGTAGAAAAAAGTGGTACTGTTGCAGCAATGAGGGAACATGGACTTCCGGTTTTCTGTATCAGAAATACTTGGAAGGCCAGAGGAGTTAAAGAGTTTAGTGTTCCCGCTGGTATTTATCAATACCAACCAGGCAATTTTAAAGACCTATTTATGCATAAAGGAGAAGTAGACTGTATCTCTACAGTTTCATCAGTGTGTAAAACATTCATTGATGATATTTCAAACGCTTCTTGCAACTGTAAAAGCAATCATCAAGACATATAAATGCAAAGTGATTGAAGTGAACATACGCTGTCTTTTGTAGAGTAACAAACAGTTAAATAAACAGCAAATAGAATGGCTTTAAAAATTCTTCTAATCTCGCATAGGTTCTATCCAGATATAGGTGGTATCGAGACGATAACTGAAATTTTAGCTTATTCTTTTTTTAAAGAAGAATACGATGTTCATGTATTGACATGGTCCGCCGATTCAACAGGCAAAGCTTTTCCTTATAAAGTTATCAGAAAACCAAACCTTCTTACTCTCTTTCAAGAGAATGCTTGGGCAGATGTAGTCTTTGAAAATAATCCGTGTATGCGTCTTTCGTGGCCAAATATAATCTATAATCGTCCTTCTTTTACTGTTTTGCAAACTTGGCTTACTGTTGATAGTAAATTTAGCCTATCAAGTAGAGTTAAAACCTGGGACTTAGGCCGTAAAAAAAAGGTTGTAGCGATAAGTGATGCAGTCAGAAGAAAATGCTGGAAAGAAGCTATTGTTATAGGGAATACCTACGATACAAGTATTTTTAAGAATTTACCTAATATTCAACGCTCAGAAGACTTTGTGTTTGTAGGTCGACTGGTTTCTGATAAAGGAGCAATTTTGGCAGTTAAAGCAGTACATGCATTAAACGTACAGTCCACTAGAAATGGGAAAACATCTAAACGATTTTCTTTGACTATAGTAGGAGATGGACCTGAGCGAGCATATATAGAAGGTATAGTAGCTAATTTACGATTACAAGGGCTTGTAAATTTTACAGGAGCTCTCTGTGGGGACGAACTTGCTAAATGCCTTAATCAACATAAATACCTGCTTGTCCCTTCGATATGGGAGGAGCCATTTGGAATCGTTGCTCTAGAAGGTATGGCCTGTGGATGCTTGCCTATAGTATCAGATGGAGGAGGGTTGCCTGATGCAGTTGGTAACGCAGGCCTAACGTTTAGCAGAGGTAATGTAAATGCTATGGTGTCCTGTATTCAGAAGCTACAAGATGATGCTGAATTAGAAGAGCAACTTCGTAATGCCGCTAAGTTACATTTAGAGGCTCACCACCCAAATAAGATTTCCCAGAAGTTGCTCAATTTAATTCAAGAGGCTTTAGAATAAACAGATGTAGGTTGCTGATAAATTGACCTTGCGTTACTATGTATTTTCTGACTAACCTTGAATTAAGGTTGGTAACAAGTAGAATTGATTTATAAAAATGAAAATAGTTTATACAGCGCCTAACAGGGGGCATCACTATTTATACGCTGGTGCATTAAACACAGCAGGCAACCTACACGCTTTCATCAGCGGTTTTCCACGTATAAGTCCCAGAGCAAAAGCACCAGACTTGATGGGAAAGCTTTTTAGTGCTGATATTCTACAAACACTGTACGTTTTAAGTTTAAAGATGAAGTTGCCTGATAGGATTTGTACTTTCCTTGCTTTTCTGTCAAAGATTGAACAAGACTTAGCATGCCGAAAATTTGTTAAGAACTGTGATGTATTTCTATATTATAGTGGGAGTGGGCTGTTTAGCAGCAGATATGGTAAAAAGAGAAGCGTAATCAATATTGTTGAAGCTGTGAATAGCCATGTCGAATATCAGGAAGAACTTTTAGAGAATGAATTTTTAAAATTAAAATTGCCATGGAAGCCTTTCTTGAGTATTGAAAAAAAAAGGCGCTTACAGGAATATAAAGAAGCTGATTATATTTTGCTGCCTTCAGAGTTTGTAAAAAGAAGCTTTATTGAGAAAGGCTTTCCTGCTGAAAAGTTAATTAAAATCCCATATGGATTTAATAAACTAGATAACTCAAGAAGTAAAAGGGATGCGAGGAGTGAGAGTTTTACCGTCCTGTACGTCGGCACCATATCTGTAAGAAAAGGGGTTCGATACCTTATAGAGGCATTTAAACAGTTGAACTGTCCTCAAAAACAATTAATTATAGTTGGGCCAGATGCTAATGACGGGGCAATAAATGGACTTGATCTTACTCCAAATATTGTTTTTACAGGTGTGTTGAAGGGGGAAAAGTTAAAAGACGCTTATAGATCCGCAGATGTTTTTTGCCTGCCCTCAATTGAGGAGGGGCTAGCCTTAGTATTAGGGGAGGCTCTTTCGTATGGTTTGCCTGTGATAGCTACATGTAATACAGGAGCTGAAGATGTTATAGTTGATGGGAATGAAGGCTATATCGTTCCTATAAGGGATAGTGAGGTAATAAGAGAAAAGCTGCAGATGTTGATTGACAATAGAGAACTACTAAATAATTTACGCACAAATACAATTGCAAGATTGGAGAATTTGAATGGATGGGAAGAGGCTGGTAAAGAACTTATAAGTAACTTATATCAGGTCTTTTGCAGAAATAATAGATAACAATTATTCAGGTGAAATCTACAAATAACAGAAGTACAGTATCTGATAAATGTGAGCTAATTATTTATAGCTTAGTTCTTTTATTGGTTTTTGAAGGTATTATTCGTAAAGCTTTACCTTCACTAGCAACTCCTGTTTTCTTCCTGAAGGATCTTCTATGTGTCGTTGGCATTTTCACGCTTAAAGGCCGAGAACTACCAGACATTATCTTTAAATTAAATTTGAAACGGATAACTCTGTTCATTCTGTTTCTGCCACTTCTGTATTTTACTGGGTTTAAGGATCCCTTACTGGCTATTTTTGCCGCTAAGCAGTATCTTCTCTATACAGTAGTTGGGGTACTTGTATCTGTTGCTTTTCCACCCCCACAAGAGGAAAAATTTAAAAAGTTTATTTTTTTCACCTCTTTACTTCTTGTTCCGACCTCCCTTGTTGCGATTATGCAAAATGCTCTTCCAGCATCACACTGGCTCAATTTAAGTGTAGGTGGAGAATCATTAGAAGCATTTTCTGCTGCCGGATATTTAAGAGTATCATCTACTTTTTCTTTTACAGGACAATATTCATGGTTTCTTGCGGCTGAATCTTTTTTTCTTGCAATTAGCTTTTTCTTACAACCAAAAACTATATTAGCCTTAGGGGTACGAATAAGGTATAATATTTATGTTGTTTTGTTAATACTATTAATTATAAGCGCATTTATAACTGGCGGTAGAACTGCTGTGTTAGGTTGTGGAGCAACCTTCATTTTAGGCTTATTTTTAATAGGATGTAAAAGGCCCGGCTGGTTCCTTTCTAGAGGAATCCCTATTATTTGTATTTGTTTAGTGAGTTTATCGGTATTGAAGGCAGTAAAACCTCAATACTTTGCTGCTTACAGCGCAAGGTCTTCTGGTTATAACCATATGTCACATAATGAAGAAATAACAGGTCGAGTGCTACACGGTTTCACTGGGTGGTCAGATTGGTTTTGGGAACAGGATTTAACTTCGGTATTGCTGGGAAATGGTTTAGGAGTGATGAGCAATGGATCTAGTCAAGTAAGTTCCTATGCAGCGAAAATTAGAGCAAACGGTTTCTGGACAGAAGGTGACATGCCAACAACATTTTGGGAAGGAGGGATGTATCTTATTATAGTATGGTATGGGTTTAGGTTATCATTAATTATTTGGTGCTACTATCTATGGCGAGCTATGAGGACACAAGCTTTAGCGTCTGCTACCTCTTTTCTTCTTGCATATGTAGTTATTAGTGGTCTGATATCTCAACTTGGAATGCAGCCTCCGCTAGCAATATGGTGGTGGTTGGCCATTGGAATGATTATATTGTTGCATAGGCTTGAGAAACACGAACTTTCCACTGTTATAGAAGGTCTTTCTTTAAAAGAAGTTAAAGGAAGTTTAGTATAGTGATAATACTCGTCGAGAGTCATTAGGCAACTGTTCTCAAGAATTAAGTTTTTTCTAATTCTATATTACTAATTATGCTTTCAACATATGGTCGACTCATTACTTATTTTCGATACTCATCCTGTTCAATATAGGGTCCCTGTTTGGCAAGCTATAGAGGCTCTTAAACCTGGTCGTATTCGTGTAATTTATGCTAGTGATTGTTCAGTACGGGGTTATAGAGATAATGAGTTTGGAGAAAGAGTTGTTTGGGACGAACCATTACTAGAAGGCTATTCTTTTTCTATCTTGAATTGTGTAAATGGAGAGCCTTTAACCGGCTGGAATTCATTAACAGGAGAAGGGGTAAGAGAAGAAATAGATAAGTTTTCTCCTTCTGCTATTCTATTAACTGGTTTTAACTATAAGTATGATTTTATTGCTTATAAGGAGGCCCTACTGCGTAAAATACCTATATGGATAAGATGTGAATGTCAAGATGAAGCTTTTGTTCGTTCTAATATTAAATCATTTATAAGATTTGGTTTCTATAGCCTTCTGTACTCTCCTATAAAAAAGTTCTTTTATATAGGAGAATTAAATCGACTGCATTACATAAAGCACGGAGCTTATCCCCAAAAGCTAAGAGCTGCTTCTTATTGTACAGTGGATAAGTTTAAAGCATTGGACCATAATTCTAAAAGCCGATTAAGATCACAAGCTAGATCTAAAGCTGGAATTAAGGAATCTGATTTAGTGATCGGGTTTTCAGGAAAATTTATAACAAAAAAAAATCCATGCATCCTCTACAAGATGCTTAATAATATGCCATCTTCTATTTTACAAAGGTTGGCCTTTTATTTCATTGGTAGCGGAGAACTAGAGGGAAAATTAAAAAGTTTAGGCCAAAACACTTTAAAAGAATTCGGGATAAAAAGTCACTTCACAGGCTTCGTTAACCAATCTCAATTAACTCAACATTACCTAGCTATTGATATATTAGTTTTACCATCGCAACGCATGGGGGAGACTTGGGGACTAGTGGCTAACGAAGCACTACAAGCTGGCTGCGGAGTTATAGTAAGTGATGCTGTTGGGTGTAGTGTTGATTTCGGAAGTTGGGATAGAGTAAAGGTTTTTAAAGAAAATAATGCAGATGAATTAGCCAAATGTATTGTTGAGCTTTCACATTATTCCAGAGACTTCGATTGGGCAAAAGAAAGGATAGGTAACTACTCTGTAGATGCCGTTGCTGTATCGATAGCAAATGAACTTGCTTAAAGCACATAAAAGATTAGCCGTGATGATATATCAAACTATACCGTGATGCTATATCAAAGTATATAATGAATTTAGTTTTTTTTTCGCATCCCTCTTTTCTTGGCTCACAAAGCATGCCTCGCTTTACAAACTTGCTGGCAACTGGAATGCAACAGCGGGGACATACTATAGAGATATGGAGCCCTCAACCTTTATTTCATAAGCTTCCTATACCTGCTTCCAAGCGTAAATGGCTTGGATATGCTGATCAGTATCTTATGTTCCCTCATCAGGTGCGCACTAGACTTGCAGCTATCCCAAGGGATACACTTTTTGTCTTTACAGACCAAGCGCTAGGTCCATGGGTGCCACTAGTTTCCAATAGACCACATGTGATACACTGTCATGATTTCTTAGCTCAAAAGTCTGCACTTGATCAATACCCTGAAAATAAAATCTCATGGTCTGGTCGTTATTATCAAAAGTTTATAAGACGGGGATATACCTGTGGAAAGAACTTCATTTCGGTTTCTCAAAAAACTCAATTAGATCTGCATAGCTTTTTAGAGAAAGAGCCACTACTATCAGAAGTAATTTATAATGGCTTAAACAACAACTTTGCTCCCTACAATCCCGAAAAATCAAGAGAATTCTTTAGCAGCGCAACAAGTCTTGATTTACAAAATGGATACATACTGCATGTCGGTGGAAATGATTGGTACAAGAATAGACGAGGAGTTATTGAGATTTATGAAGTTTTGCGATTAAAGTACCAATTTGATTTACCTCTTATAATGATAGGCTCTAAACCATCACCATACTTATTAGAGCTACATGCCCAATCTTCCTACAGACATGATATGCATTGGCTGAGTAATATAAGTGACGATATTTTAAGATTTGCTTATGCTGGAGCCACAGTACTTTTATACCCTTCACTGGCTGAAGGGTTTGGTTGGCCAATTGCCGAAGCCATGGCCTGTGGTTGTCCAGTAATTACTACAGATGAAGCCCCCATGAATGAAGTTGCGGGGAGTAGGGGGTTTTACATTCCGCGCCGACCAAATAATAACTCTCTTGTAGTAGAATGGGCTGAAAAAGCTGCTGAAGTGGTTATGGAAGTTTGTTCTTTATCATTAAATAGGCGAGCTGAAGTCGTTTCTGCTGGACTATTAGAAGCAGAAAGGTTCTGTATAAAAGATTATCTTCTTCTAATAGAGCAGCACTATTATAAAATTTTAGAGGCGAGTAAATAGGTATACTTGAAATTGTTGGACGCCATGTTAGCATAACAGTTAAGCTGTATTTAGAAACGTAAAAAATTTTTTCCCCCATTTACAAAATCTATTCACGAATTATTTAAATTATTTTTAGTTGAATAATTCTTTTTTTACGTATTATTAATATTTAATCTTGTTTTGTTTATCAATAAATACTCAAACTTACAAAGCCTTATCTATTTGATCTAAGTTTAGAATGATTGAAAGCAAAAACTATACATTATATGCTTCCAATTACATTAATGAAGGATTCTGGTGATTATTAGGAATTCACAAATCTAGAAGCTAGCGAAGCACTCAAAACAAATGCATATTTTGTCAGCTATTCAAAGCGGATTGAAGAGTATCTAACTTACTGACAAAGAAGTAAGGCATTTAAGAGCAGGTATTCTGCAATTGTTAAGAAATAGACAGATAAAATTGTCATCTATATCGCCTGTGGACCTAGAAATTTTTATGTTCCGCTTTAGGGTAGTCCTAATTTTTGATCATGGTGGGTTTTGATACGTTGAACGTGGCCATTTAACACTCCGGGGATATTGCCACTGTTTTATGTTAGCAGGTATATAAAACTTACTAGATTGAACAATGTTAAAGCGTCTTGAAATTGGATACTTTTATGTGTGGAATAATAGGAAAAATAGCTTTCAGTAAGAGTATTCTACCGCTCCCGCAAATTGATTTGATACGTCATAGAGGGCCAGACGGGAAAGGTGAATGGATTAACTGTGAAGGTAATATTTACTTTGGTCACACAAGATTGGCCATTCTTGAGCCAACTCAAGCAGGATATCAGCCAATGCAGAGCTCATCTAAGCGTTTCACAATAATATTTAATGGTGAAATATATAATCACCTGAACTTACGTTCTTTAATTCCTTTCAACTCTTGGCATGGCACTTCTGACACAGAAACTCTTATCGAGTTACTTGAATTCATGGGAACTAAAGCGCTTTCCCTACTGAAAGGTATGTTTGCTTTTGCTCTTCATGATTCAGTAGATAATTCTGTTTTGTTAGTTAGAGATAGACTAGGAATAAAACCTTTGTGGGTTCGGTTTGATGCAGCTGCGTGTACTTTTGCCTCAGAAATTAAGCCTCTTCTGAATCCCGATGATAAATTACCCTCCAGTCAAGCAATAAGTGAGTTTGTTGCTTTTGGGCGTATGACTGGAGTAGATGAAATATTTAGTGGAGTTAATGCCGTTTCTCCAGGAAGTCTGATAAAGTTGAATAATAAAGGAGAAATAAAAACAGAGAATTGGTGGACACCTGAATCGGCTCCATTAGCTAAACTTATACCTTATAATCAAAATTATTATGTTCAGAAAGTTAATAAGCTTGTAAAAAGTTCTGTAACTGAACATCTGATTTCCGATGTGGGTGTGGGGGCATTTTTAAGTGGGGGGATTGATTCTAGTATTATAGTGCTTGTAGCAGGTAAAGAACTGGGGAAAAATCTTAAAACTTTCACGGTTGGCTTTCATGAAAAGGCCTTTGATGAGCGGAAAGTTGCCAGAAAAGTAGCTCAAAAAGCTGGATCCGAACATTTTGAAATAGAAGTGAGTGAAGAGAGTTGTGTTTCTTGGGTAAAAGAAGCTGTGTATAACCTAGATCTTCCTTCTGTTGATGCCATTAATACTTACATTGTGTCTAAAGTGGTTAGAGAACAGGGGATGAAAGTTGCACTCTCTGGTCTTGGTGGAGATGAATTATTCGGAGGATATCCAAGCTTCAAAAACGTTCCGCTTCTCACCTGGCTGAGCGCTTTACCAAAGAGGTATAGTGAGCAACTGGTTAAGCTAATGCCAAAACAACTGAAGCAAAAACTTTCTGGGCTTAACGGCTTTTCTGCGGCTGAGTTGACTGTGTCAAGAAGAAGATTTACATCCGTTTCAGAACTATGCAAAATGGGTTTAAGTACAGGGCACTCGTATGTCCCTCCTCCTCCAGAAGGTGTTGATAAAATGGCAATTATTTCTTGGGCTGAAATTTATGGCTACATGATACCCTTGCTTCTACGCGATAGCGATCAAATGAGCATGGCTTTAGGGCTAGAAATCCGTGTTCCCTTCCTAGATCATCATTTAGTTGAAGAAGTTTTAAAAATACCACAAAGCTATAAGAAAGGTTATGGTGTAAAACCGCTTCTTATAGATGCTTTTCGTTCGGACTTACCTAGAGAGGTTTATAACCGGCCAAAACAGGGCTTTGTTTTACCTATGGAAAATTGGATGAGGGGGCATTTAGCAGAATTTACAGAGGAGGGCATATATGCCGCTGCAGATTTGCTTGGTCTTTCTGAGCCTCTACGACAAAGAGAAATCTTTATGAAAGGGCAATCTCATTGGACCCGTTTGTGGTTGTGGAGCGTACTGGGGCATTGGCTTTTAAATCATAAGGCTATACCAGTAGAAACATCGACTTCTAATATTGGAATAAGTTAATCTCTAAAGGTGAGCATTGTTCACTCTTTTACTAGTTGTTTTTATGAGAATACTTCGTGTGATAGGTAGTATGAACCCAACTTCTGGAGGGCCATGCGAGGGTATAAGAAATTCAGTTCTTGAATTATCGAAATTAAATGTGCTTAATGAAGTGGCTTGTTTAGATGCTCCGGATGCACAGTATTTAGGAGGAGATTCTTTCCCTATTCATATGCTTGGGCCTGGTAAAGGACCGTGGTGCTATTCCTCTAAGCTTTTACCTTGGCTTGTTGATCATCTGCCCAACTTTGATGCTGTGATAGTGCATGGGGTGTGGCTGTATCATAGCTTTGCTGTTCATCGGGCAATCAAGCTACTTAAGCAAAAATATAAGCATTCTCAACAATTGAGAGAAAAGCTTCCTAAAGTATTTATTATGCCACATGGTATGCTTGACCCGTACTTTCAAACAGCGCCAAGTAGAAAGCTTAAAGCAATACGAAATACGGTATACTGGAAACTTATTGAAAGCAGAGTAGTCAGACAAGCAACGGGGCTACTTTTTACCTGTGAAAGTGAGCTTAAACTTGCTCGAGTTCCTTTTCGTCCTTATAAACCTAAGTACGAGATTAATGTTGGATATGGTATTACTGCCCCTCCAGCATATTTAAAAAAAATGGAAGAGGCATTCAAAGATAGGTGTCCTCAGATTCAGAACGAACCTTACTTTCTCTTCTTAGGTCGGATCCACGAAAAGAAAGGAGTGGACCTGCTTTTGAAAGCATATGCGAAGTTGATAAAAACATTAACTGAGGTACAGTATGAACAACGGGAAATAAAGAATTTCCAATGGAATTCCAACATTGAATCATCTGACCACGCCCCACTACCAAAGTTAGTTATAGCAGGTCCTGGAATTGAAACACCGTTCGGTCAGGAAATGCAAAAGTATGTCCGGAGTAGTAAAGAGATTAGAGATATGGTCTACTTCCCTGGTATGCTTGCTGGCGATGCCAAGTGGGGTGCCTTCTATGGATGTGAAACCTTTGTGTTACCCAGCCATCAGGAGAACTTTGGTATAGCAGTAGTGGAGGCATTAGCATGTTGTAAACCTGTATTGCTTACAAATAAAATTAACATATGGCAAGAGATAGCTGACACAGGAGCTGGTTTAGTAGCAGATGACACAGTAGAGGGGGTGCTCTCAATGTTAAATAGCTGGCTTAATTTACGAGAAGTTGAAAAGCAGAGCTATGGTGAAAAGGCAGGAGCAGTATATCTAAATCACTTTGCTGTTATGCCTGCTGTAATTAAGCTAGTAGATGTTATTAAACATAATTGATTTTTAAAGGCTTAGTGCTCGTTATTTGACATAAAAGATTGTTTATAATTAAGTATTTTGAAAATAACAATAATACAAGGAGCCTTTCTGCCTGTTCCTGCTATACAAGGTGGAGCAGTAGAAAAGATATGGCATAGAATGGGACAGGAGTTTGCAGCCTTGGGACATGAGGTTGTACATATAAGTCGCTCCATTTCTAATCTTCCAGTTAGAGAAAAGTTAAATGGAGTAGAATACATAAGAGTGAAGGGGTATAATACTCCATCCTCGCTAATTAAACTGAAGTGGCTTGATTTACTTTATTCCCTCCGGGCAATTAAAATGATTCCTGAAGATTCTGACATTATAGTTACGAACACATTTTGGTCTCCAATGCTAATTCATAAAAATTTAAGCAGAAAGGTTTATGTAAGTGTTGAGCGCTTCCCAAGAGGGCAAATGAAATTTTATAAAGCTGTTGGCAGACTTAGAGGGTGTTCACCAGTAATTTGCGAAGCAATTAAAAGCGAAGTTCCCTCCATACATCAAAATCTCATATCTTATATCCCTAATCCTGTTCCTTTTGATATAGTGCCTGTACATATTAAACGTACAAAAACCATACTTTTTGTTGGGAGGCTTCATCCTGAAAAAGGAGTTCACATCTTACTTAAATCTTTCAAACTATTAGAAAAAGAAGTCGGTAAAGACTGGAAGTTGATTATTATTGGGCCATCTAATGTACAAGATGGTGGTGGAGGGGACGCTTATTGTAAAGCTCTGAATGACCTTTCAAGCGATCTCAACGTTGAGTTTACGGGCCCTATATATAATGAAAAAGACCTGATAAGCTTTTATGCGAGTTCAACCATATTTTGTTATCCAGTACAACAGGGAAGTGGCGATGCAGCACCAGTGGCTCCAAGGGAAGCAATGGCTTATGGATGTGTGCCAGTTGTTTCTGAGTTAGCGTGTTTCAATGATTTTATTCAAAATAACATAAATGGTTTGACATTTAATCAAAATGCAGCAGATCAGGAGTTTGTATTAGCGCAGACTCTAATTAAGTTAATACGAGATGAAAAAGGTCTAAAAGCGATGTCTGAAGCAGCCAAACTTATTGTAAAAAGATACTCTCCTCAAACTGTAGCAAAGTTGTTTGTTCAAGATTTTAAGAGTTTAAAAACTTAATGAAACTATGGAAGATAGCGCTATTCATATTCATCAGCAACTGTCTGCTTATGATAGTCCTTGGAGTAAGGGGCAGCGTATAAAGATGTTACTCTGGGAGTATGTGTGGCGGTTGCTATGCTCTTGGACTCCAAAACCAGCGAATAATTGGCGACTCTTCTGGCTAAAAGCGTTTGGTGCACAAGTTTTTGGAAAACCGTTTGTACATCAAAGGGCTAGAATACAGATTCCATGGAATTTAACACTACATGATCGTGCAGCACTAGGTGACAGAGCTAATGCCTACTCATTAGGGAAGATTGAAGTTCATGCCCATGCAACAGTTGCACAGGAGGCCTACTTAAATACCGGAACACATGCTTTCGAACAGCCTGCAAAAAATCTGGTCACGGCTCCGATTATCATTAGAACACATGCCTTCATAGGAGCAAGAGCTTTTATAATGCCAGGTATTACTATTGGAGAATATGCTATTGTTGGAGCATGTAGTGTGGTTACTAAATCAGTTTTACCTCGAACTACAGTAATGGGGAATCCTGCCAGAACAAAGCGACTGTAGGTTACTAAAAATAGGCTTGGATAAGCAATAAGTTAGGATGGTTGATAAAAATAACTATGATCACTCCATTAGATTTGACAATTTCGATTCCGGTTAGAAATGAAGAAAAAAACCTATCGGGGTGCCTTGAAGCAATAGGACATGATTTTGCCCGTCACATAGTAGTGATAGATTCTAGCAGCACAGACAGTACATGTGAACAAGCCATTGAATTTGGTGCAGAGGTAGTAGATTTCGCATGGGATGGGAAATTTCCAAAGAAACGTAACTGGTATTTAAGAAACCATACACCTAACACAAAATGGATTCTCTTTCTGGACGCAGATGAATACCTGACAGAAGACTTTAAAAATGAGGTTAGAAAGGCACTTCGAAAAGATGACAAAGCAGGCTACTGGCTGAATTACACTGTTTACTTTCTAGGAAAACAGCTTAGGGGAGGGTATCCAATGCGTAAACTGGCTCTGTTCCGTGTGGGCTCTGGGGAATATGAGCAAATAGAGGAAGACAAGTGGAGCCAACTCGATATGGAAGTGCATGAACACCCCGTTATTCGCGGAGAAATAGGAATCATCAAAAGCAAGATAGACCACAAAGACCTTAGGGGTATATCCCACTATGTGTTAAAACACTGTGAGTATGCAGCTTGGGAAGCAGCAAGACTCTTAAAGTCAACTGACGATTCTGAATCATCTGCTCATTGGACGTGGAGACAGCGTTTAAAATATTCACTCATGAGGAGTGTCTTGATTGGGCCTGCATTTTTTATCGGGAGCTACATTATTTATGGAGGATTTAGGGATGGGGCCAGAGGTCTGGCAGTAGCCATTCTTAAAATGTCGTATTTCACCCAGGTATATTGTAAAATCAGGGAGAGCAGGAGTTTGGCTCAAAATATTGCAAAACAGCCGCTGTAAGGTTTAAAGTAACATAAGTCTGTAACACCATTCATGTTATAGTCAGCATAGATTAAATTATATCCTACGTCATTACATATTAACGCGTTTTTCAGCTAGACAGTACTGTTTACCGATAGTGCCTGTTATAAAACTCTTAAGTGAAAAGTACTTCTTTTCACAATGCTCCATCCCAAGCTTTCAAAACTTTAGTATCTCTTCACTCTTATGAGGGCTATGTAAATTTTTTAACATAGAACAATAGCATGTTAAAATGATTTTATTATCCATTCACATCTTAGAAAGTAACATTCATACATAAAATTAATATACTAATAATTACAAAATTTATCATTCCGTATAATATTATGTAAGGCTACTTATTATTAATTGTAAGTAACCAGTTTTACTCTAGCATTATTAAGACTTTTTCTCTGACTCTAAGCCTCTTTGTGCTCTAAAAATAAAATTGTATGAAAAGAAGGGTCCTTTTAATCGGGTATAATTTTTATCCTGAGCCTACGGGTATAGGCAAGTATAGTGGGGAGATGATTGCCTGGCTTGCACAAAATGGATATGACTGTGAAGTAGTTACATCTTATCCCTACTATCCAGAATGGAAGGTGCAGGATGAGTACTCAAATAAGAAGCATTGGTATAGTACAGAATTTCAGAATTTTGGTGAAAGCAAAATCAAAGTGAACAGATGCCCGATGTATGTCCCATCAGTGCCTTCAGGCTTTAAACGCATTCTGCTTGATCTGACTTTTCTTATATCCGCTTGCCTTATGCTCTTAACCTTGCTATTTCAGCGAAAATTCGACTATGTTATTACTGTTGTCCCATGTTTTCAATTCGGCTTGTTAGGGGTATTGTATAAAAAATTACGTAAAACCACGCTTCTTTATCACATACAAGATTTGCAGATTGAAGCTGCCAGAGACCTTAACATGATCACTTCTCCTGTCTTGATCAATACTCTATTTAAGCTAGAGAAGTATATTCTCAACGAATCAGATGTCATAAGCAGCATATCTGAAGGGATGGTGCGAAAAATAAAAATCAAGGCCAAGAAAGACGTCTACCTTTTTGCCAACTGGACAGATTGCAAAGCCTTCTTCCCAATAAATGGCCGCTCGGATCTTAAGGAGGAATTTGGCTTTAAGCGATCTGATAAGATCATCCTGTATTCAGGTGCGATTGGAGAGAAACAAGGTTTAGAGGCCATTCTCTACGCTGCCAAAGCGATGGAAAAACAGCGAAGCTTTAAATTTGTTATCTGTGGATCAGGTCCCTATAAGGAAAAGCTTAGCTCTCTTTCCCAAAACTTAGGGCTTAATAATTTGATTATCTTCTCACTGCAGCCTGCAGAATGTTTTAATAAGTTTCTGAACATGGCAGATGTACATCTGGTAATCCAAAAGGCCACTGCAGGTGACCTTGTGATGCCCTCAAAACTAACCACCGTCCTAGGAGTGGGGGGACTGGCATTGATAACAGCAAAACAAGGCACCGGTCTGCACTCATTGATTAGTCAGCATAATATCGGGATTTTAGTCAACCCTGAAGACCAGCTAGCTTTAAATGAGGGAATCTGGAACGCTGTGATGGGGGATTATGATAATGTCAGATTAAATGCAAGGATGTACGCAGAGGAAAATCTTTCAGTAGATAAAATCATGGGTAGATATAAGCATGATGTACTAGAGCCAAGTTTGGTTGTAAAGAAGTTACCTGTGGAGCAAGTGCCTGCCTAATTCAGATATTTATATAATTTTATTTTTTACCAATGAATAAATGTCTTCCTGCAATTTTTATATTAACATTGATCTGCTCAGGTGTAAAAGCAGGTAAGATAAATGATAAGTCTATAACAAACAAATCTATAGAAAGTGATTTTTATGATGGAACTGTGGGTTTGTCTGATATGGAAGGCAGTAAAAAGCTTCATTTACGTGCAGGATTTAAGTTTGCTCTGAATCTCTCCAACACAAATTTTAATAAAGGTTTTCCTAAACCTAATATACCTGTAGAGACTGTATGGAAAACAGGCTTTAGCAGTGGAGCATTCCTGGAATTTCCAATAATCAGCAATGTGACTCTCCAGCAAGAGTATTTATATACTTACCTGCGGAGTGAGTTGTTAACCGAAGAAACAGAGTATCACTTGAGTTATATTTCGTTGCCCT
The DNA here is from genome assembly GCF_002846395.1 of Pontibacter ramchanderi. GTDB lineage: Bacteria > Bacteroidota > Bacteroidia > Cytophagales > Hymenobacteraceae > Pontibacter > Pontibacter ramchanderi. Next base: position 553,271 of record NZ_PJMU01000001.1, read on the forward strand.
TACTTCTTAAGCTAGAAGTTAAGTCGAAGTTTACTGTTATGGCAGGTCCTCAGGTAGATGTGTTAACTCATGCGAAAGAACAACACAACGGGCAATATTTAAATATTACACATGAGGTAGAGGAGCGTCAAATTGGTGCTGTAGTTGGAGTAGCATACAAATTATCTAAAATATTCGGTTTTGAGGCCAAGTTCATCCACGGAATAAACCATGTTGGAATGCGGCAAGCAGGATATACGAGGGAATTCAAATTGGAACAAATTCAAGTTGGTGCAATTGTTACTCCATTTTAATTTATTTCTTTAAAATATATAAGGGCTCTAAGAATTTTCTACCCATAATAATGACATGTTCACAATCAACACTCTCTATTTTACCATATTTTTTGTTTATTTATTATAATAAAATAATTTTAAGTTGCACATTCTTAGAACTCAACCGTACAATGTTTTATACTTTGCTAATTATTTTTATAAATATATTATTAAGGCAGTATACTACGCAATACAATAATGTTTGAAATGAATTTTTGAATTAAAATATCCTAAGGACGCTGTCTTCTTCTGTAAATTCATCTCCTCTACATTCATGCATATTTTAATTTATTAAAACTACAATAACTCTATAGGGAAGAGTGAGCTTCAGAATTTACATAATGAAGTGGCCTATCACAGAAGTATAAGATATTTAAACAGTAACATGCGTATGCATATGAAATTTACAGTTTTTGATAGCTATTGGAAAATGTTACTGTTGTCCATAGCCGCCCTGTCTTTTATTATTTTTTCCACCCAACTGCTTGAAAGTAAGCCAATTCCTATCGCTACTTCGTTTGGCAATTCAATTACTGAAGATAACTCAACTTTTCGCAAGGAGACTGCTAGCGACTATTCAGTTGCACATCATGCGGCAACTGACAATGCCAGTTCTGCCCTTAGGAGCAGCGTTGATGCGGCCAGTAATAAAGAGTATAAAATAAAGGCAGACGGATCAGTAGCTGATTTTGCTGTAAATGCAGGTTCTGGCAATTCAATTTTAGTGATCAGTAGCACCTCTAATAAATTTAGCCTGTACACTACTGAAATTTTAACAGCGGAAGGACTAAATGGCTTTAGCTCCTTAGATATATTAGGAGTAAACTCTTCTGTTCTTGAAGCCTATGACGTGGTGATTATAGGTAATATCCCGCTTACAGATGCCCAGGTTAGCATGCTCAGCACCTGGACAAATGCGGGGGGTACACTGATTGCGTTAAAGCCTGATACTAAATTATCCCAGCTACTAGGTATAGCGCCTGCTGGCGGTACGCTAGCCAATAAATATCTTCTGGTAAATACCGCAACAGGACCAGGCAAAGGTATAGTGAATCAAACCATACAGTACCAGGGAGTAGCAGATCTTTACACATTAAATGGGGCAACCTCTATAGCCAGGCTCTATTCCGGTGCAAGCACCTCCACGAACTATCCTGCCGTGACAATGCATAAAGTTGGGGGGCACGGAGGAACAGCAGTGGCATTTACTTTTGATCTTGCACGATCGATCGTCTATACGCGGCAGGGTAACCCACAGTGGGCAGGGCAGAAAAGGGATGGGCAAGCCGGTCCTATACGTTCGGATGATCAGTTCTACCCGGATTGGGTAGATCTAAATAAGGTAATGATACCGCAAGCAGATGAGCAGCAGCGACTTTTAGCTAACATAATCACATTAAAAGCGCGAAAGCCTGTGCCACGCTTTTGGTATTTCCCCCGAGGGTTAAAAGCAGCTGTAGTTATGACAGGTGATGATCATGGTAATGGAGGGACTAAGGCTCGGTTTAATCAATACCTCCAGATGAGTACTGACAACAGTGCAGAAGCAGTTGCTGATTGGCGTGCCATAAGAGGGACTTCTTACATTTACCCAAATACTCCTCTTACAGACACAGAAGCAAGAGCCTTTGAACAGCAGGGTTTTGAAATAGCACTGCACCTGACCACTAACTGCACTAACTTTACTCCAACTTCATTAGAGCGAGATCTCAACAATCAGCTGGCTGATTTCAAGACACGCTACCCAAGTGTCGCTCCTCCTTCAACTAACAGGACGCACTGTATAGCCTGGAGTGATTGGCACACACAGCCGAAACTGGAAGCTCCAAAAGGTATAAGACTCGATGCCAACTATTATTACTGGCCAAGTCCGTGGGTACAGAACAGGCCCGGTATGTTTACAGGGTCTGGTATACCTATGAGGTTTACAGATCTGGATGGTGAGCTAATAGACTGTTATCAACTGACCACCCAGATGACGGATGAGTCAGATCAGGCGTTTCCATACACAATTGATCAGCTATTGAATAAGGCCTTAGGTTCGGAAGGGTACTATGGTGTCTTCTGCGCCAATATGCATACCGATGCGCCATACTCTGATGGGTCTGATAAGATTATTGCTTCAGCAAAAGCCCGAAACGTGCCTGTTATTTCCTCAAAACAGCTTCTTACATGGCTGGATGGACGTAATGGCTCTACATTCGGCTCGATGAGCTGGAGTGAAAGTGAGCTAAGTTTTAAAGTGAATGTGGCAAGTGGAGCGAGAAACCTAGAGGGCATGCTGCCGATAACGGAAGCCACAGGTCGGTTGGTAAAGCTGACCCGGAATGGTGTAATTGTGCCGATCATCAAAACAGAATACATCAAAGGCGTTGAATATGCATTTTTCCCTGCTTCATCTGGTGATTATGTTGCTAGTTATGATAAAGAAGCATCGGTCAATCAACCGCCTGTCGTTGATATTACCACTCCGGCTAACAATGCCACTTTTACAGCGCCTGCCTCCATCACCATTACAGCCAATGCTTCAGACGCAGATGGTGTTGTGAGTAAAGTTGAATTCTATAACGGAGATCAGAAAATAGGAGAAGACGTTGAAGGTGGTAACGGATGGAGCTACACCTGGAACAATGTTACAGCCAATACCTATACGCTAACTGCTAATGCATTTGATAATAGCGGCGATTCGTCTTCATCGGCTCAGGTGAAAATAGAAGTCACAGCGGTTTGCCCTTGTACAGTATTTGCCCCTTCGTTAGCACCGTCGAGCAGCCTGCAAAACGACGAGCAGGCAATCCAAGTGGGGATGAAGTTCCGCGCCTCCTCTAACGGCTACGTGACGGGGGTGCGCTTCTACAAGCAAAGCGGCAACACGGGCACGCACACCGGCCAGCTCTACAGCAGTAGTGGTGCCCTCTTGGCCTCTGTCGTGTTCAGCAACGAGACGGCCTCAGGTTGGCAGCAGGCGCTCTTCTCCTCGCCGGTGGCCATCACGGCAGGTACCACCTACGTCATCTCCTATCACAGTAGCGCGGGAAACTATACCTCCGATTATTCTTATTTCAACCAGGCCTACATCAGTGAGCCACTACGTGCACTGGCAGATGGTGAAGACGGCCCTAATGGGTTATACCGTTACACCAGTTCTCCTGCATTCCCGGCCAGCAACTACCAGGCCAGCAACTATTGGGTGGACGTGGTGTTCAGTCCGGATGATACGCCGGCCAACCAGCCGCCGATGGTCAGCATGACCGCACCGGCCAACAATGCCACTTTTACGGCTCCCGCAACCATCACACTGACGGCAGACGCTTCTGATACAGACGGCACGGTCAGCAAGGTGGAGTTCTTCAACGGCACGAACAAGCTGGGCGAGGACACTGACGGCGGCAACGGGTGGAGCTTTGACTGGGATGAGGTGCCGGCGGGAAGCTATACCTTAACGGCCCGCACTACCGATGATCAAGATGCGGTGACAACGTCTTCGGCAGTAACTATCACGGTGACTGGAGGGACACTCTCATGTCCATGTACAGTGTTTAAACCAACAGATGCACCAGCAAACGCCTTGTACAATGACGGACAGGCAATCCAGGTAGGGATGAAGTTCCGCGCTTCCTCTAACGGCTACGTGACGGGGGTGCGCTTCTACAAGCAAAGCGGCAACACCGGCACCCACACCGGCCAGCTCTACAGCAGCAGCGGCACGCTGCTGGCCTCTGTTGAGTTCACGGGCGAGACGGCCTCGGGCTGGCAACAGGCAGCTTTCTCCTCGCCGGTGGCCATCACGGCAGGTACCACCTACGTCATCTCCTATCACAGTAGCGCGGGAAACTATACCTCCGATTATTCTTATTTCAACCAGGCCTACATCAGTGAGCCACTACGTGCACTGGCAGATGGTGAAGACGGCCCTAATGGGTTATACCGTTACACCAGTTCTCCTGCATTCCCGGCCAGCAACTACCAGGCCAGCAACTATTGGGTGGACGTGGTGTTCAGTCCGGATGATACGCCGGCCAACCAGCCGCCGATGGTCAGCATGACCGCACCGGCCAACAATGCCACTTTTACGGCTCCCGCAACCATCACACTGACGGCAGACGCTTCTGATACAGACGGCACGGTCAGCAAGGTGGAGTTCTTCAACGGCACGAACAAGCTGGGCGAGGACACTGACGGCGGCAACGGGTGGAGCTTTGACTGGGATGAGGTGCCGGCGGGAAGCTATACCTTAACGGCCCGCACTACCGATGATCAAGATGCGGTGACAACGTCTTCGGCAGTAACTATCACGGTCAACCCTCCGACCAACCAGCCTCCTGTTGTTGCTATAACCTCTCCAAAAGAAGGGGCTAGCTTTACAGCTCCTGCCAGCATCACCATAGTTGCCGCAGCCTCGGATGCTGATGGTTCAGTGAGTAAGGTCGAGTTTTTTAACGGGGAAACGAAATTAGGAGAAGCTACTGCAAGTCCATATGAATACTCCTGGACCAGTGTTGGTGCAGGCACATACCAGCTTATGGCTAGGGCAACAGACAATTCCGGAGCAGTGACCAATTCAGATGTAGTGAATATTTCAATAACGGCCCCGGAGAACCGGCCTCCAGTTGTAGCTAATCCTATCGCAGATCAGGCAGCAGTTGTAGGTGTCGCCTTTAGCTTTACTTTTAGCCTCAATACATTTGCCGATCCGGACGAAGATCCATTGATCTATACTTCAAGCCTGACAGATGGGGCAACACTGCCTGCCTGGCTGACATTCAACGGGGCCACCCGCACCTTTAGCGGCACTCCACCTGCCGGAAGCCAGGGGCAACTCAGTATCCGTGTGATTGCCAATGATGGAAGGGGAGGTACGGCAAATGATGATTTTAGCCTAACTATTGTTCAGCCTGATAACCAGGCTCCAGTACTGGCAAGTATCGGAAACAAAACTGTGAACGAGCTGAGTCAGCTAAGCTTCATAGCAAGTGCTACCGATGATGGCTTGCCGAATAACTCATTGATCTACTCTATGGTCAGCCCCGTCGCAGAGGCAAGTATAAATCCATCAACAGGAGCCTTCTCCTGGACCCCGACAGAAGCCCAGGGACCTGGATCCTATACCTTTACTATAAGAGTATCAGATGGGGAACTATCTGATGAAGAATTAATCACCGTCCAGGTGGCCGAAGTTAACCAGGCACCGGTACTGGCAACTGTGGGTAATAAGGAGATCGGCTTAGGCCAGACACTGATGTTCACCCTGCAGAGTTCTGACGTAGACATACCAGCTCAGACGCTTACTTATTCAGCCAACAAGTTGCCTGCAGGAGCCACACTCAATGCCAATACCGGAGAGTTCTCCTGGGCACCGACTTCTAGACAGGTAGGGAGCCATAAGATTATCTTCAGGGTGTCTGACGGAATCGCCCAGGTTAATGAAAGTATAACCATTACGGTAAAATCTACTCCGGTAGCTTCTGCTCCTGTCATTGCTTCGTTTAGCCCAACGAGCGGTAAAGTAGGTGACCAGGTTGTTATCAGTGGCAGCAACTTAACTGGTGCCAGTGCTGTGGCGTTTAACGGTGTGCTGGCTCTCATTCGTGAAAATAGTGCCTCTTCCATTACTGTCGATGTGCCTGCGGGTGCCACCACAGGCAAGATTAGTGTTTCCACTCCTGGTGGAACAGTATCCAGTGAAGCAAGTTTTACTGTAACAGGAGAAACATCAGGTATATTACCTTATGTGAGTATCACTTCTCCAGCTAACAGCTCGAGCTATACTGCTCCTGCTTCAGTTACCATCTCAGCCACTGCCTCAGATCCGGATGGTACTGTTGTCAGGGTGGAATTTTTTCAGGGAAATACGAAGCTGGGGGAAGGCACAAATGGTGCAGATGGCTGGAGCCTGGTTTGGAATAACGTGGCAGCAGGTAGTTATGCTTTAACAGCCAGAGCAACAGACAATACCGGTCTATCCGCCACGTCTGAACCGATCAATATATCAGTGACTTCCATAAGCACCAGTCCTCCACTGGTTACAAGCTTTAGCCCTCCGAGTGGGCCTGTAGGAGAGAGTGTGCTAATCAGCGGAAATAATTTATCCACTACCAACAAGATTACGTTCGGCCCCTCCAATGCTGAATTTACAGTTGATGGAAACGGTAATCTGATAGCTAAAGTGCCTGCTGTCAACGGCAAACTTCCTTCCAGTGTTAAAATTACTGTGACTACTCCGTCCGGAAATAACACAACAAGTGACAAGTTTACTATTACATCCGGAATGGCAGCCAGTGTAGTAAGCTCCTTACAAAAGGCTGATGTGGAAGAGAGTGAAGGGCTTACTGTATATCCGAACCCATTCTCAGATAAAGCAACAATCAGTTTCACACTTCAGGAGGACAGCGATTATTATGTGAGGTTGTATGACAATAAGGGGGCTCTGGTTGCTTTCTTGAAGCATGGTTACGCTAAAGCCGGTGAACAGTATAATGTTGAAGTGGATGGCAGCAAACAGGCCAGGGGCTTATACCTTGTGAGACTACAAACTGACGCAGGTTCCAAAACTGTGAAGCTGATACTGGATAGATAAATGCAGCGGTTGTAATCATTTTGAAGGTGTAAGTACTTCTGTTAAACGCTATAAATAAGATGCGAACAATGAAATTACTATTCATAATGCTGATGGTGGTTTTACCAACTGCCGCCTTTTCCCAGGAATTCAGAATAAAGATTAATGGAGCAGAGTTTCCGACTGATAAGATACCTGAGCATGTCACCTTTCCTCAGCGTGTAGCCAAAATATTGATTAAAAAGGAAAAGCCGGACCCTACACCAAGAACTTTCATTGTCCAGATTGGGGAAGAAGAGCATAGCTTTAAAACTGATGGTACATACCAAGAGGTAGAGTTCTCACATGATGTAAGAGATCTGGTTATATACATACTAGGCGAAAAGCGTGAAAACCAAGGAAAGCCATTTATCCTGAATAAACCACGTTGATGGTTGAAGTATTATTACTAATTGTATTGAGGATGTACTTGTTTTAAGATTTTTATTTGGTGGCAAATGAATAGTATGAATTACAGTCATGAGCAGACAGTACGTGCAAGCGCACTTCACCTGATAAGGCCATTGTTGGCTTTTAACATCCTGTCGCGTCTTAAAATTTTCTTCTATACATGCTTGTATGTTCAAAAGAAAATGATGCTGATGGCGCTGTTTTCTTGTATGTATTTACCCCAAGTGCTTGCTCAAAACGCCATCGTTATTGAAAATGCAAAAACAGGTAATCCGGCTTCAGAATGGCAGATTAGCGGAGCAGGAGATCTCTCCATCCAGGGATTTGCCACTGACATAAGCTATAACAAAGGGGAGACGGCCCGGTTTAAGATCAAAACAAGTGCTAGGGCCTATACCATCGCAATTTACCGGCTTGGATTTTACCAGGGGAATGGTGCCAGGCTACAGGGTACAGGAACAGTAACGGCCACACTGCCACAATCTCAACCAAACTGCCTTACGAATTCCAGTACCGGCCTTATTGACTGCGGAAACTGGGCTGTCTCTGCGACATGGGCCATACCTAGCACAGCTGTGTCAGGCGTATACCTGGCGAAGCTGACCCGCACCGACACGGGCGGTTCCAGCCACATTGTATTTATTGTGCGTGATGATGCCAGTACCTCAGATTTATTCTTTCAGACTTCGGATGCCACCTGGCAGGCTTATAACATCTATGGCGACAACAACAATGGCAAAAGCCTTTATACCGGTTCCGGTGGCAAGGCAGTGAAAGTGAGTTATAACCGGCCTTTCCTGACCCGTAACGGCGGTGGGGGGGGAGGCCCTTCAGAAGACTGGCTGTTCAATGCGGAATACCCGATGATCCGTTGGATAGAATCGAACGGGTATGATGTAACTTATACTACAAATGTAGACAGTGACCGGCGCGGTGCCCTTATTAAGAACCATAAAGTATTTTTATCGGTAGGGCATGATGAGTATTGGTCCGGTGCTCATCGAGCTCACGTAACTGCCGCCCGTGATGCAGGCACTAGTTTAGCTTTTTTTAGTGGGAATGAGGTATACTGGAAAACCCGTTGGGAGAGTAGCATAGATGCCAGTGGTACACCTTATAGAACGCTGGTATGCTACAAGGAGGGCGGAGCTGGCGAGAACACATGTAGCGGTAAGTGCGATCCTAGCCCAGAATGGACAGGCCTGTGGCGCAGTGGCTGTGAGTACAGAACCGGAGATCCTCTGGTCGATGGATGTCAGCCCGAAAATGCCCTGACCGGCCAGATTAGCTGGGAAGAAAACACTGCATCCCTGCAGGTACCAGGTGCTTACAGCAGATTAAGATTTTGGCGCAATACGAGCGTAGCTTCTCTAAGCAGCGGGCAAACCGCTACGTTTACTTTTGGTACCATTGGCTATGAATGGAACGCTGAGCTGGAGGCATATAGGTCCCATTACCCAAGTGGCCGGATCATCTTATCTAGAACAGTGATCAATGGTAAAGTACACCATCTTTCTCTCTACAAGCATACCAGTGGGGCATTAGTCTTTGGAGCCGGGACCGTACAATACTCCTGGGGGCTTGACAGCAATCACGATCGGGGAAATGCAGCACCAAGCCTGGCTATGCAACAGGCGACGGTCAATCTATTTGCGGACATGGGAGCACAACCAAGAAGCCTGCGATCTAACTTAATTGCTGCTACTGCTACCACGGATACACAAGCTCCTGTCACTACTATAACGTCTCCTTCAGAAGGTGCTTATCTGCCAGTTGGTGCAGCTGTCACGATTAATGGCACGGCCTCTGACGCCAATGTGATTGCCGGAGTAGAGGTATCGATAGATGGCGGCAATACGTGGCGCCTGGCAAATGGAACCACTAGCTGGACATTCTCCTGGACACCAACAATCCAAGGAGCGGCCTCTATCAGAGCACGTGCATTTGATGATTCTGGGAACATGAGTGTGCCTGTAACTGTCAATGTAACCGTAGGCGGAACAGCTACACCTGTTTGTCCTTGTACTGTGTTTCAACCTTCCGCAACACCTTTAAGTAACGTGAAGAATGATGGCCAAGCTTTGCAAATAGGGATGAAGTTCCGCGCCTCCTCCAACGGTTACGTGACGGGAGTGCGCTTCTATAAGCATTCTGGTAACACGGGCACGAACACCGGCCAGCTCTACAGCAGTAGCGGCACATTGCTGGCCTCGGTCGTGTTCAGCAACGAGACTGCTTCAGGCTGGCAGCAAGCGCTCTTCTCCTCACCGGTGGCCATCACAGCCGGTACCACCTACGTCATCTCCTACCACAGCAGTGCGGGAAACTACACATCCGACTACCCCTATTTCAATCAAGCAGTGGTAAATGGGCCTCTGAGAGCACTTGCTGATGGAGAGGATGGGCCGAACGGTGTCTACCGCTACACCGCCTCGCCCGCCTTCCCAACCAGCAACTACCAAGCCAGCAACTACTGGGTGGACGTAGTATTCAGCCCGGATAACACGCCGGCCAACCAGCCGCCGGTGGTTTCCATAACGGCACCGGCCAACAACGCCACCTTCACGGCACCGGCCTCAGTCAACATTGCTGCTACGGCCTCTGATACAGACGGCACGGTGAGCAAAGTGGAGTTCTTCAACGGCAGCACGAAGCTAGGAGAGGACCTGACCAGTCCCTATACCTTTACCTGGAGCAATGTGGCCGCGGGTAGCTATACCCTGACGGCCAGGGCTACCGATAATGCTGGAGCGGTGACCACATCTTCTGCTATCAACATTACAGTGAACGCTCCTGCTAATCAAGCCCCAGAAGTTGCAATTACCTCCCCGGCAAATGGTGCCGCTTTCATATCGCCGGCTAGTTTTACTATTCAAGCCTCAGCTTCCGATGCAGATGGCACTGTCACTAAGGTAGAATTCTTTCAGGGTACAACAAAGCTCGGAGAGGACATTAACGGCGGGGACGGTTGGAGTTTCGCGTGGAGCAACGTGTCGGCAGGGAATTACATTCTAACAGCCAGGGCCACCGATGATCAGGGTACGACCAGTACCTCAACAGGAGCAGGGATAACGGTGAATGATCCTGCTAATAATGCACCATCTGTGACTATCATCGACCCAGCTAATAATTCCAGCTTTACAGCGCCTGCTACCATTATACTAACTGCTGACGCTTCTGACACAGATGGCACAATTGCTAAAGTAGAATTCTTCAGCGGCGGCACCAAGCTGGGTGAAGACTTAACCAGTCCCTATAGCTATACCTGGGGCAATGTGCCGGCTGGAAGTTATGTTATCACAGCCAGGGCTACCGATAATGCCGGGGCAGTAACTACTTCCTCTACGGTAAGCATTAACGTGACAGCTGCCGCAGTACCTATCATAACGGCCTTCAGTCCCGGCTCAGGACCTGTAGGCACCATTGTGACGATTGCCGGTTCTAATCTGGCTGGTGCCTCAAGAGTAGCATTTGGACCTTCAACTGCAGAGATTGTTACTAATACAAACACTGAGATCAAAGCTGTGGTACCCTCTGTCAACGGTAAATTGCCAAAGAGCGTCAACATCTCTGTTTCTACTTCGGGTGGTTCTGTCACTGTAAAAGATAAGTTCACGGTTACCTCGGGCATAGCGGCCAGGACGGCCAGCACCTTTTTAGAGAGTGAATCTGAGGAAAATGAACACCTTATCATCCATCCAAATCCATTCTCAGACAGAACTTCGGTTAGCTTTAAAATAAAAACAGGTGGGGAATTTACATTAGAGCTTTATAACTATAATGGAGCCTTAATCACTGTATTAAATAAAGGCAATGCAAATCCAGGAATTATTTATAGAACAGAAATAAATGGAAAAGACTTTGCTAAAGGGTGGTACATAGTCAAACTAAAAAATAAAGATAGTGTTCACAGCACTAAATTATTGCATATAAAATAATATCGATGTGTGAAATGTAATTCAACTTTACAGATTATCTAAATTTACTAATAAAGGGAAAACTTAACAAAAATTGTATTTCAACTATACACCAAGCTCTGAATCAATTATTCAAATTAAGAGATTCAGAGCTTGGTGTATTTATCAATAGCCCTGAATAAGTTGCCTATTATAAAATCTAGTATACTTTCTTCAATAAACTACCTAAATCTGTTTTTCAAAAATCAAGAATCACCTATAACAAATATTTGAGCCTCAACCAGATTTTCTTTCAGTTTTTTTAAGAATAATTCTGAATTAACGTCAGGGGAACCTGTTTACATCAGAATGGCTTATATTTGTAGACATGAAATTCTTGGCCATCATTTTTCCCCTGTTCCTGCTTTGGACGGCTTGTTTGCCGTGCACGGACAAGATTATGGAGAGCCATGAACATCACCCTAACCTGACAGATGTAGCGGACACCACTGGCGAGTCGCCTTTCCACGAAGACACCTGCCCTTTGTTTTGCAGTTGCGGCTGTTGCGCCACTTTTACCGTGACAGTGGAGCCGGCGCATATTGTATTTCGCATACCTGTCATACCTCAGACCAAGCCTCTTATTTACCCGGAGATGAGCGAGATCAAGATCGCTTCTACCTGGTGGCATCCTCCACGGCTGCTAGCCTGATTTTTATCCTGTAATCGTGCAGCTTTAAGCCGGACCACAAGCCATAAACAGCGCTTGCGGCTTTGCTGCATACCTATTTTATTGATTCAAAATCAAGCATACCATGTTTAATAAAATCATCGATTTTTCGATACACAATAAACTGGTGATCGGTCTGATGGTGCTGGCGTTGATCGTGTGGGGAACATACTCCCTGACGCAATTGCCCGTAGACGCCGTGCCCGACATCACTAACAACCAGGTGCAGGTAGTCACCTCTTCGCCTACGCTGGCCGCTCAGGAAGTGGAGCGTTTTATTACCACCCCCATTGAAATGGCACTTGCAAACGTGCCGGATGTAATTGAAATGCGATCTGTATCGCGTTTCGGACTCTCCGTGATCACGGTCGTGTTCAAAGACGAGGTAGATCAGTACCTGGCCAGGCAGATGATCACCGAACGCCTGGGCGATGCTGCCCGTCAGATTCCTGAGCAAATGGGTACGCCGGAACTAGCCCCTGTTACAACCGGTCTGGGAGAGATCTACCAGTACGTGCTGGTGACAGATCCGGAAAGCGGCAAGAAGTACAGCCCCACCGAATTGCGCACAATCCAGGACTGGATCGTGCGTCGGCAGCTACTCGGCACGCCTGGCGTAGCCGACGTAAGCAGCTTCGGCGGCTTCTTAAAAGAGTATGAAGTAGCCGTGAATCCGGCAAGCCTACGCAGCATGAACCTGACCGTGACCGACGTAATCAAGGTGCTGGAGCAGAACAACGAAAACACCGGTGCCGCCTATATCGAGAAAAATCAGAATGCCTTCTTTATCCGGGGGCTTGGTTTGGTGAGCACGTTAGAAGATATCGAGAAGATCGTAGTTTCTAACCGCAATGGTCTGCCGGTGCTGGTACAGGATGTGGCCAAGGTACAGTACGGCCACCCGGTGCGATACGGTGCCCTCACCCGCAATACCGAAGGCGAGGTAGTTGGCGGCATTGTGCTGATGCTGAAAGGCGCCAGTTCGTCTGAAGTAATCAAAAATGTACAAGATAAAGTAGCCAGCATACAGTCGTCGCTGCCAGAAGGCATTGTGATCGAAGCATACCTGGATCGAAGCGAACTGGTAAGCAAAGCCATCAACACAGTGGCCACCAACCTGATCGAGGGCGGCTTGATCGTGATCTTTGTGCTGGTGCTCTTACTGGGTAACCTGAGGGCGGGCCTAGTAGTGGCCTCTGTTATCCCGTTGTCGATGCTTTTTGCGCTGGGCATGATGAATGTGTTCGGTGTATCGGGTAACCTGATGAGCCTGGGCGCTATTGACTTCGGCCTGATCGTAGATGGTGCCGTGATCATTGTGGAAGGTGTGCTGCACTTTATCGTCGTGAAGAATAAAGACCTGCCACTCCGCCGCCTGACACAGCGCGAAATGGACCTGGAAGTAAAAAGTGCCGCCTCCAATATCATGAACTCCGCCGCATTCGGTATGCTCATCATCCTGATCGTATACCTGCCGATCATGGCCCTGGTAGGTATAGAAGGCAAGATGTTTAAGCCAATGGCACAAACTGTGAGCTTTGCGATCATGGGTGCTTTCATTCTTTCGCTCACCTACGTGCCTATGATTTCAACGCTCATGCTGAGCAAGAACACCAAGCACAAGCCCAATATCTCTGATCGGCTGATGGCTTTTCTGGAGCATGCTTATCGGCCGGTCATCACGTTTGCGCTGCGAAGCAAAGCACTGGTCATCGGTATCGCGCTTATTCTTTTTGCTTTCAGTTTGTTTGTTTTCAGCAGAATGGGTGGGGAGTTCTTGCCTGACCTGGAGGAAGGGGACTTTGCCATGGACCTACGCCTGGTACCGGGCGCTTCGCTCAGCCAGACCATCGAAACGACAACCAAAGCAAGTGAAATTCTCCTGACCCAATTCCCGGAAGTGACCGAGGTGATCGGTAAGATCGGTACGGCAGAAATCCCCACCGACCCGATGCCGATTGAGGCCGCCGACGTTATGATCCTGCTCAAAGACAAGGACGAATGGACAAGCGCCAGTAACCGCCAGGAGCTGGCCGCCAAAATGAACGAGGCCCTAAAAGTGCTGCCGGGCGTGAACTACGGCTTCCAGCAACCAATTCAGCTGCGTTTCAACGAACTGATGACAGGTGCCAGACAGGATGTGGCGATCAAAATATTTGGCGAGGACCTCGACCAGCTTTCTGAACTGGCAGACCAGGTGGACAAACTCATCGCCCCGGTGGCCGGTGTGCAGGATATTTATGTAGAGGAAGTAACGGGCCTGCCGCAGATTGTGGTGAACTACAACCGGGCGCGTATGTCGCAGTACGGGCTGCAGGTGGCCGACGTGAACGCCGTGTTGCGCACTGCCTTTGCAGGCCAGACAGCAGGGGCTATTTACGAGGGTGACCGCCGTTTCGACCTGGTGGTGCGAATGGAAGGAGGTGCCCGCAACGACCTGAACGATATCGAAGATCTATTCGTGTCGCTGCCACAGGGAGGCCAGATTCCGCTGCAGCAAGTGGCTGACATCCGTTTTGAAGAAGGCCCGATGCAGATATCGAGAGAAGAAGGGCGCCGCCGCATTGTTGTGGGCTTTAACGTGCGTGAGCGCGATGTGGAGTCGATCGTATCGGAGATACAGGAAAAACTGGAGCGTGAGCTGCCACTTCCGGCTGGTTATTTTATCACGTACGGCGGACAATTTGAGAACCTGGTACATGCCAAGCAGCGACTGTCTGTAGCCGTTCCGGCCGCGCTGTTCCTCATTCTGTTGCTCTTATACTTTGCATTTAAGTCTGTTAAGCAAAGCCTGCTCATCTTCACGGCTATACCTTTGTCAGCAATTGGCGGCATCTTTGCCCTTTGGCTACGCGACATGCCTTTCAGTATCTCGGCGGGTGTGGGCTTTATTGCCTTGTTTGGGGTGGCGGTGCTCAACGGCATTGTGCTGATCGGTTACTTTAACCAGCTGCGGAGGGAAGGTATGACGGATGTGTATGAGCGCGTGTTGCTTGGCACGAGTGTAAGACTTCGCCCGGTGCTGATGACGGCTTCTGTGGCCGCACTTGGCTTCCTGCCAATGGCACTTTCCGGATCAGAAGGAGCTGAGGTGCAGCGGCCACTGGCAACGGTGGTGATCGGCGGTCTGTTCACCTCCACCTTACTGACGCTGGTGGTACTGCCGGTGCTTTACTATATTTTCTCTTCCAACGAAAAACCGACAGAAGAAGAGGTGGAACGCAAACCTATACCTGCTCACCTGATTACCTTACTCTTGATTACGGGCAGCTTATTGTTTGCAGGTAAAGGTATGGCGCAGTCAGTTCAGGGGCCGCTTACGCTGGAGCAGAGCATTCAGTACGCCCGGGAGCAAAATCTGGGCCTGAAAAGCGCGGCTTATAGCGTGGAGCGCGAACGAGCCTTGCGCGGTGCCGCCACCGACTTGCCAAAGACAAACCTATCTTACAGCCGAGGTCAAATCAGCACGATCAACAAAGACGAGTATATCTCCGCCTCGCAGCAATTTGCCTTCCCAACAGTCTACCGAGATCAGGCCCGCCTGGCAGATGCGACCATTCAGCAGGCGGAAGCACAAAAGCAGATCGTGGAACGCGAGCTGATACGCGATGTGAAGTTGGCCTGGTACCAGTTGCAGTACCATAACGAGCGCCTTCGACTGCTGCAACAGCAGGACAGCCTGTATGGCCGCTTTACCAGGGCAGCTACCGTTCGTTTCCAGACAGGGGAGACGGGTTACCTGGAGCAGGCCACTGCCGAGACACGCAGCTTAGGTATAAAAACGGAATTGCAACAGGCCACAGCAGATCAGCAAATTGCCGAACGCAGGCTTCGCCAGCTTTTGCAGCTGCAGGAGCCGGTTGAGTTTGCGGAGGAACAGCTGCGCAAGCGGGAATTGGTCTTACAGGCAGACAGCACGGCACTGGCATCAAACCCCTATCTGGCATTCTTGCAAAGTGCCACCCAGGTGGCTTCGCAGCAGAAGCAGCTGGAGCAGTCGCGTATGCTTCCGGATTTTACGGTCGGTTATTTCAACCAAACCTTTATAGGTGAGGCGCCCCGCGACAATCCAAATCGGGTGTATAGCTCCGGCGACCGTTTTACTGGGTATGAAGTAGGTATAGCCGTTCCGCTTTGGTTCGGGGCGCAGCGTTCGCGCATCAAGGCAGCCAAAATGAACGAAGAAGTTGTAAAGAGTCAGGTGCACTACCAACAGCAAATCCTCCTGACTGAGCTACAAAACCTAGCCCAGGAGCTGCAAAAGCACAGCAACACACTGGCCTTCTTTGAGCAGGGCGCACTGCGGCAGGCCGAGCAAATGAACAAGGCAGCTGAGCTCAGCTTCCGCACCGGCGACATCGACTACGTGGAGTACGTGCAGGCGCTTGACCAGGCTTACCAAATGCGCAGCAACTACCTGAACGCGCTTCGCGACTATAATCAAACCATCATCAGCTTAGAATTTACTGCAGGAATCGAATAACATGACAGCATATAAAATCAAAATAATCACGCTTTGCGGACTTATCAGTCTGGCGGCCTGTTCCAAACAAACACCCGCCGAAGAACCGGAAACCGCCGCAACAGAAGCAGCTGCATCTACCACATCACCATTTGTTGTCACTTTCTCTGAGGAACAGCAGAAAGTAGGCAGCATTGAGCTGGGGAGCATCGAAAACAAGCCGCTCTCAGCCCGTGTGGCAGCTAACGGACAGCTTCAAATCCCACCACAGAACAAAGCCAGTATCAACCCATTAATGGGTGGTGTGGTGCGCTCTATACCTGTAAAGGAGGGGGAGTATGTGCAGAAAGGGAAAGTGCTGGCCACGATCCAGAATCCGGAACTGATCAAGCTGCAGGAGGAGTACCTGACAACCCGCAACCAATTGCGTTTTGCCGAGCAGGACTACGAACGTCAGCGCACGCTGAGCGACGAACAGGTGGGCTCGCGCAAGCGCTTCGAACAGGCCGAGTCGGATGTGCAGGTACAGCGCGCTCGACTCAAGGCGCTTGCCATGCATTTGGCAGCCATGGGTATAGCTCCTAAAAACGTGGAAGCCGGGCAGATTACGTCCACCATGGCCATCACGGCACCGATCAGCGGATATGTCAGAGTGATCGATGTGAACATGGGCTCCTATGCACAGCCCGGCCAGCAGATGTTCGAAATCGTAGACAACCACCACCTGCACTTGGAGCTAAGCGTGTTTGAGCGAGACTTCAGTAAAATGAAAGAGGGGCAGAAGGTGTTGTTTACTTTGCCGAATGTAGCAGGCGAACCGCTGGAGGCTGAGATATTTGCACTAGGCAGAGCCTTTGAGGGCGACTCGCGCATGGTAACCGTTCATGCCGAACTCGAAAACAATAAAAACGCCAACCTGCTGCCAGGTATGTATGTGAACGCGCAGATTCTGGCAGGCAAGCAGGAACTACCGGTGTTACCCGAGGAGTCGGTGGTGCGCTACAAAGGCAAGCATTATGTGTTTGTAAAGGAAGGACCGAGCACGTTCCGCATGCAGGAAGTGGAAACAGGTATAGCAGAAAACGGATTCACTGAAATCCATCCCTTGAAAGAACTGCCTGCCCAGGCGCAGGTAGTCACGAAAGGGGCTTACTATGTGTTGGCCGAGAAAATGAAATCGGAAGTGGCCGAAGACTAACAGGTATAGCAACTGCCTGCAGGTATAGCAACAGCCTGAAAAAAATACAGCGCTGGCTCCAATGAAGGGACCAGCGCTGTTATTTTTTGAAAGGATTAATGTTTAATTAAACTTTCAACTTTTAGCCATGCTTTTATACGTGGCAAGGGTTATGTTTGGTTACAAATCTTCGAAAAATATTTAATTTATTTTCAAAATGTGCCTCAGGATGCTCTATTGGCCACTAAAATCGGCTCCAGCACTTCCCACACATTATCAGCCAGAATACGTTGGCCTTCAATAGTCGGGTGAATACCGTCGCCCTGGTTCAAGGCCCGGTCACCTGCCACCCCCTCTAACAGGAAAGGTATAAGCGCCACATCTTTGTCATTTGACAGGCGTGTGTATACCTGCTCAAACTCCTTTGTAAAACGCTGGCCCATGCTCGGGGGCATTTGCATACCTGCCAGAATAATTACCGCCTCCGGGTTTTGCGCTCTCACTTTGTCGATGATCGTAGCCAGGTTATCGTAAGTAGAGGCAGGATCTATGCCTCGCAAGCCATCGTTAGCGCCAAGTTCCAGCACAAATACATCGATCGGCTGTTTCAGGAGCCAGTCGATGCGGCTTTTGCCACCAGCAGATGTTTCGCCGCTCAGCCCTGCATTCACAGCTTTGTAAGGCAGCCCCAGCGAGTCGATGCGCTCCTGCAATAGGGCAGGGAAGGCTTGATCCGGCTCCAGGCCATACCCGGCGGTCAGACTATTGCCGAAAAAGACGATGGTTTTGGTACGCTCATTTTTTGGGGCTTCGGCGGTAGTAGTTGTGTCGTTATGGACTTGTTGTTCCGTAACCACCTGATCGTTCGTGCTGGCTTGGTCACAGCCCCAAAAGGAGAGTGAAAGGGCTATCGTAAGAGAGATATAATGACGCTTCTTGTTCATGTAGCTGATTTTTTCCTAAATTTAGTTTTATCAATCTTAAAACCTATAACGACCACTTGAAGTTATTAGGTTCGGGATTGGACCAGCGTATAGCTATACCTGCTGGGCTATTCCAACCATTTATTGTCTCCTAAAACACAAGCTACGTGTCTACTATACTGGAAATCAACAACCTGAAGAAAACTTACAACAGTGGCGACCGCCACCTGACCGTGCTCGAAGGCATCAATATTACCCTGCAAGCCGGCGATACCTGTGCCATTGTGGGCCCTTCGGGTAGCGGGAAAACCACTTTGCTGGGCCTTTGCGCCGGCCTGGACCGGGCCAGCAGTGGCTCCGTTGTGCTCAACGGTGTGCAGCTGGACAACTTAAGCGAGGATGCACGGGCACAGGTACGCAACCAATACGTGGGTTTTATCTTTCAGAACTTTCAGCTTATACCTACACTCACGGCACTGGAGAATGTGATGGTTCCGCTGGAGCTGCGTGGCGAACGCAACGTGCAGGGGCAGGCCATGGAGCTGCTGGCACGTGTGGGACTGGCAGAACGCCACGATCACTATCCGACCCAACTTTCCGGCGGTGAACAGCAAAGGGTGTCGTTGGCAAGGGCTTTTTCTAACCGCCCCACCATACTATTTGCAGACGAACCAACAGGTAACCTGGACGAGGAAACCGGCGAAAAGGTGGAAAAACTTTTGTTTGAACTGAACCGCGAGGCCGGCACAACCCTTGTGCTAGTGACGCACGACCTGGAACTGGCTGAGAAAACGCAGCGCATCATCCGCATCAAGGGTGGACATGTGGTTTCTGACACCAAAACTGCCGAAAGTGTTCATTAATTCGAACAGGGAACTTATACCTAAAGCATAGCCCATTCGCTTATAGTCATTTAGCTAAACTAACATCAAGTATACCTTGTCTGACAAATTGAACCCGGATAAACCAAAGCTGAACATACCTTGGCTGCTCAAAATGGCCTGGCGCGATACCCGTCGCAGCCGGGGCCGTTTGCTTTTGTTCCTTTCCTCCATAGTGCTGGGTATAGCGGCCCTGGTGGCCATTAACTCATTCCGAGACAGCCTGCAGTTAGCCATCGATGAGAAAGCCCGTAGTCTAATTGGGGCGGATCTGGTGATGGGGATGAACAAAGAGCCGGACTCACTTTCGCTGGCCATTATTGACTCGGTGAGCACCTTGGGTAAGCGCTCGGATGAGAACCGGATGATGTCGATGGTATACTTTGTGAAAAGCAACGAAACCCGCCTGGTGCAGGTACGGGCGCTGGAGGGCGAGTTTCCCTACTTTGGAGCCATCGAGACAAAACCGGAAGAAGCCAGTCGCTCTTTCCGGCAGGACAAACGCGCACTTGTTGACCATAACCTTATGCTGCAATACGAGGCCCAGATCGGTGATTCGATTCGGGTTGGCGCTTTAACGTTTGCCATTGAAGGCGCTCTGCACCGCATACCTGGCCAGACCGCCATGACGGCTGCCGTAGCCCCCGTGGTGTACATTCCGCGCCAATACTTGCCCGAAACAGGCTTGATCCAGCGAGGCAGCCGGGTTTCCTACTACTATTATTACGACCTAAACGAAGCCGTACAGCCGGACACCCTGGCAAATAAACTGGACCCACGCTTCGAAGAATACGGCATGTTCTACGACACAGTAGAGACCCGGAAAGCCAGCATGGGCCGTTCTTATGACGAATTAGCCCGCTTTCTGGCGCTTGTGGGTTTTGTGGCTTTGCTGCTGGGCTGCGTAGGTGTGGCCAGCGCGGTGCATGTGTACATGCGCGACAAACTGGCCACCATCGGAATTTTGCGCTGCCTGGGCATGAGCGGTAAACAGGCCTTCCTGGTATACCTGTTCCAGGTGATGGGCATGGGCCTGATAGGCGGTATAGCGGGTGCGGCATTGGGCAGTGTGGTGCAGCTGATTCTGCCGGAGCTCTTCAAAACATTTCTGCCTGTATCAGTGGATGCCTACTTTTCGGTTACGGCTACCACGCAGGGAGTGCTTTTGGGCGTGATCGTTTCTGTTTTATTTGCGCTGTTACCGCTTCTCAGTATACGCCAGGTATCACCGCTGATTACCCTTCGCGCAACGGTTGAGCATCTAACCAGCCAGAAAGACCCGCTCCGCTGGGCAGTGTATATTTTGCTGCTCGGTTTTATCATTGTATTCTCGCGCTGGCAATTGGGTACCTGGTGGCAGGCGCTTTACTTCACAGGTGGTGTCATTGCGGCATTTCTGGTATTGGCACTGCTGGCCAAGGCCCTGTCCTGGACTGTTAAACGCTTCTTCCCAACGCATTGGGGCTATGTATGGCGGCAGGGGCTGGCTAACCTGTACCGACCCAGAAACCAAACCTTGCTGCTCATGGTATCTATCGGACTGGGTACGGCGCTTATCGGGACGCTCTTCATGGTGCAGCGCACTCTCTTGAGCGAAGTGTCACTTTCAGGCACCGAAAACCAGCCCAACCTGGTCCTCTTCGATATCCAGAACAGCCAGCGTGACCAGGTAGCCGACCTGACAAAGCAAGAGGGGCTGCCGATTCTGTATTTCGACCCGATCGTGACGGTGCGCCTGGAGCAGATCAACAACCTGACGCTGGCCGATGTGCGTAAAGACACCACGCTGGAGATCAGACCAAGAAACTTCACCCGGGAGTACCGTGTAACGTACCGCGATCATTTAAGCGACTCGGAGAAATCGGAAGCCGGTGAATGGAGCGAGGGACAGTACAAAGGAACGGGCAGAGTACCCGTGTCGCTGGAAGAAGGGTATGCCGAGCGCATCAAGGTAAAAGTAGGCGACTCGCTCATTTACAACGTACAGGGCGCGACCATACCTGCCCGCGTTGCACACCTGCGCCGTGTGGACTGGAATCGGGTGCAGACCAATTTTCAGGTACTATTCCCGAAAGGCGTGCTCGAAGAAGCACCCCAGTTCCATGTGCTAATGACGCGCAGCAACAACGAGCAGCAGGCCGCGCAGTTTCAACGCCGCATGGTAGAGGCTTTTCCAAACGTTTCGGCTATCGGGCTAGACCTGATCCTGCGCACGCTGGAAGAAGTTGTTAGTCAGATCTCCTTTGTGATTCAGTTTATGGCGCTCTTCAGCATTTTCACCGGCTTGCTGGTACTGGTAGGCTCTGTGAATGTGAGCAAATACCAGCGAGTACAGGAAAGCGTACTGTTACGCACCCTGGGGGCCAACAAAAAACAAATTCTAGGTATAACCCTGATGGAGTACATGATGCTTGGTATACTGGCGGCGGCAGTGGGCTGCGTCATTGCTTTTGGGGCTGCCTGGGCTTTGGCTGTCTTCAGCTTCGAAATGGAATTCGTGCCGGTGCTATGGCCTTTACTGATCATTTTTATGCTCGTAACCTTGCTGACGGTGGCAGTGGGCTTGCTTAACAGCCGCGGCGTTTTGAACCGACCACCGTTGGAGGTGTTGCGACGGGAAGCGTAAAAACAAAAAAGGGATCTCTTGAAAGATCCCTTTTTCTAAAATTCGCATAGACAACAAATGCCATCTGCAAACTTTGATTATAGTGGTTTATACGCCCTGATAAAGGGTAGGTTACAGCATCTCTGCTATTTTTAAAAAATTTAATAGGTGCTCGACGCCAGCATCACCAGCGTGCAATGATGCATGGTTTCTATACCTGCGTCCTCAGCCAGTTGCTCCAACTCGCGGTTCTCAGTACCCGGGTTAAAAATGATACGTTTTGGCTGGAGCGAGATGATATAGTCGTACCAGGTTGGCTGGTTCTGCGGGCCTACATACAAGGTCACAGTATCAACCCCATCTATCTTCTGTGTCTTATCGGTAATAATGGGCTGCCCACCGACTTCACCCTTACGAATGCCAACCGGCACCACTTCATGGCCGTGCTGCTGCAGGCGGTGTATGGCCTTATAGGCAAATCGGGAAGGATTATCGGTAGCACCCAATACAAGTGTCTTTTTCATGTCTCAGCAAATTTGATCTTTCTATTTAACCCCGATTGAGCCGGAAACGTTACAGGGCAATCAGGTATAAACCGAATCCAAAACCGCCGGCGAAACTTACCGCAGCACTTTAGCAGCAATTTTCTCAGCACAACGCTCCCCATCCATGGCCGCCGACACGATGCCACCAGCATACCCGGCCCCTTCGGCACAAGGGTACAGGTTTTTGATCTGAACGTGTTCCAATGTCTCCCGGTCGCGAGGTATGCGTACGGGAGAGGAGGTACGGCTTTCTACCCCGATGATCTGGGCATCATTGCTCAGGTAACCCCGCATTTTATTACCGAACGCCTTAAAGCCTTCGCGCAGACGATACGCCATGGCAGGTGAGAACAACTGATTCATGTCCACAGGGGTGAGGCCGGGCTGATAAGATGTTTCCAGTAAAGCGCCGCCTGTTTTCTGGCGGGTAAAATCGAGCAGGAGCTGGGCAGGGGCTTTTTGTGTGCCACCGGCCATTTCGCAGGCCTTACGCTCCAGGGCTTCCTGCATACGCAAACCGGCCAGTGGTCCGTACTTGTCCAGTTCCATGTCCTCTAACTCTATTGCCACTACTATACCTGAGTTCGCAAACCTGGAGTCACGGCGGCTCGGAGACATACCGTTTACCACCACTTCGCCAGGAGCGGTGGCAGAAGGTACAATAAAGCCGCCTGGGCACATGCAAAATGAGAAAATGCCACGCTGCTTGTTATCATACACGGTTTGGTGCACGAGCGCATACGAAGAGGCCGGCAACCAGCAACCGCGGTCTTCGCACTTATACTGTATGCTGTCAATGAGTTTCTGCTGGTGCTCGACCCGCACGCCCATGGCGAAAGGCTTGGCTTCGATGGTGATGCCCTTGGCGTGTAGCAACTCAAAAATATCCCGGGCGCTATGGCCTGTAGCCAGAATCACGGACTCGCCCAGGTATTCCTCACCATTTTGCGTCACGACGCCTTTCATTTCGTCGCCTTGCAATATGAAATCCGTTACGCGCTTGTCGAACAGCACTTCGCCACCGGCCGCTTCTATTGTCTCGCGGATGGCAGAGATGATGCGGGGTAATTTGTTGGTGCCGATATGCGGGTGCGCATCGAACAGAATATCGCGGGTGGCGCCATGTTGCACGAATATTTCGAGGATGCGCTGCAGGTCGCCACGTTTTTTGGAGCGGGTGTAGAGTTTGCCGTCTGAGTAGGTGCCTGCGCCCCCTTCGCCGAAACAGTAGTTCGAATCCGGGTTTACAATATGCTCTTTATTGATGGCCGCCAGATCACGGCGGCGCGAACGAACATCCTTGCCACGTTCCAGCACAATTGGCTTAAGACCAAGCTCAATGCAACGCAAGGCGGCAAACAAACCCGCAGGACCAGCCCCTACAATGACTACTTGTTTGGCTCTGTTTACATCGGGGTAGTTATACCTGGGAGAAATAACGTCAGCAGGAGGGGTGTACAGATATAGATCGGCGCGTACACGCAACAGCACCTGTCGTCCGCGGGCATCGATAGAGCGTTTGATGCGGTGAATATGTTTTACTTCTTCCGGCTTAAGGCCAGCACTTAATATGAGCTCACGCTCCAGCAGTTCGTCGTTGTACGCCACTTCAGGCGACAACACGACTTCAACTTCTTTCTTCTTCATTTACAGTTTGTAAGGTATTTATCCTTAAATTTATTATTGAGTGGTTGAGTGAGTTAGCAAATGAGTGATTTCTATTATTGATTGAGTAATTTACTGAGGGAAGACTGACACTCTACATTGACAAGTAAAAAGTAAATACAAACTGGCCAGCAATCAACCCATTAAACGGTTCAACCATTTTTAAATCACTCAATCAATAACTCCTAAACATCCCCATTCAGCACTTTTTCGACCCAGCCTTTTCCCCAGTTCTCGAGCTCTTCCTCGGTCCAGAGTTCCGGGTAGAAGATGCGTTTCTGGAACTTCGGAGGCAGGTACTTTTGCCAGTTGGTGCCCCCGGTGGCGGCAATCACTTCCGGATCGCGCTGCAGGTAACGTACCGCCGACTTGTAATGCATCAGGGGCCAGTTAACATTCACATTACTGTCCAGTTCTCGCAGCTGACGTATCAGGCG
Source organism: Pontibacter ramchanderi (assembly GCF_002846395.1). Lineage (GTDB taxonomy): Bacteria > Bacteroidota > Bacteroidia > Cytophagales > Hymenobacteraceae > Pontibacter > Pontibacter ramchanderi. The sequence continues at coordinate 577,912 of NZ_PJMU01000001.1, forward strand.
CGGGTTCTGCTGCTCTTCCTCAGACAAACGCTTATAGGCCGACCAAACGTTCATATGTTCGTACTGCTTGGCAAACTGAATCAACTGCTGGGTATACTTTTCTTCGAACCGGATCAAGGTAAGGGTTTTGGACCCAGATGACACCTCCGTGGCGCCCTCTTTCCAATAGATGCAGCCAATCAGCTCCTCGTGCGTACTCTGCAGTCCGAGTGCTTTGCGTTTCTCCTTATCGGTGAGGTTGCGCAACTCTGTAGAGGCAATCTCGATCATGCGGTACTGCGCTGATTGGAAGCCACTGGCCGGCATCAGTGCCATGCGGAACTGCAGGAACTGCTTTGGGTCCATGCCGTCCACCATCACATCAAATGAATCGATCAGGTTTTCAAAATACCGGTTGATACGCTTCAAGCGTTTCAGGAGCATATCGCCAGTAAGTCCCTTGTCTTCACCAATTTGTCGGTACTCCTCCAGGCAAAGCTTAAAGTACAGTTCCGTAATCTGATGATACATGATAAAGATCTTTTCATCAGGTATGGTCGTGCGCGGATTTTGCAGACTCAACAGGGTGTCCAGGTGAATATAGTCCCAGTAGTTGAGGTAGTCGGTATAGTAAAGCCCCTCCAGATAGGCTGCCAGATCTTGCCCGAGCGGCACGTATTTGGCTTCCAGTCTTCTGAGTTGCTCCAGCACTTCCGGCTTAAAAGGTTTTTGCTCCATGATATACAGATGGCTTTGTTGAGGCGGCATTTCGCTACAAATAAAGCAAAACAATCGCACAGATTAGGCAGCAAGCCCATATTTATCGCACTACAAATAGAAAACAACAAACAGACAAATAAAATCCATAACCGGCAGGCAACCATTACCGGGCATTTCACATCCTAAGTATACTTATCCAGCTGCATGAGCGCATCATGCACTCAGTTGATAGGCCGAACAGCGATTTTAATAGAGTAAAATGGCCCGTTGGTAGAAATCCGGAGAATATAACGCCGAAAAAATGTTATAATAAGCCTTAATTGTTAAATTTGGGTTTTACGATATTTACCCGCTCTTTACCCATGGCAGAAAAAAGCAGTGTCTTCGATATGATAGGCCCGATTATGATAGGCCCTTCAAGCTCCCATACCGCTGGTGTTGTGCGCATTGCGCGTGCTGCCATCCGCGTACTGGGTACCGCACCCGAAGAGGCGATTATTACATTCTATAACTCATTTGCCCAGACCTATGAAGGCCATGGCTCTGACCGTGCCATCGTTGCCGGCCTGCTCGACTTCAAAACAGATGACAAACGCATCAAGGAAGCTTTCGACCATGCGAAGGAACGCGGCCTGAAGTATACGTTCCGTTCAGTTGGCAATGCCTCAACCATGCACCCCAATACGATCAAGCTTATCCTGAAAGCAGGCGACCGACAGGTAGAAGTGATTGGGCAGAGCCGCGGAGGTGGTGTCATCAATATTGTGGAAGTGGACGGGTTTACAGCCAACTTTTCAGCTAACCTCCATACCCTGATCATTGACGCGGATGATGTGAAAGGCAGTATTGCCTTTATCGCAACCGTGATCGCACACGATGATTGTAACATTGCGACCATGAATGTGTCGCGTAAGGGGAGAAACGAAATGGCCCGACAGTTTATCGAAATGGACTCAGGCATTAAACCAATCACGCTCGAGTACCTGAAGCAGTTAAGCTGGGTGAAGCATGTGATCTACATCCCAAATATCGATCTTTAAGAAGACATACAACTATGAAAAAAATGTCAAACAAGGTGCTTTTGCTGGCTCTTGGGTTAACAATGGGCGGGCTTGGCACTGCCATGGCACAGCAGCAGGGAGCAGGCGGTGATGGAATCTGGTCGCTGCAGGAGGCTGTGGAGTATGCCAAATCAAACAACCTGAACGTGCGCCAAAATGGTATTAACCGCGATTTAAGCAGGGCTGAACTGAATCAGTCACGTGCAAACCGCCTGCCGAGCATCAACGCCAACGGAAACTACAGCTTCAACACGGGTTCTTTTCAGGATCCGGTAACATTCAGCCTGCTGACACAGAACGCGCGTACATCCAATGTGTCGATCAATGCATCGTTACCGTTATTTGCGGGATTCCAGCAGGTAAATCAGATCAAGCAAAACAGCCTGAACCTCGAAGCGACCGAGCAGGAGTATCTTTCTGCTCAGAATGATATCACAATCCAGATCGTGACAGCATATTTAAACATCCTGTTTGCCAACGAGCAAATGAATGTATCGGATATGCAGCGCAGCCTGACCAAACAGCAATTGAGTCGCACACAAGCCCTGTTCAAGGCGGGCAGTGTAGCCGAAAACTCTGTACTGGATCTGGAGTCGCAACTCGCTACCGATGAACTTAACTACATCACAGCGCAGAATCAGCGTGATATTTCCAGACTGACATTGATGCAGTTGCTCAACATACCAACTTCAGAGGAGTTTCAGGTGGAGATACCTAATATACCTGAACCTGACGAGAATCCGGTGATTGTAGATGGCAGTCAGGTATACGATGTGGCACTACAAACACTTCCCGCCATTCGCGCGACTGACCTGCGTTTGCGTAGCGCTGAAACAGGTATAAGCGTAGCAAGAGGAGCTTATTATCCTCGCCTGAGCCTATTTGCCGGTGCCGGTAGCCGATATGCAAGCACCAGCCGCCGCCTGGTGGATATTGAGCGTGTGGTCAATGGCCGTGTTCCTCAAATCGTATACCTAAATGAAACAGGACCTGCCTCTCAGACACTTTGGTTCGATAATGTGGAGACACGACGTATAGATGAGTACTATGGCATGTTTCGCCAGTGGGATGACAACCTGAACACCCAGGTGGGCTTATCGCTTCAGGTTCCCATACTCAACGGTTTTCAAGTGCGCACCAACGTGCAGCGTGCCAGGTTACAGCAACAAAATGCCCAACTGAACGCCGACATTGCACGCAACAATCTGCGCCAGACAATTGAGCAGGCGCACGTAGACGCTGTGGCGGCCCAGCGCCGTTACGAAGCGGCACGCCAGCAGGTGAACGCTTCTGAGAAAAACTTCCGCAATGCTGAACTAAGACTTCAGGGTGGTGTGATCAACACCGTAGATTTCAACGTGGTAGCAAACACATACCGCTCTGCCCAGTCCAGCCTGGTGCAGGCGAAATACGAATATACCTTTAAACTAAAAGTCTTGGACTTCTATCAAGGCAAAGATCTCTCTTTCTAATATAAAATCATGGCTGCAAAAAAATCGAATAAGCTTATCTACACCCTGGTAGGCGCACTGGTTCTGCTTCTCGTTCTGGCACTTGTGGCCAAAAAGGCAGGTTGGATCGGCAAAGAAGATGGTACAGAAGTGGTACTCGCTGATGTAAAGCGCACCGAAATAGTTGAGAAAGTAAGCGCCTCAGGTAAGGTACAACCCGAAACCGAAGTAAAGATCAGCCCGGACGTATCGGGTGAGATCATTGAACTGACTGTGCAGGAAGGTGACTCTGTTGTAAAAGGTCAGCTACTGGTGCGCATTCGCCCGGATAACTACAAGTCGCTCGTCGACATGCAGACGGCAGGCGTGAACCAGGCTCGGGCTAATCTGGCGCAGTCCAAGGCACGTCTGGCACAAACCCGCGCCAACTTTGCCCAGATCGAGCAAAACTACCAGCGAAACAAAAGCCTTTATGACCAAAAAGTGATCTCCGAAGCTGAATACCAGCAGATAAAAGCGCAGTATGAAGCAGGCAAGCAGGAAATAGAGTCGCTGGCCCAGAGTGTTCGTGCCGCCGAGTTCAGCATTCAGAATGCGCAAGCCTCGCTGAATGATGCTCGCGAAAACCTGAACAAGACCACCATCTATGCGCCGGTAAGCGGCACCGTTTCTAAACTGAATGTAGAAAGAGGAGAGCGCGTGGTAGGTACTTCACAAATGGCAGGTACGGAAATCATGCGCATTGCCAACCTCAACAACATGGAAGTACGCGTGAACGTGAACGAGAACGACATCATCCGGGTAGGCATGGGCGACTCCGTAATCGTAGAAGTTGATTCATACACAAGCCGCGACGAGAAGTTCAAAGGCATTGTGACCTCTATTGCCAACACAGCCAAAGACGCAGCTTCGCTGGAGGCCGTGACTGAATTTGAAGTACGTATCCGCCTGCTGAACGAATCCTACAGTCACTTGGCAGACAAAAACGCACGCCCTTTCCGTCCAGGCATGACGGCATCGGTTGACATCATTACAGCGCGCAAAAGCAATGTTTTATCTGTACCTTTGTCTGCAGTGACAACTCGTTCGAACAAGCCAGCCAAGGCAGCAGGTGAAGACGGCGAAGAAAAGGAGGCTGATAAAAACGCGGAGGAAGCTCCGGTAGCGCCTGCCGGACCTGTCGAAGAAGTGGTGTTTGTGCATGAGACAAACAACACGGTAAAAGCTGTAAAGGTAAAAACCGGCATCAGCGACTTTGACAACATCGAAATTCTGAGCGGCCTGGAAGAAGGTCAGAAAGTAGTTTCCGGTCCATTCAGAGCTGTGTCGAAAACGTTGAAAGACGGCGCCAAAGTGGCTGTAAAAGACGAGAAGTCACTCAACAAATCAGCGATAGCTGAGGCGAATGGTGAATAAAATAGAAAGATCCGTTTTGGAAAAAATTGCAGTAATAGGAGGGGGAAGCTGGGCTTCGGCGCTGGTAAAAATTCTCTCGGAAAATAAATCACAAGTACACTGGTGGATGCGCAACGAAAACGATGTGCAGCACCTGACCAATTATCGCCATAACCCGCGCTACCTGAGTGGCGTGACCTACGACCTCAACTATGTAAAGCCTTCGACGGATTTGCGCACTGCTGTTGAAGTGGCAGATTGGGTCATTCTGGCGGTTCCGGCTGCTTTTATACAAGAAGCGCTCAGTGGGTTGGAAAAGGACGCCTTAAATGGCAAGGTGCTTATCTCTGCTATCAAAGGCATGATCCCGAAGCAGAACATCCTGATCACCGATTACCTGGGTCAGCAATACGGTGTGCCGAACAGTCATCAGCTGGTGGTTGCCGGACCTTGCCATGCTGAGGAAGTGGCCATGGAAAAGCAATCATACCTGACCATCGGTTCCTATGACCTGGCAACAGCAGAGCGATTCTGCGAGTTGCTGCGCAACCGCTACGTAAAAGCCAACCCGCTAGAAGATTTGGACGGCGTAGAGTATTGCGCCGTGATTAAGAATATTATTGCCCTGGCCTGCGGTATAGCCCGCGGCCTGAACTACGGTGACAACTTCCAGGCCGTGCTGGTATCCAATGCCATGCAGGAGATCGAGCGATTTCTGCATGCCGCCATGCCGATCCACCGCGACCTGAACGGCTCTGCCTACCTGGGAGACTTGCTGGTGACCGCATATTCGCAGTTTAGCCGCAACCGTACATTCGGTAACATGATCGGGCACGGATACACCGTAAAATCAGCTCAGATTGAGATGAACATGGTGGCGGAGGGCTACTATGCGGTGCAGAGTATTTACGAGCTAAACAAGAAATTAAAGGTGAATATGCCGATTACCACGGCCGTATACCTGATTCTGTATGAGCGTATAGCACCTGCCGTAGAGTTTGAGATATTGAAAGAAAAACTCACTTAGTCTGACACGGATCACAATGCGAAAGGCATACCTTGTGGTGTGCCTTTCGCGTTTAAAGCGCACCCAGTTTGGCCGTACCCAACGCATGAAACAACATTTCCAGCAAATCGACATTCTGAAAGGGCTGGCCATCATTGCCGTGTTGCTGCTGCACTCACTTACGCGCGAGCAGTTGCTGAAAGGCTATGCGGTTTACCATATCTGGCAGGCGGTGCCGGTTTTCATGGTGTTGATGGGTGTGAACCTGGGAATGTCCTATGGCAGTAAAACGCTTCATTTCAACCAGTTGTATACCCCGCATTACTGGCAGAAAAAAGCACTTCGCATTATCTTCCCGCTATTACTGATCTACATCATCGCCTTGGTGGCAGGGTATGTAAGTGAACAGGTATACCAACACGAGGTGTATACTTTAGGTTGGAAAAATCTGATCGGTGTGCTTCCTGTATCCGGCAAAGGCAATTACTTTATCACACTGCTTCTGCAGACCCTGATCGTGTTTCCCATAATGGGCTATACCTTCAACCGTTGGCCAAAAATTACCACACTCGTGCTGGTACTTCTAGAAGTCGCGTTTCAATTGATGGCTTATCGCATCAGCTATTTTGAGCAGGACCGCTACCTGTACGATGCCGCCTTGTTCCGGTACTTTTCAGCCATTGCCCTAGGTATGTGGCTATCCCGCTTGGTAACTGCACCTGAGCGAAAACTTGGCTGGTTCGTGTTGATTGGCGGCTTAGGCAGTGCCCTATACCTGTACGCTCACCAATACCAGGGAGTCGAATTGCCCTATATCATACCCGAGTGGCAGGCGCAGCTGGTGCTCACATTCCCTTACGCTGCGCTGCTCATCTACCTGAGTATGCTGGTTTTTCCGCTACAATCAGATCAGCCGGTGCTACAATTACTGGCCAGCGTGGGGAAGGCATCTTACCATGTGTTCTTGGTGCAGGTGCTATATTTCGGACTGGTTCAGGATGATTCAGATATTGCGCTAAACCTGGCGATCTGTCTACTGGCCGGACAAACCTTCTTTTGGCTGGACACATACCTGATCAAGAAAATATCAAATTAAAAAGTACACTTATCACGCCACTAAACTATCTAAATCTATGATGACAAAAGTGACCTGCGCCCTGATCGAACAATATGGCCGTGTGCTGATTACGCAGCGAAGTGAAGCGATGCCACTGGCCTTGCTTTGGGAATTTCCGGGAGGAAAAGTAGAGGAGGGGGAAACTGAGGAGGCCTGCCTGGTACGTGAAATTCAGGAAGAACTGAATCTGAACATTACCCCCACAAAGCGCCTGACACCGGTGGTGCAAACATACGGCGATAAGACCATCGAACTTATACCTTTCTTATGCCAGTACAACGGGGGAACAATCAGTCTTGCCGAACACAGATCTTATCAGTGGGTATTTCCGCAGGACTTGCCCCATTTCGACTGGTGTCCGGCCGATATTCCCATTATGCAGGAGTTCATCGCTCTGATGGGCGGGCGAACCTCTCAAACTCCTTAACACCCTTTTTCCTAAACGACCAAATTGCCGTACCTTTAGGGTATGGAATTACCACATTCATTTGTAGCGCGCATGAAAGGGCAGCTGGGAGCGGATTATACCCGTTTCGAAGCGGCCCTGCAGCAGCCTGCGCCTGTCAGTATCCGGTTAAACAGAACGAAACTGCAGGGTAAACCTGACCTGCCACGAGTACCCTGGACGGAAACCGGTTTTTACCTGCCGGAGCGGCCGCAGTTCACGCTGGATCCCAGACTGCATGCCGGCGCTTACTATGTGCAGGAAGCCAGCTCTATGTTCCTGGAGCAGGCCCTGCGTCAGCACGCAGACCTGAGCCAGTCCCTTCGTGTCCTCGACCTGTGCGGAGCGCCCGGTGGTAAATCCACTCACATCGCCAGCCTTATCTCACCTGACAGCCTGTTGGTGGCCAACGAAGTGATCCGCAGCAGGGCTGGAATCCTGGCCGAAAACATTACCAAATGGGGGAGCGGCAATGCGGTAGTGACCAACAACGACCCGCGTGACTTTGGAAGGCTTCCTGAGTTTTTTGACGTAATGGTGGTAGACGCCCCTTGCAGTGGCGAAGGGATGTTCCGCAAAGACCCACAGGCGGTGCAGGAATGGTCAGATGAAAACGTGAACCTTTGCGCCCAGCGCCAACAGCGTATCCTGATGGACGTGTGGGATGCCTTAAAACCCGGGGGGCTCTTGATCTACAGCACCTGTACCTGGAATCTGGCTGAAAATGAACAAAACATAGCCTGGCTTGCTGAGCAGGAAAACGCACAGCCGCTTGCGCTCACTTTGGATCCGGACTGGGGTGTAGAGAACACTACATTAGGTAGCGTTTCCGGCTACCGTTTCTACCCGCACCAGGTGCAGGGCGAGGGCTTCTTCTTATCCGTTATCCGCAAGGCCGGAGAATATGAAGAACCGCAGCGATCCTCTAAAAAGAAAAAACACAAGCTCACACATGCTGGCAAAAAGGAGCAGGCTCTGGTAAACAACTGGCTACTGGAACCGGACCGCTTTGCGTGGGTACAGTACGGCGAGGTGATTTCGGCTATACCTGAAAACCTTTTCGAGGAAGTGGACCAGCTTTATCAGAACCTCTATGTAATTTATGCTGGCACCGAAATAGCCGAAGTGAATGGCAAAAAACTAAAGCCGCTTCAACCATTGGCCCTGTCGCGGTACCTCAACAAAGAAGCTTTCCGGACTGAAGACCTCGATCTGGAGTCTGCACTGCGCTATCTCCGCAAAGAGGACATCGGCGTAAGCGGCAATAGCAACGACTGGATGTTACTGCAGTTCAACGATCTGCCCCTTGGCTGGGCCAAGCAAGTAGGAAATCGGCTAAACAATTACTACCCCAAAGAGTGGCGCATCCGGATGGAACTGCCCCAAGTGTTGGAATTTGAGAGTTGGGAAGTTTAGAATTTTAAGAGTTTAAGTGTTCGAGAGGTAAGCTCTTCTAAAGACATAAACTTAAGAATTAAAAAGGCCTACCATCACTGGTAGGCCTTTTTAATTCTTCGGGTACAGAGAATATAAAATTGTAACTCAGAATTTATTGATTCTTTAACTCCTAAACTCTCAAACTCCTCAACACCAATTACTCTACAAACAACACCAGCCCCTTTAAGTACTCTCCTTCGGGGTGGAAGATCGAGATCGGGTGATCGGCGGGTTGGGAGAGATGGTGCATGATCTTGATGTTACGGCCGGCCTCGATGGCAGCTGCCATTACCGTGTTGTTGAACAGGTATTTGTCTACCACCTGCGAGCACGAAAAAGTGAACAGGATACCACCCGGCTTGATGCGTTTCATGGCCTCAGCATTGAGGCGCTTATAGCCCATTACCGCATTGTGGCGCACTTTTTGGCTTTTGGCAAAAGCAGGCGGATCCAGAATGATCACATCATAGCGATCTTCCTTGCCTTTCAAAAACTCAAAGGTGTCTTCTGCATACGCTTCGTGGCGCTCTGACGCCTGACTCAGTTCGCCGTTTTTGATTGTCAGTTCGATCGCTTTTTTAGATACATCGACCGAGTGCACCTCTTTCGCACCGGCATTTAGGGCATATACCGAGAAGCCACCGGTATAGCAAAAAGTGTTCAGTACAGACTTGTCTTTCACGTAGCGGGCTAGGAGTGCACGGTTCTCGCGCTGGTCAATAAAGAAGCCTGTCTTCTGGCCGCCTTCCCAGTCGATAAAGAACTGATTCTCATTCTCAGTTACCACCACACCGCCACTGGTCTCGCCAAACAAATAGCCGTTCGCAGCCTGAACCGGCGACTTGGCCGGCAGCGACTCCGCACTTTTATCGTACACCGCTTTCAGTTGTGGTCCGTAAATTTCCTGCAGGGCTTTGGCGACATGCTCTCGCACCAGGTACATCCCCACGGAGTGCGTCTGTATGACAGCAGTATCTTTGTACATGTCCACGATCAGGCCAGGCACGCCGTCGCCCTCTGCGTATACCAGTCGGTAAACATCAGTATGCGGATTGTCAATCAGGCCGAGGCGGCTGCGGTAATCATAGGCCTGCTGAACTTTGCCTTTCCAGAAGGCATAGTCCGGCTCGACTTGCTCAAAAGAAAAAACGCGCACGGCAATAGAACCTGGTGCCCAGTGTCCCATGCCCAGAAATTCGCGTTGGTTGGAGTATACCTCTACCGTATCGCCCTCTTCAGGCTCCGTTCCTTCAATTCTTTTAATGGCGCCAGAGAAAACCCAGGGATGAAACCGCTTCAGGGAATGCTCTTTTCCTTTGGCCAGGTATAGTTTGGTAAATGACATCTAAGTTAATGTGCTAATTATATAATGGAATAATGTGCTGATTTGGCAATGTATTATGGCGCTAACCCAGTTGATACTGATTAAGCTGTAATTGGATAAGATCGTTCCGTACGGAGCAACATTTAATCTTTGCTATACCTGTCTCTCGACGGAAATATGTGAAATTTGGCCTATAAGGAAATTACCTGCAGATCCCTTAGGTAGGTATAGAGCTTCTGCACAGGAAGACCGACCACGTTAAAGTAGGACCCTTCAATCTTTTCGATCCCGATCTTGCCTATCCATTCCTGTATACCATAAGCGCCTGCCTTATCGAAGGGCTTGAAGTGGGTGATGTAGTAATGAATTTCATCGTCGCGCAAGTCCTTGAAGTATACCTTGGTCACATCATGAAAAATGGTCTTGGAGTTTTTGGTCAGGATGCATACACCCGTTATCACTTCGTGGTGCGTACCAGACAGAGCACGCAGCATTTCAAAGGCCTCTGCTGCATCAGCCGGCTTGTTCAGGATGCGCTCCCCGAGGCACACAATGGTATCTGCCGTGATCAGCACTTCATTTTGCAAATCCTCTGTATAGGCATCGGCTTTGTGAGAGGCCAGAAACTCGGCAACCTGTTCGCGTTGCAAGTGATCTGGGAAATCCTCGTGCACTTCCTTCACACGCACTTCAAATTGCAGTCCGAGACCGGCCAGAAGTTCTTTGCGACGCGGGGAGTTAGAGGCAAGCAGTATCGGACGAGATAAATTCATTTTCTTTGATTGAGCTGAATAAAAAGCCACAGATGGTTTTCGGGTAAAAGAAGGTGGACTTCTGTGGCATGATGGCACCACTGTGGCATACCCGTTTCACTTGTTCCATCGATACATCGTTGGTAATCAAAGCCAGTCGTGATTTACCGGAGTCTACCTGACTTACACAGGCGGTAAAGTTGCGCACATAACTTAAGCCCGGATAATCGCGCTGTGTCTCCCGGTCTATGCCCAGCACCTTTTCGAATACGAAGTAGTGCATCACGGTCAGGTCGAGGTCTTTCACTTCCTGGGGCACCGGCCAGTCAATCAGGTGGTGCACTTCCGGCTTCAGGCGCAGTTTGTAGGCGTTGCCGGACAGGTATAGCCCGAATGCCCAGTTTTTTCCTACGATCACCTCGTTGAGTTCATAGGCATCCTCCTTCGGCGTAACCACAAAGTATGCACGCAGGCGCTCCAGAAACTCCTCATCCGTCAGGTCTATTTTCTCCAGCACCCGGTGCGTCGGCAGGATGCGCAGGTCGTCGGCCTCGGTGTTGGTCAGGTACATCAGGTGGTAGTTGTAAGCCTCCATACCGGTGTGGTTCGGGTTGTCGGCCATGCGTTTCTTTCGGTACTCCAGCGAGCCTTCGTAGCGGTGGTGTCCGTCGGCCAGCAACACCTGGCGCGACTCTAGCACCTCCAAAAAATGCCTGATCACTTCCCGGTCGTGGATCACGGCCAGCACGTCGCGCACGCCCTGGTAATCCTCAGTCACGTAGAGCGGCGATTGAATGCTCTCGTCCATGTAGCGCTCCAGCACAAAATCCGGGTCGGTGTAGAGCCCGTGGGTAGCGCTGGTGTTCAACAGTGTTTTGTCGAGCAGATCGATGCGGTCGTTCACAGCGCTCGGAATCGTATTTTCGTGTCGCAGCAGCACCCCTTCGTTCCAGTCGTAGGCTTTTATGTGGCATATAAAACCTTTCCGGCAATATTCGCGGTCGCTGCCAGGCAGCCTGAAATATTGGTAATACACGTAAATACCAGGCAAGGGGTCCTGCACAAGCGTACCGGAAGCCTTCCATTCCTGCAGCAGGTCGGCAGCGGTATCGGCAGGCCTGTCGCCGCGCGGCACCGAGAGGTGTATGCTGTTGATCGGGTTCTGGTACAGCGCTTCCCGCTGCTTAGCCGACACGACATCAAAAAGGGGAGAGGTCAGTTCTTCAATCGACTGGCTCAGTTCTTCTTTGTAGCGCCATGCCTTTATAGGTAATATTTCAGCCATCAGGTATGCTTACAGGTATAGGTATAAAATCAGGGAGCTAGTCTTTTTCGGGTCCACTGCTTGTCGGCTTGCTCAAACACAATGCGGTCGTGCAGGCGGTTCGGGCGGCCCTGCCAGAACTCGATACGCTCCGGCTTAAGTACGTAACCGCCCCAGTGTGCCGGTCGGGGCACAACATCCAGGCTGGCAAAGTCTTGCTCATATTTTGCCTCTGTCTGCTCCAACACTTCGCGGCTTCCGATCTCCTGACTCTGAGGCGAAGCCCAAGCCCCAATCTGACTGCCACGTGGCCGGCTGTGGAAATACACATCCGACACCTCGCCAGAAACCCGTTCTATAGTGCCTTCAATACGCACTTGCCGCTCCAGTTCCGCCCAGAAAAAGGTCATGGAAGCGAAAGGCTGCTCTGCCAGTTCCCGCCCCTTGCGGCTTTCGTAATTGGTGAAAAAAACAAAACCGTCGGAGGAGACTTCCTTTAAAAGCACCACACGCGCAGATGGCCGACCGCTTGCCGCCACGGTAGACAGCACAAGTGCCGTCGGCTCCAGCACTTCGGATAAGATGGCCTCGTTCAGCCATACCTTAAACTGGTCGAGTGGGTCGTTGGAAACAGATTCTTCCGTGAGTGCCTGCCGGGAGTAGTTCTTCCGGATAGAGGCAATGTCATGTTGAAGCGACATAGCAGTTTTGATGTTTTGCCCAAAATTATAAAATAATCGGCTGTGGCTTAAATTTTAATTAATATTGCAATAATTTAAAAATATTTTATAAAATTAGAAGACATAATCTGAGCATAAACAGGTATTGCAACCAAAAGCCTTATTATAAAACTAGATCGCCCCAATACCGGGTTTGTACCTGAATGTATTGTTTCCGTAAGAAGGAATAAACAGCGATTGCCAGGCCTGCGAGGCCCTCAATTTTAGTAAGGTATAGCAATTAAACCCTGGAAAACAATGGAGGAAGAAAACGAAAATAAGCCTCAGAACGGCAGCATACTCATATCGGAGCCATACCTGGGCGACCCTAACTTCGAGCGCACGGTGGTCCTGATCTGCAGTCACGTGGAGGACGAGGGTACGTTTGGGTTGGTGCTGAACCGGTTATCAAACCTAAAGCTGTCTGATGTGGTTGATATTTATAATGATACTTTTGAAGCGGAGCTGGGTATAGGTGGCCCCGTGCAGTACAACACGCTGCACTATGTACACCAGATTGAAAGTCTGCCCCAGGCAGTGCAGCTGAACGACAACCTGTATTGGGGAGGTGACTTTGAAACGCTGCGCTCCATGATCGGAACCGGGGAGGTGACTCCAACCGACATTAAGTTTTTTCTTGGCTACTCCGGCTGGACGCCCGGCCAGTTGCAGGAAGAGATCGACAAAAATGTTTGGATCGTGAACAACAATGCTGCAAATAAATTATTTAATTTGGAAGCAGATACGCTTTGGCGTAATATACTGCGCCAAATGGGTGGGAAATACAAGGTACTTTCGAACTATCCCGTAGACCCCCGCCTGAACTGACAAAACGTGGACTAAAAACTGAAGTCATGACAACTGATCAACAGCACACCGACGCAAACGGAGCTGAGGCAAACAAGCCCCGGCCGCAGGACGAAGCACAGGCCAATGGGCAGCAAGCCTCGTCGCCGATGGATATAGTAGAACAGCGCCTAGCTGAAATAAACGCGCAAAAAGAAGCTGCGCAAAACAACCCATCGGATGCAGGTGTGCCCAAAGAAGACCAGCCTGAGATTAATCCGGAACTGGCTTCTGCGGCCGAAACATCAGAAACGGAGAAGATAACAGAGACATTTGCCGACGCCAACCTGCCTGAGGCAGAAGCCTCTCAGACAGAACCAGCTGCTCAGGCTGAGTCAGTTGCTATACCTGAAACTCCGGAGTTAACCAACAATACACTGGAACAGCAGGCAGCTGCCACGACTTCGGAAGAGCACCACGACGAAGACGAGGTGGAAGAAGACGACCACACCGACTATAGCACCATGTCGCTGGAAAAGCTGCGCCATCACCTGACCCAGCTGCTTAAAGCACCTGATGCGAAACGGAAATACAAAAAAATACAGGAGATCCATCGGCAGTACGAGGAAAAGTTTCAGGTAGAAAAAGGCCAGGCGCTCGACCGCTTCCGACAGGAAGGCGGCACCGAGGAGGACTTTGACTACCACGCACCAATGGACCATACCGAACTGGAGCAGCTTTATGCGGCTTACCGCGAGGCCCGTTACCAGGAGCGCCAGCACAGCGAAGAACAACGCGGCCGTAACCTGGAGCGCAAACGCGAGCTGCTGCAGCAACTGCGCACGCTGGTGGAGTCCGCTGAAACCAAAAACAGCAGCGATGAGCTGAAGAAACTGCAAGCGGAGTGGAAGAGTATCGGTCCGGTACCACCGGGAGAGGCCCAGGAGTTGTGGGATTCTTACCACGCCCTGCTCGATATCTTCTATAACAACCGCAGCATGTTCTTCGAGATGAAGGAGTTGGACCGGCGCCGTAACCTGGATGCCAAAGTACAGCTGATAGAACGCGCCGAAGCCCTTCAGAACGAGTCCTCCATTAACAAAGCACTGCAGGAGTTGCGCCACCTGCACGAAGAGTGGAAGAACATTGGTCCTGTACCGAACGAACAGCGCGATGCCATTTGGGAACGCTTTATTCAGGCCTCCGAGAAAGTGCACGAGCAGCGCCGGTCGTACATGGAGGAGCGTAAGACCATTGAGATGGCCAACCTGGAGAAAAAGCGAGCGCTTTTAGCCCGACTGCAGGAATTCCAAAGCTTCAACACCGACCGCATCAACGAATGGCGTGACAAGACAGACGAGATCCAGAAGCTAAAAGAGGAGTGGGACAGCGCCGGTTTGGTGCCTAAAGAGTATGCCGAGGAGGTAAACAAGAACTTCTGGGGTAACTATAAAGCGTTCTTCCAGCACAAAAACCAGTTCTTTAAAGGCCTGGACGAGCAGAAAACACAAAACCTGCGCCTGAAAACAGAGCTGTGCGAACAGGCCGAGAGCTTGAAAGATAGCACCGACTGGAACGCCACCAAGGAGAAAATGATCCAGCTTCAAAAGAAGTGGAAGACCATTGGGCGCGTGCCTGACAAGCACTCAGACAAGATCTGGCAACGCTTCAGAGCTGCCTGCAACGAATTTTTCGACCGCAAGCAGGCACAGGAACAGCAGAAGGGAGCGGAGATGGAAAAACTGTCATCAGAGAAGCTGGCGCTTTGCGACCGTTTGACCGACGAACTGGCACAGCCTAACACAACAACCTCATTGGACGATTACAACAGGGTAATAGCTGAATGGGAGACCTTGGACGTAGGAAATAAGCGCGTTAATACACGTGTGGAGGAGCGATTCCTGGCGCTGATGGAGCGTTACCTGGAGCGTGTGCCGGACCTGCACTACGATGACCGTGCCACCATGCTGGCGCAGTTGCAGGTGGACCGGCTGAAAAACAGCCCGGATGCTTCGCAGAAACTGCACCAGAAGGAGCAGACACTGCGCCGTGAGATCGCGCAACTGCAGAACGACATCCAAACGCTGCGTACAAACCTCGACTTTTTCGCCCGTTCCAAGAACGCCGATAAACTTCGGGAGGAGTATGAAGGACGTATAGAAGACACGCAGAAACGCATCGATATCCTGCAGCGGCAGCTGGCCGCTTTCAGAAGATAAAAATTTCTGTTTGATACTCAAAACCTTATCCGAGAATCGTAAAAAATCCTGCAACTGGTATTTGTATATTAAAAACTATATTATACCTTTGCAACGCTTTAGAACGATAGGGCAACACAAATAAAGTATCGCCTCCTTAGCTCAGCTGGTAGAGCAACTGACTTGTAATCAGTAGGTCGCTGGTTCGATCCCGGCAGGGGGCTCAACTTTATTTGTTCTTTTTACGCCTCCATAGCTCAGCTGGTAGAGCAACTGACTTGTAATCAGTAGGTCGTTGGTTCGATTCCGACTGGGGGCTCTTAAAAGGCTTCAGAGAAATCTGAAGCCTTTTTTGTTTTATACCTCCCCGGTACAGCGGCAACATCCGTCCCGTGTTTTTGAGGCAGTAGCAAGGGCAATATATGGTTTTCCAAGTTTTATGACTTATTTTGGGGAATCATCCAAGCACAGAACACAACGCATGCAACTCATAGAAGTAAACACCCCTGAATTGGCGGAAGAGTTTATCAAAATGCAGGTAAGGCTTTACCGCAAAGACCCGAACTATATCCGCCCGCTTGACAAGGACATTCATCAGGTGTTCGACCCGAAGAAAAACAAACTGCTGCGCGACGGGGAGGCAATCCGTTGGATACTGAAGGACGAGGAGGGAGAAACTATAGGCAGGGTAGCCGCTTTTATCAATAAAAAAACGGCCAGATCGTTTGAGCAGCCCACAGGCGGCATGGGGTTCTTTGATTGCATCAACGACCAAGCCGCAGCCAATATCCTGTTTGACGCCTGCCGTAACTGGCTGCAGGAGCGGGGTATGGAGGCCATGGACGGCCCGATCAATTTTGGGGAGCGTGACAAGTGGTGGGGGCTGCTGGTAGACGGCTTCTACGAGCCTACCTATTGTATGAACTACAACCACGCCTATTATAAGCAGTTGTTTGAAAATTACGGCTTCCAGCTTTACTTCAACCAGTATGTATACTACCGCACCGTAAATGATCCTTTTCCGCCGGAATATTACGAAAAGGCGCAACGCGTGCTGGCAGACCCGGATTACGAGTTCCGCCATCTCGACAAAAACAACCTGGACAAGTATGCCGAGGACTTCAGAATTATCTATAACAAAGGCTGGGTAAAGCACGAAGGCGTAAAAGCCATGGGAGAGGCGCAGGCCAAAAGCATTATGAAATCTCTGAAGCCTGTCCTGGACGAGAAGATCATCTGGTTTACCTACTACAAAGGGGAGCCGGCTGGTTTCTTTATCGCTATACCTGAGTTGAACCAGCTCTTTAAGCACGTAAACGGCAAGCTCGATTTGTGGGGGAAGATCAAATTCATCTACCACCGCTGGAGAGGCTCCTGCAAGACCATGTATGGCATAGTGTTCGGTATCATACCTGAGTGCCAGGGCAAAGGCGTAGAGGCCGCCATGGTGGTAGCAGCCAGCAAAGTGGTACAGGGGAATCCCAACATACCGTACTACGATTTGCAAATGAACTGGATCGGCGACTTCAACCCGAAAATGATGAAGGTGGTGGAGCAGATCGGAGGACGCATTCACAAGACATACGCTACTTACCGCTACCTCTTCGATCGCGAGAAAGAGTTCAAGCGCGCTACGATTATCAAGTAAGGTATAGCATGGATTCGCTGACTCAGATCGTTTTAGGAGCCGCCGTAGGGGAGGCTGTGGCCGGCCGCAAGCTAGGCAACAAGGCCTTGCTCTGGGGTGCCATAGCGGGAACCATACCTGACCTGGACGTGCTGGCAAATCCTCTGTTGGACATGGTGGGCAGGTTGAGCTTTCACCGCTCTGTCACGCACTCGTTTCTCTTTGCACTCATTACCGCACCGCTGTTTGGCTGGGCACTTTGGCGACTCTACAAAAACGAACACGCCACCTTTCGGGATTGGACGCTGCTCTTTTTCCTGGGTTTCACGACCCATGCCATTCTCGACAGTTTTACGACCTGGGGCACGCAGCTTTTCTGGCCTTTCACCAATTACGGGGTAGCGTTTTATAACATTTTCGTGATTGATCCCCTTTATACCATCCCTTTTCTGGTATGTGTGATAGCCGTGCTGTTTTATGACCGGCGCAACCCCAAACGACGCCGGTGGAACAATGCCGGGCTGATCATCAGCTCGCTATATCTACTGTTCTCGTTCGCGGCGCAAGCCTACGCGAAGCGTGTGTTTGAGGAGAGTCTGCAGGCGCAAGGTATAGGCTATAAATCCTATATCGTGAAGGCCACGCCGATGAATACATTGTTCTGGTCGGTAACGGCAGCAACCGAGAACGGTTTCTACAACGGTTTCTACTCCTTGCTAGACGAGGATAAGCAAATCAGGTATAGCTTTGAACCCAAGCAAGAGCATTTACTGGAAGCTTATCGCGGCGGTCCGAAAATGGAGCGCCTGCTCCAGATTACGAACGGCTACCACGCCATAGAGAAAGCTTCATCCGGGTCCGGTATCTACATCAAAGACCTGCGCTTTGGCCAGTTCGATGGCTGGCAGGAGGGCAAGGGGCAGTATGTGTTTGTTTACCATGCCTGGCGTGAGAACGACGGTTCCCTTCACTTCGAAGAGATCAACAACAGGCCGAAAATAGATGGTAATTACTTAAAGGCTTATTTGCATCGTATTCTCGGAAATAAAGATTAAACCCAAGCGTATGACATCAGCTAGATGGTTGCTCACCGGCAGGAAAGCCGTTGTGACAGGAGGTTCCAAAGGTATAGGCGCCGCTATAGTCGAAGATTTTATCGGATTAGGGGCTGAGGTGCTGGCAGTGGCCCGCAAGGAGGAAGATCTGCTGCAACTGCAGGCAAAATTCCCGGAGCGACTACATGTTATGGTGGCCGATGTCAGCACGGCAGAAGGACGCCAAAAGCTGCTCGACACCGTGCAGATGCGCTGGGGAGCGCTGGACATGCTGGTCAATAACGTCGGCACCAACATACGCAAACCAGTAACAGACTATACCCCGGAAGAGTACGATTTTGTCATGAGCACGAACCTGCGCTCCGCCTTCGAGCTGAGCCGTGCTTTTTACCCACTTCTCAAAGCCTCTGAGCAGGGTAATATCATTCAGGTGACTTCGGTAGCCGGGCTCACGCATGTCCGTACCGGGGCTATTTATGGCATGACAAAGGCGGCTCTGGTACAACTTACCCGCAACCTGGCAGCAGAGTGGGCAGCAGATGGTATACGCGTCAATGCGGTGGCTCCCTGGTACATCAGCACACCGCTGGCCCAAACTGTGCTTCAGAACGAAGCTTACCTGCATGAAGTATTGGTCAGAACACCCATGCGAGCGATCGGTAAACCAGAAGATGTGGCGGGTGCCGTTTCCTTTTTGTGCATGCCGGCGGCAGCCTATATTACAGGCCAGACCCTGGCAGTGGACGGCGGCTTTACCATCAACGGTTTTCACCCTGCCTGAGCCACAAAACAGGTATAAACAGGGCTCCTCAAACGGCTAAACTATCCCCCGAAACGCTGGTTTATTAATCCAAAATTTACTACTTTTGTATGATTAGGCTGCAAGAGCGAAACACCTGTTTCCGACGCTCTTCATAACCCGACATGCATGGCAAAAATCCGACTGCTTTTACTCTTCAGCGCTGCTCCGCTGCTCCTGACTGTTTCATCCTGCAAACCGATGTGTCCGATCACTTCCTGCCAAGTGCGCATGGAGCACTTGCATGGTGAGCAGGAGTTTCGTGGGCAGCCCATTTACAAAAAGCAAAACCCTAAAATAGGCGAGAAGCTGCCGAAGCAGACAGGGGAGGTGCACAAGCGCACGAACGATAAAAGCCAGCGCAAAAACTAATGAATGTGACAGGCTTGGGCCTGCTAAGTATACAATCCAACACAAAACTATTATTTAGACCTTGAACATGAACGAAGGCGAACGAATAATACCGATCAACATTGAAGACGAGATGCGTGGCGCATACATCGACTACTCAATGTCTGTTATCATTTCCAGAGCCTTACCTGACGTGAGAGACGGCCTGAAGCCAGTACACCGCCGTGTGCTGTACGGTATGTCCGAACTGGGGGTATCTTATAACAAAGCCTATAAGAAGTCTGCCCGTATCGTAGGAGAGGTGCTGGGTAAGTACCACCCGCACGGCGACTCCTCTGTGTATGAAACCATGGTGCGCATGGCCCAGGAGTGGTCGCTGCGCTACCCGCTGGTAGACGGACAGGGTAACTACGGCTCTATTGACGGTGACTCACCGGCCGCGATGCGTTATACAGAGGCCCGTCTCAAGCGTATTGCCGACGAGTTGCTGGCCGACTTGGAGAAAAACACGGTGGACTTTGTGCCAAACTTCGACGACTCCCTGAAAGAGCCGTCTGTAATGCCGGCTAAATTTCCGAACCTGCTCGTGAACGGTACGTCCGGTATTGCGGTGGGTATGGCCACGAACATGGCGCCGCACAACCTCACAGAGGTGATCAACGGCACAATCGCTTATATCGACAACAGAGACATCACTGTTGCTGAGTTAATGCATTATGTAACGGCTCCTGACTTCCCAACAGGTGGTATTATTTACGGTTACGATGGCGTGAAGGCTGCCTTTGAGACCGGCCGCGGACGCGTGCTGATGCGTGGTCGTGCCAATTTCGATACAACTTCTACAGGCAAAGAGCAGATCATCGTAACGGAAATTCCTTACATGGTGAACAAGGCTTCTCTGATTGAGAAAACCGCTGCCTTGATCAACGAAAAGAAAATTGAAGGTATAGCCGACCTGCGAGACGAGTCGGACCGAGACGGTTTACGTATCGTGTACGACTTGAAGCGCGACGCTATACCTAACGTAGTGCTCAATAACTTATACAAATACACGGCGCTGCAATCTTCGTTTGGCGTGAACAACGTGGCCCTGGTAAAAGGCCGCCCAATGACGCTGAACCTGAAAGAGCTGATCCATTACTTTGTGGAGCACAGACACGAGGTTGTTATCCGCAGAACGCAGTTTGAGCTGGACGAAGCCAGGAAGCGTGCCCACATTCTGGAAGGCTTGCTGATCGCCCTCGATAACCTGGACGAAGTAATCAACCTGATCCGCTCTTCGCGTGACCCTGAGATTGCGCGCAATGGTTTGATGGAGCGCTTTGCCCTAACGGAGATTCAGGCACGTGCTATCCTCGACATGCGTCTGCAGCGCCTGACCGGTCTGGAGCGCGATAAGATTCAGGCTGAGTACGCCGAGATCATGAAACTGATCGATTACCTGACTTCTGTGCTGAACGACGAAGGCCTGCGCATGCAGATCATCAAGGACGAGCTGAATGAAATAAAGGAGCGCTACGGTGACGAGCGCCGTACCAGTATCGAGGCTTCTACGGGCGATATCTCTTACGAAGACATGATCCCGGAGGAGAACATGGTGATCACTATTTCGCACGAAGGCTATATCAAACGTACTTCGCTGAGCGAGTACCGTAGCCAGAGCCGTGGTGGCGTGGGATCACGTGGGGTTGCCGCTTCCAAGGAGAGCGACTTTACGGAGCACCTTTTTATTGCCAGCACACATCACCACATGCTGTTCTTCACGGAGTTTGGCCGCGTGTTCTGGATGAAGGTATACGAGATTCCGGAAGGAGGGAAGACCACCAAAGGACGCGCCATCCAGAACCTGATCAACATCGAAAAAGAAGACAAGATCCGGGCGGTTATCAATGTGCGCGATCTGAAAAACCAGGATTTTGTGCTGAATCATAACCTGGTGTTCTGTACGGAAAAAGGGACCATCAAGAAGACCGTTCTGGAGGCTTACTCAAGACCGCGCACCAATGGTATCAACGCGATTTCGATCAACGAAGGAGACCGACTGCTGGACGTACAGCTGACAACCGGTAACAGTGAGATCATCATTGCACTGGAGTCAGGCCGTGCCATTCGTTTCAACGAGCAACAGGTTAGACCGATGGGACGTAACGCTGCCGGTGTGCGCGCCGTAACACTAGCCGGACCTGATGATAAGGTAGTTGGTATGGTTTGTGTAGAAAACGAGAGCACAGAACTGCTGGTGGTGTCCGAAAATGGGTTTGGCAAGCGTTCATTACTCGAAGAGTACCGTATAACGAACCGTGGCGGCAAAGGCGTTAAAACCCTGAACGTGACCGAGAAAACCGGTAAGCTGGTGGCTATTAAAGGCGTAGTGGATACAGATGATCTCATGATCATTAACCGCTCCGGCATTACGATCCGACTCCGTGTAGCGGACATACGCGTTATTGGTAGAGCCACACAAGGCGTTCGACTGATCAAACTGACGGAAGGCGACCAGATTTCTTCGGTAGCGAAAGTGGAGATGGAGAACGAAGAAGAAGTGACGGAAGCTTTGATGGAGCAGTCAGAACTGAAGCCGGAGGACTCACTGCAACCTGATACTCAGATAGATCCGGAAGTAGCTGAGGATGAAGTTTAATCTGAAAATGGAATTTTATTTTATTTAATAATCGTTTATCAAACAAACAAAAACCAATCTCTGAAAAGTATGAAAAAAATACTGATGACAGCCATGGCAGCCGTAAGCGTTCAGGTTGCTGTCGCTCAGAATTCAGCCGTGAATAGCGCTGTGCTTAACCACAAGAACGGCACGCTGGACAAAGCGCTGGCTGACATTAACAAGGCTACTGAGCACCAGAAAACAAAAGACAAGGCCAAAACATGGTTCTACCATGGCGTAATTAACCAGGACCTGATCGGACATCCTATCTATGGTAAGTTAGCTACAGAAAAAACTCCTGAAACAGCTTTGGCTTCATTCAAAAAGACAATTGAACTGGACGGTGAAGGCGGGCAGTTTGGTAAAATGGTGCCAGAGCGTATGGAAATCCTTTATGGTCAGGTGCTGAACCAGGCGGTGGAATTCCACAACAGCCAGGACTGGGATAACGCTATTGCCAAGTATGACATGGCTTCTCAGATCAACCCAACAGACACAACAGCTGTGCTTTACGCTGCTTATGCGTCAACTGCCAAGCAGGATTATGCCTCAGCGGTTAAATATTATGATAAGTTGATCAGTATTGGACATACCACAGAGGATGTTTACAAAAACAAGATCCAGTTGCAGCAGGCAATTGAGGCTAGCGATGAGGAAGTAATGGCTTCTATTGCAGCTGGCTTGGAGAAACACCCGAACAGCGTATACCTGATGCAGGAAGAGCTGCGCTATTACCTGAAAAACGATCGTGCGGAAGAGGCAATGGCTAAGCTTGACAAAGCCATTGAAGCTGATCCGAAGAATGCAAGCCTTTATGCCGTTCGTGGTAACTTGCAGGAGCGCAAAGGAAACATCGATGCTGCTTACAGCAACTACAAAAAAGCAGTAGAAGTAGATCCAAATAACTTCGATGGTTTCTTTAACCTGGGTGTACTGGAATACAACAAAGGCAGTGAGTACAACAACAAAGCGGCTAAAATGGACTATGCAACTTATAAGAAGCAGGGTCCGGCATTAGAGAAGCAAGCTCAGAAGCACTACGAGGCATCACTGCCATACTTCGAGAAAGCGCTTGAGATCCAGCCAGAAGACCAGGCAACATTAGCTAACCTGCAGCGTGTCTATACGCGTTTGAAGCGTACAGCTGATGCGGAGAGAATTGGTAAGAAGTTAAAGAACTAGTCTAACTAAACCATACAAAAAAAGGAGCCTCAATGGGTTCCTTTTTTTGTTTATACCTATACCTGCAAATACATCAATGTATTCATTCGATTTTACTTGGATCAGCTGTAAAAGGGTATGGGCAAGAGGAAAACAGGTATAGTATCAAAGCCAAGAACTGGTGACTATAGCAATTATAGGTATACAGCTAAAGTTTACTTAACATAATATAAATTATAAGACTGATTATATACGAGTCTTTAAACTCTATAATAAGTGTCACTGATAATATACTTTATGTTAAGTAGGTATAATTAAGAACTATACCTCAAACAGATTACAATTTTCTCAATTTCATTTTCTGTAGTGCTTCCTGCAGCCAGCTTGTTTCTGATTTGGTTTGCTTTGAAAGTTTGATGGCTTGCTGCATTGCAGACTCAACTCCCTTGTAATCTTCCAATCTGTAAAGCAAGTGTGCGTAGGTATGGTAATAGGCAACTGTCGGGTCTAGGTCAATGGTACGTTTGCTCCAGTTTAAGGCTTGATTTAACGCCGCTTTGTTCCGTGTGCCGGTTTGGTACATATGATATGCCGCATTGTTCAGTTCCATGGTATACGAGCTCACAACAGCCTCAAACCTTGTCTCTGTTCTCGTTTCTTGCTGCGTCCCAACTGCCTTCATTTTCTCTGACATTGCTGCACCAGAGGCCATTCGGGACTGCTGCAGACGCTTTTCTGTGGCCACTAAAGTTGCTGCAGAATCCTGCGAGATAGCCATAAAATACCGGTTGTAATATTGAACAGCGCTTGGTATGTAGTTGGCAGTGTCGCTGGTGCCTCTGTAGAAACTTAGCATGTTACTTAAGTAAGTACGATGCCCGCGGACTTTATCATTGCTCCAGGTATGGCGTGCAAAGCCCGCTCCTTGCTCTGCAATCCTTCTATCATTGGTTGTAATCGCCTCCCGCATCGTATTCATAATGATCTTATTATTGATATCGACTCTCTTGGCAAGCGGTAAGGATTTGTACAGACTATCCACCAGACGTTGATCCTGCCGGGCAAACTTAAAAGCCTCGCCTCCCACAAGCGGACCAAATTCATGGATAAAGATTACCTCTGAAAACGAGCGTATACCTGCCGCAGATAAGCTGCCGGCATAAGCATCCAGCAATGCTGCTGTCGGCTCCACTCCCATTTCTTTGTGCAACTGCAGGTACTGCCTTAAAAAATCGGCATCCCTCCGCCCCTTCTGGTATTCCTGCCCAAAATGGTCCAGGTTGTACGTACTGTTCAGCCTTTCCTCAAACGACCTGATATCGTCGAGGTATCGTTTTGGGCTTGAATAGTTTCCGTGATTGCGGTGTATCAGCACACCCTCGGGGCTCAGGTATAGGAATGTTGGAAATGCCCGAATACTAAATTTTAAGCTTAAACGGTTACCAACAGCCGATCTGTAGGGTGCTTTGAAGTTAATAAACTGCGTGTTATAGGCTTCTGTCACCTCGGCGTGGTCGAACCCAGAACCTGCCATTTGCTCACGCATCTGCTTCGGAACATGGTTGGGTATCTCTGGCCCGGAAACGAATATAAAAATGGGTTTTTGAAATTGCCGGGCTTTCGCTATGACTGCCTCCAAAGAATCCTGTTCAAAGTGGATGCGTTGGCTATAACCGTAATGGCAAGCAAAGATCAATAAGAAGACAGTAACCAGGTTTGCTTTCATATGAGGAAAGAATGAGGTTTTCTTCCATAAATATAGTTAAAACAATATAATGCAGGGGTTTTAAGCAGTCCTTTATTATTTAACATAAAAAAAGGCAGCCAGTTGATTCATCTGGCTGCCTTTTCTGTGCCTGTTGCTAGTATTTAGGCAATGCGGTATGTCGTAACATCTAGCATTTCGGTTTGTGCAAAATACTGCTCCAGCTTTGGCTTCGATTCCAGCCTGGCATATTCTTCATCGCCACCACGAGCCCAGCCTACCAGAGCCAGCGCGATAGCTGTGGCAATGGCAATGGCAAAAGCAGGCCACCAGCCATCAACCTTAAAATTGCCCACCAGCTTGTCCACCACCTTGATCATGACAGCCGTCACGATCAGGCTGACAATGGCTTCGAGCAGAAAGAAAGAAACCAGATTAAGGACACCACGCAGCAACCAGCCAATGGTGGCATTGAAAAGACCGATAAGAAAGGCTACCCAAAGGGCTGTCAGAAAGCTTTTAACATGCACCTGCGGCATAGCGTAGGCCAGCAACACAATCACGCCGGCACTTACCAATAAGTTGAGTATAAATTCCATAGTTTGTAGTGATTAATTGACATTTTCTGTCCTAATACGGATTCAATCACTTATAGATATACGAAGGTATATTTTTATGGAAAAGAGATGCTATTGGCTTTTGGAATAAGTTTCTTTTAGTTTACTGCGGAAGGCGTCTTCGAACTTCAACACCTTTGGCCGGGCAACCGTTACCACATAGGGATCGTCTGGGTTATGGCGGTAATAATCCTGATGATAGTCTTCTGCTACCCAGAATTTACCAGCCGGCTTGAGCTCTGTCACGATCCTGTTTCTAAACGTACCGGCATCTTCCAGCGCGCGCATGTAGTTACGGGCCTGGCTTCGTTGCTGCTCATCGTGAAAGTAGATCGCTGACCGGTATTGTTTGCCTACATCCGGGCCCTGCCGGTTAAGGGTTGTGGGATCGTGGGTGGCGAAAAACACTTCGAGTAACTCCCGGTAAGTAATGACATTAGGCCTGTACCAAATGCGAACGGCTTCGGCATGACTTGTTCTGCCATTGCTCACCTGTTTGTAGGTAGGCCGCTCCTCGCTCCCACCGGTATAGCCAGACTCCACACGGTCTACTCCTTTAAGCCTTTCGAAATAAGCTTCAGTACACCAGAAACAGCCTCCTGCAAAAGTTGCCTTGCTGAGTCCCAAAGTGTCCGGACTGTCGCCATAGAGATAGGCACTCTGCTGCAGTACAGTTCGCTGCTCTCCTCCGGACTCCGTGCACCTCCAAAGCAGCAGTAAAAATGGGAATAAAAGAAAGGTATATTTTCGAATCATACGCCACAAGCCTTATTATTGGCTACGCTATTTTAACCGGCGGGTATAACTTTTTGTTAAAAAATTCGCGTCTACTTTTTGCCGCCTTCTATTACTCCCCTTCATGAGCTTGTATCACATGCTTTTTATCGGCAATCACCTTATCCAGGTCCCACTCCACACGCTTCCTGAGTGGCGCCCGGCGCACCTGGCAATCTGATTTAGTGCAAATAGGGCAAGACACCTCAATACAGGGGTCAGTATGGATGAAAAGCTCAATGTCCGGGTCAATCTGTTCGCGCACCAGTGCACCAACCGCTTCGACTTCTTCGTGCGCTTCCAACACCGTCAGGTACCAGGGCACTGTCAGATGGCAGTCGATGTGCAGCGTGTTGCCGTATTTGATGACGCGGAGGTTATGAATATCGATCCAGTTTTCGCGGCGGTTATCGTTGAGGACCTTTACGATGCGCTTCAGCAACTCGTAGTCGGCTTCGTCCATGATGCCTGCCAACGACACCCGCAAAATACGGTAGCCTGTGTAACAGATAAAGGCACCGAATAGAATGGCCACTGCACTGTCGAGCCATACCTGACCGGTCAGGTAGAGCAGCAGCAGACCGCTCAGTATACCTGCCGTTGAGTAGGCATCTGTTTTGAGGTGCTTGCCCCCGGCCACCAGCACCATCGAATTGGCTTTGTTACCCTGACGCTCCGTTAGGTAGCCTACTATATAATTGATAATGCCGGAGATGGCGATCAGGTATATACCGGTGTCGAGGCGGGAGATGACCTGCGGCTCAAAGAGGTTGTAAAACGATTTCAGAATAATAGCTCCCCCCGCCACCAGGATCAGCGAGCCCTCGAGGGTAGCTGCCACAAACTCGATCTTGCCATGTCCGTAAGGGTGGTTCAGGTCTTTAGGTCTGGCGGACAGCACCAGGCTGTAAAGGGAAAAACCACCAGCCACCACGTTGATGATAGATTCCAGTGCATCCGTCAGAATGGCATTGGAATTGGTGAGGTAAAAAGCCAAAAACTTAGCTCCCAGGAGCAGTAAACCCACCAGCAGTACCAGCATTTGCATGCGTACGTTCTCGTTTTGCTGCTTGAGTATTTTCTTCATTGGTGAGGCTCCGGGGGCAGGCGCATAAGACGCAAGCCTATACCTGACAAGGTACAAGGTACAGTGGCTGTATACAAATATAATCTAAAATTATGGCTGATGAAGGTACTACTACCTTAGGTGAGGGTGTCGGTCAGGTCGAGCCAGTTCGGGTTCATGGACTCTACCAGCCGTAGGTGATCTTCGGGCGCTCCGGACTTGATGCGCTGTTCACGCACACGGGCAACTTCCTCCAGTTCGTAGTGTTCGTAATAAACCAGTTTGGTTGGTGTGGAGTGCCCGGCATGGCCATCCATTTGCTGGAGCAGGTTTTCAGAAACGCCAATACTCAACTGCGGCTGGGTCTGATCGCCCATGATGTAAACAAAGAAGTGGTTTGCGTGCTGATTTGGCTGCATAAGATAGGTGAGTTTGTTACCAAGGTATACGCAAGCCGCATTTCGTGGTTAGAAAACCTGCAGCCATTGGCGGGCATCCTCGGGTAGCAAAAAAGTACGCATGGTTATACCTGTGCTATTGTCTACCGTGTTGTCAATCTCGAGTTGGGTAAAGAATTCATAAGAATACACCCAGGCAAAATACTCCACTCCGGCCTCTAGCAAACTGGGTATCCATACCCTGTTCATCCATTTGGTATCGCCTGAGTGGCCTGTCACTTTCGAGTTGTCGTTTAGTATTTTGGTGATCCTGTACGCTTTCACCGTTTCCACTATTTTCAGACAACCTGTGTGTCCTTTTGTTGTGTCTAGCCACCCCTGCCAGTTAGAGCGGAGCATCTTATCTTCTGCATTCACCATAATGTCCAGGTAGTCGCTTGTATGCACCAATTGCTCCCTGTTCTCATGTACGTATGGCATAAACTCTAACAATTTACCTGGTTCTTGTATTTTTTACCGATCCACGGGTTAATCTGTTACCTGACCCGAATAAATCATTGAACTATCCAAATAATAATCCCTTTAATGTAAAGCTATTGAACTATAGTACCTCCGGAAACCCTTATATATTAACTGGCTACTTATATCTCTAAAGATCTAAATGAAGCAATATAAAGACAATTATTGTCAGATCAGCTACAACCACAGCTCGAATCAGGTATACCTGAAGTGGTTAATCCCACCCGATGAGGCTGCCCTGCTCAACACGTACAACAAGGCGCTTGACATGGCTATTTACAATAAAGCGGAAAGCTGGATTGCCGATAACTCCATAGGATTTCATCTGAACGTGTCCATGCAGCGCTCGCTGGCTACGCTGGCTGCTGGCCGGCTGCCGCACACTACCCTAAAGCGGTTTGCACGTGTAACACCCGTTGACGTGTTTCAGGAATTAATAACGCACAAGGTTTTCAGCCAAATTGGTGAGTTAACCGTTAATAGCCTGGAGTTCGAGGTTTTTCATCGCCATACTGATGCGAAAGCCTGGTGTATGCAAGTAACCGGCCAGCTATCGGTTAACTAATCTCTGAAACAATCATTAAACGGAAATTCAAACATGGCACTAGGCCCGAAGCTTATCGAGAAGCTAGAGAAATTGTACGCGCCCGACAGTAAGCTTGACCAGCATTATAATGGCAAAGACCTCACCTTCATCACTAACGAAAACGGGGAGCCAATTACCTTATTTATAGGTAAACGGCTGGAGGACGGAGCGATTTCAGGAGAGCGGTATGTCCGCAAGATCGTGCGTGACAGCAAAACTGGAAAAATGGTGCGCAGCCACTGGGACCTGAAAGGTAAAGTCACCAGAGGCACTTAAGTACTACAATTCCTGCATGTCAAAGTCTTTGCCACGGCCGTAGCGCATCAGGTCCTGTAGCATGAACACTTCCAGCGTATGCAGGTCTTTCACCAGGTGGCTTCCCTCGTCGGGCATATCCAGCACCTGAAACTCAAAGCGCTCCCCGTAATTCTCCATCACATACTTCTTCCCTTTTCTCAGGTTGTCAAACGATATGGCCATGCTGTCTTCTCTTCAAGATTTAAGGCAAGTATAGGCAGCTTTGCGTTTAATTCTTAGTATCTGGCTATCTTTACCGAAAATAAATTGACGTGTTAGAGTTACTATACGAGGACGAGAGCTACGTAGCGGTCAACAAACCCAATGGGCTTCTCGTGCACCGCACCCGCATTGCCGAAGAGAAAAAGGAATTTGCACTTCAGATGCTGCGCGACCAGTTGGGCCATGCAGTATACGCCGCTCACCGCCTGGACCGTGGCACCTCGGGCGTGCTGCTGTTTGCCAAAACTCCCGAAGCGGTTGCTCCCATTGTGAAGGCCTTTGAAGAAAAACAGGTTGACAAAGCCTACTACGCCATTGTGCGCGGCTATACCCCAGAGACAGGTATAATCGACAGCCCGATTCGGCCGGACAAAGACCACAAGCACAAAATGCCGCAGGATGCCCTGACAAATTACGAGCGGCTTGGCACTGTGGAGCTTCCTATACCTGTCGGCCGTTACAGCACGGCCCGCTACTCACTCGTAAAGGTGCAACCTGAAACAGGTCGCATGCACCAGATCCGGAAACATTTTGCGCACATCAGGCACTACATTGTGGGCGATAAACGACATGGTGACTGGCGGCATAACCAGATGTTCCGCGAGCAACTTGAGTGTCCTGTTATGCTTTTGCACTCCGCTACGCTTGGTTTCATACATCCTGAAACAGGGAGCCCGGTTAAACTGACGGCACCCTTACCTTTCCATTTTCACCGACTGTGTGTGCAGTTTGGCTGGGAAGGAGCATTGCAGCGAGAAGGGCTTGGGCAGTTAGCTACACTCGGCTCAGGTATGGCGTAGCATCTGCTTCACCATCTCAACCTGCAGTTGCGCCACAAAGTTACTACGGGAGTCTGCATTAAGGGCTGTGAGCAGGTAAGCCATGCGCGACAGGCGCCAATCCTGCACCACTTCGCCATTTCGGGAGCGGTATACCACCTTAAAGTTTTCCTGAAGGGGCACATGCATGCTGTTGCAAACTTCCGTGGCCCTCTTCACCGCCTCACACAGTTCCTGTAAGTTGTGGCAGCCCTTTTGCTCCAGCAGGTCGCTGGCATAGCAGGTCAGGTTACTGTCGGTAAGGCTGTCTACAAAGCTATCGATTGGGCTATGCATACTAATGTGGTCAAGGGTCATTAACATGGCAGTGAGTTTAATCCTGTGCTACTAAGTTATACGCTGGCTGTTTTGCGATGGTGCAGTTCCCGGAGCCGTTCCATCAGGCCCCTCTCCTCTTCGGTAAGATGTACTGGCAGCTGCACTTCTATCTTTACGTACAAATCGCCGTGCTGGTCTGTTTTGCCGTAAACGGGCATTCCTTTTCCGCGTAGTCGCAGTGTTTTGCCGTTTTGTGTGCCAGCGGGAATCTTGAGTTTGAGCTTGCCGGTTAAGGTAGACACCTGCACCTCACCCCCCAGTATGGCAGTATACATGTCGAGGTTCAGCCTGGTGTGCAGATCATCCCCCTGCCGCTCAAAACCCGGCAGCGGCTGCACCTGCACCCGAATGTACAGGTCTCCGGCCGTTCCTCCGGCCAAAGCGGGTCCGCCCTTTCCTTTGATCTTGAGCACCTGCCCATCAGACACACCCGGCTTGGTAGTAATACGTAGCTGCTGGCCATTTACGGTGAGTAAACGCGATGTACCGCTGTAGGCCTCCTGCATGGTAATGAGCATCTCAGCTTCATAGTCCTGCCCCTTGGCACCTCCCCTGCCTGCCCGAAAACCGCCACCCTGCTGCGAGAATCCGCCTCCGAAAAACTGCTCGAAGAAATCAGAGAAGCCGCTGCCCCCTCCAAACATATCGCCCAAGTCGCCTTCGTAATAGGTGCCGCCGCGACCGCCCTGGTATGGGCCGCCTTGCTGCTGAAAATGCCGCCAGTTAGCGCCCAGTTCATCGTACTGTTTACGCTTTTGTTCATCTCCCAGCACTTCGTAGGCTTCGCTGATGTCCTTGAACTTCTCTTCGGCAGCTTTGTCGCCTTTCGTTTTATCCGGGTGATATTTTTTGGCCAAAGCACGGTAGGCCTTTTTGATATCAGCCTGCGATGCAGACTTCTCTACACCCAGTATCTTGTAATAGTCCTTGTATTCCATGCCAGTAAGGTATAACACTCAGCTACAGGTATAAAACGCAAACCTGCACCAGGGGTTAAGCAGGTATAAAACAAAAAGCACCACCCCTGTGGGCAGTGCTTTTATTGAATGTGCAACTGGATAGGCTTAGATCGTGTCTGTCACTACTAACAGCGCATAAATCACACCCGGAATCCAGAAGAGCAGCGTGAGGATAAGGCTGATCCAGAACTGCGTGCCTATACCTACGTGCAGAAACACGGCCAGAGGAGGAAGCAATACCGCCAAAATAATTTTGATGATGCTCAGTTCGCCGCTACGACGATCCTGTTTCAAGGCCTCGCGCACTTCTTTCTTAAACTCTTTCTTCTCCGCTTTTGTCATACTCGCCAGTCGCTCTTTAGCCATTGCCAGGGCCTCTGCTTCAGTAACCGTTACCTCCTCAACAGCTGCCGGGGCAATAGGTGCCATTTTAGGAGCAGGTGCGGCTGGGGCTGCAGGTATAGCGGCGCTTGCTTCCAATACTGGTTCAGCTTTTGACTTCTCCTCGGCGGCTGCCAGAGCAACTTCACTCAGCGAAATCTCAGGGGCTACCTCCTGCGTATTGGCAGGCTTCTTCATGTCGTGGTAAGGTGCCTGTTTGTGGCCGGCAAACTCATAGTACTTGGCAGAGCTACAGGCAAACAGCAATTGAGCGGCCACCAGAACAAATACCAGATTAAGTAAACTTTTGATCTTCATAGTTTTAGGTTTTAAAATAATAAAATAAAAAGATGGAACCCTGAAAGGGTGTATACCGCTAAAGAGATAGCGTTTTATTTATATGCAAATCTCTTCATATATAAAATACAGTACTGCATAACCTGTTATTTTGTTCTCTAAATAGCGTTTTTGGATGGTAGCGCCTTCTCGTGCATGGTCACTTGCTCCAGCGTATCCGCCAAAAGTGATCTTATATGCTGCCACCTGTCTCCACCTTCCTGTGCAAACTTCTGGTTTACTTCCAGTTCAATGCCTATGTATTCATCCGCCTTAAACTTACGGCGCAGGTACGTCGGGAAACCGTCTGCTATACCCAGGTAGGGATAGTTGAAGCGAACCAGCAGGTCCTTATCCGCTTTGTTGAGGGCGGCTTTCCATTTTCGGCTGTAGGCTTGCTCGTGTTTCCGCTTCGGGTTATAGAGTAGACCGATGTCCGCCTTACGTTCCTCGCCATCCAATACTGGGGTGAAGGTATGGACGGCAACATGCAGCACGCGCCTTCCAGCCGACACGAAGTCAGACACCATTTGCTCCACTTGCTCGCGATATGGTTTGTAATGTTTATCTAGCAGCCTTTCCTTTTCGGCTGGCGGCAACACTTGTGTGTACGCCGAGAAAAGGCGCGCATGGTGCAGCGAGCGATTCAGTTCTACCAACAGCCTACTCGTCTCTGAATAAAAGCCCACATCGGCCAAAGGCCGCAGAGTATGGTAGAGGTCGAGTGCACCAATGTCGTAGCCCTGGTGCGTATTCAGTATTTCCCCGTGCCCTTGAAAGAGTGGTGCATAGGCAGCGGGTATCAGGTTTCCACCGTGTTCACAGGTAAGTAAGAGTCTCAGCATGGTTTTTCAGGTATAAATACGCCGCCGTTTTGCAGGCAGCGTGACAGGCTCAGGTATACCCGCCGGATGTCGTGCTCGGTCGGGTTTTTGCCCAGTGCTTCTACCAGGCGCTTGGATAAACTGCCGCGGGACAAGATCACATTCAGGGCGTGGGCCACATGGGGCTGCTCCTCCAGATTGAGCGTTTCGGCCACCAAGTGTTTCCACAGTTCACCCACTGTGCAATTCTCTTTGCAGTCGAAACCGAAGCAATCGATAAAATCGCGGTCGTTGATCACGACTTCCTGTCCGCTGCGCACCACCTGCAGGAAAAGTTCAGCCAAACGGTTTTCGTCCCATAGTTTCAGCTTGTCTATACCTACCCAGCGCTCAGCCACCAGCGCCTGAACGGCGGCCACCACAGCCTGCAGCACAGCCAGGTCAGCCACCGGACTTTCCTGTATGTCAATGATGCGGATCTCGATGGCATTTCGGTCGAAACGGGCAATGGCACCGCGCGAGTTCAGGAATTCCTCCTGCAGCACACCTTCCGGGTCAAACGGAGCCACGGCATCATACATACGCCGCAGGATCTGTTTTTCGTAATCTTTTTGCGTGAAAACGGCTTCGGGAACCACCTTGCCGGCAATAGCAGAAATCTTGTCCTGGTTGTGGCGGTATACCTCCAGGCGGGTGTCCAGCAGGCCAGACAGCTTTCCATCCAGCACAGGTGACGAGGCCGCCAGCGCAGGTATAAGCGGCAGCACCATTCGGATGGCAGCATGCAGCTTACCGAACTCCTCGTCATTGCCAAAGGGCAGGTTCAGGTGTGTGCTCTGCAGATTGGCCCAGCCATGCCCACGGCAATCGAAAATACGGTTATAGGCCTCGTATACTGCGTTGTGCTCGTGCGGCCACAGTTTAGTTTCTTTGAATGGATCCATCAGCGGGTGGGCGCCGGTCGGCAGCAGCATGGCGTTGTGCTTCTCGAGTAACTGGTTGATCTTCCGGACATGCTCCTGAAAATCGTTTTCCAAACCATCCAGGGTATGGACAGGAGATTGCGTTTTAAGCTCCACCACGTGCAGCACCAGTTCATTGGACCAAGCCATTTTGCCAAACTCTACATCCGACACGTAGGCCCCTACCTCATCGTAGATCAACTGGTCCGTGATGGGCCGCACCTGCAGCGTGTTACGGTCCACGATCATGTATTCCATCTCCACACCATAGCCTTCAAACAGGTGTAGCGTAGCGGGTTTAGTACTCATCTGTTCTAACGTTCTTGTTGTCATCTATGCGTTTCTTTATGGATTTAAGGATAGCGGTATAAAGTTCTTTTTTTAGGATCTGATCCTCGCAGCCGGCGTCGATGCTCGGGTTATCATTTACTTCGATCACATAGGCTTTCCCGTCTATCTCCTTAATATCCACGCCATACAACCCATTGCCAATCAGGTTTGCCGCCTTGATGGCTGTGTGCAATACCACGAAAGGCACCTCTTCGAAAGGCACTGTTTCATGATCGCCTTCGGTGTCGTTCTTCTTGCCGTTCCAGTTGTAGATCTGCCAGTGCCCCTTGGCCATGAAGTACTTGCAGGCATAGAGCGGCTGCTTGTCCATGATGCCGATGCGCCAGTCAAAATCTGTGGGCGTGAACTCCTGCCCGATGATCAGTTCAGAATCGGCCAGCATGTCGTCCAGTTCGCGCTGCAGGCCTTCGCTGTCTTTGGCCTTTACGACGCCCTGTGAAAAAGAGCTGTCCGGTTTTTTGAGCACACAAGGTATACCGAGCTCCTGCTCCACCAGGTCCCGGTTATCTTTGTGAATGATCATGGTCTTGGGTATAGGCACCTTGGCTTTGGTGAGCAGCTCGGCAAGGTATACCTTGTTGGTGCAGCGCAGAATAGAGATCGGATCGTCGATCACCACCAATCCGTCGGCGTAGGCTTTGCGAGCGAACTTATAGGTATGGTGGTTTACCGAGGTGGTCTCCCGGATGAAAAGCGCATCAAACTCGGGCAGGCGCCGGTAATCGTCTTTCGTGATCATCTCGACGTAGAAGCCCATGCTCTCACCGGCCTCCACAAAGTGCTGCAGGGCCTTTTTGTTCGAGGGCGGCTCTTTTTCATCCGGATCCACCAAGATGGCCAGGTCATAAATCTTGTTGCGCCCGATCTTGGCGCCCGAAAAGCGGTGCCTTGCAAAGTAGGACTTCGCGAACCGCAGCAAATAGCGCCAGTGGTGCTCCGGCACGTCGTTAATAGGTATAGCGGATATGCTCTGCAGCACCCACTCGTCCTTGTACACAAACTGCGCCCGGAGCAAAGGGGCCTGAAACAGGTCGTGGAGTTGCTTGCAAAGCTTTTCGTACTTTTGCGCCACATTCTGCCCAAAGTAAATGCTCAGGGTGAAGGACTTGGAGCGCAGACTGCCCAGCGTTTTCTGAATCAGGTCGTTGAGTTCTACTGTAATGGCACGCACAATGGTGGGGCTTTTCAGGTCCTGCATGGTGGCCACACTGGGTATAGGCTTGTGCCCGCGCGCCTCGGCCAGCAGCGACACATAGTACCCGGCACTCTGGTATTTGTAAGAACGGCACAGGTTAAAAATGCGGGCATTCTTGATGTCGGTATAGGCCGTATCGGTGAGGTATGTCTGTACATCCACTACTTCGACGTCTTCAATCGCCACATCCCAATCTTTGGGATAATCTACTACTACTATCTTTCGCATGTTTTATTCGTCGATGGGTTCTGAGTCCACTGGTTTAATGGCCAGCAGGTTAGCATCGTAGGTAGCCATACCCAACATAATGGAGTTGAGCAGGTGCGATGCTTTTACCTCATAGTAATTGTTTTGAAAAAAAGGGTTCTCCTGGTAAGGGTCGGCCACTACAATCTGTTTCTGGTCGTCGGCAAAGCCGCACAATACCACAAAATGCCCCATCGGGTAGCCGCGCACGTCGTCGTAAATGGAATTGCCGGCCTCATCGCTAAACTCCCTGGCGCTTTGGTACAGGTAGGTAGCGCTTAGGCCCGTTAGCAGCGGAATGCCTTTTTCAAAGTACTCACGCAGCAGCCCTTTGGTCAGGTCGGTGCAACGCAGCTCGCCGCCTCGTTGCAAAAAATCGATGTACGCCAGGGTTGCCCTTTTGAATTTGGATCCTTTCTTGTAGTCCAGCTGCTCCTCCAGTTTTACAATGATCTCCTCGTTGCTGAGCTGAAACCAGGTAGGGTCGAAGATGTGCAGGTTGTAGGTATAGATGCGGGCCTTGTAGCCCCGTTTAAGCGCATGGCAAGCCAGCAATACCTCCAGCGTACCACCTTCATCGAGGTAAGGCACCTCCTTGATGACCTCGCTGAGCGAAATGGGATCTTTGAAATAACGGTACACCGCATGCAAACTAGTAGGTCCGCAAGTGGAGTCGTCAGGTTGTGTATGGATCTTGATCGGAATCACAGGCAGTTAATTTGTGTTGCACTTATGAGCAGTGTGCCTGTTATACGCGGACTGGAAAAGAAGTTATCTGTATTTTAAAAAGAAGAAGTAACAATTTGCCACAGCTCCAGCATCCATTTTACCTGTAAGAATAGGGGTAAAAATTGTGTTATACAGGCCAAAAACGTATATTGTCTTTCAATTAAATCTTATTTCGTATGAACTGGGCCTATCGAATTACAAAACGTGATAAAGTGGCATTTGCGCTGGGTTCAGTGTTTGCTATTATCATTTTGGCCAACTGGTTTGCCAGCTACAGCATTGGGCGGGTGAGCAACCAGTTTAGCGAGGTATACCACGACCGGCTGGTACCATCCCTGGTAATTTCGGATGTGATGGAACGCTACTACCAGAACCGCCTGACACTTGAAGACCACATCCTGTCGGCCTCAGCCTCGAAACAGGACAGCCTGCAACAGCTTGTGGCAGCTAACACGCAGGAGATAGAAACGCTGATCAATCAGTTCGAGAAAACATACTTGATCGAGCGCGAAAGCGCCGGTCTGGCCACATACAAGAAGGAATTTGAAAAGCTTGTGGCCGTGCAGGACCGTATTCTGCAGCTAAGCAGCGAAGGAGAAAAAGCGGAAGCGGAGAGCCTGTACCGTACGGAGGGTCATCAGGCATTTCTGCACTTGTTGGAGCCACTTCACGAGTTAATCAAACTCCAGGGCGAAGTAGGAAAGGAATTGTACCAATCGGCCGACAGGCAGGTAAAAACCTTGAAGGTGCTCTCATACCTGGTCATTGGCATGTCGGTGTTCATCGCGCTGCTGGTTGCCACACTGCTGCAAGCCACCCGCAAACTGAAAAACATCAAACCACAGAACTACCATTTGAACTGAGGGAGTTTGAGAGTTAATGAGTTTATGAGTTTAAGAAATTAGAGTTTAGTCCATGCTAAACACATCAATGGCCTGCATAGTAGCAGGCCTTTGATGTGTTCAAGGTATAGGAATATGAATAAGCAGAGTGCCAGCCTTCCAAAGGTTTCCTAATTCATCATTCCTCAACAATCAAACTCCTCAACTCTTAAACTTATTTCACCAACTCCTCTAGTGCCTTTTCGGCTCTATCGAATTGGAAACCGGCAATCGCCTGTTCCATCAGGGCAGCGATTTCCTGGGTGCAAAGATTGCCGATACTGCCTTCGTGGGTATGGGTCATCTGTTCTGGCGCGGCAAAGGTACCTGCCTCAATGCGCTCGCCTACTACTTTGTAAGCATCCCGGAATGGCATACCCGCCAGTACCTCGGCGTTTACTGCATCCACACTAAAGGCATACTTGTATTTTTCCTCCTCCATGATCTGATCGCGCACCTGTAGCTGCGGCAGCATAAAGGCCATCATTTGCAGGCAATCTTTGAGCTCGGTTATGGCCAGGAAAAGTGATTCCTTGAGCAGTTGCAACTCCCGATGATAGCCGGATGGCAGGTTGATAAGCAGCATCGAGATTTCGGTTGGCAGTGACTGCAGTTTGTTGCATTTGCCCCGCATGATCTCAAACACATCCGGGTTCTTTTTGTGCGGCATGATGCTGGAACCGGTCGTCAGGTTATCCGGCAGACTCACAAAGGCAAAGTTCTGGCTCATGTACAGACACAGGTCCATGGCCATGCGCGCCAGTGTGGCAGCCACCGACGCCATGGCTGTGCTCACTACACGCTCCGTCTTACCGCGCCCCATCTGGGCGTATACTACATTATAGTTCAGGGTGCCAAAGCCAAGCAGCTCTGTCGTAAGCTGGCGGTTGAGCGGGAACGAAGAACCGTAACCCGCTGCTGATCCCAGGGGGTTTTTATCTGTCACCTTATAAGCCGCCTGCAGCAGCAGCACGTCGTCCACCAGGCTTTCGGCGTAGGCGCCAAACCACAAACCAAAAGACGAAGGCATGGCCACCTGCAAATGGGTATAGCCCGGAAGCAGTTTGTCCTTGTGCCGCTCGCTCTGCTCCTGCAGTACGTTAAACAAGGCCTTCACCTCATAAACCAGTTGCTGCAGCTCATGGCGCAGGTATAGCTTCAGGTCCACCAGCACCTGGTCGTTGCGCGATCGGCCACTGTGAATTTTCTTCCCGGCTTCGCCCAGTTTGCGTGTCAGTTCCAGCTCCACCTGCGAGTGGATGTCCTCCACTCCTGGCTCAATTTCAAAATCACCCGCCACAATACGATGGTAAATGGCTTTCATCTCCAGCTGCAGTGCCTCCAGGTCTTCTTTTTCCAGCAAACCCACCTGCTGCAGCATGCGTGTATGCGCCAGCGAACCCAGCACATCGAAGGCAGCCAGTTTCATGTCAAATTCCGGGTCGCGGCCAACGGTAAACTGCTCGATCTCTTTTCTGACGTCGCTGTTTTTTTGCCAGAGTTTCATAATTCAGTTTTGATTGAGTGAATGAGTGATTTTTCTTTCTGTCATTTCGGACGCTGGTTAAGAACCTGAATCCAAGTTTCACATCCGGGCATCTCGCTCTGCTCGAGATGCCATTTTAGGTAAGTTCGTTTCCCGCTCCTGGTATTAATTTATTATCTGATAACCTGCTCCAATATGTCGATGTACAGACCGATCCCCTCTTCGATTTCGTGCAGGTAGATGAATTCATCGGCCATGTGCGAGCGGGCGGAGTCACCGGGCCCCAGCTTGAGCGAAGGTATGGAGAGCAGCGCCTGATCGGAAGTAGTAGGTGAGCCATAAGTATGGCGGCCCAAAGCTATACCTGCTTTCACCAGCGGGTGCTCCATCGGTATAGATGAGGGCTTGAGGCGCATAGATCGTGGCGTCACCGTTGCCTTGACGTGTTGGCGAATCACCCCCAGCACTTCTTCCATGCTATAAGCATCCGTTAGGCGAACATCGACGGTAAACTGGCACTGATCGGGCACCACGTTGTGTTGTGTACCTGCCTGCACCATGGTTACCGACATTTTCAACGGCCCCAGATGCTCTGATACTTTCGGGAAACGGTAGGTCTGAAACCAGGTAATATCCGGCAGTGCTTCGTAGATCGCATTCAGCCCTTCTTCGCGGGCGGCATGACCGGAGTGGCCTTTGGCCACACAGTCCAGCACCAGCAAACCTTTCTCGGCCACGGCCAGTTGCATGAGCGTGGGCTCGCCCACAATGGCTGCTTCCAGTTCGCCTAGTTCAGGCAGGATCACTTCGAGTCCGTCTTTCCCTGAAATTTCCTCTTCAGCGGTTGCCGCGAATATCAGGTTATAGCGGAGATCAGAACGATCATAGAAGTACAGAAAAGTCATCAGAAGCGATACCAGGCAACCACCGGCGTCGTTGCTTCCCAGGCCATACAGTTTTCGATCCGTTACGCTAGCGGTAAAGGGATCGCGGGTATAGCCGGTATTGGGCTTCACGGTGTCGTGGTGTGAGTTGAGCAACAAGGTAGGCAAGGCAGGGTTATAGTGCCTGTTAAAAGCCCACACATTGTTTAGTTTGCGCTCTATAGCCACTCCTTTTGATTGAAGAAAACCAGCGATTATCTCAGCAGTTTGGTCTTCCTCTTTGCTGAATGAAGGTATAGCGATGAGTTGCTGCAGCAGTTCTACTGCCTCCGGGTAAAGGCTCTCTTTATGCATGGCTGAGTGTGATTGAAGTGCCTGAAAAAGTACCTGAACCGGCCAAGGAAGCAAGTCCCTCCGCCTCCCCGATCAGCACGGCTTTTACGCCTTGTCGAAGCGCAGCGAAAGCATTGTCCAGTTTCGGGATCATACCATCTGTTACAATGCCTTTTTCCTTCAGCTCTTTATACCTGTTTTCATCGATATGAGAAATTACAGAGTTATCGTCGGAAGCATCGGCCAGTACGCCTTTCTTTTCGAAGCAGTACACCAGTTGCACATTATAATGCGGTGCCAAGGCCGTAGCCAGTACCGAGGCAATTGTATCGGCATTGGTGTTCAGCATGTTTCCATGGCCATCGTGCGTGAGCGGTGCAAACACAGGCGTCAGTCCGGCGCTTAGCAGTGCTCGTATGGCCGTAGCATTGATTGTTTCCGGACCTGCTATATCGCCGGCATACCCATAGTCCACCGTTTTCACGGGGCGCTTTGTGGCAGGTATAGCATTGGCATCGGCGCCTGTCATGCCGATGGCGTTGCAACCCAGGGCCTGTAGTTGCGCCACCACATTCTTATTGATCAGCCCGCCATAAACCATGGTCACCACCTGTAGCGTTTCGGCGTCCGTCAGGCGACGACCCTCTACGTAAGCCGGTGCTATACCTAGGCGCAGCCCGATAGTAGATGCGATTTTACCCCCACCATGCACCAGCAGTTTAAGTCCGGACAGTTGCGCGAAATCAATCAAAAAACGCTGCAACCGCTCCGGCTTATCTAAAACATTGCCCCCTATCTTTATAATGTACATCTTTTATATTGAGTAAATGACTGCGTTAGCGCATGAGTGATTTAAATAGAGCGCTAAGGAGTGATCGGTAAATTAGTATTTTAGTTGATCGATATAGATGATTTTGTAGAGAGACAGGTCGCGACCTGTCTCTCTACAACTATAACTGGAACATCTCTAAATATACAAATCACTAAATCACTCAACTGCTCAATCACTAATTGGCCTCCAACATCCGTTTCAGAACCGCCTGTGCAGCATACAAACGGTTATTTGCCTGCTCTATCACCAGTGAATTTGGCCCATCGAGCACTTCGTGGCTTAGCTCCAGGCCGCGGCGCACCGGCAGGCAGTGCATAACTTTCGCGTTATTTGTCAGGGCCAGCTTTTCGTTCGTGATCATCCAGCCTTCGCCGTTTGTCAGCACTTTGCCATACTGCTCGTAGCTCGACCAGTTTTTCACATACACAAAGTCAGCACCTTGCAAGGCCTCGTCTTGGTTGTGCAGTACCTGAGCACCTTGGGTAAATTCATCCGCCAGGTCATACCCTTTCGGATTGGTGATCACCAGCTCTACGTCCGCCTGCTGCATCCACTCGGCAAACGAGTTAGCCACACAGTGCGGTATTGGTTTGATATGCGGTGCCCAACTCAGCACCACTTTAGGCCGCTTCCCTGCCGCCGTCTGCTCTTTAATCGTAATCAGGTCGGCCAGGCTCTGCAGCGGATGGCGCGTGGCCGACTCCAGGCTCACAACCGGAACACCAGTCAGCTCAATGAATTTACGCAGCAGGTCTTCACTGTAGTCTTCCTCTCTGTCCTGCAGTTTCGGGAAAGAGCGGATACCGATAATGTCGCAGTACTGCCCCATCACCGCCGCTGCCTCGCGAATGTGCTCTACTGTGCTGCCGTCCATGATCACGCCATCCTGGGTTTCGAGTGCCCAGCCTTCTTTGTCTAAGTTCATCACCATCACGTTCATGCCCAGGTTTAGGCCGGCTTTCTGAGTGCTCAGGCGCGTGCGCAAGCTGGGGTTCATGAAAATAAGGCCAAGCGTTTTATCCTGCCCCAGTGCCTTGTGCGCGTACGGCGATTGCTTAAGTTCGAGTGCTTCGTTTACCAGGGCGGCTATGTCCTGCACATCGTGTACGGAAGTGAATTGCTTCATTTGGCGGTTACTTTTTTGGTAAGGATGGAAGAAAATGCTTTTAGGAATAGATCGGCTTCTGCTTTGCTGATCGTGAGGGCAGGCAGCAGGCGGAGCGTGTTCTTGTTGGAAGAACTGCCCGTAAAAATGCCAAACTGGCTCAGCAACTCTTTGCGGATGCCAGCGCAGGGCTCGTTCAGTTCGATGCCGATCATCAGACCCTGGCCACGCACCTCTTTCACACCCGGCATGCCTTCGAGTTGCTCTTTTAGGTAATGCCCCATGATCGTGGCATTCTCCAGAAGTTCCTCTTTCTCGATAACCTCCAGCACTGCCAGTGATGCTGCACAGGCCAGGTAATTGCCTCC
Organism: Pontibacter ramchanderi; assembly: GCF_002846395.1. Classification (GTDB taxonomy): domain Bacteria; phylum Bacteroidota; class Bacteroidia; order Cytophagales; family Hymenobacteraceae; genus Pontibacter; species Pontibacter ramchanderi. The sequence continues at coordinate 620,434 of NZ_PJMU01000001.1, forward strand.
AAAGGTGGTGCCCAGCATGCCATGCCGTGCCTCAATTTCCGGACTGATCAGCACACCGCCCACCGGGAAGCCATTGCCCATGCCTTTGGCCACCGTGATCAAATCAGGCTGAATGCCTGCATGTTGATGCGCGAAAAATTTGCCCGAACGGCCATAGCCGGACTGCACTTCATCCAAAATCAGGAGCGCACCTACTTTTTTGCAGCCCGCTTCGAGTGCTTTCAGAAAGTTTACTGTCGGTATGTTTACCCCACCTACACCCTGTATACCTTCCACAATCACAGCCGCCAGTTCCTGCCCGTGCTTTTGCAGGGCTTCCTCGAAAGCCGCCACATCATTGAAAGGCATAAAAATGATATTGTCTGTCTGGTTGATCGGCGCCACGATGCTCGTGTCGTCGGTAGCGGCCACAGCGGCAGAGGTACGGCCATGAAAAGAGGCTGAAAAGGAAATGACCTTCTTGCGACCGGTCTGGAATGAAGCCAGTTTCAGGGCATTTTCGTTTGCCTCAGCACCGGAGTTGCACAGAAAAAAGCTATAGGCATCATAACCGCTCAGTTTGCCTAGTTTTACAGCCAGTTCCTGCTGCATCGGCATTTGCACGGCGTTAGAGTAGAAGCCGATATCGTATAGTTGGCGCGCAATGCGCTTCACATAGTGTGGGTGAGAATGACCGATGGAAATAACGGCGTGGCCACCGTAGAGGTCCAGGTACTTGCGGCCTTCTTTGTCCCAAACAGACAGACCGGCGGCTCTTACAGGTTCGATATCGAAGAGCGGGTAAACATCAAAGAGGTTCATGGCTAGGGAATTAGATGTAAGAGGTTAGAAAATAGATGTAGAACAGTGTTCTTGGGTACTGTAGCATGATTTCAGTTATTAATTAGCAATTAACAGTAAACAGCAAAAGACTAATGGTTAAGCATGATCAGTTAACAGTAAATGTTTAATGCTTACTGTTAATTGATCCCTGTTAAAAAGAAGTCGCTTTCAGCTTTAAGCCGGTTGTCTCTTCCAGACCGAAAACCAGGTTCATGTTCTGCACGGCTTGGCCGGCGGCACCTTTTAGCAAGTTATCGATCAGGCTGGTGATGACGAGCATGTTACCATGCTTCTGCAGGTGCAGCACGCACTTGTTGGTGTTCACCACCTGCTTTAGGTCCGGGTTCTGGTCAGTCACAATCGTGAACGGATGCCCTGCGTAGTAGTTTCCATACAGGGCTTGCGCCTCTTCCAGCGAGATAGCTGTTTGCAGGTAGGCAGTAATGAAGATGCCTCTGGCAAAAGGGCCTCGGTAAGGTATAAAATGGATATTGGACTGGTCTTCGGGCTGCAGGTATAGCAGGCTTCTATTGATCTCGCGAAGGTGCTGGTGCTCCATTACTTTGTAAGTCGAGATGTTTTCGGTGCGCCAGCTGAAATGCGATGTGGCGCTCAAACTCTGGCCTGCACCCGTCGAGCCTGTGATACCGCTCACGTGCACATCGCTTTGCAGCATATTCTGCTTGGCGAGCGGCAATAAGGCTAGCTGTATACCTGTGGCAAAGCAACCCGGATTGGCGATGTGCTTTGCCTGCCGTATCTGCTCGCGCTGTAGTTCCGGCAATCCGTACACAAAGCTTCGCTCACCGGCTTCCACCACATCGCATATCGTTTTTTCATTCCAACGGAAGTCCTGGCTCAGATCGATGATCTTTGTTTCAGCAGGCACTTCATTTTCTGCCAGGAACCTGGCCGCCTCGCCATGTCCGGCACATAGAAACAGCACCTCCACAGGTATAGCGGCATCGGCAGAAAAGCTGATATCCGTTTCGCCCAGCAAATCGGGGTGAGCGGTATGCACCGGCTTGCCGGCCTGGCTGCGGCTCTGTACGAAAGCAAGTTCCACGTTAGGGTGCAGCAGCAATAGGCGGAGCAATTCGCCACCGGCATACCCCGCACCACCTACTATACCTGCTTTTATCTTCATTGCCATTATAGCTCCGTGTTGTTGATCTTGTGGTACATCATGGCCTGGTTGCCGAAAATCTTCGAGAAGCCTTTTACGTCCTCACCCGACCAGGCATTGTTCATCTCTCCGTAGCTACCGAACTTCGACGACATCAGGTCATGCTCCGATTCAATGCCTTCTACCTGGAAACGGTAAGGCGCAAGCAGCACGTGTACCTTGCCTGTTACGTTCTCCTGGGTTTCCTGCAGGAAGGTCTCGATGTTACGCATGGTCGGGTCGATGAACTGCCCTTCGTGTAGCCAGTTGCCATACCAGGTGGCCAGTTGGTCTTTCCAGTACAGCTGCCACTTGGTGAGCACGTGCTTCTCCAGCGTATGGTGCGCCTTGATGATCACCATCGGGGCAGCTGCCTCAAAACCCACACGGCCTTTGATGCCGATGATCGTGTCGCCCACGTGGATGTCGCGGCCGATGGCAAAAGGTCCCGCTATACCTTGCAGCGCCTGAATAGCCTGTACCGGGCTGTCATAAAAGGTGTCGTTTATACCTGTCAGCTCGCCTTTTTCAAAATGCAGGGTCACGCGCTCCGGCTGCTCTTTGGTGAGCTGCGTCGGGTAGGCCGATTCCGGTAGTGGCAGGTTTGAAGTCAGTGTTTCCTTGCCGCCAACGGAGGTGCCCCAAATGCCTTTGTTAATCGAGTATTGCGCTTTCACGAAGTCATACTCCACGCCGTGCTTTTTCAGGTACTCGATCTCCTCTTCACGCGAAAGTTTCATATCACGGATCGGGGTAATGATCTCAATATTTGGGATCATCACATGAAAGATCATGTCGAAGCGCACCTGGTCGTTGCCGGCGCCGGTACTGCCGTGGGCCACATAATCGGCTCCAAGCGCTTTGGCGTGGCGGGCTATGGCCATGGCCTGCGTCACGCGTTCGGCACTAACCGAAAGCGGATAAGTGTTGTTCTTAAGCACGTTCCCGAAAATCAGGTACTTGATGCAGCTCTGGTAGTAGTACTCCATTTCGTCCAGGTTGGTGTGCTTGGCTACGCCCAGATCGTAGGCGCGCTGCTCGGTCTGCAGCAGTTCCTCCTCAGTAAAGCCGCCGGTGTTCACTAAAACGGAGTGCACTTCCAGGTCTTTTTCTGCTTTCAGGTATTTTACACAGTAAGAGGTGTCAAGACCGCCGCTGAAGGCTAAAACAACTTTCTTCTTCATGCTATTCTTAGATGTTGGTCGGGTTAATATTTGAGTTGGTGTTTCCCTGCGCAAAGGTGCCGTAGCCTACCGGTACAGCAGGCTCGTCGAGCGGCGTCAGGATTTGCAGTTGCTCCCTGGCGATCGGTTTTTGCTCGCGCGCCGGATCGTAAAGCATGGCGGTGCACAGACAGTTGCTACGGTTCTTCATCATCAGAATCTCGTAGTTGATGCAGCTTTTGCAGCCATTCCAGAAAGCATCATCGTCGGTCAGCTCAGAATAGGTTACCGGTCGGTAGCCCAGGTCAGAGTTGATCTTCATCACGGCCAGCCCTGTGGTCAGGCCAAAGATTTTGGCGTCTGGGTACTTACTGCGCGAGAGCTCGAATATCTTGTTTTTGATCAGTTTGGCCAGTCCGCTTTTGCGCAGCTCCGGCGACACGATCAGGCCGGAGTTGGCCACATACTTGCCGTGGCTCCATGTTTCGATGTAGCAGAAACCCGCCCAAACGCCGTTCATGTCCAGCGCAATAACGGCCTTGCCCTCCAGCATTTTCTGGGCAATGTACTCCGGCGTACGCTTGGCTATACCTGTACCTCTGGCTTTGGCAGACGATTCCATTTCATCGCAGATCTGCTGCGCGTAGCTGGTGTGTTGCACATCGGCAACCGTGATGATAAAAGGAGATGGATTCATTTTGGAAAATATATACCCGGGCCGTGCCTGTGCAGGGCCAGATGCTATAGCTTAAAAAATGGTAAAAAGCAGCAGCGAACCGGTTATGCTTTACAGCATAGCCCAATCGGGAGCTTAAACACTGATCAGAAAAAAAATTGGAAGGATGACCACTGCGTAGGTGGTCAGGAAGCACGTCGGCCTAGGGCCTGTAGCGGACCACGGCATTAATAGCCCTCAAAACTACCCTGGCAGACAGGATAGAAAAAGTCGCACCTTCCAGAGAAAGGTGATTTACCATCGCAGATGATAAAGTCGGCTTTTTTTTCATTTCAATTTGTCGGTTCAAATTTAAAGAAACAGGTCAATCCCTGTTTCAGGAAGCAAAGATTTGCAATTAATATCGGTATATACAACAAATGGTTGTAAATTATGATAAAAATTACACCTTACTACAAAATGTTACAACATTTAGTTTAATTCCGCCTTCATTTGTTTGGGTATTTTCAAAGCGCTCCTGGGACCAGCAATAACTGGCCAAAATTTTAAGGGCTTTGCGTATCTTGCAGCGCAATGAAAAATTTATCTCTTAGCGTCTTCATCGGGCTGCTGTTTTCGGCCATCGGCACGGCTTCGCTTTTTATGACACGCGATCCGCTGATGGCTGCCATCTGGCTCAGCTTTGGAAATGGCCTGATCCTGTCTAACCTGCGCTTTAGCAAACCCGATGCGGCGGGCAACCTGGTGGCCGCCCCTATACCTAAAGTCAGATTTTATGTTGGCATCGGCCTGATTATAATGGCGGTGGTACTACTGGGCGTGCAGGTATACACCGATATGCAGCAGGTATAGCTCAGATCCTGCTCTGCAGCACCATCTCAACATTTACCAGCTTAGAGTCACGCTTGAGCTTCAGCTTGACTTTGCGGCCTGGTTTACTGTCGAAAAGCTCCAGCAGTTCGTCCAGGGCCAATTGTTTGCAGTCGCGTCCGTTGATGTTGATGAGTTGGTCGCCGGGCAGGAGTCCGCTGGCCTTGGCCGGGGAGTCGTCGATTACGTGTGACACGACGTAGAAATTAGCTCCTGGCAACGGGGTACTGATCTCAAAACCAGTCATGTTGTAATAAAACGGCTCTCTGTATTTGCTGTTGGGCATCAGCATCATGCGCTGGTGCGGGTAGTCAAATATTACCGTGAATCGCTTCAGAATATCAGACCCCAGGTTACCGTTACGATTCGCCAGGTTAAGCGCCGCCTTAATGGATTCCTCATCTGGATAGGACGCCGGCAGATTCTGCAACTCATACCTACCGAGCGAAAAGCTGTTGATACGCCCGATCTTTCCATTGATGTCTCCACTTAGTCCACGCCCCAGGTAAGCTTCCATCACTTTAGGAGGCAGTTGCAGGCGCTCGTCGGTGGGCAGGTAGAGCGATATAGAGTGGCTCGCCCCTGTATCGATCACTAATTTCACTTTAATTGAATCCCCGTTGTGCTGCCTCACACCGGCCTCCACATAAGCCTTCGTATTCTCAATATGCAGCGGGTATACTTCGGCCTTTTTGGGAACTTTCAGCTCGATGTCAGGGCGGTAGAGAGTCAGGGTCTTGCTGCTGTAATTTATCTTCACAATAAAATTCCGGAAGATATCGTACCCGATGATGCCGTGGATGGGCATGCCCATGCGGGTCGACAGATTAAAGACATCCTCCAGCAGCACATACACCTCATGGTTCACCCCTTCGATGCCCGGCATGCGCATGAAATTACCTTTAGAGTAGATCGCCTCGAGTTCGTGCCCCGTGCCCAAGCCTTGTATGGTGATCCGTCCTGCCTCGTTCAGACTCAGCGAATCGGAATAATGCAGGCGCGTGATGAGCGTGTTTTTCACACCCGAGTCCAGGATAAAGTTTAGCTCATTGGAGTTGTTGATCTGGATGGGTATGATGATCAGGTTATGAACCAGTTTAAACGGTATGGTAACGCTTTTTCGTTTCGTGCTGAAGAAGACTGTATCGTTGGCAAATGCCTGCCCTACTGCTTCGGATAAGAACAGACAGCAGCAAAGACAAAGCAGTAGAAAGGGAGAGAACCTTGCCATGGGAAAACCTACATAAGACTCAGGTAATCAGTCTTATCTGTATACGTAGATTTTAAGGCAAATAGGTATGGATGATTAAATTTATTGTTTTAGTGCTATACCTTTTGAATTAAAAATCCTGGAAAATACAACGTGTGCGTGATCAAAACACCGTCTGAGTGCTGTTATGGCCGGTAACGCTCTGCTGTTGACTCGCCGGATAACGGCAGTGTATCAGCTCAAATGCAAAACTAACCCGTACTCAAAATGGATTCGCAGAGGCTATTTCCTTCCTTCTGTTATCGGACTTAAAAAGAAAAGCCTCTGCTAAACCTGTTAATTCTGATTAAACTTCAGCAGCGTTGCTATACCTATCCGGAAGCCCATTTCCTGAAACTTCCTATCATTAAACGAAGCGGCCGTCTCAATGCGGAAGATGCGGAACACGTTGTCGAGCGAGTAACCTACTTCGTAGTAATGCGGTGAGTGCTCGGTTTTGAGGTAGTTGAAGAAAACGTTTTCCTTTATACCTGTGAAGCGCACCTCCGGAATCTGGGTGAGCAGGAACTTGCGGAACTGGTAGTGGGTGTGCGCCGAAAAGTAAGCTCCGTTTGTGCTATACTGGTAATAGTCGAGCAGGCGGAACGAGCCGGCCGGCTTGAGGCTGCTCAGGATGGTGCGGTTGCCGTCGAAGTGGTTGTAGTCCATAAAGTGCATGCTCTTGCTGTTGAGGTAGGTACCCCCGCGCAGCTCAAACTCCAGCTTGCCCCGTACCCCAAAAGCCAGCGCATGGTTAATGCCGAGCTGTACCTGGTCGAAGTTCACGTCGCTGCCCAACACACCTGCTATACCTTTGCGGTACATTAAGAGCAGTTCCGGCGAGCGCTCCATGATCGGAATTTTGCGGCCGTTATACATCCGGTAGCGCTGCACCGGGCGGTAACTCAGGTTGGCCTGCAACACCAGTGCCTCGTGCTTCGGAAACTCCGTGCTCTCCAGCTCCACATTGTCCGGTGTGCTGGGGGTAAAGGCCCTGTCTTCGTCGTTGTAAAAGAAACTGCGGTCGGTGTTGTTGTAGAGTTGGTTGCGCTGCGACCACTCCAGGTTGCCGTTCACCTTCAGCCACACCGAGGGCTTGTACTCGAAGCCTGTCTCTACAAAGTTCTTTTCATAGATCTTCATGTAGTTGCGGCGGAAGAGCAGTGTGCTGAGCGTGTTGATGTGCGGGTGGATCGGGTTGTCGCTGTTGAACTGTTCCACAAACTGGCCGCCCTCCAGGTATAGCAAATGCGACTTGCCCTTGCTCCGGACAGTATGCGATACCCGGGCCTTCGCATAGAAATCCTCGCTGTCGAAGCCATACCGGAACGTAGGCGCCACTTCGAATGTGCGGCGCAGACTGTCGTACTGATGGCGCAGCTTGCCGCTCAGGTTCACGTTCCAACCCTCCACGGTGTTGTAATAAACATTGGCAAAGGTTGGATCGATGTTGATGCGCGTTTTAGGCGAAAGTCTGTAGCTGCCGCCCGTGGCCAGGTCCTGGGGCTTGAATTTCTTCTTCTTGATCACCTTGGTCGAGTCCTTGCCTGTGAGCTCGGCCGACTTAATTTGCGCCAGCGAATCGTCGCGCTGATAGCCTCTGATTTCCTTATCGCTCAGTGGAACCGGGCGTATAGACTCCCAGTAAGCCGAGTCGCGCTTGGTGGCCAGTTTGTCGACGGTGTAGCTGCGCTCCGATATCACTTCCGGGTCTTTTCTTTCCTTCAGCGACTCCTTTTCCTGCTCCAGGATCAGCTGCCGGAACTGCTTGCGCGTCAGTTTGTCCTGGTTGGCCAGCGCCTTCAGGTTGGGGTTCTTGTTGCTCGACTTGATGGCGGCAATCGCCTCGGGCACCTCTTCCACCTTCTCGTCGATGATCTCTTTTGGCGCCACCAGTTTTTTGTTCAGCACCACCTTGAAATCAGAGCTGGAGGCCAGGTAGCGGAACTCGCCACCAAAACCCATCACCTTGCCCGAGAAATGAAACTGGTGTGTTGTCGGCATCCAGACAGTCGGGGCCACTTCGGCATAGTTCTGTTTCACCCGGATCGGGAAGCCCATCATGCTGGTTTTGAGGTCGAGGCTGTGAATGGCCCAATAGCCTTCGATGATGTAGATGTAGCCCTCAAACACATTGTCGCCGCGCGAGCGTGGAGTCACCTTGATCTTGTTCACATCGATGTTTCCTTCCTGAAAGCTACCCTCGTACTGGAACTTGTAGTAGGCGAAGGCCGAGCGCGAAAGCGGCGATACCATCTCCGCCACTTTGTCGTTGTAGAAACTCGCACTGACAAACATCATCGGGGAAATCGAGCCTTTGTTGTCGCCGGACGTGCGGATGGAGATGACCTTTTCCTCAAATTTGTTCGGTTGCGAAAATTTGATCTCACTCACCGACTCCACGGTATAGGCTTCGTTCAACTTCACGCCTTCCTCTTTGAGTTTGTTTTTGAGGAAGAAGGGCGCATTGGTCAGCTCGCCGGTACCCTTCACGTATACCTTCATCTGGTAGCTGTCGTACTGCAGCAGGTGGTATTTCTTTTTGGCGATGGCCTTGCGCATGATGGTATAGGCCGGGTCCTCCCCTTTTCCCTTCACCTGCACTTCTTTCAGAGCAAATGATTGCTCGCCCAGTTTAAAATCGCGCTGCACCCACTTGTCTGTGATCTCTACCTCCACTAGCTGCGCTTCGTATCCGATGTATTTTACCACCACCGTGTGCTTACCTGCTGGCAACTTGATCTCATACTCGCCGTTTGCGTTGCTCGACGAGCCGTTGTTGAGGTTGGTGATGTAGACCGAGGCAAAGGGCAGTGCCTCGCCTTTCTGGTTCTTGATGCTGCCTCGTATACCTTGGGCAGAAAGTGTAAGCTGTGACAGAACCAGCAGAAGGGTAAGAACAAAGGCTAAAAAACGCATCGTAAGGAAGGTATAGAAAGCTAAAAAGATAAGTTAAAAGGGCCTAGCGAGTAAAAAGGGGCAAGTTCTACCGAAAACTATCCCCTTGAGAGAGTATAGGGGTGTCAATTAGTTGCTGGAAAGCCGATAGTTGACTAATTCATCATTCAACTGCAATTGTAAACACCCCTCTGAAAGCTACGCTCGCAAGCTTTGAACTCCCGTACTCACTTGTCCTCAAGGGGAGAATTCATTTGAACTTAACGGTCCTACCTAGTAAGTAGGCCATATCATACGTAAGCAGATCGGGGAAGGCGGGTGCTTGAAACACCGGGGTAGCAAGGTGTTAGTTTTCATAAATAGGTATAAGAGGTAAATAAGCACAATGATATTCTTACTGCAATATATAGTTAAGATACAATTTAACCTCAAACGGTTGCACGCATTTTTGATTTTTTTGCAAAAAGGAATAGCTGCTATACCTGGCAAATTGTTTCAGGTATAGCAGCTGTTAGGAAGCTCTGTAAATGACGGCTGTGCCCTACTCTTTCGGCAGGTATAGCGTCAGGCTACCGGGCTTAAATACGACCTTATCCAGATGGCCCATTTTGGAGCGGTCTTTCGTGATCAGGTGCAGGTGCAGGAAGGTGTCGTGATGCGTGAAGACGGCTTTGTGCTCCGTGGAGAAGAAACCTGCTACCTCCACCTCTTCAGGTCCTAGCTCATAATCAACTTGCCCTTGGTGTGCTTCGTCGGGGTTGCTGACGGTAGAGCCTGCCGGCAGGTTCACGATGTGAATAGTGGCCTGCTCTATTTCGCCGCTCAGCTTAAAGGGGAAGGGCCTTTTGTTGTTTTTGGTCTCCCCATCCAGGTATAGCTCCAATTGTTGCAGAGTCTGGATGGAGTCCGGCACAGCGCGCTCCTGCCACTCGGATACCCGCGCATAAACGAAAAAGGGCGCTTTGGCTGCAAAGGTCTCCTCCACCCGCATGGTCGAGTCGCTGGTCACTACAGCTTTGAAGCTCTTGCCATCCACGATCAAGAGTTCACCGGCCAGGTACTCTACAGGCCCCAATCCGATCAGGTTCTTTTTAGCAGAAAGCGTATCCAGGTCGATGGTGCCCGCCAGTTCGCCATTCCACATCACGTTGCGCATCGCACCTACCACCTGCACGTCATGGTTTCGGATTGTATCCTCCTGTGCTTGTTCAGGCGATCCGCAGCTCGTAAGCGCACAAATTCCTATTCCAAGTATAGTGCAGGCAATAGCATTCTTTTCCCTAATGTTCATTCTTCATTATAGATTGATTTCTTGCTTTTTAGGTATAAGCTATACCTGTAGCATTCCCCTAAAACCTCTCGCAGCATAGTAAGATTGCGCACCGTTGTGGTACATAAACACCTGGTTGTAGCGGCGGTCGCAGAACAGCGCACCTCCCAGTTTTCTGATCTCGGCCGGTGTCTGGATCCAGCTGGATGTTTTGAGGTCGAACTCGCCCAATTGCTGCAGTTCCCGGTATTGTTCTTCCGTCAATAACTCAATACCCATGGCTGTGGCCATATCGACGGCACTGTTCTCAGGTCGGTGCTCTTTCCGTGACTCGAGTCCTTCGCGGTCGTAACAAACACTCCTGCGGCCCTTTGGACTCTCGGCAGCGCAATCGAAGAAGCTGATGTCGTCTGTCATAGGGTCCCGCCCCACCACATCCGGCTCCCCTCCCGTTCGCTCCATTTCGTGCAGTGACCAGAGCTTGGTTGGGTTCGCCTCCAGCCTAGCCAATACATTCGCCCAGGCTATACCCGCGTGGCGGTGCATGTTCTTCTCAAAGCGGGTTTTTAAAGTGTGGAGAAGTTCCTCGGCTTGTGCCGGAGAAAGTTCGTTCGTTTTTTTCATTGGAGGATGCTTATTTGGGCCGTATAAATTATTGGGAGAGTCTGTTTAATGCTTCTGCAACGGAGCTCACAAAATTGACCTGCCTGCCTTTGTTGCTTTCATAGATAAAGTCCTGAACGCTCTGACGGGTGTATTTTGAGAAGTCGCCTACGATAGCTAACCTAACACGATAGTTGGAGAACTTTTGAAGTATTTCGCCTGCCATGCCGTTTTTCAGATCAAAGAAATCAGGCGTGATGTTCTGCTCATAGAGGATGACCCGATCAAAGTCCAGATAATAAATGTTTCCTAACAGGTCCAAGCCATCATCTACACCACGGATGACCCTATTTGCAGAAACCACTTCGGCTATTCTGGTACCGTTTATGGTATGGGTTTCAATTGTCAACTGTCTTTTATTTTAGAGAAGGTTTCCCAATTCAAGCAATCTCTCCGTTGCTAAAAGCACATGCTGCACCTTTGCCAGCTAAACTTACCTGAATACCCCAAGTGTTCTCGCTCTATATAGCAACCATCCAATATAGGTAATTATCTAATGTTTCGAACCTGGAGTGCTAATAATTTTCACATCCAGATTTCGCTTTTCTCATGGGCTTTTACCAAGCTCAGCCAGGCATTTGTGATGTTATTCTAAATGTTATTATCCTAACAAAACTACACTCCCCCTGCCGTTTTTAAATGACAAATCACTTTATCCCACATTTTCAGATATTGCATAAAAACCACACCCCATTTTAATGCATTGTACCATCTAAAGCCACTTTCTAATCAAAAAACGTGCTTTTAAGCAAATTTTTGAGTATATTCAAAAATAGCGATACTGATAACATTAACACGAACTTATACTATTCCAATACATGCATTTTTTTGACCTCACTATTTTCGTGCTCTACATGCTGGCCATGCTGGGCGTTGGTTTTTACTTTCTGAAAAAGAACCAGGGCGCAGACGACTACTATGTGGGAGGACGAAACATGGGTAGTGGGCATATCGGTCTGTCGGTAGTGGCAACAGATGTGGGCGGCGGCTTCTCGATAGGTCTGGGCGGTCTTGGCTTTGTGATGGGACTCTCCGGGGCCTGGATGCTGTTCACCGGCCTGCTGGGCGCCTGGCTGGCGGCTGTTTTTCTTATACCTAAAGTCAAGCGCAATCCGGCTTTCGATACGTTTCTCACCTTTCCCCAGATCTTCGGCCACTATTTTAATGCCCGTGTGGCACTGCTGGCTGGTATCATTTCGGCCATCGGCTACACCGGCTTTACCAGCTCTCAGATTCTGGCAGGTGCTAAACTGGCCAGTGGCACCTTCACCAACCTCGACCTGAACATGGCTCTTATCATCATGGGTGTCATCGCGGTGGTCTATACTGTGATGGGCGGCATGAAAGCGGTGATCTACACCGACACCGTGCAGTGGGCCATCCTGATGGGCGGTCTGATCTTCATCGGTATACCTGTATCCTTTCTGGCTGTGGGGGGCGGCGTGGAGCAGATCAGCTTCAGTCAGCTTACCAACATGGCCTGGCTGATTGAGCAATCCGGTCGCAGCATGGAAGCCATTCGGAGCACTCTGCCCGCTGAGTTTCTGACACTGACCAATATCACCTGGCCACAGATCGTGAACTGGGCCATTACGATCATACCGATCTGGTTTGTGGGCATGACGCTCTACCAGCGCATCTACGCCTGCCGCGACGAGAAAACGGCTAAACGTGCCTGGTACCTGGCCGGTCTGTTTGAGTGGCCGATCATGGCGTTTATGGGGGTGAGCTTAGGTATACTGGCCCGCGTGGCCGCTGAACAAGGTATGTTTGAGGCATTGGGTATTGGTACGGAGATTGATCCGGAGTCGGGTCTTCCGCTGCTACTGCGCTCGGTGCTGCCTGTTGGCTTGATGGGGCTGATGCTCTCGGCTTATTTTTCGGCCATTCTCTCCACAGCCGACAGCTGCCTGATGGCTTCCTCGGGCAATATCGTCACCGACGTCATCGGGCATTTCACCAAGTCCGACCCTGAATCACCAAGGATGTTGCGCCTATCGCAGTTGACTACCCTGCTTGTCGGAGCCTTCGCGCTTTGGCTGGCAACTACCATGACCAACGTGCTCAACCTGATGCTTTACTCCTACGCTTTTATGGTGTCGGGCTTGTTTGTGCCGATCATCGGGGCGTTGTTCTGGAAGCGCCGCAGCAATGTGGCTGCTTTCTGTGCGATGCTTGTCGGTGGCACCACCACTATTCTGCTGCAGGTAACCATGAACGCCGAGGGCTTCGTACAAATCCCATTCCTTGGGCTTAGCTTCGGGTTGCCTTACGGTCTCGACCCTAATTTATTTGGCCTCACAGCTGCCCTGGTGCTCTACATTACGTTAACTATTCTATACCCCAACAAAACGCATAAGAAATGGCAGAACACAACTCCGTCCACTACGAAATCTATACCCCAACCAATCACCAGCAGTTAAACCGCGACGAAGTGCTCGACTTCCTGTTCCATCACCTGGACCAGTACGGTGACGCCCGCGCCGACATTGCCAAGTGCATGGACTATGCGTTGTCGGAGGCAGCGGGAAAAGGCGGCTCGGTGATCGTGGCCCGTGAAGACGGCAAGGTGGTAGGTGCGTTGATCCTGAACAATACAGGTATGAGCGGGTATATACCGGAGAACATACTCGTATACGTGGCCGTGCATGGCAACCAGCGTGGCAAAGGCGTTGGTAAAAAGCTGGTGCAACTGGCCACTGAGACAAGTGAGGGCAGCATTGCGCTGCACGTGGAGCCCGACAATCCGGCCCGCCACCTCTACGAAAAAATGGGCTTCACCAATAAATACTTAGAATACAGACTTATCCGATAAAGCATGGCCGTATTAAAACTGTGCCGCTCTAAACTCAGACACAACTATAACCACATCGACCGGGTGCTCCGCGAAAAAGGTATTGATTGGGGCGTCGTCACCAAACTGCTCTGCGGCGAAGAGACCTTTTTGAAGGAGGTGCTCGATCTGGGCGTGAAAGAGGTGCACGATTCGCGCGTATCGAACCTGGTTGCCATCAAGAAAATGGCCCCCGATGTGCAAACAGTCTACATCAAACCCGCTCCAAAACAGAGTATACCCGACATCATCAAATACGCCGATGTAAGCTTCGAAACGGAGCTCGACATCATCCGGCTATTGTCGGAGGAGGCCGTCAGACAAAACAGAACCCACAAGATCATCATTATGATCGAGATGGGTGACCTGCGGGAAGGCGTGATGGGCGACGATCTGGTAGACTTCTATGCCCAGATCTTCAAGTTGCCGGGCATTTCCGTGATCGGGCTCGGGGCTAACTTCAACTGCCTGCACGGCGTGATGCCTACGCAAGACAAACTGATCCAGCTCAGCCTTTACAAACAGATCATCGATGCAAAGTTCAACATCGAGATTCCCTGGGTTTCGGGGGGCACCTCGGTCACGATACCGCTGCTTTTTAACCACCAGATGCCCCGGGGCGTCAATCATTTCCGTATTGGCGAGGCGCTTTATTTTGGGCTTAACCTGTTCACCGGTGAGACCTTTGAGGGCATGCACGACGATGTGTTCGAGTTTTGCGCTGAGATCATCGAGCTCAACGAAAAGCCCATGATCCCGATTGGGATGCTGGCCGAGAACCCCAGTGGTGAAAGTTTTGAGATAGACGAGAGCCTGTACGGCAAAACCTCCCACCGCGCCATTCTGGATGTAGGCCTGCTCGATATCAACCCAAAATACCTGATCCCGAAAGACAAAGAGCTGAGTGTGGTAGGCGCCAGCTCCGATATGCTGGTGGTAGAACTAGGCGAGAACAAGCAGCATTACAAAGTGGGCGACGTGCTCAGTTTCAACCTCCGGTACATGGGCGCACTTAGCATCATGAACTCCCGGTATATTGCCAAGGAGGTGGTGGATTGAATTGTTTAGGTCACGATTAAGTCGCCGTGTCCCGGTTACTATTTTAGCTACAAGGCAAAGCCAGGTCAAAACTTTTCAGGACTTGCTACGTCTCTAAGGTAAATCTGAATATGGCTATTCTTTTATACCTTGGCAGCTAAACCCCTTTTGATCAAACGCATTGTCTATACCTTCGAGCGTTTCGAGCAGGTACTGGTGCGTGGCGGCACTTTAACGATCGTAGTCGCATTGCTGGCCCTTACCTGGCTGAACTCTCCCTGGGGCCACTCCTGGCTATACCTGTGGGAGAACCCCTTAACGATCACTTTTGGCAAATACAGCTTCGCGCAGCCGCTTGGTTTCTGGGTGCAGCAGGTGCTGCTGACGCTGCTATACCTGGTATTAGGCTTGGAACTGAAACGAGTGCTGCGGGTGGGCGAACTAAAGGAAAAGCCTGATCTGATCTTTACGGTGGCTGCCTCCCTGGGTGGCATGGTGCTTCCGGTGGCATTTTACCTTTATCTGGCGCCTGCTGGCGCTGCGTCGGGGTGGCCGGTCGTGGCCACGGCCGATGCGGCAACGGTACTGGCCTTGCTCGCGCTGGCCAGCAACTCGCTACCTCTCTCGCTGCGGGTGTACGTATCCACGGCATCCATCATGCAAGGTATAGCTAGTTTGCTGCTCAGCGTTCTTCTCTACACCTCCGTCCAAAATATGCTCGTCTTATCCATCGCCACCGGTCTGTTCGGGCTGCTCGTGGTGTTACGGGCACTACGCAACCGCACCATGTGGCTATACCTGATGCTGAGTCTGGGTATGCTGATAAGCCTGCTACTGGCGGGTGTGCAGGGCGCAGTGGCCGGTGTATTGCTGGCCTTGGTTATTCCGGTGCACTCCAGAGTACGCGAAGAGGATTTCGTGACCTCCACCGATACCATTATGGGCCAACTCCATGCCCTGCGCATGATGAAGCGCCCGGAGCCGGATGAAGAAATTGAGGAGGATTTTCAGGCGGCTGTGCATACGCTCCGGGTGAACAGCACACGCGCGCTCTCCCCGCTTCGGCGGCTGCAACAAAGGCTTTTGCCCTGGGCGGCCTACCTGGCGCTGCCGCTTTTCGTGCTGGCTTTTGTGCCCTTCGCCTACAACAGTTTTGCCTGGCGCGATTTACTGGGTCCTGTTCCGCTGGGAGTGTGCCTGGGGTTGGTGCTGGGCAAGCCGCTTGGCATGTTGCTTTTTGGCTGGATGGCTTCGCTTTCAGGTATAGCGCGTATACCTGCCGCCGTACATTGGGGGCAATTGATTGGTGCAAGCATGCTGACAGGCGCCGGTTTTGTGTTCTCGCTGTTTCAGGCCTTGCAGACCTTTGCAGATGCTGAGCAACTCACACTCGTGCGGATAAGCATTTACGCCACTTCTGCGCTGGCCGGGCTGCTGGGTATACTGGTGCTGGCAGTGGCCGGCAAAACAAAAGACCTGCCACACACACAGGTATAGCAGGTCTTTTTAACGGGTAATGGCTAATGAATAATTACTCGTGAATAGTAATTACTCATTAATCATTAGTCACTAATCATTGCTCAGCAGGGCGTCCAGGAATCCGATCTCCTCTTTCTCTTTCTTGTACACGATCATGGGGATGTCGTCGTTGTAGCGCAGGATTTTCTCAGTTACACTACCCAGCACAAACAGTGCCGCGGCCGATTTACCCTTGGCCCCGATCACGAGCATGTCGGCCTTGGCGCGCTTGGCCTCTACCATGATCAACTCGCCCACGTCATCCTCATTTTCCTGCTTTACAAGTCGCAGCGTTGCCCTGTCTCTCAGCTCAGGGAAACGATCGAGCACTTGCTCGAACTTATTGCGGGCAAAGCCTTTCATGCGCTCATCAAAGTCTTCGTAGCTCATGCCCAAAGTGATGTAGCCGCTTGGCACCTGGTACACATGCAGGCAGGTGATGCGCACTTCGGGTCTGGGCAGCGCTGAACTCAGCATACGCTCAAGGGCCATAAGCGAGTATTCCGAGAAATCAACGCTCACCATGATGTGGCTTAAAACGCTATCCTCGTTCTCTGGCACAAACAGCACGCTCACACGGCCAGTGCGCAGTATTTTCTGAGCCAGCACACCGCTTCCGCGCATGTGGAATTTGCGGCCCACTACTACCAGGTCGATCTGCTTCACCTTCGACCAGTGCAGCAGTTCTTTCAGAGGAGAACCTTCCACTACCTGCACCTCAACCTGCACACGGCTGTCGGGCCCGAAATAACGGTCTACTCGCTCGATCAGGGATGTGCGCAGTTTCTCATCGGCAGGCATGCCATTTGGCATGCTATCATACACTTCGTCAGGTATGTCCAGACTCTTCTCGGCGTGAATGAAGTAAACTCTTTCTATTTCGGAGATGGAGCAAAGGAAGGCGGTGTAGCGGATCAGGGTTTCGTCCATCTCCGATAGGTCGAGCCCCACCATAATACGTTTCAGCGAGTTCATGATAATGTTTTGGTTTATGGGTTAACGTTTGCTGCGCTTGTCTTTTTCGTTCTCCCCCTCTCAATTTCGCCCCTGACGTAACATAAAACGCGCAGATTGGTACTAAGTGTTAAATCAGCTACGAAATTAACAAGGATACATTTACAAACTAAGCATTTTTGATGTTTTTAGCTATACTCGCAGGTTTCCTGTTGGCATTTGCCGCGCCTATGCTCTACCGCTGGCTCGGTAAATGGGTATTCGTGCCGATGGCGCTGCTGCCGTTCTCCATTTTTGTGTACCTGCTCACACTGGCTCCTGCCGTACTCAACGGCCAGAACCTGGGTGAACTGCAGGCCTGGGCTCCCTCGCTCAACATCAACCTGCACTTCTTTCTCGACGGACTCAGTCTGCTCTTCGCCTTGCTGATCACAGGCTTCGGCACCCTTATCATGCTATACGCGGGCGGCTACCTAAAGGGACATCCTTTGCTGGGGCGTTTCTACCTATACCTCGCGCTGTTCATGACGGCTATGCTCGGACTCGTGCTGGCCGGCAACATTATTTCTGTGTTTGTGTTCTGGGAGCTCACCAGCATCAGCTCATACCTGCTCATCGGTTTCGGGCACGACAAGGAGAGCTCTCGGAGTTCGGCGCTGCAAGCCCTGCTGGTAACGGGCCTTGGCGGACTTGCCCTGATGGGCGGGATGATATTGCTGGGTCTGGCAGGCGAAAGCTATACCTTGAGCGAGCTGCTGGAACGTGGCGACCTGGTCAGAAACCATGCCCTCTACCTGCCGGCTCTGGTGCTGCTGCTGCTGGGAGCCTTCACTAAATCCGCGCAATTTCCCTTTCACTTCTGGCTTCCCAACGCCATGGCCGCGCCCACGCCCGTTAGTGCCTACCTGCACTCGGCCACCATGGTGAAGGCGGGCGTATACCTGCTGGCCCGGCTCACCCCCGTGATGGGCGGCACCGACGAGTGGCAGTATACCCTGATGCTGGTGGGCGGCGTCACCACAGTGCTAGGTGCCTTGCTGGCCACGCAACACACCGATCTCAAGGCCATTCTGGCCTACACCACCATCAGCGCGCTGGGACTACTGGTGACCATGACAGGTATAGGAACGGCGCCCGCCCTGGAGGCCATGGTCGTATTTCTGCTCGCGCATGCGCTCTACAAGGGCACCTTTTTCCTGGTGGCCGGCAACGTAGACCACGCAACCGGCACCCGCGACCTGACGCAGCTCAGTGGTCTGTCCGGCACCATGCGCTACACGGCTACCGCGGCGCTGCTGGCAGGTATGTCCATGGCGGGTTTGCTGCCTTTCTTTGGCTTTATCGGCAAGGAACTGCTGTATGAGGCCACATTGCAGGAGAGTCCATTCCGGTGGCTGCTCTTTGCTGTAAGCTTCTTTTCGGGCATGGTGTTCGTGGCAGTGGCCATTGCGCTGGGATTTGGTATCTTCTGGCAACGCAGCACGAGGCCCACGCCACTTCAGCACCCCGACAAGCCGCTGCTATACCTGCCCCCGGTTATACTGGCCTGCACTGGCCTGGTCTTTGGGCTGCTGCCCGGCTTTTTCGTGACGCCGCTCCTACGCCGTGCCGCCGAGGCCATGCTGGGTGTGGAGCAGGTGTTTGAGCTGGCCCTGTGGCATGGCTTCAACCTGGTGCTGGGCCTGAGTCTACTCACCGTACTGCTGGGCTATGTGGTATACCGGTACTCAAATAAATTGCTGAGCTACGCCAGCCGCTTTAACGGACTTTACCGGCTGGGCCCGGCCAATTTATACCAACTGGGACTCAATGGCTTCCTGACCGGGGCCACCAAAATTACAGCGACAATCCAGAACGGGTATCTGCGCAGCTATATTGCAGCCATCATCACAGCTTTTATCGCCCTGGTGGTGCTCTCGCTCTCGCGGGGCGGGCCGCGGCTGGAGCTGGCAAACAGACTCCCCGAACTCACGCAGTTGCGCCTGTATGAAGTGGTGCTCCTGATGATGATCATACCGGCGCTTATCTTTCTCTTCAAGTCACGCTCCCGCCTCACGTCCATCGCCATCATGGGCATTATCGGCTACTCAGTGGCGCTGTTCTACATTCTTTTCGGGGCGCCGGATGTGGCCGCTACCCAGCTGCTCATCGAGACCCTGACGGTCGTGATTTTTGTGCTCATACTTCACAAGCTTCCGGCCTTCACCTATCTGTCGCATGCCTCGGAGCGCTACAAATATGTGCTGCTCTCCCTGGCTTTCGGCGCCGTGATGACCTATGTGATCCTGATCGTAAAGCAGTATCCGCTCGACTCGCAGTTGAAAGCCTACTACGGCCAAAGCAGTTACCTGCTCGGGCAGGGGCGCAACATCGTAAACGTGATTCTGGTAGATTTCAGGGCACTTGACACACTTGGAGAGATTGTGGTGCTGGCCGTGGCCGCCATCGGTATTATGGCCATGCTGAAACTACGTATGCAGAAAGGAGACAAACCATGAAAACCGTCATACTTGCGACCGCCATTCGCATCCTCATCCCCATCTTCATCATCTTCTCCGTCTATACCTTGTTTCGGGGGCATAACCACCCGGGCGGGGGCTTTATTGGGGGGTTGATCGGAGCCATCGCCTTTGTGTTCCATACCATGACGCACGGGCCGCAGCACACCGTGGACACCTTCCTGAAGGTGAACCTCTACGGATACCCGCGCCAGCCTAACCAGAGCCGCTCGCTTTACCTCATGCGCATGATGCGGGTGAATGTGTGGCGGCGCAGAAAAATGGCCCGGCACCCGGAAGTCAAACACCGCATGATCCGCATCGAGTCTGTCTACATCATCGCTACGGGCCTGCTATTGGCCGTTACCAGCGGTGTGTTTGGCCTGTTGTCAGGGCAGCCCTTCATGCACGCGTACTGGACCGATTTTTACATCCCGATACTGGGCAAACCGGGTACACCAATCCTCTTCGACCTGGGTGTATACCTGCTGGTGATTGGGGTGGTGCTCAAAATAACTTTTGTGATGTCAGAAGAATAAGAACATGGAACTTATACTGCCTTTTTTGATCGGAATTCTCTTTTCGGCGAGTCTATACCTGATCCTGCACCGGCATTTTTTTAAACTCATACTAGGGCTTATTCTTTTTGGACTGGCCACCAACCTGTTTCTGTTCGTTATCGGCCGTCTGACCCGCGGCGGATCGGCCATTATCGGGCCGGAAGAAAAGGTAGCCACAGAGCCATTTGCCGACCCCGTGCCGCAGGCACTTCTGCTCACCGCCATCGTGATCGGCTTTGGCATTCAGGCTTTTGCCATTGTACTCATCAAAAGGGTATACCAGTCGTTCGGTACCAACGACCTCGACGACATGAATACTACCGACCAGATAGAAGAAAAACACTAAGCACCCCTTATGAACCACCTGCTCATCGTGTTGCCAATGCTCATTCCGCTGTACGGGGCCATCCTCAGCCTCTTCTCATGGCGGTATGTACGGGCGCAACAGATTATCGGCATCCTGGCGCAAGCCTGTATGCTGATTGCTTCGTTTATGCTGCTCTTTGATGTGAATGAACATGGTATTCGCACTACCCAGATTGGTAGTTGGCCTGCCCCCTTTGGCATTACGCTGGTGGCCGACCTGTTTAGCTCCATGATGGTCATCACCAGCGCCATTACAGGCATGGCCATTTACCTCTTCTCCATCAAAGGACTCGACAAGGCACGTCAGAGCTTTGGCTACTACCCGGTACTCATGATATTGCAATTGGGCGTGTCCGGCGCCTGCCTGACGGGGGATCTTTTCAACCTGTTCGTGTGGTTTGAAGTGCTGCTCATCTGCTGCTTCGTGCTGATTGCGCTGGGGGGCACCAAACCGCAATTGGAGGGGGCTATTAAGTACGTGACCATCAACTTTCTGGCTACCGGCTTTCTGCTGACAGGTATAGGGGTGGTATACGGCATACTGGGCTCGCTCAACCTGGCGGAGCTGGCCGTGCTGGTGCGCACGCCGGTGTCGCACCCGGCCCTAATTACCATGGCAGGTATGTTTTTCCTGATTGCTTTCGGTATCAAGGCGGCCATTTTTCCGCTTTTTTTCTGGTTGCCGGCTTCCTACCATACCCCACCCATTGCCATATCAGCCTTTATTGCGGGCATGCTCACCAAGGTAGGTATGTATGCGTTCATCCGGCTTTTTACGCTTGTGTTCGTCACGGACCAAGAGTTGACGATACCGCTGTTAACCGTGCTGGCTGGATTTACGATGGTGCTCGGGGTGTTTGGGGCGGCTTCTCAGAATGACTTCCGTAAGATCCTTTCCTTTCACATCGTAAGTCAGATCGGGTATATGCTGATGGGACTGGCGCTGTATACGCCGCTGGCCATAGCAGGCAGTATTTACTTTATCCTGCACAACATCCTGGTCAAAACAAATTTATTTCTGATAAGTGGCGTAGTGGCGCACCGCCATGGCACCTTTGCGCTCAAGAAGCTAGGCGGCATATACCTGCAGCAGCCTTTTCTGTCGGTGCTGTTTTTTATATCGGCTTTCTCGCTGGCTGGTATACCGCCTTTCTCGGGGTTCTGGGGCAAGTTCATGCTGGCCAAGGCCGGCTTCGAAATCGATAGTTTTGTGATCGTGCTCGTGTCACTTGCCGTCAGCCTGATCACCATCTTCTCCATGACCAAGATCTGGAACGAGGTGTTCTGGAAAAACAAGCCCGAGTCTGATCCGCTTCTCAACGTTATGACTGAACGTGAGAAACATAACAACCGACTGCTGCACCTGCCGGTGGCTTTTCTGGCAGTGTTCATTCTTTTTATCGGTCTCTATGCCGAACCCGTGGTGGCCATGGCGCAGCTGGCGGCCGAACAACTCCTGAACAGCGAACTATACATCAATGCCGTATTAAAGAGATAACATGAAAACATTTATCATACACTTCCTCATTGCTTTTATCGGCAGTTACCTTTATTTCAAGTACGGGGACCCTATGCTGCCCTACAATGCGTTCTGGGCCGTTGTGGTGGCTGTTTTCATCATGTTTGTGTTGTGGCTCACCACTCCCTTCTACCATCGTACCTATTTTCATAAACTGCCCAGGGCCCTCAACTTTATCGCCTACTTTTTAAAAGAACTCGTGGTGGCCAACCTGCGTGTGGCCTACGACATCCTCACGCCCAACTACCGTATGAAGCCCGCAGTCGTGGCTGTTCCGCTTTCCGTTACAACCGACCTGGAGATCACGTTGCTGGCAAACATCATCACTTTAACGCCTGGCTCGCTTATGATTGACATCAGCGCGGACCGAAAACTTCTATACATGCACACGCTCTATGTGAAAGACAACGATTTGGAATCTGTAAAGTATCACATCAAACACGGTTTTGAGCGCCGTTTAATGCAACTGACCAGATGAGTTTATTTTCCTTCACACTGATATTCGCCATGGCCTCCCTCAGCCTCTGCCTCGTCATGACGGGCATTCGCTTTGCCATTGGACCCACGCTACCTGATCGCATCACCGCCTTTGACCTTTTTGTGGCCAATATCATTGGCATGGTAGCCATCTATACCGAATTCACCGGCAATGAAGACTTTATTGACGTGGGCATCATCCTCTCACTGTTCGGTTTTCTTGGCTCTATTTCGTTTGCGTATTACCTTATGAAGTCAACCCGATAGCTTATGCTCGATAACATCAATTTCCTGCTTATCCGCGAGATCGTCAGTTCGGTGCTCATCATCATCGGCGTCGTTTTCATGACGATTTCTACCATCGGGCTTTTGCGCTTCCCCGACTTTTACATCCGCATGTCAGCCATTACGAAAGGCGCCACGCTGGGGCTGGGACTTATTCTGACAGGTATGGGGATCTACTTCAACGAGCCCGATATGTTCCTGAAAGTGATGCTGATCATAGGCTTTACGTTCCTTACTTCGCCGGTGGCAGCGCACGTGATCGGACGAACCGCAGTGCGCAACAAAATCCCTTTCTGGGAGCGCACTAACCTGGAGGAGTTCAAAGACTATCTTCACAAAGAGCACAGTGCCCACCGCGACCACGAGCGGGACAACAAGCAGGTATAGCCCTTAGCAGGTATAAGTATGGTATTCTTAGTGGGTTGGATGATGTAAGAATGGCCGGATGGACTCGGCGTATGTATCGAAGGCTTCGACAGTGGTAAGGATATGATCAGGGTAAGTAAGCGCGGTGAGTTTGCCTCCAAAGACACAGCCCGTGTCAATGTTGATGGTGTTGTTTTTCCAGCGGGGTTCCCGAACAGGCGTATGGCCGTATACCACAACCGCCACCCCCGAGTAGTCTGCCGCCCAATCGAGGCGAACCGGTAGGCCGAAGGCATCTACCTCTCCGGTGGTGGGCCCATACAAACAAAGGTCACGCACCGATTTGCTGTGTCGCCCATGCAGGCGCTCCTCCAGACCGGCATGCGCCACTACCAAACGGCCCTCATCCAGGATAATGTGGTGCGGCAGCTGCCCCAGGAAATCACGTACCCGTGTAATAAAAGCCTTGTCATAATTTTCGAGCTGCGCCATGGTAAGTTCCAGGCCGTGCCTTACCTGCACGTTGCGCCCCATGAGCTTGCGGTATAGCTTATCGTCGTGGTTGCCGCTCACGCACAGCGCCACACCCTGCTCTACCATGTCCATCACCAGGCGCAGGACCTCCGGTGAGTTAGGTCCACGGTCCACCAGGTCGCCTACAAACACGGCCATACAGCCCGCCGGCGCTGACACACGGTAATGACCCGCCGCCTTGTCATTGTTTATTTCGTAGTCCAGTTTTTTCAGCAGTGCCACTAATTCATCAAAACAGCCGTGTACATCTCCAATAACATGGAAATGGCCGTGTAACTCTTTCAATATCAGGTTTCCGCTTTTATCCGCCTCGTAGTGCATAGGGTATAATTGTACTGTTTCGTTTTTGCGTTAGCCAATATAATAACTACGAAACAGCCTCACAGGTTAGTTTTGCTGTGTTATTTTTTTGTAGCAGATGTAAAAAATTATCCTGCTGCAGTGCGATATCTTTCGGTAAAACGCTGAAAATATTTTTCCCCAGATACCGGACTGTCATGTTGCTTATCTGTTGGGGTCCTGCAGGTTGGCGCCGATACCCTCTATACCTGCAGCCGTACGAAAACCGCTCACCAGGCAATCTTTCCAATAATTGAAGACAGAGCGGTTCCGGGCACGCACCACCTCAATTGTTCCGGCCCGCAATTCCTCACCTTCGCCTGGGTTATCTGACTTGATCACTACTTTGTTGGCCACTTTTGAAAGTATCTTTTTGCCGAGTGACTGCCGCTTGTCTTCATCCTTGGTCAGCACATCAACTTTAAAATTCTGATAGCGCACGTTCAGGTTTCCACTTGCATTGTTTCGGTAGAGTTCCATTTTGAAATCGCTCTTCTGCAGGCTGCCCTCCTTCACACTAATGAAGGTTGTGGGTTCCAGAATCGGGTTCAGAATGGCAGGATTAGTAGGACCGGTTGTGCCCTGTATGGTATGGTAGCCGCTCGGGTCTAGTAGGTCCAACCTGATGGTGACCGCTATAGGCGCCTTTCCGTATACCTGCGTTTTCGCCTCCACTATGGCAGGCCTTTGGGCTGAGATGCGGTTTTTGTCGTTGGTAACGTTCGTGATGGTAGCGTAAAGATTTTCGAAGGTGATCAGGCCTTTTTCGGTCGCTTCTTCAGCAAGCTCTTCGTAGCGGATGTGCATACCTTGTACCTCTATTTTATTTAGCGTGAGTCCGGTTTTTAAATCCCGGATGATATCGTGCGGCAAGGGCTTGTTTCCCTTAACCGCGAAGTTTTTGCGATCCATGAAAGCACTCAGAGACGGGTTTTTGATTACCACATGAGACGCCACAAGGTTATTATACCTGGAGTGCACCTTATAATTCACGCCACTTGCATTTATTTCCGGCACGTCGAGTCGAATGGTCGAAACAGCTTTCCCTTTCTGCCGAGCCAGCGCCGCATTGTCCAGCAATGGGACCAATTTGAACTGGCCAATGTTGAGAGTACCGTCTTCGGTATCGGCTTTAAGTGCTGAAGCCTGTAACTTATAGGTGCCATCAGGAAGCATAAACGCTGCTTCTCCTGACTCCAATGCGATGCGCCGCGCATAATAAGCACGCTCTTTATTTTGAAATGAAGCGCTGTCCAATTCAAAATTCTTCACCAGAATCGTCAGGTCCTCCAATGAGATCCTGTTTGCCTTGGCTTTCTGCCCTTCCCTGATGCGAAGAGTTGCCTTATCTACTTCGATCTGCCCGACCCGGAGTCCTTTAAGTATCCCATCCACCGCTTCATGCAATGGTTCATGGCTTTGTGAGGTGTCCTGTCGCATTTCTGTGATCAGGATGGTGGGCTGCTGAAGGCGCAGTTTGCTCAGATCAAGTGGTTTTCCGCGCAGGATGCCGACGAAATTAATGCCGGCCAATGCCAGATCTTTTGTCTTCAGATCCAGCAGGGTTCGGGGTATGTTTACGGGGGCAGTATCTTGTTGGGCACTTACCTGGCGCTCATCCCATACTTCAAAGCTAGGCACTAAGTGGATCGAGTCAGCCGTTATATTTCCATTCAGCAGCGAGGAATCCAGGCCATGCAGTTGTAAGGTATAGAGCCCCTTAGATTCTTCCTGTACCCGTGACTCTAATTCATCTTTTAGCCAGGGAGTAAGGAATTGCGACGTCAGCAAGCCAACGATGATCAACAATAGCGCAAGGACGAGCAGTAGCCATACCCACCACGTACGAAGGAGCGATTTATAGTTCACGTATTCTGTTTGTTTCAGTTGAGTACGAGCCTTGGCTCTATGTGTTTATAACCTTGCAAAACTATTGTTGTTTAAAAATACCGCTCTCTATGCATTGCCAGGTATAGCTGGTGAGTTCCTGGTTCTGTTTATTCATAAACTGTATCAAGGAGCACAAAATGGGGCGAAATGCAACCAATATTATGAACGAACGTTCAATCATAGTATATTTGGACAAAAGTTCATGATTCAATGTCCCGATTTCAGGAAAAAAGAGAACAGAGTATTAATAAGTTGGTGGAAGTAGCGCTCAGGCTTTTTGCATTGAAAGGTTACGAAGCCACATCGATCCGCGCCATTGCACAGGAAGCAGGTATATCGCTCGGGCTGCTTTACAACTACTTTAAAAGTAAAGACGAGTTGCTGGAGGAGATTTTTCGCCGCAGCGTGGAAGACGTGCACGCCTCCTTTGCACTCCATCCCGAACAAGGAGGCACAGGTATAGAACAGCACATCCGGCAGACGGTGAAGCTGTTGAAAGAAAAGAAGAGCTTCTGGAAGTTGCTGCACGGAATACGTCTGCAGTCTGAGGTTGTAAGGCAACTGATGACTGAAATGCAGCAGCAGACCGCCTACATTGAAGATCGCATAAAACAGAACCTGGTCGAGGCAGGCATTCCCTTCCCTGACCTGGAGGCCAAACTGCTTTTCGCCACCATCGACGGCATGGCAGGCCATTTCCTGCTCTACGACAATTACCCCATCGATGACGTGGCTTCTCTCCTGATCATGAAATACAAAAAGACTTAATCGTTTTATTAAAATGAAATCACCTCGATGGCTTGACCGCATTCTATACCCATTTGCGCACCAGGTGGTGCAGCTGCAAACCGGTAGCATGCACTACGTAGACGAAGGACAGGGAGAGCCCATTGTATTTGTGCACGGCACGCCCACCTGGTCTTTTGTCTGGCGGCAACAGATTAAGGCACTTAGCCGCACTCACCGTTGTATAGCACCTGATCACCTGGGCTTCGGCCTCTCAGACAAGCCGCTAAATTTTGCTTATACCCCTGAGGCACACGCGCATAACCTGGAGCAGTTCATCGAACACCTTCAGCTAAAAGACATCACGCTGGTCGTGCATGATTTTGGCGGGCCCATTGGATTGAACTATGCCCTGAAGCACCCGGAAAATATCAAGCGACTCATTATTTTAAATACCTGGATGTGGTCGCTCGAAGACGAATCTCAAATGATGAAAATCAGTGGTTTTCTGAACAGCATTGTTGGTCGTTTTCTATACCTGAACCTGGGTTTCTCCGCTCGCCTGCTATTGCCCAAAGGCTACCACCAAAAACGCCACCTCAGCAAAGACGTGCACCAACATTACCTGAAGCCGCTCAATAACAGCAGAAGCCGCATCGGGACCTGGCGTTTTGCCATTGCCTTAAAGGAATCCGGCCCTTGGTTTGCCAGCCTCTGGAACCAGCGCGAAAATTTACGCGCTATACCTAAGCTGATCCTCTGGGGCGAAAAGGACAAACTGCTCCCCTCCCACCTGCTAGAACGATGGGTACAAGCTTTTCCAGAGGCCCAGGTAAAGCGTTTTGATGCGGGTCATTTTGTGCAGGAAGAGAAAGGAGGCGAAGTAGCGGACGCGATCAAAGAATTTATATAAAGAATTTTTAATATTTATTGCGGCTAAAGTAATCTTTTTCATACCTTTATAGTCAAATTAAAACTATGAAAAAGATCATACCTTTTGCGTGGCTTTTAGCTCTTCCACTTTTCCTTGCTTCATGTGATAAACAGGACGACGAAAGCACTACGATTGTGCCGAAAGTGGAGGCGACAATGGAAAGGTCTTTTCTTTACTTTGAATCAGAAGAAGAGGACAGGGCCGTATACAGCCTTAGCCAGCGGGAAATGCAGCTCGCCTCGGACGAAGAAAAACTACAGATAGACTTTGAGCCATCCCGCCCAACTGCAAACGACGCATTGGTATTTACTATAAAACAAAGCGACCTTCTGCAAGGCTTTGTCGGCACGTATGCTATCCGATCTCTTTCCAACAACAAAAAGGGACGAGCTGACATTACTTATTATCATTACTACAACAAGACGAGCAAAAGCGCGCTCTTCAGTAGCGGTAACCGCATGGAGGGACAGCTTGAAATAAACACGTACAATGCCGCGACGGGCCTTGCCAGTGGCAGTTTTGAGGTGACGATTAGCAGTGTAACTGATCCTGCATCCTACGAGAGTAACCCGAGCAAGCCCCGTAAGTGCAACATCGTGTTGAAAGGCAGCTTCAACAATCTCAAACTTACGAGCAACTAGGCATATAAACCAACTCATTAGAATAAAAGCCAGCCGCTTCCGCGGCTGGCTTTTATTTTTTATGACGCTCTTCCAGCACCTCCACCACATCGGCTAATTCCAGGCCAGTAGCAGCCAGCAGCACCAACAGGTGGTATAGCAGGTCGGCTGCCTCTCCCTTCATGGTATCCAGTTTGCCGGCCACCGCGTCTATCACTGTTTCCACGGCCTCCTCGCCTACTTTTTGAGCGATCTTGTTCACACCTTTGTCGAACAGAAAATTAGTATAGGACGCTTCGGTCGGATTGGCTCTGCGCTGTTGTATCACCTCTTCCAGTTTGGCTAGGAACTGAATAGCCGCCATGCGCTTCGCTCCTGCATCCTCTCCGAAACAACTGGTATCGCCGGTGTGGCAAGTGGGGCCGCTAGGATTTACTTTGATCAGAAGTGAGTCGTTGTCGCAGTCCTCGGCTATGCTCACCACCTGCAAGGTATGGCCGGAAGTTTCACCTTTGGTCCAGAGGCGGTTTTTGGAACGGGAGAAAAAAGTCACCAGCCCTTCTTTATGTGTCTTGTCAAAGGCCTCCTGGTTCATGTAACCCAGCATCAGCACCTGACTTGTGGCAGCATCCTGTATCACAGCAGGCACCAGCCCACCCATTTTATCGAAATCTAGCACAGTTTATAATTTGAAAGTTTAAAATAGGCTAATGGTTAAATTGTTGAAAGGTTAAACTGTTTATTGTCCTTAACCGATTCGGCCAAGTAAACTTCTGTCCGATCATGCTCTGGCAATGAATCCGCAACTTCTGCCTAATCGTCGCGCACAACAATTTAACCATTCAGCCATCTAACAATTCACTACATCACAAAATCACTCAATCACTAAATTAGAATCACACCCGAACCGCTATACCTTCTGCTTTCAGGAACCGCTTCAGGTCCGGAATATCCAGTTCGCGGAAGTGAAAGAGGCTGGCGGCCAGAGCGGCGTCGGCATGGGCTACCTGAAAAGCATCGGCGAAGTGCTGCATGGTGCCCGCACCTCCTGAAGCAACGACCGGAACAGAAACAGCTTCCGAAACCGCCTGGGTAATGTCCAGCGCAAATCCAGCTTTGGTGCCGTCGTTGTTCATGCTGGTCAGCAGGATCTCACCAGCACCCAGATCCACTACTCTCTTCGCCCAGTCTACGGTGGCATGCTCGGTCTCAACGGTTCCGGCGCGGGCGTATACCTTCCAACCCGCCGCTTCGGTATGCTTGGTGTCGATGGCTACCGTCACACATTGACTGCCGAAGCGACGGGCCAGGTCATCTACCAAATGCGGGTTCCGAATGGCGGCCGAATTGACCGATACCTTATCGGCGCCAGCCATCAAAAGCACCTCCACGTCGGCCACGGCACTGATGCCGCCTCCTACTGTGAATGGTATGTCGATGTGACGGGCAATGTCGCGTACTAGCTCGGCAAAGGTTTTGCGCTCTTCGTTAGTAGCGGTGATATCCAGAAACACTAGTTCGTCGGCACCTTGTTCGGCATACCAATTGGCCAGTTCCACCGGGTCACCGGCATCGCGGATGTTCTCAAAACGGATGCCCTTTACGGTGCGCCCGTTCTTTATGTCCAGACAAGGTATGATGCGTTTAGTTAACATAAAAATCGCGCTAAATCCTTTAATGTGATGGTCCCTTCGTAGATCGCCTTCCCGATGATGGCACCGGTTACGCCGATCTCCTGCAGTTCCTTCAAATCCTGTACGGTTGTGACGCCGCCACTGGCAATTATTTGAGCATCAGGCAAGGTGAGTTTCAGGTGACGGTAGGTGTTGGTGGAAGGTCCCTGCAGCTTGCCGTCTTTGCTAACATCGGTGCAGATGAAAAGTTTGGCCCCCGTCTTCAGATAACCTGACATAAAATCCTGCAGCGGGTATTTACTCTCTTCGGTCCAGGCGCTGATGGCGATGTTAGTGCCTTTGAAATCGGCTCCGATGATGATCTTATCGGAACCGTATTGCAAGAGCCAGTTCTTTACCTTCTCCGGTTCACGCACCGCGATACTACCTGCTGTAATCTGTGCTGCACCCGCATCAAAAGCCAGTTTAACGGCTTCGTCTGACTGCAGACCACCGCCAAAGTCGATTGTCAGGTTGGTGTTGGCGGCAATGCGCTCGAGTACGTTCAGGTTCACCGGTTTGCGGGCGCGGGCGCCGTCGAGGTCCACCAGGTGCAGCCGTTTGATGCCGTTGGCTTCGAAGCGTTTGGCCACTTCCAACGGATTGTTGTCGTAGGTGGTTTGCTGAGCGAAGTCGCCCTCGGTGAGGCGCACGCACTGGCCACCGATCAGGTCAATGGCAGGGATAATTTCCATCATAAGGCAAGGAAGTTTTTAAGGATCTGTGAACCGGCAGGACCGCTTTTTTCGGGGTGATACTGCGCAGCGTAGAAGTTTTTATACTGTAGGGCAGCTGAAAAGGGCTCCGGATAGGAAGTTTGCGCAATCGTGTACTCGCTTAGCGGCACATAATAGCTATGTACGTAGTAGGCGAATTCCCCCTCGGCTATACCTTCAAACAAGGGCGATTGCAAGTTCTCCAGCTGATTCCATCCCATGTGCGGCACTTTCAGGTCCGTCTCGAAGCGCTTCACTGGCAAAGGGATGATGCCCAGCAAATCGGTATCACCTTCTTCGGAGTGCTCGCAAAGCAGCTGCATTCCCAAACACACGCCAAAAAAAGGCTGCTCGAGCGTTGGCAACAACTTGTCGAGGTTGCGGGCCCGCAACTGTGCCATGGCCGACGAGGCCTCCCCCACGCCCGGAAATATTACCTTATCCGCCGCCTTGATCGTCTCAAAATCGCAGCTCAGCGTAGCCTGTACGCCCAACCGCTCCAGCGCAAACTGCACCGACTGCACATTACCCGCTTTGTAATCAACTATAACTAAATCCATTATATATAATGTGTAATGAATAGTGAAGAATGATTAATAAATCCTGTAAATCCTTGAATCCTGTAAATCCTGATTCAGACAACAAAAAAAGCCTGACTCTGTTCGGAGTCAGGCTTTAGGAAAATATATTTTAGTAATACTAAATCAAATCCATAGGCAGACGGCTCCGAAACTTGTGCTTCGTGCATGATGATGGTGCAGATGTGCCATTGTGCCTTTCATTGTTGCAAATATAGGTCGCGGCCTTCGTATTACCATGCTTATACCTGATTCTTTTTAATCTAGCATACGATTGTCGTTTCAGAATGTCGGGTTTTCGGCTATTTTTGGAGCATGAAAAAGATAATGATACTGGCTGGTGTGTTTGCCGCAACCATGGCACAGGCCCAGCAGCAGCGCATGACCCCGGAGCTTCTCTGGAAACTGGGCCGGGTTTCTGCCGAGACCATCACACCCGACGGAAAATCCGTGATTTACGGCGTGAGTTACCCCAATGTGGAAGAGAATAGCAGCGAACGCAACCTATACGCTATACCTGTAACAGGTGGACAAGCTACGCAACTGACATCTACCAAAGGTGGTGAAAGTTTGGTGCACATCGACAAGGCCACGGGCAACATGGTATACCTGCACAAGGGACAACTGTGGCAGCTGACTGGTGGCAAAGGCGAGCCAAAGCAACTGACTAACGTGGAGGGAGGCCTGAGCAATGTGCGTTTTTCTCCGGACGGAAAACATTTGCTGTTCTCTCGTGAGATAGAAGTGAAAAAGATGCATAGCACAGACCTGTACCCGGAGCTGAAGAAATCAAACGCTTACGTATACGACGACCTGAACTACCGCCATTGGGATACTTGGGAAGACGGTAAATTTCAGCACATCTTCTACGCTAGCTACAACAACGGGCAACTCGGCACGCCGGTCGACCTGATGAAAGGCGAGCCCTTCGATGCGCCGCAAATGCCTTTCGGTGGCAAGGAAGACGCCATCTGGAGCCCCGACAGTAAAGCTATTCTGTACGTGAGTAAAAAGAAGTTCGGCAAGGACTATGCCATGAGCACCAACACCGACATCTACCGCTACGACATCGCCAGTGGCAAAACCACCAACCTCACCGAAGGCAACCTCGGCTACGACACCCACCCAACCTACAGTGCCGACGGCTCCAAACTGGCCTGGCTTGCCATGGATGAAGACGGCAATGAAGCTGACCAGAATGAACTGATCGTGCTGGATACTAAATCCGGCAAGAAATACAACCTGACCAAAGACTGGGATGAGACTATTAACGGCTTTGATTGGAGCAACGATGGCAGCAAGATCTGGTTTGTGGCCCCTACCAAAGGCACGATCCAGGTATACGAGATCGCGCTTCCGAAAAACCTCGACAAGTTTACTGCCAAAGGTATACGTCAGGTAACCAAAGGCCAGTTCGATGTGAACGGCATCGTGGGTCAGGCTGGCAATCACCTGATCGTGTCGCGTAACGATATGAACCACGCGCCGGAGCTGTACCGTCTGGATACAAAATCGGGTCAGCTGGCGCAGCTTACAAAAGTAAACGACGAGGTATACAGCAAACTGGCCAAGAGCAAAGTAGAGCCGCGCACGACCAAAGCCAGCGATGGCAAAGACCTGTTCTCTTGGGTAGTATACCCTCCGGATTTCGACCCGAACAAGAAATACCCGACGCTGCTTTACTGCCAGGGTGGCCCGCAATCGGCCCTAACCCAGTTCTACTCCTACCGCTGGAACCTGCAACTGATCGCGGCACAGGGTTACATTGTAGTGGCACCCAACCGTAGAGGCATGCCAGGCCATGGCGAAGAATGGAACCGCCAGATCAGCGGTGACTGGGGCGGTCAGCCAATACGCGACTACCTGTCAGCCATTGATGATGTAGCCAAAGAAGCCTATGTAGACAAAGACCGACTGGGCGCCGTTGGTGCCAGTTATGGCGGCTACTCTGTGTTCATGCTGGCTGGTGTGCACGAAGGCCGATTCAAAACCTTTATCGCTCACGATGGTCTGTTTGACATGCGCAGCTGGTATGGCACCACTGAGGAGATGTTCTTTGCCAACAACGAACTGAAGGGTCCTTACTGGGAAACAAAATCACCGCAGAGCTATAAAGAGTACAACCCAATTGAGCTTGCCAACAAGTGGGACACGCCCATCCTGATCGTACAGGGCGGGCAGGACTTCCGGGTAGGTATAGAGCAAGGTCTGCAGGCCTTCCAAGTTGCCCAACTCAAAGGCATCAAGAGCCGCCTGCTATACCTGCCAGACGAGAACCACTGGGTACTACAGCCGCAGAATGCCATGGTATGGCAGCGTGAGTTTTTCAAATGGCTGGATGAAACGCTGGATAAAAAAGCAAATTAAAACAGAAAGGCCGGTACTGAATGGTACCGGCCTTTTTTGTCTGGATCTTGATATAGGGCCCCTGCCCAAAGGATTTACAGGATTTTCGCATATGTCAGTGGAAGATGCCCTGACCTCGCAGCGTCTTTCAGCCCTGAGAGCGTCTTGAGAGTGCTTCGCAGGTATAGATTGTCAGAATCAAGATTTTCAGAATTTAAAGATTTTCAGGATTCCCGTGCATGATTGCCCCCCCTGCCCCCTTCAAAGGGGGACTTTAGCCATTGCTGGTGTCAGGTATAACCCTGTCGTGTCTGTTACGCACCACTGACAGGTATAGCAAGAGTAACTTGCCCCAAAAGCTATGAAATAAATAGTCTTAGCCAGGTGCACTTTATGGCGCTCTACTGTTGGGGGTGAAGGGGTCCCCCTGTCAAGAGCGTTCAGCGAGTGGGGGTAGGGGCCCTCTTTCTTTTTATCAAGAAAAAAAGTAGGGCCCGCCCGGCCAGGGCAAAAGCCAGCTATGCAATAGCACACTTGCTATACCTATACCTATACCTGTGCCAAAAGCCCCACCACAGCAGTCACAAGCATGGGCGCTCACACCATATTACCGCATAACATGCTACTAAAAAGATTCCCTCAACTCAAACGCCTGCCGCATCCGTCTGATCAAACGCTCTGACTCCTGAAAATTCACCGTCTGCTGTCCATCCGAGAAAGCCTCTTCTGGTTTCTGATGCGTTTCGTAGATCACACCGTCGGCACCCGCCATCACAGCAGCCAGCGACATGGGCTCTACGTGGTCGCGCAAACCAATACCGTGCGACGGGTCCACGATCACGGGCAGGTGGGTTTTGGCTTTGAGCACCGGCACAGCGTTCAGGTCGAGTACGTTACGGTAGGCATTTTCGTAGGAGCGGATACCGCGCTCGCAAAGCATGATCTTTTCGTTGCCGTTAGAGAAGATATACTCCGCCGCCTGCAGCAGCTCTTCCAGCGTACCGGAGATGCCCCGCTTCAGCAGCACAGGCTTTTGCGCCTCGCCCAAAGCGTCCAGCAAATTGAAGTTCTGGCTGTTACGGGCCCCTACCTGAAACACATCTACATAGTCCACCATGTCCTCGATCTGCGACACCTGCATCACCTCTGTGATAATCTTGATACCATTCTCGCGACAGATGCGGTGAAACATCTTCAGACCGTCTATACCTAAGCCCCGAAAAGCATAAGGCGAACTGCGCGGCTTAAACACACCACCCCGCATCACCTTCACCTCGTTGGCTTTCAGGTGCTCCACTACCAGCTCGATCTGCCGCTCACTTTCGATAGAGCAGGGACCAGCCATGATGCTGAAGTTGCCCTCTCCGATCACGACGCCATCGCCCAAGTCGATCAGCGTGGGATTCACGCGCCACTTGCGGGAGATCAGCTTGTACTCGTCTGACACGCGGTGGATGTCTGCCACGCCCGGCAACTGACCAAGCGTGCGGATATCAAAGTCTTTCTTGCCAATGCCGACGATGTAGTGTGCTTCCTGCGTTTTTACTTCGTTGGCTTTAAAGCCTATACCCTTTACTTCCTGCAGTATAACTTCCAGTAGTTGGTCAGGTATACCTTGTTGCAATTGTATGATCATACGATTTCGTTCTGTCTGATGCTTTGAATAAATGTGCTGATGTTCTCGGTCAGGTTGCCCTCTTTGGCCAGTGCCTTGATAAAAGCACTGCCAATGATCGCGCCGCTGGCATGGTTGCAGGCCTGCGTAAAAGTCTCGCTGTTATGGATGCCAAAACCGATGATGCCCGGATTGCGCAGTCCCATTCCGTTTACCCGCTCAAAATAAGCCGTATTGCTTACAGACTGCTCTGTAGTGCTGCCTGTTACCGAAGCTGAGGACACCATGTAGATGAAGCCGTTGGTATGCGTGTCGATCTCGCGGATGCGCTGTTCCGGCGTCTGCGGTGTGACCAGGAATATATTGCTGAGTCCGTTTTGCTCGAACAAGGCCTTATACTCCCGCACATAATCTGACAATGGCAGGTCCGGCAGAATCAAGCCATCTATACCTAGTTCACTGGCTTTCTGCAGAAAACGCTCTACACCGTACTGCATCACCGGGTTCAGGTAGCCCATCAGCACCAGCGGAATCTGGGTATGCTGGCGGATGTCTTTTAACTGTTCGAACAGCTTGGGTATGGTCATACTGTTGCGGATCGCGACTTCGGAGCTTTGCTGAATGGTCGGACCGTCAGCCAGAGGGTCAGAGAAAGGCATGCCGATTTCGATCAGGTCCACGCCGTTCTTCTCCAGTTCCAATATGATCGGCACCGTGTCCTCTAAACTCGGGAAGCCGGCCGTGAAGTAAACCGAAAGCAAGCCCTTTGGCTTTTGGGCGAATAGTTGCTGAATTCTATTTTCCATCAAAGTTGAATCTGTCTAAGTAAGTTGCCAAATCTTTGTCACCACGCCCGGAAAGGTTGATCACTACCACTTCATCCGGCTTCGCGCCTAGTCTGCCGATTGCGGCCAGGGCATGGGCTGTTTCAAGTGCAGGAATAATGCCTTCTAGTCTCGTTAGCTCCAGTACCGCCTGCAGAGCCTCCTCGTCGGTGATGCTCTCAAAAATAGCCCGGCCCGACTGGTGCAGATGCGCGTGCAATGGCCCTACGCCCGGATAATCGAGACCGGCAGAGATAGAGTACGGCTCAGTTACCTGCCCGTCTTCGGTCTGCATGAGCAAAGTGCGACTGCCATGGATGATGCCCTCTTTGCCCAGCACTGAGGTAGCGGCCGACTCACCGGAGTCTATACCTAGACCGGCGGCTTCCGCAGCCACCAGTTTCACCTCTGGCGTGTCTAGGTAATGGTAAAAGGCACCCGCCGCATTGCTGCCGCCGCCTACACAAGCCACGATATAATCCGGGTTTTCGCTGCCGGTTTTCTCCAGCAACTGCGACTTCATTTCCTCTGAGATCACCGCCTGAAAGCGGGCCACCATGTCTGGGTATGGGTGAGGACCAACCACCGAACCAATAATATAGTAAGTGTCTTCCGGATTGTTGATCCAGTCGCGGATGGCTTCGTTGGTCGCGTCTTTCAGCGTTTTGCTGCCGCTTGTTGCGGGCACTACCGTAGCGCCTAACATCTTCATGCGGGCTACATTAGGCGCCTGCCGTTCAACATCTACTTCACCCATGTACACAATACACTCTAGGTTCATCAGCGCACACACTGTAGCCGTGGCCACGCCATGCTGACCAGCACCCGTCTCGGCAATGATGCGGGTTTTGCCCAGTCGCTTGGCCAGCAGAATCTGCCCGATGGTGTTGTTGATCTTATGCGCTCCGGTATGGTTCAGGTCCTCCCGCTTGAGGTAGATGTTGGTGTTATACTTTTCGGACAGGCGCTTTGCAAAGTATAGCGGCGTCGGCCGTCCTACATAATCCTTAAGCAAGGCCTGCAGCTCCTCCTGAAAATCCGGCTCCGCCATGATGGTCAGGTAATTCTGCCGCAATTCCTCCACATTAGGGTACAGCATTTCGGGAACATAGGCCCCACCGAAGCGGCCGTAGAACCCATTATCGTCAACCTGGTAGTTCATATTTTTATTGATGAAAGACTGCTTAACAAAAGACAAAGGACTTTCTTAGTTAAATAGTCTTTTGTCAAAGTGTCCATTGTCTAATTGTCTAAATAATTTATTAACTCTTAACTAGCGCCATTAGACGCTTCAGCTTCTCCACATCCTTCAGCCCCGGTTCTATTTCAAAGCCGCTGTTTACGTCCAGGGCAAATGGCTTCGGACGGAGCTTTTCGAATTCCTTGCTCTGCAGGTTGTCCAGATTGAGGCCGCCACTCAGAAAATAAGGTATAGGCGAGAAATTTCCTTTCAGTATTTCCCAGTCGAAGGCAGTGCCATTGCCACCGTAGTTGTTTCCGCGGGTATCGAAGAGAAAGTAGTCGCAATAGCGCTCGTAAAGCAAGGTGTTCTCAAAGGAAAAGCGGTCATCCACCGAAAAAGCTTTGATCAGTTTGATACCTGCTTCTTTAAGCTCCCGGCACTGACCCGGTGTTTCGCGCCCGTGTAACTGCACCAGATCCAAGTCATACCTCTCCACCGTTGCCCGAATAACTTCAGTCGCTTCATTCACGAAAACTCCTACCTTTTGTATACCTGACGGTAGTTCCGCTAATAGCTCCGGTGTGATGTAGCCCTCACAGTAGCGCTTGGAGCCTTCATAAAAAATAAAGCCCATGTAATCTGGTTGCAGCGCAGCCACCTGCCGGATGTTTTCAGGGTCGCGCATGCCGCATACTTTAATTTTCAAGTCTTTCATCTCCATGGATTATGTGGTTTTTACTTACGACAGCCATTAGACTTGTGACGGAGCTTGTGACGGAGCCAGCGAAAGACCATGCTGCAATTGGCGTAGTTCCCGGATGAATTCTGCGGCGGCACGCTCCGGTCTGCTATTGTTCATGAAAGTCTCCCCGATCAGGAAACCGTTGTAACCTGCCTGCTGCAACTCAATCAATGTTTTAGGTGATTTTAAACCGCTCTCGGATACCTTGGTCATACCTGCCGGGATGTGCTGCGCCAATTCTAAAGACAAAGTCACATCCGTTTTAAAAGTCTGGAGATTGCGATTATTCACTCCGACAATCGTCACATCTTCACTTAACGAAGCTTCCAGTTCTTGCTGAGAATGCACTTCCAGCAATACTTCCAGTCCAAAAGAGCGGGCAAAAGCAGCCAGTTGCTTCAGTCTTGTCGGCTCCAGTGCGGCAGCGATCAGCAAAATGGCATCGGCACCGATTGACTTGGCCTCCACGATCTGGTATTCGTCTACCGTAAAGTCTTTGCGCAGGATCGGACAATAGTTGTACTTGCGGGCGACCATCAGGTCTTCGTTCTTGCCTCCGAAGTAATTTGTGTCTGTCAGGATAGAAAGTGCCGAAGCACCCGCTTGCATGTAGCCAATCGAAGTGCGCTCCACCGATACATAAGGGTTGATGTCGCCTTTGGACGGAGACTTGCGCTTGATCTCGGCAATAATACCGCTTTTATCCGGTCGCAAAAGATAGCGCTCCAGCGAAAGACAAGGTGTTTCGAAGTAAAGGCTTTTCTCCAGCAGTTTCACCGGGTATAGCGCTTTTCGCTCTTCTACTTCCTTGTATTTATGGGCGATGATCTCGTCGAGTATATTCATGTTATTAGATTTGAAAATTTGGAGATTTGATGATTTGAAAACG
Source organism: Pontibacter ramchanderi (assembly GCF_002846395.1). Taxonomy (GTDB): domain Bacteria; phylum Bacteroidota; class Bacteroidia; order Cytophagales; family Hymenobacteraceae; genus Pontibacter; species Pontibacter ramchanderi. Next base: position 659,233 of record NZ_PJMU01000001.1, read on the forward strand.
ATTAGGCTGTTACCAGCTTGTTGTCATTTATCAGTTTGTTAAATAAGGTATAAGCTCTGCCTGATTGAAGTGTCTCTTTAGCCAAAGCTACGGCTTCAGGTATAGCGGTTTCAGGGCGGGCGCAGTGGATGGCCATGCCGGCATTGGCAGCAACAACATCCGTCTGGGCGTCGGTGCCTTCCCCTTTGATCACCTTCAGAAAAATCTCAACCGACTCGGCTATACCTTCCCCGCCCTTGATCTGGCTGTGTTCCAGACGTCCAAGGCCCAGGTCACTGGCGTCGAGTAGTTGCTCTTTGCTGTCGGCAATCACCTTAAAGGGACTGGTGAGGGAGATTTCGTCATAACCGTCCAGGGTATGGAGGATGCTATACCTTATGTCAGGCTGCTGCTGGTAGAGGTAGCCATACATGCGGGCCAGTTCCAGACTGAAAACTCCCACCAGCTGTTTCTTCGGAAAGGCCGGATTCACCATGGGCCCTAGCATGTTGAAGAAGGTCTTCACGCCAAGGTCCTTTCGGATCGGCCCGACACTTTTCATGGCCGGGTGAAAAAGTGGGGCATGCAGAAAACAAATGTTATACTCGGCAATGCTGCGCTCCAACTTGTCTTTGTCAGTGGTGAACTGTATACCCAGCGCCTCCAGCACATTAGACGATCCGCAGGAGGAGGACACACCGTAGTTGCCGTGCTTGGCCACCGCAATTCCATTAGCCGCTACAACAAAAGAAGATAGCGTTGAGATGTTAAAGGTATTCCTACCATCGCCGCCTGTGCCACAGAGGTCTATCGGATCGTATGCGTCGAGTTCTACGCGGTGGCACAGCTCAAGCAAGGCATTCCGGAAACCTTCCAGCTCTTCCACAGTAATGCTGCGCATCATATAGACCGTCAGGAAGCTCGATATCTGGCTTTGGTTATACCTGCCGGCTGCAATGTTCTTCAGCACTTCCCGCGCCTGCTCCCGACTCAGCGTTTTATGTTCAAATAAGTGGTTCAGTATTTCTTTCATTTTTTCTCTTGACAAATGATCTTTTGACAATAGACAAAGGACTTTATTTTCTCAATTGTCCTTTGCCACACAGTCCTCTGTCTAATTTTCCAACCAGTTCTGAATCATCTCTCGTCCATGCTCCGTCAGCACAGACTCCGGGTGGAACTGCACACCACGCACATCATAGTCACGGTGGCGCAGCGCCATGATGTTTCCGGATGCATCCACAGCCGTTGGCACCAGACAACCCGGCAAGTTTTGCTCTACCAGCCAGGAGTGGTAGCGACCCGTATTGAATTGCTGCGGGAGGTTTCGGAAGAGGACTTCTTCTTCGCATTTCACTTCAACAGGGGTAGTAATGCCGTGCCATACCTCGTTGCTGTTAAACAGTTTACCTCCGTATACCTCACCTATTGCCTGATGTCCGAGACATACCCCGAACAGACTTTTAGTTGCTCCAAACTCACGGATAATCTCCTTCAGCATTCCCGCTTCGTCCGGTATACCGGGTCCCGGAGACAGCATGATCTTGTCAAATTGTGACACTTCTTCTAAGCTTGTCTTATCGTTTCGTCGCACGGTCACTTCAGCACCCAGCTCCTGCAGCAAGTGCACTAGGTTGTAGGTGAACGAATCGTAATTGTCGATTACCAGAACTTTCATGTTAATTGATCTCCTGTGCTAAGGTGAGGGCTTTGCGCAAAGCCATAAGTTTATTGTCCACTTCCTGCAGTTCGCTGTTTTCGTCAGAGGCAGCTACTATACCTGCACCGGCTTGGTAGAAGAGTTTGTAGTCTTTACTCAGGAAGGAGCGGATCATGATGGCGCTGTTGAAATTGCCGTTGAAGTCCATGAAGCCGATGCAGCCTCCGTAGAATGCGCGGTTGGTGGTTTCGTACTGATCGATCAGCTGCATAGCCTTGTATTTGGGAGCGCCTGAAAGCGTGCCAGCTGGGAAGGTACTGGCCACCATTTGCAGCGAATCCTCCTGCTGGTGGAGCTTTCCGGACACTTTGGATACCAGGTGAATCACGTGGGAGTAAAACTGTATTTCACGGAACGTTTCGACCTCCACGCTGTGGCCGTTGCGGCTCAGGTCGTTGCGGGCCAGATCCACCAACATCACGTGCTCGGCGTTCTCCTTCGGATCGGCCAGAAGCTTTTCAGCCAAAGCGGCATCGGCCGCATCATCACCTGTTCTTCGGAAGGTACCCGCAATCGGAAAAATGCTCGCCTTGCCGTCTTTGATCACCAACTGCGCCTCGGGCGAGGAGCCAAAGATCTTGAAGTTGCCGTAATCGAAGTAGAAGAGGTATGGCGAGGGATTGACAGAACGTAGCGCACGGTACACGTTAAAGTCATCGCCCTGAAAAGCTTGCTCAAAACGGCGTGAGAGCACCAACTGAAACACATCGCCTCGGAAGCAGTGCTCCCTTGCCTTCTTTATATTCTGCAGAAAAGCCTCTCTGCCAATGTTGCAAGCCTCCTCGCCTACTGACTTAAATGTATAGCTCGGAATGTTGCGGCTGTTGAGCAGAGCCTCCAGTTGTGAAATCCCGTCACTTTCTGCTTCACCACAGGTATGTGAGAAAATATAAGCCTCATTGGTGAAGTGGTTGATCGCGATAATGTAGCGGTACACGGCATAATAAAGATCCGGCATCTGTTGGCGGTCGCTGCGCAACTCCAAGTCAATGTCCTCGAAATAGCGCACGGCATCATAGTTCATGTAGCCAAACAAACCATTGCTGATAAAGTTGAAGCTATTCTGCTCTGGCTCAAACCGACCGGCGAAAGAAGATAGGCGGGCAGGCACATCACTATCAGCCGCAATCGGCGTTTCAGAGATGCTGCCATCCGGGTATACTTCTGTCAGCACTTCATTTTCCGCCTTGATACTAGCCATCGGACTGCAGCAAATGTAGGAGAAGCTGTTCTCGGCGCCGTGGTAGTCAGAGCTCTCCAACAAAATGCTGTTCGGAAAGCGGTCGCGCAGCTTCAGGTATACACTCACGGGGGTGAGTGTGTCGGCGAGGAGGCGTTTATACTTTGTCGTGATCTTATATTTTGTCATCGTTGAAATAGGGTTAAAACAAAAAAAGCCTGCTGTTCAGGTGAACAGCAGGCTTTTATACCTTTGGCTATAGACTGTATTAGCTTCTTAAATACAACATAGCGGGTCTGTTCACGATACTTTGCGTAACGTGCCACCACCATGCAGTATGAAGAAGATTTTGGATCATGTTCTTTCTAAAATGGGTCGAAACAGTACAACCCGATGTTGCAAAGGTAAAGGCTAAACCGAGGATTGCAAATTCTTTTGAAATTTATTTTTGATCAAGAACAAACAACCGTGCTCTTTGTTTTCATAAACAGAAAAGTGCATCTGCACTAAGATATAACTGCTAATTTGGGAGAGCAAATTCCACATTTGGGAAATCCCATCAAAGCAAATGGGGCACTCGCTTGCAATTAACCTTTGTTTGACAGGCATTTAGGCTTCCTTTCCCACAAAATCGTGATTAGGTCTGGTTTTTGTGAAGCATCATGTACACCAGCATTTATTTACCAGTTACTTATGCTCAGTCAAACGGGTATGTGTAGGATGGAGTAAAGTTGAACGTATTTGAGATGGTTATATGAAATTGGTTCGCAACGAGATTTTACATAGACAAAGCAACATCCTGATAGAATTTAACCATGCCGAAGGATGGATCTATGTGAATTGGCGGGGCTACCAAAATTACGATACGGTGGTAAAGGGCTGTGAGAAAATCCTCGAGCTCCTGCTTGAGACCAATTGTACCAAAGTGCTCAACGATAATACCAATGTGGAGGGTATCTGGTCAGGTGCCTCTAAATGGGTAGGCCAGGACTGGTTTCCACGCATGCAGGCGGCTGGTCTGGAGTGTTTTGCCTGGGTATATTCTCCGAGTGCTTTTAGCAGGCTATCGGCCGAAAAATCTTTGCAACACACAGAAGATATGAGCTTTATCAAAACATTTAACGATATAGAGGCGGCTAGCGACTGGTTGCGTGCCTGCTGAACAACAACCAACCGCTTAATCAACCAGATAAAAAGGCTGACCGCTACCAAGCAGTCAGCCCTTTTTATTTACACCTACTCCTTACTACAGGGTTCCCTTTGTGCTAGGTATAGAGTTGTCCTCCGGATTCCGTTTCACGGCCATCTGAATGGCTTTGGCAAATCCCTTGAAGATCGCTTCGATCTTATGATGCTCGTTCTGCCCTTCCGCTTTGATATTGAGGTTGCACTTAGAGGTATCGCTAAAGGACTTGAAAAAGTGAAAGAACATTTCGGTGGGCATGTCTCCTACTTTCTCGCGCTTGAAGTCAGCCTCCCAAACCGTCCAGGGTCTACCGCTGAAATCAATAGCCACTTGTGCCAACACATCGTCCATTGGCAGCAGAAAACCATAGCGGCTGATTCCCTTTTTATCACCTAACGCTGCCAAAAAGGCCTCGCCCAAAGCCAGACCGGTGTCTTCAATGGTGTGGTGCTCATCGATGTGCAGGTCGCCTTTTACCCGTAGGTTCAGGTCCAGTTTGCCGTGCTTGGCCAGTTGCTCAAGCATGTGGTCGAAAAAGCCCAGGCCGGTGTGGATGTTCATCTGCCCGGTTCCGTCCAGATTCAGGTCGATGGCAATGTCGGTTTCGTTGGTCTGTCGTCTGATGCTGGCTTTGCGGGCCGGGAGCTTCAGGAAGGTATAGATCTCGTCCCAGTCACTGGTGCTCAAAGCGGCCTCTTCTACTTGCTCATCGCCAATGAAAATAGCCTGAGCTCCCAGGTTTTTGGCCAGTTTCACATCTGTTAGTCGATCACCTATGACATAAGAGTTCGCCAGGTCATACTCCCCGGAAAGATACTTTTTCATCATGCCTATACCTGGTTTGCGGGTTTCCAGGCCCTCGTGCTCAAAACTGCGGTCGATCAGGATATCGGCGAACTCAATGCCCTCTCCTTTCAGAATATCGAGCATTTTGTTCTGATAGGGCCAGAAGGTATGCTCCGGGTATGAATCAGTGCCGAGTCCATCCTGGTTGGTGACCATCACCAATTCATAGTCCAGCTCGGTATAGATTTTGTAAAGGTTGCGAATCACTTTCGGCAGAAACTCAAACTTTTCGAAAGAGTCTACCTGAAAATCCGTTTTCGGCTCTACCAGAATAGTGCCGTCACGGTCTATAAATAATGCTTTTTTCATTTTATTAATGTATCTCCTAGCGTGTATCAGGTTAAATGGAAAACTGTCCTTTAACCCGACTTATCGCTTATTTAAAATTAGAAATAGCCTGAAACAGCTGCTGGTTTTCGTCGACGGTACCAATTGAAATACGCAGGCACCCTTCGCAGCCTGGTAAGCTGGAACGGTTGCGCACCACAATCCCCTGTTCCAGCAGATAGGTATACAAACGATTGGCTTCCTTCACTTTCACCAACAGAAAATTGGCGTCTGATGGGTATACCTTTTCAACGGCATCCAGCGTCGGGAGTGCCTGCACCAGCATTTCCCTCTCCTGCACGATCTCCTCAATCATGTAAGTGAGTTGCTCTTCCTGCTCCAGTGCTTTCAGAGCCAGCTCCTGCGTAGCTTCGTTGATGTTGTAAGGCGGCTTGATCTTGTCGAGCAGCGCAATGATCTCCTCCGAGGCGAAGGCCATACCTAGCCGCAGACCGGCCATACCCCAGGCTTTGGAGAAAGTTTGCAGTACCACCAGGTTCGGATACTCCGCCAGGCGGGTAGTCCAGCTTGGTTCATCGGCAAAATCAATATAGGCTTCATCGACTATTACCAATCCATCAAAATTATCCAGCAGAGTCTCGATGCTCTCCGCCTCGATCAGGTTACCGGTCGGGTTGTTGGGCGAGCAGACAAAGATCAATTTCGTCGTGTCTTTCACATTTCGTAATACCTCCAGCACCGGGATCTGGAACTCAGGTGTCAACTGCACAGCGTCCAGTTGCACCTCGTTCAGGTTGGCCGACACTTCATACATACCGTAGGTTGGTGGCAGGTGCAGCATGCTGTCCTGCCCCGGTCGACACACCATGCGGAATAACAGGTCGATGGCCTCGTCGGAGCCGTTGCCAAGGAATACTTGGGAAGGTTTCACCCCTTTTATTTCGGCGATCTTCTTCTTCAGCTTTTTCTGGTGCGGGTCTGGGTAGCGGTTATACCTTTCGCCAGCCAGACTGCCCAGGTTATTTTCATTCGCATCAATAAAGACACTGGCTGCCCCTTTGAACTCATCGCGGGCTGATGAGTAGGCTTTCATCTTCAGTACGTTCGGGCGTACGATATTTTCCAGGTTAAACATGTTGCACCTCCTTCAATCTGATACTCACAGCGTTTTTATGTGCCTCCAATCCCTCAGCGGCCGCCATCACCTCAATGGTTTTTCCGATGTTCTGCAAGCCTGCCGGCGTAATGTGCTGGAACGTGATCTTCTTGACAAAGCTATCGAGCGACACGCCACTGTAGGCACGGGCATAGGCATTGGTAGGCAAGGTATGGTTTGTGCCGGAGGCATAATCACCGGCAGACTCCGGGCTATAGTTACCCAGGAAGACCGAACCGGCATTGGTGATTTCATCCAGCACCTCTTCAAAATTACTGATCGAAAGAATCAGGTGCTCCGGTGCGTACAGGTTCGAGAAAGCCAGCATTTCATCAACGTTGCTGAGCAATATACCCAGGCTGTTTTCCAACGCTTTGGCGGCAAACTCCCGGCGAGGCAGCACCGCAAGCTGCGCCTGCAACTCCTGCTCCACCCGGCTCAGCATGTCGGCTGAATTGCTGAGTAACACCACCTGCGAGTCTGCCCCGTGCTCGGCCTGTGACAAGAGGTCGGCCGCCACAAAAGCCGCGTCAGCTGACTCATCGGCAATGACCAGCACTTCGGATGGGCCTGCCGGCAGGTCGATAGCCACACCGGTTTTACTGAGCATCTGCTTGGCCACGGTTACGTACTGGTTTCCCGGACCAAAGATCTTGTTCACGGCAGGTATAGAGTCCGTGCCAAACGCCATGGCAGCTATTGCCTGCGCTCCACCTACTTTGGCGATCTTATCTATACCTAAGAGGGAAGCCGTATAGCGAATGGCCGGATGTATCGATCCGCCTTTGCCGGGTGGTGTGCACAGTATTATTTCTTTGCATCCTGCCAATCGGGCCGGCACTCCTAACATCAGCAAGGTCGAAAACAAGGGGGCCGTACCTCCCGGAATGTAAAGGCCTACCCGGTCGATGGGCACGCTTTTTCGCCAGCATGTCACACCTGGCATTGTCTCCACCTGTTTCGGTTGCTCCGCCTGCTGGGCATGGAAAAGCTGTATATTACTGAATGCCTGCAAAATGGCAGCTTTTAACTCTTCAGACAGCTCAGCTTCAGCGGCGGCTATCTCATCTGCAGCAGCATAGAGCGCGTTCAATTGCACGCCATCATATTGCTGGGTCAAAGTACGCAGGGCATCGTCTCCCTGCTCCTGCACCAGCCGAAAAGTCTGGGCTATACCTGCCTCCAGGTCTTCAAAATGCTGTGTAGGCCGCTTAACCAGTTCCTGCCAGTCTGCTTTGGCTGGGTATTTAATTCTGCGCATCATATGATCATTTTTTCGATTGGAACTACCAGTATACCTTGGGCACCGGCTTCCTTCAACTTTTCAATAATCTCCCAAAAATCATCTTCGTTGACTACGGAGTGCAGCGAACTCCAGCCCTTCTCGGCCAATGGAAGTATAGACGGCGACTTGGCGCCGGGCAACAGTTGACTGATCTCCTCTATTTTTTCGTTCGGGGCGTTGAGCAAAATATACTTCGCTTTCTGGGCACGCTGCACGGCGTGTATGCGGAAGAGCAACTTATTCAAAATCTCCTGTTTCTCTGCATCAAGACCGCCATTGGCGATCAGTACCGCCTGTGACTTAAACACCCGCTCCACTTCACGCAAGCCATTGCTGATAAGGGTACTACCTGAGCTCACAATATCGCAAATGGCGTCGGCCAGACCGATGCTGGGGGCAATCTCTACCGAACCGCTGATTGTATGTATGTTGGCCTGCACGCCATTTTCGGTAAGGTAAGTCTGCAGAATTTTAGGGTAGGATGTTGCGATGCTCTTGCCTTGCAGATCACTGATACTGCTGTAGCTGTCACTTTTCGGAACAGCCAGTGACAAGCGGCATTTGGAGAAGCCGAGCTGTTCGACTGCCAGGTGTTGCATTCCTTCTTCTACCAGCACATTTTCTCCTACTATGCCAATATCAGCAACGCCATCTGCCACATAGCCAGGAATGTCATCATCGCGCAGGTATAGGATCTCCAATGGGAAATTCGTTGATTCGGTTTTGAGTTTAAGCGAGCTGTTGATGAACGAAATGCCGCACTCACGAATGAGTTTTAGCGAGTCTTCACTCAGCCTGCCGGATTTTTGAATTGCTAAACGTAGCATATAAATTTTATGGATTAAGTAGGTACAAATAAGAAAGTCCTTGCCTGTGGCAAAGTACAGAAAGGGTATCAATACCCTTCAGGGGGCTATATGGTGTTATGATTCCTCTTACGAGGAATGATGGAAATGATGATGCGCAGCAGTACCACAGGCAACAGGCGCTGCCGTAGAAGTGAAAGAAATGATATGTAGCGTGGTTTTGCTCATACTGCTGGGGCAAAGGTAAGCTGGTTTTTGGTTTATACAAAAAACTACCGATAATGTTTTCGACAGGTTTAATTTGGCCCTTAAATAAAAAGGCACCCGTCAGTTACGACAAGTGCCTTTTTATTTAAGGGCCATAAAACCCTGCTGGTGTCAGCTTACTTTTTGAGGATCATCTTGATGGACTGTGCTTTAGTACCAGTGATCAGACGGGCAAAGTATACACCTTCAGCCAGATTGCGGGCATCCAGTTCATACTCGTATACCTGTCCGGCCTCAGCCTTACCAGTCGCCACCTTCTTGATCAAGGAACCTCTCACATCGTACACTTCCAGCGCAAACTGCTCTTCTGTGTCGAAAGCGAAACGAATCGTGGTTCTATCAGAGAACGCGTTCGGATAGTTGTCGAAGCGAGCGGAAGACAGGCCTTCCAGTTGGTCAGCAGTTTCGAGTTTTTTGCCACCTGGGGTGGCAGCAATTTCTTTCGCTTCATGAATCACGATAGAACCGCCGCCTGTACCGTGGTTGCCTAGAAGGGTAGCTTCGTCCCCGTTTTCAGCTGAGCCAAGTCCGTTATCATACACTACCTGGTTTTTGCTGTCAACGATTTTGATTCTAAACTTATCAGCGTTAGGCGTACCTTTCGTGTCGCCGTCGATGGCAACGATAGTGAATTTAAAGCCTGTCTGACCATTTACAGTACCAGTACCACGGTAGGTTGCCTTACCACCAGCTATTACAAGCGATCCGGACTCGTGCATCGTACTCTTGAAATTTAGGTTGCCTGCGCTGAACTGAAACTCTGTGTTACCGTCGACCTGGCTGCTGCCTTTCTTGTATTTCGACACGAATCCAAAATTCGCTTTGCCAACTACTGTTCTATCAGCTGCAAGTGCTCCTTCTGGAGAATTAATCCAGCCGCCACCTGTAACGAAGCTACCGCTTGCATCAAACACAGGAATATAAGCTTCTGAAATAGCGCAGTCAGAGCCAACCTGAGCTACCACCCTATAAACACCCAGAGTTAATCCTGAAACACTTGTAGTAGCTATACCCGCTGTGTTCGTTGGAACAGTTTTTCTAAACATCTCACCATTACCTTCATCAGTTACGATGAAAGTTACTTCAACATCTTTCACATTAGGTGATATAACTGCGTAAAGATTAGCAGGTTGTCCAAATGCAACAGGTGAGCTGCTAGCGCTGGCATCGATTGTTACTCCAGCGAATGTAAGTTTCCCTGGAACATAATCAATGTTATAATTTGAAAGCCCTGTACCAACAGCATTATTAATATTTATTGAATAACCATTAACAGCATTTGGAGATGAAGCAGCCGCACCATTGCTGGAAATCGAAGCTGAATTAACAGCATCGTTTGCTACAAGTGAACCATTCGTGATACTAAACTCAGTACCATTAAAAGTAATCCCTTCACCACAATATTTTTCTCTGTTGTTAGCGGTAATGGTTAATGGTCGCTTACCGATGGTGATTGCAACTTCACCCTGGTCGTCGTTGTAGTTACCAGTCACATCAGTGAACCTCCAAGAAGCAGTGCCGCCCGGAGCGTTGGTGAAAGTTGTGCCTAGGTCAAGACCGGCAAGCTCCTCGCCTTTCACACCTTTGGCAGTTCCGGATGCACCGTGAGCATTGCCATCATAAGTAGCTGTTGAGCCTTGCACAGCGATAGTAGCACTAGCCTTACCGATGCCAAAAGTTTTACTGTCGGAAGAACTATAGTAGTTGTTGTTACCAGCGTAGCTGTAGCTAGCTGTGGCAATACCAGCATTCACGTTGTTGGTGTACTCAGCAATTGGGGTCAGGTTTAAGCCGCCTGCACCTGTCACACTTACTGTCGCCGGCGTGATAGCAGAGCCAGTGTAGGTAAAAGGTGCACCTGTGACAGTAACAATTGTGGTAGTAGGAGCCTTGTTAATTACGATATCGGCGGTTCCGTTAGCAGCTTTGTGGTTGGCGTCACCTGCGAATGTCCAAGAAGCGGTGCCTCCAGGAACATTCGTGAAGCTCTCACCAAAGTTCAGTTGATTCGACAGATTTTCGCCTCTAGCACCAGTTGCTGTGCCAGTGGCACTGTAAGAATTACCATCGTAGGTAACAGTTTTTCCAATAACTGCGATAATGGCATCGGCCTTATCAACAGAAATGGTTACAATTTTAGTGGCTGCATTGTAATTATTGGTTGCAGTGGCAGTTACGCTCAGAGTCTGGTTTGCACCTGCATTCAGATAAGTGCCAGCGCCTGGGGTATAAATCAGGGTGCCGTCACCATTCGTAACAGAAGCGTTTAATTCTGTCTCGCCAAGGGCAGTGCCGTAAACGATCTTCCCGGGAGCAGTCCAGGAAATAACCTGATCAGCTTTGTTGATGCTAATCTCAACGCTACCGTTGGCTTGGTTGTAATTATTATTGCCAGTGAATGACCAGTTAGCAGTACCGCCAGGCACGTTTGTGAAGCTTTCGCCAAGGTTGAGCAGACTAGTAAGGTCTTCATTCTTTACTCCAGAGGCCGTGCCAGAAGCGGCGTGTGCAGCGCCGTTATATGTAACGGTCTGACCTTTAACTACAATAGTGGCATTGGCCTTACCAATTACGAAGTTCTTACTATCTGAAGAAGGAAGGTAGTTGGTACCACCTAAATAATAAAAACTGGCGGTAGCAGTACCTGCATCCACGTTGTTTACATATTCCGGAGTTGGAGTCAGGTTCAGACCAGGGCCTGTTACTGTTACAGACGCAGGTGTGATGGCAGAGCCAGTATAGGTAAATGGACCATCAGCCACTGTTACAATTGTCGTAGTGGCTGCTCTTTCAATTTTAAGCGTTCCGTTTACAGGGGAGGCTTCATAGTTCGGGTTATTCAAGCTAGCAACAACTGTGTAGTCGCCTGCGTTGGTGCCCTTACCACTGACAACTACTCCCTCAACAACAGGTGTGGCAATAGCTGTAGCGGCCTTCTCTGTACCGTCATAAGTATGGGTCAAGTTGTCAAGAGCAAGTGTAACAGTCGCCTTTTTAATGGTAAAAGTCTTGCTATCTGATGAGCCAAGATGGTTAACGCCTCCAGAGTAAGTAGCAGTTGCAGTGTAAGTACCTGCATTGGTAGGTGCTATAGTTGAGGAAGCATATACAGTTGGTGCTATACCTACATAGAAAACAGTTACCGCCTCATCTAGTTCACCGGCTCCTGTCACCCTTGCAGACCCACCATGCGCTGAAGCATTATAAGTCCCATCATTAATATTAACCACAGTTGCGGTTGGAGCTTTTGAGATAGTCAACTCTCCATATACTGGCTTGAAACTATAGTTAACTGCGCTCAGTCCTTCCACTACAGGAGTAACAGCATAAGCCACAGCACGATAATCCGTTGCGGTAGTAGCCTCTCCTGAATAAGTAACAGAACCGCTTATTACACTTGAAGTTTCATTATTGACGAAACCTGTAATGGTGGAAGTAAAAGCAGAGAAAGTATTACCGTCATAAGTCTTGCTTTTCGAATCAGCTGTTACTGTAAGTTCCTTCTTGTTTACAGTTATTGAATTCGTTTCACTAGCTCCTAAATACTGTGATGCATCACTAGGTGTGAAAGTAACTGACAAAGGATAAGCTGATGATGAAAATGGAAGTATAGTAGAATGAGTTACTACCGTTGTTCCTTGTTTATATTCATACGTGCCTGCTACTTCAGCACCATTGAACCTTGCTACAGCATTCAACTTCCCTTGTAAACTAGTACCGTAAGTTACAGTTCCAGCTGTTGCCCAATCTATAGAAGGCTGTAGTTGATTTTGAACTACAACCTTTTTGTAGAGAGCTGCATCTCTTGTAGTTTCAGAATAAGTTATAACTCCTTTGTTATTTGTTTCTTTCTTTACTGCTAAGATGTAATACTCTCCATTTGGAACAAACTGTCCATTGCTTGCTCCACTTTGATTGTTTTTACCATCCCAACTTACTTCAAGCTCACCATTCACTTGTCCAGTGCTTGAAACTCGGGTGAAGTCTGTTTCCCAAACTAGTTCACCTTGAATGCTTCCTTTTTTAATCCTAATGCCCATATCAATAGGGCCAGCACCAAAGTTTACACCAGTTATAGCTAAACTTTGGTTTAAGACGGGTGAGAAAGTTGATTTATCAACGCTCTTGATTTGCGCTTCACCATCTGTAAAATAAGTTACTGCTTGGTATCCAGATTGTTTACCGTCAACAACAACTTTAAAAGCTACACCTAAGTGACGTTCTTCAATTTGATAACTAATCGTCCATGTGCCGTCTTTATTCACCTTAGTATCATGATAACCATGATGATGAGTATGAGCCGGAGTCTCTTCTAAGTGAATGTCTACTAAGCTATCCTGCATCCAGCCATAGCCAGTAATAATAGCAACTTCCCCTGGTGAATAATCATCCTTATCGGACATCACAGTAGGTGCATAAGTATCAAAGGCACTCACGCCTGCAAATGAGAGGGTTGCAAGCATCGTGACCACATAAAGCAGCCGCCACTTTAAAATGTGTTTTAGTAAAAGTTTACCATTCATAATTGTTTGTGTAAAGGGTTAAGGGTTAAAAGCTTTCAAATAATCTCACCTTTTGAACTTTTAGGTGCACCAGTTAATAATCGATCGTTTATATTTAAGTCTGTGCCAAATAAAAAAGAACATAGCTTTCCTGATCAATGCTGAGCATCATCCTGAAAACTTGTTCCTTGCAAATAAAGTCAAAGCTTATATTATTTAAATTTATCAGTAGTTCTATACAAAAATACTCGGAAAAGGTTATACTGATCAAATAAATTTTATAGTTATTTTTATAGAATTATAAAATTTATATATCTTGCATCCAATGTTATCATGACTACAATCCAATGAATTGCCATGTACAATCGTTAGTACAATGTTATGGTTATAACTGTTATGAAAAGCAGTGCTATTTTAAGTTAACTTTGTATCAGAATCTTGATAAATGTTTTTTGACGTTCTGGCATAATTTTTTCGGTTACCTCAACACTATCAAAGACGCGCTTTACGTATTTATATCATGAAAAAGTATCTGCTCAGTATTTTTGCGGTGTTGTTTTGCCTTGCTTTAATGGAGCAGGCAAGTGCACAAATTAAACTGCCACAGGCTAGCCCTGCGGCTATGGTGAAACAAACCATCGGATTGACAGATATAACGGTGCGCTATCATGCACCCGGTGTTAAAGGACGACAGATCTTTGGCTCACTCGTACCCTATGGCAAGCTCTGGCGAGCAGGTGCCAACGAAGCGACCCTGATTTCGTTCGAAGATGATCTTTTCCTGAACCACGAGCGCGTACCGGCTGGCACTTACTCTTTCTTTATCCTGCCTGAAAATGAAACAGAGTGGAACATTGTACTGAACAAAGACACGACGCTTTGGGGTTTGGAGGGCTATAGCGAGTTGAATGATGTGGCTTATCTGCGGGTGACTCCTAAGAAAATACCTTTTCAGGAAACGCTGCAGTTTGCTTTTAGCGATATCAGCACCAATACAGGCACGCTAAACCTGACTTGGGAGAACTCGCAGGTATCGATCCGCATTGAAACAGAAATCGAGAAAAAGGCATTGGCTAATATCAACAAGGCGCTCAAAGCAGCTGCTCCGGACGACTGGTATACCTGGGCACAAGCCGCCGATTACCTGATTTCCAGAAAAGACCAGCACGAGAAAGCACTGGAGTATGTGAACAAATCGATTGCCATCAAAGAGAACTTCTACAACAACTGGGTGAAAGCGAGACTTTACGCCCTGAACCGCGAATACCAGGTGGCGGCTAACCTGAGTGCAAAGGCCATGCAGTTAGGCCCTAACGAACCGGAATCGTACCAGACCTATGCACGGGAAATTGAATCATCCTATAACGAGTGGAAAAAGCGCAGGTAATCGCCTCTATACCTAATATGAATGAGCGGAGCTATGAAATTCGTGGCTCCGCTTTTTTATACCTTAAAAACGGGCTATAAAACGAAGGTTGAGGCGACGGCCCGTCAGGAAATTAGGTATAGCATAAGTCAGGTTGTTCACGTCAGTCACGTAGCTGTAAGAGATGCGGTTCTGTGCATCGATGATGTTGAGCACCTCCAAACCAATCCACATACTTTCCAGCGACACTTTCTTACGTTCTGTCAGCTCATCCCCTAAGGCGATCAGCTTCGAAAAACCAATGTCTACCCTCTTGTAAGACTTGCCGGAGAAAGCGTTACGGAACTCTGGACGGTTAGGGGGTCCGAAAGGCAGGCCGCTGCCATACACGGCGTTCAGGTACATCCGGATGGTAGGATTGTCGGGCAGGTGATCCTGAAAGAAAACGCCGATATTCACTAGTTGGTCGGTTGGCCTTCGCAAATAGCCACGGTCTCTGCTCCCGATGATCTCGCCTGTACTACTGTAAACCAGGCTGGAGTCCCCCTGCACGTTTTCCCGCGTTTGCATCAGTCCCAGACTCAGCCACGATTCGGCTCCAGGTATAAACTCTCCGTTCACCCGCACGTCTATACCTGCCGCATAGGCTTTGGCGTTGTTCTGGCCGTAGTAGCGTAGTCGCACATTGTCCAGGTCATAAGGCACTACGTTGGTCATGTGTTTGTAATAGGCTTCCGTCGTCAGTTTAAAATCGCGGTCCCATGCTTTGAACAGGTAATCGCTACCAATAACGGCGTGTAAAGAGCGCTGGGCTTTTAGCTTAGGATTAAGTTCCCCCTGAAAATTGCGCAACTCCCGGTAAAAGGGGGGCTGGTAATAGAGTCCGACAGCGGCTTTAAAGGAGAGATCTGGATTATGGCGGGTAATGAAGGAGTACTGCACCCGGGGTGTGACCGTCAAATCGTTGTTATAGCTCCAGTAACTGGCCCGGATGCCATAGGTGATCGTCTTGAGTGAATCCAGTTCATAGGTATGCTGCACATAGCCGTTGTAGCGTTGCGTACGCAGGTTGAGCTCAGAGTCGAGACTGTAAGCCATGTTCACGAAGTCAGAGGAGTCGACGAAGCCGTACTCGGACAGCCGATCGTTTATCCGCTCCAGGCTGGCCTTGGCCCCTGCCAGCAAAGTGCTGCGGGAATTTAACCGCCAGGTGTTACGGCTCTCAGCAGCAAGTACCATGGCCTTTAGCGTATTCCGGGCGTGGTCAAACTGACTGCCAATACCCCGGTCGCGCAGGCATTCCCCCATATCGTTGCGACCCAGCGTGTTCACATCGCATAGGCGATACGCAGCCTCTATGTCCCGAAACTCCCGCTCCAGTGATTGCACACCTGACACGATAAACTCTGTGAGTAAATTGTCTGATACCTGGTGACTGAGATTGGTACCAACCTGGTAGGTATCATATTCCATGTTTTCCTGTCCATCGTAGGCAACAAGTAGTCGCAGCGGCGCCTGACGGGTACCGAATGTGGTGGTGCGGGTCTCAGGCTTCACCCGGTAATTGTTGCGGGCATAGCTGCCAAGCAGTCCTAGCGTTGTGCGCTCCGGCTGCTTGCCCAGGTCAAAGCTCAGGTATACCTGCCCGTCCGTAAAAACCGGCCTGTACTGCCCGTCCACCTGCAGCCCTTGCAGCATATATTGGCTGTTCTTGTGTCGCAGGCCCATCAGGTATGAAACACGCTTGTTTTTGGATGCTTCCTCCAGGTGAATAGCCCCACCGGTCAGACTGCCGGTAACAGAACCGGCAAAAGCAGTTGGCCGCTTATACTGGATATTTAGCACCGAGGATAGCTTGTCGCCATACTTGGGTTGCCAGCCTCCGGAGGAAAACTCGACACTGGCGACCAGATCCGGGTTGACAAAACTCAAGCCCTCCTGCTGCGCCGCCGAGATGAGAAAAGGCCGGTAAATCTCAATGCCGTTGACATAAACCAAGTTCTCGTCGTAGTTACCGCCGCGCACCGAGTAGGTGGAGGAGAGTTCGTTGTTGCTGGTAACACCGGGCAGCGTGGCCAGGATCATGTTGAAATCACCGAAAGCAGACGGAAGGGTTTTGGTGAGCGTAGGGTCAAGGCGGGTAACACTAACCTGCTCTCGCGTATCGTCTTCGCGCTTGCCACGCACATCCACCTGCCGCAGTTTCTGCGGGTCGGCTTCCAGCACAAAATCAAGGATTAGCTCCTGCCCTGCCTCCAAGCGGACACTTCTCTCCTGCTGTTTATACCCCAGGTAGCGCACCACCAGTACCAGCTCCTCAGCTGTGGGAACCATTAGACTATACCTGCCCTGTGGATCCGTCTGAACGCCAAGGGTACGGCCCTGTACTCCTATCGTTGCCCTCTCAAGTGGCTGGCGACCGGAGTCCAGAACCGTACCCTTTATAAGTCCCTGCTGTGCATAGACACCTGCTGGCAGCAGCATTAAAAGCCATACCGCAAGAAATCGGTGCATAGAAGGGGTTTAGGTTATAAATTAAGCCTGGTTTTTCAGATTGGCAATGGTCTGCAACGGGTCAGCAGAGTTGAACACAAAGCTACCAGCCACCAGTGCATCGGCACCTTTCTCGAGCAACAATGGCGCATTCTGCTGGTTTACGCCCCCGTCAATCTCGATCAATGCGTTGGAGTTGCGGGAAATGATCAGGTTCTTTAGCGCTTCGATCTTGCGGTAGGTGTTTTCAATGAACTTCTGTCCGCCGAAGCCCGGGTTTACCGACATCACACATACCAGGTCCACGTCTGCAATTACATCGTCGAGCAGTTGTACGGAAGTATGCGGATTGATAGCTATACCTGCCTTGGCTCCTGTTGCTTTAATCTGCTGTATGGTGCGGTGCAGGTGGTTGCAAGCCTCCAGGTGTACTGAAATGATCTCCGCTCCCGCATCTCTGAACTGCTCAATGTACAGCTCCGGCTCCACGATCATCAGGTGCACGTCGAGCGGCTTTTTGGCGTGACGCTGAATGGCCTGCAGCACCGGAAAACCGAAGGAGATGTTCGGCACGAAGCGGCCGTCCATGATGTCGATGTGCAGCCAGTCGGCCTGGCTTTCGTTTAGCATTTCTACTTCTGATTGCAGATTGGCAAAATCAGAGGCAAGTACAGAGGGGGCGATAATTGGTTTCATGAAACAAATATAGAAATTAAGATAGAATCCTTACTGCAAAAATCATCCCTGCGGGGTTACAGCCTGATAAAACGTAAGGTGACAGTCTTGCTATTCGTGCTCACCTGGCAAAGGTAGAGCCCCTTCTTGAGTCGGGAAGGTTTGATGCCGAGCGTGTGAACAGCCTGTTGCGCAGCCAGTTGTTGGGAGTGCAAAAGCTTGCCTGAAGCGTCGTATAATTTTACCAAAGCAGGCTCCTGCTGCCACTTCCCGTCCATCCTGATCACAATAGGCGCTGTGGCTACCGGATTGGTGATGCTGATGCCCGCAGCCATTTCTTCTTCCAGCCCGGTGACAAGTCGGGTATAACTTGGGATGCCGTAGCCAATGGTGTTATTCGGGTTATGGTAGTTGCTGCCCAACTGGCGCACCAGTTCAAGTAATTGCATATTAGTCAGCTTGGGGCGGGCCTGCCAGACACAGGCCACCATACCCGCCATGATTGGCCCCGAAAAGGAGGTGCCACTGGAACGACCAAGGGCCCCGGAAGAAGACAGCACGTATACCTGCTGCCCCATGGCCACCACATCGGGTTTCAACCTTTGGTCGGCGGTAGGACCCACTGAACTGAAAAGCGCAGGGACTGCCAGCGAGTCTACAGCCCCAACAGTGAGCACTGAGTCGGCGTCGGCGGGCGCTGAAATGTAGCGCCAGGCCTTGTTGCCTTCGTTACCGGCACTCGTCACAACCAGCATGCCGGTGGCCGCGGCCAGGTCGGCAGCGCGGGTGATGATTGTGGTGTTGCCGTTGAGTTCGCTGTAGGTATAGCTATAGGAAGGCGCATCGAACAAGGTATAGCCAAGCGAAGAGTTGATCACGTCCACGCCTGCACTGTCGGCATACTCAGCGGCCAGCAGCCAGTTTACCTCTTCTATGTTGTGCTCTGTGGCGGCATCTTCGGTGCGGAAGAGGTAATAATTTGCCTTAGGTGCCGTTCCCACAATGCGACCTGGTTCATAGGCAGCCATCGTAGATAGCACGGAGGTGCCGTGCTGGCTGTGGCCGTATACACTGGCTTTGTTCCCCACAAAATCGTATGTGCCTTTCAGCAGACCATTCTGGTATAAATGCGAGAAAGCCGAAATACTGTTCACTCCCGGAAAACCTGCATCGAACACGGCAATTGTTATGCCCTCTCCCTGAAAGCCAGCCGCATGCAACTCAGGTATACCCAGCATGTTACTCTGGTGAAAAGAAGGCCCGAAGTAAGAAGCGTCGAACGTAACAGAACCCAGCTTCAAGCTATCGATTGACTGCGTTCCTTTTTTTGTATTGGCTGGCAGACGATTCAATTGCTGTGATCCCTTCACAAAGGCAAGGGCTTGCAACTCAACTAGCTTCTCGGGTAAACATTGCACGACTGCCGCATTGAACCAGCGCGAGGTATAGAGCACGTTGACTCCAGCCGCTTTCAGCCCACTTACGTAGGCCGGGTTAACCGGAAGGTCACGAACAGAAAGCGCTATACCTTGCTTGCTGCGGCGTTCGAGGGCCTTAGCAGAAAGGTATAGCGCTGGCTGCTCCAAGGTATAAGGAGAGTCGTTCTTATCAGTGAAGTAAATCAGGTGCTTCTGTACCGCCGCCGTGCTCCCCTGCGCCTTTGTGTAAAGGGCCGACAGTAGGAACCAGATAAGCAGCGTCAGAAATCGCATAGGTGCTAGAGTTTGCCGTGTTCGATTAAGGTTTCCTCGCGTTCGTGTCCGTGGTCAATCTTAAAATCATCCACACAACCTGGCCCGCCCTGGCAGGACACATAATTGACGCGGTCCCACACCCGGTATACCAGGCCTATCCCTTCCGCATAAACTTCGAAGCGATTGTCGTAGATGGTGCTTACGGATCTGAAGTTGTGGACCACGGTGGCGGTAACAGGGTATGTCTGTCCGCTCACCTCGTAGCTTTCTCCAACAGCTTGGTAGGTATAGACCTCTTTGTTGTCTCTTATCTTGCTACCCGCTCCGTCCGTCACCTGTCTTGTATTATACAGATCACCCACGAACTCTAAACCGGTTTTCACAGGAAAAACTAACTTTACGTACTTCGTATTGTCTTTCGTAAGCATGACCATGGTCGGGCTTTTAGCCACCGTCATCACGGAGTCATCCAGCCAGTCTGCATTTGCATCTGGTCGTTTGGACCGGATAATCTTATACACAAGCTGCCCGGTCTGATCGACAAAGCTTGTGTCTACCCGTTCGCGCAACTGGTAATTAAGCCTGGATGGTGTCCCTTCAAAATACCGGGTCTCCTTCACATTGTAAACCCGGTATTGTCCGATCTCCAGCGGATAATAGTCGTAGCCCATCGCCTGCGGGTCGGGGTCCTTGTATTTACTTTCGCAGCCAGCAACAAAAGCGGACAGCACAACCAGAAGCAAAAGGGCTCTTCTCATTATTGCAACACGTTCAGGTTATATTCTGAGTTATAATTTGACTCTATCCAGCCGCCGCCTACTACATCGTTGCCTTCGTAGAACACGGCAGCCTGACCAGGCGCGATCGCATGCACACCGCGCAGGAAATGTACCTTCATTTTGTCACCCTCCTGTTCGATAATGGCCTCTGTGCCCGGGTCGTTATACCTTACTTTGGTAATAGTAGGTATAGGCTGCCCGATCAGGTTCTCATACTTCACCATGTTTAACTTACCAACGGTCATGGCATTTTTGGCCAGGTCTTCGTAGTTGCCGAGCACCACACGGTTCAAGTCCTTCTCTATACGGGTCACGTAGGCCGGGAAACCAAGCGCTATGCCCAGCCCCTTACGCTGCCCGATAGTGTAGAACGGATACCCTTCGTGCTTGCCTACCACAGTACCGTCTTCGAGCACAAACTCGCCTCCGGCCACCTGCTCCTCCAGTCCTTCTACCCGACGCTTCAGGAAACCGCGGTAGTCGTTGTCAGGAATAAAGCAGATCTCGTAAGACTCCGGTTTGTTCACCAATTCGGTAAAACCACGGTCCATCGCCATCTGACGGATCTCGGTCTTGCGCAAACTTCCAAGCGGAAAAATAGTGCGCGCCAAACTTTTCTGAGAAATCCCCCACAAGGCGTAAGACTGGTCTTTGCTTTCATCCAGGCCTTTCGAGATCACATAGCGCCCGTTTTCTTCGCGCACATTGGCGTAGTGCCCGGTCGCTATAAAATCGCAACCCAACTGGTCAGCGCGACGCAGCAGGGCATCCCACTTAATGTGTGTGTTGCAGAGCACGCACGGGTTCGGTGTACGGCCCGCAATGTACTCGTCGGTAAAGTGGTTGATCACAAAATCACCGAACTCTTCGCGAATATCAATGATATAATGCGGGAAACCCAGCTGCACGGCAATGTTTCGGGCATCGTTGATGGAGTCGAGGCTGCAGCAGCCGGTCTCCTTCTTGCTGGCGCCGCTCGAAGCGTAGTCCCATGTCTTCATGGTCATCCCCACTACTTCGTAGCCTTGCTCGTGCAACATCACTGCCGCCACAGAGCTGTCTATGCCGCCGCTCATGGCTACCAATACCCTTCCTAACTTACTCATTTATCTTCAGTATTGTAATTCGAAATGCTATAATTTTTCTACAAAGATAGTAACATCGGGGCACTAATAAAGATTCAGCGGGGCAAATATTGTAGCAACAACTGTTTTGGGAGGCTACAGACCGCTAAAAAAATTATTAAAAAAAATGGCATTGTACCCGTTTAGGAACTTACTTTGGTATTCAATAAAGATGAACTGAATCCGTTGGATTCTTAAAACATAGATTGCTATGGGCTTACGTACCTCTGTAATAGTAAATGGTATCAACAATTTGAGCGACGCACGTTACTGCGCCGGCATGGGTGTTGATGTGATTAGCTTTAACCTGAAACTGGACGACAAAACGCGCATGTCTTCGGACACACTGAAAGAGATCGTCGGCTGGGTATCGGGAGTGAAACTGGCGGGCGAGTTTGAACGCGCCAAGCCTGATGTCATCAACCAGTATGCAGATGATTTCGGTCTCGATTACATTCAGCTAGACACACCCTATCTCATAGACGAGATTGAGGAGATCAACCGTCCGGTTATCCAGAAGGTGTTTATCAATAAAGACACCGTGGAAAGCGAACTGCTGGAAATGATGGAACTGTATGGCCCCTCTGTTGATAGTTTCCTGATCTATTCCTCAGACTTTGAAGAGATTGACGCCACTAATATAAAGTTCTTAAAGAACCTGGCCAAACGCTTTCATATCTACCTGGGTTTCGGCGTGCACCGACACAACATCAATACCGTGCTAAAAGAGATCAAGCCTGCCGGCATTGGACTGCGCGGTGGTCATGAGATCAAGCCTGGCCTGAAAGATTTTGACGAGCTTCAGGAGATATTCGAGGAAATTGAGGAAAATTAGGAAGTTTAAGAATTAAGGAATCAGAGAGTTTAGGAGTTAAAATGCTACGATGTTACATTCTAACCTCGTAGCATTGCCGTTTCCCGATGAGAAAGTTCGCAACCTGCACAAATCTTGCCCCAAACTACGTAGGTAACCTTTTATACCGGACTATCTATACCTTGAACTAAAAACGGGTATCCAGTAAATACAAGAAGGTCCGCTATACCTAGGTATGGCGGACCTTTATGGTTTAATATAATAACACTATGGCATAAGCTATACCTTGAACTGAAGGTATTTTATAGCTATACCTTCGGCCAGGTATCGTTTTTCATAAGTTGTGTAGATACCCATGGTGTGCTCCTGAAGATCAGATTGGTAAAGATCATGTGTGTACAGCAACTCTTTAGGCTGTCTCTCCTGCAAAACTTCCAGGGTATAATCAAAGAGCATCTGGTTATCCGTCTTCAGGTGCAAAATACCGCCTGGCTTCAGCACTTTGGCATAGAGATCCAGAAAACGTGGCGATGTGAGGCGGCGCTTGATATCACGGTCTTTCGGACGTGGATCAGGGAAAGTCACCCAAATTTCATCAACTTCGCCTGCAGCAAAGTTATCTTCCAGGTTTTCGATAAAGGTGCGCAGAAAGGCCACATTATGCAGATCTTCCTCCTCTGCCAAAGAACTACCTTTCCATATACGTGCTCCCTTGATGTCCAGCCCCAGGAAGTTTTTGTCAGGATACAGACGGGCCATCCCCACGGTGTACTCCCCGCGTCCGCAGCCAATCTCCAGGATCAGGGGATTGGCATTCTCGAAAAACTCATCCCGCCACTTACCTTTCAACTGACCATAGAGTTCTCCTTCTGGTTCTATCACATTCTCACGCTCCGCTATGGCGGCAAACTTTGCTAATTTACTTCTTCCCATTTCTTATAGTTCGTCAATCTCTGCGACCACAAAGGTACTACCTCCGATAAATATTACCTCATCCGGTTGCGCATTTCCCCTGGCCGCGTCAATGGCATCACGCACTGTAGAGTAGGAATCCCCTTTCAATCCAACCTGGTCGGCTTTTTCCTTCAGCTCTGCTACAGGCAATGCGCGCGGAATCTGTGCCTGGCAAAAGTAATAGGTATAACCCTTGGGCAGAAGCTGCAGGATTGTGGTCACATCTTTGTCATTCACGGCCCCAAACACCAAGTGTACCTGCTTCGGCTTCAAGGCGCTCAATTGAGCAAGTATCTGTTTAATACCATCTACATTATGACCTGTATCACAAATAGTTAAAGGCTTATAACCTAACACCTGCCAACGCCCTTTCAGGCCGGTGATTGTTTTAGCGTGTGCTATGCCTTGGCGTATGGCTTCATCTGTTATAAGAAACCCTCGCTCACGCAGTAAGAGCAACGATTGCAGCACACCGGGCAGATTATACTGCTGGTATATCCCAGCCAGATCGCCTTGCAGGGATTGAAGCCAAATGTATCCCTCCCGGTACACATCGTATACCTGTCCCTCTAAGTTCTGTTCGAGGACTTGCATGCGTATATGATCGGTGGCAAAGTGCAGTGGAGCCTGTTCAAGTGCGGCCTTCTGCTCGAAAACATGCACGATTTCGGCCTGCTTGGTGCTGACCACCGCTGGTGTATGGGCTTTGATGATACCCGCCTTCTCGCCTGCAATCTCGGCCAGCGTATTCCCCAGGAGTGCCTGGTGGTCAAATCCTATGTTGGTGATCAGCGACAGTTCAGGCTTAATGATGTTCGTGGAATCAAGTCTGCCTCCCAGGCCCACTTCAATAACGGCAACTTCTACCCCCTCATCAGCAAAGTACTGAAAGGCGAGTGCCACGGTCATCTCAAAAAAGGAAGGCTTCACCTGCTCAAAAAGGTCCTTGTTTTGTTCAACAAAGTGAATCAGGTAGTCCTGGGGAAGTTCTACGCCATTTATGCGCACCCTTTCGGTAAAAGACTTGAGATGCGGGGAGGTATAAAGACCTGTTTTATAGCCGGCGCTTTGCAGTACGGCAGCCAGCATATGGGAACTACTCCCCTTGCCATTGGTGCCGGCCACATGAACTGTTTTAAACTTGGTCTGTGGCTGACCAAGTGCATCACAAAGGGCTACAATGTTGTCCAGGCTCTTCTTAAAAGCAGCATTGCCGATGCGTTGAAACATCGGCAATTGCTGGTATAGGTAATCAAGACACTCTTGATAAGTCATGAAATCAATACGAATTAGCGTGATCTGATCACAAACGTTACGGTACCGGTGGCGCCTGTTGTGCTTCGACCTCCGCCCGTGCGGCTGAAGGTTGTTTTTTGAAGCTGCTCGCGGTACCATTTCTCCACGTGTGGCGACACGGTGCTCTCCAGTCGGTCAATGCCGATCAGGTTGCCGTCAGCGTCGATACGGATGCGGAATTTTACGAAGCCGGTCTCGTTCTCGTAAGGGTCACGCTTGGGAGAAATATCGTAGCGCCAACCCGCCATATCGAGGCCATCGCCTCCACCGCCGCCACCAGGGGTACCTTCATAATTCTTGGCAGTCATCTGGCCACGTGGGTCGCCTTTGTCACCTACTTTGTTCGCATCGTTGCCGTTGTTGTTACCTGTCGCCTCATTTGAGGTACCGGCTTTACCTGTTCCAGTGCTTTCCGTTGGCTTACCAGGGTATAGCGTGCGTGGCTTCTCAGGTTCTGGCTTCTTCACCTCCTCCTTCGGCTGCTCCACTGGCTTTTTCACTTCTTCTACCTTCGGCTGTGGTTTTGGCTGAGGCTTTACCTCCTCTTTCACCGACACCGGGGATTCCACAGGGGCCGTTACCACTTTTGGTGTTTCAACCGGAGTGGGCGGTGTAGGTGTGGCGGCAGCAACTGGCTTAGGCTCCGGAAGCGGATCTGGCTGTGTTGGAGCAGGCTTGCTGTCCTGCACGTTCTTCGACTCGTTTGGAGTAGCAGTTGACTGCACGTCTCCGCTGCCCACAGCATCTGTGCCGTAGTTAATCTCTATACCGATCTCCTCGTCTGGTTTGCCGGGGGCGCCATTCCAGGCCAGCAGGAAAAAGAGCAGCAACAGAATAATGATGTGCAGGGTAATGCTAATGCCTGCAGCAATCTTCTTATTCTTTTCCTCCTCCTGTGATAGTGCTATCTCCATGTGTAATCAGTGCTACTTAGTAGGCTCAGTGGCCAGAGTTACTTTCGCTCTCAAGCTGGCGGCTATACCTGCCACCTTGGCCAGGTACTCCACTGGCACGGTCTTGTCAACGTTCAACACCACCACACCTTCTTCTGTTCCCTGCAAAAGTGCTGCCAACTGCGTTTCCAGCTGCGCCTCGTCTATTTGCTTACCATTCAGAAAATACTGCAGGTCTTTCGTAATGGTGATATTCACCTTCTCCATCACAATGTTAGACACCTTGCTGGACGGCAAACTAACTGGTAGCCCTGTAGGAGTAACAAAGTTTGAGGTAAGCATGAAGAAAATAAGCAACAGGAAGATAATGTCCGTCATAGAGGACATGTTGAAATCGGGGTTGATCCTGTTTTTGGAGCGTAAATTCATGCTTAAAGTTGTGGTTCTTGTAACAGATCAATGAATTCAATCGAAGAGTACTCCATGGCGTGTACGATGTTATCGATCTTAGACACCAGGTAGTTGTACCCTACGTAAGCTGGCAGACCGATCATCAGACCGGTAGCTGTTGTTACCATCGCCTGGTAGATACCAGCTGACAGCAATTGCGGGCTTACGGAACCCTCTGCCTGCGCAATGGCGATAAAGGCCTGGATCATACCCGTTACCGTACCCAGGAAGCCCAGCATCGGGGCAGCACCTGCAATCGTGGCCAAAGCAGCCAGATTACGCTCCAGTCGGCTGATCTCGATCTTGCCCACGTTCTCAATTGATGTCTCGATGTTCTTAAGTGGGTTACCGATGCGGCTCACCCCTTTGCCTAGCATTCTGGCTACTGGTGTGTTTGTCTGAGCGCATAACATACGGGCCCCGTTTATGTCGCCGGCCAATACCATGCTCTTGATGCGGTCGCTGAAGCCATCCGGATTTTTAGAGGCTTTTTTTAGGGTCAGGTAACGTTCGAAGAAAATGTAGACAGCCGCCAGCGACAGAAGCAGCAGTGGGATCATGGCCCAACCACCTGCCATTGCCAGGTCCAGCAAGGAAACGGAGCTTTCTGCTGTTTCTGCTCCATCAACCAGCATTGAAGTTGTATCGGCAGGAGCCGTTGTAATTTGTAAGAAGAGAGATGTCATGTTAATTATTATAAACCCAAATATTTTCTCCGAATGATTTTCTGTAAGTGTTCATGGCTGCCTGCGCTTCTTCTGCCGTGGCGAAATCGGCTACAGACACCTTAAATAAGCGGCTCCCTTTACCGGGCTCCAGCACTTTGGCCTCGTGGCCGAACTCCGCTATTTCCTGACGATTGAACTCAGCGTTGAGCATGCGGGCATAACCCCCTGTAATAATGTAAAAACGGCCGTCTTTGCCGCTCACTGTCGTCGTAACCGGAGCCGGCACCGCTATCTCCTCAACCGGCTCTTCATTATCACTAACGAATTCGTTAGCAGCATATTGAGTAGTCTGATCAGAAGTACTGGTAGAAGCAGCATCCCAGTTAGCAGCGTCTTCGGCTATACCTGTCTCAGGTGCCTCGAGAGCGTCCATTGCGGTCGATTGATCGAACGTGGCTTCCTGCTGCGTAATTGATGCAATGGCAGTATTTTCATCGGCTGTCTGCTTGTCGCCGCTTATTAGCGAGATCGGGTTAAGGCTGCTCAGGTTATAATCCGTTTGCAGAGACACCATATACAGCGCCGCTCCAACCAAGCCTGTCAGTGCCAATCCTGCTGCCACGTGGTAGGCGCGCTTCAGGCGGACTTTGAATGGTTTATTTGCAGGCGTAGGCTCCGTCGGCTGGCGTTCTTTAATCAGGGTGCGCAGTACCGCCGGCTCCTCCGGACGAACTGGTCTGGCCACAATCTCCGGCAGACCAAAGCTGGACTCGAGCAAATTATCGCCTTCGGTATATTCAAAAACCAGCTTCTGTTCATGGTTGTACTTGAACACACCAATGTCGGTCAGCTCAAAGCGCTGCTCTTTCTCCAATCGGCTTCGTACCTCATGCACGAAGGACAAAACCAGTTGTCTGGCTTCTTCCTTAGAGGTATTGTTTGCATAGGCAATGGTGCTGATGAGCAGGCCATCGTTGAGCACCAGCTTTTCGTTGAAAGCAATTTTCTTGGACGGCGGCACCAGCGTATGCTTTACCGGATTGATCCGGGCAGGCACATACCTTGTGATCAACCCGCCAAAATCAGGTATGATCACACAGTCGTGATTATAGAGCAGGTGCTTGATGTGCTTTTCTACCATAGGCACTTAGAAAGAATAAGAGACGCCTCCTATCAGGTTAATACTTTTGTTGGGGTAATTTACAAACCTTTCGTATTTCTGCGCAAACAAATTATTCACCATCAGGAAAGTCGTGAACCGGTTGGAGAAGCGGTAGTCCGCCTTTAGGTTCAGGTCCACGATCGTATCCGTTTCCCGCAACACAAAAGTGCCGTCAGGACGGGTAATGCGCCCGAAAGAACTCCCAATATAGTAAAGTTCTGAATTAAAGAGAATCTTGTCGTAGAAGTTGTAGGTGGCAAAAACGCTCGCCAACAACTCCGGACGGTGAAACGGCTGCTCTAAGGTAGCTGTGCTATACTTGTTATAATCAGCCTTTAAACCAATGCGAAGTTCGTCAGAATAATTGAAAGTAGCCTCTCCATAAATATTCAAAACATTTGTCACACCGTCGTCATACACCAGGTCAAACTTGGCTGAGTCAAGCGCCGAGTTGTTGTAGAAGTACATGTTGCGGAAGTTCTGATAAGCCACACGCCCTGTCAGGTGCACAAAGTTGGCAATGTTAGCCTGCATACCGCCGTATACCTCCAAGCCTTTGTTCTGATCGGCCACTCTTACATTCGGTGCCAGGAATGGGTTCTCCTGTGTCAGCTGGTATAAAGTAACTCTTTGTAAGTCACCCCCTATACCTGCGTAAATCAAGAGGTTATCTTTAATTGGCTCAACACCTACACGCACCGTTGGGTATACGTTGAACTTGCGGGCATCATTCACAGTATCACCTGTGTAGGCAATGTTAGCGCCAATGGCCAGACGAATAGCGTTCAGCTGACGCTCATACTGCGGATGCACTTTAAAGAGAGTGCGGTTAACCGAAGCAGAGTCTTTGTGCGACACCAGCGAGAGATCCGCGTCCACTTTGAAAGCGGAAACATCATCCAGGCCATACTCCGTATTCAACTTCGCAGCAATGTTCGTCTCCCGCATGTCATAGCGGTCGTTCAGA
Source organism: Pontibacter ramchanderi (assembly GCF_002846395.1). Taxonomy (GTDB): domain Bacteria; phylum Bacteroidota; class Bacteroidia; order Cytophagales; family Hymenobacteraceae; genus Pontibacter; species Pontibacter ramchanderi. The sequence goes on from NZ_PJMU01000001.1 coordinate 687,783, forward strand.
TAATTCACGTTCAAGCCTGCTCTGAAAAGGAGCGGCATACCGGCACCATGGTTGTGCATATACCCTTCGGCATTCACACGGTTGAACACCTGGCTGATGGTATCTTTGTCGACTGTGGTTTCCTGCGTTGGGCTATACCCGTAAAAATGGTATTTGTCACGGCCGTAGCCCAGTTTACCACCCAGTGTAAGGCCTTGCATATACGCTTCACCATTTAAGTTGATGGCCGAGTTGGTTACAGCGGAATTCTTACCGTCTACTGGGCCTCTGGCGGAGGTGATGTGGCTGACATCCGCACCGTAGGAGGCCACGTTGCTGCGTTTGTTGTGAAAGTAGCCTTTCAGGTATAGCGTACCATAGTTACCTATACCGGCCTTAATGTAGTTGCCATAGAGCTTAGACAATTCATCCTGCTTAATGGTGAGGACCCGCATCTGCAGGTCTACATCCTGGTCTTCAAGTCGGTAATCATTGAAGCGGTAACGAACGTTGCGCTCGCCCGGCTCAGGAGCCACCACCGCAAATTTTTGGTAGTTGCGCGATGCCCGGGGCAATTCGAGCTTGCGGTCCTTCTCCACCACTACCTCCGAGTCCTGCAGTTTAGCGCCTTCGCCCCAACCAGTGGTTTGCGCCTGGGCACTGTTTAGAAAGCTATACCCGGCACACAATACAATCGCTGCAATGGAAGCCTTTTTCAATCTATTCTTCATGTTGCTATTTCTCTTCATGATGCATTATCTTCTTCTTCCTTTCACGGAGTCTGCTGGGGCTGTGCTCGGAGCGCCTCCCAATTTGGCCAGCTTCTGTTTTGCATCAGCCACGATCTCCGGCACCGGTGAGTGCTCGATGATGGAGTTAAGGGTTGAAGTCGCCTGGAAGGTCTCGTTCTGTGCCACGTAGTTATCCGCTATGATCAGGAAGGACTTGCCCAGCCAGAAGTCGTAGTTTGAGAACTTCGAGTTAAAGTCAAATGCAACATCAATTGACTCGGCATATTTTTTCTGCTTGTACAGTATCTCCGCTACCAGGTAGTGCGCTTCAGCTCCGTTTTCATCTGTCGCAGATGAAGCTGCTTCTCGCAGCTCTTTCAGCGCTTGGTCCAGGTTGCCTTCGGCATAGGTTGCCTTGCCCTTGTAGAGTTGTGCCGTGTTAAACACATAGAGGGCAGAGTTCCCCTGGCTGATCAGCTCGTTGGCAATACGCTTCGAGGCCGCATAATCATTCGAGAGGAAGTGACTCTTCATCAGGCCGGTCAGAGCTGTCTGCTGCTCACGACGGTTAGTGGCTGTGTCACGCAGGCGACTGTAGTACTTAATTGCCTCAGCGTAGTTCTTGTTCTCAAACTCAGCGTCTGCCACCTTCTGGATTGCACGGTTTACATACTCACTCTTATTTTCCGCCACAACAGCCTTCATCAGCTTCAAACCTTGCTCCGTTTGGTTAATGCGCAAATAAGAATCTGCCAGGAAGTAATTCGCATCGCTCACATATGGGCTGTTCGGATAAGTTTTCAGGTAATTCTCGAGTTTGGTGACAGCCTGGTCGTACTTTTCGTTGAAGTACAAGGTCTTAGAAGCTTCGAACTCAATACTTTCCAGTGCATTACTCTCTGGGTTGGCCGTTCTGAATTTTTCTGCATACACATCAAATTCAGCGCTTCTGTTCTGAGTGGCCAGTACTTCCTGCAAGCTGTAAAGCGAACCGCTTGCTGAACGGGAGTTCGGGAATTCGTCGAGTACACGCTTGTAGTCTGCGGCAGCCTCGGCATTACGGCCCAGGTTAGCGTAGGCTATACCTCTTTTCTCCAGGGCATTAGGCACCAGGCGGCTTTGAGGCCGTCCTTGTATGAGCGCCGTAAAGCCAGAAACAGCTGACTGGTAGTTACCCGATTCAAAATCGATGATGGCACGCTGGTACATGGCCGGCTCCACGTAGCGCGATTTCTGGTATTGGCTGTAAACGGTCTGCAGGTTCTGCTTGGCTGCTTCTTTGTTACCCATTAAGCTAAGCACAATTCCTTTCTGGAAGTACACATAGTCTTTGTCATTGGAATTAGAAGCCAAAACTTTATCGTAGAGCGACAAGGCAGGGGCATACTGCTTGTTCACATAATGCAGGTCGGCCAGTCGCATCATGGCATCGTAATGGTTCGGGTCGCTCGGGCTGGTGCCATCTACATACGCCTTGAAGTGCGGCATCGCCTTGTCATACTCCTTGTTATTATAGTAGGCGTAGCCAATGCCGTAGCGGGACTTCATGTAATACTCCGACTTGCGGGCTTCGCTGTTACGGAATACAGCCGCATAACTGTTGATGGCATCCACGTAGCGCTGCCCCATAGAGTAAGCCTCTCCTTTCACAAAGTGGCTGGCCGCCGTGATCTCCTTGTCATAAGGATACTGCAGCGACTTGTCCAGCAACGAAACGGCGGTCGGGAACTTGCCTTCGTTGTAAAGATTGACGCCATACAAATGCGTAACACGCTGGTAAGTTTCCAGCATTTTGTAGCTCTTGTTCGGCATGCTCTCAATGTGTCTGATCGCCTCCGAATAGTTGTTCGAATTAAAGTAAGCCTCGGTGAGCAGGTTATCTACGTCAGCGGCATGCTCTGATTTGGGGAACTCCTGGTTGAAGTTCTGGAGAGAATTGAAAACATCGCGGAAATTGCCCAGCTCATAGCTTACCTGCGCAAACTTTACGGTTGCCGCTTCGGTAATCGTCCTGTCCTGGTCGTTTTTGCGCGCCTGGTCAAAAGCAGTGAGGGCATACTGTTTGTTATCCTCGCGCAAATAGCTCATGCCCAGATAATAAGCTGCATTTTGTCCCAGCGCGTCTTTCTTACTTGCTACTTCCTTAAAGTTGGCAATGGCATTTTTGAAGTTGCCATTCTTATAGTCCGTATAAGCGATCTTATATTGGATCACCGGTTCAAGCTTCCGTTTGCCCTGCGCATACTGGCTGAAGTACTTCTCAGCTGATTTGTAATCGGCGCGCTGGTAATAGGCATCACCCACCAAAAGCGCAATTTCTTCGGCCTGCTGCACTTTGGGAGTTTTGGCCAAGGCCGCCTCTCCGTAGCGGATCACTTCGTAAATATCCTGTTCCTTATAAAGGATCTCCGTGATCATGTAAGGCACGATCTGCGCATACGCCTCATTCTTTTCAGCGATCAACAGGTCAGCCTTGGCGGCGTCATAATCCCCCTCTCGGTAGGAAATATAGCCGGCGTAGTAGTTGGAGGCATAGGCAAAACGATGCTCGTCTTCTCTGAAACCGGTCGTTTTGTTTTTATCGAACCAGATCTTGGCGTTCTTGAAGTCCTTGTTTGCGAAATAAGAATAACCGAGCTTAAACTCCAGCTCTTTGTTTTGCTTGATACTGAGCAGATGAGTCGGTGCGCTTTCGAGTTTCTCTACCGCCTTTTTGTAGTCCTTGTTCTCAAAGTAATACAGACCCAGCTCGTAATTGGCCAGCGCCGTTTTCGGGTGGGTCGGGAATTTGCGTGTAAAGTTCAGGATCAGCTGTTCAGCATCGGGGTGCAGCAGGTATAGTCCACTTAAGGCATAGTAGTACTGCGCGTCCGCGGTCTTGGCATCGTCACCAATCAGGTTAATGTACTTACGGAAAGCTTCCTGCGCCGCACCGTACTTGGCCCGGTCAAAGAGCTCTACGCCTTCGTGGTAATGCTTGTCTTTTGCGTTAAACACCTGGGTGTGCTGGGCTACCGCTACATGACTGCCTCCAGCCAAAACCGATGCCAGCGCTACTTTATAGGCTATCTTCATATGTATCTTGCTGCTCGCTCTCGAGCTATTCTTATGGCTAAATCTTAGAACTATTGGCTACAGCACCCGCTAGCGCCGTGCCTTACAGGCAAATTCAAAATTAATCAAAAATAGATAACCGTGCGAACCATCTGCAATAAACATCCGACCCTGGGCACTTGGATAAACCTTATACCTCTATACAATGCCGCAGCAGCAGCAAATATTGTGCTGTACGCATGAAATTGTACCTAATGACTTGCCAAAGTTCTGGGAACCGGATGTAAGATCTTGAAAACGAGTTCCTTTAAAATTTCAGATTCACTCATATCGCCACCGCTGATGCCCTTTACCTGCAAGTCGGCCACCCGGATATGATGAATAACGGCGACTACGCGCACTAGCGGAAAAACCCGGAGCGCCTGCATGTACTCTTTTGCCAGAAAGCCCCGGTTACCCAGACTCTTCCTGATCCCCGCCTCAGACTTATCAGCCGACTGGTGCAAAGTTAAAAGCTTGGTGAAAAACGTAAAGAGCAGGCTCAGGTTAGGTATAAGCGGATTATTTTTTGGATTCGCCTCAAAGTACTGAACAATCCGGTTGGCCTTCAGCGCATCCTGTGCGATAAGCGCAGACTGCAGCTCGAAGATATTGTACTCTTTGCTGATGCCGACGTTCTCCTGCACTACCCGCTCGTCTATCATTTGCCCCGGCTGCAGGTTGATTAACAGTTTGTCGATCTCATTGGCCTGGCGGGACAGGTCGGCACCGATATACTCGCTCAGTAACAGCACAGCCTTCGGGCTGATCTGCAAACCTTTGCTTTTGACATAGCCCGTTATCCAGGCAGGAATCTGGTTGTCGTAGAGCTTTTTAGTGGTGAGCAGGACCGCATGCTTTTGCACCACCTTGCCCAGGGACTTGCGGCCATCCAGGGACTTATGCTTGTGGCATAGCACCAGTATTGTGGAGGGCAAGGGGTTTTGCAGGTAAGCCTCCAGCTGTTTCATACCCTCTTCCCGCTCCAGGTCCACTATACTTTGGGCCTCCTTAACGATCACAACCTGCCGCTCGGCCATCATCGGGAAACGTTTGGCCTGCAGCAAGACGGTAGCCACATCCACATCTTTGCCATAGATCACGACCTGGTTGAAGCCCTTTTCGTGCTCCTGCAAGGCATTTGCCTCAATAAAGTCGGCAATTTGGTCGATATAAAAAGGCTCCTCTCCCTGCAGAAAATACACGGGGGCAAACTGCCTTTTCTTCAATTGCTCCAAGATGCCCTCAGGGGTATGCGACATGGCGTCAGAAAAATCTAATAGGGTGAATGTTCAGGTATACAGCCATCAAATATACAGGTATATGTGCTGCAAATAAAGGCAGAATTGTCAAAAATAAATTAACATACCACCGGCCCGGCATGCTTGCATCTTATACAAGCCAGATAAAGCCTTAACCAAGGCAACGCGTGGATATCAAGTTTCTGCATAAGCTATACCTGCGATGACAGCAAGTTTATGAAAACGGTTATGAGGTTGTTTCAAGCGAGTGATTTTTTAAAAAGTATATTCACCCGATACTTAAAGTGTTAAAAGGTTAAATATTGCATGTGAGCACTTTAAAACAAGAAACAAAACTTAACGCTCTACCTAATTATCTTCCGCAACTGCTAACTACTAATAAAAGCCGGGCGTAATATCCCTCTTGCTTCTAAGCAGTCAGTCAGTGGTCATGTGCTTTGCAGACCATGAGGTATACCTCCTTCCAAAGTAGCAATAACCGGGATAAAGACTAAGTCCGGATCAGGCCACTAGCGTGAACAGACCATGAATCTGCTAACTCTTTTATATCTTTGCCCTGAACAGACGATTATAAAGGCTTACATGAATCTGATAGAAGAATTAAGATGGAGAGGCATGCTCCACGATTTCATGCCGGGTACAGAAGAACAACTCGCTTCGGGCATGACCACCGGCTATATCGGCTTCGACCCGACGGCATCCTCCTTGCACATAGGTAACCTGGCGACGATCATGCTGCTGGTTCACTTGCAGCGGGCTGGCCATAAGCCGATCGCGCTTGTAGGCGGTGCCACCGGTATGATCGGCGACCCTTCAGGCAAATCAGCGGAGCGCAACCTGTTGGATGAAGCCACGCTACAGGCTAACCAGGCAGGTATACGCAAGCAGTTGGAGAAGTTCCTCGACTTTAACTGCGGCGAAAATTCAGCTGAGATCGTGAACAACTACGATTGGTTCAAAGAGTTCAGCTTTCTGGGCTTCCTGCGTGAAGTGGGCAAACACCTCACCGTTAATTATATGATGGCAAAGGACTCTGTGAAAAAGCGCATCAGCGCCGACGAAGAGGGCAACCGTGCCGAGGGCCTCTCCTATACCGAGTTCACCTACCAACTGATACAGGGTTACGATTTCTACCATCTTTACAAGAACAAAAACGTGCGCCTGCAGATGGGTGCATCGGATCAGTGGGGCAACATCACGACTGGTACCGAACTCATTCGCCGTATCGACGATGGCAAAGCCTATGCCTTGGTGGGCAAATTGGTGACAAAAGCGGATGGTACTAAATTTGGCAAGTCTGAAGGGGGCAACGTATGGCTCGACCCAGCCTTTACCTCACCTTACAAGTTCTACCAGTTCTGGCTCAACCTCTCAGACGAAGAAGCTGAGAAATTGATCAAGGTATACACGCTGTTGCCACAGGACGAGATCGAGCGCATAATTGAAGAGCACAAGCAAGCCCCTCACCTGCGTGTGCTTCAGAAAGCGCTGGCTAAAGATGTTACAATTCGCGTGCATTCCGAAGATGATTATAAATCGGCGGTGGATGCCTCTGAAATTTTATTTGGAAAAGGCGATTTAGAGACGCTGAAAGGCCTAAAAGAGGATGTTTTGCTGTCTGCTTTTGAAGGCTTGCCGCAAATAGAAGTGAGCCGTGGCAGCTACGAAACAGCCGCCACTGTGAGCGACCTGCTTTCTGAGGTGACAGGAGGCCAGATTTTTGAATCGAAGGGTGAAGCGAAGCGCATGATCAAAAACGGCGGCGTAAGCATCAACCGTCAGAAGATTCAGGGCACAGAAGAACCGGTTAACTACGAGTTGCTACAGGAGAAATACCTGGTAGTGCAGAAAGGAAAGAAAAACTACTACCTTGTTGCCGTTAACTAACTGATTTACAAGTAGTTTAAACTAAAAAAGGTGGTCTTTGCAGACCACCTTTTTTAGTTGTTAAGTGCTTAAAGAAGCTTATTTCTTCTCAGTTGCGCTGTTTTTCATGTCCTGAACTTCCTTACGGATGTCCTGTGCCATGTTTTTCAGGTCTTGCATACCTTTACGTACACGCGTACCAGCAGCTGCATTGTTCTTGTCGTAGAATTTCTCGAAGTCAGCTTCAAGTGACATTACAAGGTCCTTGAGTTTGCTAAAGTTGTTGTTCATTTGAGGTGTTAATTATAGTGAAACATTTGTTTTTACTGCTCCAATATACACATTAAATGATAACATGCAAAGATTAGCAAACTTTAATATATGCCTTTACAGCAAATTAAACGGACACTGTCGACTTAGAGTATAGACCTTTGTCTAGCTTTTGTGCAATCTTCTCAAATGCGTCAATTGTCTCCTTCACATCTTCCAGGGTATGGACAGCAGTAGGGATCAGGCGCAGCATGATCACATCTTTCGGTACAACCGGGTACACCACAATCGAGCAGAAGATGTTGTAGTTCTCGCGCAGGTCGAGCGTAAGCTGCGTAGCGTCCGGAATCTGACCGTTCAGGAACACAGGCGTAACAGGCGATTCTGTTGTACCGATATTGAATCCTTTTTCGCGCAAACCAGTCTGCAGGGCGTTTACCACCTCCCAAAGTTTGTCTTTCAGCTCTGGCTTGGTGCGCAACAGCTCCAGACGCTTAATAGCACCTACTGTTAGCGGCATAGGCAGTGACTTGGCAAAGATCTGGGAGCGCATATTGTAGCGCAAGTACTCTACTACCTGCTCATCAGCAGCCACAAAGGCACCGATGCTCGCCATAGACTTGGCGAAAGTAGAGAAGTAAACGTCAATACCATCCTGCACACCCAGGTGCTCACCAGTACCGGCACCAGTCTTACCCATGGTACCGAAACCATGCGCGTCGTCAACCAACAAACGGAACTGGAATTTCTTCTTCAGGTCAACCACTTCCTTTAGTTTGCCCAGGTTACCGGACATACCGAATACACCTTCTGTGATCACCAGAATGGCACCGCCTGTGTTTTCAGCCCAACGTGTAGCACGCTCCAGCTGCTTTTCGAGGCTGGCCATATCGTTGTGCGCATACACAAAGCGCTTCCCCTGGTGCAGGCGCACACCGTCAATAATACAAGCGTGAGACTCCGCATCGTAGACGATTACATCGTGGCGATCTACCAGCGCATCGATGATCGACACGACACCCTGATAACCGAAGTTCAGCAACAAAGCATCAGGCTTCTGCACAAATTCCGCCAGATCCGATTCCAACTTCTCATGCAGGTTTGAGTTACCGGACATGATACGCGCACCCATTGGGTAAGCCATACCCCATTCAGCAGCGGCTTCGGCATCTGCCTTGCGCACTTCCGGATGATTAGCCAGACCCAGGTAGTTGTTAAGGCTCCAGGTAAGTACTTCCTTGCCCCTAAACTTCATGCGCGGAGCGATCTCCCCTTCAAGCTTTGGAAACGTGAAATAGCCATGCGCATAATGTGAGTGGCTGCCTAAAGGACCTCTGTTGGTCAACAACTTTTCAAATAAATCCACCTTGTGTTTAATTAAGTTTTGGGATAATTTAAGGTTCTGATATAGTCAGTTATACTATGTTTTCAGTTCTGAGTATAATGCCTGCAAATTTATGATTTTATAGATTCATAAACAATTTCTAATACTCCTGCTGCTCCTTTTTCAGTGGCTCATTTTTAAGTTTGCCCGTTATACCGTTTCTTTGAAGAAAATAAAGCTTTGCTCTTGCATGAGAAAAATCAAGAAGATACTAGTAGCCAACCGTGGTGAAATAGCCCTGCGCGTGATGCGCTCTGCGAAAGAAATGGGTATCAGCACGGTGGCTGTCTACAGCGAGGCCGACCGCAACGCCCTGCACGTGCGCTACGCTGACGAGGCTGTTTGCGTTGGTGGCCCTAAGTCAAATGAATCCTACCTGCGTGGTGATGTGATCATCGATGTCTGCAAACGCTTGCAGGTAGATGCCATACACCCAGGCTATGGTTTTCTCTCCGAAAACGCCAACTTTGCCCGGCAAGTGCAGGAAGCCGGTTTGATCTTCATCGGGCCTTCTCCGGAAGCCATCGAACTGATGGGTAGCAAACTGGCCGCTAAGGCTGCTGTTGCCAAGTATAAGATCCCTATGGTACCAGGTACGGAAGAAGCCATCACCGATGTGGAAGAAGCCAAAGCGATCGCCTCTCAGGTTGGTTTCCCGATCCTGATCAAGGCAAGTGCTGGCGGCGGCGGTAAAGGTATGCGTGTAGTGGAGAGCGTGGAGGTGTTCGAGGAGCAAATGAAACTGGCGGTTAGCGAGGCGACCTCTGCATTTGGCGACGGCTCGGTTTTTATCGAGAAATACATCGGATCTCCGCGTCACATCGAAATTCAGGTATTAGGCGATACGCATGGCAACATTGTGCATTTGTTTGAGCGCGAGTGCTCTATTCAACGCCGCCACCAGAAGGTGATTGAAGAGGCTCCTTCTGCTGTCCTGACATCGGAACTCCGGGATGAGATGGGCCGCTGCGCTGTAGACGTAGCCAAAGCCTGCGACTATGTTGGAGCTGGCACCGTAGAGTTTCTGGTGGACGAGAACCTGAACTTCTATTTCCTGGAAATGAATACCCGCCTTCAGGTAGAGCATCCGGTAACAGAACAGATCACGGGGCTTGACCTGGTGAAAGAGCAGATCCTGATCGCAGAGGGCAACCCGCTCCACTTTCGTCAGGAGGATTTGCAAATTAACGGACATGCGCTCGAGCTGCGTGTGTATGCTGAAGATCCGGCCAATAACTTCCTGCCTGACATCGGTCGCCTGGAAACCTATGTGCGTCCGCAAGGCCTCGGCGTGCGAGTGGACGACGGCTTTGAGCAAGGCATGGATATTCCGATCTACTACGACCCGATGATCGCCAAGCTGGTGACGTTCGGCAAAGACCGCGAGGAGGCGATCGAGAAGATGCTGCGTGCTATCGACGAGTATAAGATTACAGGTATAGAAACGACACTGCCATTTGGCAAGTTTGTTCTGCAGCATGAGGCCTTTGTTTCCGGGAATTTCGACACCAAATTCATCGAGCGTTACTTTACGCCGAGTGTATTGGAGACAGAACTGACTGATGATGCAGAAGAAATTTCAGCTGTGCTGGCGGCAATTCTGCTAAGCAACAACAAGCTCAAAGTTCGTGCAACTACTACAGGCTCGCAAAACGGGCCTGCTTCCAACTGGCGCAAAAACAGAGTCAAGTAAGGTATAGCCTTCCCCATACATAACAAAAGCGGGCCGGTCATTAGACCGGCCCGCTTTTGTTATGTATGGACCAAATTATATCAGATCAAAAAGATTGCGGACTCCAACCTGTTTGGCTGAGGTAAAGCCCTCCCCAAATGTCACTCCTATCGCATGCCCATATTCGCGGGCTCTGGCTTCAATGAAATCCAGAAACTCCGGTGAAGAGATATACGTGTTGGGTGAGCTATCATCCGGGTTGTAAAACTGTGTTTTGAAAGCCCGGATTGTTTCAAGTTTTTTCTCCCAGAAAGGCGTTACATCCATCACAATATCAGGTTTGATATAACGGTCCTGAATAAAATTGTAAGTTGCCTTTGGTCTCCAGGCCTGCTGCTCTAAGCCATCCTCACCAATAGTTTTGATCATCTTAAGGCCAGCCAGGAAACAAGCCTCTGCCACAACAGCAGCACCACGTCCATGGTCAGGGTGCCGGTCGTGCACGGCATTCATCAGCACAATGTCCGGCTGATACTGACGTACCTTGCGTACGATCTGTAACTGATGTTCTCTGTCGTTGGAGAAAAATCCGTCGGCAAAGCCCAGGTTGTCTCGCACCGTAAGGCCCATAATGCTGGCAGCCTCTTCTGCCTCGGCCAAACGTTCCTCAGGGGTGCCGCGTGTTCCTAACTCACCTCGTGTCAGGTCTACAACTCCGGCTTTCTTACCTGCTGCAATGTGGGCTATCAGTGTACCGGCGCAGCCAAGCTCTACGTCATCCGGGTGCGAGGCAAAGGCAAGTATATCTAACTTTGTCATTAGTTGCTTCTTTATCTGATTCGGAGCGAACGTCCGACTTTCAGGGTAGTACGCGAGCTGATTCCGTTCAGTTTAGTGATCTGGCTAACGGGAACACCGTAACGCTTCGCTATACCTGACAGAGTGTCGCCGCTTCTCACTTTGTGATAAGTTGACTTTCGGGAACCACTGCTGCTGCTACCCTTAGACTTGTTATAATAGTTGAAAAGTGCTGAAGTTATGACGAAACTCTGCCCTTTGAGCAGGTAATCAGGAAAATCGTACATCAATTCCGGATCCAGCGGGTTGCCCTGGTAACGCACTTCGTAATGCAGGTGCGGCCCAGAGCTACGGCCGGTACTTCCACCCAATCCAATCACTTCTCCGGCCTTCACAAACTGACCTGTCTCCGCGATGGTACGGCTCATGTGCCCGTAAAGCGTCTCTAACCCGTTGTAATGGCGCAATACAATATAGTTACCGTATCCACCGCCATCCCATTTGTTTATGCGCACCACACCGTCAAAAGCAGCGTAGATAGAGTCGCCGGTATTGAGGTCAATGTCGGTGCCATAATGCCAGCGGTACCCCCTATGCCCGAAACGGCTCGTCACAGGGGTCTTCTCCAATGGCATCTTGTAGTCGCGTTTTACTTTAGGATCATACAGCGTAATGTCCACTGTATCTTTCAATTGCCGGCCGTCCATACGGTACGGATTGATGTTCCGAGTATCCCAAATGGCATAGTATCCCGCAATTTTGATCCAGGTAGAGTCGATCAGGACTTCCTCCGATACCTCCACAATATGCTGCTCTCCCAAGTCGAGCTCTGAAGTGTCTTCGCTTACAATGGAGAGTTCTTTCTTCGGGTTGAAGAAGATGGACTTGCCAGCGTCCGAATCATCCTCCGGAAACTCCTCGTATTTGATCAGGATGGTGGTATCAGGCCGTACGTAATCAATTTTAGGTGACTTTACCTTAAACAGATCTTTGACCTTTCCCTGTGCAAAGGCACTGCCCGACCCAATAAGCAGGAAGAGCAAAAAAAGTGCAATCGAAAGGGGTGCTTTATACTTTAGCATTCTATTGAATATTAGGCGGGCTGCTACTATTAAGCTTAATGTCGCAAAACTAACTACAGCAACGCCATTTTATTGTGGTTATCGGCTGTCTGCCCAAAACAAATTATGGCTGACAGGTATATCACCTTGCAAATTTTAGTGCAATTCCTGTGCAGACAAATAACGCTCGGCATCCAGCGCAGCCATACAACCTGAGCCTGCTGCTGTCACTGCCTGCCGGTAGGTATAATCCTGCACATCGCCACAGGCAAAAACCCCATCGATGTTGGTTTTGCTTGTTCCCGGAATCGTACGGATATAACCATTCTCGTCCAGATTCAGATAATCCGCAAAAATGCCAGAGTTCGGTTGGTGCCCGATTGCCACGAAAAAACCACTCACAGGGATCTCACGCAGTTCGTCGGTGAGCACATTGCGCACACGCACGCCCTCCACTACTTCACCTCCCAGAATCTCGTCCGTTACTGTATTCCAAAGTATCTCAATGTTCTTTGTCTTCTTCACCCGCTCCTGCATGATGGTAGAGGCGCGCATCTCGTCACGGCGAACGATCATGTATACCTTGTTGCAAATGTTGGCCAGGTAGGTAGCTTCTTCAGCAGCCGTATCGCCAGCACCTACAATCGCAACATCCTGACCACGGTAGAAGAAACCATCGCAAACGGCACAAGCACTCACGCCATTCCCGTTCAGGCGGGCCTCCGACTCCATACCCAGCCATTTGGCAGATGCGCCAGTGGAGATGATCACGGTATGAGCTTCGATCACCTTCTGGTCATCGATTGTCACCTTGTGTGGCTGCGAAGAAAAATCAACGGCAGTAGCGATGCCATAGCGCACATCAGTTCCAAAACGTTCAGCTTGGCGTTTGAAATCCTCCATCATCTGAGGACCGTTGATCCCATCCGGGTAGCCTGGATAATTCTCTACATCATTGGTAATAGTAAGCTGGCCTCCCGGCTGCAAGCCCTGGTAAAGTACAGGGTTTAGTCCGGCACGGGAAGCATAAATAGCTGCTGTATACCCAGCGGGACCTGATCCGATGATCAGGCATTTTACTTTCTCTATTTCCATTCTTAAGTGAAGCTTAATCGAAATTGGTTGCAAGTATACAAAAAATATGATGCTCTGCCTGCATACTTCCTATGTTAATTAGCATAAACCCGGCGGACAGCCTCATTGTTCACTGCAAATGCAAAGAGCCCTGACCTTACGGGCAGGGCTCTTCTTGTTGTGCTTATCAGTCTATCCTAAGTAAGGCTTCAGCGCTTTGCTTCGGGATGTGTGACGCAGTCTGCGGATAGCTTTCTCCTTGATCTGGCGAACACGCTCGCGGGTCAGGTTAAACTTCTCTCCGATCTCCTCCAGCGTCAGCGAATGCTCGCCGTTCAGTCCAAAGTATAAGGTGATTACATCAGCCTCACGTTTGGTAAGGGTAGACAGGGCGCGCTGCACTTCCTTTCGGAGCGAGTCGTTCATCAAACCTGTGTCAGGCGATTCCTCGTCTTCGTTTTCCAGCACGTCGAGCAGGCGGTTTTCCTCACCTTGCACAAACGGAGCGTCCACAGAAACGTGGCGGCCCGAGATCTTGAGCGTGTCCACTACCTCGGCAGTAGTCAACTCAAGCACTTCCGCGATCTCCTCAGGAGAAGGCTCGCGCTCGAATTTCTGCTCCAGTTCAGAGAACGATTTAGAGATTTTGTTTAGAGAACCAACACGGTTCAGCGGCAAACGCACAATACGAGACTGCTCGGCCAGCGCCTGCAGAATTGACTGACGGATCCACCAAACTGCATAGGAGATGAACTTGAAACCTCTTGTTTCATCAAAACGCTTGGCGGCTTTGATCAGACCCAGGTTACCCTCATTGATCAGATCACCAAGGGAAAGGCCCTGGTTCTGGTACTGCTTGGCCACCGATACAACGAAACGAAGGTTGGCTTTCGTCAACTTCTCAAGTGCAAACTGATCTCCCTCTTTGATTCTCTGAGCAAGCGATACCTCCTCATCTGGCGTAAGCAAATCGACTTTACCAATCTCCTGAAGGTACTTGTCCAGCGACTGGCTTTCGCGGTTGGTGATCTGTTTGCTTATCTTGAGTTGTCTCATCAGAGTATATTGTTATTACAAAAAATGTGAAAATCTTAATTCCGGGCTCGTTGGGGTAACAACAGAAAATTGCGCAAAGTTCTTACTTTTTAAGAATAAAATCAAGACACCTCTGCGCGACGGCAAAACATAATACTCCTGACGCCACTCCGCCTTATACGGAACGGGCATCAGGAGTATTTAAATTTAAAATTATTGCTGTGGTTCGGCGCCTGGCTTAGGAAGAATAGCCTTGCGAGACAGCTTAAATTTGCCGGTTTTCTTGTCCACGTCAATCAGCTTCACCTTCACTTCTTCACCAATCTCGAGTACGCCATCCATCGTCTCAAGACGCTCGTGCTTGATTTCAGAAATGTGCAGCAAACCATCTTTTCCTGCCATGAACTCCACGAAGGCTCCGTAAGGCTGGATTGATTTCACTTTGCCAATGTATACCTCGCCTATCTCCGGCTGCGCCACGATCGCTTTGATCTTGCTCACAGCGTTGTTCATAGACTCCTGGTTGCTGGCGAAGATGTTTACATGGCCTTTCTCGTTCTTCTCTTCGATGATGATTGTGGCACCTGTATCTTTTTGGATCTGCTGGATTACTTTACCACCTGGCCCAATTACAGCACCAATGAACTCCTTGTCAATCACGATGTTGAACGAACGCGGCGTATGCGGCTTGTAATCTGCAGCCGGAGCCGAAATTGTCTTGTTCATCTCTCCCAGGATATGCAGACGACCATTTCTGGCCTGCGCAAGCGCCTGGCTCAATACTTCGTGAGACAAGCCCTGCACTTTGATGTCCATCTGGCAAGCTGTAATACCTTTGCTGGTACCCGCTACTTTAAAGTCCATGTCGCCCAGGTGGTCTTCATCACCCAGAATGTCAGAAAGAACGGCAAATTTACCTGTCTGCTTATCCGTGATCAAGCCCATGGCTATACCTGAAACGGCATCCTTAACAGGAACACCTGCATCCATCAGGGCCAGCGAGCCGGCGCATACAGTTGCCATGGAAGAAGAACCGTTAGACTCCAGAATATCGGAAACGATTCGGATCGTGTACGGGTTCTCAGCGTCAGCTGGAAGCACTTTCTTAAGCGCACGCAACGCCAGGTTACCGTGACCAATTTCACGACGCCCAGGGCCTCTGTTTGGCTTCACTTCGCCAGTAGAAAAAGCCGGGAAGTTATAGTGCAGCAAGAATTTATTTGAACCGGAAACCATCGCACTGTCGATCATCTGCTCGTCCAGTTTAGTACCCAGTGTTACCGTCGTCAAAGATTGTGTTTCGCCACGTGTAAATACGGCAGAACCATGTGTAGCAGGCAGGTAATTCACCTCAGACCAGATCGGACGGATTTCGTCGAGCTGGCGACCGTCCAGACGTACGCGGTCATTCAGAATCATATTGCGTACGGCTTCCTTCTCCACATCATGGTAGTAGGTTTTGATAAGCGTCATGTCATACCCGTGCTCTTCGCCCAATGACTCAACGAATTCGTTCAGAACAGCGGCGAAGCCTTCTTTACGCTCGGCTTTGTTGGCACGGCCACGCTTTGCTACTTCGTATGCTTTCTCGTATGTGGCAGCGTATACCTTCTGGCGCAGATCGTCGTCGTGTGTTTCATGCGAGTACTCACGCTTCTGTAGTTTGCCTACCATTTCGGCAAGCTCCAGCTGGGCTTGGCACTGTACTTTGATCGCTTCGTGTGCGAAGGCGATCGCCTCGAGCATCTCTTCTTCAGAAACCTCGTTCATCTCACCTTCCACCATCGCAACGCTGTCCATAGAAGCACCAACGATCATGTCGATGTCGGCACGCTGCAGGTCAGAGGCAGATGGGTTGATTACCAATTGACCGTCGATGCGGGCAACACGCACCTCTGAGATCGGTCCGTTGAAAGGTATATCAGAAACAGCCAGTGCGGCAGAGGCAGCCAGGGCAGCCAGCGCATCAGGCAGGATCTCTGTGTCGGCAGAGATCATGTGTATAGTCATTTGCGTTTCGGCATGATAGTCATCCGGGAACATAGGTCGCAGGATGCGGTCCACCAAACGCGAAATCAGGATTTCGTAGTCAGAAAGGCGTGCCTCTCTCTTCAGGAAGCCTCCAGGGATCTTTCCGGAAGAAGCGAACTTCTCCTGGTAGTCAACTGAAAGCGGCAGAAAATCAACTCCCTCGCGGGCTTCTTTGTTAGAAACAACAGCTGCCAGTAGCATGGTGTTACCCATTTTAACTACAACAGATCCGTCGGCCTGCTTGGCTAATTTACCAGTTTCGATAATAATCTCCCGGCCATCCGGAAGAATGATTGTTTTAGTGATCGCGTTTTGTGACATCTTCAATTATTATTTTTTAGCATCAAATAGAACAGGGCTACCGTTTGCAGCCGCTGCTGGGGTACTGGCAAAGAGGAAGAGGGGAATACAAAATGGGTAAGAAAAAATTAGGGAATCCCTGTTAGAAATTCCCTAATTTTCTATTCTATAAGCTTATTTACGGATACCAAGCTCTGCGATGATGGCTCTGTATCTTTCAATGTCATTTTTCTGCAGGTAGTTCAGAAGTCTTCTTCTTTTACCTACCAGCTTAAGAAGACCAAGACGAGTGCCGAAGTCTTTCTTGTGAACCTTCAGGTGCTCTGTCAGATCAGCAATGCGCATAGTGAACAGCGCGATCTGGCCTTCTGCAGAACCAGTGTCAGTCTTAGACTTGCTCAGGCTGTGCTTTTCAAAAATTTCTTGTTTCGCTTCAGTAGTTAATTTCATTGCGTATAAAAAATATCAATCTGTTATATTCAGTGGATAGTTTCTCGTATAAGCCGCAAAGTTAAATAAAATATCTATATTAAAAAACTATTTGCGGCGAGTTATTTTGGTGCTGCGCTATATTTTGCTGCGCTTTAAACGGGTCATTAGCTTGCGCCAAAAGTCTACTTCCAGCAGGCTGGAATCGTTCTGCGCCTGGTAAAGGAAAAACAAACCGATTGGCAGCAGGATGGCATTCGCCCCCCACATCCCCATCTCCACAGAGATCAAGCCTTCACGTGCCCACTTCTCCCCTAATATGCCCAACACGTACATCACGATGAAAAACATGATCGAAATGATCACGGGCACTCCTAGACCTCCTTTTTTGATGATCGCTCCCAAAGGCGCCCCGATCAGAAACATGATCAGGATGGCAACTGATTGGGTGTATTTGCGCCATATCTCGATTTCATAGTTGTTGGCATCCCGGCTCAGGGTCGTGACGCGCTCCCTGTAGCTCCCGGTAAAGCTCTTCACATTCCGGGCCTTGTTGGAAGCCGCTAAAAGGACATCGGCCGTGACAGGTGCCAGCGTTTTTTTCTCGTGCACAGAGTCAGGCAATGTCTTGGTAAGCGGTAGGCCGTTTTTAACTTGTCCTGTGTCTGCTTTAAAATACATGTAGAACGGGTCTACATTAGGGGCATACATCCGGCGTTCGCGCATACCTGAGCGACGCAAGGAGTCCGTCACCGCTGTCAGTTGCCCAATGTTCTTCATCATTTTGTTGTCTGAGAAGAGCTCTTCGCGGGTGCGGCCCAACTCAAACGACGCCAGGCTGAACACGATCTTGGTGGCGTCGAACTTTTCGCGCACGAACTGTTCCGATGAATTCCGGAAGCCCCCGTTGTTCTGATCGACGTAGGTGTTGCCACGGAACAGCTCCAAAATCAGATAGTTGTCGTTGTACTCGGTATACATCTGGCCCGAATCGGCCAAAATCACGGTGGTATTATTACCTCCCTTTGAGTGATCGTAGATCATGATGTCGCGCAATGAGCGGCCATCGTTCAGTTTCTCATTTATCTTGATGCTATACCCAGGCAGGCCGTTGTAAAAGGCTCCCTCCTTGAAGTTCATAGCGGGTTTTTTCTGCCTGATGTCCCAAAGAAGACTATATGCCTTCAGGTTAGCCTTGGGCACGACATAGTTGTTGAAGAAAAAAGCGCCGATCGAAAGTGCAATCACAAAGAAAGCCACTGGCCGCAGAATGCGCGGTAATGCTATACCTGAGGTTTTGATTGCTGTCAGTTCGTGGTGCTCCCCCAGTGTGCCAAAGGTCATCAGCGCGGAGAGCAGCACCGCCAGGGGCAAGGCCACAGGCGCCATGTTAATGCTGAAATAAAACAGCAGCTCAGCGAAAACATCGTAACCAAGGTCCTTCCCTACCAGTTCATCCAGGTATTTGAGCATGTACTGCGTGAGCAGTATGAACTCCACGATGGCAAACGTGAGCAGGAAAGGGCCGGCAAATGATTTAAGTATTAGCTTATCTAGTTTCTTCATGTGGGCCAATGGGCAAGCGGGCGTCAGAAAACCCGGTTATTTTCTCTAACACCGGACTTTCAAAAATCGTGCAAAGATAAGCCTTTGAAGGTAAGATGCGCTACCCTCCCACTATTTCACGAAGTTTCTGCATCAAGTGCTCCCAAAGCTCCTCCAATTCCTCTTCGTCCTCCTCGCCTGAATAGTCTATCACTTTCAGGTACTGCTCCTGCGTCAGCTCACTCGTTTCGATCGAAAAGTCGATATAGGACGGGTCAGATATATGGGATTTGTCCTCGCTGAGAAAGAGGAAACGCACAGAGCGATTGATACGGTGGCTCGTCATTTCGGCATAGTGGTTGCGGCCGTCCCAGTAAAAATTGAAAACTTTATCCTCATCAATGGAAACGTCGTCACAAAACCACTGCGAAAGACCACTCGGGGTGCTCAGGTATGGGTATAGTAAGCGGGCAGATGCATTTATAGGATACTCACGCACAAATTTCGTCTTGGTAGCTTTCATTATCTGTTGTTGTAAGTGACTGAGTAAGTATAGTATTAATTTCTGATTTGCTAAATATACAGAAAATAAAATATTTTTTTGTACACCAATTGTTGCTTTTTTAAAAACTTACCCCTTATATTTGCACCACAATTCGGCGGGGTAGCTCAGATGGTTAGAGCGCAGGATTCATAACCCTGAGGTCGGCAGTTCGATTCTGCTCCCCGCTACAAAGCCCTGGATGCAAATCCAGGGCTTTTTTTATGTACCACACCTACTCCTTGTCGAACGCCTTTAACAGTATGCGCGGCTGAATATTCACCATTACCCATCCCCAATCGGCATAGGCCGATGCATTACCGGGCTTGATTGCCCCCATGGATTGGCCCGCGAACAGGCTGCTGTACCCCACAAAAAACTGAATCTGGTCAGAGTGCTTGTATTGGAGCACTGCGTCAATCTCTGACCCCAGGTAGCGTTTGTCTGTAGCAGGGAGCGTTTCGGTTGCGTTCAGATTGCTGGCCAGCGCAAAGTAGTGGTAGTCCAGTGAAAGGCTATACCTGGAGACTGGGTTAAAACTGGCCTTCAGGTACGTGTTGTGCAATCCCCCCTGCCGTGTGTCAGTTGGAACGTTAATAAAGTAATCCATGAGACCATAGAACTTATGGTTTGTGGCGTACAGTGTGTTAAAGGAACGCACCTTGCGCTCGTTGCCAGCCATACCGGAGAGATAGGTTGTTCCTATCGTAAACCGAAACGGCTGCATTGCATAGGCCACTTCTGCCACCGCCAGGTATGCGTCAATCCTTTTCCCGCTGCCATGCTCACCCGACTGCCTGTAGAGCGAACCGTTAAACTGTACCTGCTCCTGACGGTAGCTCAGGTCCAGACCGTAGGTATGCCTGAAGTAAACCCCTCCTACCGTATCAGGTCTTTGAAAACCATCGCTGATGTGCAGCGCTGAAACTGTCAAACGATCGCCCAACTGCTTTTGGGCCCATAAAAACCCAAGGGCTTTGTAGTTATTCATGCCATAGCGCGTGTCGAAAAGCGCCTCCTTCTCCTGATTAAAAGCACCGCCGGCATCCAGGCTTAGGCCCTGCCACCTGGCTTTGAGCAGCACGCCGTCGTGGCTACGTGCCTGCTGCACCCAATCGACGTTGCCCAGCAGACGATCGTTGTTGTAAACCAATTCCTGCCGTCCGAGCCTGATCGCGAGTTTGTCGGATAATGCAACTTCCCCCCACGCCTCATGTATGGCAGTAGAAGGTATGTCTTTCAGGTGCGGCTCGTCTCCCCACACCCGAACATCCTGCAAGCTGAAGCGCGTCTGCATGTTATCCTGCTTGTAGTCGAGCGTGAGCCTGGAGCGCTGGTTTACAAAGAAAGCACCCCGATCCCCGGTTGGTAGTGTTTGGTAGCCATTGCGCCACTCGGCTCTGGGTCTGACCTGCGGTGTCAGGTATAGCTGCGCCCTGGCCGCCTCAATTGGCAGCCATAGTAATACTGACAGGAGCAGCATTTTCTGAGTAAAACTTATTTTCATGATCGCATCGTTATGAAGGTGAGGATTAATGGCGGTTGCCTACCTGGCTGTTAAAATTTGCAGGTAAGCAAGGAGCCGCAACGATGCGAAATAGCGCAACTTACCTGCCCTAAGCGATGACAGCTGTCATGCTCAAAGATGACATTGGTTAGTTTGCGGTAAGATATAAAAGCAAAAAGGGCCTGACTTACGCCAGGCCCTTTTCAGTAATATTATGAAAGCGAATTACTTCACTTTATCAACGATGCTTTTGAAAGCTTCCGGATGGTTCATCGCCAGGTCAGCAAGTACTTTGCGGTTCAGGTCGATGTTTGCCTTCTTCAGGGCGCCCATTAGTTGAGAGTAAGACATGCCATGCTCACGTGCACCTGCGTTAATACGCTGGATCCAAAGGGCGCGGAAATCTCTCTTTTTCGCTTTTCTGTCGCGGTAAGCATAAAGCAAACCTTTTTCAATTGCGTTTTTCGCAACTGTCCAGACATTCTTGCGACGGCCAAAGTAACCCTTGGCCATTTTCATCATTTTCTTTCTTCTGTGTCGCGCTGCGACAACGTTTACCGATCTAGGCATTTTGTAAAAAGTTTTGGCGGCTGGTGATCCGTTTTGATCTTCAGTAAACCAGGCACCGGGTTCGTACTAAAAAATTAACCGTTCTAACTCCGGGGAATTAGATTTGAAGCATCAGCTTCACTCTGTCCATATCAGCTGTACTAACAAGGCCAGCGTGTGTCAGGTTACGCTTCTGCTTCGTCGTTTTCTTGGTCAGGATGTGGCTTTTGTAAGCGTGCTTACGCTTAATCTTGCCAGTACCTGTCAAAGAAAAACGCTTCTTTGCACCAGATTTTGTTTTAACTTTTGGCATGTGTATATAATTAATGAAACAAATTACTTTTTAACAGCAGGCGCGGCTTTCGGCGAAAGGATCAGAAACATGCGTTTTCCTTCCAGCTTAGGCAGCTGCTCTACTTTTGCGATGTCCTCCAGTGCCTGTGCAAATTTCAGCAACAGGATCTCGCCTCTTTCCTTGAACACGATCGTACGTCCAACAAAATGCACGTAAGACTTGATCTTGAAACCACTTTCGAGGAAAGACTTGGCATGCTTCAACTTAAACTCAAAGTCGTGGTCATCTGTGTTGGGGCCGAAACGGATCTCCTTGATGACTACCTTCTGAGCTTTGGCTTTCATCTCACGTGTTTTCTTCTTCTGCTCGTACTTGAATTTCGAGTAGTCGATGATGCGGCATACCGGTGGATTAGCAGTTGGCGAAATCTCAACCAGGTCAAGATTCTGCTCGTTCGCTATTTTCTGAGCATCTCTTGTTGAGTATACCCCCTGCTCTACATTGTCACCAACTAACCGGACTTCTCTGGCAGTTATCTTATCATTGACTTTGTATGGCTCCTCCACTTTTCCGCGTGGGATGTAGCGCTTGTTTGGCGTAGCTATAGTTTTACCTCCTTAAATTTAGTTTCTACAATCAGGGTGCGAATATCGCACATTTTATATCAAGAAAAAAATATCTCCTGCTAATTGTTCAGTATCTCAGCGATTTTTGACTCAAAACTGGCGATAAAATCCGTCACTGGCATCGTACCCAGATCGCCTTCCCCGTGTCTGCGGACCGATACCGCTCCGTTTTCCTGCTCCTTCTCCCCTACAATCAGCATATAAGGCACTTTGCGTACTTCCGCATCGCGTATCTTACGACCAATCTTCTCGTCGCGGTTATCTACAAAACCACGAATATCGTGCTGTTGCAGCTGGTCGTACAATTGCTGCGCAAAGTCATGGTATTTCTCCGAGATAGGCAGAATAGCAAATTGCTCAGGGCTTAGCCACAGCGGGAAGTTACCGCCACAGTGCTCGATCAGTACAGCCACGAAACGCTCCAACGAGCCGAATGGCGCGCGGTGGATCATAACAGGGCGGTGCTTCTGGTTATCTGCGCCGATGTATTCGAGCTGGAACCTTTCTGGTAAGTTATAATCGACCTGAATAGTTCCCAACTGCCATTTACGGCCCAACGCATCACGCACCATAAAGTCTAGCTTCGGTCCATAAAACGCAGCCTCCCCTAACTCAGTTACAGTCGGCAAGCCTTTCTCGGCGGCAGCCTCGATGATCGCATTCTCGGCTTTCTCCCACAGTTCATCAGCACCGATGTACTTGGCCTTGTTTTCCGGGTCGCGCAACGAGATCTGGGCTGTATAGTCTTCGAAACCCAGGGCGCTGAAAACATACAGTACCAGGTCGATCACTTTCTTAAACTCATCCTTCACCTGGTCCGGACGGCAGAAAATATGGGCGTCGTCTTGCGTAAAGCCGCGAACGCGGGTCAGACCGTGCAGCTCGCCGCTTTGCTCGTAGCGGTATACGGTGCCAAACTCCGCCAGACGCACCGGTAATTCCTTATAAGAGCGCGGACGGGTCTTGTAAATTTCGCAGTGGTGCGGGCAGTTCATCGGCTTCAGAAAGAACTCCTCGCCCTCGTTTGGCGTCTTGATCGGCTGAAACGAGTCTGCACCGTACTTATCGTAGTGCCCTGAGGTTACATACAGTTCTTTGCTGCCAATGTGTGGCGTCACAACCGGCTGATAACCTGCTTTTACCTGTGCTTTGCGCATGAACTGCTCCAGGCGCTCACGCAGCAGCGTACCTTTTGGCAACCAAAGTGGCAAGCCCATTCCTACTTTCTCTGAAAAAGCAAAAAGCTCCAGCTCCTTGCCCAACTTGCGGTGGTCGCGTTTCTTGGCCTCTTCCAGGCGCTCCAGGTACTCTGCCAGCTCTTTTTGTTTCGGGAAGG
The DNA here is from genome assembly GCF_002846395.1 of Pontibacter ramchanderi. GTDB lineage: Bacteria > Bacteroidota > Bacteroidia > Cytophagales > Hymenobacteraceae > Pontibacter > Pontibacter ramchanderi. Next base: position 711,167 of record NZ_PJMU01000001.1, read on the forward strand.
TAATGCCATAGATGCGTGTCAGCTGCTTGCTTTTCTCGTCACCTCTCCAGTAAGCACCGGCTACGTTCATCAGCTTGGCCGCTTTAATGAAGCCAGTATTCGGGATGTGCGGTCCACGGCAGAGGTCTACAAAGTTGCCTTGGGTATAGAACGTGATAGAGCCGTCCTCCAGGTCCTTGATCAGGTCAAGCTTATACTCATCGCCCTTTTCAGTGAAGTACTTGATGGCATCCGCTTTCGAAACTTCCTGGCGTTTGTACTCATTTTTGGCACGCGCCAGTTCCAGCATTTTTTGCTCTACCTGGGCGAAGTCGTCCTGCGAAAAGGTTTTACCCTCGCCCAGGTCCACGTCATAGTAAAAGCCGTTTTCAACCGGCGGTCCAATACCGAATTTTATGCCTGGGTACAAGGCCTCCAGCGCTTCAGCCAACAAGTGAGCCGAAGAGTGCCAGAAGGTGTTTTTGCCCAGATCGTCGTTCCAGGTGAGGAGTTGCACACTAGCATCTTCGTCAATGGGGCGAGACAGATCCCAAACGGAACCGTTCACCTTTACGGCCAGCACGTTTCGGGCAAGGCCTTCGCTAATGCTGGTAGCGATCTCGAGGCCTGTTACGCCCTTATCATACTGACGTACAGAGCCATCTGGCAAAGTGATGTTGATCATGTTTTTTTCTTAGGTATCGTGTTAAAAGCCCCGCTGCCTGACAGCCATACTGTCAAGCTGGGGTCTGGGTCTTTCTAATTTATATCGGAGCCGGGCAACGCTTTGCCTGGCATAGCTATGCTTGGGCTCTATTATGAGCATGCGCTCGTAAGTGCGCAGTGCTGCCAGGTTCTCCCCTAAGCGCTCCAGGCTGCTTGCCTTTATTGAAAGCGCTTTGAGCGTACTGCTATACCTTGGCGACTTTTCTAAGTGCTGCAAGGCCATTTCAAGCTCACCTAGTCCATGCCGCAGCTGCGCCACCTGGAAGTGAGTCGCCTGCATGGTATCCGATAAGGCGAGCGCTCTTTCAAAACTAACCAGGGCACTATCCTTTCGGGTGGCCTGCAGCTGCAGCATACCTTTATAATGCCATAGCTCCGGATCCTTTGGGGCTAAACGCAGTCCGTGCTCGGTATGCTCACGTGCCTGGGCCATGTTCAGTTGAGCCAGGTATAAGCCGGCTATGGAACGATGCGTTTCCGCAAAGTCAGGATTGAGCTCCAGCGCCTGCCGGTAGTGCCTGATAGCAACCACCGTATCACCAGTCATTTCCGACACCCTGCCTTTAAAATAGATCGCATGCGGATCGTCGGGTGACAGCTCAAGCGCTTGCCGTGCAAACTGAGCCGCCTTTGCATACTCCTTCCGGTCCAGGTATAGCTCCGTTAAAAGCACATAGAGTGAGGAACTCTCGTAGGAATTCCGTTCAGCCTGCAATGCCAGGGGAAGTGCTTCGTCGTGGCGCCCCTTCAGGTATAGCACCTGCGCTTTTACAAAGAAGTTGGCAGGCTCTCTCGAGAGCTTAATTGCTTCGTTTACATCGCTTAGCGCTTTGTCAAGTTCGCCCTGCCGCAACAGCACCATCGCTCTTCTTGCGTACAGGCTGCCATCGCGTTTAGACCGCTCGATGGCATCACTGAGACTCACGAGTTGCTTTGCTGGATCCTCCACCGCCACTGCTTGCAGGTCCACCATCTGCTCACGGGCTCCTTCTTCTTTGATGCAGCCTGACAGAGTCAAAACCAACAACACTACCCAACTTAAGGACCAACGAGACATCATGTGCGGTCTTTTCTTATACTCTAGATTGGCGCTAAATTATAGATAATTTGCCTAAATACCGACAAACAATAGCCCTTATAGTTTAAGAGTAAAGCAAAGGGCCTACTACCAAACGGAAGCAGGCCCTTTGCTTTAGCAGTATACCTTGTTACTTCTGAAAGGCTTGCAGCATGATTTTACAACGCCTGCTTAACTCCAACTCTTCTTTCGTCTGCAGATTTATATTCTGGGCCATAGCACGCTGTAGTGTATACACGCAGGCTTCTTTATTTTTCATTTCCTGATAGATATTGGCCAGGTCGAAGTAATAACGCAGGTTATTTGGGTTATGCAAAATGGCCATTTCCATAGCATAGATAGCATCCTTGTTTGTGGCGGTCTTCTCTGTCATTCCGCCCAGCATAACTTTATAGGTTGTGATCTCTGCGAAATTGAGATTTGCCATTTTAAAGTACCAGCGACCAAGCAGATGCCAGGCATCCGCGTAGGTCTCGTCTGCCGCAAGGGCTCCATCCAGGTATGATTTCGTTTCACCGATCAGGGCCAGCCGCTGTTTCGGGCCAGACACCATGGCCAAGGAAGCTAGTGATAGCGCCATTGCATAGTTGGAACGGGCACCTGTAGAATCTAACAAGAAAGCGCGGTGCGCATACGTCCTGGCCGTGCTGAAATGATTGAGTTTGCGGGTGTCGTCCGAGAAACGGTTTCCCATCAGGCTATGTAAAAGGCTGGCCTGGCAAAGCGCCTCCAGATTTGATTCGTCAGCCGCGATAATCTGCTCATATACAGCCAGGGCCTCCGTTTCCTTATACTGCTCTTTCAGCTCGTATGCCTTCTTTAAAAGCACATCATGCCCGGAATCTCCTAACGCGTCCAGCGGACGAACCAGGAATCCGAGCATGATGATAAGAATAGGTACAGCTTTGAAAAACACTCGCATAATCTGTAATAAGCAACCTAATATATTGCTTTAAAACGACTTATGCAAAAAAGGATTTAATTTAGAACAAATCCAGTTGTTTCTTTTTCTTCAAAGCCTTGTTTGCACTGTCGCCATCTGATAGTTCTTCTACGGCTTCTAGCACAACAGGTTGGGCACCACTGGCTTTGGCAGCTTCTTCGGCCAGCTCCTTCAGCTCTGAAGGCAGTGTTACCGCCTCGCGCTTTGTAGTAACTTTCTTAGCTTTAGGTTTCTCTTCCTGCTCCACTTCGTCCATTTTCGGGACTTTCACGTCGAAGATCTTGAAGTAACTGAGCTTATTACCCATGGCCTTCCACCCCTTCACGTCGATGAACTCGCTAAGCAACAGTTTCTCCGTCTCTTTCTCGCCCCGCAGCGAACGCTTGAAGCTGATGGTAGCCATCGGAACAGAGTGGGTAGACACGGCTTCCAGCCTGGAATTCTTGGTCTCAGGTATAAAGCTGAATTTTTTCCCTACTGTAGAAGTTTCGATACGGAAACGCTTTACATAATAGGTCTTATTATCTCCTTCATAATAAATAGCTGACACTACCAGCTCCGGATCGAACTTCTGCAGCACCTTGATCTTTTCTACTGTGTAATGGTTGGCCAGATCGAATGTTGTCTGCTCATAAGTACCGTCTTCGTAAACCACCAGAATCGTGTCATCAGTGTTGAACGAGCCCAGATAACGACCACGGCCCTCGGTGTTCAGTCGGCCGATTACCTCGTCGTAGAAGATCTCGCGTCCGCCCAGGGTCGACTCGCCCAGACTCTTCTGCACCACTTTCTTGATCGGGTACTTCGTCACGATATTACCGTTTGATCCTTTGCCTTTTATCATCAGTTCGGCAAAGTCGTAGTCGAAGGATTTAATTCGTGCTGAAGCATTTGGAGAAAGGGTTATACTTACCACCTCCGACTCCGAATTCGGGTTAGCAGTCAGGTAATGTACCTTAGAGCCTTTCTCTCCTTTCGTCAGATCATATTCCTTATCACGGGTGATCGATTTCACAGAGAAACGCTTCGCATAGGACACACCGGACTTGCCGTCCACATAGATCATGTTGTAGACCATGTGCTCGTCGTTCTTGTTGTACACGCCGGCCATGATGATGTCTTTTCCTACGAAAGTCTTCTCGGCTACCTTGGTCACCGTGAACTTGCCATCCTTGCGGAACACGATGATATCGTCCATATCAGAGCAGTCGCACACGAACTCGTCCTTACGCAAACCGGTGCCGATGAAGCCGTCTTTGGCGTTCATGTAAAGCTTCTGGTTAGCGATCGCAACTTTCTGTGCTGTAATCACATCAAAGGTTTTCACCTGTGTCTTGCGGTCGCGTCCCTGACCATACTTTTTCAGCAAGCCTTCGAAGTATGCGATCGCATAACGGATCAGGTTGGCCAAGTTATCATCCACCTCTGCCATCTCCTCTTCCAGCTTCTTGATGTATTCGTCAGCTTTAAAGGAGTCGTACTTGGAAATACGCTTGATCTTGATCTCAGTCAGGCGAATAATGTCCTCTTCCGTTACCTCGCGGCGGAGAAGTTTTTTGAACGGATCCAGACCTTTGTCAATGGCCTCCAGCACGGCTTCCCAGGTTTCACACTCCTCGATGTCGCGGTAAATGCGGTTCTCGATGAAGATCTTCTCAAGTGAAGAGTAATGCCACTTGTCTTCCAGTTCACCTTTGCGGATCTCGAGCTCACGCTTGAGCAGGTCCACTGTCTTGAATGTGGAAATGCGCAGCAACTCGTCCACACTCAAAAAGTGCGGCTTCTCGTCGATGATCACACAGGTGTTTGGCGAGATAGACACTTCACAGTCCGTGAACGCATAGAGCGCGTCCATGGTCAGGTCCGGCGATACACCTGGAGGCAGTTGAATCTGTATTTCCACATCAGCAGCCGTGTTGTCGACTACCTTCTTAATTTTGATCTTGTTGTTCTCGCTTGCCTTTACGATCGACTCCATCAGGCCTGTAGTGGTAATACCATAAGGCACGTCACGGATGATCAGCATGGTTTTGTCAACCTTCTCAATCGTGGCACGCACCCGGATCTTACCGCCGCGCATACCTGAGTTGTAGTTGGTCACGTCGACCAAACCGCCATTCGGGAAGTCCGGCAGCAAGGTTGTACTGCGACCTTTCAGCACATCAATCGAGCCTTTGATCAGCTCCTTGAAGTTGTGCGGCATGATCTTGGTCGAGAGACCAACGGCTATACCTTCCACACCCTGCGCAAGCAGCAGCGGGAACTTCACTGGCAAAGTCACCGGCTCGTTTTTACGGCCGTCGTAACTCAACTGCCAGAGCGTGGTCTGCGGATTGAACACCACATCCAGCGCAAACTTCGATAGGCGGGCCTCGATGTAACGTGGCGCCGCCGCGCTGTCACCCGTGCGCACGTCGCCCCAGTTACCCTGCGTCTCGATCAACAGATCTTTCTGACCCAGGTTCACCATGGCGTCGCCGATAGAAGCATCGCCGTGCGGGTGGTACTGCATGGTCTGACCGATCACGTTGGCCACTTTGTTGAAGCGCCCGTCGTCCATCTCTTTCATCGCATGCAGGATGCGGCGCTGTACGGGCTTCAAACCGTCCTCGATGGCAGGAACGGCACGCTCCAGAATTACATAAGAAGCATAGTCGAGGAACCAGTTTTCGTACAGACCGGATACCGGCGTCACGTTATGGATCACTTCTTCGTCACCGTCTGTAAATGCAACCTCTAGCTCGTCTTCTCTTTCTATACCTTCGTTGTTCAGTTCGTCGTTATGCATATACTTCCTCAACTATGTCTTTCTCAATCTTCAGGTTCTCAATAATAAATTGCTGACGCTCCGGCGTGTTCTTGCCCATGTAGTAGCTCAGCATTTTCTGTATCGTTGTATCCTTCTGCAGGAACACCGGCTTCAGCTTGATGTTATCGCCGATAAACTTGCCGAACTCGTCTGGCGAGATCTCACCCAGCCCCTTGAAACGGGTGATCTCCGGACGTTTGCCCAGCTTCTCAATGGCCGCCTGTTTCTCGGTTTCGTTGTAGCAATAGATCGTCTCTTTCTTGTTGCGTACCCTAAAGAGCGGCGTCTCCAGAATGTACACGTGGCCGTTTTTCACCAGATCCGGGAAGAACTGCAGGAAGAACGTGAGCAGCAGCAGACGGATGTGCATACCGTCCACGTCAGCGTCCGTTGCGATCACCACACGGTTGTAGCGTAAGCCATCCAATCCCTCTTCAATGTTCAGTGCATGCTGCAGCAGGTTGAACTCTTCGTTCTCGTACACTACCTTTTTCTTCAGGCCATAGCAGTTCAGCGGCTTACCGCGCAAACTAAATACCGCCTCGGTGTCTACGTTGCGGGATTTGGTGATGGAACCACTCGCCGAGTCACCCTCCGTGATAAATAAGGTGGAAAGCAGTGAATTCTCGTGCTTGTCTTCGTTGAAGTGCAGGCGGCAGTCGCGCAGCTTGCGGTTGTGCAGGTTAGCTTTCTTGGCACGCTGGTTGGCCAGCTTCTTCACGCCCGCCATGTCCTTACGCTCCCGCTCACTTTGCTCGATACGCTTCTTCAGTGCCTCGGCCGTAGTCGGGTTCTTGTGCAGGTAGTTATCCAGCGCCTCTTTTACGAACTCGTTGATATAAGCCCGCACAGCCGGACCGTCTGGCCCCATTTCAATAGAGCCCAACTTGGTCTTGGTCTGCGATTCGAAAACCGGCTCCTGCACACGCAACGAGATGGCACCAATGATAGAGCCACGGATATCAGCCGCATCGTAGTCTTTCTTATAGAAGTCGCGCACGGTTTTTACCACCGCCTCACGGAAAGCCGCCAGGTGCGTACCCCCCATAGTGGTATATTGACCGTTCACAAACGAATAGTATTCCTCGCCATAGTCGTTACCATGCGTCAGCGCAAGCTCAATATCATTGCCTTTCAGGTGGATGATCGGGTAGCGCACGCTCTCCTCGTCGGCTTTGTTTCTGAGCAAGTCCAAAAGGCCGTTCTCAGAGTAGAATTTCTTGCCGTTGAAGTTAATCGTCAGGCCGGCGTTCAGGTATACGTAGTTCCAGATCTGGTTTTCCAGGTAATCCGGGTTGAACTGGTAGTTCTTGAAAATAGTATCGTCTGGCGTAAACGTCGTCAGCGTACCGTTGCGCTGCGAAGTTGCCTCCAGCGGCATGTCGTTGGTCAGCACGCCACGCTCAAACTCGGCGGCCTTCATCTGCCCGTCGCGCACGGACTGTATGCGGAAGTGGCTCGACAGAGCGTTTACCGCCTTGGTACCCACCCCGTTCAGACCAACTGACTTCTGGAAGGCTTTGCTGTCGTACTTACCACCGGTATTGATCTTGCTCACACAGTCGATCACCTTGCCCAGCGGAATGCCGCGGCCATAGTCACGCACCTGCACCTTGTGGTCCGATATCTTGATATCAATGGTCTTGCCGAAACCCATCACGTGTTCGTCGATGGAGTTGTCGATCACCTCTTTCACCAAAATGTAAATACCATCATCAGCCGAAGAACCGTCTCCCAGCTTGCCGATGTACATACCGGGACGTAGCCTGATGTGTTCGCGGGGCTCCAGCGAGCGAATGCTGTCTTCGTTGTAATTATGCTCTAACTCTGCCATTCTGTAAGCGTAAGTGTATTTGATTTAGTGGAATCACTCGGAAATATAGAAAAATAAAAGAAATCAGACGCCACAAATAGTTCTGGCGCTGGTCAGCTTCAATTTTAAGCGTAGGTTATTGCTAATATTTTTAGTCAACAAATATAGCCAAAATAGTTAAATACATCAACTACTTCTATACAACCAATGCAGATTGCTTACAGTTCACAAAACGTAAATAAAAACTGTAGCATAATTTAGCTAAATTTATTAGCATAAAAATATTTAGATTTAACTATACTTAAGCACTACTTTTGCTGGCATCAATGCGGTTAAACACAGGCCGTATACCTTAATACTTGCGCACCCTATGGAGATCAAATTACCCCGTTATTTTAAGTTCGTCATCGTATTGCTGGGGCTCTTCCTGTTAATATGGATACTGCAAAGTTTTAAATCCATCCTGATGCCGCTGGCCTTTGCCCTGCTGTTTGCCCTTCTATTGTTGCCGCTCACACGTGACCTGGAGAAGTTCCGCTTTCCGAGGGCGCTGGCCATTCTGATTAGCATCGTACTGGTCGTGATCGTGCTGGCGCTTGTCATCTGGTTCTTGTCGATGCAGGTTATCAGTCTTACCTCGGAGCTGGACACCATCGGCAAAAACTTCGATGCCTTGCTCATGAAAGTGCAGGAATACCTTTACCACAATTTTGGCATCCAACCGGCCAACAAGAGCGAACTGTTCCGAAACCTGGTGGGCGGACTTCAGGAAATTTCGACCACTTTTGTCGGGAGCACGATTTCCCTGACCACAGGCGCCCTGACCATGATTACCATCGTGCCCATCTTCGTGTTCTGTTTTCTGTATTACCGCAATCACCTGGAGCAGTTCATGTACAAGTTTGTGTCGAAAGAGCGGCGCGGCAGCCTGAACCATACCGTGGAAAACATACAGGTTGTGGCACAGAGCTACATTTCTGGTCTGATGATCGTGATTGTGATCGTAGCTTTGCTCAACTCGGCGGGTCTGCTTATGCTGGGGGTCAAGTATGCCATCTTCTTCGGCGTGTTCGCCTCCATCCTCACCATCATACCTTACATTGGTATATTGATCGGGGCCCTGCTTCCGGCCCTGTTTACGCTGGCCACTACGGGCCAACTGTTCGACGCTGTGCTGGTAGTGCTGGTGTTTATGTTCGTGCAGTTTCTGGAGGGTAACTTCATTACGCCCTACATCGTCGGCTCAAAAGTAAGTATCAATCCGTTCTCGGCTATTGTGGCCTTGCTGATCGGTGGCGAAATCTGGGGGGCGGCGGGTATGATCATCTCCATACCTATGATCGCGATCCTCAAAGTGCTGTTCGACGCCTACGAGCCACTGCGGCCCTTCGGATTCCTGTTGGCTGACATCGACGAGGTGAAAGACCAGAAGGCAGGGCGCTTCCGGAAGATGTTTGACAAGCTCCGTGAAAAGGCAAAAAGAGAACGCTACGAGGATGATCAAGAAGCCGGGAGATAGGGCTGCTTTGCTAAAGTTATTTGCATGAAGGTGTGCTTGCATACGATTTGAAACGTATTGCTAAAAATATTGGTTTACAGTGTAGCCCCGCAGGTATAGCACTGCGGGCAGCAGCTTGAAGCCTTAAAAGAGAACCAGCTTGTACGCCATCATAGACATTGAGACAACGGGTAGCCAACCCACCCAGGACAAGATCACCGAGATAGCCATCTTCATTCACGATGGCAAGGAGATTGTGGACCAGTATAGCACCCTGGTTAATCCGCAGCGCCCTATACCTCACTATATCTCCCAGCTGACAGGCATTACCGACGACATGGTGCAGGATGCGCCCAAGTTCTATGAGGTGGCCAAAGAGATTGTGCAGTTCACGGAGGGTATGGTATTCGTAGCCCACAACGTGCGCTTCGACTATTCTTTCATTAAAAAGGAGTTCGCCGACCTGGGGTTTACTTTTCAGCGCAAGACACTTTGTACCGTGCGACTGAGCCGCTCGCTTATACCTGGCCTCCCTTCTTACTCGCTGGGTAAGCTGTGCAAGAGTATCGATATTCCGCTGCAGATGCGTCACCGCGCCATCGGCGATGCCGAGGCTACCGCTAAACTGTTCGACAAGCTGATCAAGATCAACCGTCCGGTGATTGACGGAGCGCAGCATATGGCGGACCCGGCCGAGCAGCTCAAAAACGAAATCAAAGCCTCACTCCTGCCACCTGCCATCAGCAAAGAGCAAGTGGATGCCCTGCCGACGGTGCCGGGCGTGTACTACTTTTACAACGAAGCGGGCGAGGTGATCTATGTGGGCAAGAGCATCAACATCAAAAAGCGCATCATCCAGCACTTCAACATCGACTACAAGAGCCGCAAGTCCATCGAGTTCAAGAACCAGATAGCCGACATCACTTACGAGCTGATGGGCAACGAACTGGTGGCCTTATTGTTTGAGTCGGCAGAGATTAAGCGCATGAAGCCGCACTACAACCGCCAGCAGCGGCGCAGTGTGTTCAACACGGGCATCTTCACCTACGAAGACGAGAACGGGTATAAGCGCCTGACCTTTGGCAGCGTGAACAAAGCCGACAATGTGAACATGACGCCTATCATCGCGCTCTCCAATCATTTTAAGGCCAAGGGTTTCCTATTCCATAAGGTATCTAAGTACAACCTTTGTCAGAAGCTGTGCGACCTCTACAAAACACCAGGTGCCTGCTTCGACTACCAGGTGCACATCTGCAAGGGGGCCTGTATTGGACAGGAAAGCCCTGAGGAGTACAACGCCCGTGTGGACGCCGCGATTGAGTCGTTTACCTATGAGCACAACAGCTTTGTGATTGTGGGCAAGGGGCGTGAGCTGGGCGAAAAATCAGTTGTGGTGGTGGAGCATGGCACTTACCTGGGATTCGGTTTCGTAGACGAATATTTCTCGGCCAGTTCGCTCAGCGATTTTAAGGCGGAGATCACGCGTTACAACGATAACAAAGACGTGCAGCAGATCATACGCGGTTACATGCGCGGCAAGCACAAAGACAAAGTGCTGGTTTTCGACTAGGCTATTCCTCCAGGTATAGACCTGCTTTTCTAAAGCCCTTGCCATCTATTTTCGGTTTAGAAATTATTTATCCTTAATTTCAAATCGAAATAAAACTTAAACATTCATGGAAAAACGTTTCAGATCAGGGGTATTGTTCGGCGATGAGGTTACAGAGCTGTTCAAGTATGCCAATGAGAATAACTTTGCGCTGCCAGCCGTTAACGTGATTGGCACAAACTCTATCAACGCAGTGCTGGAAACAGCCAAGTCGCTTAACTCACCTGTTATCATTCAGTTTTCGCACGGCGGTGCCACGTTCTTTGCTGGTAAGGGCCTTGACAATGCGGACCAGAAAGCCGCTATTGCAGGTGCCGTATCCGGTGCCCAGCATGTGCACCTGATGGCCGAGGCTTACGGGGTACCTGTAGTACTTCACACCGACCACGCTGCCAAGAAATTGCTTCCTTGGATCGACGGTTTATTGGACGCCGGTGAGAAATACTACGAGCAGCACGGCAAGCCGCTTTATAGCTCGCACATGCTAGACCTGTCGGAGGAAGAGATCAAAGAGAACATCGAGACCTGCGCCAGCTACTTCAAGCGCATGAACAAGATCGGTATGACCGTGGAGATCGAACTCGGCGTGACCGGTGGCGAGGAAGACGGCGTGGACAATACGGGCGTGGACAGCTCCCGCCTATATACCCAGCCTGATGAGGTGGCTTATGCCTACGAAGAATTGAAGAAAGTAAGCGACCGCTTTACCATTGCAGCGGCTTTCGGTAACGTGCACGGCGTATACAAACCAGGCAACGTAGAGCTTCGCCCGGAGATCCTGAAGAACTCACAGGACTTCATCAAAGAGAAATTCGGAACAGGTGATAACCCTGTCAACTTCGTCTTCCATGGTGGCTCTGGTTCTGAGAAAGCCAAAATTACGGAAGCGATCGGTTACGGTGCCATCAAAATGAACATCGACACCGACATGCAGTGGGCGTTCTGGGACGGCGTGAAGAACTACTACGAGTCGAAGCGTGACTACCTGCAAGGCCAGCTCGGCAACCCGGAAGGCGCTGACTCACCGAACAAAAAATACTATGACCCGCGTGTATGGCTGCGCAAAGGCGAAGAGAATTTCATCGCCAGACTGAAAGAGGCGTTTGAGGACCTGAATTGCGTGAACCGCAATGCTTAGGGTATAGCATTAAGCTTTTAGTAAGGGTGAGGCAAAAGCTTCACCTTTTTTTATGTTCTACTTATGGTCTGACAACCACTGATAAATCTCCTCGGTATCCTCTTTGCGGCAGAGCTCAGAGCCCGGTGTCATCGTGGCAGCAGTACCCGCTGCTACACCATAGCGTACTACCTCTTCCAACGGACAGCCTTTGAGCAAACTCAGCACAATACCGGCCACCATGCTATCACCGGCGCCAACGGCACTTTGTTGCTTCACGGTTGGCGGTACCACATAATGTATACCCGACTCCTTTGATGCCAGCATGGCGCCGCGCGGGCCAAGCGAAACGACCAGTACTTTACACTTACCTTCGTTCAGCACCTGCATGGCAAACTCCTCCTGCTCCATAGCAGAGATATGCTCTTTGCCAGCCAGTTTGGCCAGTTCGCCCAAATTGGGTTTGATCAGGTATAGGCCCTCACCTGCAGCTTTCACCAGCGCTTCACCGGATGTATCGACGATCAACTTAAAATTACGCTTGTGAGCAATCACCGCCATTTGATAATAGAAGTCATCCGGCACGCCTGGGGCAAGGCTACCGCTGGCAACAACGTACTCGGGCACCTGCTCCAGGCTCTCCAATTTTTCCAGTACCTGTTTCCACTCGCCCTCCTCTATATGCGGACCCGGCATACCAAAGCGGAATTGGTCGCCGGTGCTGTCTTCCATCACCATCAGGTTTTCGCGGGTCCAGCTTTTGGTCTGGCCCAACCAGTAGTCAACCCCTTCTTCTTTGAGCAGGTCACAGAGCTTCTCTCCGGCCGGACCACCGGCTAGCAACCAGGCAGAGGAGTCGCCGCCCAGTTTGCGAATGGCCCTGGAAACGTTTATGCCTCCCCCTCCCGGTTCATAAACAGGTTCTTCACAGCGAAGCTTCTTCTCGGGGAGTACTCGTTTCACATGCGTGCTTTTGTCCAGAGCAGGATTGATGGTGATGGTTATAATTCTATGCATGCTTCTTCAGGTTTCGTAAAAGCAATTTTGGTCGCAGATATAGGTATAGGCATGGAAGATTAACGAAAGCCCTACTTGTGTCTTAGCGCCGAATGTCGAATTCTTTTTGGTCACCGGTTTTGAAGGTATGCACCTGGCCGCGAACACCAATTTTCACCTCCTTAGACCAACCCCTGTCAAAGGTGATGATCATCTTGTTGGCTGTGAAGTTCACTTTTATCCAGTGGCCCCTATAGCGAAGTTGCAGGTCCAGGCAGGGCATTTCGTCCGGGAGCACCGGGTTAAGCCACAGCACATCATCACGTATCTCCAGACCGGTATAAGCGCGTTGCATCAGGTCCACTGTGCCAGCCATGGCACCCAGGTGTATACCTTCTGAAGTAGTTCCGCCCTGTATGTCTTCCAGATCACTCATCAACGCGATCTCGAAATTTTTCCAGGACCGCTTCCGGTCCGAACGGGCCAGCACCCAGGCGTGCACAATCTTACTCAGCGTGGAGCCGTGTGAGGTGCGTTGCTCGTAATAAGCAATGTTCTCCGGTATACTTTGCGGCTTGAAATCGTAGTTTAGTTGTTCGAAAACAGACAGAAGTTCGTCGGAGGAAAAAAGGTAGAAAAGCATCAGCACATCTGCCTGTTTGCTTGCTTTATACCTGTTCACATTGTCGCCTTCGCTTTCCAGAATGCGGTCGAGGCGCATGGCCTCTCCATGCACTGCCCTGTATTTCTCCCAGTCGAACTCCTCTAGTTTATCATACCCATCGAACTGCGCAATAATCCGGGTGTCTTCCAGGAAAGGCACGTACATGCGCTTGCTGATATCTTCCCAGCGTGTCAGGTCATCTGGCGTGATGTGCCGCTTGGTGAGCAACTCATCATACCGGGAGTCGTCGATCACGTTTTTGAGTTGCAGGGCCTTCTGTATTACCCAAACCGCCATTACATTGGTATAGGCATTGTTATTCAAACCGACTTCCGTTGAATCAGGGTACTCGGTGTGGTACTCGTCGGGCCCCACCACGTGCAGTATTTCATAACGGCCGGTTTCATGGTTCAGCGTCGCAATGGTTGACCAGAATTGGGCGATATCCAGCAGCATCTCGGCACCATGGTAACTGAGGAAGTCCATGTCTTCGGTGGCCTGGTAGTAGTGCCACACGTTGTAGGCCACCGCCGAACTGATGTGCCGTTGCAGGTAGGTGTTGTCGGGCAGCCAACGACCGGACTGGGGATTGAGGTGGATCACCTGGCTTTCTTCACGCCCGTTGCTGCCACTTTGCCAGGGAAACATCGCACCCTTATACCCTGCCTCTTTGGCGGCACTGCGGGCTTCGTTCAGGCGACGATAACGGTACATGAGCAACTCTCGCGTAATGGCGGGCAGGTGCAGGTTCAGGAAAGGAAAGATAAACAGCTCATCCCAGAAAATATGGCCCCGGTACGCCTCCCCGTGCCACCCACGGGCAGGAACGCCCACATCGAGGTCGACGGTATGGCCTGAAACGGTTTGCAGTAGATGGAAAACATGCAGTCGCAGAACAGACTGCACTTTAGTATTGCAGGCCGTGTAAAGGTCGCAGCGGTTCCAGAGTCGTTGCCATGCGCGTTTGTGCTCGTCCAGCGATTCCCCGAACGTACCTTGTCGGCTCATATTCTGACAGGCGTCCAGCAATGGCTCAGAGATGGCCCAGTCGCGTGAGGTATAGAGAAGCACAGCCTTTTCGAGACGAAGCGGCTGCGCTTGGTTTAGTTGCACCGTGAAATGGTGCGCTACATAACTTTGCTCGACCCTTGTTTGAGGTATAAGGCCACTGGCCTTGCCGCCCAGGTATAGCCTTGTGCGGGCTACCTGTGCCATGCGTGTCTTCGATTGCACGGTCTGCACCACCAGGTACATGCTCTCTTCGTCGTGCTGCCCCTGCTCCAATGTTATGAGGTGCTGACTGGCCAGGGCGCGGTAACGGGCTATGCCACTGTTGGTCACGCGCCCGTCCAGCGCGGCACGAAGTTCTATCTCGCCGGACCAGTTGACAGGGGTGAGCTGCCATTGCAAAGCTGCCAGGTGCGGATTAGCCATACTGACGATGCGGCGGGTATTGAGCTTTGTTTCGCGTCCTTTGCTGTCGCGGAAGTGCACATAGCGGCACAGCAGGCCATGTCGCAAATCGAGCTCCTGTTTGAAATCGAGCACTTCGACATTACTCAGGTGAAACCACTCTTCGCCCTGCTGTCGGAAAGAAACAGGCAGCCAGTTGGGCCAGTTCACTAAGTCCTCGTTCTCAATTTCCTTGCCTGCTACCTCCGAAGTGAGTCGGTTATACCCACCGGCCAGGTAGGTTCCCGGGTAGTTTAATTCCGGCTCTGCCTTGGCTTCCTCAAATGCTCCGCGGGTGGCAATGTAGCCGTTGCCCAGGGTGCAGAGCGCCTCACGCAAGGTTTGCTCTTTCGGCACCCATTTGTCATAGGTGATGCTCCATTCAGCCATGGCCTTGTGCTTTGATCGTGTCTGTCAGGCTATTCAGAAAAATGAGCACGTCATCCACGCTTTCCAGCCGATAGGTAGCGGCTGTTTTGTCGTCATGTTCCCCAACGAGTATGCCGATGCCTTGCTCCTGCAGGGCTGCAAAGGCATCTTCGTCTGTTATGTCATCGCCGATGTAGAGTGGCAGGTAGTTGGCATTGTTCAACCCCAGTTCCTCCATCAGCCATAGCACCGCCTTGCCCTTGTGCCAGTCCATGTTCGGTTTGAGTTCGTAGATTTTTTTGCCGTGTCCGATCTTCAGTTCAGGCATGCTGCTGAGCACTTCGTCCACAACTTTGCGTACCTGCTCAACCTGGTCATCGGCTACGTTGCGGAAATGCACGGCAATCGCGTAGCGCTTCCGCTCCACCAGACTCCCGGCTATTTCTTTCAGCTTTTCCTGTAGCACCAAATCGGCTTTGTCCAGCGCGGGCAGTGCAGCTTTAGCGCCACCCGGTTCCGAAGCCATAGCTCCCGGGCCAGTGATGTCAAATCCATGTGAGCCGGCATAATACAGGTTGTCGAGTTTGACAAGTTCTGCCACGTTCTGCCGGTCGCGCCCGCTCACCACGGCTACTTTTGTAACAGATGCCAGCTTGTGCAAGGCCTCTCGCATTTCGTCGGATAAGATGGCCATTTCAGGGCGCTGCACAATCGGCGTCAGGCAACCGTCGTAGTCGAGAAAGACGGCGGGGATTTTGTTGTTGAAATGCGCTTTGAGTTCGTTGAACTGTTTGAGAGCCGATGGCAGTTCGTGAGCCTCACGTTTCTGTATCATAAATGTCGGGGTTGGTTAAATGCAGACTTATTCAGACTAAACGGGTGGAAACTGTTGGATCACCAGATCGGCACCGCCTTCAATGAGGGCGGCTTCGTCGTGGGTACGGTCTATACCTACCACCAGGCCAAAGCCGCCTGCTTTGCCGGCCTGCACACCCTTGCGGGCATCTTCAAACACGGCGGCCTCCTGCGGCGCTATACCTAAGCGGCGTACTGCTTCCAGAAAAATATCCGGGGCGGGCTTGCCTTTCAGTCCCAACTGAGCCGATTGCAGTCCATCTACGTGCTCTTCAAACAAGTGCTCTATACCAGCAGCATGCAACACCTCCACGCAGTTCTTACTCGCCGATATAATGGCAGTGCGCATCCCCTTCTGCTTTTGGTGTCTGATCCAGGCAATGGTATCGTCATACACATCCACGCCTTCCTGTTTGAGCAGTTCCTGAAAGTACATGTTTTTCAGATTCCCGAGTCCACCGACTGTCTCCTGCCCTTCTTCATCCTCCGGGGCGCCCTCGGGCAGATTGATGCCGCGGGAAGCGAGGAAATTGCGCACGCCATCGTAGCGCGGGATACCATCAATATGCTCTCGGTAATCGGTGTCAATGTCGAGCGCCTCGTAATGCTTCCCCTCTTTCTCGCCACGCTGCTGCAGGTATGCGTCAAACATGCGTTTCCAGGCCTGCGCGTGCACCCGTGCCGTTTGCGTCACAACTCCGTCGAGATCGAAAATGAGGGCCTTGATGTTGTTATCCTGTAGTTTTTGCTGAAGGCTATTCATGTCGTCAATTCGTTAAAGAAAGCAGGATGACCAGGCTTCGACGAGCCGTTCAAACCTGCAGAGGCTAAACGTATGCGTAAGCGCAAGATAAGGTTGAACGCTTAAGGTATACCTTCTGTACGTTCATGGGGCGGTACGTCAGGCCCCTGCTCGGGTCGGTTAGCTGGATTAGTGCCGCCGGTGATATAGCCTGTATGGGCAGGAGGCGTGCGCTTGCCATCGTCTTCGCGAAGAATACCTGCTTTTGGTTTCGTTTTGTTTTCCGGCTCTTTTCTATCTTCTTTCATGCTTCCTGATTTGAAGTTAATCTTTTCTTTACCTTACATACGCAACTAAGCGACGCTTTGAATAGAAATATCTGGTTTATGACCTACGCAGGTAGCCGGTAAATGATACCTTTACGGACAGGCTTCTGAAAATACCTTAACTTTACGGCCTGCCGAAGGCAATACGTTTACTTAATATCAATAACCTGAAATATGCTTTCAGAGTAATTGGAGCCATAGACATTTTCACAAAATAAAACATGCTACACACCAACAACCCGACGACAACCAATGCCTGGAAAAAACTGGAAACACACTACGCCGAGCTGAAGCATCAGCACCTGCGTGACCTGTTTAAAGCCGACCCAAAACGCTTTGAGAAATTCTCGTACGAGGTGGACGGCACACTCTATGACTTCTCTAAAAACCGCATTACCGAAGAAACGCTGAACCTACTGACCGAACTGGCTGAGGAAATGCAGGTACCTGCTGCCATTGAAAGCATGCTGCGCGGTGACAAGATCAATGCTACCGAAGGCCGTGCTGTGCTGCATACCGCCCTGCGCAGTTTCACCGATCAGGAGCTGCTGGTAGAGGGCGAGAATGTGCTGGAAGAGGTACGCGACGTGCAACGCCAGATGAAGGCTTTCTGCGATCGCCTGCACAGCGGTG
Organism: Pontibacter ramchanderi; assembly: GCF_002846395.1. GTDB lineage: Bacteria > Bacteroidota > Bacteroidia > Cytophagales > Hymenobacteraceae > Pontibacter > Pontibacter ramchanderi. The sequence continues at coordinate 728,776 of NZ_PJMU01000001.1, forward strand.
AATGGACGGGATACACCGGCAAAAAAGTGCGGCATGTGGTAAACATAGGTATAGGCGGCTCGCACCTGGGGCCGCAGATGGTGACGGAGGCACTCAAGAAATACCAGAAGCCAGATATTGAGGTACACTTCATCTCGAACGTGGACGGTACGGATGCAGCTGAGGTACTGCGCAAAGTCGATCCGGAGACAACCCTTTTCATCATCGCTTCCAAGACCTTCACAACAAAAGAAACCATCGCGAACGCTCACACGGCCCGCAGTTGGTTTCTTGAAACCGCCAAAGATGAAGCGCATGTAAGCAAGCATTTCGTAGCCCTTTCCACCAATACCGAGGCAGTTTCTAAGTTTGGCATTGCGCCGGAAAATACCTTCCGCTTCTGGGATTGGGTAGGCGGTCGTTTCTCGCTTTGGTCAGCCATTGGGTTATCGGTAGCATGTGCCCTGGGGTACGACAAATTTGAGGAACTGCTGCGCGGCGCCGAAGCCATGGACAAGCACCTGAAAAACACGCCGATGAGACAGAATATACCGGTGCTAATGGCTTTGCTGAGCGTGTGGTACACCAACTTTTTTGAGGCGCAGTCACACGCTGTGCTGCCTTACGACCAGTACCTGCGCCTGTTGCCGGAGTACTTGCAGCAGTTACAGATGGAGAGCAACGGCAAAACCGCTATGCGTAACGGTGAGTTTGTCAATTTTCAGACACAACCGGTGATCTGGGGCGCCGCCGGTACCAACGGGCAGCATTCCTTCTTCCAGTTGATTCACCAGGGTTCGGTGCTGATCCCTTCCGATTTTTTGGCCCCAGTGAACAGCCACAACCCGATCGGCGAGCACCACCCGATGCTTCTTTCTAACTTCTTTGCCCAGACCGAGGCGCTGATGAAAGGCAAGACCGAAGATGAAGTGCGTGACGAGTTGGAGAAAAAAGGAATGACTGGCGAAGAACTGGAGCAACTCGTTCCGCATAAAGTGTTCGAAGGCAACAAGCCATCCACTTCGATCATGTTTGATCTGCTCACGCCATTCGCTTTGGGCAGCCTGATCGCCATGTATGAGCACAAGACTTTTGTGCAGGGTGTGATCTGGAACGTGTACAGCTTCGACCAGTGGGGCGTGGAATTGGGTAAGCAACTGGCTGGTGCCATCGAAGAGGAATTGCTGCACAACAAAGAAGCCCAGCACGACAGCTCTACCTCCGGGTTGATCAACTTTTACAGACAAAAACGCAAATAGCGAAAACCTTGCAGGCTGTGTGCGTTTAAGGAGTGAATTCACACCTTATGCAGCACCTATACCTGAGATCGGCCTTACTACTCGCCCTTATATTGGCGCTGGGTAGTTGCGCCGACGATAATTTTTACCAGCAAGACGCTTTGGTGCAGCCGGGGGAGTATGACCTGCCCCCAGCTGGCACCGACAGCGTATGGATTGTGGCAGGCCGCCATTATGAGCGCAGCTGGTTCCATTACCTCTTCTGGGGCAAGCACCACCGCGACAGCTGGACCACACCGGTTATATTGCCTGTGTTTGAACTAGCGCGTGTACACGGGGGCATGCAGGTAGTCAAAAAAGGCGGCGGCTTCCAGACCAGCAGTTTCCAATTGCAAGACAGCCTCGGCCGCATCTACGCATTCCGCTCCATCGACAAAGACCCGGTGCTGGTGCTGGCCAAGTTCTGGCGCCCTACCTTCGTCACCAATATCCTGCGCGACCAGACTTCCTCGGCCAGCCCATACGGCGCCATGGTTATACCTGCTTTAGCCCGTGCTGCAGGTGTTTTCCATACCTCCCCCACGCTGTATTATGTTCCCAAAAACGACACATCGTTTGGAGAATATGCAGAGGCAGTGCAGGGCAAGGTATACATGCTGGAAGAGAAATTCGAGAGTATGGCTGACACGCTCCGGATGTTTGGTAATGTGGCCGGCTTTGTAAATTCAGATGAGGCGCTGCGCCTGCGCTACGAAACCAACACCCATCACTTTGACCAGAGAGCCTTCGCCCGTGCCCGCCTGTTGGATGTGCTCGTTGGAGACTGGGACCGCCACAAGGGCCAATGGGACTGGGCTGTTTATGCAGATAGTACTGACACCCTGTATCAACCCATACCCAAAGACCGCGATCAGGTTTTCCTTAAAATGGACGATGGTGCTATCCCCTTTATCGCGACCAGAAAACTGATGGCCCGCAAATTCAACTCTTTTGGCTCCAAGATCAAAGACGTGAAAGCGCTGATGATCAATGCCCGGTTCATTGACGAGCGCCTGCTGCATGAACTGACCCGTGAGGATTGGAAAGCGATTGCAAACGACCTGAAAAACAGGCTGACAGACGAGGTGATCGAGAAAGCAGTCCAAAACCTCCCTCCTTCTATCTATGCTTTCAATGGGGAGAGCGCCACTCAAAGTCTGAAAAACCGGCGCGACCAATTGCCAGACGTAGCAGTGGAGATGTATGAGCTGTTGGCAGGCCATGTGACGGTAGCCGGTACCGATCAGCCTGATTTGTTTCGGGTAAGGAGGCTCGATGATGATCGCACCGAAGTTACCCTTTCACGTCCCGCCCAAAACGCTATACCTGAAAAAGTGCTGTACCGCAGAATATTCCATACGAATGAAACCGAAAAGATCACATTGCACGGTCTCAGCGGCGATGACCAGTTTTTGATTGAAGGAGATGTTGCCGAAGGTATACTGGTTGAGGTGTACGGCGGCCTGGGCGAGGATGAAATCGTGGATCGATCTTCTGTAAAGGGATGGCGCAAAATGACTCATATCTACGACACTGAGCGTGGCAACAAAATCGACTTCGGTACCGAAGCCAAAGACTTCACCACCCGAGATGTCAGAGTCCACGCCTATGACCGCGAAGGAAACTGATCTAACTTTCTAACTTTCTAACTTCTAAGGCTTTTCTCCAGCATTTTCAGCACAAACGATTCCATACTCGAAAGTTGTTCGGTTTTGGACCTGGTGGGATCATGCTTTTTGAGGTAGTTCAGCAGTTTGTCTTCCCGAAAGAGGTTCACTACTTCGGGGTGAATGTAATATTTGCTGCACACTGTTGGGGTATTGCCCAAGCCTTTTGCTACTTCTTTTACCGCCTCTTTTATACCTTTCTCCTTGTCTATTTCCGGGTTCTCATCGATGACGCGCTCCAAACACTCTACCATCCGCACGGTACCGCCCCAGGTTCTGAAATCCTTTGCTGTGAAGTCATGGGCTGTCACTTCACGCAGGTACTCGTTTACGTCGCCCGACTCCAGGGTCTGCCTTTCTCCATCTTCGTCATAATACTGAAACAGATCGTAACCAGGTATGTCTTTGCACTTCTTCACAAGCTGCGCCAGGCGCCGGTCCTTCAGGTCGATCTTCTGTTCCACTCCTTTTTTGCCCACAAACGAAAAGGTGACGGTGCTACCATTAAAAGTCACATGCCGGTCACGCAGCGTGGTGAGCCCGTAGGACTTGTTTGACTTAGCGTAGGCGCGGTTGCCGATCCGGATCAGTGCGTTGTCGAGGATGGAGAGCACCAGTGCCGTCACTTTGCGCTTGTCGAGCTTGCGTGACTGGATGTCTTTCTGAATATGCTCCCGCAAGGCTGGCAGGGACTTACCGAAGGCGATCATGCGGCCGAACTTAGTCAGGTTACGGGCATTCTGCCACTCGGGGTGGTAGATGTACTGCTTACGCCCTTTGTCGTCGCGACCGGTGGCCTGCAGGTGTCCGCGAGGCGTGTTCGATATCCAGACTTCGGTCCAGGCGGGCGGTATCACCAGCTTTTTGATGCGCTCGAGCGTTTTTTCATCGCTCACTTTTTCGCCTTTGCTGTTGAGATAGTAAAACCCGTTGCCGGCTTTTTTACGTGTGAGCCCCGGCTTTTCGTCGGAGGTATAGCGCAGGCCGGCCCACTCTGCCGAAAGTGCCGGATCCTTATGTAAATTATGCAGTTCTTCTTTTGTCATTTGTTGAGGCATTAGGCACCTCCTGCCCATAATACTTCAATACCCAGTAAAAGTTATTCGACCGCAGGGCAGGTATGGGCATCGGGTTATACCTGCTCAACAATTACCGCTATATTTGCTTCCGTAAAAAAAGACAAGCACATGACCATTCATAAACAAATTTCCTACCTCTACGCCTTCTTTGGCGTGTTCATGCTGGGCTGTGGCGCCGTAGCCGTTGACGTAGCCGGCGAACAGGCTCGTACCGCTCTCATAACAGGTATAGCCGGAGGCCTGCTTGCCCTGATTGCCGGACACTTTCTGAACCGCCGCAAACGCTGGGGCTTCCTGCTGGGCACAGCAGAGGCGGGGCTCCTCACCTTGCTATTAGGATGGCGCTCCGGCACCTACTTTATCCGTCTCCTCGAAATGGTGCAGCAAGCTCCTGAACCGAACTCGACCCAGACGGCAGGTATGGCTTTCCTGCTCACCACGGCTATGCTGGTGGTTGCACTTTTGACGCTGGCCGTGTCCGTGATGTTCGCCAAACAAGTGTTCGCCGAGACAAAATAGGCGTTCGTCTATATTTCCTCATAGCATTAAACCTTTATATGTTATATTGGTCCTAACATAAGACCAATCGTTCACCTAAAACAAGTATTTATGCTTCAGAAAATCGGTTTGAGCATCGTGCTAACGGCCAGTGTGGTCAGTGCAGCAGAGGCGCAGACAAAACTCGTGGAAAAGGTAACCAAGAAAGGCGATGAGCTGGTTATACCTTACGAAAAATACAAGCTGGCCAATGGCCTCACCCTGATTGTGCACGAAGATCACTCCGATCCGGTTGTGCATGTGGACGTGACCTACCACGTGGGCTCGGCTCGCGAAGAAGTGGGCAAGTCCGGCTTCGCGCACTTCTTTGAGCACATGATGTTCCAGGGCTCCGACAACGTGGCCGACGAAGAGCACTTCAAGATCGTGTCGGATGCAGGAGGAACGCTGAATGGCACGACCAACCGTGACCGCACCAACTACTTCGAAACCGTGCCAAGCAACCAACTCGAAACAGCCCTTTGGCTGGAGGCGGACCGCATGGGCTTCCTGCTCGACGCCGTTACCCAGAAGAAATTCGAGGTGCAGCGCGAGACGGTGAAGAACGAGCGTGGCCAGAACTACGACAACCGTCCTTACGGGCTGGTGTACGAGAAGACTTCCCAGAATCTTTACCCCTACGGCCACCCGTACTCCTGGACCACGATTGGTTATATTGAGGACCTGAACCGCGTGAACGTAGACGACCTGAAGAACTTCTTCCTGCGCTGGTACGGCCCGAACAACGCCACTGTGACAGTAGGTGGTGATGTGAACCCGGCTGATGTAGTGAAGCTGGTGGAGAAATATTTCGGTTCTATACCTGTTGGTCCTGCCGTGCAGGACATGAAACCAATGGTCGCTTCCCTAACTGCGGACCGTTACGTTTCTTACGAAGACAATATCCGCTTCCCGATGCTACGCGTAACGTATCCAGTGCCTGAGGCTGGTCACAAAGACGAGCACGCGCTGGACGTACTGGCCGAGATCCTGGGACAGGGACGTAACTCCATCTTCTATAAAAACTTCGTGAAAGAGCAGAAAGCCCTGCAGGCTTCTGCCATGAACTCTACCTCTGAATTGGCCGGCGAGTTCGGTATCTCCATCATGGCCTTCCCGAACAGCACCCTGGCGCAAATGGAGGAACTGATGCGCAAGTCGATTGCTGAGTTTGAAACACGCGGTGTGACCGACGAGGACCTGCAGCGTTATAAAGCCTCTGCTGAGTCGAGCCTGATCAACCGCATGGCGAGCGTGAGCGGAAAAGTGTCGCAACTGGCAGCGTACGAGACCTTCCGCAACAACCCGAACTACCTGCAAGAGGAAATCCGCCGTATCAACGCCCTCACAAAAGACGACGTCGTGCGTGTGTACAACCAGTACATCAAGGGCAAGCCTGCCGTTATCCTGAGTGTAGTGCCAAAAGGCAAGCCTGAGGTGGTAGCCAAAGCCGACAACTACACCGTTGACACCAAGGTATCGGTAGCTGAGCCTCAGGACTACAGTGGCCTGAGCTATACCAAGGCAGTTGACTCCTTTGACCGCAGCAAGCGCCCGGTGGCAGGCCAAGCCAAAGCAGTGAGCGTACCAAACTTCTATACGGCCAAGTTCAAGAACGGCATGAAGGTGATCGGCACCAAGTCCGACGAGATCCCAACCGTCACGATTCAGCTTTCTATACCTGGCGGACACCGTTTGCTGGCCAACAACCCAGGCAAAGCGGGTATTGCTTCGCTCACAGCCTCTTTGATGAACGAAGACACGGAGAACTATACCTCGGAAGCCTTCACAAGCGAGCTCGACAAATTGGGCAGCTCTATCCGCATCTTCTCTGGTGCAGAAGAGACCTATGTAACAGTGCAAGCGCTAAAGAAGAACCTGGACAAAACTCTGGTACTGCTTGAGGAGCGTCTGTTCCGTCCAAAATTCGCGCAGGACGACTTTGAACGTCTGAAAAAGCAGCAATTGGAAGGTATAGCCAACCAGAGCACTCAGCCGACGGCCATTGCCAGCAGCGTATACAACAAACTGCTTTATGGCGACAGCCACATCATGGCTATACCTACTTCAGGTACAGCCGAGTCAGTTACCAGCATCACGCTGGACGATGTGAAGCAGTTCTATACAACTAATTTCACCCCTACCGGCGCTGAGTTGGTAGTAGTAGGCGACATCAACGAAAAAGAGATCATCGGCAAACTCGGCTTCCTGAAAAACTGGAAGAAGAAAAACGTAACGATGCCAGCCGACGTGAAAGCCCCTGCCATCGCTTCGACTAAAATCTACTTCGTTGACAAGCCGGACGCTGCGCAGTCCGAGATCAGAATCGGTTACGTGGCCCTTCCTTACGATGCGACCGGCGAGTACTATAAAACTTCGCTGATGAACTTCGTGCTGGGTGGTGCCTTCAACAGCCGCATCAACCTGAATCTGCGCGAGGACAAAGGCTATACCTATGGTGCCCGTTCAGGCTTCGGTGGCAGCCGCTTTGCTGGCCCATACACGGCTTCTGCCGGTGTTCGCGCCGATGCTACAGCCGCTTCTGTTGTGGAGTTCATGAAAGAGATCAACGACTTCAGAACCAAAGGCATCACCGAAGACGAGTTGCAGTTCATGAAAAACTCGATCGGTCAGTCTGATGCCCGTCAGTACGAGACGCCTGCACAAAAGGCGAACTTCCTGGGCCGCATCCTGCGCTACGACCTGAAAAAGGACTACGTAAGCAAGCAGACGCAGATCCTCAACAACATGACCAAACAGGAGATCGATGCGCTGGCAGCCAAGCACCTGCCATCTGACAAAATGCACATTGTGGTAGTGGGCGACAAGAAAACCGTGTTGCCAGAACTGCAGAAACTGAGTTACGAAGTGGTGGAGCTGGATACGAACGGGAACCCTGTGGGTACCTCATCCGTAAAATAGACCATACTACACTTGAAAAAAAGCCCCTGAAATTCAGGGGCTTTTTTATTTGCACATTCTTTTGTCAGCATCTCCCGACACACTCTTTCAAACAAGGCTAATTTTATTCCGTAAGCGCATACTAAAATCTATTAGCGCAAGTTTTAAGCAGGCTGCGGGGTAATGGTGAAACAAACGTTTTACCTCCGCACAGCTCAGAACTAAATTTATCACTCTTACTTAAATGATGAAGATTTTCAATCGTACTGCACCCTGGCTGTTTGCTTGTGCCAGTGTGTTTTTAATGAGCAGTTGTAAAGACAATGAAGGCGTCATCTTCTCTACGCAGGATGACATCCGTTTAGGACAGCAGGTATCGCAGCAGGTAGACTCTACCTTTCGGGCGCAGGGCAAGTTACTGGAGCGCAACTCTTCCAATGCCAATGTACAAAAAGCCTATACCCACCTCGACCGCATCGTGAACCGCGTGCTCAATTCCGGGGAGATCAAGTACCGGAATGAGTTTGCCTGGACCGTGAAGATTATCGACGATCGCGAAACACTGAATGCCTTTGCCGCACCAGGCGGGTATATTTATGTTTATACCGGCCTGATGAAATTTCTGGACGACGAAGACCACTTTGCCGGGGTACTGGCCCACGAAATAGCCCATGCCGATAAAAGACACAGCGTGCAGCAATTGCAGCGTGACTATGGTATTGCCCTGCTACTCTCGGTTGCGCTGGGTAACAATGCCGGCACGCTGCAACAGATAGCCGCCCAGTTGGCCGGTACGCTGGCTGGTTTGCGCTTTAGCCGCGGTGCTGAAACGGAAGCCGACAATGCCTCGGTGGTATACCTGGACGGCACTGACTACTATGCCTGCGACGGCGCGGCTGGTTTCTTCGTGAAGCTCAATTCCCAGGCACAGAGCAGCAATCCGCCAGAGTTCCTGAGTACGCACCCCAACCCGGAAAACCGCGTGGAGAACATTCAGCAACAGGCACGGCAGCGCAACTGCTCCACCACCGGAGCTGCTGACACGGATTTTAACGAGCTGAAGAAAAGCCTGAACCTATAACCAGAAAAGGTCTGCCCAAAGCAGGCCTTTCTGTTTAACCCTATACCTGCAGACTATGAAAAAAATAAAGACCACCGCCGCAAAAGCCGTTTTGAAAGCCGAAGAAAAGTTTGATACCCTGACCTTTAACTTGCGTCGCAAGCTGAACATGTTCGGTCCGCTGCACATCATGGCCTACCGCAGCTATGGCACCCCTACCCGCCTCTATGTCAAAGGTCGCGTTTTGGTCGACAAAGGCATCACGGTGTCGGAGGAAAACGATTCGCTGTGGGAGAACATCCTGAACATGTATAAACGGTTCAATAGCCGCGAGATACCGGGAGCCCGTGTGGAGCTATGCCTCGGTGACCAGAAGCACGAGATCACCACTGATGTAGAAGGATACTTTGTGCTGAACCTCGCCCCTGAAAAGCCCTTGGTGCTCGACGATATCTGGCACACAATCGATATCACGCTCTCAGAAGCTCCGGTCGACTTTGAAGGTCCGGTTAAAGCGCAGGCGCATGTGCTGGTGCCGCCACCCGATGCTGAGTACGGCATCATTAGCGACATCGACGACACCATTGTGCGAACGGGCGCTACCAGTCTGATGCAGACCGGCCGAAACGTGTTGCTCAACAATGCACACTCCCGCATCCCTTTCCACGGGGTGTCCTCCTTCTACAAGTCGCTGCAACTAGGCCGGAACGGCAAGCGCAACAACCCCTTTTTCTATGTTTCGAGCAGTCCCTGGAACACCTACGATTTACTCTATCATTTTCTGGAACTGAACGAGATTCCGCAAGGGCCGCTCCTGCTTCGCGATTTTGGAATAGACGAGAGCAAGCTCGGTGCCTCCGACCACATGAGCCACAAGTACAAGGAGATCGAGAACATTCTGATCACTTACCCGGAGCTGAAGTTTATCCTGATCGGAGACAGCGGCCAGCAGGATGCCGAGATATATGCCGAAGTGGTACGAAAACACCCCGGCCGCGTACTGGCCATCTATATCCGGGACGTCAACATCGCAAAGCATACCACCAAGGTGGTGAAGATCTTCGACGAATTTAAGGATAGCAAAGAAGTGGAAATGGTACTGGTGAAGGAAACTCTGGAGGCCGCCGAACACGCTGCGGGTTGTGGTTACATCTTCACGGAGGAACTGCCGGAAATTGCCAAAGAAACCGAAGTGGATGCCGCGGGAGATGAATAGAAGTTGGGAAGTTAAAAAAGTAGAAAGTTAGAAAGTGACGCCTTGAGACAACCAACTTTCTAACTTTTGACTTCTCACCTTTCTAACTCAACTAGAATGGTCTGCTACAATTTTCCAGCCTTCCGGGAAGCGCTTGAGGATGATGGAGAAGTGGCCCTGGAGATCACCTAGTTGGGCTTCCCGCTGCAAGTGCCATTTCCCTACCACCAGCATGTGGTCGGCGGCCAAGTGGCGCATCTCTTTCAGGTCGAATGTCAATCGGCCCATCGCTGCCGGGTCGGGGTAGCTTTTGCGGTAATTGTCGAGGGTCTTCTGCCAGCCATAGGTCAGGCCACTCTTTCCCACAAACAACAGCGAATCCGACTTCCAGTAGTCCTGCATGAAGCAGTCGAGGTTGCCCTGGCTCCAGCAGGCTGATTGCGAGGCCAGCATATCGCGTACCTGTGCTTCTGCAGTGGCTGCATCGTGCTGGGCTGGAGCGTTTGCGTTGCGCGTTAGCTGCCTTTCTTCCTGCTGCTTGCAGCCTGCGAAGGTAATCCCTATACCTAGTAATAGGGTGATTATCAACTTATTTCTTTTCATCTTTCTCAGGAAGTATGGTTTTGATGTATGTAGTGCCACCTAGTCGGCCCATAGCGCGGGCGATGCGGTACTGCCGCCCCATTACATAAGCCGAAGGCCGACCGGCATTGTAGCGGATTGGGTTTGGAAGAACCGCCGCCAAACGGGCTGCCTCTTGTCGCCCAACCTTAGCGGCCGGTTTTTTAAAATATTTCTGGGAAGCCGCCTCTACACCAAACACCCCATCTCCCATTTCGGCAATATTCAGGTATACCTCCAGTATACGCTGTTTGCCCCAAAGCACCTCGATCAGAAAAGTAAAGTAGGCTTCTACCGCCTTGCGCAGGTAACTGCGGCCGTGCCACAGAAAAACGTTCTTGGCCACCTGCTGGCTAATGGTGCTGCCCCCCCTGATGTTCTTCCCTTTCTGATTGCGCTTAAACGCATCGGCGATGGCATCAAAGTCGAAGCCGCTGTGCTCCAGGAAGAGCTGGTCCTCGGACGCCACAACGGCCAGCGGCAACTGCTCCGACATCTCCTCTAACGGAACGTAGGTATACCTGATCGCGGCTTCCGACCGCTGCGCGGTCCCGGCCTCCGCACGGCGTTTCACCATATGCAAGGTTACAGGCGGTGCCACCCAACGGTATACCAACACCCACAGCACACTCAGGAGCACGAGGCTCAGCAAAAGCTTTGTGACGATAAGCCTGATCTCACGAAAGCCCAGCCGTTTTTTCTTCATTTTAAGCGCTTGAAAATAAGTGCGCAAAGCTAAGTGTTTTGGCTCATAATGCAACAAAAGCAGCCTACCTGAATTGTAATCCTTAACATGGCTCTGAACATACCCGTATTGCGTATACAAAACCGCTACTTGCCTGTTATACTACTAAAGAACAAACCATGCAAAAGTATTTACCTTTGTTTCCTCTGAATATTGTGGTCTTCCCGGGCGAGAAACTGAACCTGCACATCTTCGAACCCCGCTACAAGCAACTGGTCTACGATTGCATTGAAAGTGGTGGCACCTTTGGTATACCTACCTACATTAACAACGGCGTGGGCATGTATGGTACCGAGATCAAGTTGCTGCAGGTCGAGAAAAAATACGAAACTGGCGAAATGGACATACGCACACAGGGCATCGGCATTTTTAAAATACTGGAGTTCGATCGGCAGGCACCTGGCAGGCTGTATGCCGGCGGTCAGGTGGAGGAAGTTGAAAACCTGGCCGACGAGGACATTGTCACCAAAGAGCAAATACGCGAGAAATTGCAAGAACTGTATACAGCCCTGGGTATAAGCAGCATCCTGATGGACCTACCTGATAACTTCTCCTCCTACGACATTGCCCACCACCTGGGCCTTAACACAGAGCAGGAGTATACCTTGCTGCAATGCAACAGCGAAGCCCTACGACAGGAAATGATCCTGCAGCACCTGCTCCAGGTGCTGCCTATTGTAACCGAGACGGAGCGACTGAAGGAGCGCGTAAAGCTCAACGGCCATTTTAAAAACCTTACACCACCCAACTTCTAATGCTGCTATACTTTCTGATCATACCAACTGTGCTGTTTTTAGTTTTTGGGCTGTTCAGTTATTGGCAGGAGCTCAAGTACCGCAATAAGCCTTTCTACAGACTATCGGATGTGGGTTGGCGCAAATGCCTGCCGAAGCCAGAGGCCAAACTAGTACACAGCATCGCTTTTATGGGCGACATCGGCTACGTGGCCATTGATGGTACAGACCCTGTTATGCGGCTTCTGGAGGAATGGCAGCAGAATACGGGCCCCGATGGTAGCGTCCTGTTTCTGGGTGATAACCTATACCCTGTCGGGCTACCCGCCGAAACGCACCGCCACTACCCGGCCGCCAAGGCGCGACTCGATTTTCTACTGCAGCAGATGGGGGCTTACGCAGGTCGTAAGATTTTTCTGAGCGGTAACCACGACTGGAACAAGGGCCGCCACAACGGACTGGAGTATGTGCTGCGGCAGGAGCAATACGTTGTCGAAACCCTTCAGGACGAGAACAGTTACCTGCCCCGCCACGGCTGCCCTGGTCCGGAAGCCATCCAGTTGGCCGAAGGACTGCTCCTGGTCATCATCAATACGCAATGGTGGGTACAGCGGGGCGAAAAGCCGATAGGCAGAGCGCAGGGCTGCCCCTATGATGACATCGAAGAATTTTTTCTGCGCCTGAACAAAATCCTGCGCCGAAATAAACACCAGCGCGTTGTAGTGGCCGCACATCACCCGCTTTACAGCAATGCCCTGCACGGTGGCAAGTTCACAATCAAACAGCACATATTTCCGCTCACGGCTGCTCATAAGCGTTTCTACATCCCCTTGCCAATTTTCGGTTCACTATACCCGTTTTACCGTAAACTCTTCGGCGCTTACGAAGACATGTCGCACCGAAAATACCGCAAGATGCGCAAACGCCTGCTCCGTATCTTTCACCAGTATAGCAACATTGTGTATGTGGCTGGCCACGACCATAACCTGCAGCATTTCGAGGTGCGTGACAACCACTACATCGTGAGCGGCTCCGGCAGCAAAACCTCATTCGTAAAAAAGGGTGGTAAAGCAACTTTCACGCTGGAGCAACGGGGCTTCTTTGTACTTAACTATTACGACACAGGTGAGGTATGGATAGAGGCGCTGGCTGTTCCGGAAGGAGAAACTGCTTCAATGCCCGGCACGGTCGTCTTCAGAAAAGAACTCGCTTCCGTTCCTCTTCCAAAGGAACAGACGCAGCAGGTATAGCCTCTAGATTATTCAGGTATAGGCAGAATCACTTTCAGGCTCTTGGCGTGCATCGTTACTTTAATCTCCTCTCCCAACTCAGCCGGCTCCCCATCAATATGCACTACCTCATGGTCTACATTGTAAACAGTGGCCCGCCGACAACTGATGCGCCGCGTGTAGATAGAGCCGTCAATGTTGTCGGTGTACATGCGGTATAGCAAAACCGGCGCAGCAGCTTTGGGGAAGGGCTCTATCAGGCAGATCTCGAATCGGCCGTCGTTCAGGATACCGCTGGGGTTAATGGCGGCATTGCTGCCAAAGGCATTGGCATTGGCGATCGTTACCATAAAGGCCTCCCCCTCAAAATTCTCGGTATCGGTTTCTATGCGGTAAAACTTTGGTTCGTACTGAATGTATTCCTGAAGGGCAATCCAGGCGTAGGCGCCCGGCCCGCGCTTATCCCCTTCACAAAAACGCTTTACGACCAGCGCATTGAAACCCAGATCGCTTAGATGAATAGATGGATGCCCGTTCAGATCGATGGTATCGATGTTGCGCACCACATGCTCGTGTAGCAGCTGCAGGGCTTCTTCAGTATCCTGTGGTATACCTAAGTCTTTTGAGAGTCCGTTGCCGGAGCCAAGCGGTATTATTCCCAAAGGAGTTTGCGTGCCGATCAGCAAAGCCCCGACCAGGCTAACTGTACCATCTCCACCTACTGCAAATACGGCGTCGTAATTGTCCTGCTCAATGCGCTTCTTTATCTCACCTGCATCATTTTTTCCTGTGGTGCGGTAAAGGGTGCAGTTAAGCTGATGCTCAGCACATGTAGTCTTTATTTCGTCTTCCAGTTCTTCCTTATCTATATCTCCTGCAATGGGGTTCACCACAAAAAGCAGGTTGCGGAGTTTCTTTTCTTCTTTCATGTAATTGAGTTAGTCTCAGAATGAAGGTGGGTATAGCTTATTGTACTAAACCTGCTGGCAGGCCGTTTGGGTATTCCTGCTGAATGGCACGCTCTATTTCGGCAATCCGGTTGCCTGGGTTAGGGTGAGTCTGTGTAAACTCGGGACCGCGGGCACCACCGCTGGCCTCTTCCAATATGCGCATTACCTCTATCATCGCGCGCGGGTCGTAACCGGCCTCGCCTGTAAGGCGCACCGCCAGCTTGTCCGATTCCAACTCGTCTTCACGGCCATAGCGCATGTTCATCAGCTTACCGATCATGGCGGCGGCAATGGCACCGGTCTGGGAGGCAGGGTTGTCCGGGTCGTAGGTTGCAATGGCAGCCGCACCGGTCAGGCCCTGGGTTAGTTTCGCCTTGGCCAATTGCTGTGCAGAGTGCCGCCCCACCACATGCCCGATTTCATGCCCCAGCACCCCGGCCAGTTGCGCCTCCGAACTCAGCCGGCGGAGCAGGCCCGCCGTGATAAAGATCTGCCCGCCAGGCAAGGCAAAGGCATTAACAGTCTCTTCATCGGCCAGCAAATGAAAATCGAACTTGTAGGGTGTTTCGCTCACGCGGGTGCTCTGCACAAGGCGCTGCCCAATTGCATTTACTTCGGCCCTTGCCTGCTCGTCTGGATGAAGTCCTCCGTATTGGGAGGCCATTTGTGGGGCAGCCTGCAGGCCCAAGGCTATCTCCTGCTCCACCGTCATATCGACGTGCTGCATCTGGCCGGTAAACTCATTCTCCTGCCTGTTGCACCAGTATGTAACCAGCGACACGGCCGCGATCAGGATGGCGATGATAAATTTTACGATTCCTCTCATTCTATTTCTATAACTACATGTCTCTTTAATTAAACGCTGCGCAACGTCATATCCACAGCCAGTCACTTATCATCGTGACGGTATGATTCGCACCTTCATATACTTTCAACGCCGTAAAAAGTATACGCAGATATCCTTAAAATATAAGAGCGCACAACAAAGGAAGCGTTATAGAACATATAAATAGTCACCCTATTTTATATGATTTTCGTAATACACTAAAATCGCTGGAAAAGCAGCTTCAATTAAAACTGAAAATTATGAATATGAAAAGAACATTCGGTGCCATTCTGACCATATTAGGTATAGTGGGCATCATCTGGGGGGCTTATGCTTTCGTGATGGGAGGCGACGGAGCCGCTATCGGCCAGTACACTGCCGTTGTGCCTTTTATTGTTGGCCTTATCTTCTTCTTTGCAGGCATCAACCTGGTAAAAACAACAAAGGACCAGACTTAAAAACAGATCCCGCTTAAAGCAAAAAAGCCACGCCTTTACCAGGCGTGGCTTTTTTGCTTTATTTTTGACTGCCTATCCGTTCAGGGGCAAAGTCTCCTGAAGCGAGGCAAAACCTTCGACCGCTCTCTCTGTGTTCAGGTAGTCAGAAGTATAGTTCTTGTCTGCGCTGTGGATGTATAGCACCGTGTTATTCTTGATCAGTTCAATCACATCGCCGGAAATGGCACGCGGCACGGCAGGGCAACCCAAGCTACGACCCAGGCGGCCGTACTGCTTCACAAAATCCTCGCTCACATAGTCTGCCCCATGCAACACGATGGCGCGCTCCATGGCTTTGGAGTTGAACTGCTCGTCCATACCTGCCAGACGCAAGGAAAGGCCATGTTTGCCATAATAGGTTTTATCTGTCAGGTAAAAGCCCATGCTGCTCATGTTGGAATTGGGCTCATTCGAAAATTTCTCTGCTTTTACATTACCAGTATTGCGACCGTGCGCCACCAGATTGTTGTAAACCACTTTGCCGGCATCGAGATCAATGATCCACATGCGCTTCAGGTTGCTAGGCTTCGTAAAGTCTACTACTGTCAGAATCTGCTTGTCGGCTGCTGTTAAGGCATCCTGCTTGAAATTGTGGTAACCAGTATAAGCACGCTCAAATACGTTGTATGAGAGTCCGGCCTTTTTTAAGCCAGCTCTGTTGTACACCTCCAGCACATGTTCATCAAAAGCGATCTTCTTCTCTGCGAAAGAAAGGTTGGCAAGCGAAGCAGGGTTTAGAACAGAAGCAGCAGTGCGTGCCATCGGATCTGATTCGTCGTGTCGCGCCCCACCAGGAGTGGCGACCAGCATGAAACTAAGGGCAAAAGAGGTGACAATGGCTCTTATCATAGGGTTAGTATTCTTATCAGATTTTACGCAATTACTGTACTAACAGGGAAAAACACAACAATTGTTCCCCCAAACGATGTTAATGTCCTATTTTTAGGCCCTCATACCGCCTATCGGCCATACTTATTAGCTAAACGTTTGTATACCTGACACTTAGTATACATAGCCATCACAAAATTTTTCCAGAACCAGTAAACCGATTTATAAATTGCCTCTTTTGCTTGTATGCCTGAGCCGGAAGCTGCAATTTTGAGGTAAGAGAACAGCACATGAAATCGTATACCTTCTATACCTTATTTCTAATCATGCTGATGGGTTGCGCAGACCCGGCCAGCATCCCCGGCTTCGACAGCGCTACGTGGCAACAAGACAAGAAAGGCTGCCAGGGCAAGCGCAGCAACATGGTGCGAAACTTTGATGAAATACGCCGCGATCTGTATGGTCTTCCGGAAGAGGATGTGAAGGATATACTGGGCAAACCTGACGCGGAACAACTGATGCGTCGGGGCCAACGAGTCTTCATATATTATCTGGAGCCCGGCTCGCACTGCAACGAACGCAACAAACTGTCGGAAGCTAACCGGGCCGAAGTGCGCTTCAACGCCCTGCACAAGGTAAGTGAGATCACTTACTTGCGTCCACTTCCTGTATCCAATTAAAGCAAAAAGCCCGCTATTCAGCGGGCTTCAAGTTTAGAGGGGTTATTTACTATTCCTCTTCATTTCCTGTGAGCAGGTTAACATACTGGCGACCTTCCAACTCCAAAAAGTGCTTTAGCTGCTTCTCGTTCAGAATGCCCGCCATTACTTTGTCAAGCTCAGTCTGAATGTCGCGGTAAGCGCGTTGCAACTCAATTGGGTCGGTAAGTTTTGTCTGCGCTTCTGCCATGCGCTGGTATCGTTTGTCGTGTAACTGCTCTACCTGCAATAGTTGTTCCTCACTCAGATTCAATTCGCGTTTCATTTCCATAAGTGCCATTTGAGGACCGCTCAAGTCCATGGCGAGTACTTTTTTATCCAGCAGATCGTCCGTTTCCGTTAATCGCTGCGCTTCTGTGGTAGGTATGGTTAGTCCCAGTATGATGAGTAGGGGTATAATTCTTTTCATGATATTCCGGTATTATGCCAACCGATGGCTATGCTAATGTTATTTAGTGTTATGAACGGAATTATATTACTTTGGTTCTGCTGTAAAACGCACATTATTTATATTTTTCCAATAACACCCAATGGACCAACGCCTCATATAATAGAAACATTGCTACATATATTTAAACAATAAAAATAACTTGTATTCAAAAGTAACTATATCGTAACTATGCCCCTGCAGAGCAGTATACAAACTAAACGCTCAAAATAGTATTTTTAACAGTGGCTCCAGGTTTCGCGACAGCGGTTCCCTCCATACAAAGTGAAAAAATCATGAAGACAAAATATTATAATCCCAGTTTGCTAGAGGTTAACTTTGCAAAAGCTTTTCAGGCCTTGGCACAGCAGCTGGAAGACAAGCTAGACTCAGGTAAGGTGATCAATATCACGCCTATACATGATGCTGACAACCCAATGGTAATTTACAAATTAAAAGATGAGGAAGGCGATTTACATGAAGTAGTTGTACAAATCATACAGCGGCCAGATAATCTGGTAAACTAAACGGCAGTAAAATCTAAAAAGAGAGGCGGCCTGGTAATAACCAGGCCGCCTCTCTTTTTAGATTCTTAAGTAGATTTTATATTTCGATCAAGGGCTACCAGGCACTTTATGGTCGCGTCGCTTGAACCATTGCATGGCAATAAACGAAACCATGAAGCCAGATATTACACCTTCCAGCATCAATACCATAAAAATAACTATACCGGGTGTAATAGCGATTCGGTCGCCAAAAAACTGCTCACCTGCCAGCACACTCAGCAAACGGTCGTCAAAGGTTTTGATGTATACCACCATGAACACCGCAAACAGAACGGTTGCCAGGGCCGATGTGATGATGCCCGCACCAAGCCCCTCAAAATAGCCGATATTCCCTTGTCGCATCTTCTTGAAAGCCCGAATGGCCAGCGTAACGCCAGCAGCCATGATCAGCCCATTCAGAAAACGTAACTCGATGACCTGCTCCAGGCCAACGAGCTTCATAAGTAAAAAATAGGCGATAAGTGCTAGTGCCGTGAAGAGGCCGTATTTGAGGCCAATCTTTTCCATAGTTGGTGCTTGGGTGTGGATTGTTGTTTTCAGTTAAGTTGGAGTGCGACTATTAGATGCGCTCCGGAATCGCGTGGTCTGCCCGCTTAAACCATTGCATAGCCACAAAGGCAATCAGAAAGCCTGGAATTGTGCCGTAGATGATCGTTAAAACAAAGAGTGACAGCACGGACAGGCTAACCGGGAACAGCGAGCTCGACTGCAGGTCGGCCAGGTATGCGGTGTCGAGGGTGGTGACATAGAAGACCAGGAAAAGCGCCAGAATGGTTGAAGAAACCACGCCGGTTGTTGCACCTATCGCCAGCCCCTGGAAGTAATTGATGTTCCCTCCTTTTGCTTTCTTAAATTGCGAGATAGCGACTGTTATACCAATAATCAGGAAGAGCGAACTCAGAAACGAGATTTCCACCCTATCCTGCAGATTGAGCAGTCGCATAATCAGGAAAAAAATGACGTGCGCTATACCTACGAAAATACCATATTTCAACGATACCTTTTGATATGTGATTTTTGAAAGTGCCATATGAATACTGTTTTAAAAGAAATCCTTAGTTTTTAAAAATGAACAGATTAGTTGCACGGTTGGTTATAAAAAAGAGCTTGTCTTTTACAAAGCTCCTCGGTGCAGGTGCAATCTGCCGTATATAATTAAATCAATATACTAGAGAAAGTGCCGTGGCGTTGTGATTTGGGCCATAAATTTTTCGGAATACCCTTCGAAGCGCTTCATTTAAAAGCAATTAACGCAAGCAATACAAAGCCTTAGCCTATTGGTTTACAGCAATTTGAAAAAAAGACGGTTTTTATTTCGTAATTTTGCACCGCAATCGTTTCATATACTCATTTTTAGCTCTCTATGATCAGCACCAACAATGTAAGCCTGTCTTATGGCAAGCGTACCCTGTTTGACGAAGTCACCATTAAATTTTTGCCCGGCAACTGCTACGGCCTTATCGGAGCCAACGGTGCAGGCAAATCCACTTTCCTGAAGATCCTTTCCGGCGAAATTGACCCTAACACCGGCACCGTAGATATTCCGGCCAACGCCCGCCTGGCCGTACTAAAGCAGAACCACTTCGTGTACGACGAATTCCCTGTGCTGCAGACTGTCATCATGGGTCACAAACGCCTTTTCGACATAATGCAGGAGAAGGATGCGATCTACGCCAAAGCGGACTTTACTGAGGCCGATGGAGAGCGCGCAGCTGAGCTGGAGGGCGAGTTTGCTGATTTGGAAGGCTGGAACGCAGAGTATGAAGCGGCAGAGCTCCTGAGCGGACTTGGCATTAGCGAAGACCTGCACTATGCTTTAATGAAGGACCTGAGCGGTAGCGAAAAAGTACGTGTGCTTTTGGCACAGGCGCTTTTTGGCAATCCCGATATCCTGCTGCTCGACGAACCGACCAACCACCTGGATGCCGAGTCGATCATGTGGTTGGAGAACTTCCTGGACAACTTCCAAAACACCGTGATTGTAGTGTCGCACGACCGCCACTTCCTCGACGCGGTTTGTACGCACGTAGCCGACATTGACTTTGGCAAGATCAAGATGTTTGCCGGTAACTACAGCTTCTGGTACCAGTCGAGCCAGCTGGCTTTGAAACAGCGCGCTGATGCCAATAAAAAGACCGAAGACAAGCGCAAAGAACTTGAAGAATTCATCCGTCGCTTCAGCGCCAACGCTTCCAAGTCGAAGCAGGCCACTTCGCGAGCCAAGTTGCTTGAGAAACTGACCGTGGAGGATATCCAGCCATCTTCACGCAAGTACCCTTACATTGCTTTCAAACCAGAGCGTGAAGCCGGTAACCAGATCCTGAACGTGGAGAACCTGAGCAAGTCAGTTGACGGGCAGCCACTTTTCACCGACATTTCGTTTATGGTGGACAAAGGTGATAAGATCGCTGTAATAGGCCGCAATGATATCTCCGCCTCTACTTTCTTCAAGATCCTCTTCAACGAGGAACAGGCTGATTCTGGTGAGTTCAAGTGGGGCACTACCATTACAGCTTCCTTCTTCCCGAAAGATAACCAGGAGTTTTTTGATACAGAACTGAATCTCGTGGATTGGTTGCGCCAGTACTCCACAGAAAAAGATGAGAGTTTTATCCGGGGTTTCCTGGGCCGCATGCTGTTCTCAGGCGAAGAGTCGCTCAAGAAAGCTAACGTGCTGTCGGGTGGCGAAAAAGTACGCTGCATGTTCTCCCGCATGATGCTCCAATCCGGCAACGTGCTCGTGTTCGACGAACCAACCAACCACCTGGACCTGGAATCGATCACGGCTTTGAACAACTCGCTGCGCGACTTTGACGGCACCATCCTGTTCTCTTCGCATGACTTGCAGTTTGTGGACACGATCGCCAACCGCATCATCGAATTGACGCCTGGTGGCATCATCGACAAGCGCATGGGTTACGAAGAGTATCTATCAGATGAAAATATCAAGGAGCTTCGCAAAAAAATGTATGCTACAGCCAAGGTATAGCGTTTATACCTGCGACAACCTGTAACCAACCAAGACATGCCGCTACGCTATCGCTACAAATTGCTGTTACTGACCCTGTGCTGCCTGTTGGGCGGCACAGGGGCCAAGGCCCAGACAGAGCCCGACACGGTACGCCGCAAACGCGAGCTGCCCACAGGACCCATTGTGGAGCCGCAGCAGCAACGGCAGCCCCGCGTTACGCAGCCTCAACCCCAGCCAGAGGTAATTCGTCCGCAGGTGGTGCGCCCCGGTGAGGAAGCACCGCAAGCGCTGATCGACCGTATGTTTTGGGGTGGTAGTTTTGGATTACAATTCGGCACTTTCACTAATGTGTCCCTGTTGCCAGTGCTGGGCTATCGGGCGACCGAAACGTTTTGGCTAGGTATAGGCGGGGTCTACCACTACAGAAGATTCAGAGGAGAAAGTGTGCACAACTACGGTGGGCGCGTTTTCGCCCAGCAACAGATTTTCGAAAACTTCCTGATCCATGGTGAGTTTGAGCAACTGAACGTGGAGCTCCCCTTGATGAACTACAATACAGGTGTGTACGAATTCAGCCGGCGCTTCATCGGCATACCCATGGCCGGATTAGGCTACAGGCAGCGTATAGGCGAGCGCGGCGCTGCCGACATCCTGTTGCTTTACAATTTCAATGATTCTTTTGCCTCCCCCTATTCCAATCCTGTGATCAGGGCAGGCTTTAGCTTTCCATTCAGAAGATAAAGCGGAGCTGAAGGCATAAAAACAGAAAAGGCTGCAAATTACTTTGCAGCCTTTTCTGTTTCAGTGTCAGGTGATTATCCCCGTATGAGTCGTAACAGTACCACGATCACAGCGATCACCAATAAGATGTGAATCAATCCACCAACGGCATCAGGAAACCCAAGGAACCCGATCAGCCAAAAGATAACTAGCACAACGGCTATGATATACAATAAATTTCCCATAGTTGTAAGTATTTTAATTTCGAAAATATAGTCTGATATCCTATCTAACGTAGTTCCGCTATATAGGTTAAGCACCTCTGATTAATCGCAGCAGCACCGCGATAACAGCCAGCACTAAAAGTACGTGGATGATTCCACCAACGGCATCAGGAAACCCAAGGAACCCGATCAGCCAAAAGATAACTAGCACAACGGCTATGATATACAGTAAATTTCCCATAGTTATAAAGTTTTAATTTCTCCTATTCAATGCATTGAAAGCAAAACCGTCTGCTTTGTTTTCAAAACTGACTCAGTGGACAGCTTTGCATTTTTTTGTTTTAAGCTTTTTACGAGGCCTATAATTTAAAGGATGTATATAATCGCATTTTTTTGTATACATATCCTAAATATTACAGAAAACAGGTATAGCATCAGGTATAGATTTCAAGCATATCCCTTTGATTTACAGTCATAACACAAGTTTATAGGCTAAACTAAATTGACTTACATAATTTTGAATAGAATATTAGCTATACCTGGTATCATCTGAGCAACCCAAGGCTGCTGTGGAACCCTTAAAATAAGAGTATTCCAAGAGAAATGTTTTTAAAACCTATGTTTGACTGTTTTCTGTTAGCTTTGTAATGGATTTTTAACCATACGCATTTATCCTATGAAAAAAATAGCAGTCATTGGTTCGGGCACCATGGGCAACGGTATAGCCCACGTTTTTGCACAGAACGGTTTCGCGGTCTCACTGGTTGATATATCAGAGGAGGCACTCAATAAGGCGCTCGCCACTATCACGAAAAACCTGGATCGTATTATAGCCAAAGGCAACCTGACGGAAGAGCAAAAAAGCCAGACCCTGGGACGCATCACAACCTATACCAATATGCAGCAGGGTGTGCAGGAGGCTGATCTGATCGTAGAGGCGGCCACCGAAAACGTAGACCTGAAGCTGAAAATATTCAAAGACCTGGACAGCTTTGCCAAGCCTGAGGCAATCCTGGCCAGCAATACCTCCTCTATCTCCATCACCAAGATTGCATCTGTCACCAACCGCCCGGATAAGGTGATCGGCATGCACTTCATGAATCCGGTCCCAGTTATGAAACTGGTTGAGATCATCAGGGGCTACTCTACATCGGATGAGGTGACCAGCCAGGTAATGGATATGTCGCTGCAGCTGGGCAAGGTGCCGACAGAGTGTAACGACTACCCGGGTTTTGTGGCAAACCGCATCCTGATGCCGATGATCAACGAAGCGATCTACTCTTTATATGAAGGTGTAGCGGGTGTGGAGGAGATCGACACGATCATGAAGCTGGGTATGGCGCATCCAATGGGGCCATTGCAACTGGCAGACTTTATCGGTCTTGACGTTTGCCTCTCGATCCTGAACGTGCTACACGATGGCTTCGGCAACCCGAAATACGCTCCCTGCCCACTATTGGTGAACATGGTCCAGGCTGGCCACAAAGGCGTGAAGTCAGGTCAGGGTTTCTACTCCTGGACGCACGGCTCAAAAGAACTCATCGTGGCAGACCGCTTTAAAAAGAAACAACAGTTTCAGTAAACAGAAAACAGTTAGCAGTAATCAATTATCAGTTAACGCCAAAATGACGAAGCGCCGGCTCTTAAGAACCGGCGCTTCGTTTTACTAATGTACCTATTATCTATTATAGTTACTGTTTACTGCTAACTGTTTACTGCTAACTGTCTAGACTGCTACTGCATTTTCGCGGAGCGCGTCGTTGAGAGATGTCTTCAGGTCGGTGCTTTCTTTACGCTGACCAATGATCAGAGCGCACGGAACCTGGAAGTCACCGGCAGGGAACTTTTTGGTGTATGAACCAGGAATTACCACGGCGCGCGGCGGCACATAGCCTTTGTATTCTTTCGGTTCGCTGCCTGTCACGTCGATGATCTTGGAGCTGCCTGTAATGGTCACACCTGCACCAATAACCGCCTCTTTGCCAATGCGGCAGCCTTCCACCAGAATGCTTCTGGAACCGATAAAGGCACCGTCTTCGATGATCACCGGAGCAGCCTGCACTGGCTCCAGCACTCCGCCTAGGCCAACGCCACCGCTCAGGTGCACGTGCTTGCCCACCTGTGCACAGCTTCCCACGGTTGCCCAAGTGTCCACCATCGTTCCTTCTTCCACATAAGCGCCAATGTTCACGTATGAGGGCATCATGATCACACCTTTGGAGAGGTAGGCACCGTAACGGGCCACGGCATGTGGCACCACACGCACCCCAAGCTCAGCGTAGTTTTTCTTCAGAGCGATTTTGTCATGAAACTCAAAGGGGCCCACTTCTATTGTCTTCATGGCCTGAATCGGGAAGTACATTAAGACTGCCTTCTTCACCCACTCATTTACCTTCCAGTCGTCGCCAACAGGCTCTGCCACGCGTAAACGGCCTTTGTCAAGCTCTTCAATCACGGCACGAACCGCTTCAATGGTATTTTGTTCTTTCAGCAAGTCACGGTTTTCCCAAGCCTGCTCTATTATCTGCTGTAATGCCATGCTATTTTTCGTTTTTAGAAAATCAATGCGTAAAAGTATTAAATTTAGGCGATGTCTGAAAAGAGAATCCTATTGGCCTCGCTGCTTAAGCCCATCAATGATACCCGACTTTATGAAAAACTGGGATTATCATTGAGCAAAATCCCGGGAGCAAGCATTCATATAGTTGCTTACGAAGCGCTTATACCTAACGAAGCGCCGTCCAACGTATTTTTTTACCCCATTTTCCGTTTCAAAAGGCTGAGCGCTGACCGCATAACTGCCCAATATAAGTTCTATCGAACATTACAGCGAATCAAGCCGCAACTCATCGTTGTCAGTACGCATGAGTTGCTACTACCTTCTATGCTCTACAAGGCCAAACACAATAAGGTGCGAATTGTGTATGACATAAGGGAAAACTACAGTCTCAATTTAACTGCTCAGCAGAACTATACCTGGCCGCTGAAGCACTTGCTGGCTTTGGCAGTGCGAGGTGTCGAAAGCATGACCACTAGCTACGTGGATCATTTTTTGCTGGCCGAACGCAGCTACGCTCAGGAGCTGCCCTTTTTGCGCGATCGCTATACCTTTATAGAGAACAAGTACAAAGCCAAACAAAAGCAGTCTCAGCCTAACGCACCTGTTAACTTACCGGCTATTGGTACATTGCGGTTGTTGTATAGCGGCACCATTGCAGAAGAGTACGGTGTTTGGGAAGCGATCGAGTTGGCTAAACAAATGACGACTATACGGCCGGAGCTTAGGCTGACTATTATTGGGTATTGCGCCAACCGCCATACCTTGGCCCGGCTACAAGAAACCTGCCGTATGCTCCCGTTTGTAGAACTGATCGGAGGCGACAAACTAGTGCCGCACCGGGACATTGTACAGCAAATACAGATGAGCCATGTTGGTTTGCTGCCCTACCGGCCTAACCCGAGTACGTTCCGCTGCATCCCGACAAAACTTTACGAGTACATGGCCCACGCACTGCCTATCCTGATACAGCAAAACCCTTTGTGGGCAGGTATAGTAGAGGGAAACGATGCCGGACTATCAATCGACTTTAGCAGGATTGACGTGAAAGAACTATGCAACGAGTTGGCATACAGGAATTTTTATCGGCACGGTATACCTGCCTCCTTTTACTGGGAAAGCGAAGAAACAAAGTTGATACCACTGGTTACAGCTCTCCTATCCCAGGTATAGCCTCTATAAAAATTTATTTTTAGACGAATCTAAATCAGATCAGAATCAGTATATTTGTAAAGCTAAACCTTATATTATGCGAAACTCAAAAATAGCAGGCGTTGGCCACTACGTGCCTGAAAAGGTGGTTACCAATTTTGACCTGGAGAAAATGATGGAGACCTCGGACGAGTGGATCCGGGAGCGGACAGGTATACAGGAGCGTCGTTATTTCCAGGAGGGAGTAGATACTACCTCTAACATGGGGGCCAAAGCTTCTTTGAAAGCGCTCGAAATGGCTGGCCTCCAGCCTTCGGATGTGGATATGATCGTGTTTGCGACCCTTAGTCCCGACTATGTTTTCCCGGGCTCCGGTGTGTTGATGCAACGTGAAATGGGCCTGAAGGAAATTCCTGCACTAGACGTACGCAACCAGTGCTCCGGCTTCGTTTACGCCCTCTCAGTTGCTGACCAGTTCATCAAAACCGGTATGTACAACAATATATTAGTGGTAGGCTCTGAGATTCATTCCAATGGTCTTGACTTTTCTACACGCGGACGCAATGTATCGGTAATTTTTGGTGACGGCGCAGGTGCTGTGGTGCTCACTCCTTCTGAGAGCACTGAGCGCGGTATCCTGTCCACGCACCTGCACGCCGACGGCGAGTTTGCCGAAGAGCTGGCAGTGATCGATCCGGGCAGCACTAAAAAAGAACGACTGACGCACGCGATGATCGACGAGGGAACGGTATATCCTTACATGAACGGTAACCAGGTATTTAAACATGCTGTAACGCGATTCCCGGAGGTGATTGAAGAAGCACTTAACAAGAATGGGTATAAGCCATCTGATATAGACATGCTTATACCCCACCAGGCTAACCTGCGCATAACGTCTTACATTCAGCAGAAAATGGGGCTCCCGGTTGAAAAAGTGATGAGCAATATCCATAAGTATGGCAACACCACTGCAGCCTCTGTGCCAATCGCTTTGAGCGAAGCCGTGCAGGAAGGACGCATAAAGGAAGGTGACTTGGTGTGTATGGCAGCCTTCGGTTCCGGTTTCACCTGGGCCTCTGCGCTGATCAGATGGTAATTATATATTGAGTGATTGAGTGAGTTGGTGAATGAATGAGTGATTGATTTATTTTTGGTTGCGTGATGCCTCATGAACGAATCATAAATTATCATTCTGAACAATTTAACAATACACTCAATCACTCATTCACTAACTCACTCAATTAAAACAGTGCACAGTTTTACTGAAGAGAACTACATCAAGGCTATTTACAAACTTTCGGATGGCGGCAGCCGGGAAGTGAACACCAATGCCATTGCTGAAGCCCTGGACACCAAGGCCGCCTCGGTTACAGACATGTTGCGCAAGCTGGGCGCCAAAGGTTTAGCCGACTACGTAAAGTACCGCGGTGTTACCCTGACAGAGAAGGGCGAACGGGTCGCATTGCAGATCATCCGCAAACGTCGGCTGTGGGAGGTTTTCCTGGTCGAGAAGCTGAAGTTCAACTGGGATGAAGTACACGAGGTAGCCGAAGAACTGGAACATATCAACTCCGACCTGCTCATCAGGCGGCTCGATGAGTTCCTGGGCTATCCTAAGTTTGACCCGCACGGCGACCCCATCCCGACGGAAGACGGCGAGATGAACACCAAGCAGCAGCGCCTGCTGGCAGAACTGGAAGTGAACAGCGCTGGCACCGTGGTGGGCGTAAATGACTCGCAACCGCTCTTCCTGCAGTACCTCGATAAGATGGGGATATTCCTGGGAGCCAGGATTAAAGTAATAGACAAGATCCCTTACGACAACTCATTAGAAATCAACCTGGAAAACAAAAAGAACTTGGTGATTTCTGGCGAGGTGGCTCGTAATATTTTCCTGTCTGCCTGATATGAAAGCCTGCGCTATTATCCTCGGCTTACTTAGCCTGCTCCTTTCTGCTGCCTGCACCCAGGTAGACTCCCGGGGCGAAATGCCCGTTGGGAAGCGCATGCGCATAGTCACCACCACAGGTATGCTGAAAGATGCGGTGGCAAACATAGTAGGTGATGCTGCCGATGTGGAGGCTATTATGGGCAGCGGTGTGGATCCGCACTTATACAAAGCCACGCAAGGCGATCTGAACAAGCTAACCGAAGCGGATGTCATCATTTACAACGGGCTGCACCTGGAGGGCAAAATGGGTGAAGTGCTGGAGAAGCTAAGTCGGTACAAGACCGTACTAGCCGCCACAGCAGGTATACCCGAAAACGATTTACTGAACTCTGCTGAGTACAGCGATAGCTTTGACCCCCATGTATGGTTCGACGTCTCGCTCTGGATGAAAGTGGTCCTCTATGTAAGCTCGGAGCTGCAGAAGAAGGATCCACAACATGCCGCGCTGTACCAGGAACAAACCGATGCCTACATGCGCGATCTGTCGGCACTGCACAACGAAACCAAAGCCGCCATTGCTTCTATACCTGAGCAGCAGCGCATCCTGATCACAGCGCACGATGCCTTCGGGTATTACGGCCAGGCCTATGCGATCGAGGTTCGGGGTTTGCAGGGTATCTCGACCTTATCTGAATTTGGACTGCAAGACGTGTCTTCGCTAGTCAAATTTATCGTGGCGAACAAGATTAAGGCTGTTTTTGTGGAGTCTTCGGTATCGCCTAAAGCTATTGAAGCCGTGGTGGAAGGTTGTCGAAAACGCGGCCATACCGTGCGCATCGGCGGTACGCTGTTTTCTGATGCCATGGGCGAGGCTGGCACTCCGGAGGGAACTTATACCGGCATGGTGCGACACAACACGAACACAATTGTAACTTCTTTAAAATAAGAAGGCTAACTCATGATACTTCAAGTAGAAAATCCAGTAGTAGAAGTACACGACCTGACGGTGAGCTACGAACGCAAACCGGTGCTGTGGGGCATAGACCTGACGTTGCCGGCCGGTGCACTGGTGGGGGTGATCGGTCCGAACGGTGCGGGAAAGTCTACCTTGATCAAGGCGATGATGGACCTGTTACCCGTCAGCAGTGGCTATGTGCGTATTTTCGACCAGCCCCTCAAACAGGTATACAGCCGCATCAGTTATGTGCCGCAGCGTGAGTCGGTGGACTGGGATTTTCCGGCCTCTGTATTTGATGTGGTGCTTATGGGCAGGTACGGCCAATTGGGTTTGTTCAAGCGTCCGCGCAAAGCCGATAAAGACGCCGCCATGGAAGCACTTGAAAAGGTAGGTATGCAAAGCTTTGCCAACCGCCAGATTTCCCAGCTTTCCGGTGGACAGCAGCAGCGGGTGTTCCTGGCAAGAGCGTTGGCCCAAAATGCTGATGTCTACTTTATGGATGAACCCTTTGCCGGCGTCGACATTGCAACCGAAACCGCTATCATCCAATTGCTGCGCCAGATGCGTGACCAAGGCAAAACCGTGATCGTGGTACACCACGACCTGCAATCCGCCTCCGAGTACTTTGACTGGGTGGTGTTGCTCAACATGCGCCTGGTAGCCTCTGGCCCCACCGAGCAGGTACTCAACCAGGAGCTACTGGAGCAAACCTATGGCGGCAAACTGACCCTGCTCTCCAAAGTTGGCGACCTGCTGCGTAAGCAGGAGTTTCCGGCGAGGGAGAAGAGTTGAATTGTTGATTGTTTGAATGGTTAAATTGTTAGATGGTTAAATTGTTGTATGCACAATTACGCCCCCCATACCCTCCTTGTCTGGGCCCCCATATCCCCAAGAGGACATGCTGCTCGGCAATTCCCCTCCTAGGAGGAGCAGGGTTGGGTTAATCATGCACCAAACACGAATGAAAAAAGCGTACCCAACAACTAACAATCAGCAATAAACAATTCATTTACTTCACCTCACATCAATAGAACAGACATCTAACAGCTCAACAATTTAACCACAAGTAATTTAACCATTAAAAAAATGCAGGACTTCCTGGAATTTTTCTCCTTCACAGATGCCAATATCAGGTATGTGACACTGGGCTCAATGCTGTTGGCAGCGAGTTCGGCGGTGGTGGGTTGCTTTACACTATTGCGTAAGCGAGCGCTCGTGGGGGATGCCGTGGCACATGCTGTGTTGCCGGGGGTCTGTCTGGCTTTCCTACTGTCAGGCACTAAAAATCCTTTCATATTGCTGCTTGGTGCTTTCGTTACAGGCTGGCTTTCGCTGGTGGTAATTGATTACATTACGTCCCGGTCCCGCATTAAAGAAGACACAGCCATCGGACTGGTTCTTTCCGTCTTTTTTGGCATCGGTATACTGCTGCTTACCGCCATCCAGCAGACCGGAAACGCAGCGCAAAGCGGGCTTGACAAGTTTCTCTTTGGAAGTGCCGCCTCGCTGATCGGGGAAGACCTGATCGCTTTTGGTGTAGTGGCTGTTTTGCTGTTAGTGGCGGTGGTGCTGTTTTACAAAGAACTGACCCTGCTGTGTTTTGATCAGGCCTATGCCCGTACAATTGGTTTCCCGGTACGCGGACTGGAACTGCTGCTAACAACCCTTACCGTATTTGCGGTAGTGGTTGGTATACAGGCGGTAGGCGTGGTTCTGATGGCGGCCATGCTGATCACGCCCGCCGCAGCGGCCCGTTTCTGGACCGAAAATCTGAAAGTGATGCTCGTGCTTGCCGCGTTGATGGGTGCTTTCTCAGGTATAGCAGGCGCTTTCGTTTCTTACACCGCGCCTTCTATGCCGACCGGCCCCTGGATTGTGCTGATCGTTTCCATGATTGCCATACTCTCCTTTGCCCTGGCACCCGGTCGTGGCTGGATTGCCCGCATCTTACGCCAGCAGCGCAACAAAACACGCATCCTGGAAGAAAACCTGCTTAAGTTACTCTACCAATTAGGCGAACTCCGGCAGGACTATGGCAGTGCCCGCAGCCTGGAAGATTTGCTGGAGCGCCGCAACATACCTAAAAAAGAAGCCTTGAGCGGATTGCAAAAGTTGAAGCGGCAGGGTTATCTAAGAAAAGAAGACGACCGCTGGGTGATGACCCCGGAAGGCGAGAAACGTGGCCGGCGGGTAGTGCGTTTGCACCGCCTTTGGGAACTATACCTGACTCAGTACCTCAACCTGGCCTCCGACCACGTGCATGAAGACGCCGAAACCATCGAGCACATCATCACACCGGAGCTGGAACAGCGACTGATCGAAGAACTGAACTACCCAGACCTGGACCCACACAGTGCACGGATACCGTGAGGGAGTTAGCGAAGGAGCGATTGAGTGGTTGAGTGATTGTGTGAGTAAAGTTTAGATATGGAGGTAAGCACTAATAATCTTATACTTAATAGGCTATATGGTAGGCAGAAGGCTGCATGTAGGTATAAAAGAATATCATTCTAGGGACAGGTCGCGACCAGTCCCTACAGATAGTTTTGTCGCATTTTCAAATCCTTGAATCTCCAAATCCTTAATTTCAAAATCACTCATTCACTCAACCACTCAATCACTAACTCAAAGAAACATGAACGCATTCTGGATCATATTGACGGGGAGTTTGGTGGCGACTTGCTGCAGTCTGCTGGGTTGTTTCCTGATTTTGCGGCGCATGGCCATGGTAGGCGACGCGATTTCGCACGCTGTGCTGCCAGGCATCGTGATCGCCTTTCTATTCACGGGAGCTCGCGATACCGTTCCGATGCTGATCGGCGCCGGACTGTTGGGGGTACTCACCACTTTTCTCATTGAGTTTTTCCATCGCTTCGCCCGGGTGCAGGCTGATGCCGCCATTGGGGTGACCTTTACCTGGCTCTTCGCCATTGGCATCATCCTGATTTCCGTGTTTGCCGGACAAGTCGATCTGGACCAGGACTGCGTGCTCTACGGTGAAATAGCCTACGTCCCGCTTGACCTGATCATCACCGAAGGCGGCCTGAGCTTGGGGCCCCGCACAGTTTGGATGCTGGTTGTGGTAACCTTTCTGATCGGGCTGTTCATCGTATTGGGCTACAAAGAGCTTTTTCTGACCACCTTCGACCCGGCCTTCGCCGCAGCCATCGGCATCTCCACTACCCTTTGGTATTACCTGCTCATGGGTGCTGTGTCGCTTACTACGGTGGCATCTTTCGAATCGGTGGGTGCTATTCTGGTAGTGGCCTTTCTGGTAGCCCCTCCTGCCACAGCCTACCTGCTTACCGACGACTTCAAGACGATGCTGGGCATCTCCGTATTGCTGGGAATCATCGCTTCCTTTGCAGGCTATTACCTGGCCGTATGGCTCGACGGCTCGATCGCGGGTGCCATCGCTACCGTAACAGGTATAGAGTTTCTGCTGGCTTTCCTTTTCTCACCGTCGCAAGGCAGGCTACGCAGGCAGAAAAGGGTGCAGACGGTTGGTCATTAGACTAAAAAACAAGATAAAAGCCCATAAATATTGATAGCTTCGCTTCAAGCGTTTAAAATCAAGGAACAATCCCATATGTTACAGCAAATCTTCGTACTACCCTTGCTCGTGCTCACGCTCCTGGCCTCTGGCTATACCTACCGCACGGAGCCTGCTAACCAGAAGGGAGCCAAAATAAACTGGATCAGTATGGAAGAAGCAGCCGAGAAGATTAAAAAGCATCCCCGGAAAGTTGTGATCGATGTGTACACAGACTGGTGTGGCTGGTGCAAGAAAATGGACAAGTCCACCTTTACTGACCCTGCCGTGGTGGCTTACATTAACAAAAACTACTATGCCGTGAAGCTGGATGCAGAGGGCAAAAAACCGATCACGCTCAACGGCCATACTTATACCTTTAAAGAGCAGTACCGGGCGCACGAACTGGCTGTTGCGCTGCTGCAGGGCCAGATGAGCTACCCCACCACTGTATACCTGGACGAGAAATTCAACATGCTTACCCCTGTCCCGGGCTATCTTGATGCCTCTACTTTCCACAAAATCCTGACTTACTTTGGGGATAACCACCACAAGACCAAAACCTGGGAAGAGTACGGGAAAAGGAATTAATAATTATTAATGCGTAATGATTAATTATAATAAGTAATTATGTAGAGCGATTTTTAATTAGTCATTCATTAATCAGTATTAATCACTAACTATAATTCATTAATCATCCATATTACCTTGATCAATCAATTTCTACATAACGATACCATTGCGGCAGTTGCCACGGCTGCCGGCACGGGCGCCATCGCCGTGATTCGCCTTTCCGGGCCGGAAGCCATCAGCATTACCAACTCCGTTTTCAAAGGCAAAGACTTAACCCAACAGGCCAGCCATACCATCCATTTCGGGACGCTACGCGACGGCGATAAGATCATTGATGAAGTATTGATTTCACTTTTTGTGGCGCCCCACTCCTATACCAAAGAAAACGTGGTGGAGATTTCCTGCCACGGATCCGACTTCATTGTGCAGCAAATCATGCAGCTGCTTCTGAAGAAAGGTGCCCGCCTGGCCAATGCCGGTGAATTTACGAAGCGCGCTTTCTTGAACGGACAATTTGACCTGGCTCAGGCTGAGGCCGTGGCCGACTTGATCGCCTCTGACTCTGCTTTATCGCATGAAGTGGCCATGAAGCAGATGCGCGGTGGCTTTTCGCAGGAGATCAAGCGGCTGCGGGCTGAACTTGTCCATTTTGCCTCTATGATCGAGCTTGAACTGGATTTTGGCGAAGAGGACGTGGAGTTTGCCGACCGCGACCAGCTACGCAGTCTTATCCTGAACATTCAGCAGATTATTCGTGAGCTACTCAAGTCCTTTGAGTTGGGCAACGTGATCAAGAATGGCGTTCCGACCGTGATCGTGGGCAAACCAAATGCGGGCAAGTCAACGCTGCTCAACAAATTGCTTAACGAAGAGAAAGCCATTGTGTCGGATGTACCGGGCACCACCCGCGATTTCATTGAAGACGAGATCAACATCGGCGGCATCACGTTCCGTTTTATCGACACGGCCGGCTTGCGCGAAACCACCGACAAGGTAGAGGCCATCGGCGTGGAGCGTACCATGCAGAAGCTGAGCCAGTCGTCCCTGATCATCTACCTCTTCGACATCACAGGCACTACGCCGGAGGAATTAGAAGCCGAACTGGAAAAACTGAATCCAAAGAAGCTGCCTTTCCTGCCAGTTGCCAACAAAATAGACCAGGCCACACCGGATCAACTGGCCGCTTTTGCAGGTATGGCAGGGCTTGTTCAAATTTCAGCTGCAGAAGGTGCGCGCTTAGAGGAACTAAAGCAAGCGCTAGTAAATAAGGTGAACCTCGGCAAACTCAACACCCAGCAGCAGACCATCGTGACTAACCTTCGCCATGTCGACAGCCTGAACAAAACCTACGAAGCGCTGGATGATGTGCTAAACGGCCTCGGCTTAGGTATGAGCGGTGACTTGGTGGCAGCAGATATCCGTCGGGCACTTTATAGTCTGGGCATGATCACAGGCGAAATCACGACGGACGACTTGCTGGATAATATTTTCACCAAATTCTGCATCGGAAAGTAAAACTTTATTAAGATTACCAATTAATTCAATTATAAGAAACTATTAGCTATGTTTTCACTTAGAGTAACGTTGGTGCTGATAGTTATACTTATCATTCCGTATGCTATTAAATCTTTTTTTAGCATCGAGCCCTTTCCTGCAGTCATCCTCCCTAGCGGTCCAGGTAAGAGCTTAGTTAATAAATCTCAATTTGAAGTTACTACGGTTTCTTATCTTGGTAAATCAGGGGATGGTAGATGGCGGCAAGTAAATGCACAAAGGTTATTACATCCTTTACACTATCCTCTTCAACGTTATATACTATCAAGGGAATTTATGATAGGGGACAGCTCAAACATTAATTATATAAACTATCCTACCAATATTTTAAAAAGCAAATTATCACGGAATAGGAATAACTATCAAGCAAGATCTGATTTAAAAGAATTATTAAAACATAGGCTTTATTCTCAAGGGTTTAAAAGTTCTAGCCTTAAAATCCTGAAATATAAAGTTATTATTTCCATTCCTGGTGGCGATACAATAAACTCTATCCTCATTAATGAAAGCATACTATACTTGGATAGATAATCTTAACACTCTATTCTGGACAAGAGTCATTTCCTCGACAACGGTAGATGTAAAATCATTATGTGCATTCAGAATTGTTTTGGGAGCCACCTTACTAACCCTCTATTTTCCAAGCTTTACGTGGATTGCTGAAGTCCCTAAAGCGCTCTTTAATCCACCAATTTTTAGTATTGCCAATGCTTTTGACGAGTTACCAGGTATAGTATTCTTCATGACTTTGGACTGTATGATATTATTAAGTCTCAGCTGTTTAACCCTGGGAATAAAAACAAGGATATCAACACTAATATTCGCTGTTTTATGTATTATTGGATTGAGTTTTAACTATTCCTTTGGTAAAATAGACCATGGTTACACATTGTTTTATTTTACCTTACTATGTATGTCATTCTCTGGTTGGGGGACACAATTAGCGCTCTACCCTGACAAATTGACTAAATATGATTCTACGATAAAAAGCCTTTCTCTTCTTGCAGTTATAATAGCTTTTGGTATGTTCACTGCGGGGTTTTCAAAAGCCCTGCATTGGATAGACTTTGATATGACTTGGAATGGTTTTCTTCGTTGGTATATTGACAGCTATTATGGTTCTGGGAAAAAGTTATATCTAGCATCGATAGTTGAATTATTACCTCCTTTAGTTCTAGAAATATTTGATTATACTGCAGTTTTAGTTGAGCTTAGTCCTATATTTTTTCTCCTCCATTCTGGTAAAGCGTGGAGAGTATGGCTTATGCTTATCTGTATTTTACATTTAGCAATTGTATTGTTTTTAAATATTTCCTTCAACTTAAATTTCTTTGCTTACCTGATATTCATTGACTTCAGCTGGCTATATAACAAATTAATAAATATATCTAAGTTAGTGTTAAACACCTTATTAGCTTTTTTTAGTTTATATTTTCTAGTTAGACTTTATCTAATATTTAGTCAACAGCAAATGGTCACTTTCTTTCCGGGACTAAGGCCAAAATTTGATCTATACTTTGACATAATAATTTGGTTAGTTGCCATTTACTTAATTATAAACCACCTTTTGGTTTCCAAGCAAAATAGGTTAAAAGAAGCCTGAACAATATTTTCGGAGCGCGGGAATGTGTGCTCAATAATATAGGCTTTGGTATAAGCGATGGTTTGTACATAACCTTGGGCAGAAATAACACAATATTTCCCAAACATCCTTCGAGCTTTTCTCCATCCAGCTTTTGCAAATAGATGGAGAGCGCAGGCCCGCAGGTATACCAGCCCAAAAACGGAATACTGCTTTTCTGCTCACTTCCCATCGGTCTCGCTGTTTTATTCAGGTATTTTAGTATATTCGAAACCCTTGTAGCTTTTTGAGGAGTTAGATTTAGAAGTAGGTATATGCTAATAGTTAGCCGAGGGAGAGGAAAATCGTTACACCTAATTGAAAAAATATTAACCTTAGGCTATTCTGACAGCTCTAATACTGAGGAGTCGCTTCTTGCTGGTGAATAAAAACACAGTAGAAAAGGGAGAAGCCACTTATATGATGTTAGCAAATGGGCCAGAGCGAAACCCAATGGCTGGCGTGGTTAACCAGCTGAAAAGGTGCGAACACACACTGAACAAAACCTTATAAACACTAAACAATACCCCGATGCCATCCATCACACCGATCAAGACTGACGAAGCCGCTTCGCAGTCGAAAGAAACTCTGCGGGACTATAAGAACTATACCTCCCCACTCATCGTCGTGACGCTCCTCTTCTTCATGTGGGGCTTCATCACCTGTATGAACGATATCCTGATCCCAAAACTGCAGGAGGTGTTTACACTGCAACTCTGGCAGGCCATGCTCATCCAGACGGCCTTCTTTGGGGCGTATTTCATTGTGTCGTTTTTCTATTTCATGCTTTCCATCACAAAAGGCGACCCTATCCAGAAGATCGGCTATAAGAATGGCATCATCATCGGTTTGATCGTGGCCGCGCTGGGTTGTGTGTTATTCTACCCGGCGGCTGTATTCCACAGCTATGGCTTCTTCCTGATGGCCTTGTTCATCCTGGCCTCCGGTATTACGGTGCTGCAGATTACGGCTAACCCCTACGTAGCCATCCTCGGACCACCAGAAACCTCGTCCAGCCGCATGAACCTATCGCAGGCGCTGAACTCTTTCGGTACTACTATCGCTCCCATCATCGGCGGTTACCTCATATTCGACCAAGTGGCATCTGCCGAGATTGATACAGCTGATTCTGTAAAACTCCCTTACCTGGGGCTTGCAGCCTTGCTACTCTTGCTGGCTTTGCTGATTAAAGTAGCCAAACTGCCACGACTGGAAGGCAGCGGAAAAATTGAAACCGGTGCCGTGGCTGTCAAGCACCCGCACCTGGTGTTGGGTATCATCTGTATCTTTATGTACGTGGGGGGCGAGGTGAGCATTGGCAGTGCCCTGATCAATTACATCAAACTTCCGCAGATCACCGGTCTGACCGAATCGGAGGCGAAACACTACCTAGCCTTCTATTGGGGTGGTGCCATGATCGGTCGTTTCTTCGGGGCCGTGGCCTTGAGCACTCTGAAGCGCAGCGGTAAGTTTATGGTGATCGCCCTGATCGCTCTGGTTACTTTCCTGACAGTTTATGCGCTTTATGACCTGAACGAAGCCCTGATCATTCTGGGCCTGATTGCGCTGAACGTGGTGGTACTGCTGCTGGCGCGCTTTATACCTAACCGCACCGTAGGTCTGTTTGCCATGGCCGTGATCGGTCTGCTGCTGATCGGCGTTGTGGCGGAAGGTACGCTAGCCATGTGGGCGATCATTGCCATCGGCCTGTTCAACTCCATCATGTTCCCAACCATTTTCGACCTGGCCATCAAAGGGCTCGGCCGCCATACCAGCCAGGGCTCTTCGCTGCTAGTTATGGCGATTGTAGGCGGCGCCATCGTACCGCCGCTTCAAGGCCTGTTCGCTGACCTCACCGGCGACTTGCAACTTTCCTTCATCATCCCGATGATCTGCTACGCTTACATCGTGTATTATGGCTTTGTGGGGTATAAAGTGAAGGAGGCTCAGGTATAGCAGAGACTCTGAATTTAAAATAAAAAGAGACCGTGGGATTACCCTGCGGTCTTTTTTTGTATGGATCTTTATACAGGGCTCCTACCCCAAGAGGGGAATTACCTCTCCTAACCCCTCCTAAAAACAGGAGGGGGGAATACGTGCACGATTAACACATCCCTGCCCCTCTCTTTAAAGAGGGACTTTTCTGTAGCTGCCATTCGTCAGGTATAAGCTTCGCAGTGAGCATTTGGCTGTACCGGGTCCAACCACCCCTACCCCTCCTTGTCTAAGGAGGGGAGTCGGTAGCTAACTGTTCGCAGATATAAGCCCTGTTGTTTCCGGTATTTTCACACATCCTTGTCAGGTATAGCAAGAGTGACTTGCCCCGGAGGCGATGAAACAAATCACACTGGCCATGTGCACTTTTGACGATTTTGTGTTTGAGCGGTCAGCGAGTTTAAAATCGTCTTGACTTTTTTGCCTACTTTTTTTGTCAAGAAAAAAAGTAGGTGCCCGCCGCACAGGCGAAGCTATAAAATAATACAGCTTGCTATACCTGCAGCAGCAGTTGCCACAATGCAAGCTATACCTAACTCACGGCGCTATAGCAAAAAGCTTTTTATTCGGCTTACTTCCCATATAAAACGTAATCTTCCCACCCTTTATGATCTCATCATGCGTCAGGTAAGTGCGATTCACAGGCTTCCCGTTTAACTCCATTTTCTGCACATAAACATTCTTATCGCTCTGATTCTTTGCTTCTATGCTAAAAGTCTTGCCGTTCTCCAGGTTGATCGTGGCCGATCGGATGGCGGGACTCGTGATGGCATATTGGTCTGATCCAGGAGCTACCGGGTAAAAGCCGAGGGCGCTGAAAATGTACCAGGCGCTCATTTGGCCGAAGTCGTCGTTACCGCCCAGGCCGTCTACTGTCGGTTTGTACATGGCCTTGAGTACCATGCGGGTGCGCTCCTGTGTTTTCCAGGGCTGATCAGTCCAGTTGTAAAGGAAAGGCATGTGGTGCGAGGGTTCGTTGCCGTGCACGTAGTTGCCGATGATGCCTTCGCGCGAAATGTCTTCAGTGTTCTCGAAATACTTATCCGGCAGTTCCATGGTGAAGAGTGAGTCCAGGTGCTGGGCGAAGCGGGTCTTGCCGCCCATCATGGCGATCATCTGGGCTGGGTCGTGCGGCACATACAGACTGTAGTTCCAGGAGTTGCCCTCAATGAAGCCCTGCCCGTGCGTGTCCAGCGGGTCGAACTCCTGCTTCCAGGTGCCGTCGCTGAGTTTCGGGCGCATAAAGCCGGATTTGGCATCGTACACATTCTTGTAACTTTCGGCACGCTTGCTGAATTCCTCGTAGATATCGGGCCGGTTCAACTTCCCGGCCATCTGTGCAATGCACCAATCGTCGTAAGCATACTCCAGCGTTTTCGATACCGAAGAGCCATTCTTATCCTCCGGCACATAGCCCATGTCCATATAGTACTCCAGCCCATCGTAGTAGCGGGTGCGGGCGGTCTGTACGCAGGCATCCAGGGCGCGGTTGGCATCAAAATTACCGTTGCCTTTCATCACCGCATCGGCAATCACGGGCACGGAATGGTAACCGATCATGCACCAGTTCTCGTTGGCGTAGTGCGACCACACGGGCAGCATTTTGTGCACGCTCTGGTCGTAGTGAGCCAGCATCGATTTGATCATGTCGTTGTTGCGGGCGGGCTGCAGGATGTTGAACAGCGGATGCAACGCCCGGTAAGTATCCCAGAGCGAGAAGCTGGTGTAGTTGGTAAAGCCATCTGCCTGGTGCACGTTCATGTCGAGGCCCCTATACCTACCGTCTACATCCATGTAGGTGGTCGGGCCCAGGAAAGCGTGGTACATGGCGGTGTAGAAATTCACGAGATCGTCCTTGCCGGCATCGACCACCACTTTGCTGAGCTCTTTGTTCCAGGCAGCCTGGCCTTCGCGCTTCACCTGCTCAAAGTCCCAGTGCGGAATCTCGGCTTTCATGTTGGCCAGGGCTCCCTCGGTGCTTACCGGTGAGAGGGCAAATTTGATCTTGATCTTCTCTCCTTCTTCGGTTTTAAAATCGAAGTAGGCTCTCAATTTCTTGCCCGCGAACTCAGGGAAGTTTTTGGTCTGGTCGAACTTGCGCCAGAAGCCTTTGTATACCTGCGCCTCCGAGTAATCTTTGTTGCCATACTGGTGGAAAGGTTTGCTGAAGGCCATGGCAAAGTATACGGTGCGGGTGCGAGCCCAGCCGTTGGTCTGGCGGTAACCGGTGATCAGCGTGTCGTTCTCCACGCGCACAAAGGTCCAGGTGGTTTTGCCGTCGTAGTTGTAGATGCCCGACATCAGGTCCAGGATGATGTGCGCCTCGTCCGACTTGGGGAAGGTATACTGGTGCATGCCCACCCGGTTACTAGCCGTAAGTTCTGCCAGAATGTTGTGGTCGTCGAGCTTTACCTTGTAGTAGGCCGGTTCCGCCGCCTCGTTCTTATGCGAGAAAGCTGAGCGATAGCCGCTTTCCGGCTTGTCGGCCGTGCCTGGGTTGAGTTGCAGTTTGCCGGTGGTCGGTGCGATCAGGAAGTCGCCCAGGTCAGAGTGGCCGGTGCCGCTGAAGTGGGTGTGGCTGAATCCGACGATCGTGTTGTCGTCGTACTGGTAGCCGGCGCAGTACTTGTACACGTCCTTGTTGTACTTGCCGTTCACCTCGTAAGGGATGGTGTCGGTATCCGGACTCAGCTGCACCATGCCAAAAGGCACGGTAGCACCCGGGTAGGTATGGCCCATTTTGGCGGTACCGATCATGGGGTTGACGTACCTGACCAGGTCAGGGGTTGAGGATTTCTTTTGCGCAAAGGTGAGGCAAGGTATAAGCAGCAGAACGGTTAGGGTAAAAACTCTCATAGTTTGTTGTTTAGGTTTAGCATCCGGTTAGGTATAGCTCTTAAAGTTAAAGTTTATTTTTAAAATTTAGCCCCCTCCTATGCTTGGCAAAGGGAATGATAAAATGAGTGTTTCTAATTGCAGGACTATCGCTACTCGGATTTGCGTGGATCAGGTATAGGAACCAAACTCTCCCCTTGAGGGGAGTTGGAGGGGTGTTTACAACTGCGTAAAAATTGTATGGCGGTCTAATACTAGCAGTTTAACTCCGAACATGACACTCCTATTGACCTATGGTCGCAAGTTTCGAACTCCCGTTCTCACTTGTCCTCACGGGGATAGTTTTCGGAATCCATCATCTCTGTTGTTTTACCTAGTGTTCAAAGGTTGCTCTTAAGCATCGTACCGGCAAATTGACTAAATTGCGCCTTCGCATTTCAATACCCCTGCATTTTAACTTCGCCGCCTGATGGATTTTATTGCACTCGATTTCGAAACGGCCACGCCCCAGCGTGACAGCCCCTGTGAGATAGGTATCACCGTGGTGCGCAACAGGCGGATCGTCGAAACGCGGTCCTGGCTGATCAAGCCCTTGTATTACCCTAACTTCAATTCCTTTAACATTGCCGTGCACGGCATCCGGCCCGCTGACGTGAAGGACCAGCCTGATTTTGCAGAGCTCTGGCCGCAGCTGAAACCCTACCTCGAAAACCAGTTGCTGATTGCCCACAATGCAAGCTTCGACATGAGCGTGCTGCGCAAAACGCTCACCACCTATGGCATTCCGCTGCCGGAGGCGCGCTATACCTGCAGCCTCAAATTTTCGAAGAACATCTGGAAAGGCATGCACAAGTACGACCTCAAAACGCTCTGCAATATGCACCGCATCGATTTCCTACATCACCGCGCCGCTTCCGATGCCGACGCCTGCGCCCGGCTCTCACTCAAGGCCCTTGACCTAACGGGAACCAGCTCGGAAGCGGAGTTTGATGTGCGCATGGGGAGCAAGATCAGCCGTGTCTGATCACTAATGTGAAGTCCCCGGCGTCAGTATTCCATCTAAAAGGGAAAAGTCCCGTGCTCCCCTCTTTTCGTGGCGGCCGGCACT
This sequence comes from Pontibacter ramchanderi, assembly GCF_002846395.1. Taxonomy (GTDB): domain Bacteria; phylum Bacteroidota; class Bacteroidia; order Cytophagales; family Hymenobacteraceae; genus Pontibacter; species Pontibacter ramchanderi. Next base: position 770,304 of record NZ_PJMU01000001.1, read on the forward strand.
AGGCGTCCATCCAGGTATCATCAGGCCGAATTACGCTCGGCGTTGATAATACCAAATGAGCAGCGCATCACCAACTTCTCGTATACCTGCTTTTCTTGCGGCGTTGCCCCTTGTTCTTCCAGACTCCGGATGCGGGCCAGGGCGTACTGCTGAATCGTGATGAGCGGTAACTCGATGCGTTGCCGTAGCCGGATCGAGAGCTCATCCATGGGTTTGTCGGCCATCAGCGTGTCGGCCCCCGCCAGCAGGAGCACGTATTTTTTCGTCCGCTCAAACTCCTCGTATATCTGCTGCCAGAGCGGACCGTACGTGGGATGCTCCGCCAGGTAGGCCGTCACCGGAAAAAAGCACTTCTTCATGGCCATCTCGGAGTTGTCGAGCAGGGTTTTGAAGAACAGCGAGTGTTTGTAGAGCTGCTGCAGTTTGGGCCAGTATCCTTTCGCATGTAGCGCCTCCAGTGCCCTGCCCACGCCGTAGTAACCCGGCAGGTTCTGTTTCAGCTGACTCCAGGCGCCCACATAGGGCACGGCGCGCAGATCATCCAGGTTGAGCTTGCCGGCTTTGCGCTTCGAGGGGCGACTGCCGATGTTGGCCTCACCGTAGTAGCGCAGCGGACTCACATAGGTGAGGTACTCCAGGAAAACCGGATTGTTCTTCAGCTCGACATAAGCATCGTAGCTCACTTCGGCGAGTTCCTGAAGCAGCTGGTCTTCGTCGGGGCTGAGGGTGGGCTTTTTGCGGTTGAACAGACTGTTGCTGATGCCGGCGTGCAGGAGTTGCTCCAGGTTGAAGCGGGCCGCATCCACGGAGCCAAAGTTGGAACTCACCGTCTGGCCCTGAATGGTGAGCTGAATCTCTTTGTTGGCGATGTTGTTGCCCATGGAGGCGTAAAACTGCTGCGTTTTGCCGCCGCCCCGTGCCGGAGGCCCTCCCCGGCCGTCGAAGAAAATCACCTCCACGTCATACTCCCGGCTCACCTGCGTGAGCGCCTCCTTGGCTTTGTAGATGCTCCAGTTGGCCATCAGGTATCCGCCGTCTTTGGTGCCGTCAGAGAAGCCGAGCATGATGGTCTGGGTGTTGCTCCGCCGCTGCAGGTGCTCCCGGTATACCTGATGCTCGTAGAGCTGCCTCATCACAGATGCCGCCTGCCGCAGGTCCGTAATCGTTTCGAAGAGCGGCACGATGTCTACGGTGAGGGCTTCGGCTTGCCAGCCTTGCAGGCGGAACAAGGTATAGACCTCCAGCACATTAAGAGCGCTGGTGCAGTGGCTGATGATGTAGCGGTGGCATCCCTCCTCCCCGTTGCGCTCCTGTATGGTCCGGATAGCGGTTACAGTTTGCAGCGTGTCCTGCAGCAGCTCATCGTCTGAGAACAGATCGAGGTCTTGCAGACTATCTGCTATACCTGTCAGGGCAGCAATTTTCTCCCCATCAGGCAGCTGCGCATAGTCTTTTGGCAGCAGGTCGGTGCGCTGCGAAAGCTCCTCAAACAGGTGGCTGTGCACAGAGGAATCCTGGCGGATGTCGAGCGTGGCGAAGAACAGGCCGAAGAGCTCCACTTTGGTGATCAGTGCCTCCACTTGTTTTAAAAACAAACTGTTATGCTCCTCCAGTAGCAGCCTGCCTATCTCCCGCAGTGAAGTGAGAATATCCTCCTGCTTCAGATCCAGGGTATAGCCGGGCACAAACAGGTGGTTGTAGAGTTTGGCCTCCAACTCCTTCAGCAGATCTTCCACGCCCCTGAAAGTCAGGCGGCGCCTGAGCAGGCGTATGTCTGCATAGTAAGCCCTGATAGCCGCAACCCGCAGCGCATCGGCCACCTGCAGCGTAGTGTCTGCTTTCACAAAAGGATTGCCGTCGCGGTCCCCTCCCGGCCAGAAGCCCATCCGGATCAGTTTAAAGCCCGGCCGGATTACCCCCGGAAACTGTGCCTCCAGGTAAGAAATAATGTCGCCGGAAGCACGGTAAAAAACATTCTCCAGAAACCAGATCAGGCTGACGGCCTCCTCATAGGGAGTGGGTTTCTCTTTCTTGAAGAAAGGCGTTTTGCCCAGCTGCCGCAGGTATGAGTGCGCCTGCGAGGTATTGTCAGTCGCAAGTGCCTGCGACAGGTCGTTGATGATGCCCAGTACATTGCTCGGGTAAAACTGCGTAGGGTGGGCCGTGAGGACCATGCGCACCGCAAACTCCTGCAGCTTGCGGGCCAAATGCTCCTGTGCCTGCTCGTGCAGCACCGCAATGCTCAGCTGGTTCAGGGTGCCTGCGCCGTGCATGTCGTGGGTGTCGCGGAAGGCCGCCTCTTCCAGGGCATCGAACAGCACCACCCGCCGTTCTGCATACTGCACAAAACGGAAGAGCAGGTCGTGCTGCTCCTGCTCGGTGCGGTAGTTGGTGTACTGCGCAAAGAAGCTTTGGATGATCTCCTGCGGACTCTGCTGTCGCTGGTAGCCGTCCTCACAATGCAGTACCAGCAGCGAGAGCAGCACGCCTGTTTTTTCCACCCGGTGGAAAGGCAGCGACGAAAACAGACTGTTATACATTTCATAGCGCGTGCCAACCAGGGTGGAGAAGGCTTCCAGGTTGGTGTCGGCGCGCAGGGTACTTTGTGTGTTCATAGTTTCAGGGGATCAGTCGTAAAATTTTCTTAAGATAAGAAATTTTGATTGGAGGGTACAGGTATGCAGCTTATAACCTTTGGCAAGTGCCTGCATCAGGGCCTAAACCGGGCTTCGCTTTATTGTCGCAAATTGCCCTTCATTTGTCTGTTTACACCCCCTTCTTCCAGCCCTGTCAGTTTATTATTGTACTAGTCAGAGCAGGGCAGACGAGCGGCCTGGGCTATTAGGTTCTGGCGCAGCAGCAACATGAATTCAATTGCTTCTTCCTGTATTCCATTTGAATTTATATGTACATTCATGCTGCACTTTGTCAATCCTGATCACTAGTTAATCATTTCAAAATAAGCTAAATACTATGGAAAACACTTCAAAAACCACGTCCGTAACCATCAGCGCAAACGTGCAGGCTCCGGTTGCGAAAGTCTGGCAATACTGGACTGAGCCGCAGCACATCACCAGATGGAATAATGCCTCCGATGACTGGCATACCCCACGCGCAGAAAACGACCTGCAGGTGGGTGGCACGTTCCTCTCCAGAATGGAGGCCAAAGACGGCAGCATGGGCTTTGACTTCAACGGCACTTACACCGATGTGCAGAAACACAAGCGCATTGCCTACGCCCTGGAGGACGGCCGAAAAGTAGAGATCAAGTTTGAGCCGGCTGGCAATGAAACCCGTGTCACGGAAATCTTTGATGCAGACCCAAGCCATTCGGTGGAGATGCAACAGGCGGGCTGGCAGGCCATTCTGGATAACTTTAAAAACTACGTAGAAGCTGCTGCCAAGCCCCGCACGCTGCACTACGAGATCAGCATACAGGCGCCCGCCGAAAAGGTATACCGCACCATGCTCGACCCGGAGCAGTACAGGGCCTGGACCGCCGTGTTTCACCCGACCTCGCATTACAAGGGCTCCTGGGAGAAAGGCGCTAAAATACAGTTCCTGGGTCTGGACGAAAAGGGTGTTGCCGGCGGCATGGTCAGCCGGATAAAAGAGAATATTCCGAACAAGTTTATCAGCATCGAGCACCTGGGCCTGGTGCAGGACGGCAATGAGATCACGAGCGGACCGGAAGTAGCCGAATGGGCGGGTGCGCTGGAGAACTACACCTTTACCGAAAAGCAGGGCGAAACGGTACTGGCCGTTGACGTGGACACGAACCAGGAGTATGAAGCCCACTTTTCTGAAACCTGGCCTAAGGCGCTGCAGAAGATAAAGGCCCTATGTGAAACCGGATCCTAAACCTTTAACTCACAAAATAGAACGATGGCAACAGTAAGCACCTACCTCAATTTCACGAACCAGACCGAGGAAGCCTTCCATTTCTACAAATCCGTTTTCGGGACCGAGTTTATAGGCAGCATCTCCCGCTTTGGCGACATCCCTCCTTCCGAAGACATGCCGCCTATATCGGATGCCGACAAAAACCTGATCATGAACATCGGTTTGCCGATTTTGGGCGGGCACCTGCTCATGGGAACGGACGCGCCTGAGTCGATGGGCTTCCGGCTAACGAAGGGCAACAATGTGTACATTACCCTGCACCCTGACTCCCGCGAAGAAACGGAGCGCTTGTTCAAAGCGCTTTCGGAAGGCGGCAAAGTAGAGCAGGAACTGCAGGATATGTTCTGGGGCGACTACTACGGCAGTTGCGAAGACAAATTCGGCGTCCACTGGATGTTCAACTGCGATCAGAAGTAAACAGAAATCATAAAAGCAAAAGAGCCGCTCTTTCAATCATGGAAGGCGGCTCTTTTGCTTTTTGGTCCTGTTTGTACTTAAATACGTTTTTTTTCACAAATGATGCAATGAACAAACTAAATACAATTATATTAGCACTACTATATATGTCGAAACATCATATTTTTACTACTCTTAAATTGTAATTAACAAACTTAAAATTTCAATGGCTAAATTTCTTGATACTACTGGCGTATCTTACCATCTCCAACAGTTGATTAATAAATCTAATGAAAGATTAGTGCTTATTAGTCCTTATCTTAAAATCAATGAGAGAATTAAACAATCCTTAGAAGATAAGGACAGGCTTAAAATAGATATTAGAGTTATCTATGGTAAAAATGAGCTACAACCTGAAGAAAATAACTGGTTGAAATCAATGACGAGCATTCGTTCTAGTTTTTGCAAAGATTTACATGCAAAATGCTATTTAAACGAGAATGAAGCGATTATTACTTCGATGAATTTATACGAATTCTCCCAAGTAAATAATAATGAGATGGGTATTTATGTTGTGAAAGATTCAGACCCAGAGTTGTATAATGACATTTATAAAGAAGTACAGAGGCTAATTAGAATTAGTGACGAAATTATAGTCTCAATTGAAAAAGCTCCCAAGGAAAATATTTTAGCAACAGACATTCCTAAATCTAAGGTCGATATTAAAACTGGTAAACCAAATGACAAACCAACAGGTTTTTGCATTAGAACAGGAGTGAAAATTTCTTTTAATCCGGAGCGGCCACTTAGCTATGATGCATTTCAGGTTTGGAATCAATTTGGTGATATTGACTATCCTGAACGTTTCTGTCATTTTTCAGGTGAACCATCTAACGGTGAGACAAGTGTTCGACGTCCAATATTGTGGAAAAATTGGAAAAAGGCGAAAGAGTATATAGGCTAAAATTTAGATAATTGTTATGTCTCTCCCTTCTAATATCACTAAGGAACATCTACTTAAAGCTATAAAAAAGATAGACATAGAGGGTATTCCAACAAAAGCACATTCTTCAACATATGACGTCGTATTTGGTGGAAAAAAGTATCCTCCAAAATTAGTATTATCTTATGCTAACATTTTTGCAAACAATAAGGAACTCGATAGAAATACCTTTGAGGGTGGACTGGACACTCAATGCTTTAATATTATTGAAAATAATGGATTTAAAATAGAAATGAAAGATGCTAATTTCTTTCCTTCATTGATTAAGTATTTATCACAGGCTCAAACACCAGATCAAAAAACAAAATCCTATATAAAATCTTTTAAAGACCTCAGGGTTGAAGTAAGTTTCGGTCAAGGAAATAAAACATGGGTTCCTTGGTTAGCTTTTTTAAGGGAAGGACATGCTGTATCAAATGGTATTTACCCTGTTTTTCTAAATTACCTTAAATATGATGTTCTAATTTTAGCTTTTGGGCTTAGCGATACAAACAAACCTCAAAACAGCTGGCCTCTATCTCCCTCTGTAAAAACTATCAATCAATTTTTTTTAGAAAAGTTTAATCATAAACCTCCAAAGTATGGAGATTCATTCGTCTACAAATATTATTTTTTAGATAAAAACAAGAACACATTCAGTCTGAATGAAAACGAGGTGGAAGAAGATATTTCAAATATAATCAGTATCTATAAGAACCTTAATCTAAACGGTACAACAAGTATCAGCTCTAATCAACAGATAGTTTTCCCTGAAAGAAATGAACAGATTTTGAAGAGTAAAATCTTCAATTACGTTTCATTAGCACTCGATTTAAGAAATGCTGGCCTAGCTTTCTCAGAGCATCTCATCCTACGCTTTGCAGCTTCTCTAATTACTAAGCCTTTTGTTATACTTACAGGTCTATCTGGGTCAGGTAAAACAAAGCTTGTGCAAGCCTTTGCAAGATGGATTACGGAAAAAGATAATCAGTTATGCATTGTCCCAATAGGTGCTGACTGGACCAATCGAGAACCTTTGTTAGGCTTCCCAAATGCATTAGACCCAACAAAGTATTCTATCCCAGAAAATGGAGCTTTACAGCTTCTTATTAGTGCGAACGAAAATCCTGATAAGCCCTATTTTCTTATCTTGGATGAGATGAACCTTAGCCATGTAGAACGTTATTTCGCGGACTTTCTTAGCGCTATGGAATCACATGAACCTATACCTCTCCATGCTGAATCAGGTATAGTTGATGTTCCAACCAATATTAAGTTACCTAAAAACCTTTTCATAATTGGTACGGTCAACATTGACGAAACAACTTATATGTTTAGTCCGAAGGTGTTAGACAGAGCAAATGCCATTGAATTCAGAGTAACTGAATCTGAAATGGATAATTACCTAAAAAATGCAGCTAAGCTAGACCTTGATAAGTTGAAAGCTAGAGGTGCTGATATGGCATCAGACTTTGTTCTTAAAGCTAAGACTGAAGTTGAAGGATTTAGTGATTATGAAAATTTGAATTCAGCCCTGTTACTGTTCTTTAGTGAGCTCAAAAAGGTGGGTGCAGAGTTTGGCTACAGAACAGCCTCAGAAATTAAAAGATTTTCAGAAGTGATTCATTCACTTGACGCGGGCTGGGATACAAATCATATTATTGATGCAGCAATTATTCAGAAGCTGCTTCCTAAACTACATGGTTCACGGCGTAAAATAGAACCTAGTCTAAGGGCACTTGCCAGCCTTTGCCTTGTTCAGCAAGACGATGCCACCAAGCTTTTAAACACACCTGAAACTATTGATTTTAAGGATGTCGAAAAAGTAAGATTCCCAATATCGCTCGAGAAAATAACCAGAATGCATAAAGCTGTGGTGCAGGATGGATTTACCAGCTTTGCGGAAGCTTAATAAGCTGAAATATGGCAAATCCCACCCAATCTGTAGCAGTTGCTCTGACAGATGGCAGCTTCGTAACACTTACCATATTTTCTGAATCTGATGTAGATGCCTCGCTACAACTAATAGATGCTGCAGAAGCTGCAGAGAATGGCGAAGCTCCATTACAACTCATGGAAGGCTTTTCCTATGAGTACCAGATAGAGGGCAACTATAGGCTGCAGGAAGTGCCAAAGATTGTTACACCTTCACGTGCCAATATATCATCAGGCCGCATCACTCCTAATATCTATGTAGGTTCTCTTATACTAGATGTTCTCGATAAGGACACCTCCGTAAACAAGGGATCTATTACGATAGAGGTCAGGTCTATAAAGACTTCTTACCGGCAGGATTATAGATTTATGCTGGAAGACATTACGGAGAAATGTACTGATTTGCTAATGCAGTATACCTCACCAGTATCACAGCATTTTACAGTAGATTTCAATCGAGATCCCCAAACACTGTATCAGCGGTTTGCTTTCGTAAAATCTTTGATAGAATCTTCAGATTTCAAGGAAGCTGTACATCGTATTGTATCCTCTCCTGTAACATCCTGGGCTGAGAAAGAAGAAGAGGGAGACATTAGAAGAGCCAGACGTATAAATAACGCCACAATGCGTCAATTTATAACCAGCTCAAGCAGATTAGAATTACCGGCTACTCATCCACTTCATTGTCGTCTAGCTTCAGTTCCTGCTAAACTGAGAATTAGAAGCAAGCACGAAACGGTAGATACACCGGAGAATAGATTTATAAAACATGCACTAACTAGTTTCACTCAGTTCTGTACCGAAATTCGGATACAGTTTTCAGAAGATAGTCGCGCCTATCAGGAAGTTGTACACCTTGAAGAAGTTCTGGAAAACTTTTTAAGCCATTCTGTCTTAAAAGATGTATCCCCTCCAGTTTCTTTAAATTTAAATAGCCCTGTTCTTCAAAGAAAAGAAGGGTACAGAGAAGTACTGCGTGCCTGGCTCATGTTTGACATGGCCGCTAAACTAATCTGGAAAGGTGGCGATGATGTGTACAGTGCAGGTAAACGTGATGTAGCTACACTTTATGAGTACTGGCTCTTCTTTACTCTACTGGATACTTTTAAAGAGCTATTTAAAGTAGAGCCATCTACTTTAGAAAAACTAATAAAACCTACAGCGGACGGTCTTGGACTTCAACTTAAAGCTGGCAAGTTTATTCCTTTCCAAGGGATATTCGATGCTGGAGGACGAAAATTAAGGGTACAGTTCAGCTATAACCGTACTTTCAGGGGAGATCAACCCTACCCTTCTGGTGGAAGCTGGACAAAAGCTATGCGTCCTGACTATACATTGAGCATCTGGCCGGAAGGCATAAAGCGCAACGATGCAGAAGAACAGGAGCTAATTACACATGTGCATTTTGATGCAAAGTACAAGGTGTCACACCTTACAGAAATAATAGGTGATAACAACCTAGATCTGAGTAAGGAAAAAGAGGAACAAAGAAAAGGGAATTACAAGAGAGAAGACCTTTTAAAAATGCATGCTTATCGGGATGCAATCAGAAGAACCGGAGGCGCTTATATTCTATATCCGGGCTCCCAGCTTTTTAATAAATCTGGTTTTCATGAAATCATACCCGGCCTTGGAGCATTCCCTGTCAGCCCCTCCAGAGATAAGAATGGAATCTCTGAATTAAAAGCTTTTATTTCAGAGATTATAAACCAGATTCTAAACAGAGCTTCTCAGAAAGAGCAGCTATCGTATAGAACCTATAACATTCACAAAGACGGACCGTCTGATATTTTACAGGAATCTATACCTGAAAGATATGGTAATGAAAGAACACCACCTCCGAATGATGTACATGTTCTTGTAGGTTACTTCAAGGATGCTAATCATCTTAATTGGATTAACCAACAACAACTCTATAATGCAAGAATAGACAGCGATAGAGGTTCTTTGCATCTCGGCCCATCAGAGGCCGGAGCCAGGTATTTACTTTTACATACAAAGGCTCAACTCACAACAGGAGAGATCTGGCGAATTAAAGAGAATGGACCACGTGTTTTTTCAAAGGAAGCTATGATTAAAAGGAATTACCCTAATCCTTCACAGCACTTTTACCTGGTTTATGAAATAGAGAAGGTAAGCGCTATAGAATTTGAGAATATGAAATGGGATATCAGGCTTTTAAAAAAACATAACAAAGGAAGAGGGTCAGCCCTACCATTTGCTGTTTCTTTAACCGAGCTAATGAAAGCAAAAGTATAATACCTCCCATGCAAATCATCGACAAACTGCCTGGATCGAAATCCGGGACGGCAAAATACTGAGCACCCGCAGCAAGGGAAGAACCAAATACTATTTCCCCGGCGGAAAACGCGAAGCAGGTGAGAGCGATTTCGAGGCGCTGTCGCGGGAAATAAACGAAGAACTCAGCATTGCCCTGATCGAGGACAGCACCCGGTTTCTGGGTATATTTCAGGCGCAGGCCGATAGCCATCCGGATGGGGTGCAGGTGCAGATGACCTGCTATACCGGTCCCTATACCGGCACGATCGCCGCTGCCAGTGAAATAGAAGAAGTGGTGTGGCTTACCTATCAGGACAGAGAGGCCGTGTCGCCCGTTGACCAGATCATCTTTGACTGGCTGAAAGAGCAGAAGCTTCTCCAGTAACCTAGATTGATTTCTGTACTTCCCGTACATTTGCGGTATGCTGCAGGAGCTGAGACATTTTATCAGAAGTACCGACTTTGTAAAGGCGTTGGTGATCACCTTTGGTGCCGCTGTGCCTGTATCGCTGGGGCTATGGCTTGAGCAGGTGCCCTACTTTCTGAGCGTCGCCATGGGCGTGGTGCTGGCTTCGGGAAGCGATGTACCGGGCAGCCGGAAGCATAAGACCGTTGGCATTCTCGTATCGGCCACCATTGCCATGCTGGCCAGTACTGCCATCGATCTGGCAGCAGGGAGTATATTCCTGCTGCTACCGGTGCTGGCTGTGCTGGTGTTCGCCATCTCCTTCATTTCCGTGTATGGTTTCCGGGCTTCGCTGGTGTCTTTCGCCGGCCTGATGGCCATTGTGCTGAGCTTTGTACACGCGCACACGGGCGCCGATATTTTTATACACGGTCTGCTGATGGGCGCGGGTGGCTTGTGGGCACTGCTGCTGTCGCTTGTTTTCCATTCGCTGCTGCAAAGGCGGCAAACCGAGACGCTGCTCATTAACTGTCTGCGGCAGACGGCCCGCTACATACAGCTGCGCGGTAAGCTGGCCACAGAAGAGCAAAACCCGGAAGGGCTGCAAAAAGAGTTTTACAACTTACAAGTGAAACTAAACGAAACGCACGAGGCCCTGCGCGAGGTGCTGCTGCACGAGAGGCAGAGCTCAGGCTCTTCCAACTACCACCGCAAGCAGCTCCTGATCTTTATCGACCTGATCGACATCTTGGAATTATCGCTGGCCAACCCGGCCAACTACGAACGTGCAAGGGAGCTGTTTGGCCACTCCGTGCGGGTGCTACTTCCTTTTATTAAACTGGTTTTTGAACTGTCGGCCAAGCTCGAACACCTGGCGGACAGCATGCAGCTGCGGCGTGGCCTGCCGGAAGAAAATGACCTGGAGCCCTTGCTGGAAAAGTGCCGCGACAGCATCCGGCAGTACGTGGAAGAACTGAAATTGCCACAGGCTCGCGAGGGTGCGCTGCTGCTCCACAACCTGCTGGACTACGAAGAAAAACTGCTGCAAAAGATCACCTCCATCGAGCGGGTATTCCTGAACCTGGAGGAGCAGCAAGGCATCGGCATGCAGAGCCGGGAAAGCCGGCAGTTCATCACCCAGCAGGACTATGATGTGCGCATCCTGCGGGACAACCTCTCCCTGCAATCGCCGATCTTTAAACACGCCGGCCGGCTGACGATTGCGATGCTGCTGGGCTACGGGTTGGGCATTCTCTTCCCGATCCAGAACGCCTATTGGATCCTGCTCACGATTGTGGTCATCCTGAGGCCCGGCTATAGCCTGACCAAGGAGCGCTCGAAGCACCGGCTCTACGGCACCTTGCTGGGTGCGGTGATTGCGGGGCTGATTGTGCTGCTGGTGCAGAACGTATACCTGTATGGTGTGTTGGCCCTGGTTTCGCTTGTCCTCTCCTTCGCCTTCATCCAGCGCAACTACCGCACCTCCTCTATTTTTGTAACCACCGGCGTTATCTTCATTTACGCCCTCATCACCCCGGATGCCTTCGACGCGATCCAGTTCCGGGTAATTGATACCCTGACGGGCGCTGTTATTTCCGTAGCGGCTATCACCTTTTTGTGGCCTTCCTGGGAGTCGCAGAGCATCAAAAGCAGCATTGTGAAGGCGCTGCACGCCAACCGCCTCTACCTGGCCGAGATTGACCGATATAGCCAGCACAGGTCGCAGAACACCACCGACTACAAACTTGCCCGGAAAGAGGCTTTTTTGCAAATGGGCAACCTGAACGCGGCCTTCCAGCGCATGAGCCAGGAGCCGAAGTCGGCACAGCAGCAACTGATGGAGTTCTACGAGATCGTCGGGTTAAACCACACCTTTCTGGCGGCTGCGGCGGCGCTGGGCACTTTTATCCGGGATACAAAGACAGATGCAGCCTCGGAAGACCTGCACCTGATCATCAAATCAATAGACGCCAACCTGGTGCAGGCCCTTCAGACCCTGCAGGAGGAGGCCGTGGCCGAAGATGTGGCCAGGGAGGAACTGATAGAGGCCTACGACCACTTGGAGGGCAGGTATAACGAACTGGTGGCCATCCGCACGCGCGAGCTGGCCGGCGCTACGTACAAGCCCATCGCCCCCGACTTCCTCAAAAACCTGAAAGAGGCCCGCCTGATCTCGGATCAGCTGAAGTGGCTGCATAGCATTTCCGGAAACCTGAAACAGGCGGTGAAAGAACTAGCCTGAATCCGTGAACGCCAGGGAGTCCTTAGGTATACAAAGGCATCCTATAAGGCGTATTTCTCTTATCTTGCGTTAAAATCTGCATTGACTTCACCTATTCCCTATGACGCATCAACCCCACTACTCTCCTATGGCCCGGCAGCTGTTCGGCCAGTTCCTGGACCAGGAAATAGACCGCGACACCCTGATAGGGCGTTTGCAGGAAATGGAATTGCAGTTGCAGGCTGATGCCGATGACGAGAGCGAAGACGACAACCTGGATACAAGGACATTGCGCATCCGCGTTTTCGGGGGCGATACGCTGGGCATGAGCATCCGGGAGATCGGGCAGGATCTGGAGGACCTCACTCACCCCAACGCCCAGATCCTGTTACGGGGCATTGCATTCGGGCTGGCAGAAGATGAACTGGAGGTGCACTTCGAATAGAAATATTCCGTACCTTTCGCTATACCTTAAAACTTAACGCTATGGCAAAGTCACAAGACGCGAAAAAAGAGGCCAAGAAAAAGCCAGCCAAAACCCCGAAAGAAAAGCAGGCGGCCAAACTCGAGAAGAAAAAGAAAAGCTACGATTAGCGTCCAATCCTGCACGGCAGGTATACCTACTCTATCAAAAAAGCAGCAAACCGAACCGTTCGCTGCTTTTTTGTTTTCAGCGAAGGCCCGGCGCTCTAACTCAAATTGCAAGACTTGTTTATATAGCGTATCTTTAATATTCAGACCCTGTACCGTTTACTAACAAACTACATATGAAGCAACGTCTACTTCTCCTCATTTTCCTATTTCTCCCTTTGGTAACCGCTTTAGCGCAGGTAATAGAAGAACTGGAAGAAATGCCGCCGCAGCAGCTACAGCTGGAGGTATACTACAAGTTGATCGAAAAAAATGGGAAATTTGGCCTGGCTGATGACGAAGGAAAGGTCGTGGTACCGGCCAAGTATAACACTGTGGAATACAAAAAATTTGAGCCATACATAAGAGTAGAGCTGGACGGCAAATTCGGGCTGATGGACGCGGAACAGCATCTCCTTCTCCCAATCCGGTACAGCAAACTGGAAGTGTTCTACAAGCGCACCGATGTGTTTTATGCCGAGTACCAGGAAGAAGGGAAACGCAAAACGGACATCATCTCCGAAACTGGCAGGAGCATATTGCCCGCAGGTGCCATACTACGGGGTTACCATGGCCCTGAGATCATGATCACGGTAAACGGCAAAGAAGCCCTGATAGATGGTGAAAGCGGAACCTACCTGCTCGAACCCATTTATGACAGTGTATACAGCGAGGGAAACCGCTACCGTGTTTGCCTGAACGGCAAGTGTGGTTACATCGACAAAAAGACACACCAAGTACTGGTGCCGCTGATCTATGACGATGCGTATAGCTATTTCAGAAATGGCCTGGTCATATTGGTTTTGAAAGGCAAGGCCGGCGTGTTGGACGAGCAGGGCAATACCGTGATCCCGTTTGCGTATGAGAAGATCAGTTCAGGAAGTGACAATAAGACCTTTAATGTAACGAACACAGCTAAGAAGGAAGCACTTTTTTCGGCAGAGGGAAAACAGTTTACAGCCTGGTACGACTACATTACGAGCGATGATTCTGATCATTTCTATTACTACCGCCAGGATCCCGCTTCCGGCGACGCTTACAAGTTCGGGTACGTAGATAAGTCCGGCAAAGACCTGACGGGTCCGGTATTCGACAAAGCCGTAAAGTTCTACCGCTCAGATGATTGCATCGAACTGCTGAAAGATGGCAAGACGGTGTACCTGAATAGAGCAGGCAAGGTAGTGACCAGGAACTGCAGATAGTCCCGATCAACTTTCCGCTATACCTCGAAATTGCACCAAAAGGCAGGTATAATTACCCATTTTTGCATGAGCATGATTGTAAATATCAGACAATCTGTATATTTGCCCGCTTTTTGCGCCGTGTTAATTATACACATTTGCCTATGCAGCAATTTTTACGCTTTATTTACGGAGTTCTTCCGCTTTTCCTGTTTTCCTGCGACTTCAGCCCATCCGGTAGCCACTACCGCGAGCTGGACCCCACCCCTCGTGCCGATTATAAGCTCAACCTAAACGAGCAAGGCGATACGCTGTATGCCCGCGGCTCCGTTACCTACGAGTTTAATGTACAGACGGGCGGAAAGAAGGTATACGGCGTTGAGTTATGGCTTGGCGAGCGAAGGGTGTACCAGAACCTGAACCGCACCGGCACTGTCAAGATCAATACCGCCGAATTTGCCGATGGGCACCATAACCTCAAAATGATGGTGAGAGCGAGCACCGGCACCGGCAGTCTGTCGGACCACCTCGGCTCCGAACAGTTGGAAGTATACCGGCAGTGGGTAATGGTGATTGAAAACGCTGGCCCCACACCTACCCGGCTGCTTAGCATAAAGGCTATGGAGGGCACCCTGGAGTTGAACTGGGAACCATATGCCCGGCGCTATATCAAAAACTACATTGTGTATAGGTATAACGAACGTGGGCAGCTGTCCCAGAAACTGACACTGAGCCCCAACATTACGACCTGGCAGGATGTGCACTATGTGGGGGGCGATATGTACTACAGCATTGGGGTGGAAGACCTCGATGGGCGCATTGCTGAGAGCGAACGCGTTTTCTTTACTTCTCCTATTCCCCGCCTGCTCAGTTATGAGTACATCGGCGAGTCAGACATGAAGGTAACCTTTAGCAGCTCCAGGTTCCAACGCAATTTCGGATACTACCGGTTCCTGATGACCTACGGCTATAACAATGGCTACGCAGACCACGAGATCACAAACGTGAATGACACCGTGCTCACGATAAAGAACGTCCCTTTCGGCATCAGGCCACAGTACAGCCTTACCTCCTACCCGGAGAAATTCACTACATCCAGCATCCATACCTCCGACTACAACACGCTGCCGGGTATGGGTGAGGAAAACGCTTTTACTCCCTTCGTGCGGTCCCATTATGCGGTAGAGGCCGACCTATTTTACGACTTCTCGCAATCGGAGCTGAAAGTGATCGATGGCCAGAGCCTGGCACTCCTCCGCTCCAAAAATTACACCAGCACCACGGTGGCCATGTCCGCCGACAGCCGCCTGCTATACCTGTATACATCGTCGGGCCTGCTGCGGCTCGACCCGCTTACGCTGGAGGTAGCAGGCACCTGGCAGTTAGCCGACCTGGTGCCTTTGGTAGCTTATAACTCCATGAGTCTGCACGTCAGCAACACCAACCGGTTATTGATCTACCTGCGCAACACAAACGGAATCGACCGGTTTTATGTGGTGAACATGGATACCGGGGCATTGGAGCTGAACGAGGCGCAGAACTACTCAGTCAAAACAGCCACCATCAGTCCGGACGGGCAGATGGTCGCGGCCCCCAACCTCATCTACCTGAAGCAGAGCAATGGCACCTGGTTAAAAGAGAGCAAGACCGGTTTCCATCCGGATGCCGTGCTATACCACCCCAAAGAGCCGCTTTATATTGAAAGGCGCGCAGCAGCTCCCACTTTTTTCAGTACCCGCACCAATACGCCTGTCAGATCGATCCAGCTGCAGGGTGAACAGGTTATCTCGACCATAGACAAGGCAACCGGCTACCTTGTGGTTTATGACTACCAGTATGTTTACATCTATAATTCGGAGGGGAACCAGGTGCTGAAGAAGATCAACGCGATTGGGTCGGCCTCTTTCGTGAAAAACCGCCTTTATGCCAAGGACTATTACTTACCTCTTACTTTTTAGCGCCACATCATGCGAGCTGTTTTCTTTCTTTTTGTACTAATGCTCTCAGGACAGGCTTTTGCCCAACTGCAGGTGACTGTGGAGCCCCGCTTGGGTTACGGCACTTATGCCATGGGCGACATGAAACTGGTACAGTCCGATTACAGGCGAAATGTGGGGGTATGGGCCAAAGCCACTGATGAATTTCCGGCCTATTTTCAGCGGGGCCTGCTGGTGTCGCTGCACCTGACGGAGCAAAACAGGATCAGTCTGTTGTTTGAACAGGGCTCCACCGGTGGCCGGCTTGCTTACGAAGATTACTCCGGCAGTTTGCGTTTGGACCAGCTGCTACGCTATACCTCCTTTGGCGGCATTCTGGGTCGCGAACACAGGCTAAACGGAATAAGCCTGATGTATGGTCTGGAGAGCACCGTGATCCTGAGCAGCTTCCGAATGGAATTGAGCATGCAGGTAGACGGCGATAGCTATACCAACAGCGAGGATTTTAAGGCAGTGGGCCTGGGTGCCAAACCGATGTTGGCCATCGGCTACCACTACAAGCGATTTCTGCCCCGCCTTTCAATCGGCTACCTCATCAACCACAGCCAAAAGCCTTTTCATTTAAAAAACGATGAACTGAGTGTGCTCATGCTGCAAAACCAGGAGCTCGCCCCGGACTGGAGCGGCCTCAGACTGACCCTTTCGCTCGGTTACACAATTGGCGGAAAGCGAGAAGAGCAAGTGCTGCCTGCAGCAAACTAAAGACTCAACAACTCCGACAAAAAGCTGAAGCCGGACTGGAACGGACTGCGACTGAATCTGACCTATTACGTTCCACTCACAAAGTAAAGCACAGTGCTAACGATGATCGCTATACCTGTTGGCCGGCAGCGTCTGTCTTAATATTTCGATTTCATTCAGCCTGAGCTTCGGAGAACTTGCTGCCTGAAGTGCCTCGTCCAACTGCTCACGGGTGCGGATGCCCAGAACGGCAGCCGTAACAGCCGGGTGGTGCAAGGTATAGTGAAGCGCTACGGCAGCTGGGTGCCGCACTGATTGGGCCACCGTATTGACAGCTTCGATCGCCTGATCCACCTCCTCCGAGGTATAGCCCAGGTAGGCTTTGGCGGGTTTACCGGCCAGCAGCCCTTGTGCCAGACTGCCCCGTGCCAGCACCCCAATGCCCTCTTTCTGCAGCAGGTCCAGTACAGCTTCTTCCGGGCGCCGGTCCAGCAGGCTGTACTGCAGCATCACGCTGGCGATGTTGGAGCGCTTCACATATTCACGGATCACGTTGGGGCGGATGGACGAGATACCATAATGCCTGATTTTGCCCTGTTGCTTGAGTAATTCAAAGGCTTCGATGGTTTCGTCGATCGGGTCGTCGATGGTGCCACCGTGGAGTTGGTAGAGGTCGATGTAGTCGGTTTGCAGTCGTTTCAGGCTCTCCTCCACTGCCTTCAGGATGTACGTTTTCGAGGGGTTCCAATCCCAGCCGTTTCTATCGGGCCGCCACTGGTTGCCCACCTTCGTCGCGATGATCACGTTGTCGCGCATACCTGCCAATGCCTTCCCCACTGTTTCTTCGTTCGCCCCTTTCTCGTACAGATCGGCCGTATCAAAAAAGTTAATCCCTTGTTCCAGCGCCTTGTGCAGCAGCTTCACATCAGCCGCCTGGTCACGCCCCAGCGACATACACCCGAATGCGATTTCACTGATGCGTAAGTCTGATTTCCCCAATTGTTTGTAGTTCATGGTAGTCGGGTTGTGTCGAGTATTTTCTATAGCGTGCATTAGATAAGAAGGTTGGATGCTGGGGTGAGTTTCCACTCAGGAGGCAAAACCGTGTGAGAATACAATAACTCTTTGTATAACTGTATCTGTCATTTTTTGCAGAGGGCCCATATATCACAGTATAATTCCTGCTGCTGCCAATCTATGGATTTAATTGCTTTTACTTTTGTATACTTGTGCACGAGTGATATCCCCCTACCCCCTTCGAAGGGGGACTTTTCGGCCAATAACGGTTTACAGGTATAAGTTCATTGTCTGTGCTATTTGGGATGCTAGCTGACTGAACACACCCCTACCCCTCTCTAGTGGGGATTTCTGCTATTGTCAGTTTGTAGGTGTAGGCTCTGGAGCACGAACCACTGGCAGGTATAGCACGACTAACTTGCCCCGCTGGCAATGAAACAGATCACCTCAGCCAGGTGCACCATCGACGATTTTTTGTTTGAGCGGTCAGCGAGTGGGGGTAGGGGCCCTCTATTCAAAATCGTCTTGATTTTTTTGCTTACTGGGGGTAGGGGCCCTCTTTCTTTATCGAGGGCCCCTACCCCCATCAAGGAAAAAAGGAAGTGCCCGCCGCACAGGCGAAGCAATGAAACAAAAAAGATTGAGGTATAGAAAAGCAGCAGCTACGCCAGGTATAGGTATAACAATGCTGGGGCAGCCTCTCCTAGATACCTGTAACAACCGAAGACGTTCGCGCTATAAAAACCCTTCTTAAGTATAGGAATTAACTAATTTTACAGAATAAAACGTAAGTTTATACCGCTAACACAAACACACAAACTGATCATGAGCCAAATCACCATCAACAGCCTGGAGGAACTGGAATCCTATCAGGGGAAAGAACTGGGCGTTTCCGAGTACCATACCATCACACAGGAGCAAATCAAAAACTTCGCAGACGCCACCCTCGACCACCAGTGGATTCATCTGGATGAAAACCGCGCGACCATCGAAACGCCCTTCCGCTCAACCATCGCACACGGCTACCTCACTGTGTCGCTACTGCCTTACCTGTGGGCGCAGATCGTGAAGATCGGAAATGTGAAGATGCAGGTGAATTATGAGATCGAAAGTCTGCGGTTCAACCAGGCTGTTACTGTAAACAGCCGTGTGCGACTGCGCGCCAAAATGCTTTCTGTTAAAAACCTGCGCGGCATTGCCAAAACACAGATCGAGGTTACCCTGGAAATCGAAAACAGCCGTAAACCAGCGTATACTGGCGTGGTGACTTTCCTGTATCACTTCAACGACTAAACGGACTTACGACAGGTCAACCGTATAAACAGCCTATGAGCACTTTAGCAGTAGCAGATCTTCGCGCATGTTTTCCGGCCCTGCAGGAGAAAGGCGGCAAGAAACCATACATCTACTTTGATGGCCCCGGTGGCACCCAAATGGCACAGCAGGCTATAGACGGCATGCTGGCTTACATTACGGGTGGTATGGCCAACCTGCACGGCGCCTTCCCGACCAGCGTAGGCACCGATAACCTGCTATTGGAAGGCCGAAAGGCAGTAGCGGACCTGCTGCACTGTGCTCCCGAGGAAGTAGCATTCGGGCAAAACATGACAACGCTGGCGTTTAGTGTCGCCCGTAGCCTCGGTGGTTTTATAAAAGCTGGCGACGAAGTGGTGGTAACCGAAATGGACCATCGCGCCAATGTAGACCCTTGGGTGACACTTGCCAAGGACAAAGGTGCCCACGTCCGTTTCATTGAGTTGAATCCCGAGACCTATACCTTGAAGCTTGACTATTTGGAGGAACTGATCACCGAGAAGACAAAACTGGTAGCGGTAGGTATGTCGTCGAACGTGACAGGCACGGTGAATGATGTACGCAAGGTAATAGCGCGGGCCAAGGCGGTGAATGCGATCGTGGTATTAGATGCCGTGCATGCCGTGCCGCACCTGCCCATCGATTTTCAAGAGCTAGGGTGCGATATCCTGTTTTGCTCGGCTTATAAATTTTTTGGTCCGCACATCGGTATCGCTGTTATTGCAGCTACGCTGTTTGAGAAACTTCAGGTATACAAGCTGGCTCCAGCCCCACAACAGATACCTGACAAGCTGGAAACCGGCACGCAAAACCATGAAGCCATTGCCGGCCTGATCGGTGCGATCACCTTTATTGAACGATGGGGCGAGGGCGCTTCCCGGAGAGAGCGGCTCACATCTGCCATGCAGCGAATCGAGCGGCACGAGCAGCAACTGACCACCCGACTGGATAATTTTCTACGCCAGATTCCGGAACTGAAATTCTACCGCGCTTCAGAAGCTACATACAAAACGCCCACCTTCGCTTTCACTATTCCAGGTATAAAAGCCCGTGAAGTAACGAGCTGGTTTGCCGAAAACTACAACATGTGCATCGCCGATGGCCACTTCTACGCCTCCACCATGGCCGATAAACTAGGCGTAAACCCGATGGGCGGCTGGGTACGCGTCGGTCTGGCGCCTTATAACACCATGGAGGAAGTAACACGCTTTGAGCAGGGGCTGCAGGAGTTTATCCGAACGAAAGTAAGGCCATAAGGCCTTGCTACTCCCCTGCTGCTACTTCACTTCAAAAGAACTCTCGTTGATGCCTAGTTTATTTTTAGAATGCAACTCCACCGGGAAACCCCAGAGGTAGCGAAGATGCGCCAAAGTCTGTCGTGC
The DNA here is from genome assembly GCF_002846395.1 of Pontibacter ramchanderi. Classification (GTDB taxonomy): domain Bacteria; phylum Bacteroidota; class Bacteroidia; order Cytophagales; family Hymenobacteraceae; genus Pontibacter; species Pontibacter ramchanderi. The sequence goes on from NZ_PJMU01000001.1 coordinate 790,629, forward strand.
ACTCTTGCTCTCAAGCTTCCGATCCTTCTGCATGTAATGCGTCAGGTATAGCTTGCTGGTCTGGTGCCGGTCAACGCGAGTTACCTGTATGTTCGGAATGTAATTGGAGCGGTCGTACTGACTAGCCAGTTGCTCCCGCACCCTGCGGTAACCGCGCTCGTTATGGATCGCCCCAATCTGGAACTCAGACTCCCCTTCGTTGTCGATGATCGTGAAGAGCTTCATGTCGCGGATCACCTTGGGAGAAAGGTACTGCAGGATAAAACTGTCGTCGCGGAAGTTCTCCATCACGTACAGCACCTGATCCAGCCAATTTTTGCCGATCAGGTCCGGGAACCAAGCCTTATCCTCTTCAGTCGGCTCCTGGCAGATGCGCTTGATGTCCATGAATATATTGAAGCCCAGGGTATAGGGATTGAGGCCGGAGTAAAATTTGCTGTTATACTCGGGTTGAAAGAGCACACTGCTGTGGCTCTTTATAAACTCGAGCATGAAGCCGTCGTTGAGATAACCTTCCTCGAACATCTTGTTGATGATATGGTAGTGCACAAAAGTGGCGAAACCCTCATTCATGACCTTGGTTGCCCCCTGCGGGTAAAAGTATTGCGCCACTTTACGGACAATGCGCACGATCTCCCGCTTCCATTGCGGCATAGCAGGCGCATACTTCTCAATAAAGTATAGAATGTTCTCTTCCGGCTCTTTCGGGAAACGGCCTTCGTCTAGTACTGCCACATCCAGCTCGGCCACCGCCTGTGGTAGCGTGCGCCAGATCTCGTTGTAATTCTCGTGCCGGATGGCGGTGAGTTTTTTCAGGCGTTCGTTTTCTTCCTTCGCCGACAGCTTAGAAGGCTTCTTGTATTTGTCTACGCCATAGTTCATCAGCGCATGGGCGGCATCGAGCACTCGCTCCACCTCCTCTTCACCGTGCTCCTCCTCGCATTTTAAAATATACTCCCGCGCAAAGGCCATGTAGTCGACAATCGAGTCGGCAGAGGTCCAGTCGAGGAACATGTAGTTGTTGGCGAAAAACGCATTGTGTCCCTGGCAGGCATGGGCGATCACGAGCAGCATCATGCAGGTGGAGTTGTTTTCCATGTTGTAGCTGATGCAGGGGTTGGAGTTAATCACCAGTTCGTACGAGAGCCCCATACGACCCTTGGTGTAGTTGTTCTGGTTGAGTACAAAATCTTTCCCAAACTTCCAGTGCGGGTACGAGGTAGGCAGGCCGGTGAGCGCATACGCATCCAGCATCTGTTCAGACGTCACCACTTCGATCTGGTTCGGGTATATTTTCAGCTTGAGGTACTCCTTCCCTATCCGGCTTATCACCTCATCGGCTGCCTGCAGCGTTTCGTAATCCCAATTCGGATCACAGAACATCGCCCGGTATTTTTCTTTGTCTGTCATGGATCAGGATTTACAGGATTTTAGGATTTTCAGGATTAAGTATTCTTAACCTTTAATTGATTTTTTATATCATTTCGACCTTAGGGAGAAAACTGGGAATGTACAGGTTCAAGGATAACGCAGGGGTAGCAATCGTGTACAGGAAAATCCTGTAAACCCTGATTCAGACGGTGCTCCTCTTCCTGAACAGCCCCTGGAAGACCGGCCAGATCTCGAAGGGCTCGTATACCTGCCGGATCGAAAATGAGTCGTCGTCGCTGATGCGGCTGTAGGCCTGCCACAGGTCGCTCTCGCGCGGGTTGTTGCTGATCTCGATGTAGGCCATGTATTGGATCGTAGGCAGGATATCCTCCAGCAAAAGCTGCTTGCACTCGGTAGCGTCCTGCTTCGACCACACGTCGCCGTCGGAGGCCTGGCAGCAGTACACGTTCCAGCTATCGTCGTAGCGGGTACGCCTGATCTGCTCCATCAGTTTGAGCGATGGCGCCACCACCGTGCCCCCGCTCTCGCGTGAGTTGAAGAACTCGTCTTCGCTCACTTCCTTGGCTTCGGTATGGTGCCGGATGAAGACCAACTCCACATTTTTGTACTGCCGTGTCAGGAAAATGTAAAGCAGCGTGAAAAAGCGTTTGGCAATATCCTTTTCGTGCTGCCCCATCGAGGCCGACACGTCCATGATGCAGAACATCACCGCCGAGGTGACAGGTATGGGCACCCGCTCAAAGTTGTTGTAGCGCAGGTCGATGTCTTCAAAAAAAGGCAGGGTGTTGGCCTGTCGCCGCACCTTCTCCACCTCCTCTGCCAATACTACTTTTTGCTCCGGGTCGGTCGCCAGCGACAGCTGCTCCTCCAACAACGCCAACTTTTTGTCCAGCACGCCCTTCAGGGCCAGTCGACGCCCAAGCGACTGTTGGTAGCTGGTCTTGATGTTGAGTCGCGAAGGAACGCTGTCGCGGGTATAACCGGCACGTCGCATCTCAAAATTCTCGGTGCTGTCCATCAGTTTTTTCACCATGTTGGGCAGCGCCAGGTCATCAAAAAAATACTTCAGAAACTCCTCCCGCGAGAGCACCACGGTAAACTCATCCTCAGTCACCTCCGGACTGTTAGAGCCCTTGCCGCGGCCACTGCCTGCCCCTGCACCCCCTCCTTTCGGTTTAGGTACACGGTCGCCTTCGCTATACTTATCGTTGCCAGGGCGCACGGTCTGCTTTTTACCGGTCTTGGGATCGTGGTGAAAGGTCGGCTCCTCGAGGCCGCGCACAGGCACCTTCACACTACCACCGGTACTGCTGTCCTTGATGCTCTCCTGCGAGATGATGTCAGGTATAGCCTTCTTGATCTGGTTCTCCACCCGCTTCAAAAACTTCTGCCGGTTGCCAGTAGACTTCCCCTTGTCGTTCTTTCGTCTGTCGATGATGTGGCTCATACTCCCCTCCTATGCCATTGTCTTACGCACGCGCATGAACCAGTCTACCAGGATGCGGATTTGCTTGTCGGTGTAGCCGCGTTCGCGCATGCGGCGTGTGAAGTCGCGGTGTTTCTTCTCGTCTTCCTCGTTCGTCTTGACGTTGAAGGAAACGACTGGTAGCAGGTCTTCGGTGTTGGTGAAGATCTTCTTCTCGATCACGGATTTGATCTTCTCGTAGGAATCCCAGCGCGGGCTCTTGCCGCCGTGGTTGGCCTTGTGGCGCAAAAAGAAGTTCGTCACCTCAGAGCGGAAGTCTTTCGGGTTGGCGATGCCTGCCGGCTTCTCGATCTTCTCCAGTTCATCGTTCAGAATGCTTCGGTCGAAGATCTCACCTGAGTCCGGATCGCGGTAGTCGTTGTTCTGCATCCAGTGGTCGGCATACACCACATACTTCTCAAAGATGTTCTGGCCATAGGAGCTATAGGATTCGATGTAAGCTTTCTGGATCTCGTCGGAGATAAACTCGGCATACTTGCTGGCCAGCACCGATTTGATGAGGTGCAAATACTTGCTCTCCGTTTCGGGCGGCAGCATCATTTTAATCACCTCCTGTTCCAGCACATAAAGCAAATGCACAGGGTTGGCCGCAATCTCTTCGCTGTCGAAGTTGAAGACTTTGGAAAGGATCTTGAAAGCGAAGCGGGTCGAGATGCCCTGCATCCCCTCGTTGATACCGGCATCGTCGCGGTACTCCTGTATGGACTTGGCATTCGGGTCTGTTTCGCGCAGCGTCTCACCATTGTATACCCGCATCTTGGAGTAGATACTGGAATTTTCAGGCTCTTTTAGGCGCGACATAACCGAAAACTCGGCCAGCAGCTCAATGGTCTTTGGAGCGCAGGGAGAATCTTTGAGGGAGCTCTCGCGGATCAGTTTTTCATAGATCTTGATTTCCTCGCTCACGCGCAGGCAATAAGGTACCTGCACTTTGTAGATGCGGTCGAGGAAAGCTTCGTTCTTTTTATCGTTAAGGAATTTGGCCCATTCTGACTCATTAGAGTGCGCCAGAATAATACCGTCGAAAGGTATAGCGCCGATGGGTTCGGTACCTTTGTAGTTTTTCTCCTGGGTGGCGGTGAGCAGTGGATTGAGCACTTTGATCGGGGCTTTGAACATCTCCACAAACTCAAGCAAACCCTGGTTAGCCAGACACAGACCACCGGTATAGGAATAAGCGTCCGGGTCGCTCTGCTGGTACTCGGCCAGCTTGCGGATGTCGACTTTGCCTACCAATGTAGAAATATCCTGGTTGTTTTCGTCACCGGGCTCCGTCTTGGAGATGGCGATCTGCTCCTGTATGGAGGGAAAAAGACGGATCACTTTAAAGCGGTTCACGTCGCCGTCGAACTCGCGCAGGCGTTTGGCAGCCCAGGGGCTCATACAGCCCGGTATGTAGCGGGTCGGTATACCGTATTCGTCCTCCAACTCCTCGGCGTAGTCTGCAAACAGCCCCAGCGGACTCTCAAACACCGGACTGATCTGTTCGCCGGCCTTGAGCACGTAGATGGGATTTTGCTGCATAAGGTGCTTCAGTTTTTCGGCCAGGGAGCTTTTGCCTCCACCCACGGGTCCCATCAGGTATAGGATCTGCTTTTTCTCTTCCAGCCCCTGCGCCGAGTGCCGGAAGTACGACACGATCTGCTCGATGGTATTTTCCATGCCATAGAAGTCGCGGAAGGCCGGGTAGATCTTTATTTTCTTGTTGGAGAAAATACGGCTCAGTTTAGGGTCCTGGCGCGTATCGAGCATCTCGGGCTCGCCTATGGCGTCGAGTATACGCTCAGCGGGCTTAGCGTACATTTTGGGGTCTTTCCGGCACTCCTCGAGGTAGGCAGCTACTGTCATCTCGTTTAGGGAGGCACTGTAATTGGTCTTGATCTTTTCTAAAATGTTCATAGGGCGTATTTTTAGAGAATCATTTTATATCTGAGAGCAATAAGCAGTGGCCCGAAAAGAAGAGCCCGTTTACTGCCTGTCAGCTGAATGTCGTCATCATCTTGCGTTATATATTTGGTCTGCACGCCTTCATTCAAAGGAATGCCGCTTTGCATGTTTGTCTGGCACCTGCGCTGTGGCCAGGCCTTTGGTAAATGCTGAGGCTGTGTGCTCACGCACAGGTCTGCGGACAGGAAATGTGTACGCGTACACATGAAGCAGGGCGCTGCTTTCCATTGCCCGGAACAGGGGAAGAGTGGCTCGGCGACAATATGGGCTGTCCCCTGTGCCCTATGTTATGCTATACGTAGAATTTTATCGCTTAGTGGTCAGGTGCGGCCTCTCTTTATTTGCAGAACAGCACACCTGGCTTTTAGATTCAAAATCGGTAATATTTTATAACTTCACATCTATACGTATTTTGTACAAATCCGGCTATACCTATACCTGTTGTTGCTGCCAGAGCCAACGCACCGGGTTGTAGCCTATATCCGACAAACAAAGTACCTATAGAAATCAAACACTAAGCTTATGCAGCAGACAGAACATTGGGATGAAGACAGGTACCAGGAACTCAACACCTATTTCAAGGTGAAAATCCAACACATGCTGGATTCCGACCCTTACATTCGCGACTTGCAGGGCCAGAAAAACGGCTTGCAGCTAAGCGACCTGATTGATAGGATGTCGGAGCGCGAGCAGGAGTTGTGGAGCGAGTTTATCCGGCTGGACCGTATCAAGCTGCACCGCGATATGCAGAATCACCTGGAAGGTAAGGGCACACCTTACAGTCCGCAAAAAGGCTTTGGCGGTAGTACAGATGATGGACCGTCGCTTTGGTAACTTTTACTATAAAAAAGCTTTCAGCAAGAGGTATGAAGAGCGAAGGGAAATTAAGAAATACGCTTTTCATTCACCTGCATTGCTCACATCTTTTTAAAAGCAAGACCTGTTTTCAGAAACTTTTTGCCGTGCTGACGTTTATACAATTGTCATGAAGGGAAAGCCAGGTTAAAATATTATTAACTTAAGATATTCATGCTTCCCTAATTTCATTTTAAACACATTTTTCCATAATTTCGCTTCGTTAAGAGACTATTCACGGACATATAAAAAATAAAGGCATGTCAGAACACGCTGAAATAATTTTAGAGGGGAAGTCCTATAAGTTCCCGGTTGTAACTGGTACTGAGAATGAGAAAGCAATCGATATAGCAGCTTTGCGCTCGGAGTCTGGTTACATCACCCTGGACTCAGGTTATAAAAATACGGGTGCCACCAAAAGTGCGATCACTTTCCTGGACGGAGAGCAAGGAATCCTGCACTACAGAGGCTATCCGATAGAACAACTGGCTGAAAAGTCGAATTTTATTGAAGTAGCCTACCTGCTGATCTACGGCGCTCTGCCAACTAAGCAGGAATTGGATGACTTCAGTGGCAAGATCAAAATGCACACGCTCGTAAACGAGGACATGCGCAAAATTTTGGACGGTTTCCCATCAACGGCACACCCAATGGGTATTCTTTCCGCCATGATCAGCTCACTTACGGCTTTTTATCCGGAGTCGCTTAACCCAAATCAGACGAAAGAAGAAATGGACCTGTCGATCATTCGATTGATGGCTAAAATTTCTACCATTGCTGCCTGGTCTTACAAAAACTCAGTTGGGCATCCGGTAAATTACCCTAAAAACAAGCTGGACTATTGCTCTAACTTCCTCCACATGATGTTCGCCTTCCCAACGGAAGATTACGAAATCAACCCAGTGGTAGTAGACGCTATCAACAAGCTGCTTATCCTGCACGCCGACCATGAGCAAAACTGCTCTACCTCTACTGTGCGTCTGGTAGGTTCTGCCAACGCCAGCCTTTACTCTTCTGTTTCTGCCGGTATAAGCGCCCTGTGGGGTCCGCTGCACGGTGGTGCCAACCAGGCCGTGATCGAGATGCTAGAGGCTATCAAAGCAGACGGTGGCGACTCGAAGAAATACATTGCTAAAGCGAAAGACAAAGACGATCCGTTCCGTTTGATGGGCTTCGGTCACCGCGTGTACAAAAACTTCGACCCGCGCGCGAAGATCATCAAAAAGGCTGCGGACGAGGTATTGACTGCCCTTGGCATCAACGACCCTATCCTGACCATTGCCATGGAACTGGAGGAAGCGGCCCTGAACGATCCGTATTTTGTAGAGCGCAAGCTGTACCCGAACGTAGACTTCTATTCAGGTATTATCTACCGTGCCCTCGGTATCCCTACCGATATGTTCACGGTGATGTTCGCCCTGGGCCGTCTCCCAGGCTGGATTGCACAGTGGAAAGAAATGCGCGAGCAGAAAGAGCCAATCGGCCGTCCGCGTCAGATCTACACTGGCGAAACAGAGCGCAACTACGTGGATATCGAAAAACGATAAGTTTGTAGTGTAACATAATGGAACGGCCCGCTGCTGAATAGTAGCGGGCCGTTTTGTTTTGAAGTGTTTGCTCTTTGCGCAAGGTATGGCGCGGGGGGCCTCGCTTGTGACGGGTATAGTGGGGCCTCTAGCCGAGTGGTGCCTGAGGTATACCTATACCCATGGACCCTCTTAAATGGTACGTGAGAAACTTAAGCCACACAACTATACCTATACCTGAAAAACAGTAGTGGCTGAAAAAATCCACTTCGGGAGGATGCAATCGGCCGAACGGATACAGTATGTGCTTATGACATTCAATGCCAATGGAAAATGTTCCTTTCTCCAGAAGGAAAAGTAACCTCAATTGAGCATTAGTATACCCAAACAAAGGCTTTTCATCTTCCAAATAACGGAGTCAGAAGCTGATAGGAACTAATGCACTTTCCTTCGTAAGTGATAGGAGCTCTATTCCCCTCCTTATAACACCCTCATTTCGATGCGGCGGTTCTGGCTGCGGTTTTCGTCGGAGGTGTTGGGTTTTACGGGCTTGCTTTCGCCATGGCCCACCGAGGTGATGCGGTCTTTGGGTACCTTGTTGCTGCGTAAGTAGTCTGCTACGGAACGGGCGCGGCGCTCTGAAAGGATTTTGTTATCGGCATCGGAGCCAATGTCATCGGTGTGGCCGGAAATCTCGATCCTGATCGATGGGTTTTGCTGCATGAAGGTGATGAGCTTATCGAGCTCGGTTTTCGACTCGCGCTCCAGCTTGTATTGCCCCGTGTCGAAGAAGAGGTTGTTGAGCACAATGGCCGCGCCCGCTTTGATCGGCTTCAGGTATACGTCAAGCGCAACCGGGTCCAGCGACTTGCGCGAGATATAATCAAAGTGCAGGCTGTTCATCAGAAAACCCGGCGCAGACACGTAGAGGCCATACTGCCGTCCTTCGGAGAGCACGATCGTGTACTCACCCGATACCTTATCAGAGTTCACCTGCTGCACCAGCGAGTCGGCATTCACGTCGTAAAGTTGCACCACGGCAGCGATCGGCTTTTTGGTATCAGCATGGTATACGCGGCCCTGGGCATAGGTGCTTTTTACTTTGCTGCGCCAGTTCTCAGGCACATCCAGTTCGTAAAGCTGTATCGTAGAGGCGCCGGCCTCTGTCATCTCCTGGCGGGAGTAATAGCCTTTTTTGTTATCGGCCGTGATGAAGAGCGAGCCTTCGTCGGCATGCGTGTTCAGTGGGTAGCCCATGTTTTCAGGTGCGCTCCATTTGCTTTTGTTATCCTGTGTGGTCATAAACACGTCAAGACCGCCCATGCCCAGGTGCCCATCGCTTACAAAATAAAGTGTACTTCCGCTCACATGAATAAAGGGCGCCATATCGCGGCCTTTCGAGTTCACGGGTTCTCCCATGTTCTCGGGTTTTTGCCAGGAGCCGTCTTCATTCAGGCGGGTTACCCAGATGTCTTCCTTGCCTATACCTCCCGGGCGTGTGGAGGTGAAGTATAAAGTTCGGCCGTCGGCAGAGAGGCTGGGCTGGGAATCCCAAGCTTTGGAATTTACGACGGAGCCCATGTTTTTGGGCTTGCTCCACTCGTCTCCGCTCCTAAAGGAAATATACAGGTCGCAATCGCCCTGGCTGTCGGAGCGGTTGCAGGAAGTGAACACAATGGTTTTGCCATCACCGGAAATGGTGGCAGCTCCCTCGTTGGCTGTGGTATTGATGGCAGGCGAGATAGAACTGGGTGGGCTCCACTGGTTATCGCGAAACTGACTGACAAAAATATTCTCGTCCTGATCCGGCCGGTGGCCTGCGCGTGCGGTAAAGATCAGGTGGCGCTGGTCGGCTGTGGTGGAGGGAAAGTACTGCAGTTCGAAGCGATTGACATTGTTGGGTAGCCTGACCGGGTTAAAGTTGACGGGCTTTTTCATCGCTTCCGCGGCAAAATCCGCAGACTGTATCTGCTGGCGGGCGAAGTCGGTCATGCGGCCGTTGCGTGGCTTGCCCCGCAGGAAATACTCAAAATTTTTACGCGCGTTCTCGTAATCGCCCCGTTCGAAGTATAGGTCCGCCAGGTCAAAGTAACTGTTCATCAGCCCTGCATTAAAAGGCTTCAGCGACAGGCCTTTCTGGAGATTTTCAAACACCTCAGGCTTGTTTCCCATAGCCCGGTGCAGGTGCGCTATCTTCAGATAGGCATCCGCGTACTTCGGGTCGCGTTCAATGGCCTCATCAAGGTAGGCGAGCGCTTTGTTAAAGTCGCGGGCCTGTGCTGCTTCTTCTGCTTTGTAATAAAGCGTGATTGCTTTTCTGGAGTTAGATGCCGACTTACCCTGCGCCAGGCAGGAGGTTGCTATACCAAAAGTGAGCAGAGTCAGAAGAAGCAGTGGCTTAAGCATAGCTTTTTAAGGGATGTCCATGTACTTGTGGGTCTGCAAAGACACACGCCATTGGGGGTTGTTTTTAACGTACTCGACAATAAGCGGCATTAGTTGCGTGGCCTTGCTCCACTCTGGCTGCAGGTATAGTTTGCAGTTGGCTCCTACCCTGGCTGCATGCTCCTCCGCCCACGCAAAATCCGATTTGTTAAATATAATGACTTTTAGCTCATCTGCAAAAGGATAAACAGAAGCATCGGGTGCCTTGAACTTTTTAGGAGACAGGCACACCCAATCCCAGTGACCAATCAGCGGGTAAGCTCCGGAAGTTTCGATCATAGTCCGTATACCTTCCTCCTGCAGTCCGGCTGTGAGCGGGCCTAAATTGTAGAGTAAAGGTTCGCCTCCCGTCACTACGACGGTTTTGCCCGGAAAGGTTTTGGCAGTAGCCACAATGTCAGGTATAGGCGTGAGCGGATGCTGCTCTGCGTCCCAACTCTCTTTCACATCGCACCAGTGACAGCCCACATCACAGCCACCCAGCCTGATAAAATATGCCGCCGTACCGGTGTTGCCACCCTCGCCTTGTATCGTATAGAATGCCTCCATCAAGGGAAGTTCACTGCCGTCTTTCGGCACTGTATGAATAGAGGCAGTTTTGTATGCTTTTGTCGTTTCCAATTTTGTATTCCATCGGCTATACCTCAACCTACAGGTATAGACCTTCCTTAAATGATAATCCGGTAGCGGCCTAACCAGGTATAGCCGCAACGAACTTGCAAAGTTAATTAAAAAAGCAACAAGGTATGGCGCTACTTATGTTCCGTTATCAGTGCCCAGGTCGTAATTTCAAACTCATTTGAATCATCAGGTATAAGTATATGACCCAGTAAGCAGAAAATCTAAGAGCAAAGAAGCCCCTCCCGTTTCTCAGGAGGGGCTTTCTAAAAATTTAAATTTTGAAAAATGCCTAAGCGTATACCTCTTTACGGGCTGCCCTCAGGGTGTTTTTCAGCAGCATGGCAATGGTCAGTGGACCAACACCGCCTGGCACTGGCGTGATGTAGCTGCACTTTGGTGCTACATTGTCGAAGTCCACATCGCCGCGCAGCCTGTAGCCCGACTTGCGGGTAGCATCCGGCACGCGGGTCGTGCCTACGTCGATTACCACGGCGCCTTCTTTTACCATGTCGGCAGTGATAAGGCCAGGTATACCTACAGCGGCGATGATGATATCCGCCTGACGGGTATGATAGGCCAGGTCAACGGTGTTACGGTGGCAGAGCGTCACAGTGGCATTACCCGGATAAGCGGCTTTGGCCATCAGGATGCTCATCGGGGAGCCCACAATATTGCTTCGCCCGATAACGACGCAATGCTTACCGTTGGTCTCGATGCCGTAACGCTCGATCAGTTGCAGGATGCCATAGGGAGTAGCAGGCAGGAAGGAGGTCAGACCGGCTACCATGCGGCCCACGTTTGCTGGGTGGAACCCGTCTACGTCTTTTTTCGGGTCAACTGCCTCCAGTACCTTTTGGGTATTGATGTGCTTTGGCAGCGGCAACTGTACGATAAAGCCGTCCACTACCTCGCTCTCGTTCAGTTCCTTAATCTTGGCAAGCAGCTCTTCCTCGGTCACATCATCTTCATAGCGTATCAGGCTTGAGCCAAAGCCCACGCGCTCGCAGGCCAGTACCTTGTTTGTTACGTACGTGACAGACCCTCCGTCATTGCCTACCAGTATGGCAGCCAGGTGAGGCACCTTGCCCCCATTGGCTTTAATTTCGGCAACTTCATCGGCAATCTCTTGCTGAATGGCTTCGGATGTTTTTTTACCGTCGAGCAGAATCATGTTATTTATTAAAATTATAAGTTAAGGGTTCTGTATTGAAAAATTGACAAAAGACTTTGTGACAATAGATAAAGAAAACCATCTACACTTGGCCTCGGTAGTCAAAAGCATAAAAGCGACAAGCCCCGGCGCGCAGGGGCACGTCGGGGCTTGGTTGTATTAGTCGAGTTTAAGCACGGCTAAGAAGGCTTCTTGCGGGATTTCCACGTTGCCAACCTGGCGCATGCGTTTCTTACCTTTCTTTTGTTTCTCGAGGAGCTTGCGCTTACGCGAAATGTCACCGCCGTAGCACTTGGCCAATACGTTCTTGCGCAGGGCCTTCACTGTTTCGCGGGCGATGATCTTCTGCCCAATGGCTGCCTGAATGGCGATCTCGAACATCTGGCGCGGAAGCAGCTCGCGGAGCTTTTCGCACAGGCGCTTGCCCCACTCGTAGGCTTTTTCGCGGTGCACAATAGCGCTCAGGGCATCCACTTTCTCGCCGTTCAGCATCACGTCCAGCTTCACCATGTTCGACTGACGGAAACCGATCAGCTCGTAGTCAAGCGAGGCGTAGCCTCTGGAAATAGTCTTTAGTTTATCAAAAAAGTCGAACACGATCTCGGCCAGTGGCATTTCAAAAGAAAGCTCCACACGGTCGCTGGTCAGGTAGGTCTGGTTCTTCAGAATACCGCGCTTCTCCATACACAGCGTAATGATCGGCCCTACATATTCAGCTTTTGAAATGATCTGCGCTTTGATGAAGGGCTCCTCGATGTGGTCGATATAGTTCGGCTCCGGCATTTCGGAAGGAGCGTTCACCTTCACCATTTCGTTTTTGGTGGTGTAGGCATGGAACTGCACCGACGGCACCGTGGTGATCACCGTCATGTCGAACTCACGCTCCAGACGCTCCTGCACAATTTCCATGTGCAGCATACCCAGGAAACCGCAACGGAAACCAAATCCAAGAGCAGCTGAGGTTTCCGGTTCCCACACCAGCGAGGCGTCGTTCAGCTGCAGTTTCTCCATAGAGGCCCGCAGTTCTTCGTACTCGCTAGTTTCTACCGGGTAGATACCTGCGAATACCATCGGCTTCACATCTTCGAAGCCCTGTATACCTGTTGCAGGACGGTCCACATGTGTGATGGTATCGCCTACTTTTACTTCTTTCGCGTTTTTTATACCTGAAATCAGGTAACCCACGTTACCGGCAGCCATTTCCTGGCGCGGCTCCTGGTTCAGTTTCAGTACCCCAATCTCGTCGGCCTCGTAGGTTTTGCCCGTGTTAATGAACTTCACCTTCTCCCCTTTCTTCAGGGTGCCATTGTAAATACGAAAATATACTTCAATGCCTCTGTAGGAGTTAAACACTGAGTCAAAGATCAATGCCTGAAGCGGTGCAGCCGGGTCGCCTTTGGGGGCCGGTATGCGATCGCAAATGGCATTCAGAATCTCCTCTATACCGATGCCGGACTTGCCGGAAGCATGGATGATGTCTTCTCTGTCGCAGCCGATCAGATCGATGATCTGGTCGCTCACCTCCTCCGGCATGGCGTGCGGAAGGTCAATTTTGTTCAGTACAGGTATAATTTCCAGGTCGGAACCAATGGCCAGGTACAGGTTTGAGATCGTCTGGGCCTCTATACCTTGCGAAGAGTCCACAATCAGCAATGCACCCTCGCAGGCAGCAATGGAGCGGGACACTTCATAGGAAAAGTCAACGTGGCCCGGCGTGTCGATCAGGTTTAGTATATAGTCTTCTCCTTTGTAGCGGTAGTTCATCTGGATGGCGTGGCTCTTGATGGTAATGCCGCGCTCACGCTCCAGATCCATGTTGTCGAGCAACTGGTTTTGCATTTCACGCTCCGCCACCGTCGAGGTAAACTCCAGCAGGCGGTCGGCCAGGGTGCTTTTACCGTGGTCGATGTGAGCGATGATGCAGAAATTGCGAATGTTCTTCATAAATAGTTATTACGAAAAACAAAGTTAAGAAGAAAGTGGGTTTGTTGCTGTATTTCGGCTAAAATGATTTTTATATCAACGGTTTTGCTCTTCAACCATACCTAAATTAAGGTATAGCGGGCGTAAAATTTTCTACAGGATTTTTATTATTTTAGCCTCTTATCTCATAACCGCACAACCTCTATATTATGCCTGAACAGTCCTCTGAAACTGACAAGATTGCCGCCTTGGAAAGCGAGATCCGGAATCTGCGTGAAAAATGTGCTTTCCTGGAAAAGGTGGTGCACGAGGTGCCGGCCAATATTTACATCTCCAACCTGCAGGAAGGGGTGATCTGGTGTAACCGGACCAACGAAGAAACCCTCGGCTATACCTTGGAGGAGATCAATGAAATGGGCGGCATGGCTTACCTGCAGGCCATTGTGCACCCCGACGACCTGCATATACCGGAAGACAGCATTACCCATTACCAGCACTTTGATGGCGCTGAGTTCGGTGGCCTGTTCCGGGCAAAACACAAGCATGAGAGCCAGTATAAATGGTTTCTGGGTTGGGCCAAGGCCTTTAACAAAAGCCCGAAGGGAGAGGTGAAGGAAATTATATGCGTCGACGTGGATATGAGTCCGCGCATGAACACAGAAGAGCAACTGACACAGGCGCTGCGCGAGAACCTGAAGCAGAAGAACAGGATTTTGTTGAGAAGCCTGCGAAAACGCGAAATCGAGATTCTGGAACTGATCTGCAAAGGCTGTAGCACCAGGGAAATCGCCGAGCGGCTCTTCATCAGCCCGAACACAGTGAGCACGCACCGCAAAAGCATACAGCGCAAACTGGGTACCAGCAACGTGGCCGACCTCGTATCACTCGGGAAAGAGGCAGGCATAGGGTAAGATGTTTGAACGAAATTAGGTATAGCCCGATGTTTCGCAGCATTGGGCTATGTTTTTTGAAGCTGCTGTGCCAAAGGCCAGGTACCGCCTGCGCTGTCAATCCTGCGTAAAATTGACTATATTCGCATCAAATTTGAAAAAATCCTTGTTAGTAAAATATGCAAGTTACTAAAGTAGAGCCATATAAGCCCGTCAACCACATCCGTATCGTGACGGCAGCCTCGCTGTTCGACGGGCACGATGCTTCCATTAACATCATGCGCCGCATCATTCAGGCCTCCGGAGCCGAAGTGATTCACCTGGGCCACAACCGCTCGGTGCAGGAAATTGTGGATTGTGCTGTGCAGGAAGATGCGCAGGCCATTGCCATTACCTCCTACCAGGGTGGTCACCTGGAGTATTTCAAATACATGTACGACCTGCTGAACGAGCGCGGCTGCGGCCATATCCGCATCTTTGGTGGCGGTGGCGGTGTGATCCTGCCTACCGAAATCGAGGAGCTGCACGAATACGGTGTTGCCCGCATCTACTCACCGGACGACGGACGTGCTATGGGCTTGCAAGGTATGATCAACGACATGCTGGAAAAATGCGATTTCCCGACAGGCAAAGACCTGAACGGTGAAGCCAAGCATTTAAGAGACAAGGATCCGAAAGCAATTGCCCGCCTGATCTCTGCCGCTGAAAACTTCCCGGAAGAGGCTCGCGGCATCCTGAACGAGGTAAGAGAGCAGGCCAAAGAAGTAAAAACCCCGGTGCTGGGTATAACCGGTACAGGTGGAGCCGGTAAATCGTCGCTGGTAGACGAGCTGGTACGCCGCTTTTTGCTGGACTTCCCGACTAAGAAGATCGCCATTATTTCCGTAGACCCATCGAAGCGCAAAACCGGTGGTGCCTTGTTAGGTGACCGTATCCGCATGAATTCGATCTCGAATGAGCGGGTATACATGCGCTCTTTGGCCACACGCCAAAGCAACCTCGCCCTGAGCAAGTATGTGCAGGACGCGGTGGACATTGTAAAGGCTGCTGACTTTGACATGATCATCCTCGAGACCTCCGGCATAGGCCAGTCTGACACCGAGATCATTGAGCACTCGGACATGAGCCTGTATGTGATGACGCCGGAATACGGAGCCGCTACGCAGCTCGAGAAGATCGACATGCTCGACTTTGCCGACGTGATCGCCCTGAACAAATTCGACAAACGCGGTGCCCTCGACGCCCTGCGGGATGTGAAAAAGCAATACAAGCGCAACCACCAGTTGTGGGATGTGAGCGATGAGGAAATTCCGGTATTCGGCACGATCGCGTCGCAGTTTAACGACCCCGGCATGAACCAGCTTTACCGTGCGGTGATGGCGAAGCTATCGGAGAAAACAGGTATAGCATTCGACTCCAACCTGCAGACTTCGAAAGAAATGTCGGAGAAGGTATACATCATCCCTCCTGCCCGAACCCGTTACCTGTCTGAGATTTCCGAAACAATCCGCAACTACGACAAGTGGACGAAAGACCAGGCGGAAGTTGCACAGAAACTCTACGGCATCAAGAAGTCGATTGAGGCTGTGCAAGGGATTGAGGTGGAAGACAAAGACCGTCTGGTAAAGCAGCTTGAGCAGGCTTATGCCGAGGTAGAGCTGAGCCTGGACGGACAGAACAAAAAGATCCTGGAGAATTGGAAAGAGAAAGTTCAGGCTTACAAGAATGAGTTCTACGTGTTTAAGGTGCGCGACAAGGAGCTGAAAATTAAGACGCATACCGAGTCACTATCACACCTGCAAATTCCAAAGGTTTCTACGCCACGTTATGAAGCGTGGGGCGATTTGCTGAAATGGAACTTGCAGGAAAACGTGCCGGGCGAGTTCCCTTACACAGCGGGTGTGTTCCCGTTCAAGCGCGAAGGCGAAGACCCTACTCGTATGTTTGCGGGCGAGGGCGGACCGGAGCGCACCAACCGTCGCTTCCACTACGTGAGCTTAGGTATGCCAGCCAAGCGTCTGTCCACGGCCTTCGACTCGGTGACGCTGTACGGCGAAGACCCGGATTTTCGTCCGGACATTTACGGCAAGATTGGTAACTCCGGTGTGAGCATTTGCTGCCTGGACGATGCCAAGAAACTATACTCCGGCTTTAACCTGGCTGACCCGATGACGTCGGTTTCGATGACCATCAACGGTCCGGCGGCCATCCTGACCGGCTTCTTCATGAATGCCGCCATCGATCAGCAGTGCGAACTGTATATTAAGGAGCAAGGTCTGGAAGAGGAAATCAACCAGAAAATTGACGCTATTTACAAAGAGAAAGGTATAGCACGCCCGCAGTACCAAGGCGAATTGCCGCAGGGCAACGATGGCCTGGGCCTGATGCTGCTCGGCGTAACCGGCGACCAGGTGCTGCCGGCCGAGGTATACGAGCCGATCAAAACCCGCACGCTGGCAGCTGTGCGCGGCACGGTGCAGGCCGATATCCTGAAAGAAGACCAGGCGCAGAACACCTGTATCTTCTCGACGGAGTTTTCCCTGCGCCTCATGGGCGACGTGCAGGCTTACTTCATCGACAAGAACGTGCGCAACTTCTACTCGGTGTCCATTTCCGGCTACCACATTGCGGAGGCCGGAGCCAACCCGATCTCGCAGCTGGCCTTTACACTGGCCAATGGTTTTACTTTTGTTGAGTACTATGTGAGCCGCGGTATGGATATCAACAAGTTTGCTCCGAACCTGAGTTTCTTCTTCTCCAACGGCATCGATCCGGAGTATGCGGTGATCGGCCGTGTGGCTCGCCGTATCTGGGCGAAGGCAATGAAGCACAAGTATAACGCAGATGCCCGTTCGCAGATGCTGAAGTACCACATCCAAACGTCCGGCCGTTCGCTGCACGCCCAGGAAATTGACTTCAACGACATCCGCACGACGCTGCAGGCCCTGTACGCGATCTACGACAACTGTAACTCACTGCACACAAACGCTTACGACGAGGCCATCACAACACCGACAGAGGCTTCTGTTCGTCGCGCCATGGCAATTCAGCTGATCATCAACCGGGAGTTGGGTCTGGCCAAAAACGAGAACCCGCTGCAAGGCTCTTTCATCATCGAAGAGCTGACGGACCTGGTGGAAGAGGCTGTACTAGCTGAGTTCGACCGCATCACGGAGCGTGGCGGTGTGCTGGGTGCGATGGAGACGATGTACCAGCGCGGCAAAATACAGGAGGAAAGCCTGTACTATGAAACGCTGAAGCACACCGGCGAGTACCCGATCATCGGCGTAAACACGTTCCTGTCGTCGCAGGGCTCTCCTACTGTTATTCCGCAGGAGGTTATTCGTGCAACGGAGGAAGAGAAGCAGTACCAGATCTCGATGCTGCAGGGACTTCACGAGCGTAACGCTAATAAGTCTGCCGAAATGCTGAAACGCATCCAGCAGGTGGCGATCAACAACGGGAACATCTTCGAAGAGATGATGGAAACCGTGAAGTATTGCTCACTAGGTCAGATCACCAACGCCTTGTTTGAAGTTGGCGGTCAGTACCGCAGAAATATGTAACCCCCAACATACTATAGCAACACTACATGTCGTTATTAGAGTCAAAGGCCGGGACCAAAGTCCGGCCTTTTTCTATTATACCCTGCTGTTGGTCAGCTACTTGAAAACATTAAGCTGCTTAGTAAGGTATAAATCATCAATAAATTTCAGCAACTATGAAAACTAAAAAGAAAGAGGATTTCCCTTTTGTACTTGTTGGATCTGCTTTGCTCTTTCTGGGTCTTGCAGCTTACGTATACCTGAGCACCAGAATAGAAGAAGAGGATATCGATTTTGACCTGTGGGACGAAAATGTCAGCGACTACGCCTGAACCTCCTCCTAAGATAATCGCCAAACACAAAGCCCGTTCGCTATACCTGAGTGTAGGTATAGCGAACGGGCTTTTGCGTTGAAAAACCTATTATTAAAGCGCGAAGTTGCCGGATGCCTCCGGTTGGAAAGTTACTTTCTCTATCTTGTAATTGATGGTGCCGGATGGTACGGGCCATTCCACCTCGTCCCCTTCTCTGCAGCCAATGATGGCCGTGCCTACGGGGGCCAGAATCGAAATCCTGCGCGCATTGACATCGGCATCCTTTGGGTAAACCAGCGTTATCTCCATTTCCTTACCGCTCTTCATATCGCGCAGCAGTACGCTGGAGTTCATGGTAACTACCTCGGCGGGGATCTCTTCTGAAGCGACTCTTTTTGCCCGCTTCAGCTCCTCACCCAGTTTAGCAATGTTTGACTGCATGCCTGGCCCTTGCCTTTGCTGCTGCACCAGTTCAATGAGCCGTTTATAATCCTGCTCCGTCAGATAGATCACATTTTCCATATCAGTTAAGTACGTAATTTTTGCTGATAGGACTGGGTGAAGCCTTTCTTGGAAAGTAAATGTCCCGGAAACTCTTCGTTTGCCCCTGCTCCACGCGTCTGAAAATCTTGTCTGGTGTAATGTCATCAAGCGAGCCAAAGCCGCAGGCTTCCATCACTTCTATGGTCGATTTGATGGTGTTGCCGTGAAAGTTCGCCACGCGCACGCGCTTGTCTGCTACATCCAGCCCCTGATACAAGTTTTTGTCCTGGGTGGCTATACCTACCGGGCAACGGCCCGAGTCGCATTGCAGGGCTTGGATACAACCCAACGCGAACATCATTCCACGCGCGCTGTAGCATATGTCGGCACCCAACGAGATGGCTTTGATGATGTCCACACCCGTGATGATCTTCCCTGCCGCAATCAACTTAATCTCGTCGCGCAGTCCGTACTGCTCCAGCATGTGCTGCACATAAGCCAGCGCATCGTAAAGCGGCATACCCAAACTATCGGTAAATTCCAATGGCGCAGCGCCGGTACCGCCTTCAGCCCCATCGATCGTAATGAAGTCCGGGTAGATGCGGTTGTGCTTCATTTCCTTGCACAGCAGCTCAAACTCCTGCTTATTGCCAACACAAAGCTTTATACCGATCGGCTTGCCCTCTGACAATACGCGCAGTTTCTCAATAAAGAGCAGCATCGTGAACTGGTCATTGAAGGCCGAGTGCGCTGGCGGAGAGGCCACGGTGGTATAAGGCTCCACTTTGCGGATGGCCGCAATCTCTGGCGTGTTCTTGGCTGCTGGCAGTATGCCACCGTGCCCCGGCTTGGCACCCTGCGACAACTTAATCTCCACCATTTTGATATGCGGATGCGCCACTTGCTCTTTGAACAGGTATTCCGAGAAGTTTCCGTTCTTGTCACGGCAGCCAAAGTAGCCTGTGCCAATTTGCCAGATCAAATCACCGCCGCCCTGAACGTGGAAGGGGCTCACACCGCCCTCACCGGTGTTGTGCGCAAAGCCACCCAGTTTAGCACCTGCGCTAAGGGCAGTAACAGCAGTTTTGCTCAGGGAGCCGTAGCTCATGGCCGAAATATTATAGATGGAGGCACTGTACGGCTGCTTGCAGCGGCTGCCTCCTACGGTTACACGCAAATCCTTGGTTTGCACATGGGCAGGGAACATGGTATGCGCGATCCACTCAAAACCGGCCTCCTGGCTGTTGGTCTGCATACCAAAAGGCACCGTTTCGCGCACGTTTTTAGCACGCTGGTACACAATTGAGCGCTGGCGGCGGCTAAAGGGCTTGCCATCCAGGTCGGACTCGAAGAAGTATTGACGGAGTTCGGGTCGAATACTCTCGAAAAAATAACGCAGGTAGCCTACAAGCGGGTAGTTGCGCAGTATAGAATGTTTGCCCTGCCGGATGTTGCGCAGGTAAAGTAGGTGGAGCGGCACAATTGCTACCAATAGCCAGAGGTACTGTCGCTCAAACACCGATAAAAACAAGGTAACCAGATAAGCTGATAAAAAGGCATATCCCATGGATCGCCTCACACTGACCTTACTTGCCATGATGAAAAATCAATGAAAATAAATTAGATAAGTAAAATTTAAAAACCGGAGATCAAGGTTAGCCGGTTCTGCTTGTGGGGTGCCAGAGCTGCGAGCTCCGGCTTACTTGTTAAAGGCCTTCGGAGAGGAAAAAAAGTTAAGGCAATAGCCATTCAGTCCATCACACATTACCACATGATGGGAAGCCGCTACAAGCCCTGCAGCAGGTGTAGCAAGCCTAAATGAAATGTATTTGCCTGTTGGCCTCATAATCTTTCAGATTAATGGTGCAAAGTTAGTAGAAAGAAAAGGAGAAAACACAAAAAACGACCACTAATAATTATAAATAGCCCTTTAAACTCCTTTTCACAGCACAGAGAGTGCCAACTTTCGTATTTCTAACTAAAATACAATAAATGAAGTAGCCATCACTACAACCTTAATCCCTATATAGCGTTAAGAAGCTTAAGTTTAACTCTTCAGGCTAATAATCATGATGCGCTTTACGACTATATCCTCTCTCCTGCTTATTGGTACTACATTTGGCTATTTTATGAAAGGCTGGATGTCGCCTGAGCAACTGCAAATGGACCTCCACGAAGAAGACATACATCTGTATCTCTAAACTTGCGACTGTTATACCGGTAATTTATAAAGCAGGTTTCTGACCTGCTTTTTTTCTATTCATACCTCCTCCTTAGGTTAATCGCTGCCGAGGCAGTACCTTTACAGAACTTAAATTCATCTATCACCAACACAAGTATACATGACATTACAGGAAAAAATAAGCTACATCATTGGCCGAGACATGGCCTCTAACCTCAAAAAACAAGGTATCGACATCGAAGCAGAGTCTTTCCTGAAAGGTTTAAAAGAAGTTATCGCTGGCAAACCGTCTGAATTGTCGGAGCAGGAAGTTCAGATGGCCATGATGGCCCTGCAGCAGGAAATGCAGCAGAAACAAGGTGCCAAAGGCGGTGAGAACCAAAAAGCTGGCGAGGCTTTCCTGGCTGAAAACAAAAACAAAGAAGGCATTAAGACATTGCCAAGCGGCTTGCAATACCAGGTGCTGCAGGAAGGCACTGGAAAGTCGCCGAAGGCTTCAGACAAAGTAACTACGCACTACCATGGCACTTTGATCGACGGTACGGTATTCGACTCGAGCTACGAGCGCGGCCAACCGGCCACTTTCCCGGTGAACGGAGTAATCGCGGGCTGGACTGAAGCACTGCAACTGATGAAAGAAGGCGCTAAATGGAGACTGTTCATCCCTTCTAACCTGGCCTATGGATCTCAGGGCGCAGGTGACGTGATCGGGCCGAACACTACCCTGATTTTTGATGTGGAGCTGATCTCAGTTCACTAAGTAATACCTGTATAAATAGCAAGAGGTCCGGCCACGTGGTGAACACGCCAGGCCGGACCTCTTTTTTTATTGGCGTCGAGCCTAGGCTATCTTCAGGTCGGTTTCAGCCATTTCGCGCAGCCATCGGCGGCTTTCCTCCTGGTACAGGAAGTGATGGATAATCATGAGGTTATCCCCATCAATCAATTCATCACCGTCAATTTCATTTACCAGGCTATTATAGGCAAACACAGGCATCACAATCGCTACGAACACATTTTTATTCACGGCACGCAACACCTCCGGAAAAATATACTTAAACACCCATTGCTGGTCTTCCTTTTCTATGGTGTGCCTGTTTTGCAGATCCATGATCCATTTCTGTGGCTTATAAGTGAAGACCATGTTCATGATGTGCGCGTAGCCCTGGCGCAACTCACTCGAGCTTACTTCTCCATCCCATTTAATATAGAGAGTTTGCTCTTCGTGAATATACTTAAGAGAAAGCTGCTCGTGCAACACACTCCGGTGCCTGTCTTTTACCGAGAAATGTTTGCCCAATACACTGGCACCCATTGAAATATCTGTAAACATGGTTTTAGCAAATTAGGAATTACGAGGCCAACAAAATATCAAAGAAGTAAGAAATTATTAAACAGAAAGGCGACATTTTTATTTAAATCATAAACAAAGATGTAATATTTATATATTAATAACAAAAAATAATCAAATATTTTATTGGTTTCATATACTTAATTTATCTAACTGTCTTACTGACAACTTGCTAGCGTGTTGAATCATAAGCTCAATAACGGACCCTATATCTGAAACAAAAGCCCCTGAGCAAACAAATTAACCCCGCTGACGTTGTAAACTCAATTAATGCATTCACCAAAAAAAGATTTACTCGTATGGCAAACACCGAAAATGAGGGCAAAAAATTTCTGGAAAGCGTGCACCAGTTTTTTGACCACGCAGCCAGTTTCTCTAAGCTTGACCCTGGTATTCTGGCACAGATCAAAACCTGCAACAGTGTTTACAAAGTATCCTTCCCGGTTGAGATAGACGGTCGCGTAGAAGTGGTCGAAGGCATCAGAGTACAGCACAGCCACCATAAACTACCGTCCAAGGGAGGTATCCGCTTTAGTATGCAAGTAGATGAGGATGAGGTGAAGGCACTTGCCACGCTGATGACCTTTAAGTGCGCCGTGGTCGATGTTCCCTTTGGCGGGGCAAAGGGTGGCGTGAAGATCAACCCGCGCACCAGCTCTGTGAAGACACTCGAGAAGGTAACCCGACGGTATGCAGCCGAGTTGATCAAGAAGAACCTGATCGGACCAGGTATGGACGTGCCCGCTCCGGATTACGGAACCGGCAGCCGGGAAATGGCCTGGATCGCCGACACCTACCAGGCGCTTAAATACGGTGAAACCAACGCGCTGGGATGTGTAACCGGCAAGCCTGTTGGCCAGGGAGGTATACGGGGCCGCGCGGAAGCGACTGGTCTGGGCATTTTCTATGGCATTCGCGAAGCCTTGGGCGATACAGAGCTCATGAAAAAAGCAGGTATAGCAGGCAACACCATGGAAGGCAAGCGGATTATTGTGCAAGGCTTGGGCAACGTGGGCTATAACGCAGCGCACTTCTGCCAGCAGGACGGGGCCGTTATCATTGGTATAGCTGAGCGCGAGGGTGGTATCTACAACGCAAACGGCATCGATGTGGCGGAGGCCTTTAAGCATCGTAGCGAGACAGGATCCATTCTGAATTTTGGACAGTGTAAAAACTTCGAGAACTCCGCTGAGCTTCTGGAAGAAGAATGCGATGTATTGCTTCCTGCCGCACTAGAAAACCAGATACACGCCGGCAATGCGGCGCGCATCAAAGCCAAAATAATTGCAGAGGGCGCCAATGGACCCGTAACGCGCGAAGCGGAGAAAATACTGCTCGGAAATGGCATTATTATTATACCTGACCTTTACATCAATGCGGGTGGTGTAACGGTGTCATACTTTGAATGGCTCAAAAATCTTTCAAACGTGCGTTTTGGGCGAATGGGCAAGCGGGCCGAAGAAGCCAGTCACCGCCGACTTGTGAACGCCATTGAGAGTGCCTCGGGCAAGAGCATGACCACGCACGAGCGCAACCTGCTTATACAGGGCTCCGACGAAATCAGCCTGGTACGATCCGGTTTAGAGGACACTATGATCAACGCCTATCATGAGATCAGGGGTGTGATGAACAGAAAGAATATTGAGGATATGCGAACATCTGCCTTCCTTTCGGCTATCGAAAAAATAGGAGTTAGCTACGAGGCACTGGGCATTTTCCCTTGATCCGTTGCTTTGTTAACTAAACCAGAGGTCAGGATTTAGCTAAAATGGCGAGGTCCTGACCTTTTTGCATGTACTGAAGCCAGTCCATGGCCTCTTCCTTGTCTGTGAAATAGTTGAAATGAATGAATTCGTGGAGGGGAAGCCGGTGGGTAGCCATGTAGTTATTCACAAGCGCATTGAAATGGCCCTCTGAGAAAATAACCGCAGCGTAAATGTCCTGTCCAATGGTTTCGGCTACCTGAGGGTAATACTCACGGCTCAACCAGGCCTCCTGATCTGTATCAAATGGCCCGATGCGTGAAATGTCCGTGCTGTAATACCGAATTTTGGGATTGGTCTTTACGAATTGCAGCGCCTGCCAGTAAAGATTCCTGAACTGCTCGGTACTAGGCTTCAATTTCCAGCCAATGCACAGCACACCCACTTCCTTTAAATAATTAACGAAAGCATAAGACGAATCACATATGACCATAAGGTAAACCGCTTGGTTTCTGGTGTATATATTCGAAATATAATATTCTTTTCAATTGCCTGCAAACACTGTCCTGAAAAAATCACAAAATCAGTACAATTCGCATTTTGCACCAAAACTACCGCGACACCAACAAAGGATTCAAGTAAGGCATTCCGCTAAACTACCCGAACATGGAAGTGTTGTTACCAATGGAGCATGGATCGAAGATTCATCTTAGCTTTTACCAGCTATCCAGGTTTTAAGGTCAATGGCAGCATATGACAGGTATAGCTGAGGGCTGCCCTGGATAAATAAAAAGGCGACACAGGTATAGTGCGTCGCCTTTCTGAGCTTGTAAGTGTTATAAACAGCTTAGCGCTGCTTCAGCCATGTGTTGTAGATCTTCTTTTGCACAGCCGTTGGGTTTTCCACTAGCTCAAATTTATAGCGTACACTTTTATCTGCCACAATCGGAATCTGTAATTTCAGCAACTTACCGTCGCGTGCAACTGTTACACTCACTTTCTCGCCAATGGAACGGCCACTGATCAAAGGCGCAATGTCACTTTCTACTCTGTAACCGTCAATGGCGATGAGCTCGTCATTCACATTCAGACCTCCCTCCCAGGTGCTGCTGCCACGGGCTACAGTTTTCACGATGGTACGGCCGTTTTCGACTGCCGTGCCAGCCCCCCAATTGAGGTTAAGCACGCCTTCGTTCTGATTGACAAGGCGCAGGCCAGCGGCCTCGAAGTAGCGGCTGTAGTCGGGTGTCTCGGTACCGTGCACATACTTTTGGAAGAAGGAGTCCAGTTTCTGACCGGCAAATCGCTCCAGCCCCTCTTTGAACTCCTGTTCTGTAAAGCCACGGTTGAGTTTGGTATAGTAACGGTCATACATATAACGCATCACATCATCGAGGCTCTTCTCTCCCTTCGTGTTCTTCATGATCTCCATGTTGAGCAAGTGGCCCAGCACGCCACCTTTTGTATAATAAGACACCTCTGCGTTGTTTGAGTTCTCGTTGCGACGGTAGTACTTGATCCAGGCATCGAAGCTGGACTCGGCTACAGTCTGTACCTGGTTGCCCGGTGTGTTCTCAACTGAGTTGATGCTGCCCGCCACCACATCCAGGTAGCGTTGCGCGGTCATAAGCCCGGCCCGCTGGGTGAGCAGGTCATCGTAATAGCTGGTGATGCCCTCCGATACCCAAAGCAGGCGCGTGTAATTCTCTTTGTCATAATCAAAAGGTCCGAGCGGTGCAGGGCGCAGTCGCTTAACATTCCAGAGGTGGAAATATTCGTGCGCTACCAATGCCATAAAGCCACTATAGCCTTGCTCCGTGCCATAATTCCAGCGGCTGGTCTGCAGCGTTGTCGAGTTCAGGTGCTCGAGTCCGCCGCCGCCGCGGTGCAGGTTGTGTACGATGAACACATATCGGTCAACGGGTAGCTTGCCCATCAGGCTGATGCATTCCTCCACTACCTTTTTCATATCCGCCACAAGTCGCGCAGGCTCATAGTTACCTTCGCCGTACATGGCCACTTCGTGGGGTACGCCACCCGCCTCAAAACGCAGCACCTCATGGTTGCCGATCTCCAGCGGGGAGTCAGCCAACACGTCGTAATCCGGGAAGGTATAGGTATAGTTTCCTGTGCTTTTCAGGCCGGTAGAAACAGTTTTCCAGTCCTGGAAGGGTTTTACGGTAAGGGTACCCGATTGCTTTTGATAGCCCTCCGGATACATGAACATGCTGGTGCCATTCACATATCCATGGGAGGCGTCCAGGAAGCTGGTGCGCACGCTCATCTCGTAGGCGTATACCTTGTAGCGCACGCGCACAGCATCTGCTTTGTTGCTGTATACGCGCCACGTGTTTTTGCTAATCTTCTCGTAACGCAGGGCCTTGCCCGTTTTGTCGGTGGCACTGAAGCCTTCCACGTTCTTGGAGAACTCACGCACCAGGTATGAGCCGGGAGCCCATACCGGCATTTTATAATCGATGAAGTTTTGCCGGGCGCCGTTCAATTCAACTTCCACCTCAAAATAGTGGGTATGCGGCTCTGGCATCGACAAGGTATAGCGCAGGTCGGCGGCTATAGCCTGAAGCACTGTGAGGAAAAAGAAACAACAGGAAAAGAGTAGGTATAGGGTAAGTTGCCTAAGGTGAAACATGCGGTTTGGATGGATTAAAAATTAAAAGCAGGCATTTTACGATAAAATGCCTGCTTTTCCAAAACACATGCAGTTAACGAAGCAGCTTAGGCACATTCCGACTGGCGATGATCGAGCCAATCTATAGCATGCTGCAGGTCGCAGAAGGTGTTGATGATGATAAACGAATTATAACTCTTAAGGCCCAGCAGGCCAGACTCCTTGATCATATCATCGTAGCAACGCTCATCCACCACGAGGGCTACATGATTGCCTGTACCCAGGTACATCATGATCTGCGGAAAAATCTGCACTTGCAACCAGGTCTCTTCTTCATCGCTCAGTCTACCTATGTTACGCAGATCGAACAGCCATAATTTGATCTGATGCTCCCGCGCCCTCTCAAGGGCCTTAAGCAGGCCACCCCTAAAATCTTCTGATCGCAGATTGCGGTTGTATCGTAACTCCAGCCGATCCGCCACAAAGCCCACTTCACAGGTTTCTGACTTGTAAAACTCCATTCTATAAAAATTAGATCATGTGCAAAATTATTAATTTTGTAATAATATTTAACATTATTATACCATAAAAATCTTAAGTAAAGCAATTTTTATACGAACGGCTCTATATTTATGCTTAACGGTCGATTTATACCTGTAAAAGTCAACTCGCTTCATTTCAATTTGAAACGACGAGCGCAATGCCTTTTATACCTTAAGAACGGGAAAACTGGCACGATATTTCCATAGTTAGTGTTACTAAACATAAACCTAGCACTATGAAAAAGATATTTGCCCTCATGCTTACCCCTGTTGTCTTGCTCTTCGTTTTCATGACAGCCGGCAACGACCAACCGGATTCTGCATCGATGGAAAATGCACCGGTGCAATTTGCGAGTATGCACTCAGCCAATGAAGCCCCTAAAATGCAGGCTGCCAACACAAACAAGCTTAGCAGAACGGCAGTTGCAGATACAAGATGGGTGAGAGCCAATGACTCTGAAGCAACCGAGTCGCTCATCGCCTATGCATTAACCCTGATGGGAACACCCTACCAGTACGGCGGCACCACCAGCAACGGCTTTGACTGCTCTGGTTTCACGTCACATGTGTTTCAGGAGTTTGGTGTGCCTGTGACGCGCTCTTCTGCCACACAGGCAGCAGATGGAGTATCAGTGGAACGCGATGAAGCCAGACCAGGTGACCTCGTTATTTTTACGGGCACAAATCCACAGGTACGGGAGCCGGGGCATGTTGGCATCGTTATCTCAGAACCTGGCGATACAATTAGCTTTGTGCACTCCTCTTCCAATGGTGGGGTAAAGATCAGTCAGGTGGAAGGGACAGGTTACGAGACCCGTTTTCTGGATATCAGACGTGTGCTCTAAGGTATGAGCAAACATTCATTCCGGTTATTTACGTAAGACACCCTATATAGCCCGGTTGGCATTTGCCGGCCGGGCCAATTTCAGTTAAACGCAATAGACATGGTGCATCCTTACGTAGCGAATACCATCAACGCCCTGGTTCTGATTCTGGCCGGCTTAGCAGCTTATTTCCTATCTCCCTCCAGACCGCTCTTAGCCCTGCTGGCACCCACATTTGGGCTGTTATTACTTGCAACCAATTATCACTTAAAGCGGCACAACCGTTTCGTCTTTCACACTGTTACGGCGCTCACGTTGCTGGCGGGGTTCCTGTTGATTCTGCGCATCAATCCGGATGATTTTGTCTGGGATGGCAGCCATGTGCTTATACTGGTGATGGGTATTAGCTGCTTTTTAGCAGTTTTGTCTTTTGTGGCTTCTTTTCTGAAGGAGCGCAGAATGCGAAATAACGCCATCTACAAAGACGATCTCTAGCGTTTGCGCTAGTACGTACCAGCATTCGATAGGGTGTAAAAAGAAAAACACCTGATGCAGCCCGTCAAGGTACACCAGGTGCTTTATGAATCCTTCAAATCTTAACAAGCGGCGCTCTGTTTTGCAGCAGCACCATCACTCAAGACCAAAGGTAATATTTACTGCGCAAGCAGTAGATACTCACTGCTTACTAAGCCAGCTCACCGTTGAGGTGAACACTATTACCAAGGCTTACTAAGACGACTGATGGATTAGACATAGCACCTCCTTTCTCTTTAGTCCGACATAAACCATGCGCCGCTGCCCGAGGCAGTCATACGCAAAGCCGCAGCACTCGCCGCTTTCACTGAATGTATAAAGTTAAAATAACGCCGATAAGTTCACAAAGTTCTGCACTTATTTTATCAACTTTCTTTTGCAATCCAGCTTTAGTGGCCTCAAAATTGCATGCCCTATACCTAAGTAGCTCTATATAAAGCATGTGCAAAATCAGATTAGCTACACGCTTGCTCATGTTTAGACCGCAAAAATATTTAAGGTATGGGGTCAGCCTAATAGTTCGACCGGATATCTATTTTAGTTGAAAAATGAATTATTTTCCCTATATTTCGTTGCTAATCTTATCAAACATAAACTAAATCATGAAAAAACACCTGCTAACCCTTGTAGCGCTTATGCTCTTTTCCACTGTGGCATGGGCACAAAAACTTTCTCCTGTTGGCATCTGGACCAATGAAGAGGGAAAAGCTCGTTTCGAGATTTACCAGTCAGGCGATAAACTGTATGGTAAGATCGTGCAATTGAAAGAGCCGCTTAGAAATGGAAAACCCAAGTTGGATGAAAACAACCCCGACAAGAAGCTGCGTAACCGACCGCTGCAGGGCCTGGTTTTCATGAAGGACTTTAAACATGACAGTGGCAACAAGTGGGATGATGGCACTATTTACGACCCTGAGAGTGGCAAGACCTATTCCTGCTACATGAAAATGACGGGCAAAGACAAAATGGAAGTGAAAGGTTACATCGGTATTTCTCTGATCGGCAGAACACAAAACTGGACGCGTGTAGAGTAATCCTGATACTGCCTATAAAGCAAAAGAGGTTGGCCCTAAAGCCAACCTCTTTCGTTTTCAACCCTTTACTGCTTTATTAAACTATTTTTTGCGCAAAAGGTTTACTATACGCATGGTTAGTACTAAAATACCTGCAGCACTTTGTAGGTTTTGTCTCTGAAAACAAAGCTCTCACCGCTCGTTTTACCCTCCATGGCCTTGTAAAGCGGCGATAAACCCGAGATGGCATAGAATGACTCCCCGTCCACTTTGATCTCACCCAGGCTGACGCCAATGAAATAGTTTTGGAGCTCTGTCATCACCACGGCTCCAAACGAAACCTCCTTGTTCTCTTTTGTGGAGTTGACTCTTTTCAGCACCCCCATGGTGGTAATCAGCTCGTCGAGCTGCCGCGCATACATGTCGCGCTGTATCTGGCAGGCTTCTCTAAAGGATTCAAATTTGTCTTCTATAGCGCCATGGTGTTCGTTAGCGCTTTCCTGTGCCTCATCCATGGCCTCTTTTGCAGCCTGAATTTGCGTGTTTAACAGCTTGGTTGATTCCTGTAGCAGTTTTTTCTTCAGTTCAAGTTCTTGTGTCAGCGTCATCATGGTATGTACATTATCCGGTAAACGATCAATTTAGGAGGGTGCCAAAATTCCGTGTCTGCTTATAACTCCCGTTATCGTAGATTGTTTTGGCTACGTATAAACAGTAATATTTTTACTCAATATTGCAATATCAAGCTGATTCCCAGATGCCATATAACGGAAAACTTTACCTAATGTTGGATAGATACGACATAAAGTTTCAGACTATATAGCAACGTATCGGTATTTCATGTAACTTATACCCACTACAAGTGCCATACAACAGGAATCCGAAGTAAATCTAAACTGCTGCCTTACATGAAACACGCTTTACTTCTTTTGATTTGTCTCCTGCTGGCTTGCCTGCAGGTCAGGGCCACGCACATTGTCGGGGGTGAGTTAGAGATAGAGCATCGCTCAGGCTATACCTACCGCATCACCATGAACCTCTACTTTGATGACGTGAATGGAACGCCAGGCGCTCGGGATCCTTTCGCCAATATCCGTATTTTCGATAAGCAGACCAACCTTTTTAAGATGGACGTACAGCTGCCGCTCCGCAGCGACACTTTTGTGAACTACACTGACATTGCCTGCACCATCGGGGAGCTGCGGACACGACGCATTGTGTACTCACAGGATGTGATCTTGTCTCCTAACATGTTTAACAACCAGCAGGGCTATTACATGGCTTGGGAGCGCTGCTGCCGCAACCGCACCATCAACAACATCATCATGCCAGATGCCTCTGGACAGGTCTTTTACATGGAGTTTCCGCCGGTTACCCGTAACGGATCCCCTTTTGTTAACTCTTCCCCCCGTCTTTTCCCGCCCCTTAGCGACTATGCCTGCGCCAACGAGCTGTTTTATTACGACTTCAGTGGAACAGATGCCGACGGTGACTCGCTGGTGTACGACATGGTGACACCACTCAATGGCTATGCCTCTGCAGACCCAACCAATGCGGCTCCCATTGCGAGGCCTGCCCCCTACCCCGAAGTACGTTGGCTACCAGGCTACAACCGCGACAACCAGATACAGGGCGCACCTCCCATAATCATTGAGAAGCAGACCGGGCGCTTAACCGTTCGGCCAGATCGTGTTGGCCTTTTTGTGTTTGCGGTGCGCGTGCAGGAGTACCGCAACGGTGTGAAGATCGGGGAAGTGCGTCGCGACTTTCAGTTGCTCGTAAAAGACTGTCCGCGCAACGAAAGCCCCGTGGTACGGGCCAGGGTGAACGGCCAAACCACCAACTACAAACGTGGCGATGTCATCCGGATCAGCCCAACAGACGCACGCTGCCTGAACGTGGAGTTCACCGATCCGGACCCTAACTCCAGCCTGACACTTTATGCTCGCCCCGTGAACTTCAGCAGCGACAGCTATACCTTCAGCGGCACGACAACGGGGGTGGTGAACGGCCCCGGCGGACAGGAAGCACTGAAAGCCAGCGTATGCTTTGATGAATGCTTTGACACGCAAGGGCAGGTCTACAAGCTCAACCTGATCGTGAAAGACAATGGCTGCAGCTTGCCCCGGCAGGATACGCTGCAGGTGAGTTTCGTGATTGACCCGATCCCCAATGAACCGCCCTCCATACAACTTTCAAAGCCAGACCGTTTGTTTACTGTGATGGAAGGCGATGTGATCGACTTCAATGTGCTGGGCTTCGATGCAGACAACGACGAGGTAACCATTTCCGCGAAAGGGCTTAATTTCGACATCAACAGTGTACCGATCTCCTTTCAGAACAGTAGCGGCATCGGACAGGTGCAGTCCCCCTTCAGGTGGCTGATCGATTGCGAAACGCTCCGGCAGGCCTCCTATCAGATCGAGTTTACGGCGACCTCTATGGTTTGCGGAAAAGAATTGACCAGGACAGAGGTGATCGAAGTCAGAACGGACTACCCGAACCAGCCTCCGGTGCTGACAACCGATAAGCAGGTGCTGGTGTTTGAGCTTGATCTGAACGAGCCGTTCGAGGCCAACTTTGCAGGCACAGACCTCGACGGGCACCAGCTGAGTATGCAGGCGCGTGGCCAGAACTTTGACCTGGCCAGTATGGGCATGACCTTTTCTTCAACAGGAGGTACCGGTGCTGCGGCAGGCAAGTTCAATTGGGCAGCAAATTGCGAGGCCTTTCAACAAGGTGTGCTGCGGGTAGATTTCCAGCTTCTGGAGGATGCGTGTGCCCCCTCCCCGATGCAGCAGATCACGATGGAGTTTAAGGTGAAGGTACCCGACTACCGGGATTTTACCCCGCCCAATATTTTTACGCCCAACGCCGATGGCCTGAACGATTATTTCGAAATACCGGGCATGCCGGCAGATGTTTGCACGAGTGCCTTTCAGCACATCCGTATTTACAACCGCTGGGGCAAAGAGGTTTTCTCCAGCACGGCGCACAACTTTAAGTGGGATGGCAAAGACGTAAACGATGGGGTGTATTACTATGTGATCGATTATGGCGCCGACAAATACAGAGGCTCTGTAACCTTGGTGCGCTAGCGCGCTTAAGACATAAAGAGAATGACCAGGTATAGCGTGAGCCAAAGGGCTCCCAGAAAATGCCAATAGGTGTTAAGCATCGAGAGTTGCAGCCTGCGGTAGGGATCGCGGATAAAAATGAGGCTGCGCACTCCATCGTTGGCCATGTGTGCCGTTTTGATCAGCAGGAAAGCGAGAAAGATCATGCCACCCAACAGGTGTAGCAAATGCAGCGCCGTGATCAGGTATAGGTAACTACCCGAGGCTTTGCCGGTAAAGTAAGCCCCTGACTCTGTCAACTCCCGCCAACCCAGGATCTGGGCGCCGATAAAAGCCACCCCCAGCATAAACGTAAAGGCCAGATAGCGGGTCATTTTGCGGAGCTTGTCCTTTTTGTAAATGCGCGGCACCTTGCTGATGGTATAGCTGCTGAAAAGCAGAATAAGCGTACTGACACTGAAAAACCTGGGCAGCGAAAACTGCTCGCTGCCAAAACCTCCCGTGCGCACAAAGGCCACCACCAGCACAAAAAACAGGATGCCTATGCCTACCATGCTCAGGTATAGCAGCATCCGGATCGGATGCAGATGCTCTATCTTGCCAAACCCTGAGCCCTGGCGTGCGTCTACCTTATTCTTTCTGTCCTGGTTCATGTCGAGTTGTCTCCCCGAGCATTCCCGGCTTATGGCTGCGGGCCTCCTCTGTTCAATTTGGATTACAGGTAATTTATCTCTTTCTATATACCAACGAGAGGGGGTTATAGTTTTGAATATGCGCCACAAAAAATGAGATTTTGCTGTCTAATTGAAGCTTCGGAATAAGTTAAACCGGCACAATGCACAACACAGTCTGTCTTCCGGAAAATACAGGCGATAAAACCACGTGTGCCGCTTCACCTTTCACCCCTGATTTGCGTTTCAGGAGTATACGCTACTACATGCCCTGCTATGATAAAAATTCTACTACATGTTCTCCTCTGTTTCCTGGTTGCCCTGCCTTTGCAAGCGCAGCAGTACCGCATACCCTATACCGCCAACAACAGCGTGCAGATCAGCCTGGAGGGGGAACGCAGCACCTACGACTTCCAATCTACCAGAATGCTGATGCGCTACGACCAGAACACGCGCAAACTTGAGTGCCTGCTGCCCATTGATCACTTGCTGCCCGCCAACGACTCCAGCCCGGTGGCCATGGTGCAGGACATCTTTTTTGCTTCTCGTTATCCGGAGTTGTATATTGAGATCGAAGCCCCGGTGGAGCAGATCAATGCCGGAAACAGAAACCGCCAAACACTGAATAGCAGGGTCTTCATCAACATACAAGGTATCATTAAAGAAATGGTTGTGCCGGTTACGTTCACGCCAGATCGCAATACGATCACCTTCAGCACGAGCTTCGAACTGATGCTGCAGGATATGCGCCTGCGCGTACCTGCCCGCTATACCTCCAGGCTGACGGGGCGTATGCTGTTTACGATACACAGCGCGCGCTGGGCCGACCTGAGAAACCGTTAAAACACAAGCTATGCGCCTAGTGCAGGCTGCCCGCCATATTTTACCGGTGCAGGTATACAGAAGCGCCCTTCTATACCTGCTGTTACCCGTTCTGCTGCTAAGCGGAGCCCAGCCAAGCCATGCCCAGAAAGTAGCGCTCGTGCTCAGCGGCGGCGGGGCCAAAGGAATTGCGCACGTGGGTGTGCTGAAGGCGCTTGAGGAAAACAATATCCCCATCGACTACATTGTGGGCACCTCCATGGGAGGCATTGTGGGGGCGCTCTATGCGGCGGGCTACTCACCTGCCGAGATCGAGTACCTGATCCATACGGAGGCGTTTCAGGCGTGGGCAACCGGAAAACCAGAGCAGAACTATACCTACAACTTTGCCTCGCCCGACCCAAATCCTGCCCTGCTCAAGCTGCACGTGGCCCTCGACTCGGCTTTCCAGGCCAAACTGACCTCCAATCTGGTAAATGATGCTTCGCTTAATTTTGCATTGGCCCAGCTCCTCTCCCAGCCCGCTGCCCGCGCCGGTTACGACTTCGATAAGCTTATGGTGCCCTACCGCTGCGTAGCCGCCGATATCTTCACACAGCAACAGGTCATTCTCCGAAAAGGGCAGCTGGCCGATGCCGTGCGGGCCACGCTTACCGTGCCGCTTTTTTACAAACCTATCCGGATCGAGAAACGGTTACTTTTTGACGGCGGCCTTTACAACAATTTTCCTGTGGACGTGGCCCGCAGGGACTTTAATCCGGACATCATCATTGGGGTGAACGTGTCGTCAAAGACCTACAGTGAGTACCCTTATGACAAAGATGACTTTGACCTGGCCTATACCTTGCTATATGCCATGATGTCGAACTCTGACTCCACGGCGCTCTCCGAAAAAGACATCTACCTGCAGCCTGAACTGGGCAACCTTAATTCGCTCGATTTTAAAAACGTGGAGGACTTTTTTGCGGCGGGCTACAAGGAGGCAAGTGACAACATGGACCAGATGCTGCAGAAAATAAAGCGTCGGGTGAGCGCCGAGGAGCTGGGAACGAAGCGGGAAAAATTCAGGGCCGGATTTGAGCCGCACACCTTCCGGAATGTGGAGATACAGGGACTCAAACGGAATCAGCAGGAGTTTGTGGAGCGCTTTTTCCGAAGCTCGCAGGAAGACGGCTATACCATGCAGGATGTGAAGACGGGCTATTACCGACTGTCCGCCATTGACAATTTCCGAAACCTGTACCCGACTATGCGCTATAATACTCAGGCAAAGGCATATGACCTGCTGCTGAATGTAAAGAAGGAGGACGGCATTAAAATCGCGCTGGGCGGTGTGATCGCTTCCCGGCCTATCGATAATATCTACGCCGGTCTGGAGTACAGTGTGTTAGGCCGGCAGCTCCATACTTTTGCGGGCAGTTTTCAGACAGGCCGTTTTTACCAGGGGGCCCAGCTGCGCACGCGCATCGACGTGCCGGCCAGCCTGCCATACTACATAGAACCAGCTTTTACCTACAATCACTGGAATTTCCTTTCGACCACCGGGCTGCTGTTGGAGCGGAATAACCTGCCGCTACTGGAGCAGACCGACCGGAACTTTGCCCTTAACCTGGGCTTTACCAATACCTACAAGGGCAAGTTGGTGCTGAGCACGGCCTATGCGCAGCACATAGACAGGTATAGCAACCGCCTGGAGATTCAACGTTCCGACACCCTCGACCGCACCTCCGCAAGCGGCCTGACGGTGAGCGCCATTTTCAGGCGAGGGGGCCTTAACCGCAAGCAGTACGCCTCGGGCGGCCGTATGTTCACTGCTACGGGCCGCATGGTAAATACCAGTGAGCGGTATACGCCCGGTTCAACGGCGAACCAATCGCAGCACCTCTCTGAGCACCACAGTTGGTTTTATGGTCGGCTGCTGTATGAAAATTATGTTGGCAATGGCAGCCACCGCTTCGGATACCGATTGGAAGGCGTGATTTCGACGCAGCCATTTTTCAGCAACTACCGCTCTACCCTCACCATAGCGCCGGCCTTTCACCCGCTTCCGGATAGCCGCACGCTGTTTCTGGATCGCTTCCGGGCACACGAATTTGTGGCGGGAGGTGTGCAGTATGTCTACCTGCTCACACCCCGGCTGGAGGCACGCACCGAAGGCTACGTCTTTCAGCCTTACCGACCGATCCTGCAAAATGAAAACCAACAGGCCTACTATGGCAAAAAGCTATCGGGCACTGGGCTAGCCGCCACAGCAGCTGTTGTCTACCACGGCATCTTGGGCCCGGCCGCCCTGAGTCTCAACTACTACAACGACAAGTCAAAGGAATGGGGACTGTTGTTTCACATCGGATTTTTGCTATTCCAGAACAGGGCGCTGGAGTAGTTCGGTGCTGGAATTATACCTGTTTATAGGTGTATACCTGGTTTTCATCCTGGCACTTTTGCACTTACCTAATATTCTCTATATTTGGCCAATACAACCAACCTATACCTGTATGAAAAAACTATTTGCCTTGCTTTTCGTCGCTGCTGCGCTGCAGAGCTGCTCACAGAATAATGACACCACTGAAGCTCAGGAAAACACTGAAGCTGTGGCTGAAGCCGATGTATACGGTGCTTCCTTTGAAGAGCAGAACGTGTTGACTGCTAGCCAGCTGCAGGAGGCCGTAAAAGGAAACGACTCCATTGAGGCTACCGTTGCCGCTGAGATCGCACAGAGCTGCCAGTCAAAAGGATGCTGGATGGACGTGAAACTGGAGGATGGCAGCACCATGAAAGTAACCTTCCGTGACTATGGCTTCTTCTTGCCAGTGGAAGACCTTTCGGGCAAGACGGCGGTGTTTACAGGTATAGCCAGGCACGAGGTGATTTCGGTGGATGACCAACGCCACTTTGCCGAAGATGCAGGCAAGTCGGCCGAGGAGATTGCCGCTATTACAGAGCCCAAAGAAGAGCTGCGCTTTGTGGCCGACGGCGTGAAGCTGAAATAAGTATTGACACTATACCTATACCGAAGCGGCTGTTCCCAAAGGAGCAGCCGTTTTTTTATACCTGGCCGTATACGTTGTACCCTGCCGATTGCGCTTGTCAGGTAAGAGATTTTAAAGCCCACAGCACTTGGCGGCCTGCGCCTGGTTCTCTATTTTTACAGACCAAACAGAAATACCCTATGGCCACAGCACACGACCCGGCTTCTGAGATTCAGGAGCTCACCCAACGTATCAACTACCTCAATTACCAATATTACCAGAACAGCGTTTCGGAAGTAACAGACTACGAGTTCGACATGATGCTGGAGCGGCTTCAGCAACTGGAGCAGCAGCACCCGGAACTGCGCCAGCCAAACTCCCCTACCCAACGCGTGGGCGGCACCATCACCAAGAGTTTTAAGACGGTATACCATAAATACCCCATGCTTTCGCTGAGCAACACCTACTCCGAAGAAGACCTGCGCGAGTTTGACAAGCGTGTTCGCAAAGTGGTGGGCGATGAAGTAGAGTATGTATGCGAGCAGAAGTTCGACGGCGTGGCCATTAGCCTGACATACGAGAACGGTGAGTTTGTACAGGGCGCTACCCGTGGTGACGGCACGCGCGGCGACGACATTACAGCCAACGTGCGCACCATTCGCGACATTCCGCTGCAAGTACACGGCAATGACTTTCCGGCGAATTTTGAGGTGCGAGGGGAAGTTTTTCTGCCCTTGCAGGTATTTGAGCAACTTAACGCCGACCGCGAAGAGGCGGGCGAGCAGCTGCTGGCCAATCCCCGTAACGCCGCTTCGGGCACGCTCAAGCAGCAGGACTCAGCCATTGTGGCCAGCCGCAAACTGGGCTGCTTTTCCTACGGTTTCATGAGTTCGTCCAGTCCGTTCGACACGCACTCCGAGAGCCTGCAGGCCATCCAGAAATGGGGCTTTAAAGTTTCGGATACCTGGCGCAAGTGCAGCTCCATCGACTCGGTGCTAGACTACATCAACGAGTGGGAGCAAAAACGCCACGAACTGCCGATCGCAACCGACGGCGTGGTGGTGAAAGTGAACAGCTACGCCCTGCAGGAAGAACTGGGCTATACCGCCAAGAGTCCACGCTGGGCGATTGCGTACAAGTACCCGGCCATGAGCGCCATGAGCCGCCTGCTTGACATTCAGTACCAAATTGGACGGACCGGTGCGGTAACGCCTGTGGCCATTATGGAGCCGGTGCTGCTGGCTGGTACCGTGGTAAAGCGTGCCTCGGTGCACAACGCCAACGAGATTCAGCGCCTGGACCTGCGCTTAGGCGATGTTGTTTATGTGGAGAAAGGTGGCGAAATTATACCGAAGATCACGGGTGTGGACTTCAGCAAGCGCCCAGCCGACTCCATGCCGATCATTTACCCGACGCATTGCCCAGCCTGTGGCTCCGAGCTGGTGCGCAGCGAAGGCGAGGCGAACTTTTACTGCCCGAACGAGGAAGGCTGCGCTCCGCAGATACAGGCCAAGCTGGAGCACTTCATCTCCCGCAAAGCCATGAACATTGACGAGCTCGGCCCAAAAACCATCGAGCAGCTTTATAAGGCCGGATTTGTGCGTAATGTGGCCGACCTGTATGACATTAGCTTTGAGCAACTGGTGAACCTGGAGCGCATGGGCGAGAAGTCGGCCAATAACATCCTTAACAGCCTGGAAAAGTCGAAGCAGACGCCTTACGACCGTGTGCTGTTTGCGCTGGGTATACGCTACGTGGGTAGCACCGTAGCCAAAAAACTGGCTGAGCAGTTCTCCGATATCGAGGCGCTGCGTGGGGCTATGTATGAGGAGTTGATCGCTGTGAACGAGATTGGCGACCGCATCGCACAGTCCATTATCCAATACTTCAGCAGACCTGAGCACCAGGAACTGGTGGAGCGGCTCAAGGCAGCTGGTCTGCAGTTCAAGTCCGAAAACACTGCACCCGAGATGGAAAGCGATAAGCTGGAAGGAAAGACATTTGTGATCTCAGGCGTATTCGAGAGCGTGAGCCGCGACGAATTGCAGCGTATCATTGTCAGCCACGGTGGCAAGGTGGTCAGCTCCATTTCCGCTAAGCTCTCATACCTGGTGGCCGGCGATAAAATGGGTCCTTCGAAGCTTGAGAAAGCCACCAAACTTGGTATTACCATACTCTCTGAGGACGAGTTCCTGGGTATGGTGAGTCACTAAAAAATAAGCGCCGGACTGCAAAAGGCCGGCGCTTATCGATTTACAAACAAACAATAAAAACAATTAAACTCAGCGACAGGCCGCAAGGCCCATTAGCCCGGCACAGCTAAAGCGCCAGGCTGATGCTACAAATGGAGGCATTAAAACAGAGAAATAAAAATGAAATAGACGAACTGCTGAAAAGGATATACAAACAACCGTTTCGCTCCTTTTTTGGTTTGATCTTTTAAAATCCTGAATTAGTAGGGCTTGTTTGCCCTTCTGTATAGTATTGGCTTGTGTTCGCATGGAAGCGCCATAATATTGCGTAACTTCAGCAACAGACTTACGTCTTTTTTTGCTTTCATCACCTTTTACAAACACAGCTTTGAACTTAATCGCCCTACCACCCTATACCATGAAAAAGCGGTACAAATTAGCCATACATGTGGCAGCCTGGGTATTTTTCGGAGCTTGGATCTTCTACATTCAGTTTCAGCGCGGCCTTACCTTTAACAAGGCGGTTGACTCGTTGGTGGGATTAAGCTTTGCCATGATGATCTTTTACCTTAACTGGTATGTGCTTATACCCAGCTACCTAGCCAAGAACCGCATTTTTGCTTATCTGGGTGTCGTGCTCCTCACCCTTACAGCCGTGGCCCTGGTACGTTCCCCGCTCGACTTTTACGTGTTCCGGGAGTTCAACCCGGGTATGACCGTGCTCTACTCATCCGACCGCATACTCAATTATGTGCTGGCCGGTCTGATCGTGGTCTTCATCAGCTCGGCGCTGAAGGTAACGGGCAATTACATCCGGAATGAGCGAAGAAACAAGGAACTTGAAAACCAGAAACTGGCCGCTGAACTTAACTTCCTGAAGTCGCAGGTAAACCCGCATTTCCTCTTCAACACGCTCAACAACATTTACTCGCTCGCCTACAAGCAGTCCCCCGAAACGCCCGATGCCATTATGAAGCTCTCGCTTTTGATGCGCTACATGCTCTACGAGAGCAACGACACGCTGGTGAGTCTGGAAAAGGAAGTGGAGCACATCCAAAACTTTATTGACCTGCAGAAGCTGCGCCTGCGCGAGCAAACCAGCATCCGCCTGCACGTGGAAGGCGACCTGACCGGAAAGCAGATTGCCCCGATGCTACTGATGACACTCGTCGAAAACGCCTTTAAGCACGGACTGGTGAGCCGCAATGAGGTGGGTATTACGCTAAACCTGGTCGTGACGGACGATTGGCTGCAGTTTTCGACAGTGAACAACAGCAGCAGCCACAAAAAAAAGGACTTTGGCGGCATTGGTTTGCAAAATCTAAAGCAACGCCTTAACTTGCTCTACCCACAACGCCACGAACTGTATTTAGAAGAAAAAGAGGATACATTCTTTGCTTCGCTGAAACTGTACTTCCAACCAAAAAAATAAACCTATGACCATCCGCTGCCTTGCCGTTGACGACGAGCCACTTGCCCTCGATATTATTGAGAGTTACGTGAGCAAACTGCCTTTCCTGACACTCGTGAAAACGTGCTCCAGCGCCACGGAGGCCATGCAGGTCCTGCAGACAGAACAGGTGGATCTGATGTTTCTGGACATTGAAATGCCGGAGCTCACCGGAATACAGTTCCTGAATATTCTCAAGCACCAGCCGCTGATCATTTTCACAACGGCCTACCCGAACTATGCACTGGAAGGCTTCAACCACGACGCCGTGGACTACCTCCTAAAACCCATCCCCTTCGACCGTTTCCTGAAAGCTGTCACTAAGGCACAGGAGCGTTTGCAACGTAGTCATAAGCCACAGGAGGCGCCGGTTGCCGCCCCAGCCCCAGCAGCACCCGAGCTGGATTTCATGTTCGTGAAGGCTGACTACAAAACTGTGCGCGTCGACTTTGCCGACATCCTCTGGATCGAGGGTTTAAAGGATTACATCATCATCCAGACGAAAGACCAGAAGATCATCACGCTCCTGAGCATGAACAAAGCGATGGAAAAATTGCCTGAGTCGAGGTTCATGCGCGTACACCGCTCTTTTATCGTGGCTCTGCATAAGATCGACAGCATCGAGAAAGGCCGCATTCGCATCGGCAACAAGGAAATTCCCATCGGCGAGGTATACAAAGACCATTTTCTGCATTGGGTGGAGGAGAACAATATACAGTAGCCAGTTAACAGTGAGCAGTTATCAGTGACTTTTGGTTATTCTTCATTCATCTGTTATAACAATTGTTTACTGATCACTGATTATTGCTCACTGTTAACTGGCTTCCGTTTGCAGATTCCGCCGGATAATTCGAACTTCGCGCAATAGAAAAACAGCGCATGATACAAGATAGCTTAAAAGGAACGGGTGTTGCTCTGGTAACCCCTTTTGCCAGCAACCTGACCGTGGATTACGACGGCCTGCGTCAGTTGCTTGACTTTACCATAGAAGGTGGGGTGGAGTACCTGGTCGTGAACGGCACTACCGGCGAATCGGTGACGACTACTACGGAGGAGAAAGCCGAGATTCTGGCTTTCGTGAAGAAGCATGTGAACGGCCGCGTACCCTTGGTGTATGGCCTGGGCGGCAACAACACACAGCAAGTGCTCGACACATTACAGAAAACAGATCTGGAAGGTATAGCCGCGGTGCTTTCGGTGAGTCCTTACTATAATAAGCCTTCGCAACAGGGCATCATCCAGCACTATACTCTGATAGCCGACGCCTGCCCGGTGCCCGTGATCCTTTACAACGTGCCTGGCCGCACAGGCAGCAACATCGCCCCTGAAACTACGGTGCGTCTGGCTGCCCATCAAAACATCATCGGCATCAAAGAAGCCTCTGGCAACCTGGAGCAGTGCATGTACATTGCCAAGCACAAACCTGCCGACTTCCTGCTGATCAGCGGTGATGATATGCTGACACTGCCCATGATTACTTTCGGCGCTGTTGGGGTGATCTCGGTGCTGGCCAACGCTTTCCCGGAGAAGTTCAGCAACATGATCCGCCTGGGCTTGTC
This sequence comes from Pontibacter ramchanderi, assembly GCF_002846395.1. Taxonomy (GTDB): domain Bacteria; phylum Bacteroidota; class Bacteroidia; order Cytophagales; family Hymenobacteraceae; genus Pontibacter; species Pontibacter ramchanderi. Next base: position 832,745 of record NZ_PJMU01000001.1, read on the forward strand.
CAATCAGTTTAAAGAAGCGTCCGATCTGTTGTTTGATTTCGTGGACATCAACGCTATGATGTATGAAGAAGGCAATCCGGTGGGTGTGAAAGTACTTCTGGAGCGATTTGGCGTGTGTGGCGGCGCTGTTCGTCTTCCTTTGGTGGAGGCCTCTGCCGGACTTAAAGACAGAATTTTCAAGCAGCTCTAATTACCTGTTGTCAGGTATAGCAGCGGAAACAGGAAGGTTGGCAGGGGTCGACCTTCCTGTTTTTATTTGCTCTCCTGAAAGATATTTTCGCTATATTCGTTTTCCTTTATACTAATACCTTTGCACCATGCGTATACCTGCCCTCCTGTTTTTAGCCCTCTGCATGGCGGCCTGCAACAATTCCCCGGACCAGTCGCAAGCCAGCAAAACGGATCACGCGCATCTGGTTGAAACCGACACCAGTCTGGTGCACCATGCAGACTCGGCGGCCCTGCCCCCGGAGGACGAGTCGCAGCACTACGCTCCCGACACCACCGGCCTGAGCCCGGAGCCCGGCACCCCTGCTAAAATCATGATCGAGGGACGTTTTCACAAGCATGAGGTATGGCAGGGCGCGGAGCAAAAACCCTGGCTGGCCTTGGTTCAGGACGATAGCGTGTTCAGGCTAAAACCCAGCAGAATGCAGGTTACCACTTTTTTTGATCCGGTGTTTGACAAAGGTCGCCAGGTTCGCTCGGGCCGTGAAGTGCGGGGCGAGCACCCGCGTACGCTGCTCTTCACGACAGGTATAACCAGGCTGCAGGAAAGCGAAGTAGATACAGTCGGTTACCCCAACCAGGTAATTCTCCCCAATACTTCCATCGATCTCAAGTTCAAAGGCAAAACCTATACCCTGGCGGCAAGTGGCGACAGCATCCAACAGGAGGGCTCCGATTCCTACTCGGTACAGAACTACAAATGGACGGTGACAGGTATAAAAAACGGGCGCAAAGTGAGCCAGGAATTGGCCTCCGACGAAAATTTTGAGAGCGCCATCTACGTGCTCCTGTGGGCCGGCGACCTCGACCGCGACGGTATACCTGACCTGCTGGCCGATCTATCCAACCATTTCAACACATCCAACGTCACGCTTTTCCTTTCCTCGCTAGCCGACAAAGGCAAGCTCTATAAGAAAGTGGCCGCTTTTAAGACAGAAGCTTATCCCGCTGTGGTCACTCCCGACAGCCTGGCAAAACCATAAAATTGCCTGAGCGTTAAATACCTGCGAAAGCAAACGCAAGGTATAGCCGTGAAAAAACACAGGGGCGAACTCGAGATAGATGAGGACATTCAGTTAGAGAGCACCAACTGGAAGGTGCAGCGGGTAGCATGGGTGCTGATGTCGCTTTTTGTTTTGGCTGCATTGCTGGGCTTTACCGGCGACGGGGGCATTGGCAACTTCCAGAGCATAAAGGCTGGCGACAGCGCCGATGGACTTGAAGTGGAGTATGAGCGCTTTTTGAGGCGCAGCGCGCCCGCCGAAATAAAAGTCAGCCTGCAAGCCGCTCCCAGCGATACCCTCACGGATCTGCGCATCAGCAAAAATTTCTATGAGAAAATAAAAGTGGACCAGGTTGTGCCTGAGCCCGCTGAGGTCTATACCTCTGAAGAAGGCATTACCTACAGCTTTACAACTGACAAACAACCTTTTACCGTCACCTTCTACCTGACGCCCAAAGGCATGGGCTCCCTGCCTTTGCTCTTCTCGTCTTCCGAAAAGCAAGTTGCCATCACCCCTTTCATTTACCCCTAAGTATACGCTATGGAAACCGTAATCAGAGGATTGGTCCTGTATGTGTTCCTGATGATCATTTTCAGGATCAGTGGGAAAAGAACCCTGTATGAGGCCACCGTGTTCGACTTCGTGCTACTTCTCATCATTGCCGAAACGGCAGAACAGGCGCTTGTGGGCGATGACCACTCCATGATCAACAGCTTTGTGCTCATCATCACGCTGCTGCTGGCCGACATCAGCCTGTCGCTCCTGAAGCAGAAGTATAAAGCGTTCGGAAAGGTGCTGGATGGGGTGCCGGTGATCATTCTCGACGATGGCAAGGTGCTGCACGACCGGCTGAAAAAAGTGCGGGTAGACGAGGCAGATATCCTGGAGTCGGCGAGGGCGCTGCGAGGGCTCGAGCGACTGGACCAGATCAAGTACGCCATTCTGGAAAAAGACGGAAAGATTACCATTGTACCGAAAGAACCGGAACAACAGCCAATAGAAAAGGTATAGCTTCTGCGGCTATACCTTCAGGGGCAATTCTAATGGCAATGGGTCAAGGAACTTAGTTGTCCGTGAGTACATTTTTAGACTCCACTTCCTTTTTGATATTCGCGAGTCCGTCCTCAAACTCCTCTCCTACGGTACTGTCGATGAGCAAACCGGAGAATTTCCGGATCGGGTTGTCGCCCATGTATTTTTCTAAATGCCAGGTAAGCTTGGTCCCCTCCTCGGTCTCCTCCAGTGTAAAAGTGCTGTGCGCCTTGTCGCTTTTCTCAAACTCCAGGTCAGTTACCAGCTTTCTGGGAGGCTCCGCCGAAACGATCGTCACCGTTCCCTGCCCTACACTACGCCGCTGGCTGGTCCAGTTCAGGCTGGCTCCCACCGAAGGCCCTGCATAGCTCACTAGTTTACTTGCGTTGGAATGGCGGCCCGGGAGCCACTTTGGCCAGTTCCGCAAATCACTCAACTGCTCGTAGGTATCTTCCAAGGAGGCATTTACAATAATATGGCGCTGAATATGGATCTGGCGCGGCAGGCTAATGGAGATAATCCCTAGGATTGCTGCCAAGGTCACGAGACCTAATAAAATAGACCTGAATGGGCTCATGTACTATCGTTCGAACGTAAAATTTTATCAAATAGAATAAGGTCAATACAATTTTTAACTTCTCATCAAAAATGAAAAAAACCACAGCTGTTACGCTGTGGCCTTTCTCAGATGGAAATTCAATACTAATGTATAGTCCCTTATACGCAACCTTATAAAAAAGTATACAAGGGTTTAACATCATTTTTTGCGCCATTTTGGCTAGTATCTGCCGCTCTTGTCGCGCGAGCCGTAGTGGTCGTCGCCAAAGTCACGGAACTCGTCGGCATTGCCGTAGGACGCGTCGTGGCGATATCCGTGGTTGCCCCTGCTATCGAAGTTGCGGTACAGGTCGCCCTCCTCCGGATTGTCATAGTTCGGGTTGTAGCCGGTGCTGTAACGGTAGCGGGTTCGCTCGAAGCGGTCGGGGTTGTAAAACCGCGGATTGCCACGACTCACGCTACCCAGGTCGTTTTCGGTGCCGTGCGGCAGGCCGTATTCGTCGTGCCGCGGCACTCCGCTGTAGTTGTTGGTTTCGTAGGTCGTGTTGTAGAAGTCCTCCATGGTTCCGCGGTAGTCGCTCTCAGGCATGCGGCGCGATTCCTCATACCTTGCCCGGTACTGCCTTCCCGCCTCTTCATCTTCAGGTCGCCGGTTCCAGTCGGGGCGCTCGTTGCGATAGTATTGTTGGCGTGGCCATTCCTGTTCGTTGTGGCGGTTGTAGTCGCCTTCATCATAATCTCTGTAATCTCTCATTGTTCTATTCATTTGAAAAGGCAGCCGCGGAAGTGCTTTCTCCCGCGGCTGCCTGGTTATACATCTTAGTGTCGGTTGTGGCGGTCTTCGGAGCGCCGCTGCGGTCGCTTCTCCTGCCCCCAACGGTTGAGGTTGCTGTAGTAGCTGTCCTCGCCAAAGTGCTCACGCCCCTCGGTATGGTTTCGGCCGGCAAAGCCACCGCTGTAGTCGTTGTCATACATGCGGTTGCCCATTTCGTAGCGTCGGTAAGATTCGTAGTCGCCAATAGAGGAATGTCCCTGGAAATCGCGGTTGCCCCGACCTATCGTATGCCCAAAGCGCTCGTCCGCCATACCTGTGCGGGTCCAGGCATTGCCCGTGCGACGCATGTCTTCATAGTCACGGTTGCTGTAATCGGCCTGTGGGTCGTAGTGCCGGCCGGAGTTGTGTCCGTCATTCGGCACGTAGCTCATGCCATAGGGGTTGTCCTGCCCGCCGCTTCTGCGCGAAGCGAAATCTTCGCCGCTGTATTGTGCCCCACCGGGCTGAAAGCGCCCCTGCCGGGAGCCGTACGCGTGGTCTATGTTGGTATTGAAGGTTCTGGTGTCATAGTAATCGTCTTCCTGCCCGCCGTAGCCACTGTTAAAGCGCGAATCGACGGTGTAGTTGCCGCGGTCCGAGTTTTCGCCGTGGTGATGGCCATGCGCCCAGCGCGGCTCCATGTTACGATTCTCCCGGTTTTCTTCTCTGTTGTTTCTCATAGCGTTAAGTTTTATTTCCTACATAATCCAGCTACTGTTTACGGGCATGCGCTTGCTTAGGGTTAAGGAGAGCGCGTAAACTCACTGCCCGTTTGTTCGTTTATAGAGGATATACCAATTCAAGATAAAACTATGGACAGCTATAATAACAGGAACAACTGGCGCGATGATCGAGACGAACGCAGAGGCGAGGGTCGCCGCCTGGACGAATCGCAGTACCGTGGCGCCTACCGCCTGGATGAAGACGGAAGGTATAGCACCTATAACCGATCCCGCAAGGGCGACATGGCCAACGCAGGCCGCGACCGCCAGAATGAAAGCCAGGGAGGCGACTACGTATACCGCCGCAGCCGTAACCTACAGGACAACGACGGTTATACCGAGCGCCAGTACCAGCAAAGCTACCGCGGTGAGCAATCCCGACAGGAGGACTACAGCAATTTCGGAGGCCGCTACGGAGGAAGTGCAGGTATGCGCGATCAGCGCTCCGACTACAACGAGCGCGGTATGAGAGGCGGCAGGCAGTTTGGCGATACTTACGGCCGCCGAACCTCGGGCAACTTCGACGGCGATTACCACCCGGACAACTACCCGCAACGCCGTGGCGAAAACTACGGCAACATGGCCGGCTCTCTCAGCTATGGCTATGACGGCGATCGCAATTCCGATCCGGATTATAACCGGCGTTACAACCCACTGACAGGTGAGTTGCGCCAGCGACAAGGCAATTACGAGCAAGGTCAGTCGCGCCGCTACGGTCCACCGGACCGCACGGCTTCAAACCCGGATTACGACCGCTACTAAGGTATAGCGCACTTTCACCTCATCAGGAGCAGGTGCGCTATACCTTAGGTTAAATCAATACAGTTAAAACCAGAACTAAAACAGATTGAAAATGAACACAGATAAGAATAGAGACCAGAACAAAGATCAAAGTAAAAGCAATGTGAACGAGGGCAACAAAGTGCCTAACATTCACCCGACTGCCAGCAAAAATCCGTCGGAGCAGGTTGCACGCTCCGAAGAAAACGAACAGGCAGGCCGCAGCACGGGCAACGAGCCCCGCAGCGGAGGACGCCAGGGTGGCAAGAGCGTAGAAGACGGCGGGCAGGATGTCGGCAGCAGTGCCGGAAGCCGTTAATTTCTTTTTATACTTATACCAAGGAAGGCTGGGTATCTCCCGGCCTTCCTTTTTTCATGCTTACCCTATTATCCGTATCTTTGGCTATACCTGTCCTGCTGCTGCAATTCGAAATAACAGCTATAACAGAGGCAAGCAGGTATAGCGGCGAACTGAAAAAGGAACAAGCGGGGATCTTTAATGGATAAAATCAGCGAGAACGAGCACCTGGTCATCATCGGCAACGGCATTGCGGGCGTTACCCTGGCGCAGCGTGTGCGGCAGCAGAGCGATTGCCGCATCACGTTGGTGTCCGCCGAGTCGCGGCTGCACTTTTCCCGCACAGCCCTGATGTACGTGTACATGGGCCACATGCGCTTTCAGGACATTGTGCCCTACGCAGACTGGTATTGGCAGGAAAAGAAAATTGAGCTGGTGCATGACTACGTGGAGCGGGTAAAGACTTCCGAAAAACGGCTTGTTCTTCGCGACGGCGGCCCTTTGCCGTATGATAAACTGGTGCTGGCCACTGGCTCCCGCGCCTCCTACTATGACTGGCCCGGCCAAACCCTAAAGGGCGTGCAGGGACTTGTGTCGCTGCAGGATCTGGAGCTGATGGAAGCAAACACCGCATGTACACAGCAGGCTGTAATTGTAGGAGGAGGCCTGATCGGTGTGGAGATGGCCGAAATGCTCCGTAGCCGTGGCATTGCCGTAACCATGCTGATTCGCGATAAACTGTACTGGCACAATGTGCTGCCCGCCGAAGAGGCACAGCTTGTAACCAACCACATCCGGCAGCACGGCATTGAACTGTTGCTACAAGAAGAGCTGCAGGAGATTCTGGCCGATGACTCGGGTCGGGTGCGTGCCATCCGCACGCGCCGTGGGCAGGAGCTGACCTGCCAGTTTGTGGGCATCACCACAGGCGTGAAGCCCAATGTGGATTTTCTGAAAGACGCAGGTATAGCAATTGACCGGGGCATACTGGTAAACGAGTTTTTCGAGACCAGCCAGACGGATGTATATGCCATTAGCGACTGCGCCCAATTCCGTAATTCGGCGCCAGGTCAGCCGATGATGGAACAGCTCTGGTATACCGGCCGCCTGCATGCCGAGGCGCTGGCCGCTACCCTCCTCGGCAACCGGAAGCCTTACCAGCGTGGGCCCTGGTTCAACTCGGCCAAGTTCTTCGACATCGAGTACCAGACCTATGGCACTGTGCCTGCTCAATTCACGGAGCAGCACGCATCGCTTTACTGGCAGAACGAAGCGGCGACAAAGGCCATTCGCCTGCTCTATGACAAAGAGACGGCCAAGCTCTTAGGTATAAACCTGCTGGGCATCCGCTACCGCCACGACCTGTGCCACCACTGGCTGCAACAGGGCTATACCTTGCACCGGGTGGTGCAGGAGCTGCCGGCCGTTAACTTCGACCCGGAGTTTTTCCAGCGCTACGAAGAAGAACTTCTGCGCCAGTACTATACCCGTTTCCCGGAACAGCAACCACCTGTCAAGCACAGCAGTTGGTGGGATCTGCGTAAACAATTCGGTTTGTTCTCCAACTCTACTTCTTGCTAATTGCCAATTTTCAGATGCCTACTACCGTCATTTCACACCAAGCCGAAGCTCCTGTTAAAGAATCCCACCATGCCCTGAAGGTGGCAGGTCTGCTTCTGATCAGTATCGGGCTGCTAGGTATACTGGTGGCGAGTGTCGGCGCTGATTACATCTCTCCTGTGCTCACAGGTTTGGGCGGCACACTTGTACTGACAATGGGTGCCCTGCTCTACATCTGGCAAAGCCGCCAGTATAAATCTCCGGCTGAGCAGAACCAGGGGATGTGGCAACGTCAGGCTACTTCGCGCGGGGCGTCCGCCTGGGTCATTGGCTTCGTGCTTACAGGGTTTTATGTGCTGCTTTACTGGTTTCCGGACACGCTGCAGGGACTCATACAAGCCATGGAGCCCCTGAGCCAGTGGCTGCGCAACCGCCCGAGCGATCAGTGGTTTCTGTACGGCACCTTTTATACCCTGGCCGTGCTGGTCATGGGAGTTTATGCCTTGCTCAAGTACCGCACCAGCCGCTACCACATCATCCGGACCCTCTCAGTGATGTTCTTCCAATTGGGTTTTGCCTTTCTATTGCCAGGTTTGCTTTTGCTGTTCAATAAGCCGGAGTATTACTTCAGCTATTTCTGGCCGCTCAAATACGATTACCTTTTCCCGGGCACGGTGGATTACCTGATCCGCGACGGTGCTGCCTTGGGCGTGTTCATGGTGTTCTGGGGGGCGGTGTTTTCATTTCTGGCCACGCCGGTGCTCACCTACTTCTATGGCAAGCGCTGGTACTGCTCGTGGGTGTGCGGCTGCGGTGGGCTGGCCGAAACTGCCGGCGACCCCTACCGGCACCTCTCCGACAAAAGTCGCAAAGCCTGGCGCTGGGAAGTAGCCATCATCTACCCGATTCTGGGCTTTGTCATCCTCACAACGCTTTTTCTGTGGATCAACTCATGGAGCGAAGGGCGCTTGCTGGGTAACTTGTCGGGCGGCTTTGCCCAAACCTATGGCTTCTTTATCGGGGCGATGTTTTCAGGTGTGATCGGTGTGGGCTTTTATCCACTGATGGGAAACAGGGTGTGGTGCCGCTTTGGTTGCCCCATGGCTGCTTACCTGGGCCTTTTGCAAAAGTATTTCTCCCGCTTCCGCATTACAACCAACGGCGGACAGTGCATCTCCTGCGGCAACTGCTCTACTTACTGCGAAATGGGCATTGATGTGCGCTGGTATGCGCAGCAAGGCAAGCCGATCATCCGTGCATCGTGTGTGGGCTGCGGGATTTGTGCGCACGTTTGTCCGCGCGGTGTACTGAAATTGGAAAACGGCCCACAGGAAAACCGCTATGCTGGTTCCCCGCTCATCAGGCGAGACGATCTTCGGATCCTGAGCTAGTATTTATAAGCGGGGCGCTTGCTCTACCTCCTTCCTCACCTTGCGTAACAGCCCTGCCAACCATGGGGGATGCGTGAGTCTGCTTCAGTTAGGTATAAACGCATCGCGGGCACCTGCTTTTGACAAGTGCCCGCGATGCGTTTTAAGGTGACAGGTAAGCCAGGGCTATACCTGTAGGTACTACTGCAATTCTTCCTGCTCCATGTATTCCCACATGGCATCTTCGCTGGCACCGATCTTAGCCGCATAAAGCAGCATGGTGGTATACACAGCGATCAACAGAAAGCTAAGTGGAATAGAGAATACAAAAGACACAACGAGCGTCTTCACCGGATCAGGTTTCGTTTTCATTTTGGTAGATGCATACCAGAAGAAACAGATGTTAAAGATGCCGGCGAGCGCAATAAAATTGATAATATCTAACATTGGCTAAAAGTTAAATGTTGGTTTTGATTCTTCCCAAGAAGTGTAGCATTCGGTATATAAAGCCGATAAGCATACATTTTAGTTCAAATCAGGTTTGTGTTTTTGTTGTTAGGTATGAATTGCATATGCGTTTATAGTTAAACAGCATAGTGCAATTTAGGAGACATAAACTTAATTCACAATAATTGTTGTAAAAAATTTTAACAATATAATAATACTGCCCCAAAATGCCCTTTAAACAGCCTAAACGCAGCTAACCACCTGTTCAAATAACTCATAATTAATCACTTACCTTTCACACTCTGCTAACTTGATCAGTTCGAATCCAGAAAAAAATCAAGCGCATGCAGCGTATTTCCTTTGCTATTGGATTCTCACGCGCTTCAACCCCTCCCGACCATAAAACACCGGAAAGTACATGAGCTCGGCCCTGGCTGGGTGCACTGTGTTCTATGCTTCAATTACCAGTTGGCCTAAGCTTTTGTATCAAGCAAGTAATCAAAGCAGTCACCAAATCACCTACCGCTGTGCCTTTGCCAGCAACCAACTCTAATATGTCGCTATTCAACGAATACTTAAGTATATTACAAAAAATATTTATAAGATAAATCCAAATTTAAACCACTTAATCCACACGTAAACAAATGCCACCTTTTCTTAAAAGAACAGTCAATTAAACCATTAACTAAATTTATTGAAAACTAAATAACTATATACCAATCACACCGTACTTTAAAAATACAATACAAACACAATAGCTTGAACACAAATTTATAGTATTTAATAAAGGATTCCCCTGCTGTCACAGCACCCTCCTTTATATGTTAAATCTTTTAAGGGATGTCGCCATGGAAATTACCAACCACACCACGCACCAGAATCGCCATATCTTCTTTGTTAAGGGTCTTGTGAAACAGCAGGCACTCGATAGAATCCTTCAGGAAATTAGAGAAGCCCCCACAGGCAGCGCCAAAGAACTTTGGATCGACTGCTCGCACGTAGACCGCCTGCACCTGACCAATAGCAGCATCTGTTCTTTTGTGAGCGAGTTGCTCAAAATCCGCAAACAGGACGTGAAAGTTGTGCTCTGTGATATGAATGCCACCACCGAGCGCCTATTCCGCCTCCTGCGCCTCGATTCGCTTTTTGAAAAAGCCAATTCGTTTGAGGAAGCCCGGTTGGAGAAAAAAGCGCAAGCCGTGGCTTAAGCTTTGGTTTCTATACTTTTATAAACAAAAAAAGGCACGTATGATGCATACGTGCCCTTTTCTATACCTGCTTATACCTGCGCTACAGGCTCATGCGGAGGATCTGTTCCACATCCGCCACCTGTATGTCGGCCCGTTCGCCCAGGTTCTTCACACCGCGCTCCTCAAAGCGCCTCACAATTTCCTTTATGGTAGACTGGTTCACCTCGTAGTCTTTCAGTCTGGTGCGGATATCCAGCGATTCAAAGAAATTGACAGTGGCCTGCACAGTGGTTTCGATGCGCTCCTCTTCACTGCCTTCTGTCACGCCCCATACCCGCTCACCGTATTGTAGCAGCTTCTCCTTTTTAGTGTCGCGCTTGTAGCGCAGCAGCGAGGGCAGCACAATGGCCAGGGTGCGCGCATGGTCAATGCCATGCAGGGCGGTTAGTTCGTGGCCGATCATGTGGGTGGCCCAGTCGGTTGGCACCCCTACCCGGATTACACCATTCAGGGCCATGGTGGCGCACCACATAATATTGGCAGCCGTGTCGTAGTCGGTCGGGTTTTGCAAAGCTTTCGGCCCCTCCTCTTTTAGCGTAATCAGGATCGACTCGGCCAGGCGGTCCTGCAACGGTGCGTTCACCGGGTAGGTCAGGTACTGCTCCAGCACATGCGTAAAGGCGTCGACGATGCCGTTGCTGAGCTGGCGCAAAGGAAGCGAGAAGGTCGTCTCCGGATCGAGGATAGAGAACTTCGGAAACGTAAGCGGCGAACCAAACGACAGCTTTTGTTTCGTTTCTTCCCGCGTGATCACCGAGCCAGAGTTCATCTCAGAACCCGTCGCCGGTAGCGTCAGCACCGCCCCGAACGGGATGGCCTTGGTCACAGGCGCCTTTTCCGAGCAGATTTTCCAGGGATCGCCACCCTCGAAAGGTATAGCTGCCGCAATGAACTTAACGCCGTCGATGACAGAGCCGCCGCCTACGGCCAGAATGTAGTCTACCTGCTCTTGCTTCGACAGTTCCACGGCATGCATCAGCGTCTCGTAGCGCGGATTCGGCTCAATGCCCCCAAATTCTACTACTTTGTGGTTCTTCAGGGCGTCCAGCACCTGCTCGTATACCCCGTTCTTTTTGATGCTTCCGCCACCATAGGCCATCAGCACGCGCGCATCGGCTGGTACTTCGGTAGCAAGCGCAGCGATCTGCCCTTTGCCGAACAGGATTTTGACCGGGTTATAGAAAGTGAAATTGTTCATAAAAGTAAATGTGCTAATTAATGGGTGTTAATATCTGCCACTTTCACAAGCAGCTTGCCCGTGTTTTCACCTTTGAACAAGCCGAAGAAGGCCTGTGGCAGTTGATCGAAGCCCTCTACAATATGCTCTTCGTACTGCAATTTACCAGCTTTTAGCCAGCTTACCATCTCATTGGCCGCCTCCGGGAAGCGTGAGGCATAGTCGCTCACGATAAACCCTTTCATCAAAGCGCTCTTTTTCAGCAGGATGGGCTCTACCCGCGGACCGGTCGGAACAGTTGTGGCATTGTAAAGCGCGATCTGTCCACAAACCGCAATGCGGGCGAATTTGTTTAGCAGGCTGTACACGGCATCCGATATCCCGCCGCCCACATTGTCGAAGTAAATATCCACTCCGTTGGGGCAGGCAGCTGCTAAAGCCTTCCGCATATCAGAAGCAGTCTTATAGTTGATGGCCTCATCGAAACCTAGTTCGTTCATCAGATAGGCTGTTTTGTCTTCGGAGCCGGCTATACCTACCACACGGCAGCCTTTCAGTTTTGCGATCTGCCCCACTACGGTGCCCACCGCACCGGCCGCACCGGACACGACGACTGTTTCGCCTTCTTTGGGCTCACCAATATACAGTAAACCGCAGTAGGCCGTCATGCCTGGCATACCCAGTATACCCAGGTGATAGCTCAGCGGCGCCAGCTCCGTATCCAGCGGACGAAGGCCTTTGCCATCGGAGATGCTGTAGGTCTGCCACGGCAGGTTACCCAGCACCACGTCACCAGCCTTGAACTTGTCGTGGCGACTCTCCACTACCTCTGCCACCACGCCTCCTGCAATCGGCTCGTTCAGGTTATAGGGTGCCACATAGGATTTGGCGTCGCTCATGCGGCCGCGCATGTACGGGTCTACCGACACGTAGAGCGATTTCAGCAGGAGCTGCCCCTCCTGCAGGCCGGAAAGCTCTTCTTCGCTAAACTCAAAATTCTCTTCCGTAGGCATGCCCTGCGGACGGCTCTTCAATAAAATACTTCTGGTTTTCATAGGCTCTGTTTGTTATACCAATTTAGTGTATGCAAAACAGGGCCTACGGGTTATAGATAAATTGGCGACAGGCCCCAAACGAAAAAAGGATGGCAAGGCGCGATCGCCTGTGCCATCCTTTAAAGCAGTTGACCGCATCGGTCTATTTTTCGATCGATTTGAATACCATGTGTGTCAGGAAATCTTCCAGTGCGCTGCCATCCTGGTTGATGTTGGTGAGCGAAGGCAGGTGCAGGGCAAAAAACTTCTGGTAGTGCGCGCTCTCGGCAACGGTAGAGACCAGTGTGGCCGGATACTTATAGTCCGGGTTGATCTCGTGCACGATATCGGCTATGCGTTTGCACAGGCGCTTGTAGCTCAAAAAGAAACCCTCCTTGTTGTTAGCATCCACCGACTTGGTGAGGTAGGCTTTGGCCGACTCGGCCACCACAATACGCTGCAGCGTTGTCTCGTCGATGTGCTCAAAGTCCATGTCGTTCTCAATCCGGCCAGACAAGATGGCGATTGCAATGCGCAGGCGTTCCTCAGGCGAGTCGATGTTGTTGATGGCAAAGACCAGCCTGTACTCCAGCCAGTTCCAGTACCACGAGATCAGGTACGAGAGCAGCATGTGCTTGCTGTCGAAGTACCTGTAGATCGTGGCTTCGGTGCTGTTGATGCGTTCGGCCAGTTTTTTGAAGGTGAAGGCCTCCAGCCCCAGTTCATCGATCAGCAGGATGCCATACTTGATAATATCGCGTCCTTTCTCCGAAGCCTCCGGGTCTTTGAGGTATACCTTCTCCTCTACTTTGATCTTAATATTTGCCAGCAAGTTCTTCATGCAGTGCTTCAGTCATGTTTTCAACGTCGTCGTAGAAGGTGACGATACCGGTTTCCACATCGTACATACCGCCTACAATGCCAATTTCGCCTTTTTCTATCATTTCGCGAAGAATCAGGCTGTTTTTCTTAATTTCACCTACTGCCCATACCACGTTGGTCTCGGCCACCTTTTCCACAAACTCGCTGTTCTTGGAGTTTCGCTCGCCATCATAATCCACTGCATTAACAGCAGGCTCAATTTTATGCAGCAAGGTGCTCAGATTGCCCATCTCTACGTGGTCGCAGGCTCCTTTTATGGCGCCGCATCTGCTGTGGCCCAACACCACGATCAGCTTAGAGCCAGCCACTTTGCAGGCGAACTCCATGCTACCCAGTATGTCCTCGTTCACAACGTTGCCGGCCACGCGGGTGCTGAAGATGTCACCCAACCCCTGGTCGAAGATCAGCTCAGCCGAGGTGCGGGAGTCGATGCAGCTCAACACAATGGCAAACGGAAACTGGTCCGCCGACGTTTCGTTGACCTGCTGCAACAGGTTGCGGTTTACTTTCAGGTTGCTTACAAAGCGCTTGTTGCCTTCCAATAGGATCTCTTTTGCACGCTGTGGGGTTAGTTGTGCCTGCGTTTCTTTGTTTTGTGTTCTCATGGGTTTAAATGTTTTTTGAATCATGTGGTAATGTGTTCGAGCAACGTGCTCAGCAAAGGTCGGATGTTTTTAGAACTTCGCGCCTTCGTATTGCAGCTTTTCGTCTTCTGCGGTTTTCTTGATGTGCAGGTCGATGCCTTTGCTCTGGGCCGTGTCTTTGTAGTTTTCGATCAGTTCGAGCACGTCGGGGTCCACCACAGCCGAGCGCGACATGTCGATTTCCAGCTCCGTGTTTTTAGGCACCTTGCGCAGCGCCTCCATGATGTTGCCTTTGTTGAGGAACGTTACTTCCTCGGCCAATACGATGCGGTACTTCTCCTTTCCGGTCGTTGTTTTTTCTGTCTGCAGTTTATGCGAAACCTGGTAGCTGCTCTTCAGGATGAAGAAGATGCCCACCACCATACCGATGGCTATACCTGTGAGCAGGTCGGTGAACACAATGGCCAGCACGGTCACGACAAAAGGCAGGAACTGGTTCCAGCCGCCACGGTACATGGCTTTGAACAGGGCAGGCTTGGCCAGCTTATAACCCACCACAAACAGAATGGCAGCCAGCGAGGCCAACGGGATCAGGTTGAGCAAGCCAGGTATAGCAATGACACTGGCCAGGATAAGCACGCCGTGAATAAGCGCCGAGAGCTTGGTGCGGCCGCCTGACTGTATATTGGCCGAGCTTCGCACGATCACCTGGGTAATAGGCAGGCCACCGATCAACCCCGACACAATGTTGCCTACCCCCTGCGCCTTCAGTTCGCGGTTAGCCGGGCTGATGCGTTTCTGCGGGTCCAGTTTATCGGTCGCCTCCAGACAGAGCAGGGTTTCAAGGCTGGCCACCACCGCCAGCGTACCCGCCAGCATCAGCACCTCGTAGGTTAAAATGCGGCTAAAGTCAGGCGCAGTGAACTGCTGGAAAAAGCCCCCTACACTACTGGCCACCGGCAATTCCACCAAGTGATTGGCCCGTAGCGCCATTTCCGGGAACATGTTCAGAAACACCAGGTTCAGCACAATACCCAGCACAACCACAACAAGCGGACCCTGCACGATCTGAAAAATCTTCCCTTTTTTGGACAGCACCGTATCCCAGAAAATCAGCACCAGCAGGGAAAGCACACTGATAATAACCGCCGCCGGCGATACATAGCGCAGCGAGTCCAGGATCAGCGAAAAGGTAGTTTCGCCGCTAGGCTCCATAAAGTGCACACTACCCTCGTAGCTCTCGTCGTAGCCAAAGGCATGCGGAATCTGCTTCAGAATAATGATCACCCCTATACCCGAGAGCATGCCCTTGATAACCGAGGAAGGAAAGTAGTAGCCGATGCTTCCTGCTTTCAGAAACCCAAGCGCCAGTTGCATGACACCGGCCAGCACCACAGCAGACAGAAACACCTCGAAGCTGCCCAGGCCCTCGATGGCATGCAGCACAATAACGGCCAGGCCTGCCGCCGGTCCGCTCACCCCTAACTGTGACCCACTTATAAGCGTGACGACGATACCCCCTACAAAACCGGCGATGATGCCTGAAAACAAAGGGGCACCGGAAGCCATGGCAATGCCAAGGCAAAGGGGCACTGCGACCAGGAATACCACAATACCTGCCGGCAGATCGTTCTTTAATTCTTTAAAGGTAACCATAGCGCATCTTCATTAAGGTATAGGAACAGGACTCAATATAATAGCTTTACTTTAACATCACAAAGTAAAACACTATTTTGTTCAGTTCCCAACATTTTTTCAGCAATATCCTCTGACTTCTATATGATTTATGTCATTGTTTTCAGGTGCCTGCTTTCGTAAATCGCAGTCTCAAAAGAGAGCGGTCGGTGCTGCTCCGCAGAGGGCATGTCTGCCGGATGTCGTATATTTGCATGCCATTTAACAGCGCGGCGCCACACCGGCAAGGCCCGCCATTTACTATTCAATCCTGTTTACGAGTATGCAACAGTGGACCAAACTGAATAAAGAGACGATCAGGACCATCGTGTTCAACGCCCTGGAGGAAAATGTGAATTTCTACGACGAGAACATACTGGGCATCCCGGGCTCCCACCTCGACAACAAGGTGTTTTACCAGGATGCTCCCTTTCTGAAAGACGCCCCTTTCCTGACGGCACTGATCCACAACCCCAATCACATTGGCTGCCATACCTTGGGTCAGTCCGAGTCCTTTTTCAGGGGTACGCACCAGATCGAGCGCGAGTTGATCGGGCTGTGCGCAGAGCAGATTCTGAAAGCTGAGCCAGGCAGCTGCGACGGTTATGTGGCGGCCGGCGGCACCGAGGCCAACCTGCAGGCCATCTGGATCTACCGCAACTACTTCCGCAACCGCGATGGCGTGCGCAACGACAGCATTTGCATTCTGTGCTCCCGCGACAGCCACTACTCCATGAGCAAGGCTGCCAATGTGTTCGACCTCGACATCGCCATGGTACAGGTAAATGACAACACGCGCGCTATCGACGAAGAGCACCTGCAGGAGATGATCGCAGCGCAGAAAGCGAAAGGAAAAAGCCACTTTATTGTGGTCACCAACATGATGACAACGATGTTTGGATCAGTGGATAACGCCGAGGTATATGCAGCAGCACTTGAAGCCAATAACTGCCAGTTCATGATCCATGTGGATGCCGCTTTCGGTGGCTTTATCTACCCGTTCACCAACCCCGACAACACGCTCAATTTCCAGAACAAATACGTTACTTCCGTCACGCTGGACGCGCACAAGATGGTGCAGGCTCCCTATGGCACAGGCATCTTTCTGATCCGGAAAGGCTTTATGCAACACGCTAACACCAAGGAGGCCAGCTACGTGGAGGGAGAAGATTTCACGCTGATCGGCAGTCGCTCCGGCGCCAACGCCATTGCCGTCTGGATGATTCTGATGACTTACGGACGCTACGGCTGGGAGGAGAAGACCACCACCCTGCTCAACCGCGCCGCCTGGCTGGCCGCTGAGCTCGACAAGGCAGGTATAGCCTATTACCGCAACCCCTATTCCAACATCATCACGATCCGCAGCGAGCACCTCAACAAGGGCATCGCCAGCCAGTATGGCCTCGTGCCGGACAATCACCACGACGCCAACTGGTACAAAGTGGTGGTCATGGACCACGTAACCATTGATCGCCTGATCCCGCTCCTCGCAGATTTGAAAGCCTACCAGCAGGAAGCCTGCCTGGCAGAATAAGCTATACCTGACAAGCTCCCGCCGTGCTATACCTTGCTATACCTGCAGCGTGACCGCTATACCTGACAGGCAATCTCATAAATCAGAAAAGGCTCCTTTAGCGGGAGCCTTTTCTGATTTATATCAATTGGGCATACCTACAGCGACTCTGCTAGCTGTTGCTGCGGCACTATACCTGTTCCCCGGTAGGTTTGCAGGAAAAAGGCCAGTTTGTCCATGGTCCGGCTCAGTTCGTCCAGCTCCGGCAGGTATACGATGCGGAAATGGTCGGGCTGCTGCCAGTTAAAACCGCTCCCCTGCACCAGCAACACATGCTGCTCCCGCAGAAAGTCCAGCACAAAAGCCTGGTCATCGGCAATGGCATACTTCTTCACATCGATCTTCGGGAACAGGTAAAAAGCGCCTTTGGGCTTCACGCAGGTAATGCCAGGTATAGCGGTCAGCTTCTCGTAGCAGAGGTCGCGCTGTTGGCGGAGCCTGCCTGTGGGTAGCACCAGACCCTGCATGTGCTGTGGCCCCTCCAGGGCGGCGGCTATGGCAAACTGCGCCGGCACGTTGCTGCACACCCGCAGGCTGGCCATGGTGTTCAGGCCATCAATGTAGCTCCCGGCTTTGGCTTTGTTGCCGCTCACCAGCATCCAGCCCGCCCGGAAACCAGCGGCCAGGTAGTTTTTGGATAAGCCGCTGAAAGTCACCGTCAGCACCTCGTCCGAAAAGGTGGCCGTGGATCGGTACTCCACCTCATCGTAGAGGATCTTGTCGTAGATCTCGTCCGAGAAAAGCACCAGGTTGTGCGCGGCCGCCAGTTCTACCAGCTCCTGCAACAGCTCCGGAGCGTATACCGCACCGGTCGGGTTGTTGGGGTTGATGATGACGATGGCCCTGGTGCGGCTACTGATCTTACTTTTGATATCAGCCAGGTCGGGGTTCCAGTCGAAGGCTTCGTCGCAGAGGTAGTGCACGGCTTTGCCGCCCGAAAAGCGCACGGCCGCCGTCCACAGCGGATAGTCCGGCGAGGGCACCAGCACCTCGTCGCCGTTGTTGAGGAGTGCCTGCACCGCCTGCAGGATCAACTCGCTCACACCGTTTCCAATCGTGATATCATCGGTATGAATGCCGGCTATCCCTTTGGCTGTGTAGTAGTTCCGGATGGCCTCACGGGCCTGCAAAATGCCTTTGTGGTCGGAATAGCCCTGGGCATGGCGCAGGTTGTCTACGATGCTTCGGGTGACCGCCTCGGGGGCGTCAAAGCCAAAGGGAGCCGGGTTGCCGATGTTCAGTTTGGTGATATGATGGCCAGCCTGCTCCAGCTCCTTTGCCTTCTCGTATATAGGCCCGCACAGTTCGTAGTGAACCGCATCGAGCCGTGTGCTGCGTTGTATCATATGGCATTGCGTTTCCTCAAAAATAAGGCTTTACCGCGCAATTTCCGCCAAGACCTGTTGCTAAAAACACTGGTCCCTCTGGCAACCGAACAATAGACGACAGGCAGGGCACCACACCTCTGAAAACGAGTGCGGCTCCTGTGCATAAGTCAGGAGCCGCATCTTAATGTAAAACTTCAATTAAATCACTTCCCACCGTTGGCTTTCAGATCGTTGATACAGTTTTGATCCAGCACCGGGGTATAGCCGCCCAACAGGTTCTGCACCACACTACCCGTCTCCACAGTATAGTGCATCAGGCATTTGCTGTTGTCGCAGTGGCGGCCGTGCGGCGCATCCTGGTGGTTCTGCTGCATGGGCGTGCCGGCATTTACCAATCCCAGGATATGCCCCAGTTCATGCTGCATCACAATGCTCTCCAGCTTTGTTCTGTCTGGCTGCCCGATGCCCCCTGACATACCGCGAATTGTATGCTCAAACAAGGCCATGGACGTATTGCGGTAAGCCACTCCCAGCACCTTGCTGTTGTCGGTGTCCTCTGCATACCTGCTGTCGGCAAAGAAGAAATAGACCGCGATCGTATCAGGCCGAGTGTACTCCGTGCGGTACTTTTCCTCGATGCCTGCCAGGTCCTGGGCAGTATAGGAGCTTTTGCCGGGCGCCGGGATGGCGGCCTGTTTCAGGATGATGCCGCCGGGCTTGTTCAGGTATTTCTCCATCCAAGTGCGCAGGTTGCTGACAGCGGCTGCAGTAGGCTCAAATCCCTGCGCATACTGCAGCTCCACTATGACCTTGCCGTATTTCTCAGCAGAGAGCAGATCACGGGCGCTCTCTCCCACTGCTTTCCGGTTGAGCGCAAGGCTGGGGTTGGCGTCATCCTCTTTGTCCTTGTCACAGGCGGTTAGTGCCAGCGCGGGCACGAGCACCAGCAACAGGTATACACGCTTCGTTTTTTCTAAAAGGGTCTTAAACATATAAGGTGAATGATTAAAAGTACGCTGCACTTAAACGCATAAATAGCACAACAGCTATACGTCGGCAACATTTTCTCAACAGAGCGCAACACTTTACCCGAATTCTACAACACAGGACGCATTCCATCAGCTGACACCGCACTTTTCACTGCGTGGACATTGGCCAACTTCGGCACTTTCACCGGCACCTGCTCCGGGCATTAGACTCAACACACAACCAAATGCTAAAAATTTTAGTACAAATGATAATTATATTAGCAAATACTATATATATTTGAGCGATATTCTACAAGAGAAACTGAACGAGACAGCACTATGGAAAAAGCCTATACTATGAACACCCTGCCCGACCACCTGGAGATTGTACCGCTGGACTTACCCGACCTGCTCGAACTCCCGATCAGCCAAAGCTACGTGGCAGCAGGTTTCCCCTCACCGGCTGAGGATTACCTGGAAGATAAAATCAACCTGCAGCAAGTACTCATCCGAAACCCGACCGCCACTTACCTGGTGCGGGTGCGGGGCGAGTCGATGCGCGACGCCCGCCTGCACGACGGCGACATTCTGGTGGTGGACCGCTCCCTTAAGCCCAGCCACGGGCACATCATCATTGGGGTGGTGGATGGCGAGTTTACCGTAAAGCGGCTCCTGCAGAAAGGCCCGCGGCTATACCTGCAGCCTGCCAACGAGCTATACCCGCCGGTGGAGATCACCGAGGAGATGGATTTTAAACCCTGGGGCGTGGTGGTGTGGTCGCTTCACAAAGTGAACGGCAGCCATGACTAGCCTTTTCGCCCTCGTGGACTGCAACAACTTCTATGCGTCCTGCGAGCGGGTATTCGACCCCAAGCTAGAGGGCAAGCCCATCGTGGTGCTCTCCAACAACGACGGCTGCATCATTGCGCGGTCCAACGAGGCCAAGGCGCTGGGCATACAGATGGGTGAGCCTGCCTTTAAAGCAAAGGATATCATAGAGCAACACAACGTACAGGTTTTCAGCAGTAACTATACCTTGTATGGCGACATGTCGGCGCGGGTGATGCAGACGCTGGGGCAGTTCACGCCTAACCTCGAGGTATACTCCATCGACGAGGCCTTTCTGGACCTGGGCAACTTCTACGGCCGCGACCTGAACGAGTATGCACGGGAGATGCGGAGCACGACAAAGGCCTGGACAGGTATACCGGTGTCGGTGGGCGTAGCACCCACCAAGACGCTGGCCAAGCTGGCCAACCGGCTTTCCAAGAAATCGAAGAAGGCGGACGGGGTGCTGGTGCTGACCGACGAGCGGCATATACAGGAAGCGCTGCGCCGAACAGAGGTGGGCGACGTGTGGGGCATCGGGCGGCGCTATGCCCGCAAGTTGGCAGGCTTCGGCATCCACACCGCCCTGGACCTGCGCAACGTGACCGAGGCCTTTGCCAAAAAGCACCTGACCGTCGTGGGCCTCCGCACCGTGCGGGAGCTGCGCGGCGAGCCCTGCCAGGACCTGGAGCTAGTGGCCCCCAACAAGCAGCACATCTGCACGTCGCGTTCCTTTGGAGGCCCTGTTACCAGCCTGTCGCAGTTGGAGGAGGCCACGGCCAACTACGCCTCCCGCTGCGCCGCCAAGCTACGCCGCCAGGGAAGCTGCGCGGGCGCCATTACCGTGTTCCTAGAGACCAACCGCTTTCGGGAGGCGGACGCCCAGTACTTCAACAGCAAGACCATTGCCCTGCCCACTGCTACCAACAGCACCCTGGAGCTGCTGCATTACGCCAAACTGGCCCTGCAGGCGCTTTACCGCGAGGGCTACCGTTACAAAAAGAGCGGTGTGATTGTGTCGGAACTGCGGCCCCAGAACCAGGTGCAGACCAGCCTGCTCGACACCGTGGATCGCGACAAGCACCAGCGCCTGATGCAGACGCTCGACAAACTCAACAGCGCCTGGGGCCGCGATACGGTCACGAGCGCCGCCCAGGGCACCACCCGCCCCTGGCAGCTCAAGTGCGAAAAGAAGTCGCCTTGCTACACCACCAGGCTTAAGGACCTGCTGTGCATTGGGGAGGGCCTGTTATACCAGAGTGCGGCTTTTTGGTGAAAGGAATCAGGCATAGCTTGTCTGAATCAGGATTTCGGGGATTAGAAAGGATTTACAGGACTTTAGCAAGCGATTGGCACACCCCTGCCCCTCCCTTTATAGAGGGTCCCTACCCCCAGAGGGGAATCCTGATACTGCTAACTTCAAAGTATAACTTAGTAGCTTTTTTCCTTGCCATACCTGGTCCAACCACCCCTAACCCCTCCTTGTCCAAGGCGGGGAACCAATTGTTGCTCGTTCACAGGTATGAGCCCTGTAGCACAGACCACTGGCACGCATTGCCAAGTAACTTGCACTGAAACTATGAAACAAATAGCTGTGCCAGGTGCACCCTTGACGATTTTTTGTTTGAGCGGTCAGCGAGTTCAAAATCGTCTTGACTTTTTTGCCTACTTTTTTTGTCAAGAAAAAAAGTAGGTGCCCGCCGCACAGGCGAAACAACAGCCCCGCTGGCTAAGCGAAAGCTATGCAACAAGAAAGTAGCTATACCTTAAATAAAAACCCACTATGAAAGCAGAAGAATTCCTGAAAGGCCGCGGTGCACAGTACAACCCCGCTAACCCCTACCTGAAACACGAATACGTCGCCGCGCATATCGAGGGACTGGACGAGGCCATGCTCTCCAACAGCAAAACCGAGTTCTTTGCCGAGCACCCCAAGAAAATTGTGAACAAGATCGATAGTCCGGATCTGGGCCTGTCCTACTCCATGAACCCCTACCAGGGCTGCGAGCACGGCTGTGTGTACTGCTACGCCCGCAACACGCACCAGTACTGGGGCTACGGAGCGGGACTGGACTTCGAGCGCAAAATCATCGTGAAAGAGAACGCCCCTGAGGTGTTGGCCAAACAGCTGGAGAATAAGAACTGGCAGGTAATGCCCATCATGCTGGCAGGCAATACCGACTGCTACCAGCCCATTGAGGCCAGGAAGCAACTCACCCGCCGCATGCTGGAGGTGCTGCTCGAGTACCGCCACCCGGTCAGCATCATTACCAAAAACGCACTCATCCTCCGCGACCTCGACCTGCTGCAAAAACTCAACAGCCTGGATTTGGTGCACGTGAACATCAGCATTACGACACTGGACGAAAAGCTGCGCCAAAAACTGGAGCCCCGCACCGCCACAGGGGCCAGGCGCCTGCAGGTAGTGCAACAGCTGGCAGCAGTCGGTATACCTGTGAATGTGATGGTGGCGCCCATTATACCGGGCCTTAACGACTCCGAGATACCCGCCATTATCAAAAGTGCTGCGGAGGCGGGCGCCAGCAGCGCCGCTTATACCATTGTGCGGCTCAACGGCAGCATCGGCCCCATCTTCGAAGACTGGATAAGGGAGGCCTTCCCTGACCGCGCTGACAAAGTGCTGAGTCAGATCGCCGACTGCCACGGCGGGCAGCTCAACGACAGCCGCTTCGGTACCCGCATGCGCGGCGAGGGTAAATTTGCAGAGACTATCAGTAAGCTTTTTCGGATGAGCCTGAAAAAATATATGGCAAATCGCAGCATGAAACCCTACAATTATAACCACTTCTGTACCAGAGCAGGTATACAGATGAACCTCTTTTAAAAGTTAAATATAACAACATACGTAACCCGTTAAATAGAGCAGATAACTACACAGCTGCGATAGTATAGTCCGGCCTGCTTGTAATTGAAGCGTAACCTCGCTATTATTGGCAGGGACAACATTTAATCCGCTACTCAGGTATACGCTTATGCCCCCGCCACCTGCTATTTCTAGACAGCAAAACAATTGCATGGAACACGGAAACGAGATTATTGTAAATAGCTGGGCTGAGGTACAGTCGGCCCTTTTTGACCATAGCTGGAACGAGCACATCAAACGCTTCCGTTCCTCCTACGTGTACCGCGGCAGTTGGAGCAAAGGCTATGACCTAAGCACCAGCCTGACCCGACTCGGGAGCCGCTACCACGAACTGGAGCCCCATATCCTGCGCAACTTCCGGAAGTACGCCCATAGCAACGCCGCACCGGGTGACTCGGTCTGGAACTGGCTGGCCGTAGCGCAGCACCATGGCCTCCCGACCCGCCTGCTCGACTGGACATACTCGCCCTACGTAGCACTGCACTTTGCCACCGAAAACCTCGACAGCTACCACGAAGACGGCGCCATCTGGTGCGTGGATTACGTAAAGGCCAACGATTTCCTGCCGCTCAAGCTTCAGACTGCCATTAAAGAAGAAGGCTCCAACGTGTTCACGCCCGAGATCCTGCAACCCGTCTGCTCATCCCTCAAGGAGCTCTCCCTGCTGCAGCCCGAGGAGTTTGTGGTGTTCCTGGAGCCGCCGTCGTTGGACGAACGCATTGTGCACCAGTACGCCTTATTCTCGCTTATGTCGAATGCGCGGGCCAACATGAGCCAGTGGTTGGAGCAGCACCCGGAATTGTATTTCAAAGTTATCATACCGGCTGGGCTCAAGTGGGAGATCCGTGACAAGCTGGACCAGGCCAACATAACCGAGCGGGTGCTCTTTCCGGGTTTGCAGGGTCTGAGCCAGTGGCTGAAGCGGCACTATACCCACGAATAAATAATTCACTAAAAAAGGGGGCTCAGGTGTGGTATTCTCACAAAATAGCTATACTTTAATAAAAGATTAACCCCCTAATACCATACCTGAGCCATGAATTCCTTTTTACCCCTTACACATGAAGCCATCAAGCGCTTCATGTTGAGCCACTTGCCCCCCTATTCCCTAAGAAAACGCCTGAAACCTGCCACTGCCGTACTGGTGGCTGCCCTGCTGTTGAGCTCCTCCTCCTGCACCCAGGACAAGGAAGCGCACTCCGCCTCGCTGCCAGCCACCACAGAAAAATATGAACTTCCGGCAAAGGCAACCGATGGCACCGCCACCGCCTCAGCCGACACACTGGCTCCGCAGTCTCCAACGGTAGCCTCGACACCTGCAGCCGCACCAGAAGCACCCACCGTATACCCTGGGCCTGAACCGCTGCCGGGGGCTATTTTGCCACATAAGCGCATTCTGGCCTACTATGGTAACCCGTTGTCAAAGCGCATGGGTATACTGGGTGAGTACCCGGTAGAGGAAATGCTCAACCGCCTGGACGAAGAAGTAGCAAACTGGACCAAAGCCGACTCGCTGACGCCGGTGCAACCTGCCCTGCACGCTATTGTGGTAACGGCGCAGGGCCACCCCGGCCGTGGCGACAAGTACCGCCTGCGCATGACCGACAAAATGATCGAAGATGTGCTGGAGATGGCCAGGCAGCGCGATGCCATTGTATTTCTGGATGTGCAGGTGGGCCGCAGCACACTGCCCGAGGAACTCCCCCGTCTCACCCAGTTTCTGAAGCTGCCAAACGTACATTTAGGTATAGACGCAGAGTTTGCCATGAAGGAGGGCGAAGTACCTGGCAAGAAGATTGGAAGCTTCGACGCAGAGGACATCAACTACGCCACCGGCCTGCTGGCTGATATTACAAAGGAGTACAACCTGCCGCCTAAATTGCTGATCGTGCACCGCTTCACGCAGCGTATGATCCAGAACTATCAGGATATTAAACTGAGACCAGAGGTGCAGGTCGTGATGCACATGGACGGTTGGGGGCCACCGGCACTCAAGAAAGACACCTACCGCCGCTTTATCGCCAAAGAGCCGGTGCAGTTTACGGGTTTTAAGGTATTTTACAAGAACGACACCCGCAACAACTCCCGCCTGATGACGCCGGAGGAGATTCTCAAACTAAACCCGAAACCCCTTTACATCCAGTATCAGTAGAGACAAAGAGAGCGCAGCCCAACAGCTACGCTCTCTTTGTTTATCAGCCATCCGGATTTTGCTAAACAGGCTATTTGCGTTGCCATACCTACGCCGATCACCTTTCACCTCGATTCGTCTTTTCCTGTTATACCTTGTCTGGCCACGGCAACCAGGCTTTGGGCTGTATAGCAGGAAAGTAGATTTAACGAAGAGGGGCTATACCTGCAGGAAAGGGCGAGCCCACCTATCCGACCAAAATTTAATCTTTTGCCTAAAAAGGCTTTTAGATTATGGAAAATATTGCCGAAATTATCAGCATACTGCCACGCAGGTAAATAATTTAAAATTTTCGGGATTTGCAGTGAGTAAAAAGGCCCGGATTTTGCGTTACAGGTATAAGATCAAAGAAAAACAATGCACTTATAAAGCCAGAAGGGCTATAGGCGCCAGAAACCACAAAAGCCGGGAATCATGACGCAATTGTTCAAGCTCTCTAATCTGACTACGTTTCTAGTTCGGTTCATCCAGATCATCATCGTGTTCCCGATGGCGGTCTTGATCAGTTTCTACCTTCCTCCCATCAGCTTCATCGACTACGAGCTGAACTTCCTGCTGTGTGTCATGCTGGCGGCGATCATCTCCGTGGTGGTCACCAGTATCAACAAAAAACTTATCCTGCTGGCTTTTGTGGGCATCATGGGGGCCATGTTCTTCAACAGCACTTTCGACGACTATACCGTAGAGAACCTGTACGCCGACTACAACGCCATGCTAGTGAACATGACCAGCAACTCCAGCAAGGTATCGTACTTCAAACCTGTTAAAGGCACTTACTTCCAGGAGCGGCGCGTGAAAAGCGCCATGCAGCCTACCCACCCGGCGGTGCGGTCCTTTGCCGTGGAGCACTCTACCCGCTATTTTCATGATGAGTATTACCGCAAGTATGGCAAGATGGTGCGCTACTTTTCGCTCTTCAAGCATGTGCGCAACAGCTGGCGCTACGTCAACGACCCGCTTGGCCTCGACTACTATTCCCCGCCTACCGAGAGCATCAAGCTACTGGCCGGCGACTGCGACGACTATGCCATCCTGATGGCCTCATCCATTATGGCCATTGGTGGTGAGGCCCGGATCGTGATCTCGCCCAACCACATGTACACCGAGGTGAAAATGGGCACGGTGGAGGACCTGGACAAAGTAAGCTATGCCGTGCGCTCGCTTTTCCCTGACGAGGTGACGGGCGGCAAGATCCACTTTCACGAAACAAACGGCGAGCTTTGGATCAACTTCGACTACACGGCCGGTTATCCGGGCGGCCCGTTTCTGGAGCCGGAACTCTACAGCGTGATCAACTTCACTAACTCCTAAGGCCAGCTTATACCTGACCACACAGCTAATTTTTTGTATTTATCGTACAAATGCTGCAGCCGCTTGATTAGCGGCTGTTTATTTTCTATACTTACCGCTTACAGCATAAAACGAACGAAAAAAACATGCCCAAAATCCTGATTATAGATGACGAACGGGCCATTCGCAGCACCCTGAAAGAGATCCTGGAGTTTGAGAACTACACCGTAGACGAAGCCGAGGATGGTCAGAAAGGATTGCAGCACATCGGCAAAACGAAGTACGATGTAGTGCTCTGCGACATCAAAATGCCAGGTATGGATGGTATAGAAGTGCTGGAAAAAGCCATGGAAATGGCACCAGACACTCCTTTTATCATGATATCGGCGCACGGCACCATCGACACGGCTGTGGAGGCGACCAAAAAAGGCGCCTACGACTTCCTGCAAAAGCCACCGGATCTGAACCGACTACTGGTGTCGGTACGAAATGCGCTGGACAAATCGAACCTGGTAACCGAAACCAAGATCCTGAAAAAGAAAATATCGAAAACCTACGAGATGGTAGGCGCTTCGGAAGCACTTGGCCGCGTGAAGCAGGCCATCGAGAAGGTAGCCCCTACCGATGCCCGCGTACTGATAACAGGTCCCAACGGCTCGGGTAAGGAGCTCGTGGCCCGTGCCATACACGAGCACAGCAACCGCGCCAATGGTCCCCTCATCGAAGTAAACTGTGCCGCTATACCTAGCGAACTGATCGAGAGTGAACTGTTCGGCCACGAGAAAGGCTCCTTTACCTCGGCCGTAAAGCAGCGCATCGGTAAGTTTGAGCAGGCCAATGGCGGCACCTTGTTCTTGGACGAGGTGGGCGATATGAGCCTCTCGGCACAGGCCAAAGTGCTGCGCGCCCTGCAGGAGCATAAGATCACCCGCGTGGGCGGCGACAAAGACATACAGGTGGATGTGCGCGTGCTGGCTGCCACCAATAAGAACCTGCTCGAGGAGATCGAAGCCAAGACCTTCCGCGAAGACTTGTACCATCGCCTGGGTGTGATCCTGATCCATGTACCGCCGCTGAATGAGCGCCGCGAAGACATACCTGACCTGGTGCAGAAGTTCCTGCAGGACATCGCCAACGACTATGGCAACAAACCCAAAGGTATCACAAACGATGCACTGGAATACCTGAAGCAGCTTGACTGGCGTGGCAATGTGCGTGAGCTACGCAACGTAGTAGAGCGACTCGTGATCATGAGTGGCCAGGATATCTCACTGGAGGACGCCAAGGCCTATGCCCGCCCGGCTATCGCTTAATTTTTATACCTTGCATTATTATACCTTACCCTGTTCTCACTAAAACGAGGCGCCCCGACCAGTTGGCCGGGGCGCTTTGCTTTATACCTTAGGCGGCTATTTTATGCTGCTTCAGCAAACAACACTGCTTATACTTAAGCCCACTGCCGCAAGGGCAAGGCTCATTGCGGCCCAAACGCTTGCCATAAGGGTTGAGCAACTCTCGGAAGTTGATGCGGAAGCGCCTTTTCGGGTTCTGCTTGAAAACCCTGGCAAGCATTTCGTAAAGACGCGGGTGTTTTTCGGCCAACTGGTCGGGCTTCTCAAAGAAATACTCTGTCACCACGGCAAAAAACTCAGCCTCACTGGTCGCGCCATAATCGTCAATGTCGGATTTGCCTTTTTCGATCTGGCTGATCTTGCGGTACATCAGATCCTCCCAGGGCTGCAGCAATTCGTCTGGCAGATAGGCTTTCGGTATCCCGTCGATCTCACCATCGGCCTGGTCAAGCATGTGCGCAAACTCGTGTATACCTACATTCTTGCGATCAGCCATGTCATTGAAGCCCTGCTCCAGCGCCGGTTTCGATAAAGTGACGTAATGGTCGTTCTGAAAAGGGTTCACGCGGCCCAGCACCTCCGATACAGCTTCGTTTTTCTCGTTCTTATACCTGTGGATGCTCCCCGGAAAAACCAGCACTTCACCCAAATTATGGTATTCCCAATCCTTGAAGCCGAAGATCGGGATAATCGCACTGGCCCCAACCAGTACTTTGGTCGTGTCGTCTACTGCTGTGTCTATACCTGTAATGCGCTTCTCGGACACAAAAAGCAGGAGTTTCCGCTCAAAGCGAGCCTTTTCTTCGTCGGTCTTGAGCGTATGGTAGAAGCCTACCCTATCCTGCAGGATCTTGCGCCACTCAGCCGGAAAACCTTTCTCCAGAATTTGTTTGCGGTAGCGCTCCTTGCGGGTGGCCCACCTATAAAAGAGCAGCAGCATACCTGCCACCAGTGCGATAAAAAATATGTAACCCATGGCAAGCTTAAACGGGAGATGGATGTTTTAGATGTTAGGCGATCAACAAATTGCAACCCCGGATGTCGGAATTGTCGAAGCGGCCCAGTACTTCAAAAGTGCCGTCTGGCTTTAACCTGCCTATGTCTTTGGTTTCGATAAAGGCGCAGGAGTCCACATTGGCCAGGTCGATGACATTGATGCCACCCGAGCGCATGTCCGGTCGGATGTCGAAGGGATCATTGAGGTCGCGGAGAAGCACCTGCAAGGTATAGCCGGGGTGGAAAAAGCCGTCGCCCAGCGAATAGGCCTGTGATAGCAGTTCCGTCATGCCATACTCCGAGTGGATCGCCTCTACGCCAAACCCCCTTTTCAGGTAAGTGTGCAGTTCTTCGCGAATTATCTCCCGGCGCCGACCCTTCATGCCACCGGTTTCCATAATGGTCACATGGCTAAAGTCCTCCTTACCCTGCAGCTCATCGGCCCAGTCAAGCAAAGCATAGGACACCCCGATCAGCAGTACTTTTTTTCCTTTTTGCTGCGCCGTTTTTACGGTTTGCAGCAGCTGGTCGTGGTTGCGCAGGTAAAAACCCTCCTCCTGCTGCCCCGACTGCTTTACAAAATAATCGACCATAGCCACGAGCGACGAGCCACCCTGCTCCAGGTACGAGGGCAGCAAGGCCAGTACCACATAGTCCGTCAGAGGACCGTAAAAATTTTCGAAAATGTGCTGCGTCGTGCGCAGGTATAGGTCCAGGCTGGCAACCTGGTGCCGGCTGCGGGTCATTTGGGTGGTGCCGCTGCTGTAAAAGGTCACCTCCGGCTCAAATGTTCCAGTCTTCACTTCGTGGGTTTTGAAGAACTCGATGGGTAGGTATGGGATGTCTTCCAGCCTTGTCACCGTCTTCGGATCACGGCCTAAATGTAGCAGATAGTCACGGTAAACCGGGTTATATGCAGCTTGGTACCTGAAAAGCGCGAGGGCTGTTTCCTTGAAATCGAAGGGCTGATCAGCCGATAAAAGCTGGAGGTGTCGGGCTTTGAAGTCCATCCAAATTATTTATAACAATTCCTGTATCTGTTCGTTTGATTTAGTAAATTTAGCTTCATTTTCTGAGATCCCACATGAGATACATGCTAAAGTATGCTCCGGCCGGCCTGTTATTGCTGCTTGCCCTTAGCTCCTGCCGCAAAGAACCTGTCTATGACGCCGTGCCTGAGATTGAATTCAGACGCGTGGAGCAGTACCATTTTGTGGATACCCCCTTCCCTCAGAGACCAGATATTACCTCTTTACGCGACTCCCTGGTGTTGGTGATTGGCTTCAAAGACGGCGACGGCAACCTGGGCCTCTCCAGCAGCCGCGATTCCGAAGACTTTCAGCCTCCTTTCAACGAGGGCTCGCAGTACGAGCAGAATTTCCATACGGTGATGTACATCAAGGTAGAGGACCCGAATAACCCGGGTAACTCCCGATTCGAGCCTTACCCTTTCCCGGTTCCCGGCTTCCAGTTCTCAGGCCGTTTCCAGCGCCTGTCTGCCGACGATCGCCCGGAGCCGCTCGAGGGCGAGATCAAATACAGTATCAATGAGATCAACGCATCCGAATTCCCATTGCTCCGGCCCGGCACGGTCATCAAATTCGATATTTACATCTACGACCGCACCAAGCCGGTGCCCAATCGCAGCAATATTGTGACGACAGATGAGATCACCTTGTTCCAGTCTGGTGGTTGATCGGTTCACGATGCTATAAAAAGTGTGAGGCCCTGTATCGTTTGGTACAGGGCCTCACTCTTTTTATAGCATCCTACGCTTAGTAGATCGTCGGATAAGCTTTTGGATCGGCCTCGTGCATGATCTCGTAAACCGCCTCAAATACGTCCTCCGGGTTTGGCTTAGAGAAGTAATCGCCATCAGAAGAGTATGGCGGTCGGTGCGCGTGCGCGGACAGGCACTGTGGCTTGGAGTCAAGGTAACGCCAGGCACCCTGCTCATCCACTACCTGCTGCATCATAAAGGCTGTTGCTCCACCCGGTACGTCTTCGTCAGCAAACAGCACACGGTTGGTCTTGCGGATCGAGTCGGTGATCATGTGCTCCAGGTCAAACGGCAACAGCGACTGCACATCAATTACCTCGGCAGAAATACCAAACTCCTCCAATTGGCGGGCAGCTTCCATCACGATGCGGCACATAGAGCCGTAGGTCACGATCGTAATATCAGTACCTTCCTTCAGCACTTCCGGCTTGCCCAGTGGCACTGTAAATTCCCCTACGTTGCTCGGTATACGCTCCTTCAGGCGATAGCCGTTTAAGCATTCGATCACAAGCGCCGGCTCGTCAGACTTGAGCAGGGTATTGTAGAAACCTGCGGCCTGTGTCATGTCACGCGGCACCAGCACGTGCATCCCACGGATGCTGTGCAGGATCATGCCGATCGGAGAACCAGAGTGCCAGATACCTTCCAGACGGTGACCGCGGGTACGCACGATCAACGGGGCCTTCTGGCCTCCTTTGGTGCGGTACTGCAAGCAGGCCACGTCATCAGACAAGATCTGGATGGCATATAATAAGTAGTCGAGGTACTGGATTTCGGTGATCGGACGCAGGCCACGCAGGGCAGCGCCTATACCTTGGCCGATGATCGTGCACTCGCGTATACCTGTGTCGGTTACGCGCAGCTCGCCGTGTCTCTCCTGCAAGCCGGCAAAGGCCTGGTTCACATCCCCGATGCGGCCTACGTCTTCACCGATGGCGAACACACGCGGGTCGCGGGCCAGCATGGCATCGAAGCAGGCCTGCAACACCTCACGGCCGTCCACAATAGGGGCGTCCTCGGCAAATTCAGGCTTGATCTCCTCTACCAGCAAAGCCGCCTCTTCAGATTGGCTGTATAAATAAGAGTTGAAGCGATCCGTATTCTCACCCATGGCCTGTTCGAGCCAACCTACCAGCTCACGCTTGGCCTGGTTGTTTTCGTCGCGCACATAGCGTAACACCTTGCGTACCGCCCTTACTGCATCGCTACGGATTGGCGTTGAGGTTTTGCGAAGTTCTTCGGTGATGGTGGCAATTTCGGTGATGTGCTCGCTGGCAGCCGCCAGGTTGTCCATCAGTTTCAGCGCTTCCTCGTGGTCAGCCTTGATGCTGTCGGCAAAAGCGGCCCAGGCGGCAGAGCGAGCCTGACGCACGGCTTCCTTCGCTTCGTTTTCGATCTGATCGAGTTGCTCTGCAGTACCTACCCCATTGTGGAGCATCCACTCACGCATCTTCAGCAGACAGTCGTATTCTGCTTCCCAGGCCAGGCGGTCTTTAGACTTGTAGCGCTCGTGCGAGCCAGAGGTAGAGTGCCCCTGTGGTTGGGTCACCTCCTCAACGTGTATCAATACCGGCACATGCTCTTCGCGGCATACCTTCACGGCTGCTTCGTATGTTTCGCACAGGGCGGCGTAGTCCCATCCTTTCACTTTAAATATCTCGTAGCCCTGCTCCTCGCGGCTGTTGCGCTGGAAACCGGCCAGAATCTCAGATATGCTGCCTTTGGTGGTCTGGTACTCGGCTGGCACTGAAATACCGTAGCCATCGTCCCACACCGACACCAACATCGGCACCTGCAGCACACCGGCCGCATTGATGGCCTCGAAGAACATACCTTCTGAGGTAGAAGCGTTGCCGATCGTACCGAAAGCCACTTCGTTGCCATGCACCGAAAACTGCTGCATATTGTGCAGGTCAGGGTTTTGGCGGTAGAGTTTCGAGGCATAGGCAAGGCCTACTAAGCGCGGCATCTGCGATGCGGTTGGCGAAATGTCAGAGCTGGAGTTTTTCTGCTCCATCAGGTTCTTCCAGTTGCCCTCCTCGTCGAGCAGGCGGGTGCCGAAGTGTCCGTTCATGGCGCGGCCGGCTGTAGATGGCTCGGCCTCTACGTCGGTATGGGCATATAACTGTGCAAAGTATTGCTGTAGCGTTAGTTCGCCAATGGCAAACATAAAGGTCTGGTCGCGGTAATAGCCCGAGCGAAAATCGCCATTCTGGAAAAACTTGGCCATGGCCAGTTGCGCTACTTCCTTGCCGTCGCCGAATATACCAAACTTGGCTTTGCCCATGAACACCTCCTTGCGGCCGGCAAGGCTGGCATGGCGGCTTTCCCACGCAATGCGGTAATCGTTAAGTATTTCCTGGGTGCTTAGTCGTTGAGTAATAGATGCTTCAGCAGTTTGCATGTTTTGTCTGTAAAAGCTTATTATGGAATTTCTCTTCAAAAGTACAGATTATTAGCCTAAAATCAAATCCGGTGCGCCGGGCTAATGGGCAGGCACCAAGGGGCGAGCTTGTCTTTTTGTCAATATTTTTTATATCTTTGTTTGTTTGCATATCCCCTTTTTATAAGTCGCAAAATTTCTTTAATTCGCAGTATGAACAGAAAATTTTACTTACTCACGGTACTTAGCCTGCTTTTGGCCGGTTTTACAGCCCAGGCGCAGGGCGAGCTCAAATTTGAAAAAGAGACACATGATTTTGGTACGTTTGCCGAAGGTGTGATCGCTTCCTATGAATTTGTAGTGAAGAACGTAGGCGACAAGCCTGTGGTTATTGCGCAGGTACAGCCATCTTGCGGATGCACCACGCCGGAGTGGACCAAAGACCCGATCATGCCGGGCAAAACAGGCGTGATTAAGGCCA
This sequence comes from Pontibacter ramchanderi, assembly GCF_002846395.1. Lineage (GTDB taxonomy): Bacteria > Bacteroidota > Bacteroidia > Cytophagales > Hymenobacteraceae > Pontibacter > Pontibacter ramchanderi. The sequence goes on from NZ_PJMU01000001.1 coordinate 866,213, forward strand.
TGTACAACAGCAATGGCCGTCCGGGACCGTTCCACAAGTCTATTTCCGTAGTGTCTAATGCTGCCACGCCACACGCCGTAATCTTCATTAAAGGCGAGGTGGGACCAAAAGATTTAAAAACTGAGTACACGCCGGAACAAAAAGCAAATTCGCCGCGTTTGGCTGTTGGAACTACTTCACACAGCTTCGGCAAACTTGAAAAAGGACAAAAAGCAGTGGCTAAGTTCACAATCAAAAACACAGGTCGGCAGGACCTGGTGGTGCAGGGTGTGAAGGCAAACTGCAACTGCGTAAGCTACAAAGTTTCGCAGCCAGCATTAAAACCAGGACAGCAGGCAACTTTGGAACTAACCTATATTCCTACAATGTTAAAGGAGCAAAATGAGGTAGTAACCATCGTTTCGAATGATATCGTTATGCCAGACCTGAAGCTCACGCTGAAGGCAACTGTAGTAGAGAGTCTGGCTCAAAAGAATATGTTAAGGGAGGGCAGTCAGCCGGTACCTTTCAGATAGTTTTTTTCATAGTTTTATTTTGTACTAATGGCAGTGATTCTATCACTGCCTTTTTTCATTTTATACCTGGCTGCCAAAACCTCGCAGCGTAGCAGGGTCCAATTTGCAGGTATACCGCTGGTGAAGTGCCTGCCCCAGACGGCACTACACCAGTTCCCAATTATCCGTCGGCCTTTACCCCTCCTCAAAGCCCTCAAGATCAGACAGCTGCAAATGTTCTCACATTGTTGCAGCAGGTTTTGTGTTTAGCCTTTTATTTCAAGATAGTTATGGTATATTTGCGCAGCTTTTCCAATAACTAATACTATAAGAAATAACGACATGATTATTGGTGTTCCAAAGGAAATCAAGAATAACGAAAACCGCGTAGGCGTAACTCCTGCCGGCGTGGTGGAACTGGTGCGCAATGGCCACACCGTGTATGTACAGGCTACCGCCGGCGAAGGCAGCGGTTTCCCGGATGAAATGTATACGCAGGCCGGCGCTACGATCCTGCCAAGCATTGAGGAGGTATACGGCATTGCGGAGATGATCATCAAAGTGAAAGAGCCGATCGAGTCAGAGTACAACCTGATCAAAGAAGACCAGCTGCTGTTCACTTACTTCCACTTTGCCTCTCATGAGCCCCTTACCAATGCCATGATAGAGCGCAAGGCGGTTTGCCTTTCTTACGAAACGGTGGAGCGCGCTGACAGAAGCTTGCCACTGCTGGTGCCTATGTCAGAAGTAGCTGGTCGTATGTCTATTCAGGAAGGTGCCAAATACCTGGAAAAACCACTGAAAGGCCGTGGCATTCTGCTGGGTGGCGTACCGGGTGTGCGTCCTGCCAAAGTAATGATCCTGGGTGGTGGTATAGTAGGTACCAACGCAGCCAAAATGGCCGCAGGTATGGGTGCCGACGTAACAATCCTGGACACGAACCTGGCCCGTCTGCGTTACCTGGATGATATCATGCCTGCCAACGTGAACACGTTCATGTCGAACGAGTACAATATCCGTGAACTGCTTCCTACCCATGACCTGATCATCGGTGCCGTGCTGATCCCGGGTGCGAAAGCCCCTCGCCTGATCACGCGCGACATGCTGAAAGATATGCGTCCGGGTACAGTAGTGGTTGACGTTGCCGTTGACCAGGGTGGTTGCATTGAGACCTGCAAGCCGACTACACACGAGAACCCAACTTACATTATCGACGATGTGGTGCACTACTGCGTGGCCAACATGCCAGGTGCCGTGCCTTATACTTCTACACTGGCGCTTACCAACGCAACACTGCCTTATGCGATACAGATCGCGAACAAAGGCTGGAAGAAAGCTTGCGCTGACAGCGAGGAGTTGAAAAAAGGTCTGAACGTAGTACACGGCAAAGTGGTTTACAAAGGTGTGGCAGAGGCCTTCAACCTGGAGTATACCCCGGTTGATTCTATCCTCTAATCAAGGTATAAACCTGCTGGTCTAAACGGAGCGCCTTCCTGATCTGATCGGGAAGGCGCTCTTGTTTTGGCCATTTACCAAAAGCGCACCAATTTCAGTATCTTTGTGTTTTAATCCTGGTCTGCTCCATCCAAAGCGGCCGCCTCATTACCAAGACTCTGTAATCTGACTGATGTTCGACAGTTCCTTTCAACTGCTGCTGCGCCGCTTAGGGCTTGTATTTCTGCTCTATACCTTGTTGCGCGCTGTTTTCTTCATCTTCAACTTTAACCACTTTGCCGAGGCCTCAGCCGGTCAGGTAGCCCTGGCCTTCGTGCATGGGCTCCGCTTCGATGTAGCGGCGCTGGTGGCCATCAACTCGCTTTTTATCCTGCTGTCGCTGCTGCCGCACGGCAACCTGCAGCACCCGAAATACCAACGAACGCTCCAGTGGCTCTTTGTGCTTACCAACGCGCCTTTCATTGCGCTGGCGCTGGTGGATGTGGAGTTTTTCAAGTTTATTGGCCGCCGTTCCGGCAACGAGGTGCTCACCATAACAGGCGATGTGCTGGGGCAGTTGGGCCAGTTGGCCAGCTATTACTGGTATATGGGCATCGGGTTTTTGGGGCTGATGATCTCGATCGCGAAGCTATACCCGAAGTCAGTTGCTATACCTGAAAAGACACCTGTGCTCTGGCAGCGCTACCTGCGCCTGGTGCTGGTTGCCGGCTTTGTGGTGCTGGGCATACGGGGCGGCATACAGCTCAAGCCGCTGCGGCCGGCACACGCCTTTGTGCATGAGCATGCCACATTGGGCCACCTTTCGCTCAATACCCCTTTTACCTTTATCAAGAGCATCGGCAAGACGAGTTTAGATGAAAAGCACTTTTTTGCTTCAGACGAAGAGCTGCTCGCCAACCTGCCCGTTAAACCGGACCAATACGCTATACCTGCCGGAGAGGCGCTGCAGGAGAATGTGGTGCTGATCATCCTTGAGAGTTTTGCCTCGGAGTATGTAGGCGCACTGAACAAGGGCGAAGGGTATACCCCTTTTCTGGATTCGCTGGCGAACGAAGGTGTATTGTTTCAAAACAGTTTTGCCAATGGTCGCAAGTCCATCGAGGCACTGCCTTCCATCTTATCGGGGCTTCCCTCGCTCCTGCCCGACCCTTACATCACCTCACCCTATCAGTCCAACACGGTTTACAGTGCCGGGCACTTACTGCGGGGCGCTGGCTATACTACGGCTTTCTTTCACGGCGCCACCAACGGCACAATGGGCTTTAACCAGTATACCCAGATGGCAGGTATACAGCACTACTTTGGGCTGGACGAGTACCCTTCGGAGTTGCGAGCACAGCATTTCGACGGCAACTGGGGCATTTTTGATGAGCCATACCTGCAGTACACGGTTCAGGAAATGAGTAAGTTCCGGCAGCCTTTCTTCAGCACCATCTTCACGCTTAGCTCGCACCAGCCTTACACGGTACCAGCCCAGTACAAAGGCAAATTCCCGAAAGGCGAGCTGGAAATCCATGAGTCTATTGGCTACGCCGATTATGCGCTCAGGGAGTTTTTCAAGACAGCCTCCCGACAACCATGGTACGAGAACACCTTGTTCATATTGGTGGCAGACCATACCCAGAAAAGCATCCGGCCGGAGTACCAGAACGAACTGGGGCATTATCGTGTACCCCTTTTGCTGTTCCATCCCGCCAAAAAACTGAAGGCAGACGCGCAAAAGGTAACACAGCACGCCGACATCCTGCCCACGATGATGGATTACCTGAAACTGCCAACCAATAAGCTCACGGTCTTCGGCCAGTCGGTGCTTGACAGCACCGCTACCGGCCATGCCTTGCTCTACAATGGTGTATCATACTACATGGTGCAGCAGCATGGTGTAGCCGAACTGACGCCGGCCGATGAGCTTCGTTTTCATTCCTTCCCGGAAATGACACCCGCTGCGCCGGAAAACAAAAATCAGGGAGTGCAGTTGAAAGCCTATGTGCAGTACTTCAAAAACAAAATGGTCTCCAACGACCTGTACTTCTGGCAGCGTCGGAACTAGGCATTAAACGCTAAACCTCCGCCTCAAAAGCAGGTATACCTTGTTGAGGCTTAAACTGGCGGGTACTGAAATCGACTTCCCAGCAATAGTGCTCCATGCCGTTGGTGATCACCACATAGCGGGCCTGCAGCACCTGGTTGTAGACCGATACCTGCTTCACCACTTCCTGCGTAATAGGTACATGCGCGGCTTTGCACTCCACCAGCAGGAAAGGTTTGCCTGATTGGTCGTACACACACATATCGGTGCGTTTCTGCAACTTGTTGTAGGTAGTGCCCCGTTCTATACTGATGAGACTTTTAGGGTAGCGATGGGTACCGATCAGGAAATGTACGAAATGCTGACGCACCCACTCTTCCGGCGTCAACAGCACATATTTGCGGCGCAACGCATCAAAAATCATGACATTAGCGCCAGAATGCTTAATTTTGTAATTAAACGACGGTAAGTTCAGCATTTCCATACGGCAATTTACCATTTTATAGCCTCCGCCCCAGCAAACTCCCTTGCCAAGGCGGCTTTTTTATACCTAATTACTTATATTTAAAACATGAAGACCAAAGAAGAAATTGTAGGCGACTGGTTACCAAGGTATACCGGTGTACCTTTGGACGAATTTGGCGAGTATATCCTGCTCACTAACTTTATCAATTACGTGCGTATGTTTGCCGACCGTTTTGGCGTGGAGATAAAGGGCCTGGACAAACCGATGCAAACGGCCACGGCCAATAACATCACCATCATCAACTTCGGTATGGGAAGCGCCATGGCTGCCACGGTAATGGACCTGCTCTCTGCCATCAAGCCAAAAGCAGCCCTTTTCCTGGGTAAGTGCGGCGGCCTAAAGCGCAAAACAGCCATCGGGGACCTGATCCTGCCGATCGCAGCCATCCGTGGCGAAGGTACATCGGATGACTACCTGCCACCGGAAATCCCGGCCCTGCCATCGTTCCGACTGCAGCGAGCCGTTTCGTCCATGATCAAGAAGCACGAGATGGACTACTGGACCGGCACTGTGTATACAACCAACCGCCGCGTTTGGGAGCACGACGAAGACTTCAAAGAATACCTGCGCCAGATCCGTGCCATGGGCATTGATATGGAAACCGCTACCATTTTCACTGTGGGCTTTATCAACGAGATCCCGCATGGCGCCCTGCTGCTCGTGTCGGACAACCCGATGATTCCGGAAGGGGTGAAAACTTCGGAAAGCGATAAGCTGGTGACCACCAATTATGTAGAAAAACACCTCAGTATAGGTATAGACTCCCTGATCGAGCTAATTAACTCAGGTGAGTCGGTGAAACACATGCGTTTCGAATAAGCAGATACATGAAAAAAACACTACGCACCTTTGCAGCCGCCGCCCTGCTGGGCCTCACTCTCCTGAGCAGCTGCAATACTACCAACACCGGCAGTGAGTCGGTAGACCTGATCGTATACAACGGCAATGTGTACACCGTGAACGTTACCTTCGACCAGGCTGAGGCCTTTGCCGTGAAAGATGGTAAGATCGTGGCTGTTGGTACGACAGCCGACATCCGGGCCAGGTATAGCGCCACGGAAGAGCTCGACGCCGAAGGGAAAACCATTTATCCCGGCCTGATTGACGGTCACGCTCACTTCTACCGCTATGGTTTGGCACTGCAATCGGCGGACCTGGTAGGCACAGCTTCTTTTAAGGAAGTGGTGCAGAAAGTAGTGGCCCAACAAAAGGCCTACCCGGAGGCAGACTGGATCACCGGCCGAGGCTGGGACCAGAACGACTGGCCAGTCAAAGAATTCCCGACCAAGGATACCCTGGACCTGCTCTTCCCGGATACGCCAATTATTCTGACCCGCATTGATGGCCATGCCGCACTCGTGAACCAGAAAGCCCTGGACCTGGCAGGTATAACACCTGCGACTAAAATGGTGGGCGGCCTGGTGGAAGTGGAAGGCGGCAAAATGACCGGCATCCTGATCGACAACGCCATTGACCTGGTGAGCTCTAAAATACCGGAAGCCGACGAGCAGGAACAGCGTCAGGCGCTGATCAATGCCGAGAAAAACTGCTTTGCCGTGGGCCTCACCTCCGTAGCCGACGCCGGCCTGGACAAGTCGACCGTTGACCTGATGGACGCCATGCACAAAAGCGGTGAACTGAAGATGCGTGTATACGCCATGATGAATCCGGGAAAGGTGAACCAGGACCACTACTTTGCGAACGGACCTTACAAAACTGACCGCCTGAATGTACGCTCTTTTAAGGTATATTCTGATGGCGCCCTGGGTTCCCGTGGTGCTAACCTTCTCAAACCTTACAGTGACAAGCATGGCCATTATGGTTTCCTACTGGCTTCTGAACAGGAGTTTCGCGATCTGGCCGCGCTGATGAACAAGCATGGTTTTCAAATGAATACCCACGCCATTGGCGACTCAGCCAATCGGCTGCTCCTCAACATTTACGGCGAAGTGCTGGGCGGTAAGAACGACAAGCGCTGGCGCATTGAGCACTCCCAGATCATTAACCCGGCCGATATGGACAAGTTTGGCAGGTATAGCGTGCTGCCTTCTGTGCAGCCTACCCATGCCACGTCGGATATGTACTGGGCTGGTGACCGCTTGGGCAAGGAACGCATCGCGCATGCCTACCCTTTCAAGCAACTGTTAGATCAGAACGGCTATATCCCGCTTGGCAGTGATTTCCCGGTTGAGGATATCAACCCGATTTATGGATTCCATGCCGCTGTGGCACGACAGGATGGTGAAAACTGGCCGGAAGGTGGTTTCCAGATGGAAAACGCCCTGAGTCGCGAAGAAGCGCTGCGTGGCATGACGATTTGGGCCGCAAAAGCTGCTTTTGAGGAAAAGGAAAAAGGCAGCATCGAACCTGGTAAGTTCGCCGATTTCATTATCGTAGACCGCGACCTGATGAAAGTGCCTAATGACCAAATGCGTGGCCTACAGGTGCTCCACACGTATGTAAATGGTGTGCAGGTGTACAAGAAGTAAACTTGTAGATTGCAAGTAGAATTTTGTAGGTACTTTTCGTACCCAGAATGCTAACAGCTAACACAAAAAAACGGCAGCCCGGTCGGGCTGCCGTTTTTTTGTTCCTAAAGCTTTGGCCCGGGCAGGCAGCTATACCTACATAGCCACTGCTTCGGCTTCGCCCCGAGGCTCCAGCGACTTTTTCCCTTTAATAAGCGAGAGAAAGATCAGGCCAAGCGCAAAGAAAATAATAAGGGCCAGTATGCTGTAGCGCATAGAGCCTGTTACCTGGGCTATGGCACCGTAGGCCAGCGTACCGAGCATAATCGAAACCTTCTCCGTGATATCGTAGAAACTGAAATAGGAAGCATGGTCTTTGGTGGTGGCAGGTATAAGCTTAGAGTAGGTGGAACGGGAGAGCGACTGTATACCCCCCATAACAGAACCCACAACAGCGGCCAATACATAAAACTCGAATACGGTGGTCGTAAAATAAGCAGCGACGCAAATGCCGATCCAGATTATGACCGCGACCATCAAAGCTCTGATGTTGCCATACCTGCCCGAAAGTGCCGCAAAGCCATAAGCACCTGCAATAGCCACCAGTTGAATGATCAGGATGGTGATGATCAGGTTATCGCTTGGCAATCGGAGTTCCTCAATCCCGAAAATGGTAGCCACATACATCACCGTCTGTACGCCCATGTTAAAGAAGAAGTAAGCCAACAGATAGCGTTTGAGCAGGCGCAGTTCTTTTACCTGCTGCAGCACTTTCTTCAGTTCATTCACGCCATTCAAAATCCAGCTGCCTTGCGGTTCTTTTTGATAAACATTGGCCGGCAGGTGGTAGAAGGTATACTGAGCGAATCCGAACCACCAGATACCAGTCGTCAGGAAAGCGATGCGTGGCGCCAGACTGGTATTATCTGAGGCGATGCCAAACCAGGCGGGCTGCAAAATCATGGCCAGGTTGAAAAGAAGCAAAAGTACACTGCCGATATACCCCATGGCGAACCCGCGGGCACTTAGGCGATCGTACTGGTCTTCGGTAGCGATCTCAGGCAGGTATGAGTTGTAAAACACGATACTACCCGTAAACCCAATGGAGGCCAGCATGAACAATACAACCGAAACAGAAAAGGTATCTCTGGTAAAAAAGAACAGACTGGCACAGGAGATAGAGCCCACATAGCAGAACAGTTGCATGAACAACTTTTTCCGTCCGCTATAATCAGCGATGGCGGTGAGGAAGGGGTTCATGAGCACGATCAGCAGGAAAGAACCCGACACCGCGTAGGAAAAGAGCACAGAACTTTGCAGCTCAAGGCCAAAAAAATCGACCAGCGTTGACCCTGTTTCAGGATGCTTGGATACCGCACTGTAATAGATCGGAAAGATGGTGGAGATGATGACCAGCGAATAGACCGAGTTAGCCCAATCGTACACGCACCAGGCCCTGGTGATGGTGGGGTTATTTTTTTGCATACCTGAAATATAGAGAAATATTTATTTAGCGTTGATGTACTTTCACCTCGGCTTTTGTCAGAATCTGCAGGATCAGGTCCCATAAATGCTCATAAGGAACAATCTCAATTTCAGCATAGGCATCGCCTGGCGCAGGTGTATCCATCAGCTTTTTATATAGCGGCTCCCCTTTTGACTGACACGCTACCGCATCATAGTCTTCTGTTACGGTGAGTACCAGCAATTTCAAAAACAGCTTACTACGTAAACTGAAGGCGTCCTTCAAGTGAGTCGACACATACTTTTTGATGCTCTCGATGCGGTAAAGCAGAGCTTCTGTTTCGCCTCGCTCAAGCAGATAAATGAACTGAAGTGTCAGGATGGCCACGTTAAAGCCTAATTTATCCTTACTATACTCCGGTAGCGACAGCAGGTATGGGTTGTTGGCCTCCCCTTCGGGCACCGTCGACTGCGGGTACACCAGCCTGAAATAGGACCGGTATAACATCCAGCGTTCTTTGGCAATAGTTGGGATTTTTTGAAAGCCGCCATTGTCAAATACCTGTAGCAGTAAAATATCGGCCAGGTCATACCTGCGGGCGTGCACTGCTAACAAGAAATAGTTCTCCATGTAGGCGAACCAGTTACGGGTGGAGGGCTGGTAGAGCCCCAGATTCTCCTGGGCATACATCAGGCCATCATTAAGCTGTTTTGCCCTGAGGTGGGCATAAACCATGATGAAGTTATTGTACGTGAGGTCGAAACGGTGCGCGTTGATCTTATTCTGCTCAATCAGCCTGAGTGCATCAACGGTTATCGCTATAATATCTTTAAAATTGCCCTCCAACTCATGATACCAGATATAGGTTCTGTAATAGGCATAATATGTGCTAAATGTGCCTGATTCCTCCCAAAGGGCTTCCAACTGCTTTACAAGATGGGGCAGCTGCGGTAAAAACTCCTTTCGGGTTTTAGTAGACTTGCGAAGCTGCATATTTATATTTTGAAATAGTGATACTGCCTCACGTTCTTTTACAAAACGTTGCATCGTTTGCTTTAGGTCGTCTTGCGCTGTTCTAAACTTCTTAACCAATCCCTGATCCGAATAGCCTAGACATAAAAGCTCAAGAGCTGATACTTTTAAATCAACGAAATCGAACTCCTGGGCTACTGCAAGTGCCTTATTCGCCAGATTGATAACAAGATCAAACTCGTAACGGGCCCGTACAATATTTGCCTGGTAGATGAAGCTATTGCACTGGATTTCCTTTTGCCGTACAAAGTTTGAAGTTACTTTCTCTGGAATGACGTAGTTCAGCTCGTTGAAAAGCTTTTTTTTGATCCGATGCTTCAGCATCTTATACCGCACATCGTTTGGGTTGGAATTGTAAAGGTCTCTTGCCGCCTGCTCGTCTGATGTGTAACGCCCTGATTCTACTCCTTGCAGAAACTTTTTCTCCTTAATACTTTGCTTGGGCATATTAAGAATGGCCGTTTCTGCTTGGCTGCAGGCAAGAACGATTTCAATCAGTTTTTTAACTTCCTTCATGCAAAAGATCAAATAAAAGTTCTATATATTTATAGGAATATAATTCTGATAAACGTTTAAGGAAAGCGAAATGCTGCTATTTCCTTATGATTTTAGCTGTAAACCGACAAGCACTTGTTACCTTTTGCAGCTTATCAGATAGAAATATATGAATATTAATCATATAATCAATAGTTTTATATTAATTATAATTTTATTTATAATTAAAATTAATATGTTGATAGTTACCTTTTTGCAAAAAGATTCTTTTCTTTTCACTTCAACAGTGTGAATCTTTGTTACACTATAAACCGATTTAACCCTAGAAATCATGGCAACTATCATCATCACCATCGTTCTGAATGTACTGCTTGGCAACCCTGTTGACACTACAAAAGATCAGCAGACAACTACTTCTACTAACACTACTACTACAACAACACAGCTGCCGGGTGACACCATGAATGCTATGGGTGGCTCTGGTACTTGGACAACTATCGAGAAATAGGTAACAGAACGGTTCTTGAGAATTGCTTCATTTTCCCTATATTGCCAATGCCTGATTTTGGTCAAGGGGCACTATGAATAATGCGGAAAACTCAAGCATTTCTATTTACCTTACTTTTATTACTACTCAATTTTTGCGGTCAGCCGGCCAGGCAGCCCGATGAGGTACGTCTGCGTCTTGCGATAGATCCTGGAAGCCTTAGCCCCATCAATTACAGCTCGCAGGAAGCACTGCAGATCATCAATCTGCTTTACCAAAGCCTGCTGACCGTAGATCTTGAAGACAATACACTGAAGCCAGGCCTTGCCTCCTCTTTTCCGGAAGTGGAGCGCAAGGACTCGCTTACTTTCTTTCATTACCAACTGCGCCCCGAAGCCGAATGGCCCGACGGAAGCCCTGTAACTGCACAGGACGTGGCCTTCACCCTGAAGGTACTAAAGTCCCCCTTCATCCGAAATGAGTACCTCCGCGCGCAGATCGAGTTCATTCAAGACATACAGCTCGATTCTTCCAACCCCAGCAAGTTCACATTGGTATGCCAGGGCTATACGCCTGAAATGCAGCTCCTTACCGGCGATTTCTTTATACTTCCCTCCTATTTACTTGATCCTCAGCAGGTATACCTTACAATTCCGTTACTGACTTTGTCTACAGCCGATAGCAGCCAGTATAACACAGACCGCACCCGGGCAGTGGCGGCGCGCTGCAACAAACTGGGCTCACCGGAAAGTAAAGAAATTTTACAAGGAAGCGCGGGCTATCAGTTGGCTGAATGGGCAAGTGGCCAGCATGTGGTGCTAAAAAGAAAGGAAAACTGGTGGGGGAAAAACACGGGCGATGCTAAAAGCTACCTAACCGCAAATCCGGCGCAGATCAACTTCCAGATAATTCCGGATAATACGACCGCGCATCTGGCGCTTAAAAATGCGCAACTGGATGTATTGGACAACATTCCTGTTAACGAGTTTGAGCAACTCCGGCAGGATGACAACTTCCTGAAAAATTACGGCCTTCATACCCCGCAGGGTTATGACCTGATCTATGCTGCCATCAACACACGCAAGCCAAAGTTCAGCGACAGGCGTACAAGACAGGCCATAGCACATCTCATGGATGTACCTGGCATGATCCGGGTGAGCCAGCAATCCTATGCGACGCCAACGGTGGGGCCTGTACCTCCTGACCGCAAAGACCTATACCATGCACAACTACCCATGCGTAGCTACAGCCCGGAGAAAGCCATTGCCCTGCTGAAAGCGGCCGGCTGGATTCAGGAGCAACAGGGGTGGTACCGTATCCTGAACGGCCAACGGGAAGAGCTGCGCATTGAATTACTCTACAGAGCCGGCAACACCATGTATGAGCAGATGGCACTGATCTTTCAGCAACACGCCATGAAGACAGGTATACCGGTTACCCTCTTGCCGCTTGAGGGAAATGTTTACAGCCAGAAGATAGACCAGCGTGACTACGACATGCACTTCCGTGGTCTCTCGGGCAACCCTTTTGTTTTCAATTTCAAGCCGCTTTTCCATACCAGTTTTGCCGGACCGGGCGGGCTCAACTCAACAGGCTTTGGCACACCGGAAAGCGACCAGATTCTGAACCAGATAAACGAAACGGAGAGCGAAGTCGCGAAAGCCCGCCTATTGCACAGACTACAGGAAATCATTCAGGAGGAAGCTGCTTTTGTGCCACTCTACTTCCGCAAAGAACGCATTGCGATTCATAGCAGATTCTCCAATACCAAGGTGTCGGGCGTGCGTCCCTACTACGACCTGAGTTCGTTTATGCTTAAGCCTTGATCGTGTCATGGCCAATTTTGTATTCAGGCGGCTACTCATCGCCATCCCTACACTTTGGCTCATAGCTTCTGTCATTTTTTTATTGAGTAAACTAATGCCCGGCGCATTTGGGAGCGCACACCTGGCAGAGCAGGAAGCAGGCTATTATAGCCGGGGCGACGCGGCCTCACGCGACCGCAACTACCGTCAGTTTTTGGAGACCACAGGGCAAGACCGGCCCTTGTTCTACTTTAGTATAACCTCGGCGGCCTTACCCGATTCACTACACCGGGTTTTTCCGGAGCGGGACCGGGATTTTCTTAGCAGAATTTCCTGGCAATATGGCAATCCTGAGGCAGCTGCCGTATTCTTTCGGAGCTTAAAATTATGGGAAGCAAGCCTGACCGAGTCGGAACTGCAACAGGTACAGAAATACTTGTTTGCCATTTACAGCCACCAAAGCCCTGCCCAACTGCAGCAGGCAATAGCAGGTATGGCAAGGCAATTACCGTCGAATACGGGGTTGTGGAATGACATTATAGAAAGCAGCGAACACCTAATCGTAAACTCTTCCGGTTATACCTATCTATTCCCTTCGGCGCAATGGCATGGCACTCAGAACCAGTATCACCGTTGGTTATCTGATTTGATACAGGGCAGCCTGGGTAACTCGCTGCGAGATGGGCGCCCAGTGACGATGGTTTTGAGCGAGGCGATCGGTAACACATGGTGGCTGTTGCTCGCAAGCATAGTAATTGCTACCCTGCTTGCCATGGAGCTGGCTATCCTGATGGTAAGGCGGTCGGGCCGTGTCTGGCGCAGCACGCTGCTTCCTTCCCTTTTTCTGCTGGATAGCGTGCCTCTTTTTGTGCTGGCTATGGTTTTGCTAGTACTACTGGCAAATCCGGCCTTTCTGCAGCTTTTCCCAGTGTACGGCATGGGCTACTACAATACCTACGACGCAAGCTGGCTACAGCAAGTCAGTCAGTGGCTCCAGTTTATGACACTTCCTATGATCTGCTTGGTATTGGCAAATCTTTCATACCTCACCAATCAGTTCTACCAGGCTGTAGCAGCAGTTGCAGGACAGGACTTCATCCGCACGGCAAGGGCTAAAGGACTTTCAGAGCAGGTTGTCATACGGCGACACATGCTGCGCAACGCGCTACTTCCGGTTATTACCCTGCTATCCGATTTTCTTCCCGCTCTGGTGGCGGGAGCCGTTGTCATCGAAACTGTTTTCGCTATACCTGGAGTGGGGCGTCTGCTGATCGATGCGGTGCTGTCGCGTGACTATCCGGTGATTGTGGGTATTGTGGTGGTGGTGGCTGTTTTTAGACTGCTGTCGCATCTGCTCTCCGACTTGCTCTATTCCATGGCAGACCCTCGTGTTCGTTCGCAAGCATCATGAAAAACCTGTGGCACATACTGCAGTTGCAGTGGCAGTCGGCTCCGGCCTTTCGGTTGTCCTTGCTGTACCTTACCTTATTGACGGTGCTTGCCTTGGCACTTCCCTGGTTACCGCTCGCCTACGGACCAAACGACCTGGACCTGGACCAGATCTACCAGGCACCTTTTGGGTGGAAGGCCGAAGCGGATAAGCCACGGCACTGGCTTGGAACTGATGGACTGGGGCGGGATGTACTGGCAAATATACTTTATGGCGCCCGCACGGCATTTGCAATCAGTCTGCCCGTTATGGCAATGGCCAGCCTGATCGGATTGCTGCTTGGAGCAATGGCAGGCCTTTTCGGCAACCAACGCCTGCAAATGAGCCGGGCCTTTTTGATTGCGCTGCTCATCAGCCTGGTACCTCTATCCTACTACGGCATTTACCTACCGATTCAGCTGTCTAATTACGGGGCTAATACTGTTGAATTCATCTTGACAGGTATGCTGGCAATTGGGCTGAGTTTGCTTCTGGTCCTTGTTTTAAGAGTGTTTTTGAGGCAATTCCCTGTTTTAAAAGAAAAGTCCGCGCTCCCGGCAGACGAATTGCTGCTCAGGCTGATCGAGGTACAAACTAGTATACCAAGGCTGGTACTGATCCTGGTCTTGGCGGCCGTTGCTCCTCCCACGCTGCTGGCTTTAACTGTGTTGCTTACACTTACCTTCTGGACAGGAACGGCACGACTGGCAAGGGCAGAAATGATGCGCATCAGGGAGCTTCCCTTTTTTGAGGCGGCCATCAGTCTGGGGTATACGCCAAAACGCCTTTTAATGCGACATGCGGTCCCGCACTTAATGGGGCCGGTGTTAGTTGCATTTTCGTTTGGCCTGGCAGGCCTGTTGATGCTGGAATCAACCTTATCATTTCTGAACATTGGTGTGAGCACGGACCTGGTAAGCTGGGGAAGAATGATAGCCGGCATTCGCGCTAACACGGCTGCCTGGTGGTTAGTGGCTATACCTGGCGTCGTATTGTCATTGACTGTGCTGGCCTTGCAGACTTTTAGCTATTATGTTCTGCAATTTCTTCAGAATAAAAAATAACCACTCCATGTTACCTTTTAGAGCATTTTTTCACAAATAAGCCCTCTCAAACTACATAAAATACACTAATCAGTTTTAATAGTGCTTTCAGTTACACTTCTCTCAATTACAACTTCATAAAATACAAGTTACCTTTTTAAATTATCTTTCCTGTGTTAGGAGCAGGTTGCGCTGTATCATTGTATCATACTAAACCAACCAACAGCCTGTCATATGAAAACTTATGAAAACACTGCGGTAAAGCCGATAAACAGCTCTGGCAGCCGTAACCACTTAAAATCATTGAAACCTGCCACCCAGAATGAGGACTCACTTGAGTACTCAACGATTGATGGAGAGGTAATAAATTCGACTTTAGGGTCGGATGCGGTGAAAAAAGGAACGGGCCTTTTTATAGGTGATTATTTTGTAGGAATACTTGATTCGCTCTCAGGAGTGGGCAATGTACCCTACCTGCGCTACTAATACCAGTAAGCAAGGCAAGCTACACCTTGTGAATAGAATAGAATAGAATAGACTTAGATTGATTAGATAATATTAGTGTTGGTTGTTTGTGTTTAGATTAGGCATTTGCCCTGCAGTCCACTGCAGGGCATTTGTTTTTAAAGCCTAACCAGTGGGGTTATACCCAGCCTTTACGCTCACTGAAATGATTGCAGCCAAACTGTGCGCCCGTGATCATCTCAAATCTTTTTGGCTTCATATCCTGCGGCCCTTCGTGTACCAGCGGCAACACATAGGCAGGCTCCAGGGCGTGCTGACCAGTCAGTTCGTCGCACACGCCAAATTCCTTGCTCTGAAGTTGTACCTTGTTCTGGTCTTGCTCCCAGTGGTTACAGTTATTGCATATCGCTTCCATATCTAAAAAAATTTTAAGTCAAACATTGTTTTCCTATCCCTTTTTACCTGACTTTGCTGCTCGTGGGTTTCGTATAACCCCTGTTATTCAGTAATTTAGAATTAAGCTAAACAATGGAGAAATGGCCTTTATACTTTTGAGCTATTGTTAGCGAAGGCATAAAGTATGAAAGCAAGTTGATAGTGAACGCATATGAAGAGCTTAACAAATAACGAGGTATACTTCCATAGTCGCCTTGCTAAAGCTGTCTATAAAACAATGCAGTTTGCAAAACAGCGCATTTAACTCGAAATTGGCGGGAAAAGCGCTACATGAAGATTAAGCTCATCGCGATAGGCAAAACGGACGAAACTTTTCTGGAGGAAGGTATACAGAAATACATGAAGCGGCTGAAGCATTATCATCCGTTCGAGTTTACGATCATACCTGACGTGAAGCAGGGGGGCAAATTCACAGCGGAAAATTTAAAGGAAGCCGAGGGCAAACTGCTGCTCCAAAAGATTCAGGACGGTGACCACGTGGTACTACTCGACGAAAAGGGCAAAACCTTCACCTCCACGGAGTATGCCCACTTTCTGCAAAAGAAACTTAACGCCGTCACCACTAACCTGGTTTTCATTATCGGAGGCGCTTACGGTTTCTCCCCGGCCATTTACGAGCGTGCCAACGATAAGATATCCCTTTCCAAGATGACTTTCTCACATCAAATGGTTCGCCTGTTTTTTGTAGAGCAGCTATACCGAGGCTTCACGATTTTGAGAGGTGAGAAATACCACCATGATTGATGAAAGTGTAGCTCACTTACAGCTACAAGTGAAAAAACCGATGAAATGAAGGTATGGCCGGAAAACAAAAGAGCCTGTAAACGCTTTGCTTACAGGCTCTTTCGGGTTATGCAGCAGAGAGCAAGGGATTCGAACCCTTGATACCCTTTTGGGGTATACACACTTTCCAGGCGTGCTCCTTCGACCACTCGGACAGCTCTCTATTATGGGTGCAAATATACGCCAATAACTTACACTATCGCAAATTTTTGCCTCCTATACCTTATAAATAATCGTGCAGGGCTAGATCGTAATCTCACCGCGCAGGTTACTGGCAAGCAACTCACGGGTTTGCGTGGCGGGCAGGTCAAGCCCCAGCACAAACATCAGTTTGGTAATGGCGGCCTCTGTCGTGATGTCATCCCCTCCAATCACACCCATGTTGAGCAAGAACTTACTTGTTTCGTAGCGTCCCTGGTCTACCCTTCCTTCATCGCACTGCGACACGTTCAGGATGTAGATTCCTCTGGATATGGCATCTTCCAGGAGCTCTAGCAGCCAACCCGCCGTAGGAGCATTGCCGGCCCCGAAAGTTTCGAGTACCACGCCGCGCAGTCCTGGTGTCTCCAGCACACTGCGCATCACTTGCGGGGTTATTCCCGGGAAGAGCTTAAGGATAGCCACATTATCATTCAGGTGCTGGTGCACATGCAGTGATTTTTCGGGATGCGGCAGAATAGCGTTTTCATAGAAGTCGATGCTGATGCCTGCTTTGGCCAGCAGGGGATAGTTCTCTGACTTAAAGGCATTGAAATGGCGGCTTTCCACTTTTTTGGCGCGGTTCCCTCTGATGAGCAGGTTGTGAAAATAGATGCAAACCTCGGGCACCACGCTCTTGCCATTCACTTTGGTGGCCGCAATCTGCAAAGCCGAAATCAGGTTGGCGCGTGCGTCGGTGCGTGTGCGGCCTATGGGTACCTGGGCTCCCGTAAAGATCACGGGTTTTTCCAGGTTCTCGAGCAGGTAGCTAAGGGCCGAGGCGCTATAGGCCATTGTATCGGTGCCGTGCAGCACCACAAAGCCGTCGTAATCTGCGTAGTTCTCCCGAATCAGGTTCGCCAGCATCAGCCAGTCCGAGGGGGCCACGTTCGACGAGTCGATGGCCGGCTCAATGCTCAACACTGTCAGCAGGTACTTAAAATTGCTCAGCTCAGGCACTTTCTCCAGGATCTGGCTGAAGTTGAATGGCACCAGGCTATGCTTCTCGTCGTACACCATGCCGACGGTGCCTCCGGTGTAAATGATCAGGATGGAGGCATCGGAGTGGGCAGGCGCGGCTGTATCGATATGGGTTTTAACTACGTTCATCGTTTAGAGTTTGAAGAGGTTAAGGGCATTTCGGGTAGTAATTTCAGCTACTTCCTCTACCGGTTTCTGTAGGAGTTCGGCAACCCTGCGGGCTACCAAAGGCAGGTATACGGGTTCGTTGCGCTTGCCACGGTGCGGCACCGGCGCCAGGTATGGACAATCGGTTTCGAGCACCAGGTCATCCAGGCTAACGTGCGGAAGCACCTTGTCCAGCCCACCATTTTTAAAAGTGGCCACGCCACCAATCCCCATTAAAAAACCAAGCTGCTTCACTTTCGCAGCCTGCTCCACGGTACCCGAAAAGCAGTGGAATACACCTTTCAGGCTACCATCCTGCGCAGCGGAGATAATCTCGTAGGTTTCGTCAAAAGAGTCGCGGGTATGGAGCACAATGGGTAGTTGGTGCTTTCTGGCCAGTTCAACCTGCACTTTCAGGGCTTCCTGTTGTTGGGGCAGGAATGTTTTATCCCAGTACAGGTCGATGCCACACTCACCCACGGCCGCGAACTTCCGCTTGCCAAGCCACTCCTCCACCAGGTATAGTTCCTTCTCGAAGTCCTTGTTTACCGAAGTCGGGTGCAGGCCCATCATGGCGATGCACTGATTCGGATGCCTCGCCTCAGTCTCAAGCATCACCTCGATGGAGGTATGGTCGATGTTGGGCATGTAAATTTTCTCCACTCCCTCCCCCATTGCCCGGGCCAGCGCCTCGTCGCGGTCCTGCTTAAACTGTTCTGAATAGATATGTGCGTGCGAATCAATAAAAGTCATGTGCGTGGTTTTGGATCAAAATATCTCGGTGCAAAGGTCCGAACTAATGGCTAAGGCTGCAAGGTTCTTTTTTAGGTACAACGACGCACGTAGCACAACTCTTTTGATGATTTACTTTAAACCTTCCAAACGTTCTTACTACTCAATACCTTCTTCCCTTCCACTTCACTTTGGTGGGCACAAAGAAGTAAAGGATCAGGATGAAGGTGGTCACTAACAGGTATAGCTCGAAGATTACGTACTGCCACCAGGGAGCTTTGTGATGCAGACGCTCCAGGCAGATGTGCATGAACACGCTTTGGAGCAGGAGTTTGACAAGTGCAATGCTCAGTGCTACACCCAGCGAGGCCTTGAAAAAGAAAGGAATCAATACAGGATAGTAGGCCGAGTGCAGCACGAAAAGCGCGAACATGTACTGGGGCATGTACACCGAGCCACGCATCCAGCGCTTGCGTTGTTCCAGCAGAGCACCATAGCTGGGGGCGGGCGCCGACCAGGCAAGCACCTTGCTGTCGTACAGGTTCCGAAAACCGTAGCCGCGCTTCAGTATTTGATTGAAAATGGCAATGTCCTCCGTAACCGAAAAAGGAATGCTTTCGAAACCGCCCACTGCTTCGTAAGCCTCGCGGGTGAGCAGCATGTTGTTGCCCATAGTGGTTACGGGCATGTTCAGGTCGCTGAACACCTGCATCAGCCCGATCGAGAACAGCCAGTCCATGCGCTGCATTTTATCGAACAGCCGGTTGCCTTTCACGGTGGTCAGCCCGGTTACAACGCCTACATTTTCACCCAAACCCGACAACATGGCCTTTGCCCAGGAGGGTGGCACTTCAATGTCGGCATCGGTAAAAAGGAAGATGTCGGAGGTGGCTTTTCGTGCCAGATGCGCCAGCACATTGGCTTTGCCCTTTGCCTGACCAAGCATATTAGTTATAGGCACGCAGGTATAGCCGGACCGTTCCCGGATAAATTCATTTACAATCGCTTTGGTGCGGTCGGTGGAGGCATCGTCCCCGATCAGCACTTCTATTTTGTCAGTTGGGTAATCGAGTGCGGCGATGGACTGAAGACACGTTAAGATGTTGTGCTCCTCGTTACGGGCAGCGATCAGGATACTGATGCGGGGTAGATTTTGGGTATGAGAGGTATAGCGCCTGCGGTTGAGGAGCAGCAATAGAAGAAGCGCCGCAAATACAAGAAAGTAAAGTATAAAATAGGCGGCGGATACCATCATAGGGTCAGGAAGGTATAGCCCTGTGCGGTAAAATGATCGAGAAAACGAGGTAGGGCGTATTGCATGTTTCGCTGGGCCTTCAGGCTGTCGTGGAATACGATGATGCTGCCGCTTTGGGTACAGCGAATGGCTTCCTTCAGGCACTTTTCGGGGCTGAGCGAGCGATCATAGTCATTGGTGAGGACATCCCACATCACCAGTTCATAGTCGGGTCGCAAGGCCGCCGCCTGTTTTAGGGTAATGCGGCCGTAAGGCGGACGAAACAATTTAGGCTTTGCTGCATCAGGATAAAGCTGCTCCAGTTCCTGCTGACACTGCTGCACATTTGCGAGGTAGCCCTCCAGCGACGTTTCCCAACCGCGAAGGTGGTTGTGGGTATGATTGGCAAGCCGGTGCCCCTGCTCCAGGATCTGCTCCGCTATACCTCTGTGCCTTACCAAATTGTCGCCCACGGCAAAGAAAGTCGCTTTGGCATCGTGCTGGGCCAGCTGGTCCAGCACCCAGGGAGTAACGTCAGGTATAGGTCCGTCGTCAAAAGTAAGGTATAGCACCTTGTCCTGCGCTTCACGCAGCCAGGTATAGCCCGGCAAAAGGCGGCGTAGCAAGGCGGGTGTCTTGTAGAGGCGGAGCAAGTTGAATTGTTAAATTGTTGATGGTTGAATTGTTAGATGGTTAACCGGCATTTTAAGAAACCGTTCAACTTAAGATCAATCTGGCGTTCAGACCACTCTGATCTTATTCTAAAAGCGCCCTCCTCCATCCGAAAAAACAATTTAACAATATAGCAATTTAACCATCAATAATTTAACCCTTAATCCTACTTAAACCTGCACGACAGCAGCGTGATATCGTCGCTGAAGGTGGACTCCTCGTTGTAAAGATTAATGGCGTTAAGCAGTTGCAGGTGCAGCATTTTAGAGCTCAGGAAACGGTTTTTCTGCAGAAAATCGATAGTGCCTTCTATGCCGAACTCCGACTCGTCTTCGTCAAACACCTCGGTAAGGCCGTCGGTGTAGCAGAGCAGAATGGCGTCGTGTGGCACATGGATCTTGCCTACGTTCATAAAAGGCAACACATCAAACACGCCCAACATGGTACAACCGTCGTTCAGCAGGTCGTGGGTGTTGTTGTCGTAAAGCAGGATCGGGGCATTGTGGCCGGCGTTTACATAACTCAGCTCGCGTGTGCTGCGGTTAAAAATGGCGACAAAGGTCGTGATGAATTTCTCGGCAATCGCGTTGCGGTAGATCAGGTGGTTTAGTTCCGACACAACTGTATTGAGGTCTGAAGTTTGGCGCAGAATGGTACGCAAACCCGCCTGAAAATTCGACATCAGCAGAGAGGCTGGTACGCCCTTGCCCGACACGTCGGCCACGCAGAAGAGAAACTGGTCTTTGTCGATCTCAATAAAATCGTAGTAATCGCCGCCGATAGACGAATGCGGAATGTAGCTGGCGTGAATAGCCACGTCTTTGTCGTTAGGCAGCTTTTTCGGGAAAAGCATAGACTGCACTTCGCGGGCAATCTCGATCTCCTTCCGGATGGACTCCTGTGCCAGTCGCTGGCGGGCCATACGGTGGTTTTCGATGGCCACAAGCATGATGTTACTCACCGTCTGCACAAAGTTCAGTGCCTCGATGTTGGTATAATAAGGCTGAATCTTTCCGATCATTACAAAGGCGAGCACTTTGCCGTTGTGCAGAATCGGGATCACGATCTCGAAATTGCGCCACTTCTTGTCCACGCTCAGCTTCGAAATGCGCGTGATCTCCTTTAGTTCGAGGATCGCTTCGGGAAGGTGTTGCTTGGCGGGCTCCAGGTCGGTACCGAAGCTTACTTTGCAGTCCCACTTCTCGTCGTGCACAAAAAGGGCCAGCCGGTTGATCTGCAGCTGGGCCAGCAGTGTGAAGCGGTATATTTTATAAAGCGCCTCTTCAGGCAGGTTGTCGTTAATCGCCTGGGTGATTTCCAACAAGGCCGATAACTCCAGCTTTTTGAGGTTTAACTCCTGCTGTATGTTCGGAGCAACTATATCAGGCATTCGGTTTCATAGTTTAGGTTGGCTTATGGCCCGCACATGGGGGTTTCTCTCGCCTTTACACCTGTCACGCAGGCGTATACTGCGTAAATTTACAAAAAATCAGCCGCATTCCGTGCCAGCCCCTCAAATCCTTTGAAATAATCCGTATTCTCCACAGGCCTTTACTTGCAACTACGTAACATGGCAACTTGTTCGCGCCGGCTGCAGAAAAATTCCCTTAAATAGAATTATGTACCACCAGTCCGGCTTTGGTGGCCAGGTAAAAGTACTGTTGGCAGTGCATGCCAAAAGTAGCTTCGTCGTAGGCATGTTCGGTGTCCGGGTCAGGGTACAGTATCCGGATGTAGCCTTTGATGATCAGGTCGCGCAGGGCGGCGCAGAGCTCCGAGTCGCTTAGGGCACTGGTGCTTTTCAGGTCAGGGTAGGACGTCACAAAATAGAGCTCGTCCAAAATGGCAAATTCATTCTCAGTCATGGTTACGGATAGTTCGGCCTTTCCAGGTATAGCGCCCTGAAAGACCCTTGATGGCGGTATATAGTACGTAAGGAATGTAAACTAGCTGCAGCGGAAGCATAAAAATAAGATAATTCCGGCGTTGCATAAAAGCCAGGATGCGGGACAAGAACAGGAAATCGATCAGAAACTTGGCTGCATAGGCGGTCACAAATGTCCAGAAGCTCAACCACTGCAGCAGCAGGGCGGGTATAGCCAGGAAAAGCAGCAAGTTAACAGCGAACACACTCAGGGCCACCAGCTTAACCGGCAGGCTTTGGTAGCTCCGCCACTTGCTTGCCCAGCGCACCCGCTGCGCTACAAAGCTGCGCACCGTCTGGCGCGCCTCCGTGTACACCATGGCAGCCGGATGCTTGAGAAAAGCGATGCGCTCGGGGTATAGCATGCTTACCTTGTGCAGCAAAAACTCGTCGTCGCCGCTGGCTATACCTTCATTTCCGGTAAAGCCACCTGCTTCTTCAAACACTTGCCGGGTATAGGCCAGGTTGGCGCCGTTGCACATATTCGGCTGGCGCAGGCCAATGGAGGCCCCTCCCACCCCAATGAGGGAGGCAAATTCGACTAGCTGCATGCGCTCCAGCAAGGTATGGGTATTTTGAAAACAAACCGGCCCTGATATGAAAACTGCCCGCTGCGACTCGTAGGTATAGGCCAGGTGCAGAAGCCATTCCGGCTGCACACGGCAGTCGCCATCGGTGAAGACCAGCAACTCACCACCTGCCTCTGCTATACCTTGTTTTATAGCAGCTTTCTTGCCCATAGCCTCCGTTTTCTCCGAAAGCCGGATCAGGCGCAGCGTAAGGCTGGTAACAGGCATAAACTCCCGGACCAACTCCACGGTGTTGTCCTCTGAATGATCATCCGCGATGAGCACCTCCCACAATGCAGCAGGGTAATTCTGCGCCTCCAGATCCCGGAGCAAATCCTGTATCTGCTTCGCTTCGTTTCGGACAGGTATAATAACCGAGAGTTTGGTAACAGGAACGTACCCGAAAGGTATGGCAGGTATAGGCAGGCGCTTCCAGGCGAACAGACAACGCAGGATGACCCAGCCATACCCCAGCAGGGCAAGCAAAAGGAACAGTGTGAACATCAGGCGCCCCCTCCTCTCCGGTTTAATTTCAGCCGCACCACAAACAGCAAACCGACCGCGCTTGGCACCACAATGTTGAGCAGCCAAAGACTCAGGCTGGCGCTCAGCACCTGCAGCCGCTCCTGGCCCAGCAAACCGAACACGTACATGGCCGATAGCTCCCGCACACCCAGGTCCGAGAGCAGTGACACCGAGGGCACCACCGACTTCAGAAAAAAAGCTGTCGACACGCCGCTTATGTACTCTACCGGGTTTAGCCTCACCTCAAACAGAATGAGCAGCAGCACAAACTGCAACAGAAAAACAAAGTAGCGCAGCAACGAAAGCACTAGCACCCGGTTCATTTCCCCGAAGGTATAGCGCCCCATAATGGCCAGGTATTTTGTGAACCTACGGAGTGGGCCGACCGCCGCCACCAGCGCAACCATTGCCCGGGCGTTGAAAAGTAGCAGCAACATGGCTGCATTGAGCACGAGCAACAGAAAAAACACACTCAGGCAAATAGCAGGGTAATTCTCCCAGTAAAGCAGCACAGCGAAGTAAAGCAACCCCAGCGAGCCAACCAGCACCGTAGCCACCAACTGACAGAACCTGCCCATAAAGACAGCACCTATACCTTCCAGACGTTCTTTGCTCTTGAGCTCGAGCAGGCGGCCAGCGTAGTCGCCGAGGCGGTTGGGGGTGATGAAGCCGAGCGTGAGCCCCACCATAACGGAGCGAAAGGCCCGCAGGTATGAGATGCGCTCCAGCTTCTGCCCCAGCACTTGCCACTTCCAGGCTTCCAGGCCCCAGTTGGCAGGTATAAGCAGCGCACTTAAAATAAGCATAAAGGTATAGTCACTTTGGCGAGCCGACTGCAGGATACGCCGCCAGGTGAGTAGCGTATCGGGAGCCGTGAAAATGGCCAGGTACAGGAAGTAAAGGGTGAGCAGCACCACGACAATTTTGCCGGTAGTCAAAAGGAACCTTCTGTTGCGGGTAATGTTCAAGATATTGTCTTAAATTGCGGCTCTTATGGTTTACTCTGCTACCCTCCCACCCAACAAATTAATTCTTGGCATCGACCCCGGCACGCAAGTCATGGGCTATGGCCTAATTGAAGTAACCGGATCGAAGGTAAAGGTAGTGCAGTACGGCGTGATTCACCTCAAAAGCTACAGCAACCACGCCATCAAGTTAAAGAAAATTTTTGACCGCATGATACAGCTCATCGACGAATACCTGCCCGACGAGCTGGCCATCGAGTCGCCTTTCTTTGGTGTGAACGTGCAGAGTATGCTTAAACTGGGTCGTGCCCAGGGAGTTGCCATCGCAGCTGCCCTCTCCCGCGACATCCCCTACGTGGAGTATGCCCCCAAAAAAGTAAAGCAGTCCGTTACCGGAAACGGCAACGCCTCCAAAGAGCAGGTGGCCGCCATGCTGGTGCAGATCCTCAAAATACAGCCCGACCCTAAAATGTTCGACGCCACCGATGCCCTGTCCGTGGCCCTTTGCCACCATTACCAGAAAGGCAATAACGCCAAAAAAGGGGCTAACTCCTGGAAAGCCTTCCTGACCGAGAACCCTGAAAGAAAGGTATAAGCAGGTAAAGTATAGGAGTGCTTCAGGATCGCTATATTAGTATAGAAAGGCATCAGTTGACGGCCTGTTCTGTTGGCTTTATCCTGTCGCCAAACGGCAAGGTTATACCTACAAGCCATTCGCTTCAGACGCAATTCCACTATTTCTGATACCCGCCGGCAGCAACGCCCGCCAATTATCCGTCTCTCAAGTATAAGCTTTTGAAAATATTTCGCAGTTTTGTAAAAAATCGCATCTAACTTTCGTAAGGCTTATAGGTCTGCCCGATTTCTTTCGAATCTGTTTAAAATCAGCATATGCCCTAGTATAGGCTATACCTGTAAAACAAAGTTTAAACATGTTTTTGCAGATGCGGTTAAGCATAGCGTCAGGCTTATTCTTAAAAATTAAGTTAATTTTGCCGCTGCCTTTTCGAAGGCAGGTGTATAGGTGAATCCTAAACAGCATAAATGGATTTAGATAAAAATAAACCGGGAACCGCTTCCTCCCG
Organism: Pontibacter ramchanderi; assembly: GCF_002846395.1. Taxonomy (GTDB): domain Bacteria; phylum Bacteroidota; class Bacteroidia; order Cytophagales; family Hymenobacteraceae; genus Pontibacter; species Pontibacter ramchanderi. The sequence goes on from NZ_PJMU01000001.1 coordinate 891,677, forward strand.
GCGCAGGTATGTAACAACACGCAGGCTCGACAGGATATTTGTGGAGTTGGCGAATGTATACCGTTTCAATGCGCGGTTTTTCAAGGAAGTGTGGTTGCCTCCCTACGAGTTCAAGGAAATTATCAGGCAGTGCTACGAAATCGGGGTGCGCTCCTTGCCACTGATCTCCCTTACTGGCTTCATCATCGGTATCGTGTTCACCAACCAGTCACGCCCTTCCCTGGCTGATTTTGGCGCTACCTCGCTCCTGCCCGCCCTGATCTCCGTTGCCATTATCCGGGCGATTGGTCCACTGGTAACGGCCCTCATTGCTGCGGGCCGCGTAGGTTCTGCCATAGGTGCTGAGTTGGGCTCCATGCGCGTAACCGAGCAGATCGATGCCATGGAGGTATCGGCCACCAACCCGTTTAAGTTTCTGGTTGTAAGCCGTGTGCTGGCCACTACCCTGATGATTCCGGCGCTCACGATGTTTACCACGCTCGTTTCGCTGCTGGGCGGTTACCTGAACGTGCACCAGAACGAACTGACCTCGCTCAGCGTCTTCTTCTACCAGGTGTTTGATGCCATCACGTTTCTGGATATCATCGCCTCGTCGGTTAAATCTGTGATCTTTGGCTATACCATCGGGATGGTGGGCTGCTACAAAGGCTATAACTCATCGAAAGGCACTGAGGGCGTTGGCAAGGCGGCTAACTCATCGGTGGTAACGGCCATGTTCCTTATCTTTATAGAGGAGCTCCTGATCATGCAGGTTATCAACACAATTAGAGCTTTTTAATGGAGGCAAAAGAAATAAACCCTAACATCGATAGAAACGAGAAAGTGATTTCTATCCGGGGCCTCAAAAAAGCATTCGACGATTTTGAGGTACTCAAAGGCGTAGACCTGGACTTGTTTAAAGGCGAAAACCTGGTGGTGCTCGGCCGCTCCGGCACAGGTAAGTCTGTGCTGATCAAGATCATCTCCGGCCTGCTGCAGGCCGATGAAGGTTCGGTGAACGTGCTGGGCCGCGAGGTGGGCGCGCTGAAACCACGTGAGTTGGATGCGCTGCGGCTCAAGATCGGCTTCTCGTTCCAGAACAGCGCCTTGTACGACAGTATGACCGTGCGCGAGAACCTGGAGTTTCCGCTGATCAGACACGCCAAACACATGACCGAAGCCGAGCGAGAAGACACCATTCAATATGTATTGGAGGCCGTTGGGCTGTTGCAGGCAATCAACCAGATGCCGTCCGAGCTGTCTGGTGGCCAGCGCAAGCGCATTGGCATTGCCCGCACCCTGATCCTGAAGCCGGACATCATGCTGTACGATGAACCCACCGCCGGCCTCGACCCGATCACGTGTATCGAGATCAACAGCCTGATCAATGAAGTACAGGAGAAATTCAACACCTCCTCTATCATCATCACCCATGACCTTACCTGTGCCCGCGCCGTAGGAGACAGGATAGTGATGCTGCTCGATGGACAATTTCAGCGCGAAGGCACGTTTGATGAGGTGTTCGAAAGCAATGACGAGCGCGTACAATCTTTTTATAACTACAACTTTATAGACTAGATGAGTTCTGCAGATAATAAACGTACTGTTATAGTTGGCATCTTCACGTTCCTGGCGATCGTGATCCTGGTAGCCGGTATTTTCATGCTGGCCGGCCAGCAAAAGCGCCTGATCAGCACAGTGACGCTCACCGCCATTTTTGATGATGTGGCGGGCCTGCGCACCGGCAACAATGTCTGGTTCTCGGGAGTGAAGATCGGCACGATCAAATCCATTAACCTGTATGGCGACTCACAAGTGGAGGTGGTGATGAACATTGAGGAGAAGGTACAGCAGTACATCCGCAAAAATGCCACGGCCCGCATCAGCTCCGAGAGCTTCATCGGCAACAAGAACATTGTGATTGACGGTGGCACCCAGTCGGCTGCCCCCATTGAGGATGGCGACCGGATTACGGCTGTGAGCCCGCTTAACACCGACGACCTGATGGAGAAGCTGCAGCAAAACAATGAGAACCTGGTAGCCATTACCGGCGACTTTAAGCAGCTGACTTCCCGCCTGGTGAAAGGCGAGGGAACGGTTGGGGCCTTGCTCACCGACACGACCATGGCTCAGGATTTCCGCAATGTGGTAGCCAACCTGCAGCGCACGACGCAAAGCACCGTAACGGCCTCCAACTCGCTGTCGGCCTTCACGAGCAAACTTAACTCGCCGGGCGGCCTGGCTAACCAACTGGCCACCGACAAAGAGGTATTTCAGCAGCTGAAAAATTCGATGACGCAACTGGAGGAAGCCACAGCTTCTACCTCGGAGATTACCGAGAACCTGCGCACCGCCAGCAGCCGACTCAACAACAGCAACAATGCGGTGGGTGTACTCCTCAACGATCCGAAATTTGCCCGCCAGTTGCAAAGCACCATGCAGAACCTGGAGACCGGCACTGAAAAGCTGGACCAGAACATGGAGGCCCTGCAGAGCAACTTCCTTTTGAGGGGTTTTTTCAGAAAGCAGGCAAAGGAGCAGGCCAGGCAGCAGCAAAACCAGCCGGCGCAGCAGCCTGTACAGCCTACAGACACCATACAATTCAAACCTTCGATCCTTCAGAAGAACTAAAACAAAAAGGGCGCATCTAAATGATGCGCCCTTTTTGCTACCCTTGTAGGTATAGCTATACCTTACAACGTGGCATATACCTGCCGGATCTGCTCGGCCACTTCCTCAAACTCCTCCTGGCTGAACTTTTGCTTGTTAGCAAAGTTCATATCGGCCATTTTATTCAACGGAATCAGGTGCACGTGTGCATGGGGCACCTCCAGCCCAACAACTGCCACGCCGATGCGCTTGCAGGGCACCGTCTTCTCTACAGCTGCGGCTACTTTTTTAGCAAAAGCCATCAGGCCCAGGTATAGATCGTCATCCAAGTCGAACAGGTAGTCGATTTGCTGCTTGGGTATGACCAAGGTATGGCCTTTGGTGGTCGGAAACACATCCAGAAAGGCCAGGTAGCGATCATCCTCAGCTATTTTGTAAGCGGGGATCTCGCCATTTACAATTTTGGTGAAGATAGATGGCTCCATTTGGCTTAACGGCTAATTTCCAGAATCTCGAACTCAATCTTTCCGGCCGGCACCGTGATCTCGGCCTTCTCGCCTACCGACTTGCCCAGCAGGCCCTTTCCGATCGGCGACTTTACCGATATTTTGCCGGAGGCCAGGTCTGCTTCTTCTTCGGCCACCAGGGTGTAGTCCATCACCATGTTGTTTTTCAGGTTCTTGATCTTCACTCTGGAAAGGATCAGCGCCTTGCTTGTATCCAGGTTAGACTCGTCTATCAGACGGGCGTTGCCTACCACTTCTTCCAGTTTGGCGATCTTCAGCTCCAGGTGCCCCTGCGCGTCTTTGGCGGCGTCGTACTCGGCGTTCTCGCTCAGGTCGCCCTTATCGCGCGCCTCTGCCAGTTGACGGGCCACTTCCGCGCGACCTCTGGTCTTCAAATCGTGTAGCTCTTCCTTTAGCTTCTGTAAACCTTCAGCGGTGTAATAAGAAATGTTGCTCATAATACTGTCTTCACGTTTTAAAACACAAAAACAAAAAGAACGGCTATGTCAAACATAACCGTTCTTTTTGCCTGATATGTAATTGATTAATTCTTCTTTTTCAGCCTGGCTGCACTAAAGCAAGCCGGGAATGCTAGATGTGGCACCTGCGCACGGGCATCTCCCGATGGCACTGTGTTGAGCAAATATACAAATTTATTTTAATTCAATATTTTTCAGCTATACTTATTTATCTGTCTCCACAACATGCTTTTAGGGGCATCTCCATACTTGCTATACGCAATTGGAGCCGCTCAGTATAGGCGCGCAGGCCAGATTATGCCGAAAGCCTGCCAGAGGCCTGCAGGGCCTGTATTTTCTGCACCAGCACCTCGTTTATCCTGACATAGGACTCGTGCGTCCAGCCAGCAATATGAGGAGTCAGCACCACTAGCTCTGCGGATTTGAGATAATTGAAATTGCGGCGCTGATCTTCTGTCAGGCTTTGAAGTTTCTCGTTTTCGAGCACATCCAGGGCAGCTCCCTTCAGGTTGCCGGCTTGCAGGTGCTGCACCAACGCGGTCTGGTCTACCACCTCGCCACGTGAGGTGTTCATGAACCAGATCGGCTTTTTGAAAGCGCTGAAAAAAGATGCATCCGCAAACGCCCAATTTTCAGGGATGTAAGGTATATGCAGGCTCACAATATCGGCTTCCTGCTGCAGGTTCTCCAGCGAGGCCGCTTCGGCAGGTGCCGTGATCTTTTCGGGAGCGTAACGGTCGTAGGCCAGGATGCGGCAACCAAAACCACGCAACACACGCGCAAAGCTTTGCCCCATGTGGCCATAGCCAATAATACCGACGGTCTTGCCGCTGATCTCCTCTCCCCTGTTTTCCTCGCGCAGCCATACCTGGTTACGTACCTGCCGATCGCCCCGAGCAATGTTGCGCATCAGACTCAGCAGCATACCCAACGCGTGCTCTCCCACCGCCTGCTGGTTTCCTTCATTGGCTCCCAATAAGGCTATACCGCGCTCCTGCAGTGCCTCCGCATCAATGTTATCCAGCCCCGCGCCGGCCCGCGCCACAAACCTGAGCTGTCCCGCCAGTTTGATGGTATCGGCGGTGATGCGCATCTTACTACGCACGATCAGCCCTTGGAACCCAACCAGCGCCTCGCATACCTCTATCGGTTTGATATCCGGACGATAATCATAGGCCACACCTATCTCTTCCAGCATAGGAAACAGACTGGGATGCACTTCGTCGATGATCAGGATGCGTGGTTTTGTCATGAGGCTAGAGTTCATACAGCATATGCGCGACACCAAAATAAATCGCCAACCCAAGCAAGTCATTCGCTGTCGTAATGAACGGACCAGCCGCGACAGCAGGATTCACCCCCATTTTATCGAGCAGCATAGGCGTGAGCGTGCCCATAAGCGAGGCCAGCATCACAACCGAGAAGAGAGCCACTGAAACCACCATGGAGAGTTTAAGGTCCTGCCGGAACAGATATGAGAAACCGAAAACGAGCGCGGAAATAATCAGCGCGTTCAACAAGGCTACCATGATGAGCTTGAAAAGACGCTGGGCGAAGTTCTCGAAGATTACGGCGTTGGAAGAAAGCGTCTGGATGATGATGGACGAGGACTGTATACCTACGTTACCACCCGTTGCCGTAATAAGCGGCACGAACAGCGCCAGGGCAGGCAGCATGGCGATATCGGCCTCGAAGAAGCCCATGAAGTGCGCAGCCAGCAAACCACCCACCATCCCGATCACGAGCCAGGGGATACGGGAGCGCGAAATGCGGAACACGCTGTCGTCTTCCTCCACGTTCTCCGAAATACCGGTCATGAGCTGACGACTGAGTTCGGCCTGCTCCTGCATTACGTCGATCACGTCGTCGATGGTGATACGGCCGAGTAGCTTGCCCTGGATGTTCACCACAGGTATAGCCTCCAGGTCGTACTTCTGCATCACGCTTACCACTTCGTTCTCGTCCCGGAACGACTCGATCGAGATCACATCTTCGCTGTAAATATCCTTTACCAGCTTGTCGTCTTTTGACAGCAGCAGCGCTTTAATACTGAGTCGCCCGAGCAGAATATCGCGATTATCCACCACATATACCGTATAGATCCGCTCCACGTCTTCTGCCTGCCGCCTGATCTCCTCAATGCACTGCCGCACACGCCAGTTGATGTTTACCTTGATCAGCTCTTTCGCCATCAGACCGCCTGCGCAGTCCTCTTCGTAGTGCAGCAGATCCAGAATGTCGTCCGCCTTCTCTTCGTTTTCGATCAGGGCGATCACCTCCTCGCGACGCTGCACATTCATCTCGTTCAGAATGTCCACCGCGTCGTCCGAGTCCATCAGGTTGACGTAACGGGCAATCTCCTGGCTGGTGAAATAGGCCAGAAAATCAGTTCGGATATCATAGTCAAGATCACTCAGAATCTGGGAGCCGATCTCGGGAGGCAGAAGGTCCAGCACGTACTTCGACTCATTGGTGTCCAGCTCGTAGAGCACCGTCGTGATATCGGCCGGGTACATGTCGGACATGGTTTCGAGGATGAAACTCTTGTCGTCGCGCGCGATCGCCTCTTCAACCTGTTCTATGTATTCACGTGTGATCTCTGCCTGCATGGTATTAAATGTTCTGCTCTACGAGCTGGGTCAATGCTATAAAATCCTCGACTGACAACTGCTCTGCCCGCTGATCGAAAACAGGCTGTGATGTCACTTCCGGTGGAAGGTTAAATGTTTTGAGGCAGTTACGCAGGGTTTTGCGCCTTGTTCCAAAACTGTTCTTCACAACAGAGAAAAATAACTTTTCGTCGCAAGGCAAACTCTGGCGGTCGTTGCGCACCACACTGATCACGCCTGACTTCACTTTGGGCGGCGGGTGGAACACGTTTTCGTGTACCGTGAATTTATACTCGATGGTATAGAATGCCTGCAAAAGCACGCTCAAAATGCCGTAGGCCTTGTTGCCTGGAGGCGAGGCCAGTCGCTCGGCCACTTCTTTCTGAATCATGCAAACCACCTCGGGCACTACATCGCGGTGCTCCAGCACTTTAAAAAATATCTGGCTCGAGATGTTGTAAGGGAAATTGCCAATGATGGAGAACTTGCCCGGAAACAGCTTGCTCAGATCGGTTTTCAGGAAGTCAGCGGAGATGATGCGGTCGCCCAATTGCGGAAAATGCTGCTGCAGGTAAGCGATGGACTCCTTGTCGATGTCCAGCACCGTGGTGCGGTACTCCTTGTGCTCGAGCATGTACTGCGTGAGCACGCCCATGCCCGGGCCGATCTCCAGCACATCGGCCACCCCACCGGGCAAGGTCAGTTGCTCCACTATTTTGCGGGCGATGTTCTGGTCGACCAGGAAGTGCTGGCCCAGGTGTTTCTTCGGACTTACTTTGCTCACTTGCTTTGCGTTATGGGCCGTGCGCCGTCAAGACGATTTTGCACAAACCTCGTTATACCTATTTAATATACGCCAGAGCCGCCAGCTATACCTGGCAAGGGCTTTTTCGCATTACACTATATACTTACTATATTGCGTGCTCAAAGATACGAATGACAAATGCCAACACAACTCAAATACAGTACATCGGTAGGTAAAAATACAGACGTAGCCCTGATTGTGCGGGCTGACCAGGCTGATTCACTCACCGAACTGAGCGCCGAAGAGGCCGCCTATGTAAAACAGCAACTGGAAGCCGAGGCGAAAATCGTGTCGCTCAACCGCTATACGCAGCGCCTATACCTGGTGGTATACACAGAGGGCAAAACCCAGAACGCCACCAGAGAATCGCTCCGCCAGGCAGGATATACCTTGATCATGCAGCTTAAAGCCGACAAGGTGCAGGAACTGGCCATCGCCGACAAGTCAGGTGCAGAGGCGAGCCCCTACCTGGCTGAGGGCCTATACCTGAGCAATTACCAGTTTCAGAAATACAAGACCAAGAACAACAAGCCAAGCTCTTTACAAACCATCGTGCTGACCGACGAGAACCTGTCGGAGTTTGACACGATGGAGCTGCAAAACGTGCTCGACGCCGTGACTGTGACCCGCGACCTGGTGAACGAGCCAAACAGTCACCAGAGCGCCACCCAGTTCAGCGAGCAGTTGGTGGCCTTGGGCGAAGAGGCTGGTTTCTCAGTACAGGTGTTCGATGAGTTGCAGATACAGTCCTTGAAAATGGGCGGTTTGCTGGCCGTGAACCAGGGCAGTGAAGAGCCACCGACCTTTAACATACTGGAGTGGAAACCGGAAGGCGCCACCAACAGCAAACCGTACGTGCTGGTAGGCAAAGGCGTGGTATACGACACTGGGGGCCTCAGCCTGAAGCCAACGCCGCAGTCCATGGACTACATGAAGTCGGACATGGCGGGTGCCGCTGCTGTAAGTGGGGTGATGTATGCTCTGGCTAAAAACAACATCCAGCTGCACGTCATCGCACTTATACCTGCCACCGACAACCGTCCGGGCGGTAAGGCCTATGCGCCAGGCGACGTGCTCACCATGCACAACGGCATGACCGTGGAGGTGCTCAATACCGATGCCGAAGGGCGCCTGATCCTGGCAGATGCCCTGAGCTTTGCCCAGAAATACAAGCCGGAATTGGTGATCGACATGGCTACCCTGACCGGAGCCGCGGCCCGTGCCATTGGCAAGGAAGGACTGGTAGCAATGAGTAACGCTGGTGATGAAGTGATGAACGCACTGAAGCGAGCCGGAGAGGCGGAACACGAGCGCATTGTGGAGTTCCCGCTGTGGGACGAGTACAAGAAGCATATCGAGTCTGACATAGCCGACATCAAGAACCTGGGCGGGGCCGAGGCAGGCGCCATTTCGGCTGGTGTGTTCCTGGAATATTTCACCGATTACCCTTGGGTGCACTTTGATATTGCTGGCACAGCCTACCTGCTCGGCGAAGACTCTTACCGTGGCAAACTAGCCACCGGATCAGGCGTGCGCCTGGTTTACAATTACCTTAGCTCTTTGGCTAACTAAGAAAAGATGGACAACAGACATAAAGCAAAAATAGGCATCAGCATCGGCGACACGAACGGCATCGGCCCGGAGATCATCGTCAAAACGCTTTCAGATCAGCGCATCCTTAACTTCTGCACGCCTGTTATCTACGGCTCAGCCGGTGTGATGGGCAAAGTGCGCAAGGCCCTGAGCGCCGAGCATTTTCATTACCAGCAAGTGGGTTCCGCGCAGGAGCTTATATCGAAAAAGATTAACCTGATCAATTGCTGGGAAGAAGATATCGCCGTGGAGCCGGGTACGCCGAAACCGGAGTCTGGCAAGGCCTCCCTCGACTCGCTGATGGCTGCCGCGCGCGATCTTAAAGCCGGCTTGCTGGACGGTCTGGTGACCGCTCCGATTGACAAAGACAACATACAGTCCGAAGAGTTCAAGTTCCCGGGCCACACCGAGTTCCTGACCTCTTATTTTGATGCCGCGGACAGCCTGATGCTGCTCGTAAGCGACGACCTGCGGGTGGCAACCGTAACAGGTCATATACCTGTGAAGGACGTAGCCAGCAAACTCAACTTCGACCTGATCATCCGCAAAATCACCATCCTGCAGGAGTCGCTGCGCCGCGATTTCGGCATTTTGAAGCCACGCATTGCCGTGCTGGGTCTAAACCCGCACGCTGGCGAGAAAGGCCTGCTGGGCACCGAAGAAACGGACATTATCCGTCCGGCAGTGTTGCACCTGAAAGACAAAGGGCACCTGGTGTTTGGCCCCTACCCTGCCGACGGCTTCTTTGGCATGCGCATGTACAAGCAGTTCGACGCGGTGCTGAGCATGTACCACGACCAGGGGCTTATCCCTTTCAAGACGCTCGCCATGGAAACAGGGGTTAACTACACGGCCGGTCTGCCGATCGTGCGTACCTCCCCCGACCACGGCACGGCCTACGACATTGCCGGCAAACATACAGCCGATGAAACCTCTTTCAGAGAAGCGTTGTTCCTTGCCTGCGACATCATAAAAAAGCGCCAGACAGAGCAAATGCACGCTTTATAAATCGGGCTGCTATTTTATTTGTCAAATTAATGTTCTAATTTTGCGTCTTGCAATAAAAACACGGTAGTGAAAAAGCTTAGAGACTACGAAATCGGCATTGCCAAACTCGCGAATAAGAAGCACTCTTATGAGTTTGAGATGGACGATTCATTCTTCTCTTTGTTTGAGCAGGAGATCATACTGGGGGGAAAACTACTGGCAAAAGTAGAGCTCGATAAGACCGAGTCGCTGCTGACACTGCATTTTGACATTAAGGGACACGTACGCCTCACCTGCGACCGCAGCCTGGAGGAGTTCGACCAGCCGGTGGACATTGAAGAGACACTGCTGATCAAGTTCGGAGATGTAAATGCTGAGTTGGATGAGGATTTGTGGCAGATTACGCCCGAAACCCAGACCATTAACGTGGCACAGCACCTGTATGATTACATTGGACTATCGCTGCCCATGAAAAAGCTTCACCCACGCTTTGTGGAGGAGCTGGACGAAGATGATGAACAGGACATCCTGATTTACTCTTCGGGCAAGGCAGGCGATAGTGAGGGCGACGGGAACGATGACGACAACGACGATGATGTTGACCCACGCTGGGATGCCCTGAAAAACCTGAACTAACAAGCAGTAGAATAATAAAGTATTAAATAACAGCAAGTAAATTTATAACTAAAAATGGCACATCCTAAACGCAAGATTTCGAAGACCAGAAGAGATAAGAGAAGAACTCACCAGAAGCTCTCTGAGAAAGCGATTGCAATCTGCCCAACTACAGACACTCCTCACTTGTTTCACCATGCTTACGTGGTAGAAGGTGACCTGTACCACAAAGGCAAACTGGCGATCAAAAATTATACAACAAACGCTCAGTAATTCCAGCCTGTACCCCGTTTCAGTTCTGTATAATTTAACGTCATCCAGTACATGAGAATCGCCCTGGACGCTATGGGCGGCGACTTTGCGCCTGAAGCAAACGTGAAAGGTGCCATGTTGGCCGCAGAACAGCTTGAAGAAGATTACGAGATCCTGCTCATTGGCAAGGAAGACATTCTGACTCAGCTGCTGAAAGAATATGGATACACTGGCTCTGTTATAAAGGTGGTGAACGCCACCCAAGTGATTGAAATGGGAGAACACCCCACGAAAGCACTTACCCAGAAGCCAGACTCCAGTATTGCTGTAGGTTTTGGAATGCTTAAGGCTGGAAAGGCGCATGCTTTTTGTAGCACAGGCAATACTGGAGCAATGCTGGTGGGTGCCATGTTCAGCGTAAAAGCCGTAGAAGGCATTTTAAGGCCATCTATTGGTGGTTTGGTACCAAAGCTCAGTGGTGGCTTTGGTATTATACTGGATGTTGGAGCCAACGCCGACTGCAAACCAGAAGTACTGGAGCAGTTTGGTGAAATCGGCTCTATCTACGCCAAGTACGTACTGGAGATCGAAAATCCGAAGGTAGGCTTGATGAACCTTGGGGAAGAGGAAGGCAAAGGCACTGTGAATACACAGGCTGCACACCAACGCCTCAAAGTTAACCCGAACATCAATTTCATTGGCAATATCGAGGGACGCGACATGTTCAACGACAAAGCCGACGTGATTGTATGTGACGGGTATACCGGCAACATCATCCTGAAGATGGCAGAGTCTGTTTACGACATCCTCAACGAGAAGAACATGCACGATCCGTTTTTCGACAAGTTCAACTATGAGGCAGTAGGCGGTAGCCCGATCCTGGGTATAAACGGAAATGCTGTCATCGGACACGGTGTGTCAACTCCCCTGGCGGTTTGCAACATGATCCTGCAGGCCCAGAAGATGGTAGCCACCAACCTCTCAGAGCGATTTAAAAAGCACACAGGCGCCCAGTAACGGGCGCTGGCCTCGGCCAAACATATTTCCTGGCACAAACTGTCTCACTACACTTTTTGCGTAATGACGGTTTGTGCCACGTTTTTTTTATTATATTGCCGTCTTAAACTTCCAACACTTATACCTTTCACAACATGAGTAAAATTACTGCCGCGATCACAGGTGTGGCTGGCTATGTTCCGGACTACGTGCTTACGAACAAGGAACTGGAAACAATGGTTGACACAAATGATGAATGGATCCTTTCACGCACCGGAATTAAGGAAAGGCGCATTCTGAAGGGCGAAGGCAAGGGCACGTCGCATATCGCAGTACCGGCAGTACTTGAGTTACTTAAAAAAACTAATACAAAAGCAGAAGAAGTAGAGCTGCTCATCTGCGCCACGACCACGCCCGACATGGTTTTCCCGGCTACTGCCAATCTAATTACCGCTGAAGTGGGTGCCGTAAACGCTTTTGGTTATGACCTGCAAGCCGCCTGCTCCGGTTTCCTTTATGCGTTGGCAACCGCCTCAAAGTTCATTGAATCAGGACAGTACAAAAAAGTGATCGTAGTGGGAGCCGATAAGATGTCTTCGATCATTGATTATACCGACCGTGCCACTTGCATCATCTTTGGTGATGGAGGCGGTGCTGTTATGTTGGAGCCAAACACAGAAGGCTATGGCATACTGGACTCCGTATTGAAGTCGGATGGAACAGGCGCGCAGTTCCTGCACATGAAGGCAGGTGGCAGTCGCAAACCAGCCAGCATCGAAACGGTACAGGCACGGGAGCACTTCGCTTACCAGGAAGGTCAGCAGGTATTCAAATTCGCTGTGAAAGGTATGGCGGATGTATCGGCTGAAGTGATGGAGCGTAACCACCTCACGGCGGAGGATGTAGCCTGGCTGGTACCGCATCAGGCCAACAAGCGCATCATCGACGCAACAGCTAACCGAATGGGCGTAGGAAGCGACAAAGTTATGCTAAACATCGAGCGCTATGGCAACACCACAAGCGGCACTATTCCCCTTTGTCTTTGGGAGTATGAGAAGCAACTCAAGAAAGGTGATAACCTGATTCTGGCAGCTTTTGGCGGTGGCTTTACTTGGGGCGCCATCTATGTGAAGTGGGCATACGATCCGAAATAACTCTTTTAATTATAAACAGAAAAAGCGGCTTGCGGGCCGCTTTTTCTGTTTATAGTCGTTACCAAAAGGCTTAAATCGTATCGGCGCGCAAGGCAAGTCGCTTTTCCATTTGTGTGAGCAGTTCCTGAAAGCGGTCCGACAATTTCTCGATATCCTTCATACCTGCATGGGCCTGGTCGATACTGCCGTTCCGGTAAAGACTGAACAGCTGATTGGCGTTTGAAAGCAGGTCGCTGTGTGTTTTCTGAAGGCTATACAGCTCCGGCTCATTCCCGTACTTCACTTTCCCTACCTGCAAAAACCAATGGCTGATCGGACCAGCATCCGAAAAGAACACACTATCCAGCGCCCCACCGTACAGCACAGAGCGTACCTTGGACTTAAACAGAATATGTTTAATCCGGATCTGCTGAAAATCTACCTGCGCTGAATTCACCTGCTTCTTACTAAAAAGTAATATTATAATTCATCTAACGTGACGCCCAAATCCTGCAGCTTCTTCTTCAGCAGATATTTGTCGGTCACATTGAAACCGGCGATCAGTATACCGGTTACCTGGTTGAGCTCGTCGAAAAGCGGTTGAAAAATAAAGGTCAGGTAATTGTCCTCCAGTTTCCCTTCCGCGTTGGCGAGCTTCACAAGGATCTCTTTTGCCTCAAACGTTTCACCTGTCCTATACACATTGTTCAGCACATCGATATAACCTTGATCGGCAATCTCGGGCAACGCTTCGGCCACCGTTTTGCCAATAAGGCAAACATGCGGGAACAGGTCCTGATACTTCGTGTTAACAAGCTCATAACGATGGTCCGCACCTTTCAGAATGGCAAAGAAGCTAGGTGCCTGCATGATCAGGCGCTCCAGCGTCATCCGCTCGCTTTCTGCCTTACGGAATGCCAACTGCACCTGATCCGACAGCTCCGACATTTGCTCGTTGCTCGTGAGGAGCTCCTGCACGAGGTTCTTCATATCGTGTATGTCGCTGCAGCTGCCCAACCACAACCGGATCGTGCCATCTTCATTCCGCATGGGTAGGTAGCGGCTCAGGTACCAGCGATAATCTCCATCCTTGTCACGGATGCGGATCTCTACCTGGCTGGGCTCTCCCTTCTCCAGCGACTGTTGCCAGGCCTTGGCAGCGCCCGGCAGGTCTTCCGGATGAATTGCTGTTTTCCAACCGCCAGCCATCAACTCCTCCGTAGGTATACCTGTGTAGTTCTCCCATTGCTTGTTGAAGTACGTGGAATTGCCGGCAGCGTCATCGGCATCAATCAATTGAGGCATTGAGTCAGCCATAAACCGGAACTTCTGCTCAATATCCTCCAGGGCCTTTTTGGTATTCTCACGTTCTGTCACATCTTTCGTCTCCTGCAGGACATACACCAACTTTCCCTGCTTATCGTAGATGGGGGTATGTGAGGCTTCCCAGCAGCGCTCGTCATAGCCAGTTCCGTCGGGTCGGGCAATGGCGTAGCGGATGACGTCCAGGTATACCTTCTTGCCCTTCTGGATTGCCTCTTCAATGGATAGGCGCACCGGGTTCTCTTCATAAGGCACAGTGGGCTCCGGAAATGCTTCTAACAGAAAATGCTTGCCTACAATATCGTTCAGTTGCCGCATCGTGACTTCCAGATAGCGCTTGTTGGCTCCCAGAACAATGAAGTCAGGGTCAATCAGCACGATGGCTTCAGGGGTGTTATCAAAGATGAGCTTATAATCCATAGTTGATTTTTACTTTATAAGAGCGCACTAACCAGATGCAAGCGGCACAAAAACATACGCGAGAATGCGAAAAGTGCCTATGAGGTGATGGGTTCTTTTTAAAATAATGGCTAAATTATATAAAATAAATGACTCGCCCCCTACCGGTTGCACCTTTATTACGTGCAAGCTGTCTGAAGGGCCTGCCTGTAGCAATGCCCCAAGCTTTTTGATCAATATTTAAGTATAATAGCTAATTTTGTTTGCAAGACAGCGATTTGCGCTATACTTTTATCGTTTCATTCAATTTCAAGCGTAACAACAGCATACTATGGCAACCACAGCTGACATCAGAAATGGTCTGTGCATGGAATTCAACAATGACCTTTATGTAGTTGTTGAATTTCAACATGTTAAACCAGGCAAAGGGCCGGCCTTCGTGAGAACGAAGCTTCGCAATATCAAAACCGGAAAAATATTAGACAACACTTTCTCGGCTGGTCATAAAATTACGACTGCCCGCGTAGAGCAGCGTCCGCACCAGTTTATCTACAAAGACGACATGGGGTATAACTTCATGGACATGAGTACATTTGAGCAGGTGGCGCTTGAAGAGAAGATGGTTCCCTTTGCCGATCTGATGAAAGAAGGACAGGAAGTGACCATCCTGTTCCATGCTGAAACGGAAACGCCGCTTACCTGCGAAATCCCTCCTTTTGTAGAGCTGACCATTACTTACACTGAGCCAGGTCTGAAAGGCGATACCGCTACCAACGCATCAAAACCAGCCATTGTGGAAACGGGCGCCACTATCCAGGTACCGTTGTTCATTGGGCAGGACGAAAAAATAAAAGTAGATACACGAACTTATTCTTACGCAGAACGAGTAAAATAACAACATGAAAGCTAAAGAAATCCAGGACCTAATTGACTTTATCGCCAAGTCTGGTTTGAATAAAGTAAACATTGAGACAGAAGAATTCAAGATCTCGGTGAAGCGCGACCCAGACCAGAAGGTGAGCTATGTGAAAGAAGCGCCAGCTGCTGCGCATCATGTGCCAGCTCCTGCGGCCGCTCCTGCTGCTGCACCTCAGGCGTCTGCTGCCCCTGCCGCTCCGGCAGCCCCAGCTGCTGCGCCAGCCAGCGACGAGAGCAAATACATCGCCATCAAAGCCCCTATGATCGGTACCTTCTACCGCTCGTCAAGCCCAGACAAGCCAGCGTTTGTGAACGTAGGTGACGAGGTAAAAAAGGGTCAGGTAATCTGCATCATCGAAGCGATGAAGCTTTTCAATGAAATAGAGTCAGAGGTATCGGGCAAGATCGTGAAAGTGCTGGTGGACAATGCCAACCCGGTAGAGTACGATCAGCCGTTGTTCCTGGTAGATCCTAGCTAATTCATTTCAATTTGAAAATTTGAAATTGAGAAAATTTGAAGATGGAGATGGTCTAATAAACGTCTCCATTTTCATTCTTCACAAATTCGAATCTCCAAATCACCAAATCCGATATTATGTTTAAAAAGATACTAATCGCTAACAGAGGCGAGATTGCCCTGCGCATCATCCGTACCTGTAAGGAGATGGGCATCAAGACGGTAGCCGTATACTCCACAGCTGACAAGGAAAGCCTGCACGTGCGCTTTGCTGACGAGGCTGTTTGTATTGGTCCGCCGCCAAGTGCCCAGTCTTACCTGAACATGCCTAACCTGATCTCGGCTGCCGAGATCACCAACGCCGACGCGATCCACCCGGGTTACGGCTTCCTGTCTGAAAACGCTGAGTTCTCCCGCATCTGCGCTGAGCACAACATCAAGTTTATCGGTGCTTCTCCGGACATGATCAACGCCATGGGTGACAAGGCTTCAGCCAAGGACACCATGAAAAAGGCAGGTGTACCGACTATACCTGGCTCCGATGGTTTGCTGAAATCTGCTGAGGAAGGAAAGAAACTGGCCAAGAAAATCAAATATCCGGTGATCATCAAGGCGACTGCCGGTGGTGGTGGTCGCGGTATGCGTATTATCAAGAGCGAGGAAGAATTTGATAAAGCCTGGAATGATGCCCGCACCGAATCCAAAGCGGCTTTCGGAAACGACGGCATTTACCTGGAGAAGTACATCGAGGAGCCGCGTCACATCGAGATTCAGCTGATCGGTGACCAGCACGGTAACGTAGCCCACCTTTCGGAGCGCGACTGCTCCATCCAGCGCCGTCACCAGAAACTGGTGGAGGAAACACCTTCTCCGTTCATCACCGACGACCTGCGCGACCGCATGGGCAAGGCCGCCATCAAGGGCGCCAAGGCCATCAACTACGAAGGCGTGGGCACGATCGAATTCCTGGTGGACAAGCACCGCGAGTTCTACTTCATGGAGATGAACACCCGTATCCAGGTAGAGCATCCGATCACAGAAGAAGTGATTGACTATGACCTGATCAAAGAGCAAATCAAAGTGGCGGCTGGCGAGAAGATCACGGGTAAGAACTACTATCCGAAGATGCACGCCATTGAGTGCCGTATCAACGCCGAGGACCCAAAGAACGGCTTCCGTCCTTCTCCGGGCAAGATCACAAACCTGCACGTACCCGGCGGACACGGTGTGCGTGTAGACTCTCACGTTTACTCCGGCTATACCATCCCGTCGAACTACGACTCTATGATCGCGAAGCTGATCGTGAGTGCGCAGACACGCGAGGAGGCTCTGGTGAAAATGAAGCGTGCACTGAGTGAATTTATAATTGAAGGTATAAAGACGACGGTTCCTTTCCACCTGAAACTGATGGATGACCCTGGCTTCAAGGAAGGAAACTTTACAACCGCCTACCTGGAAAATTTCGACTTTAGTGCACTGTAAATTATGCACTTCTTAAAAAAACCGGCTCAGCAATGGGCCGGTTTTTTTATTTGGCCCGATATATGTGGTTTTAAAATATAGTCTGCTTCCCATATTTGCTTTAATTTAGTCGCGCATCTGAAAAGAAACCTCATGAAACCAAGCAAGCTTTTCGCTTCCCTGATTGTAATTGTATTGGCCCTCCAAATGAGCAGCTGCGTGTCTGTTGTGATGATGGAAACGGTGCGTCCAGCTGTGGTGCGGGTAAGCCCTGACCAGTGGAAAGTTTTGGTTGTGAACCGGTACGACCCTTCTGTTCAGGCCTCGAATAAAAACAGCAATGTAGCGGAAGTACTAAGAGAAGGAGCTTACCAGGCGGCCGGTGGCGTGATGGGTGCCGTCTACAACGACTCCACTTTCGTACTTATCAACTCAGAACAGGCTGTTACCCTTGCTCCTTCTTCCTCCCAGTTAAGCAAATCAGAAGTTCAGGACTTGTACATACAATACCGCCCTCACCTGATTCTGTCGCTCGACAAGTTTGACACTCGGTTTGGAAAGCAGGTGGATACTTATGAGGATGAAGATGGCTACAAAACCAAGACGGCCAATTTTGATCTGGTGGTGGCGAGCACCTGGTCACTCTACGACAGCACAGGTGTAGTTCTGGATCAGGCAACGATTGAAAAAACCGAATACTATGACTCCAGGACGGTGGTGAGCGGTTTGCTGGCTATAGGCCCTGCCATGGGCAAAGCAGGTCCGGTTGTCAATCAGCTGGCCGTAGAAACTGGCTATAGTTATTGGGACCGCTTTTACCCGCAGCCACTATTGTTGGTCAGACAGATCTATACCGGAAAACCATTCCAAGACCTCAACCTGATGCTCCTGATGGGAGAATTCCAGCAGGCAATCAACAAACTTCAGCCCCTTGCGCAGGATTTGTCCACAAAAACAGGTATACGGGCTGCTCACAACCTGGCCATTGCCTACGAAGCGGCTGGAGACTATGAACAAGCCACATATTGGGCGCGCCAGGCACAGGGAAAAGGCGATAAGCTCTCAAATAACCTGCTTCAGCTTTGGGCCACGGCCGGCCTGATCAAATAAAGGAACTTACACAAAGCAAGAAAGCCCGATCGTAATGGTCAGGCTTTCTTGTTTATCAGGTATAGCTATACCTTAGGTAGTCGCTGTTTGCTCTTCTTTCTCGATCAGTTCGGTCAGTTCGCCGTACCAGGCCTCCCCATACTTACGGATGAGTGGCTCCTTCAGGAACTGGTATACCTTCACACCCAGGTCGGCTCCAAAATTGCAGGCAGCGGCACAGATGCTCCAACGGTCATAGTTCAGCGCCTCAAAGTCATCGTACTTGGTAATCCGGATCGGGTATAGGTGGCAGGAGATCGGTTTTTTCCAGCTGATTTTGCCGTCATAGTAGGCCTGCTCGATGGCGCATTTGAGGATTCCCTGGTCATCATACAGTGCATAAGCACACTCGCGGTTTTCGATGGTCGGGGTGGAGTAGTCGCCTTCAAAATCCTGGATGTAAAGGCCCTGCTCCTCCACGGCCAGCTTGCCGGCTCCGGTCATGTACGGTTTGATGTGCTCGTAGCTATCGGCCAATATAGCCAGTTCCTCCTCCTCCAGCGGTGCGCCCAGGTCACCTTCTACGCAGCAGGCCCCTTTGCACTGCTCAAGATTGCAGACAAAGAAATTATCGCGGATGTCGTCGCTGATGATGGTATTCTGAAGAACGATCATGTAATGTAGGCGGTAAAATTAGTTCTATCCGGTTGCGCCGGCATTGAACAGACAAAATTAAGGAGAAATAAGTTTAGACTAACGCTTGGGAGCTCTTGCCCCTGCGGCCACCAGAATATTCTGCACGCTTTCACGCTTCGCATAATCCATGGCTGTTTTACCGCTGTAGTCGCGCAGACTTGGGTCGGCGCCGGCATTGATCAACATCACGATCACCTCGTTGCCACCGTCCAGCTGACAGGCCAGCATCAGTGGCGTCAGGCCTTCCAGGTTCTGAATGTTGGGGTTGGCACCGCCTTGCAGCAAGCGGCTCATCTCCATCATGTGTGTACCGTTGGCAAATCGCACAGCATAGTAGAGTGGTGTGTTGCCCTTGTTATCCACGATGTTCGGGTTTGCTTTGTACTTAAACAGCGTGTCCAGCAGTTGTGCCTGCTCAATCTCAAAACCCTCGGTATTAATGCGGGCTCCGGACATGGCATAGTGTAAGGCCGTTTTACCGTCCTGATCCGTTGCATTGACATCGGCTCCCTTTTGCAGCAGCATACTTGCCACCTCCAGGCGTACATCCGGCTGGTAGATGACACCATAGTCTTCAAGTAACAACGGAATAAAAACACCATGCATTAACGGCGTACGCAACCTGAAGTCAAAATCATAGCCGTTCGGCACCGATACGGTGTTAACGTAGGCGCCATTTTCCAGCGATCGCTTCACGATTTCAGGGTTACGCTCAATGGCTGCCAGCACTAGTTTTTGGTCAGACGACTGGTTGAGATACTTGAGCTGCTCAAAGGCATTGGAACTACCTTGCGAGATGGCCTGATGGTAGAGTTGGCGTGCTTTCTCCGGCTCCACTTTTCCCAGGTTCCCCTCTTCGTAGAGAAGGCCCAAAGTATATAGGGCTTCTTTTTCTCCGGCGGCGGCACCTTTCTCGAGCCAGTACTTGGCCTGCGCCACGTTCTCTTTCACGCCCTCCCCTCTCAGGTATAGGTTAGCCAATGAGGTATAGGCCGCTATGTCGTTAAGCTCAGCGGCCCGCTTGATATAGGTATAGGCATACTCCTTATCCTCTATTTCGCCGTAGCCGGTATAGTACATACTGCCCAGGATGCGGTTACTGAAGGCGTCGCCTGCAATGGCCATATCCCGAATGTCGAGGGCGGCACTGCGCATGAGGCGGGTAAAGCGCTGCTTGTCTTCGTCATTGCGCAAGGTCATCAGCTCTGCCAAACCCAGGTTGCCGTACAGGCTGCTGCCTTCCAGCGCTTTTTCAAACAGAATGCGGGCCGTATCAGGATCTGCTTTGTAGAATTTTTCGGGGTTGCGCACATAGGCGACCGAGTCAGACGTGATGATCGTGTTGATCGCTAATCCGTCTTCACGAAGCTCCCCATACTGGTGCATACGCCCCATAAAGTAGTAAGCAGCCGCTTCATCACGGGCGGCTGCCTGTCGGAACTTGGCGTACGCTTCGTTGAATTGCAATCCAATGTACAAGTCCATGGCTTCCTGCATTTCCGGTGTACGCCATACCTGTTTGGCAGCGCGTTTCACCTTTACATCTTTCAGGGAGTCCGGTATAACCTTGATGGCCTGGGTAGTATCAGCTTGCGCCACAGCCAGATGCCCGGCTGGGAGCACTGCGAGAAGCAGAAGGAGCTTTTTCATGCGTCGTAGTGGGATCATATATTTTCAGGTATAGCGCAGGTATAAGACCCGCCCCAACCATCTTAATTTTACAAAGATACAGATAATGCGGCGTTTCTCTAAAAAGCCCTGCCCGAAGACACGCAAAAGAGAGGCCAAAAACGCATTACTTTATAAGAAACCAAAAGCAATGCCGGTCTAGTTCTCTAAATGTGCAAACGCCGTTCCTAAAACGGATAGGAATGTGTAAATTGCATGGATTATTAAAGACGCACGCGGAAGAAAGCAAATGGATTATATTAGTTTACTGAACGAGTCGCAGCGCAAGGCCGTGCTCCACACCGAGGGGCCAGCCATGATCATTGCGGGTGCCGGCTCAGGCAAAACAAGAGTACTGACTTACCGGATCGCCTACCTGATCAGCCAGGGGGTGGATCCGTTCAACATATTGGCCCTGACCTTTACCAACAAGGCGGCCAAAGAAATGCGCCACCGTATCGAGAAAGTGATCGGCAACGAGGCCAAAAACATCTGGATGGGTACCTTCCACTCCGTTTTCTCGCGCATTTTGCGTGCCGAGGCGGACAAGATCGGCTATCCGAAAAGCTTCACCATCTACGACACCGACGACTCCAAAACACTCATTCGCAACATAGTGAAGGAGATGAACCTGGATGATAAGCTCTATAAGCCCAACGTGGTGCTGGGCCGTATTTCTTCAGCCAAGAACAAGCTGATCTCGGTCAAGCAGTACCTCAACGACCCCGTAATACAGGCCGACGACGAAGCCGCCATGCGCCCGAAGATCGGCAAGATATACGAGCAGTACGCCAACCGCTGCTTCAAGGCCGGTGCCATGGACTTCGACGACCTGCTGTTCCAGACCAATGTGCTGTTCCGAGACCATCCGGATGCACTGAACAAGTACCAGCACATTTTCAAGTTCGTGATGGTGGACGAGTATCAGGATACGAACTACTCCCAGTACCTGATCACGCGCAAACTGGCTGCCCAGAACCGCAACATCGTAGTGGTGGGCGACGATGCGCAGTCTATCTATGCGTTCCGTGGGGCCGATATACAGAACATCCTCAACTTCGAGCGTGACTATCCGGAGCTGGAGGTGTTTAAGCTGGAGCAAAACTACCGCTCTACCAAGAACATCGTGAACGCGGCTAACTCCGTGATCCGAAACAACTCGGCGCAGCTGAAGAAGGATGTATTCACAGACAACGAGCAGGGACCGCTGATCGAGGTGATCAAGGCCAATTCCGACAACGAGGAAGGCAAACTGGTGGCGACCACCATCTTCGAGGAGAAGATGAGCAACCACCTATCCTACGACGACTTTGCCATCCTGTACCGTACCAATGCGCAGTCCAGGGCCATGGAAGAGGCCTTGCGCCGCATGAACATAAGGTATAAGATTGTGGGCGGTCTGTCGTTCTACCAACGCAAGGAAATAAAGGATCTGATCGCCTACCTGCGCTTGGTGGTGAATCCGAACGATGAGCAGGCGCTGCGCCGCGTGATCAACTATCCGAAACGAGGTATAGGGGAAACCACTGAGCAGAAACTCTTTGTGACGGCTGACGAAACCAACCACAGCGTATGGGAAGTGATTCAGAATGCCGGTCAATTTCTGGGCAACCGGGTGGGTACAGCTATTGAGAACTTCTCGATCATGATCAAAGACTTCGCCCGCATTGCCGATAACACCGATGCCTTTGAGGTAGCCAAGCATGTGGCGAAGCATTCCGGCATCGTAGATGACCTGTACCAGGATAAAACCGTAGAGGGCCTTGCCCGTTACGAGAACATTCAGGAGCTGCTCAACGGTATAAAAGAGTATGTGGACGATCCGGAGAAGGAAGACAAGAGCCTGTCGGCATTCCTGCAGGACATCGCCCTGATCACCGACGCCGATACCAAAGCCGACATGGACGGCGAATTTGTCACGCTCATGACAATTCACTCTGCAAAAGGTCTGGAGTTTAAGAATGTATTTATCGTAGGTATGGAAGAGAACCTTTTCCCGAGCCAGATGATGCTCAACTCGCGCGCTGACCTGGAAGAGGAAAGACGCCTTTTCTACGTGGCCATCACCCGTGCCGAGAAAAAGCTATACCTGACCTACGCCACTAGCCGTTACCAGTGGGGCAACCTGCGTGCGTGTGAGAAGAGCCGCTTCCTCGACGAGATCGATCCGAAGTACCTCAACTTTAAGTACGGCGAACAGAACGCAGCCAGCGGAGGCGGCAACGTGTTCGACCGTGTGCTGCAGCGCAAGAGCAGCATCAGCAGTCTGGTGCAGCCGCCGGCACGCAAGCAGGCCGCCACCGCCTATACCCCACCCGCCGACTTTAAACCCAGCGACACGACGAATCTGGCGGCTGGCATGAAGGTAGAGCACCCTAAATTCGGTTTCGGCGTAGTAACCAAGATGGACACGCAGGGCAACAGCACCAAGGCCATCATCAACTTCGACGAAGTAGGCGAGAAAACCCTGCTGCTAAGCTTTGCCAAGCTGAGGATTCATAATTGATTTAGTGAATGAGTGATTGAGTGGATGAGTGATTGTTTTTTTGATGGATTAATTTTTCATTCATTAAATTTTTATAAATCATTCACTCAATCACTAACCCACTAAATAAAACTCACTCATTCACTAAATCGCTAAATCAAAAATAATTTACTCCTACATTTGAGATTCATAAATTGACATAATGGAAGCAAGTACCACTTTTAAGCAGGAGCTGTTGCTGCGCGAATACGGCAGAAACGTGCAGGATCTGGTAAATCATATCCTGACCATTGAAGACCGTTCGGAGCGCACGCGCCTCTCTTACCTGCTCATCAACCTGATGGCCAAGCTCAATCCGCAATTACGCGATACGCAGGACTATCAGCAAAAACTATGGAACCACCTCTTTGTGATGTCAGGCTCCAAACTTGACGTGGACGCTCCTTACCCGCTCAGCGCCATGGAATACCTCAACGATAAGCCACAGACAATGGACTATCCGCTGAGCACACCCAGGTACAAGCACTACGGCCAGAACGTGGAGCTGCTGATACAGCGTGCCACAGAACTTGAGGATGATAAAGAACGTGAAGCGGCTACGATCTCGATCGGAAAGCTGATGAAGACCCTCTACCGCTCTTACAACAAAGACAGCATCACGGACGATGTGATCCTGAACGATATTCAGCAGATCTCCAAAGGTAAACTGAACCTGGACCTGGCGACTGTAGAGGCAAACAACCTGTTCGAATCGGTAAGCAGCAAGTCGCAGGACAGCGGCAGCAACCGTCCGCAGCAGCAGCAAAACCGCGGCGGCGACAACCGTGGCCGAAAAAACACCAGAACAACTTCCAACCAACGAAATAAATAGTATTAAATGGCTTCATTTGAAGTAAAAGGCGGTGCAAAGCTGCGCGGAGAGATCATTCCGCAGGGTGCCAAAAACGAGGCGCTGCAGATCCTGTGCGCCGTGTTGCTTACCCCGGAAAAAGTAACAATTTCCAACATCCCGGATATTCGCGATGTCAATAAATTGATTGAACTGCTGCGTTCGCTGGGTGTGAAAACGGAGCGCCTGGCACCGGATACTTATACCTTCCAGGCCGATGACATCGACATCGATTTCCTGGATTCCGAGCGTTTTGTAGAACTTGGTCGCGCCATCAGAGGCTCGGTGATGATCGTAGGCCCGATGCTGGCCCGATTCGGAAAAGCGAAGATGCCAAAGCCGGGTGGTGACAAGATCGGCCGTCGCAGACTGGACACGCACTTTACAGGTTTCGAAAAACTAAGTGCTTCCTTTCAGTACAGCGCGGAGGATGATTTCTATACCGTGACTTCGTCTGGCTTGAAGGGTTCCTACATGCTCCTCGACGAGGCCTCTGTAACAGGTACAGCCAATATTCTGATGGCGGCTGTGCTGGCCGAGGGCACTACCACAATTTACAACGCAGCCTGCGAGCCTTACGTGCAGCAGCTGTGCCGCATGCTCAACCGCATGGGCTCCAAGATCAGTGGCATCGGTTCTAACCTGCTCGTGATTGAAGGCGTGAAAGAATTGGGAGGTACCGAGCACCGCATGCTGCCCGATATGATCGAGATCGGCTCGTTTATTGGCCTTGCTGCCATGACCGGATCGGAGATCACCATCAAAGACTGCCAGATTCCGGAGCTAGGACTTATACCGGATACCTTCCAGCGCCTGGGCATCAAAATGGAATTCCGTGGCGACGACATTTTTATACCGGAGCAGGACCGCTACGAAGTGGACACCTACATTGATGGCAGCATCCTGAACATTGCCGACCATACCTGGCCGGGCCTGACGCCTGACCTGCTGAGCGTCGCCCTTGTGGTGGCTACGCAGGCGAAGGGTACCGTGCTGGTGCATCAGAAAATGTTCGAGAGCCGCCTGTTCTTCGTGGACAAGCTCATCGACATGGGTGCGCAAATCATCCTCTGCGACCCGCACCGTGCCACCGTCATCGGTCAGAACAAGCAGATCCCGCTGCGTGGCATCCGCATGACCTCGCCTGACATACGTGCCGGTGTGGCCCTGCTTATCGCAGCGCTTTCCGCCGAAGGCACCAGCATCATCGACAACGTAGAGCAGATCGACCGTGGCTATCAGAACATCGACGGCCGTTTGAATGCGCTGGGCGCACAGATCAGAAGATTGTAGCATCTTGGTTAAGATTTAAATAAAAAGAGCGCTCAGAAATGGGCGCTCTTTTTATTTTGGCTGGTATGAAAAGTAAAGATGAATCTTGCTTATATTAGGTATAAGATCGGTAATTAAACAAAACGCATCTTTACATATATTGCAGATAGCGGGAGTCGGTACTCCTGCTACTCTAGTTCTCAGTAATTGTAAGTATGAATTTCGAACCTCCAATATCAGAAAGAAACACAGACGAGCTAATTCAAATAGCTAATTTTCCAGATGATTGGAACCCCATGGCTGTTGAACAAGCAAAAAATGAACTAATGGTTAGAAACGTTTCACTTGAATATCAGAACAAGAAAGTGTCTGTTTGGAAGCGGTACAAGGAGAAGAAGAAAGTAGTCACAAACAAGACAAAGGCGAACGAAAGATATCATTGGGTAGATTTCATAATCCGATTAGATGAAGTGATTGTAGAAATGCTGTTCGACTGGGACATGAAGAAGGACGGATATGCAAGAAAACATCAGCAAAGAAAATATACGTTTGCAGTCATAGGTATTTTAGTTGTCGTTGGATATTTACTTCTAAAACTGAAAGAATAACTTCTTAGAACACGGCACAGGCTCCATACTCGGCTTTGCCTCATTCGCAGTCTGTACTAACCGTTACCTATTCCTTCTCCCCTCTCCTGCTTCCTTGATACAGTTCATACTTCAACAACCTACAATCGATAGCGCCATTGTACAGCGGTGTGCGGCGGGAGGCACGCAGACCGATGCTTTTGGCGGCATCCAGGTTGCCAGTGAACACAAAGGCATCGAAGCCCTGGTAATTGTTCTTGAGCGTGTCGCCGATCTGCTTGTAGAGTTGGTGAATGTCGTCGGACAGGATGCGTTCGTTATAAGGCGGATTCATGATCAGAACTCCCTCCTCTGCCGGAGCCTGGGTCTTGAAAAAGTCAGCCATTTCCACTTTGATCACGTGCTCCAACCCGGCATTCTCGATGTTCTTGCGGGCGGCCATCACATAGTCCGGGTCAATGTCGTAGCCAATGATCTGGGCCTGCGGCTCGCGCTTTTCTTTGGCTTCAGCCGTTTTCCATACCATCTCAAACAGCTCTTCGTTGTAGTCTTTCCAGCTCTCAAAACCATAGGGGTCGCGGCGGAAGATGCCTGGAGCAATGTTCTGGGCCATGAGGGCAGCTTCGATCAGGAAAGTGCCGGAACCGGCCATTGGGTCGATAAAGGTTGATTTCTTGTCCCAGCCGGACAAGGCAATGATGCCGGCGGCCAGCACCTCGTTGAGCGGGGCCACATTGGTTTGAAGGCGGTAACCGCGGCGATGCAGTGAGTCGCCAGAAGAGTCGAGCGAAAGGGTGACCATGTTCTCGTGCATGTGCAGGTTCAGGCGCACGTCCGGCCGGATGCGGTCCACGGAAGGGCGCTCGCCGGTGGCTTTGCGAAACTGGTCCACGATGGCGTCTTTGGTAAGCTGGGCCACAAAAAGCGAGTGCTCAAAAGTAGAGTGGCTCACCACGGCATCAATGGCAAAAGTCTGGTCCAGGTCCATGATCTCGGCCCAGTTGGTTTTCTGCACCTGCTCGTACAGGTCGCGCTCGTTGCGGGCTTTGAACGTACGGATCGGCCGGAGAATACGAATGGCTGTACGGCACCACAGGTTGGCTTCGTAGAGCTGGCGCAGGTTACCCGAGAACGAAACAGCCCGGTTGCCTACCTTGATGTACTCAACCTCCAGCGCTTCGAGTTCCTGTGCCAACACCTCTTCCAGACCACTGAGCGTTGTGGCAATCATGTTGAAATTATCGCTCTGCTTTTGCTTCGCCATTTGCTATACCTGTTTGAACTGCAAAAATAGGGTTTTAAGTTGGGAAGTTAGAAAGGTAAAAAGTTAGAAAGTTATACTTACCGATTATGGTGCGTCTAAAGCGCTTATTAACACGTTCTGTCTGACCGTGATTTACCTTATTGTTCACTTTACAATACCTGCCAATTTATATGGATTAAGCTGGCCCATTTTATAATGAATTTTGATTTTTGTCCTGATTCAGTCTGATGATTCCCCAACAGTTACACTTTCTACCTTTCTAACTTTTTAATTTTCTAACTAAAATAGCCTTATTTTTACGGCAAATACCCGCTTATGAAATTCGAGAAAGACTTTTCCCTGAAACCTTACAATACGTTTGGCATCGATGTGAGGACCAGGCATTTTGCCCGCTTCGACAGTGTACAGGAACTGCAGGAGCTACTGCAGCGGCCTGAGGTGAAGGAAGAGCCGAAGCTTATACTGGGCGGGGGAAGTAATTTGCTTTTCACAAAAGATTTCGACGGCATTGTGCTGCTCAACGGCATCAAAGGTATGGAAGTACTGCGCGAAGCAGATGGCTATACCTACGTGCGAGCCGGAGGAGGCGAAAAGTGGCATGACCTGGTGCTCTTCTGCCTCGAGCATGACCTGGGTGGCATCGAGAACATGTCGCTTATACCTGGCACTGTGGGAGCCGCTCCCCTGCAGAACATTGGGGCCTATGGCGTAGAGCTGAAAGATGTGTTCGTGGAACTGGAAGCTGTGCAGTTGGAGACCGGCCAAGTCCATACCTTCGACAAGGAGGCCTGCCAGTTCGGTTATCGCGAGAGTGTGTTCAAACACAGCCTGAAGGGACAGTATGTAGTAACTGCCGTGACCCTGCGTCTGCGCAAAGAGCCGCAGCTGAACACCTCTTACGGCGCCATTCAAACCACCCTGCAGGACATGCAGGTACAGCAGCCTACCATCCACGACGTGAGCGCCGCCGTGTGCCACATCCGCCGCAGCAAACTACCCGACCCGGCGCAGATTGGTAATGCAGGCAGCTTCTTTAAAAATCCCGAGATCCCGGTGCTGCTTTTTGATGTGCTTAAAGAGAAATACCCTGACATGCCCGCCTACCCCGTGTCCGATATGAGCGTGAAGGTGCCGGCGGGCTGGTTGATCGAACAGTGCGGCTGGAAAGGCAAAGTGATTGATAACTACGGTGTGCACAAAAACCAGGCGCTGGTACTGGTGAATTACGGCGGTGCCAAGGGCGAAAACCTCCTACAATTGGCCCAGGATATTATTCAATCGGTGCAGGAAAAATTTGGCATTGCGCTGCAGCCGGAGGTCAACATCATCTAAGCGTCAACGCCAACGTTAGGGTCTCAAATTTTTAGCGGAACTTTCCTAACTTATTTATACACGTTGCGATATATAGGGTATACTTTAACCGTTTACAACCCTATGAAAATTTATATACTCCGCTTCCTTTTTTTATTTCTGGCCTTGCCTTTCGTACTGGTCTCTTGTGATGATGATGACCCTGAGCCTACCAAAACTGACCTGATCGTAGCGCACGAGTGGCAGGGAGATCGCGTGCTGGTGAATGGCTTCGATGTGTCAGACCGCCCCGAGATCAAAGACATGCTGCTCGATATCAAAAGTACTCGCCTGACATTGCGCCGCGATGGCACCTACACAGCCGTGTATGAGCAGGCTGGTTCTACCCAAACCACTACCGGCACCTGGCAATTTAAGGAAAATGAAACGATCATCTACTTCGACCTGCTCGGCGACTTACAGATAGAAAACCTGACCACCACCAACATGGACCTCATCGCCACGGTGAACCGTAACAACACGACCTTTGATGCCAAGGTGCAGTTTGTGAAGAAAAACTAAATTGAGTAAGTTAGGAGCGGCGATTGCCCTACGTGCATCCTTATAACCCCAGCACTTACGCAGAACAGGATTCAGGTAATCTTTCCATTCACTATAAAACGGTTTCATAAAATTTCAAAAACTACTTACCTTCCTGTTTGCTCTGCTCCTGCTAACCAGCATGACCTCGTGCGACAAAGACGACGATAAAGAGCCTTCTCAAAGGGATTTGCTCACATCCAGCGCCTGGAAAGGCGAAGCTATAATGGCTAATGGCCGTGATATTTCAGATATCTACTACGAGGAAATCGGCTATGATATCAAAAAGAACACTGTCAAGTATGACAAGGCCGGTACCTACGTTGATTCTTATGAAAGAATGTCATTGAGCGGCACCTGGGAATTTGCCAACAACGATAAGTCCATTATTTTCGATAAAGGCACAGAAGACGAATACACAGCAAAGGTCTTGAAGCTCACGAACAGTGAACTGCAGCTGGAAAACGCCTTCGAAATTGACGGAGACACTTACTACATTGAGGTCTGGTACAACCGCTAAGCAAAAAAGGCTCCCTTACAGGAGCCTTTTTTTATTTCAGTACAGCCAGGGTGGCACCGTCGCCACCCCTTTCCTCGGCCTCGCTGGCCAGGCTGACCACTTCCGGCACCGAGTAAAGGTAGTCGCGCACCACTTGCCGCAACACGCCGTTGCCCCGCCCGTGCACGATCTTGATCTCCGGTATACCGAGCATAATGGCCTCATCGGTGAAGTTCATCACTTTGTTCAAGGCGTCTTCGGCATATTCGCCCCGGATATCGATGGTAGAGCCAAAGTCGGCCATGCGCTGTGTGATGTTCATGCCGCGGGTATAGCCCTCTGCTGTTTCGGCTTTCTTCTGCTTTTTGGTCTGCGCCTCGGCGCGCTCCAGGTTGTCCACCTTCACAATCGTTTTCAAACCGCCGAACAGTACCTCCGCCGTTTTGCCTTTGATGCTGACGATCTCGCCTACTGAGTCCTGCCCGATGAGTGACACCGTATCGCCGGCTTTGAGCGGTCCGCCGTTGCTGGAAATCCGTTTGTGGGCAGGCCGTGGCTCCTCTTTGCGCACTTTTTCGGTGGCAAACTCCTCGAGTTCGCGGCGTGCCTGCTTGGTCTGCTCTTTCTCGGCCTGGCTCTGCTTGATCTGCTGAATCGTGGCCTCAATTTTCTGGTTGGCATCCTTAAGCAGGAGTTTGGCCTTGCCTTTGGCTTCGCGCATCACGTCCTGCTTGCTCTCCTCCAGGAAGTTCTTCAGGTCGGTATACTCCTTCACGTTGCGCTTCAGCTTCAGCTCCAGCGCGGTGGCCTCTTTCAGCTTCTTCTCCAGTTCCTGCTTTTCGGTTTCCAGTTCCTCCAGCAAGCGGTCGTAACGTATCTTGTCCTTGCCCACAAGGCTACTGGCCTTGTCCACGATATGCTTCGGCAGACCTATCTTGCGGGCAATCTCAATGGCAAAGGAAGAACCCGGCTTTCCGATCTCCAGTTGATAGAGCGGCTGCAGGTTTTTGTGGTCGTAGCGCATGGCCCCGTTCACGATGCCCGGCGTGCGCTCGGCAAAGTTCTTCAGGTTGGTATAGTGTGTCGTAATTACCCCGAAAACCTTGCTGTCGTTCAGGTTTTGCAGCACGGCCTCGGCAATGGCGCCGCCCAGCACCGGCTCCGTACCGGTACCAAACTCGTCAATCAGCACCAAACTCTTGTTGTCGGCCACCGTCACAAACTTTTTCATGTTGGTGAGGTGCGAGCTATAGGTACTCAGGTCGTTTTCGATGGACTGCTCATCCCCGATGTCGATGAAGATGTCGTGGAAAATGCCTGCTTCCGAATTGTCTGCCACAGGTATAAGCATGCCCGTCTGCAGCATGTACTGCACCAGCCCCACAGTCTTCAAACTCACCGACTTACCACCGGCGTTCGGACCCGAAATCAGCAGGATGCGCTGGTCACGGGTCAACTCCAGGGCCATGGGCACGGTTGGTTTACCCAATGTCCGGTGCGACAGGTATAGCAGCGGGTGAATGGCCTCTTTCCAGGCGATGTGCGGGTACTTGTGCAATTTCGGCATGGTGGCCTCTACCCTTCTGGCAAACACCGCCTTGGCCCGGATAAAGTCCAGCAGGCCCAGGTATTGGTATGCCTTGCGCAGCTCAGGTATAAAGTTTCGCAGGGTGTTGGTCAGCCCTATCAGAATGCGGATCAACTCACGGTGGTAAGCATTCTCCAGGTCCTTGATGTCGTTGTTAAGTTCGAAGATAGACTCCGGCTCTATGTAAACCGTCTGCCCGGTGTTGGACTCGTCGTGGATCAAACCCTTGATACGGCGCTTGTGCTCGGCTATGACAGGTATAACGAGGCGCCCACCACGGATGGTCGGTTCGGCATCGCCAGGGGTCCAACCCTCATTTTTGGCATGGCGGATGATCGAGCTGATTGTTTTGCGTAGTTGTCCCTGCTGTGCAATAAGGTCACGCTTGTAGCGCTGCAGTTCCGGAGAGGCATCGTCGCGCACGGCACCGGCATCGTCCACCACCTTATCGAGGGCAGCGATGAGCGAGCGCTCCACCATTACATTGGCGCCGAGCGCTTTCAAAGCCTCAAACTTACCCTCATCGGTACTAGAAATGAAGCGCAGCGAATCGCGGATGGTGCGCAGCGACATCTTGATCTCGAAAAAAGCCTGCACTTCCAGGAAAGTACCAGGTATAGCAGCACGATCGAGGTAAGCAGTTACGTCGAAGTAGTGTTGCAGCGGAATTTCGGCATCTGACTCAAGCAGTTGTTTAAACTCGTTTGTCTGCTCCAACAGGCGTTGCACCAGGTCGTGGCGGTTCAGGAAGGTCATGCGGCTGACGAACTGCCGGCCGAGTGGGCTCAGGCAAAGCTCCGAGAGCATCTCGCGGACCTGCGCAAAGCCAATTTTTATTTCAAAGTTATCTGGATAGATCAATTGTTATCTCTTAGATTTAGGGCAAATTTAGCATATTATAACAAGTAAAGCCGCTGCTTTCGTTCGCTGCGAATTTATAAATTGTGTGGTGGTTGAATTGTTGATTGTTAGTTGTCAATTGTTGTTCGTGCACCATTTGGATAGGATTTTGTAAACGATCACCAGTGCACGATTCGGACAGGTCGCGACCTGTCCCTACAGGGAAACGGTAATGCTACGTAGCACCACGACGTTACAGTGTAAGGTCGGTACATTCAAAATTCTACCTACTCAACTTCTTAACTTTCTAACTTCTTAACTTTCTAACTTATATGGTTCTCGACAAACTCACCAACGCCGACCGCTATACCTGCATGCACCCGCTTTTTGCGCAGGCTTTTCAGTTTTTGAAGGAAACTGATCTGACAACTATCCCCTTGGGGCAAAAAGCGATTGTGGGCAAAGACCTCTTTGCGATCATCTCCGAAGGCAGCGGTATACCTGAGAAGGATGCCAAACTAGAAGTACACCGCAGGTATATCGACATTCAGTACGTGATCTCGGGCACGGACCACATGGGCTGGCGCGATCTGGCGCTGTGCAGCGAACCCAGCGACCCGTACCAGGACGAGCGAGAGGCAGCCTTCTTCCCGGACCGCCCTGCTTTCTGGTTCGATGTGCCGGCCGGATCGTTCACCATCTTTTACCCCGACGACGCCCACGCCGCCATGATTACGGAAGAAACCGTGCGCAAAGTGGTACTGAAAATTGCAGTGCAGCCTGAAGGCAGTGTGGAAGTATGAAAAAGACAGTCGCTGCACTAGTGTGCTTTTGCAGTGCTTATGCTGCTCAAGGTCAAGTCCCGCCCGACTCGCTGAAAAACAGGGCGTATGGCAGCTACGTGTTTTTGCCTGTTGAATTTCCGATCATCGATAACAGGGGCTTTGAAAATGCAGTGACCGAAGCAGACCTGCCGGGAGGTAAGCATCCGACAGCCACGCTGGGGCTTGGCCTGCAGTTTTATGCCAACCGCTACATCAGCACTATTGCCTTTGCCATCGGGAGCCGCAAGAAAGAGGAAGAGACCTATCTGACCGAGATGGACTACAACTCGTTCTCCTTCAATTTCGGTTACGACCTGACCAAAAACCATCGCTATGCGCTCTACCCATACCTGGGTTACAAAGGCAACGGACTCAATTACCTGTACCGCGAAAAAATAGCTAAGTCAACCGACATGGAGGAATACCTGGAAACGGACCTCAGGTATAAGGAGCTTCATCATTCAAGAGCCCACCTGGACCTGGGGTTTAGCTTTGCCAGGCAAGCTTTTTACCTCATAAATGCACGGGTAGGCTACCTGGTACCTCTCGAGAAATCACGCTGGACCATCAATGAAGACCTGCACCTGAGTGCTGCGCCTGGCACTAGGTATAAATTCTACTTTTCACTCAATATCGGCCTGGGTACTATTTTCAGTGAAGACGAAATGCGGAGAAGGCATGCCCGTTAGCGGGTCAACTTAAGCAAATCTCTGATCAGCTGGGATTCTGTATGCAGAACAGGAAATTGGCCCAATACATCCAGAAAACCTGTCAGCAGGTGTGCGTTATCCGCCAGATTCGAGAAACAGGCGATCAGCACATCGTTTTCAGGTATACGGATAACCAGGTTGCTGAAGCCGCTGGTGTTGCCGGTGTGGTACAGTTCTAATCCACCTGAGTTGCGCCTGCTGAAGAACCAGCCCATTCCGTAGAAGCCATTTGGATAACCCTCCAGCGGGGTATATACCTGTTGCAGTGCTGGGGCCATACCCGCTTGCAGTGCCAGATGCCAGCGGTGATAGTCGCGCACAGAGGTATAGATACAGCCATCGCCTTTGGTGGCGGTACAGGTGCCCTGATCGGCTAATATTATTTCGCCTGCTTCGTTTCGGGCATAGCCCATCGCCCGCTTCGGTATAGCCTTGCCCGTTTGGTAGAGCATAGTATCCTCCATACCCGAAGGCTCAAAGATCCGTTGCTGCAGGAAATCTGCATAAGCTATACCTGATAACCGCTCCACAACCAGAGCCAGCAGTACGTAGCCGGTGTTGCTATACCTGTAAGCGCTGCCCGGCTTAAAATAAGTAGTTTCTTGCGTGGCCGCAATCGCCAGTACTTCTTCATCGCTGATCTGCCAGTCAGGGCGCTCCTCCACAAACTCCTCGTAATCCAATATTCCTGAGGTGTGACAGAGCAAGTGCCGTAGCGTAACCTCCGCCCCTATACCTGTAGTAAACTCCGGGAAGAACTGCTGCAGCGTATCATCATAAGCCAGGAGTCCCTCCTGCTCCAGCAACTGCACGGCCATGGCCGTGAACTGCTTGCTCACCGAGGCCAGCCGGAAGGTAGTGGCAGGTGTAATGGGTTCACCTGTGGTCAGGTTGGCTATACCTATACCTTGTTCATATTGCACCTCCCCCAATACTGCCAGCAGCAGCGCAGCTCCAGGCGCATCTGTTTGGTAAGTAACCCCGAAATGCGCATCCAGGACGTCTGCAAATGGCAATTTTAGACTAGTCTTATCGCTGTTTAACATAAATAAAGCACCAGATAAGTGATGATTCTAGCATATATCCCTCAGAACTTCTCCTCCACGCCCAGCCCGAACAAGGCATAGTCGTATTTCACCGGATCTTTCGGGTCGAAAGTGCGCAGGTGGTCGGTCAGTTCCTCAGCAGTTTGCCAATCCATGCCCTTGCGGGTGATCAGGCCGAGGCGGCGGGCCACCCGCTCCACGTGCACATCGCAGGGACAGACCAGATCGGCAGGCTGCATCGTGTGCCAGATGCCGAAGTCCACGCCGCCGTCTGCAGGGCGCACCATCCAGCGCAGGTACATGTTCAGGCGTTTGCAGGCCGATTTGCGGGCCGGTGTAGAGATGTGCTTGCGGGTGCGGTGCGGCGCCTCGTCCAGGCTGAAAACCAGGTCATGAAAATGCTCCAGCCGTGCCTTCTGCGACTTTATTTCGTTTCGCTCTCCCGTAAAAGCCGTTTCCAGGCTCTCGTGCTGCTGGTAGTACCACCTAAACCAATGGATGAGGTAGAGCAGGTCGGTATCGTTGAAGGTGCGGTGCTTGAAGCCCAGAAAACGCGGCAGGTCCTGCTCTTCGTGCTGTAGAATGAACTCATGCGGGGCATTGTCCATCAGGTCCATCAGCTTCAGGCAGTTATTGATGATGGTCTTGCGCTGTCCCCAGGCCAGAATAGCCGCAAAAAAACCGCTGATCTCGATGTCCTGCTTTTTGGTAAAGCGGTGCGGGATGGATACTGGGTCGTTCGGAATAAAATTGGGCTGGTTGTAGCGAGCTACCCGGTCGTCGAGCAGGGCTTTGATCTGGGCGATGTCCTGTTTCATGTGCAATGGTACGCGAAATGGCGCCCTGCAAGTTAAGCAATATACGGCAAGCAGCCCATGCCTATACCTGCGCGGAAGGTATAACAACAAAAAAGCCCGGACATCGCTGCCCGGGCTTTTCATTTAACGCTATACCTGCTTAGGGCATGTAAGACAATTCCACTCTGAACTTCTGGTCGATGGCACCCAGTTTCTGGCAAGCCTTTTTCGACAAACGCACTACCACGTTGTTGTTCTCGCTCGTGTTTGGCAGTTTACCGATCACGCGCACGTACACCACCTGGTCGTTCATGGAGTTTTTCACCTGCATGATCGTACCTACCGGGGCTGATTTGTGCAGGGCCAGGTATTTGTTCGTGTCAGCTTTCGGGTCGATCATTTCGGCCATACCTGTTTCGATGATCTTTTTGGCTCCGGAAACCGAGTCTACCGTTTCTTCATCATCGTCTTTTGCCACGCTGGCAGCAGGTGCCGGAGTGGCTGGCTGCGGTGTTAGCACGATGTGCGTGTTGGCAGGGTTGGTGGTAGCGGCTACTTGCTCTGTTGAGGCCACCGCAGTTTCTGTTACTTTGTCTTTCGCTATTTCATCATCTGCCTCGCTCACGTAGATCGGGTTCTTGGACGGAACTGGCTGCCCTTTGCCCACGATCAGGTTCGCACCTACGCTGATGGTATTGTCTGGCAGGTTATTCCAGCGCTTGATATCGTCCACTTTTACGCCGTGCATGCGCGAAATGGAGTAAAGCGTTTGCTGAGGCTCCACCTGGTGCAGCTTCTCGCCGCGGCTGTTCACCGTAAACGTACGGTTGCTGGCTGTGGCTGCTGCCGGCGTTTGCTTCACGACGGCTGGCGCTGCGGCATACTTACGCGGTATCAGCACAACCTGGCCAACGTTGATGGTCGTTTCCACAGAAGGGTTGGAGTCTACGATCTGGGCCACAGACACACCATACTTTCTGGATAGGGCGTAAAGCGTTTCTTTCGGCTCCACACGGTGCTGAACGTATACCTTCCCGTTCTTACGCTCCACTCCTACAGAGTCGCGCAAGGCAACCAGGTCAAAGGCTGAGGCCGAAACAGGAAGCAACGGCACTGCTAAAAGGGCGATAAGTAAAATTCGGATCATAGCTAAAAGTCGAACTATAAAATTAAAGAGAATATGCCTTTAAGGTTGTCTTGTTTTGCACGAAATACAAATTGCGCATAAAGATAAAAAAAGTATCTGAACCTACGCCATCAATTGCACCTGCAAGTAACTCATTTAAGTGCAAAAAACCATTTAAATCAAAAACAGCCAGAAAATTATCTAACTTATTTTCGCCCGCTCTCTTGTAGTAGCTCACAACCAGGCAGGTATCCGTCTCCGCATACTCCAGCGCCATGACCGGCTCACACTCAAGCGCTTGTACCAAAAAGGCGTGCACCTGCCGGTAGTAATCTTCCCCCTCGCGGTACAGGTGCGGGTATAGCACCCCCTCAAAACGCAACTTGTGGTAGTGTTGCACCTGTTCTGCGGCCTCTTTTTGACTGATATCGTTTTGTATGACTTTCCCGTATCGGCTCTCCAGCAAAAGCAGGTTGGCGGGTTCCTGCCTGCTGTTGTAGGCTAGCAGCCCCCCTTGTTCTGCACCGTAAAAGGTCAGCTCGGGTTGCTGCCATAAGGCTATACCTGAGTCAGCTGCAAAAGCGCGTATACCTTTGTGCTGGCCCAACTGGCGGTCGCCGTAGCCGTGCAGGTATACGGCCTGCTCATGCACGTCTTCCAGGCCCAGCCACCAGGTGTTATGATCGGGCAGTTTGAGCTCCAGTAACCGGCCGCCGGGCAGTTGTAAGGTATAGAACCGCGTCTGCAACAGGTCAGCATCGCGCACTTCCAGCGCGAGCCAGCCTCCGGGCGCATCCAGGCGGATACGCCACACAGGCGCCTCAAAATCGTATTTAAAAAGTAGGGAAAGAATAAGCGGTATTTTTTTAGTATCTTATTTCCGATTAAGCTCAAATGTATGAAATCTAATGCAAAAACCTGGCACTGGTCGCCTCTTCTGCTGCTAGCTTTTCTCTTTTCGTTCACGGCAGCCTTGGCACAGGAGCGCCAGAAAGTGTTCATCATGGAGATCAGCTCGGAGATCGACCCGCGCACTAACCGCTATACCCAACTGGCCCTGGAGGAGGCAACCCGTGTAGAGGCCGACCACGTGCTGCTGAAGCTCAACACCTACGGCGGTGCCGTGAACGACGCCGACGCCATCCGCCTGCGCCTGCTCGAATACCCAAAGCCAGTCTATGTGTTCATCGACAAAAACGCCGCCTCTGCCGGCGCCCTCATCTCCATCGCCTGCGACAGCATTTACATGGCGCCCGGTGCCAATATTGGGGCGGCCACGGTGGTGGGTGCCGACGGACAGGCTGCTCCCGGTAAGTATCAGAGCTACATGCGTTCCATCATGCGCTCCACCGCTGAGGCCAACGGACGCAACCCCCGACTGGCCGAAGCCATGGTTGACGCTGCCGTGGACAGCACCCTGTCCGCAGACCAGGTGCTGACCCTTACCACCTCCGAGGCCATCCAGCACGGCTTCTGCGAAGGCCAGGCCAACAACATCGACGAAGTGCTGCAGAAGCTCAACTTGCAGGATGCCGAGATCGTGCGCTACGAGCTAAGCACGACAAACAAGGTTATTTCCTTTTTCCTGAATCCCGTTATCAGCGGCATTCTCATCCTGATCATCATCGGGGGCCTTTGGTTTGAGCTTCAGACCCCGGGCGTGGGTTTTCCGCTCATCGCAGCCATTGTGGCTGGTGTGCTATACCTCACGCCCTTTTACCTAAACGGACTGGCCGAGCACTGGGAGGTACTGCTGTTTATAGTCGGGCTAGTGCTGATTGGGCTGGAGGTGTTCGTGGTGCCGGGCTTTGGCATAACAGGTATAAGCGGTATTACGCTCGTGTTCCTGTCACTGCTACTGATCATGGTCAACAACCAGGCCTTTGACTTTACGTTTGTGTCGTCTGAGCGCCTGATGGAAAGCCTCGTCTCAGTTTTGCTCGGCATGATCAGCGCCGTGATTATTGTAGCCCTGACCTGGAACCGGGTACTGGGTAGCCGCGCCCTGCAGCGGGTGACACTTGCCAACACCTTCAACAGCAAAGAAGGCTACCGCTCCAGCAACTCGGCCGAGCACCTGATCGGCAAAACAGGTATAGCCTTTACCCGCATGGCTCCCAGCGGCCGCGTGATGATCGACGACAACATGTACGACGCACAGGCCCGCGACGGCTTTATCGAGAAAGGCGATATGGTGCAGGTAATCGACCAAAGCACCTTTGCGCTGCGTGTAAAGAAAGTTTAGGAGTTAGTGAGTTGAGGAGTTTAAGAGGCTTGAGAAATGGGCAGATCAGAATGCTGGATTATCCCTCTCCCGCCATGCAACCCTTTGCGCGCTACAGGGGTCTTGCAGCTATAGACTCTTACCAATTTACTACATGAGAAAACTCTCCCTATACCTTATGGCTCCTCTGGTGCTGATGTTAACCTCCTTCTCCTGTGACAAGGACGATGACCTGGAAGTACTGGAAGCAACCGCCACCCTGATGTGGACAGGCGATTACGCCGTGGATGGCTGTGGCTTTAGCATCTATTTAAACGACCAATATTATAAGCCTGATAATGAAAGGGTAATAGGAGAAGAATTCAAGCAAAATGAATCGTATACTGTTCGCATCAAGTATACCCTGCCCCCCAAACCCATGGAGTGTACCTGCGGCTGGGGAGTGCATAAAAGAAGCGCCATACGCCTGCTTTCCGTTAAAGAAGCCTAGCCAGATACCAATTCAAGACAAACTTATACCTATGAAAAACCTGCTTTACACAACTATCCTGATCCTGATGAGCACACTGGCCTTTTCAGGCTGCCAGAACAATGCGGACAGTAATGAAGAAACCGCTGAGGCGACCCTGATTTGGTCAGGTGAGTACATGGTGGACGGCTGCGGCTTTGAAGTGGAG
Organism: Pontibacter ramchanderi; assembly: GCF_002846395.1. Taxonomy (GTDB): domain Bacteria; phylum Bacteroidota; class Bacteroidia; order Cytophagales; family Hymenobacteraceae; genus Pontibacter; species Pontibacter ramchanderi. The sequence goes on from NZ_PJMU01000001.1 coordinate 930,970, forward strand.
ATAGACGGCAAGCGCTTCAAACCGGAAAACGAAAACGAGATCGACGCCGCATTCAAGGTAGAAGGCGAACTGCCCGTCATCATCACCTACGAAAAACTGGGCCGCCAACTCGACATCCGCTGCGGGCTGTCCACGCAAAGCAGAGCCATGGATGCCATCCGGATCATAACCGTTAAGAAGCGAACCTAGGCGACTACCTGGCTTTTTGCAACTGGCTGCTGCAATACTCGCCTCTCTTGCGTAACTTGCGAGGGCCTGCCACTGCACGGCCGGCCACCGTAAACCGTCTGCCCTATGCAAATTCTCGGCATTATACCTGCCCGCTACGCCTCCACCCGTTTCCCCGGAAAACCGCTTGTCGACATCAACGGCAAAAGCATGATTCAGCGGGTATACGAACAGGCCTCTTCTTCTGGTTTAACCGATGTTATTGTAGCCACTGATGATCAGCGCATTCTGGAGCATGTACACGGCTTCGGCGGCAGGGCAGTGATGACCGCTGCGCACCACCAGAGCGGCACCGACCGCTGCTTCGAGGCTTATCAGTTGCACGACCAGCCCTTCGATTATGTGATCAATATTCAGGGCGATGAGCCCTTCATCAAACCGGAGCAGATCGACCTGGTTGCCACCTGCTTCAACAACCCACAGACGCAACTGGCAACCTTGATCAAGAAGATCAGCACACCGGAGGAGCTCTTCAATGTCAATGCGCCCAAAGTAGTGGTAAATAACCACGGGGAAGCCCTGTACTTCAGCCGCCAGCCAATCCCCTACTGCCGCAACGTCCCCAACGACATCTGGCACAAGCAGCACACCTACTACAAGCACATCGGCATATACGGCTATCGCACCGACATCCTGGAACAGATCACGCAGTTGCCGCCGTCCAGCCTCGAACTGGCCGAGTCGCTGGAGCAGTTGCGTTGGCTCGAAAACGGCTACCGCATCACCACTGCCATCACCGAATACGAAACCATCGGCATCGACACACCGGAAGACCTGGAGAGAATTGGTTTTAATGTATAATGGGAAATGAGGAATGACGGATGGGCAATGATTAATGATTAATGATTAATGAATAAGCGAGACGGGCTCTACGGATTAGTTGCTAAACCGGAGCTTCTCCAGTTAATGTATTAATTCTAATATTGCATTGTAAATAACTGATTAAAATGCAGTTAAAATAGATTAAACCAGCAAACCTGATTCCACTTAGACACTAAATCCAAAAAATCACCCATTCGTCATTTCATTCTCCATTCGTCATTATGAAAAACTATACCCTGCTGCGGTTTGTGAAATTGAGCCTGTATTTCTTTGGTATGTACAGTGTGCTGACCGCAGTTTGGTTTGGTGTGAGTGGCCGTTTCAGTGAGGAGGCTGGCGGAGCGGTTAACGAGATTTTGGTGAATGCAGCCATCTTCTCCCTCCTGTTCACCATTGCGCTGTTGCTCTGGTACAGGCGAGCGGAGGTCAGGATACCGGTCAAGGACATTAGTCAGAATGGGCTGGATCAAAAACTGGCTGAGATCGGCTACGAACGTGTACCGGACAAAGCGAAAGGCGCGGTGCAGGTATACAAGCCGCGGCCTCCCAAAGCACCTGCCCTCGCCGGCCGGTTGTTCGTTCAAAAGTCCGCGAACTTTTACCACCTGCAGGGGCCAGCTAGTAAGCTGAAAAGTCTCAAAGTTTAGGCTATCCGGCAGGTATACCTCATCAACTCCTAAACTCGCAAACTTCTAAACTCGAATCAACCTCCAGCTTTTTTGGCTTTGTAACCTGCGGCCTGCAGCACCTGCAGCACCTTATCCCTGAAATCACCCTGGATCAGGATCTCGCCTTCTTTGGCTGAACCGCCCACGCCGCATTTGTTTTTCAGCATTTTGCCGAGCTCTTTCAGGTCATCTTCCGTACCAACAAAGCCTGCCACCAGCGTTACCTGCTTGCCGCCACGGGCTTTCTTATCCAGCATCACTTTAAGGTTCTGCTGCTGCGGCGGGAGCGTTTCGGCTTCGTGCTGCTGCTCGTATTCGTAGTTGTAATCGGAGTTGGTGGAGTATACCACCCCCTGCCGGCCTTTCTTATTCTTGTCGCTCATAATCTTTTGTCTATACCTTTAGGGTGCCACCACGTGCAATGACTGCGGCACCATACGCACCTCAAATGTTTTTGCCTTGCCCAAATACTCTCCGTCGGCGTGGTGCATCATCTCGTGGTCGGTCTGCACGGTTACACCTTCAGTTGTAAAATACTCGGCACTGTCGGCGCTGGCCGGCTTTTTGGCTAACATAGCATAACTCAGCTGCAGGGCTTTGAACATGTCCAGTTTGCGCACCAGGCACACATCCAGCTTACCGTCCCGGATGTCGGCCATGGGCGCAATGTAGGCGTTGTTGCCGTACTGCGCTGCGTTGGCAAAGGCCATTACGAACAGCTCCGTATCGATGGCCTTTCCGTTGATAACGGCCTTTACCGAAAGATGGCGGTAGTTGCGCACTTCTTTCAGGATCAGCTCCACATAGGTCTGCAAACCGCGCTTCTTGCTCCCCGCAAATACCGAACTGATGTAGGCGTCGAACCCTATACCTGCCGTCGTGAAGAAGGGATGCCCGTTGATGGTGCCGCTGTCGATCATAGAGCGGTGCCCGTGGTTGAGAAAACGGATGGCGGCGTCGACGGTCAGAGGCACCTGCAGGTGACGGGCCAGTCCGTTTCCAGAACCCCTTGGGATGATGCCCAGGGCCGTTTTGGTATGCAGCAGCCCTTGGGCCACCTCGTTCACTGTGCCATCGCCTCCTACAGCCACCACCACATCGCATCCCTCAGCAGCTGCCTGTCTGGCCAGTTCCGGCGCATGGCCGGCGTAGTCGGTGTACACAATATCGTGGTCGAATTTCCGATGGTCCAGGTGAAGCTTTACACGGGCGGCCACATCGACCTTGCTACGCGGACCGGAGGTAGGGTTGATGATGAACCGGAAATGGGGACTTTTACTCATACATGCTCAGCAGAGGTGTTATCCCCTGCATTCTGGGTTATTTCTACGCAAAGTAACCTATTCCACCGGACAATAAAAAAAGCCCGGCTATTCGCCGGGCTTTCTCTTGTGCAAGTATGCATTACTTATTTAAGGTGAAACGTCAGCACAGGTATATCGGAGTGGTTTACCAGGTCTTCCGCAATACTGCCGCTGAGCAGGTGCGCCAAACCCGTACGTCCGTGCGTGGCCATCATCACCATGTCTGCACCGATTTCCTCGGCAAAGTGCAGGATGCCGTCTTCTTCGATCGTGTCGTTGTAAACATTGATGGTGTAGTTCTGCAGACCATAGCGTTCGGCTGCTTTCTGCATGCGCGCGCGCAGGTTGCTGCTCGACTCAAAAGCACCCGGAGTGTTTACATATACCAGGTGCAGCTGTGCCCCAAACATGTGCTGGAAGTACTTGAACTTCTCCACAGCGGTGCCGATCTCACGCTTGAAATCAGACGGCAGCACTATATTGCGTATCTGGAAATTGGTGATCGGGCCTTTCACGGTCAGTACAGGGCACTCCGCTGTGCGTACCACTTTCTCCGTGTTGGAGCCCAGCAGGAACTCGTCCATACCGCTAGCACCCTTGGAACCCATTACCACCAGGTCCACCTGGTCATCGCTGATTACGCGGCGGATTTTGCGGATCACATTATCAGAATCTACTTCCTGCACCACTTCCACACCTGCGTGCTCCACGGAGCGCTCCAGTTCGGCCATGCGGTACTTCGTATTCTCCAGCAGCTTCATCATGTATACCTGCTCCATACCGTCTCCACCAACCAGGTCGCCGGTTGCGCTGAAAGAGGGGGAATAAGGCAGTTCGACCACGTGCAGCAGCTTAATGGCGGCGCCTGTCTGCCGGGCGATCTCAACGGCTACCTTAAAGGCGTGGCGGGCCTGGTCTGAAAAGTCGGTTGGTACAAGTATTCTTCTCATAATTTTGTGCGGTTTAAGCTTTCGGTTTGATTTCAGGTGTAAAAATACAGGTTTGTATACGCCCGTACGATGACATATGTCATTCTCACTTGAAATATAGTGATTTTCTTTTATATACACCTACAAAACACAAAAGCCCACCTATAAGGCGGGCTTTTGCAGAAAATAAGGTATAAAACCGGCTAATTAGCCAAGCTTGGCAATCAGGTCGGCAGCTCTGTTAGAGTAGCCCGCCTCGTTGTCGTACCAGCCTACCACTTTTACCAGTGTTTCGTTGGCTGAGGTCATCTCCGCATCGAAGATGCAAGAGTGCGTGTTGCCTACGATATCGATCGAAACGATCGGATCCTCGGTGTACTCCAGGATGCCTTTCATCTCGCCTTCAGCGGCTTTCTTCATGGCAGCGTTGATCTCCTCTTTTGTAGCGGGGCGCTTCAGGATACAAGTAAGGTCTGTCAAAGAACCATCTGGAATTGGAACGCGCATCGCTACGCCATCCAGCTTGCCTTTCAGGTGCGGCAATACCAGACCAACGGCCTTGGCAGCGCCAGTAGACGTAGGCACGATAGAGTAAGCAGCGGCACGGGCACGGCGCAGGTCGCTGTGCGGTGCATCCTGCAGGTTCTGGTCAGCTGTGTAAGCGTGTACCGTGGTGATATAGCCTTTCTCGATGCCGAATGTGTCGTCCAGTACCTTTGCCATTGGCGCAAGGCAGTTGGTCGTGCAAGAAGCGTTCGAAACGATCGTCTCGTCACCTGTCAGGATGTCTTCGTTCACACCCAGTACCACCGTTGGGATGTTGCCTTTGGCAGGTGCAGAGATAACTACTTTGCGGGCACCTGCTTCCAGGTGACCACCAGCACCCTGCTCGTCAACGAAGCGGCCGGTAGACTCCAGCACAACGTCTACACCAAGTTTACCCCATGGCAGGTTCTTAGGTTCGCGCTCAGCAGTGATCTGTATCTCCTTGCCATTCACGATAATACCGTTGTCAGAGGCTTCTACTGTACCATTGAAACGGCCGTGCACTGAATCATACTTCAGCAGGTGAGCCAGCGTTTTCGTGTTGGTCAGGTCGTTGATAGCCACTACCTCTACGTTGTCCTTCTCCAGAAGGGCCTTAAAAGTAAGTCTGCCGATACGGCCAAAACCGTTAATTGCAACTTTAATTTTAGACATGGTATTTGGGATTGATTTGTTTTAAAATTTGATGGTGCGAAGTTACGATTACAGATAAGGAAAACCAATATATTTTTTCCTTCCTGATCCTTAATGTTTTACGAGCATTAGGGTTAAAAAATCAAAAAAAAATTTGCCTTGTAAGCCCTTTGCCGTATATTTGCACCACAATACGACAGAATGGTCCGTTCGTCTAGGGGTTAGGACTCCAGATTTTCATTCTGGCAACAGGGGTTCGATTCCCCTACGGACTACTGAAGGGGAAAAGTGATTTTGAAAATCGCTTTTCCCTTTTTCTTTTTGCCCCATTTCCTGCGAAATCTCCGCCGCAAGGCCGAAAAAGGAGTTGACGCGCATGGTTCGATAAGCATCATTTTCCCGCTCATACGCCACCCCCTCCGGGAACACCAACGCCTGCAGCCTCCTTTTCTTCGAAGCGTCCGCCTTTCCCCATGAGGATGAGAGACTTAGCGTCAGCTTGAGCCCCTTTTCCACCAGCATCTGGTGGTTCGATAAGACTCCGGTCGTTTTCTCGATACTTCCCTCTATTTCCCGTATCTCTAATTTGAGCTCTGCGCTGAACTTGGCGTACATCTCCCGCTCGATCTCCCCGTAGGCGTAGCGGCGCTCCAGCGTTTCCAGCTTCTTTCCCAGCTCCGATAACTGCTGCTTGAGCCGTTTCCCCTCCTGCTCCGAGTCGTAGTTCAGCTTTTTGAACACCTGTGACATCATCTCCTGCACCTGCGGCAGGAGCAGCGGATCTAACTGGTAGCCTTTGAGTAGCTCCTGGTAGCGCTCGTGCATCTTGCCCGCGTTGCGGTTGAGGCAGCAGCCCCTGGTGTTGCACTTGTAGTAGTGGATGCCCTTCTTTTTCATCTCGTAGCCCGTGAGCGGCTTATGGCAGGAGCCGCACTGGATGTGGTGGCGTAGCGGCAGGTGCTCGTCCTCCTTCACCTGCACATACCCTTGAGGGTTCTGCGCCTGCAGCCCATTGACCAGCTTGAAAATGTCGCGGGAGACGAGCGGCTCGTGCCTTCCTACTACCACCTCAGCCTCTTCCAGGAGGCCATGCGTGATCAGGCCGCAGTAGAAGGGGTTGCGGAAGATTTTAGAGAGCGTCTGGTCATAGAGCGTGAGCCCCTGCTCCTTGAGGCGCTGGAGGATGGCCGTGTTCGGAAGGCCCTGCTCGGCCTTCAGGTGGAAGGCCAGGCGGATGAGCTTGCCTGTCTTGTTGGGCTTGATCACCTGCTCGCCGTTCACACGCAGCTGGTCGTAGCCCATCGGCGCCTTGCCCCCTACCCAGTAGCCTTTGCGGGCCTTGGCCACCATGCCGGCCGTGCAGCGCTCCTTGCGCTGGTGGTTCTCCATGTGGCCCATCGAGAAGTAGAGCTGCTGCATGAGCATGCCCATGGGGTTGGAAGTGTCCACGGGCTGGGTGACGGCCAAAAGGGAGACGCCCTCCTGCCGCAGCCCGTCCGCGATAAAGGCGGCACTGGGGCCGGAACGGGAGAAGCGGTCGTGGGAGTAGACGATGATGTAGCCGATCTTGAGCTTGCTATTCTTAACAAAGTCGAGCATCCGCTTGAACTCCTTCCGCTCGTCAGACTTGGCGCTCTCATAGGTGCCGCCGAAGTAGCCCACTACCTCGTAGCCGTGGCGCTCGGCGTAGTCCTTACAACTGGCCAGCTGCGTCTCGAGACTCTGGTTCGTCTCGGCCTGCTCCTTGGTCGAGACGCGGGTGTAGATGACGGCCACCTTGCCCCTGGCAGCGGGTTTGCGCTTCTTATTGGCTGTCTGCTGCGGGCGGGCGAAGATGCTCAGGTCCTGGTTGGCTTTCGCTGCGTTGTTTGCTGTCTTTTTCATCGTCTTACTTTGTTTGGGCCAAGGCCCCGGTTGAAACTGGTTTGGTACTGGTTTGCTCTTGTTGATCGTCTTCTGCCAGCACCAGCTCGTAGAGGAGCGTGGAGAGGCGCAGCATTTGATCGACCATGTCGCTGGCCACTTCATCAGACAGGTGGCTGTAGCCTGGCGTGGCAAGAAGTTTTGCAACATGCTGCAGCCTGAGCTGCTCGTCCTGCCTTACTTGCTCGTAAAGCCCTTCCCCCTGCTCTATGTCCTCTACCTCAGGCAGAGGACTAGCGGGTTGAAATGCTGTTGATTTGCCTTTACTTGACTTTCTTTTCTGTTTTTCTTGGGTTGTTTTTGGTTTGGTTATGGTTTGCACGGAACGGTTCCGTTAGCGCCGCCGTCCGGGGCTTCCGGTAGGGCGGCTCTTTTTTGGTTCGGCCTGAGGTATTCAGTGCCCCTTGGCAGGTCCTCTCCAGAGCAGGGTTTACCTTACCCGGTGGGGCCCTAGGTTAAAGTTTGTCTTGGTGTGGTATTGCCGTTGAATCTTCTGAAAGCCGGTTGAAAAGCGTTTGAAAAGCGGTTTAAAACGGGCTATCTCCTGTTTGATTCTGGTTTGACCACTGTTTGTCTTTGGTTTGATCCCGGTTTGGTACTGGTCAGCAACAACAAAAGCCTTAAAACCGCCTGCGCTTTTTTCGCTCCACATGCAGGCTCTTGCCATCGTTGGTCTTGATGCGGATGTCCTCGTACTTGCCCAGCTTGAGCAGGTCAATGGCCATCTCGCTGCTCTTCACATGCTCTACCGTCGTAGTGGTGATGTCGAGCTGCCGTCGCTCCCCCTTCTCCACGAAGGTCACAGTCACCTCCCTGGCCCGCCTGTTGCGGATGGCCCAGATCACCTGCCACTCTTCATCTGATAGCTCGTCGAGCTTTTCTGTTTTCTCTTCCCAGAGCCCACTGGAGCGGAAGATCTGCACCTGCTCGGTGATGGAGAGGTAGACGTGGGTGGTGTTGGCGCGCGGCTCGCCCGCCGAGGCCATCCACAGCTGGAAATAGCCCGAGGGCAGCAGCGTCACCCCCGCCTCGTCGCGGCTGGCCAGCAGGTGGAAGAGCACGGTGTCGAGCACCGTCGCTGGCCGGATGCCCGGCTGCGGGGCCAGGGGCACCTCCGCCTCCAGCTCGGTATGCAGCGCCTGGCGGTGTTCCTCGGTAAGGCCGGCACGGTCGTACATCTGCCCCAGCCGCGTTTTGTCCGCGGTCGAGGCCGTGGCCATCTGCTGGCCCAGCGCCTGCAGGTCCACCTCGGTGAAAAGATAGGCCTTGAGCTGCTGGATGTGCTCGAGCGGCACGCCCACCTGGCGCAGCCTGTCGATGAGCCTGACCCAGATGAACTCGGGCAGGTTCATCAGCGTCTTCTTCCCCTCCGGCATGTCGAGCGGCAGCAGACCGGCATGGAGCCAGCCGTGGAAGCGCTTGGGCGTGATGAAAGCGTCTTTGACGGAGAAGACGCGGCTGTAGTAGCGCTCGTAGGACTTGAGCTGCTCCTCGGCCGTGCCTACTAGAAAGGGCGTGGTGGAAAAACTATTCACCTGGTACTCTATTACCTCCATGGCTGCTGGACCCATACTCATACTTTTATTACCCAAAGGTAATATTATTTAATACATGTATACAAGAAGCCTAATAAATAATTTTGCCCTGCCGTGTCTCTTGCGGAAGAAGCGTATTTTCTTGGCACTCAAGCGGGGGCGTGCTTCATTATCCGACCGGCAGGCTGTACTTTTGCAGCCCCTACACCACTATACCCTTTTGCAAGATGGAGGCAGACGACAAGGTAGTGCTGAACTACTTTCACAGGAAAATCAAAGAGCGAATCCGACAGCTGGTCAAAGCAGAAACCCAATCCGCTGAACACAATGCCAAGCACCTGGTCGGCGGCCTGGGCCTGGAGGCGGAGCTGAGGTTTTTCGAGGATCTGCTCGACCGCAAAATGGAGAGGGCCAGACTGGATTCCGGTGGCTTCCATGTGCCCGTTCCCTTCACCCGAAAGGAGCTGCAGCAAAAGGAGTTCGACACCCCCGCCATTATCGCCAACAGAAGGGAGGTATACGAAAGCCTCTACCAAGAGCGGAAAGACGAGTTCATCGACCAGGTTGCCAAAGGATACTGTGACCTGGACGTCTACCAGTACCTGAAAAACAGGATTATCGGCATCAGAGCCGCTATTACCCTAGCTGGCAGCGGGCCGGGAAAAGCCAAGGAAAAAACCTCGTTGGTCTGGCTCGCCAAGCACAGGCACAGGCTGGAGCGGCTGCACGCCTCTCTGATCGAGGAGAACATCATAGAGGAAATTGACTTAGACATCTTCTGCGAGCATTTCGCCGGCATCCCCCAGAGTGTGTACATCAACTTCCTACCGCCAAAGGCTCTGGTGTTCTACCTGCTCGACAGGCTCAAGCCCTACCTCTCAGCTGAGTTATACACGGCCGCCAACAGCACCTCCTCCCCGACTGTCGTGGCCAGGCATTTTGTCTTCAAAGGAAAGCTTTTGAAGGACCCTTATTCGGTGAAAAGCAAGGGGGTCAGTGACAAATACTGGCTTCACAAAAAACGAATCAACCAGATTGCCAGCAGCTTAGCTGTTCTATAAGCAAGGGTCATGCAAGGGGTTCCGCCCCCTTGCATGCTGCCGTTTTATCATTGTGGCCACAACCAACCAATATACCACGATGACCAACGCCATTACCCCATCCCGCCGAGAAAGCGGGGCAATTTTCCGCTCGGCTTCAGCCGCCCCTGCCCGTCGCGGGCAGTCCCACTTGCCTTCCCGCCGTGCGCATGAGCAGAAGGCCCCAGTTGAAGTAAGTTCTCTACCTAATAAGTAAGCCATCATGGAGAACGAAACACTTACTCCCGACTTTTCGCAGGCAGACCGGCTACTCAGCGAGCTGCTGCAAGAGCCTTCCCCTGCCCAACCCAAGGCTCCAGCGCCTGCAGTAGAAGAGGCCAACCCCTTCCCCGTTGAGGCCTTCCCTGCCGCCGTGCAGGACATCATCCGGGCCACGCACCAGAGCCTGCGCTTCCCGGAGGACTTCACGGCCACGGCCATGCTCTCAGCCGCCGCCACGGCCATCGGCAACAGCCACACGGCCCAGGTGATGCCGGGCTGGCAGGAGGGCGCCGTGCTCTACGCGGCACTGGTGGCCCCGCCGGGCTCCAACAAAAGCCATCCGCTGGACTTCGCCTTCGCCCCCCTCTCCAAGCGCGACGACGAGGCCTACCACCGCTATGCCCAGGAGCGCCGGGAGTACGACCAATTGCAGGGCCTGGCCAAAAAGCACCGGGACCCGGCGGCAGAGGAAGTGGAGAAGCCGGTGCTCAAAAAGCTGCTCCTTTCCGACTTCACCCAGGAGGCCCTCACCGAGGCCCACAGCCACAACGGCCGGGGGGTTTGCGTGGTGGCAGACGAGCTGGCCGGCTTCATCAAGAACCTCAACCGCTACTCGAGCGGCGGGGAGGTGGAGTTCTGGCTCAGCGCCTGGAGCGGCAAGAGCGTGAGCGTGGACCGCCTCTCGCGCATGTCGCTGCGCATCCGGCGCCCCTTCATCCCCATCATCGGCACCATCCAGAACGGGGTGCTCCTGCAGCTCTCCAAGGACGGCAAGGCCGACAACGGCTTTCTCGACCGCTTTCTCTTTGCCATGCCCCAGCATATCCAAAAAGAGCGCTGGAGCCAGGTGACGCTCGACCCGGTGCACGCCTACAACTGGGGCAAGTGCCTGTCCTTCCTGCTCGAGCTCAAGCTGGAGGTGGACGAGTGGGAAACGCCCCTGCCACGTGCCCTCCCCTTCTCCCCCAGCGCTTGGGTGAGGCTGCAGGAGTGGCAGGGGGAGAACACGGACCTGTGCAACGCGGCCGAGAGCGAGGCGCTCAAGGGCGTCTACACCAAGCTGGAGGCCTACGCCATCCGCCTGGCCCTGGTGCTGCAGCTGCTGGCCTGGTCCTGCAACGAGGCCAGAAAGGAAGCGATTGAGCTAAAGGCGGTGGAGGGGGCCATTCAGCTGGCCCAGTACTTCCGCCGGACGGCGCGGGTGGTGCAGCGCATCGTGCAGCGGGAGGACCCGCTCGACCGCTACACCCAGTGGCAGCGGAGCATCTACGGGCAGCTGCCGCAGCACTTCACCACATCCAATGGCCTGCTTCTGGCACACCAGCAGGGTATTGCTGAACGCACCTTCAAAAAATTCCTGACGGAAAAACAGCTCTTCACCAGAATAGCGCACGGCCAGTATGAAAAACTATTGTAAACCTGCTGCACTTTCGGCACTTTTGGCACAAGCTGTGGCCAAAATGCTGAAAGTGCCGAAAGTGCAGCCTCCTTTTCCTATCTTACATCCAGCATGAGCACCTACCGCTATACACTCCAGCCCTACGGCAACGGCCAGAACACGCGCTTTACCTGCCCTGCCTGCGGGAAGACGAGGCAGCTGACACGCTACATCGACACCGAGACGGGGGAGCACCTGCACGAGGCGGTGGGCAGCTGCAACCGGGTGAGTAAGTGCGGCTATCACTACACGCCCAAGCTGTATTTTGCCGATCATCCCGACACATTTCAATCCTTTTTCAACCATAAATCAACCAAGTATCAACCGGGGAAACAACCCGTTTCCAACACCTTCTTAGGAAACAAACCGCAGCCCATCTCCTACATGCCCCTGGAGCGTCTCCAGGAAAGCCGTAGGCACTACAACGCCAACAATTTTGCTGTGTTTCTGAGAGAAAGGTTTGGAAAGGAAACGGCTGAAAAGCTCATTGCCCGCTACCACATCGGCACTTCTAGGAAATGGCTCGGAGCCACTGTTTTCTGGCTCGTAGACCAGCAGGGCAGGATACGCTCCGGCAAGATCATGCTCTATGACAAAGCGACCGGGAAAAGGATAAAGCACCCCTTCCCCCATTTCACCTGGGTGCACACGGTGCTCAAACTGGAAGGTTATCACCTCAAGCAGTGCCTGTTCGGCGAGCACCTGCTGGGGCTCTTCCCCGGCAAGCCGGTGGCCGTGGTGGAGAGTGAGAAAACAGCCGTCATTTGCTCGGTGTCCCTGCCTCGCTACATCTGGTTGGCAGTTGGCGGGATTTCCCAGCTGACAGCGGAAAAGTGTGCCGTGCTCACAGGCAGGCAGGTGACCCTCTTTCCAGACTTGGGGGGCTATGGGGCGTGGAAGCAAAAAGCACAGGAGCTGCAGGGCATTGCTTCCTTTATTGTATCGGATATTTTAGAGCGCATTGCCTCCAAAGAGCAGCAAGAAGAAGGGCTCGATATTGCTGATTTTCTTCTAAAAAGGAAAGTAGTTTAGTCTAACCTTAATTTATCTACTTATTGAAGAATGTATTGATTACATACGAATCAATCATATAGTGAATTCTAGTATAGTTTCATTGAAAGGTGCTAGAAGTCAAAAATACACCTACCTTCGGTAAGTTTCAATTCTAGTAGAGTAAGATAATAAGACGATTGTATCTGAGCACAAAAGCAGTGATGCATTCAATAATTCATTCCATGATACTCACCTACATTCTTTATATCTATGTAGATAGAATTTGATAATTTTATCGTTTAAATTTCTTTGAAAAAAGCCGCTCATTTCGAATTTGTTTAACTTTTGTTCAAGACTGCCTCTTCAAATTTTAATTAAGCAGGTTTTTAAGGCTAGTGGTGCATAATTTTTACTTTCTATTCACACTGACTTATTACTTGTTCGCACTACATAATAGAGTTTACTAGATAGGCATTTTGCTTAAAAGGAAGGGATGCATTTTGAAGTGGCTTGGGTGGGGTGAGGATTCGCGTTCGCGAATTGCGAATTAATTGAGAAAGGGCAGATATTTCCTGCCCTTTCTCAATTAGGTGAGCGTGTGTTTTAAAGTAGCTTAGGTATCTGCTTTAAAGGATAGAGCTTACAATAAACTTAGGCTTGCACTTGTTCATAGACTTTTCGTAGAACCATCGCAGTTCGCCATCGTGGAGTTCAACAGCATAGTACCAGCCGCGCTTCATAGAGAAACGCATGTCACATACAGTGCCCAGAGCGCCAAAAATAAATTTAATTCTGCTCTCTGTGTAAGTACCTTTTCAGTGACTTCTTCGCCGTTCGAGTAATTGGGTGGTATAGGAGTTGACATTAGCAAATATTAATCTCTTGTTTATCTACCCATAAACTTCTCCATCAAAAGATGTGCTTTCTCTACGATCTCAATATACTTATCCTCTGAGATTCCGATATCTTCACATATACCGAGAGCAAAACTCAACTCAACTTCTTCTACTTTACCATCAGCACCTACCATACCTTGTAGCGTAATTACATACCATTCCTTTTGACTTTGAGTTAAAGTATTCAATGTTTTGATCATCAATTCTTTTCCTCCTTGAGCTGATCTAGCAAAAATGGGGTCGTCAAAATCTATCCTTAAAAGCTTAGCCACTTGCTCGATTTGCTGCATTTCTTTGGGGTGAACTTGACCATCAGATTTAGCTATTATGACCAAACTACCAATAATTGCTGCTTTCTGCTCCTTAGTGAACTCCGATTGAAAACCAGCAAGCGGATTAGATGTGGAGCTACTCTCCTTTTTTTTGAATATACCAAACATTCTATTGGGGTTAAACGGGTGAAATTCTACGGGTATTTGTTGATAAAACTTATCGAAATGATAATGCTACCTGGTGTAATGTGAGGACTTCCAACTCAATACACCTGATGTTACAAGCAGTACCTGAAGTATGTAAATTAGTCGAAATATCTAACAGCTTATTGGAAAGCTAGACCGATTATTAAAGCTACTATACCTGCTACGAAAGCGTAAACCATATCTTTTCCCAAACTATGCCCGCTTGAAAATCTTACAAGAAAGGCCCTGGTTATAATTGGTCCCAATACATATGCCACAGCGATATTAATGATAAAGATTGCGAACCAATTAAGTTTGAATGCTATTGAAAAAGCAATCACAGGAAATATAAATCCGCTTATCCAAGGGATTGAATTAAGTAATGGGCTATAGGTATACATGGGCCTATCAAACTTGTCTCCACTGATAACCATCATGTGTATACCAAATGTTGAAATAAAAAGTAGGCCAGATACTACAAGTAAAAACGCAGACATAAAACTTCAAGAATTAGTAAATACCAGACATTGTATTCATTTGGTGGCTTTCTACCACCCTCGCCATCTCGGCTATCATTTGGTTAGCAATTTTCTGTTGTTCAAAAATGCTTAGGTTTCTGACATCATTAAATTGCTTTTCGTGTACTACTTCTTTTTGAAAAAATTTATACTTCCATGTTATGGTCAAGTGGCCAGTTCCATAATTAAAGTGTATGATCTGGTTTTTACCTACTTCATACAGATTGAAAGCTCTTTTATCGAGATTAGTAACTGTGCCTCGACCATTAAAAGCTGCTTCGTTGATTGCATCTACAATAACACTGAACTTGTCATCCAGAGTACGGTTTTGTAGATCATAATTGTCCTTATTTAGAGCTGAGAAGAATCGGTACATAATGTAGCCGAGGATTGCGATAACGAAAAACCAAATCATAGCTAGGAATTGTTTTTTGGAAGAATTAATTGTTAGAGATTAATGAAAAGTGATGTACTGCTTTATACTCAAAGGCCAGGCCATGTAAGAATAAAGGACGTTTATTATATATTACATAGCTAATATATACACAAATTAGATTAAGTCAATAAAATATTAATCTTTTATTAATGTGATCTCATATGGCGTGCCAAGCACTATACTTTAGAACTAAGGTAGGTAGTTAACTCTAATTTGTGATCCTAGAATAGACGCACGCTCAAAGAAATGCTAATCACTCAATAATTAGAAAAGCCCCATTGGTAACAGTATCAGTTAACAATGGGGCTTCCTCACCTAATGCTTTCCTACTCAGTTATCCATCACCTTATTATTCTTTGCTCGGTTAAAGTACCTTAACACCAATTGAGCATTATCGATAGTAGTGGCACCACCCTTCGAATAAGGCAATTTATGATCCACTTCAGCGTCTTCAATTGCTAAAATCTGCTGCCCAGAAATAGCGCATACAGGATTCTGTTTGAATAAAGCTTGCTTCACACTAAAAGGAAAAGTGCGTTGCTGGTAACTGTTGCTGCCAATCACTTCATCAAGTTTATCCATCCAGATTCTGAAACGCTTCTTCACATTATCTGTATCAGAAGTTTTGTAGCCAATAAAATACTGAAATTCTGAATTGTTGATCATCAGGTCCAGCATAGCTTCTCTAATATAATCTGCTTTAGATAGAACTTCGTTTTTAGAGTAGTTTACAAAGCCCACCATTTGCAAATCGAATAAGGCCATGTTGATTTGGCTATCAGACCAGCGCCCTTGAGAAGACTGGCTATCAGCTGGTATGTAACGTCTAAAAGCATGTTCGCCAAACACTACTTTCACTAAGTCCAGACTGTGTAGGAAGCGGTTGCGGTATTCATTTGCTTTCTCGGAGGAGAAGTTTCTGTTTTCACGCAGTTCCTTATTGCAAAACTGCACCATCGATGACTTATAGTTTACATAAGACTTTTCTGAAAGAGCAAAAAAGCGCAGAATCATCCCTCTGTAAATCATCCTGTTTTTAAAGTTGTCTTTCTGCACAATTTGGTGGAAGGTATCATTCTCACTCAACTCTGCTAACAGCTTTATATAAGGACCTCTATAAACGGTGTTTCGAATTTCATCTTCATTCAGCTTGGTAGAGCCTGTGTTCAGCCTTTCGAAGATCTCAAACTTTATATCTTCGTTTGACTCCTTCTTAATGATGATAGAATGGATGGTAGTAGTCTTAATCTTGGTCTGTAGCTCTTTGTCTAATTGCTGAAAGCTTTTGCGGTTCCATTCCTTTAGCACTTTCAGCCCCGTGAGATTAAAATTGGTCCCATTAGGAAATTTGCCCTCGACAAAACTGATGAAAGATGTTAGTCGCTGCTGCCCATCAATAACACTCAAGGTGCCGTCCTTATCTTCAGCCAAGTATACAACAGGTATAGGAACGTCCATCAAAATTGATTCAATTAAGCGACTTGCAATGATAGGAGAAGCCACAAAGTTACGCTGATACTCTGGCTGCAGCTCCAGTTCACCATCCTGCTTCATGCTTAGGAATTCTCTGATAGAGAAGTCTTTGGCCTGCCAAATAATCTTCCTTTGATTGACTGCAACGTCTAAACCATCATCGCCATCGTCTCCTGAGGAATCATAAGAATCATCATCAAGAGAGGCGGCGACAGGCTCTTTGATAGTTTCACTTTCTTGAATTTCTAGGGCTGTTTCCATAGGTTAAAGGTTATCTTAGTTTAAGATTTATCAATTAATTAAAAGCACTAGCTATGACATCGCCACATCACTAAACGACTCAAAGCTTTCGGCTACAGTAAAGCCAATATCATCACTAAGAGCTTTATAGTGCTTGCGGCCGCACTCAATCTTAGCTTTTTCAGTTGGTCTTAAAAATTCCCACGACAGAGCGCCTTTTGTTTCTACCACAAAGTATAGCTTCTCTTCGCCATCATTGTCCCATAGCACGGCCCAGTCGGGGTTATAGGTGCCTAGTGGTGTATCGATCTTGAACCAGGCTGGGAGCTTGGCATATACCTTCACGTTGGCACTGTTCTCAAAATGCTGGGCCATGTTGGCTTCTATCGCTGAGTCGTATACCACGTAGTCGTAAGGTGACTTGGTGCTCTCCAGCATGTCGTGCTTCAGGTGACCGAACAATTCTTGGTTTTGAAACAGCTCTTGGGTATAGACTTCCTGCTCTCCTAGTTTTTCGTATTTGATACCGTCCACAATGAAGTGACGCATTTGCGTGCGGATGATGTCGATTACCTCGTCGATAAAGCGTTGCGGGTTGTTCTTAAAGGCGTCTAGCTTGCCACTGTTCACCAGAATCTCCACAATAGACTTTCGGGTCAGGTTTGTTTCGTTTTGCAAGTAGCTCACAATATCAGGTAGCGTCTGCACCTGCTGGTCAATCAGCGAAGTAGACTCGTGCGTTTCTGACGCATGTGCGCCGCCTTTAGAAATCTCTGTGAGTGCTTTCTTGTAAATGAATTTGCCCTTCCCTACAATCAGCTGATTCTGCATGGCTTCGATACATTTCTGCACGAGCTTTTCAGGGTCAAACTCTACCGAAAAGGTTGTTTTATACTTTATGCGATCCCACAGTTGCTCAAAATCTGGGCTAAGTAACACACCTTTGTTGACGCTGATTTTCTTCTTGTCGTTCGCGTTCTTGATGTTCAGGTTACCAGCTATCTTTTTGAGCTGCTTGATTATCTGTGGCTTTACATGCTCATAGGCTTCTGGCACTTCTACTTTGTTCTCGCGCAAATCGTGGCGCAGATCGTCCAGCACTTTACCCTTAATGTCGATGTAGGCTTGTTGCTGTAGATAGCCATAAAGTTTTTCAGACGCCTCCAGTCCAAGGTATACAGGCTGATCCAGTTCGTCCAATCCAGTAATGATATTGGCAAAGGTATGGTCTTCTACTACGCCAAAGTTTATACCTTCTTCTTCGGCCATTTCTCTCTGCAAAGCCTTTACAAAGTCTTCGTACGACTCGTTGGCCATTACCGTAAGCGTGTTTACATCAAAGCCTTGCACCCGTTCGCCATTCTGGTTAACAGCCAAACGCAGACCACGACCAATTTCCTGCCGCTTCTTTACTACCGAGCCAGTTTCGTTCAAGGTACAGATCTGGAACACGTTGGGGTTATCCCAGCCTTCGCGCAAAGTAGAGTGCGAGAAGATAAAACGCAGCTTGGAGCTGAAGCTCAACAGGCGCTCTTTGTCGCGCATGATCAGGCCATAGGTATCTTCGTCGGCCTGTGTGTCGCCTTTGGTATCTTTGGCTATGTTCTTCTTGTCTACCGAGAAGTAACCATCGTGCACGTAGGCGGCAGCTTCGTCTTTGTCTTTTATTTCGCCGAACAGCGAGTGGTACTTTGGCTTAGAAATAAGCTTCTTGTACTCCTCCTCAAACATGATGGCATACTTCCCTTTCTGTGGGTTGCCCTGCTCGTCGTAAATGCGGTAGTTGGCTACCTTATCGATAAAGAAAAGGCTAAGCACTTTCAGGCCGAGCGGGTTTAGACGTAGCTCTTTGTCCAGATGTTCCTCAATAGTCTTCCGAATCTGCTCGCGCTTGTAGGTGTCTTCGTCTATCGTACCGATGGCTTTGTTCAGCCTCACAATGTCTGGTTGGCTGGTGAAGTCGATGTACTCGTTGCCAGGGGCACAGTAGATGTCGCGGATAATGTAGCCTTCATACACCGAGCGTCTGGTTAATTCCATCAGGTCGGTGTTCTGCTTCACGGCTTTGGTGACACGCTTGGTTTTACCGCCTTGGTTGATGTCTATTTCTACAGTGGCTGTGATGGGCGACTTCTTGTTATCTACTTTAAGCAACTTGATGTAAGGCAGGTTGTGGTAATCTTTCACCTCCAAACTAGCTACTTCAATCTGCTTTACCAGCTTGCGCTCGTAGGCGTCCACGGAGTCCAGACGGTACATCAGGTGGTGCTTGTCTTTGTGGGTAGCCGAATAGCGGAGCGTGCACAAAGGATGAAGCGAACGTATAGCTTCTTTCGACTTTGGTGTGGCATCAACACTTTGCGGCTCATCTATAATCACGACAGGGCAGGTCTGCTTAATAAAGTCGATGGGCTTATACCCGTTCAGCTTGTCGTTGGTGCGGTGAATGATGTTGGCTTTGGTTTCCTTTTCGGGGTCGGTAAAGCTTTTGCGGAACGCGTCGATGTTGATGACCATGATCTGTACATAGTCGTTCGTGGCGAAGCTGCGTACCTGCTCCAGCTTTTGCGAGTCGTAAGTAAAGAAGTCGTAGTTGATGTTGTCGTAGAGTCCTTTGAAGTGCTCTTTGGTTATCTGCAACGACTTGTTCGTACCTTCTTTAATGGCAATAGACGGCACCACGATGATGAACTTCGTGAAGCCATAGGTTTTGTTCAGCTCAAAAATAGTGCGCAGGTATACGTAAGTCTTACCCGTACCCGTCTCCATCTCTACAGAGAAGTGCAGGTCCTTTTTGTCCAGCTTTTTGCTTTGCTTCAGGCCGTTGCGGATCTGTATTTTCTGCACGTTGGCCAGTAGCTCATCTTCGAGCAACGAAAGCTTGTTGCCTATACCTAGTTCGCTCTGGTATAGGTTGGCCTGCCCTGTAGTTTGCGGCGTTATACTGAAGTTGGTACGGCAGATTTCCTGCCCTTCAAAAATATGGGTGATGGCGGCTATCGCCTCCTGTTGGTAGTCGAGTTTATCTTCGAATTTAATCTTCATAAGACACGTAGGCTAAGATGGTGAAACGTTACTTATATGCTTTTCACATCTTCAATGCCATAGCGCTTGAGCACCTGCATAGCATTGGTTTTAGCCACATCGTCTTTAAAGCCATTGTCGCGCAGTACCACACGGCATACCTCTGGCGCCAGATCTTCTTTCAGTTCACCTATGCCACCAATGGTATCCATCGTGATGTTTTCAGAAAGGCAAACCAACAGCGCACCATGCCCAATGCTATACACATTGTTACCAGCAATATGGTATTCTTTGATTGGTAAGGTAAGGTCAAGGCCGTACTTTAAAAGAATTTCACTGACTATGTCGGCTTCAGTACGGCCTGCTTTTATGTTGTTAATGCTATCGTAAAGTGTCTTTTGGATATCATTACTAGATGGATCCCACTCTTTGATGTTAGAACTATCTAACTTATATACCTTAAAGCCAAGATCTATTTGCTCACTTTTTGTGGGCTCCTTTAAAGTAATCTCTTTGATTACACGACGTATACGCTCTTTTCCAATTTCTGCAATCGTCTTGAAACCAGCTTTAAAAGCTTCAGAGCCCTTATCAGTTACTTCTGGCAGCTGAACTAAAATGAATTTTAGATTATTACTTTCACTAATGTTGAGATCAAAAACTGCGTGGGCGGTAGTAGCTGAACCAGAGAAAAAATCTAAAATTAAACCGTCCTTTGTTGAGCCTAATTTAAGAAGTTCTTTCACTAGACCAGATGGTTTTGGATTATCGAAAATAGACATATTACCCAGTATTCTAGCCATTTCGCTTGAACCTTCGGTATTTAAAGGCACAAAATCCCAGAGTGTTGTATATGTTATTCCATCCTTAACATCACAAAGGAAACGCTTAAGTTTCGGTCTACCTTTTCCATCTTCTCCAAAGTAAATTTCATCTTTCTCTAAAAGCTGATCAATCTTTTCCTTATTGAACCTCCAATTACCGTTTGATGATGGATAATGTTCCTCGCCTGTTTTAGGATTAACAATGGGATAATACAAAGAGGCTACATATCTACCACCTTTCACATTTGCCATTAAATCTCCAGACGTCCAAGGGCCTTTGGAATGATTATCTGGGTTTTTATACCTTCCTATTTGCTCTACCGATCTTTGTCTTAGATTCAATTTTAAAAGCGCGACATTCTTAGCAAAAATTAAGATATACTCGTGGGCAGCGCCAATTATTTTATCATTTGGGGGCGTACTTCTTTTCTTCCAAATGATTTGCTCGATATAATTATCCTCTCCAAATATTTCATTACAGAGCTTTTTCAAATTTTCAATTTCATTCCCGTCTATAGAAATGAAAATCGCACCCTCATCACTTAGTAGATTTCTAGCTAGCTTAAGACGTGGGTACATCATATTTAGCCAATTTGAATGGTAGCGGCCACTTGATTCTGAATTCGTACCAAATCCTTTTCCTTGCTCTGTTATCTCTAGATAGTTTTTAAGATTATCCTTATAATTATCCTTGTAAACAAAGTCTTTACCTGTGTTGTAAGGAGGGTCGATATATATCATTTTCACGCACCCGTGATAGCTCTTTTGCAGCAACTTCAGCACCTCCAGGTTATCTCCCTCAATGTATAAATTCTGGGTGCTGTCCCAGTTCACACTTTCTTCTGGGCAAGGCCGCAAGGTGCCAGTAGATGTTTTGTGCGCTTCACGCAGGGCTTGGGCTTTCCCTTTCCAAGTAAATTGGTAGCGTTCGTTTTCATTTTCCACATAGTCACCAAGCACCGAGCGCAGCACATCAAAATCAACTTTCCCTTCGGTAAACACAGTCGGGAACAGTTGCTTCAGCTTCTCAATGTTGTCAGTTACTATATTCTGGCTCTGGGCTAGTTCGTGTTCTTTGGTAATGGTATCCATAAAAATATATGGTATAATGTTAGAAAATATCTTTCAGTGTCAGTATTTCAGGCTCTTCTTACTGCATGGCCTGTTGCAGTTGCTCTTGTTGTTCTTGCAGCTTCTTTAGTTGTATATGTAGTGTTACCTGCTCCCCAAAAGCGGTGCTGCTTTTAATTTCTTTCTTTAGGCGGCTTATCTCGTCGGCCAGTCTACGCAGTTCTGCCAACACCTCCACGTCTTGTCGGGTGCTATCCGCATTTTTGATTGTATAAGTACCTGATAGCTGTGCCGCTTGCAGGTTGAAAATACGGGTGGTTATACCTTGGTAAAATGCCTTCAGGCTGTATTGCGGCAGCATTTCAGTAGCCAGACTTTCTACAAATGGCAGGTTAATATCACCACTTAGCGGCAGCTGTAACCAGGGTGCAAAGGTAAGGCTTTCTATGGTCCGTTTGGCAGTATCGTTCTGGTTTATCCGCTTGTCGGCTGTACAAACACACAGCTTGTCTTGCGCCACGATCCACAGCACCAAAGGGTACGGCATTACCTTTTGCAAGAGCTCGGCCACTTTCTTATACTTCGCTTCTCCCTTTAGCTCAAGCAAGATGTAATGCACCTCATTGTACAGGTATAGCGCATCGGCAAAGGCAGGTATGGCTGCGTTGTTCGGCTTAAAAGCGGCCAGCCATCTCACTTCCTGCACTTCGTCCTGCAACAGCTTTTTATCAGCCGTACCCAACTCCGCTCCCGCCACAATGCTGCTTTTAGGTATGCGCTGGTCTATCAGGCAAGCTTCAGGTATGTTTAGTTTACTCAAAAACTCCATCGCCATACCTAAGCTTGTGGGTTCATGACCACCAGGAACGACACCACTTCAAAGTCCGCTACCGACTGCACCTGCTCTTTAAAAGTAGCTGTCCCCTCGGGGCTAAACAGGCTCATAACACCCTTCTCCAGACTCTTGCCTTTGATGTGTTGCACCGCATCTTCCAGTAGCTTTTGGTACAGGCTCATGTCGTGGCCTTGCTTTGTTTCTTTCTTGAACTGTTGTATCAGTTCAGGCAGCACCTCATTTTGGCCGCTGCACAGTTTCTGGTAAATGTCGAGTATCTTTTTGCTTTGCATAAAGCCATTCACCATTTCACCAGCTTCATTTACATAGGCCAGATAGTAAGGTGCCAGCGCATTTTGTGTATGCTTGGAAGTAGCGGCTTCCTTTAGGTGTTTTAAGCAAAAGATAACACCTGGCTTTATATCTGACTCACTGGCTGTTACGACAGCATGCACACCCGTAGGCGTGCGCTCCAAATCTCCTCTGTGTGTTTTCAGGTACTCCATCAGTTCCATCTTGAAGTCGTTAAGCGTCAGGTCGGTGATGGAAATACCGCCGTGCATTTCTTCCAGGTCCACTACGCTATCCTGCAACTGTTCCAGCTGCTTGCGGCGGTAATCCAGATCGTTCATCTGGTCTTTCTCGGTCTGCTCAATCACGTTCTCCTCCCCTGTAGCTGAAATGTCCAGTAACACCATACGCCCACTTACCCGCGCCTCCAGATTAATGTATTCATCCAGATCCATGTTAGGCCAGAAGTTCACCAACTGTATCACGCTGTTCTTAGAGCCAAGGCGGTCAATACGGCCAAAGCGCTGGATAATTCGTACTGGGTTCCAGTGTATGTCATAGTTCACCAGATAGTCACAATCCTGTAGGTTCTGCCCTTCAGAGATACAGTCCGTGGCTATCAGCAAGTCAATTTCCCCTTTGGCATGTGGGTACTGGTGAGTACGCTCTTTCGAAACAGGAGAGAAATTGGTCAGTATCTCGTTCAGGTCGCTTCGCACCCCAGGATGGTTGGTCTTGTTTTGTCCAGCACCTGTTACAAGCGCACTCGATATACCAAGCTCTGTCTTTGCCCAAGTTGCTATCTCGTCATACAGATAATTAGCCGTATCAGCAAAAGCCGTGAAAACGATTAGCTTTTTGTTATCAGGATTAAGCGGATTCTCCACTTTCTTCTTGATCAGCGCCTTGAGGTCCAGTAGCTTTTTATCCCGTCCCGCATCGATCTGCAATGTAGCTTCCAACAGTTGCTGCAAGCGGTTTCGGTCTTCCAGCAAATCATCTTTCCAGCGCACATCGTCAATGTCCTGCAAAAGCACCTTGGTTTTGTTGCCGATTAAGAAATCCTCCAGCTGTGGGTCATCTATCTCAATTTCTTCAATAGAAAGGCTCTCGTCGTAGTAGTCTGACTTATTCTGTATCTTTTCTAGTAGCTTGTCAATTTTGTACAGTAAGTTACCCAGCGTAATACCAAAAGAGTGAATAGAGCTTTCCATACGTTTCAGCATGTTCACACGCATCAAGTGGATAAGGCTTTCCTCACGGTCTTTCTGCCTGAACTGCCTGCCCGATGAAACAAACATATCGTAGCGGGCGCTATACTCTTCTTCTTTGTCAGGACGTATATACTTGAGCGGCGCATAAGCACTCAAGCTCAGTCGCCTGATCTCCATGTTCACATGGTGCAGCGATGGATATAAGTTATCTCGGTCAATATCAGATTTGATATTTTCTGGTTTATTCCTTTTTGGAAATTCGCCAATGTCGCTGATGTTATAATACTTCTCTATGTGCTTTCTGGAACGGGCAATGGTCACCAGGTCCAGCAACTTGAAGTAGCGCGAATCCAGCGTTTCCAGCAAACTTTCAACTGTCTTATCAGCCTCCTCGTCTGTAAGCCACTTGTTAAATTGCAGCTGCGCCCGCTTCATTACTTCGTGTATGCTGTCTATACCTTGGTTCTCAAAAGCCATATCATCACCCTCCGTAATGAATGCCACTTGGTTCTTCAGGTCATTCATTCGGTTATTCACTGGCGTAGCCGACAGCATAAGCACCTTGGTCCGCACCCCTGCTTTGATGATCTGATTCATCAAGCGGGTATACCTGGTCTGATGATCACGGTGGGCATTGTTATTTCGGAAGTTGTGCGACTCGTCAATCACCACCAGATCGTAATTTCCCCAGTTGATGGTCTTAAGGTTAATTTCCCCTGACAAGCCCTCTTCTCTGGATAGATCTGTATGGTTGAGCACGTCATAGTTAAAGCGGTCATCGGCCAGACTGTTTCGTCGGTCATTCAAGGTATAGACCGTCCAGTTATCGCGCAGCTTCTTAGGGCAAAGCACCAGCACACGGTCATTCCGAAGCTCATAGTATTTAATTACAGCTAGCGCCTCAAAGGTCTTTCCAAGACCAACACTATCCGCTATGATACAGCCGTTATACCGCTCAATTTTGTCGATAGCACCTAATACACCGTCTTTCTGAAACTTATATAACTTATTCCAAACCAACGTGTCTTTAAAGCCAGTCTTCGACTTCACTATTTTCTCCTCGTCCAGCTCCTCCAGGTAATCTTTGAAAAGGTTGTACAGCGTGAAGAAATATAAAAACTGTGGTGTATGGTCTTTGTATGCGTATTCCAGCTGTTTCAGAACATCCTGCTTTATATCGTCCACAAAGGCTGGGTTATCCCATTGCTCATCAAAGAACTGCAGCATGTCTATGGTTTCGCTTACGCCAGTTACCACATTGTAGAAGTAGCGCGTGTTACTTGGCGCAAAGCCTAGTCCAGTGGCAGTGAAGTCAGCTCTGGAAGTGTTAATGGCAATAGGTCCGGGAACTACATTATGCACATGCAAGAACTTGGTACCTATATGGTTAGCATGCTTGGTGCTCCTGATCTTCGCTTTCTTGCCAACCCACTCCGCACATTCCTTTGCTACTTTCTGCAGGTTAAGTTTACTCTTGAGAAGACTCTCGGTATGGTCACCAAGTATATGGACCGGGCGGATAGATAGTGGATTACTGGTGGCAGCGCCAAAAACTGGGTTATCAAAAAGAAACCGAACCTCTTCGATACCCTCCAGCTCTTTCTGAAGTTGCTGGAATGCATATATGGTGAAGTAAGAAGAAATTACAGAAAGCTTAGATCCTTCTGTAATGCTTTCCTTTAAGGTGACTCCTATTCTGTTATGCTGCTTGTTTTCTGTAGAGGTACTTTCCATGCGTAGATTAGGGTGTTACAACTCTAGTCATGAAAGTACAGAAAAAAATCTGAAATATTATAATAGAATTTGAAAGATATTAATCCTTAAAAAGCTAAAGATTATATCTATATTGTCAAATTGCTATACAAAAATCACTAATATCCTCTTTGTATATCAGTCAGCCTATCTTTTTCAATTAAACTTTCACTTAGCCAAACAAATTCATGAGACAACTTTTTGCTGATAGAGATTCAGACCATTGTACCCTGATAGAATACGTGAGTTCTTTTATAAACAAGCATGATGAAAGTTATGATTTGATACAACTTCCACCAATTCAGAGAAACTCGGTTTGGAGAGTAGATCAAATAGAGTTTCTATGGGACTCGATATTGAGAGGTTTCCCAATAGGCAGCTTCTTACTAGCTCCAAGGGAAAAAGGCCAGGCCGCTAGAAAAATGTATGACTTGGATCAGAAAGAATCTAGTGAAAATGGGTACTTTTTATTGGATGGCCAACAGCGCACACGAGCTATACTACTAGGTTTTAGACCAAACGAAAACTCCAGGCTATGGATTGACCTAAATCCTAATATGCCTTTCGGTAACCCAGCACACAATAATAGAAAGTTCCTGCTTCGACTAGTAACTTCTTACCAGCCTTGGGGCATGCGGGATAATAATCCATCTGACAAATTGAACGAGTGGCAGAAACTGGAAGCTCGCTCTGAACTCAATATGGGTACAGTTCGATATGATTATCAAGTAAAAATCGACACAGGTAATGCAACAGTAGATAGTGAAAATTACTCATGGCCAATATTGTCTAGACTACCTGTGCCCTTAGATGAATTAATTAAGTTATGCGGTTTTACAAGTGGACACTTTAGCATACCTGCTTGGGAAGAAGTAAAAAACTTGATTCCAAAGCGTTACAATATACCTGATGAACCTACAGAACACTTTTATACTATCATAAATGCGCTACAAAGATTGCTAGATACTACCTCAAAAGATATAAAAACAAGGTCTGTAGTACTTCTGTATCAAAATGAAGATAATCTTGAGCGTTCAGAAGTTGAATTAGACCCTATGGAGGTTTTGTTTACCCGCATCAATGCAGGTGGAACAGTACTCAATGGGGAAGAAATGGCCTACTCGCTGTTAAAATCCAGCTGGGATGGTGCCTATACGATGGTTTCTAAAATAGTCAATAGCGCAGAGATTGGGTACTTGTTACCGCCTACTGGTATTGTTATGGCTGCGTCCAGACTAGCCCGTTTTGAGATGGGCAAAGGTGATGACGCAAAACCTGGTATATCAACTTTTAGGCGCTGGATAAGCGAGCAAAACGACGAGGTAAGTTTTTTACAAACAATGCAAAACTTACTCAACGAAATAGATGGCAAATCAATATTCTATAGAGTTGTAGAGAAGTTTTGCAAGTTAGTTTTATACAGAGAGAACCAAGATTCTGATTTCGGCCTTCCAAGAAAGCTTTTGCTATTTATCAAACCAACATTCTACCATCCGGTTTTAATCTGGATAAATAAAAACCTAGATAACGTTGAGCTCCTTGAGCAAAACAGGAAGCGTATTATTCGTTACTTACTTCTATCCTATATTACAGTTGACAAAGATGATAAGGCCAGCAAACTTGCAATAACCATTTTAAAGGAATCGAAGACACTAAATTTTCCGGATGAGGAAATATTTTCTGAATTAATCAAACAGGAACTCTCCTCTCCTATACCTACTCCAAGCGAATTTGCATATCCATTTAAGTCTGACTGTGATGGCTTCTTCAGGCATTGGGGTGATATATTTAAAATTGAAGGAGATGACTTCGGCAGTTTTAGACATAGCTTTTGGAACAAGAAAGAATTAATGCTATGGTATCAGAGAGAGTTTGCTACCAAGTGGTTTGTTGGCTATAATCCAATGAGTAATGATGCTTACGATACCCCTTATGATTATGATCACATCGTACCACGTTCTCATATAATCAACTCTGGTCAAACAAATAATCTGTTTTCCGATGACAAACCACTGATAAATAAGTTCGACTGGAATAGAAACTTGTATGTAAACTCTATTGGCAACTTTAGGATATGGCCTGGTTGGGCGAACAGATCAGATGGCAACAATTGCCAGAGAATAAAACTAAGGTTAGAGCAGGACGACTTCAGCGTAGACAATGTCGCAAAGGAGCTGGATCTACCATCAAACATTGACTTTTTAAAAGCGTCTGCCATTAACCCAGAAGATAAAGAGCTATGGATGCAGGCAGGAGGAAGCCCTCGTAACTGGCCTCAAGATAGAAGGGAAGCTTTCCAGAAGGCAGTTGAAAGTCGAATAGTGAATCTATACGATGTTCTTTACAGACAAGTATTAGAAGAAGAGATTGCTGTACTTGAACTTGACATTGTTTAAAATGGAATTGATTGATATCGATAGTTCTATAAATCAATTAAATTAGAGGTATAGAATTATATATACTTCTATAGTTCAAGTTCTTCCATAATTACATACAGAAGGTTATTTTGAAAGGTAAAGAATTAAACGTAAGGTTTATCGCGGAAAAAGTATACGTCACTGACAGAAAACCTTTGGCACTGAAGCATACCAATTTGCAGGTCTCAGGTAAATCATTTAAGTCCCCAGCATATTGGGCTGTTAGGGTCCTAGCTCATATCCCTGAAGAGAAAAGGCTACACGTGGAGGTATTATCATACAATGTTGGCCCCTGTGACTTTAGCAGTCAACAGTTAAGCTACTCGAGTGTATTAGAAGAAATTGAGAGGCTCACCTTCAGGTCAATAGACACTAACGGGTTGCTCAACACGCTAAATGGCACACGATCCGTGAGCATAAGTTCAAAATCTATGTTAGGAAGCAGTTACCGCCGTGGAGACCTTGACTATAGAACTGAGTCAAATACTACTTTTAAGCGAATTATCAAAGAGAACTTTTTCGTGCCGATCAAGAATCTCCGGTTCAAGCAAGGAGGTGTGCTGTTCGAAGGGAAGCTAAAGGGAATCAAGAAAAAGCATGAGTTCGAAATCCGAAACAATGAAATAATAGAGGAGTTTGACGCCATCAAGAACTACTTTGCGAACGTCCTGAAGACTAAAAAAGTGGAGGTATTTGTGACAGCCGAAGTCCTCTATGATGCAGTTACTCCAATTGAGGTAACATCACCTGAAATAGGCAAGATTGACAGAAATGTAATCGAGGACGTCAAATTGGAAACAGTAAAGGCGACAATTAAATGGAATCCTTCAGCCAGCGATAATAGTACCCTTTTCACTATGGACGAGTTTTTTGAAGCTTTTGGTGAAGAGAACTTTCAACCATCCGTCTTTTACAAGAAAGATAAAGATTTATTAGAAGACCTGGTTAAAGTCACGGAATCAAAACACTATAAGCACCTATCCTACCTCTCCAGGAAGCACGACTCTGGATCAATGAGGCTTAGATTCTCTCATAAACCCTTGTCTTTCATATTCCTTATCAGAGGAATGAAGCACGACCATTTTGTTTGGGAAACGCTAGATACCGAAGAGGCGACATATATTTGGCACTTCCCCAAAAGCAAATTGCTTAGGTCTGCTTTCGATGAAGTTGAAGGTGCTATAAAAATTATCAAAGCAAGTGGAAAAACGTCTTTTCTCGGTCTTAACAACGAGCTTTTCACACGTATTAATCACAACTACAAAGAAGGGGTAGATGGTTTTGTTGAGTGGAAAAACAAGTTAGAAGATATATTAATTTAGCAAATTACATCGATTAAGCTGTAGAAGTCTGTCTATCCTAACCAAAGTAAATCATCATTTTATTTCTGCTAGAATGGAAAAGACAACAATCACGCGTCAAGAGCTTTATGACATGGTGTGGAAAGAGCCCATGACTACGCTCGCCAAGCGATATGGTATCTCCGACAATGGCCTGAGGAAGATCTGCATAAAGTTAGAGATACCGCTTCCTAAGGCCGGCCATTGGATGATGCTAAAGGCTGGTAAGAAAGTCAAGGTGGCTCCCCTGCCTTCTTCATTCAAAGGGGAGCAGGAGGTGAAACTGACCGTTAGACAAGACGGTGAGGCCTACGACCCCACAGGCCTGTCGGCTTTGGCAAGGCTAATAAGGGATCTGGAGGACAATCATTTGGATCTAATCACCATCCCCGAAAAGTTGAAAAGCCCAGATCCACTTATTCTAGCCGCCAAGGAGGCCTTTGAACGAAATAGAAAGGATATATCCTACAACGGCCTCTACTCCTGCGATAATAAGCTGAGTATTAATGTTTCCCCGGCAACCGCCGCTAGAGCGTTCCGGTTCATGGACACGCTTTTTAAAGCACTAAAGGCTTTGGGTCACGATGTGATTGCAGAATATCAAAGTACCTACGCTGTTGTCCATGGAGAGCGATTTGAAATCGGACTTCGAGAGAAGCTTTCTGAATACACTGTTAAGCATGGCTCATGGGACAGTAAGAAATACAAACCCTCTGGCCTGCTCGCGTTTTGGTACAAGAACTTTGGGTCAAGAGAATGGGCGGATGACAAAAAGCCACTCGAAGAAAGGCTATCAAGAATCCTAGCAACTCTATTGGTAAAAGGTCAAACCAAGCATACTGAGAGATTAGAGCGGGAAAGAAAGCAAGCAGAGCGCGATGAAAGAGAAAGAGTGTATCGCGAAATGGAGGCTAGGCAGGAAAAAGAGTTGGAGAGCCTTAAGCATATACTTGTAGAAGCCGAGCGTTGGCGTCAGGCAAAGGTTATGCGCGACTACGCCGCTGAGGTGGAGAGAACTGCTCGCGGCAACGGCACATATAATAATCAGTTGGGCGAGTGGGCTGCGTGGGTACGTAAAAAGGCAGATTGGCACGACCCGCAGGTGAAGCGCCACGATGATCTGCTAACTGAGGTAGACTGGGACACCCTTACCCTGAATAGGAAGTCTTGAGGCTGTAAAATAAACTGTGTCAAAGGATTAGCAGTATTACCTTTAACACAGTCACCATGGAAGAGAAAAACGAGCTGGATCTGGAAAAGATCAAGCGCCAGTTCCTGGAAGAGTTCCGGAGCGGCAAACCCACCTTTGGCAAAGACGGCGCGCTTGGCCCCCTGCTGAAACACTTCTTGGAAGCGGCCCTAGACGCCGAAATGGATCTCCATCTGGATGCTGAACAGCGGGCCAAAGGCAACCGGCGCAACGGCAAAGTCTCCAAGCAGGTGCGCACCTCGGACGGCGTGATCGAAGTGGAATCATCCCGCGACCGCTCGGCAAGCTTTGAGCCGCAGATCATCCGAAAGCGGGAGACGGTGCTGGCCGAGAACCTGGAGCCCCGCATCCTGAGCATGTACGGCCTGGGCATGAGCCTGCGGGACATCTCCTCGCACCTGAAGGAGCTCTACGACATGGACATCTCCCACGACACCCTGGCGGCTCTCACAGAGAAGATCGTCCCTCAGGTGAAGGAATGGCAGGCCCGGCCGCTGGACCCGCTCTACTGCATCGTCCGGCTGGATGCCATGCACTACAAGGTCAGGCAGGAAGGGCGCACGGTCTCTAAAGCTGTCTACAACATTTTAGGCATTGACCGCCACGGCCACAAAGAACTGCTGGGCGTGTATGTCTCCGAAAGCGAGGGAGCCACTTTCTGGCTCTCCGTGCTCACCGACCTGCAGCAGCGGGGCCTTGCCGACATGCTCATCGCCTGTATCGATAACCTCAGGGGCTTTGCCGAGGCCATCGCCAGCGTCTTTCCACAAACTGAGGTGCAGAGCTGCATCGTGCATCAGATACGAAACAGCATCAAATACGTGGCCTCCAAGGACCAGAAGGAGTTCATGCGGGACCTCAAACCCGTGTACCGAGCAGAGTCAAAAGAGCTGGCTGAGCTCAGGCTGCTGGAGCTGGAGGAGAGGTGGGGCAAAAAGTACCCCAAGGTGCTCGAGAGCTGGCAGCGGAACTGGGAGAAGCTGAGCACGTACTTTAAGTACACCGAGCCGATTCGCCACCTGATCTACACCACCAACACGATTGAGGGCTTTCACCGCCAGGTGCGGAAAGTGACCAAGACCAAGGGGGCTTTCCCCTCGGATATGGCCCTGTTGAAGCTGATCTACTTATCGCACCAGAACATCAGCAAAAAATGGGTGATGCCGCTCTCGAATTGGAGCCAGACGGCCCAGCAGCTATCGATCTGGTTTGGCGATAGGATGCAGCTGGACTTGAGGTGAGGCGCACTTCAAAAGTTTGGCCCTTTTGCCGTAAGGACTCAGCCAGAACAGCAAAAGGGCCAGTAAATGGAAACGAGGAAATGACACAGTTTAAATTACACTCCCGAAGTCTTCCTACTTTTTTTGGTAGATTAGCAGACACCTTGTAAATAGATTCCACTACTCCAATACCTCAGGCGAATCGTCTGTAAGCGAACTCACATATAAAAGTAGCTGCAAGCCCATTGGGTGTCTCTACATTAGTTAATATCGTTACCGATTTACATATAACAAAGTCTTATGCCCGCTTCATATTCCATAAGTAATTAAAGCCGGCGCAGGGAAAAGTAGAAAAACAGAGCAGCTGTTTATTTATACCTAAACAGTATTGCTGCACTTCCCACATAAGGTCTTAAGTACTTTTGATTCAATTAATATCTTACCTTCATCACTTCAATCTCTAGACCACGTTCTACCTTTGCTGTCAAGTATGTTGCACTACATTCATAAACTATTTAAAAACGCAAACTCACAAAGCTAACTCACAAGGTAACATATCGCATGAGCTCAAACTTTATACAACCTTCTCTTGTACATAACCTGACAATTGACGAAGCTCTTAAGCCAAAAGAAGATAAACTAGACATTGATTGGTATTTATCAAAAAAAGAAGCGCAGAAACCTAATTTCACGTGGGATGACTTATTTGGCAACGACTCCTCTTCTATAAGAGCTATGGTATTGGGAGAACCGGGAAGCGGGAAATCAACACTTTTAAAGCAAATATTCAAGCAGGCAGGCATCAGACAAAAAGAAGCAGCGTTTATTCCATTGACTTCAGTGGAGAAGGACATGCGTGCTGCAATCGAAGATGCCCTACAAGTTGACGCAACACACTCAGAAGAAACTGATGAAGGTACCCGCTATAGAACAAAGAACTTCAAATTGGAAAATGAGAGCTCCTGCATTGTTTGTTTCGATGCATTGGATGAGGTAAGTGAGCATGCTTTCAATAGGGTGATAGATCAGATTAAATCATTTTGCAATGACTACCCAGACATCACCATACTGGTCAGCTGTAGGAAACACTACCTAAGCCACTCCCATGCTAAGCTCAGGCAATTAGAAAACTTCTCTTTTATAAGCGTACTCCCCTTCAACACCACTCAAATTAGAGAATTCCTAAAAGGGGAGCTCGGTGCGAAAGCTACCCCTGATACAATAGAGGCTATCCTGCAAAAGTCAACAACCAATGCAGGCAACTCTATTTTAACTACTCCCAGGTACCTGAAAGTATTCTCTGATTTACTTTCATCAACTTCTTTAGAAAAGGTACTAGATTTAAAGCGAGCAGATCTATTCGAGAAAGCGATCTACCACAAGTTGGAGACAGAAATTCTAAAAGAGAACCAGAAAGGTGACAAGTCCATCAAACCCAATGAAGGGATCATTACAAAGCGCGTTTTAGAAAAGCTCGCGCTGGTTATGGAAATCTATCAAAGGAACAAGATTACGAAAGAGGAGTTGGTTACTTTTATGGATGAAACTTCCTCAAACACGAACCTGATTTTCTTAAACCACCTCGATATTGACATATTCATCACCCGGGTACTTAAAAATATAGAAGATAACTTGGAATTTGACAACACAGAGTTTCAGGAGTATCTGGCTGCAAAAGAACTACTACGACTCGGTCGGAAAAGCCAGATACTCTATGACCTGATCATTGAGCCAAACTTCCAGCACATCCACCGAAATTGGTACGACGTGTTACGCTATGTAGTAGAGATCGAGCCGGCACAGGTTGTTCCTTTAATTGAGCACCTCAACCTGAAAGGAAAAAACCCTATAGCAGATGATTTCTTCAGACTTTTTTCCACAATAGAAGCTAGCCAGTTGAATGAAGAACAAAAGCGAATTGTCTTTAATGGCATCTTCTCTTACTTTCAAAAGAGCACCTTCTACCTTGGCTATGAACAAGCTGCAAAGTTGAGCCAGTTTTTCATCCCCGCTAATCATGAAATGCTCCACTCTGAACATGCCCAAGCCAAGTCCGATCAGAATAACAGGAGGTTGCTAAACATCACGATAGCTGTTTACTATCTTTTGGAAGGAGGCTGCTTAACTAGAGAAGAAACTCTACTCTGGAGAAAAATTCTTCTGGATCAGTCTAATATATCCTCACAAAAACTTCTGCAGACAAATAGTCTACGAGCCCTGAGAAAGTTCAAAGATATTGCATTGTTCGAACAGCTAAACGATACGATCGCTTCGAGTGAACAGGAGGTACAGGAGGTTTTCCTCTTCAGCTGCTGCGAAGTTGCACCCGACAGCTCCTACACACTTGAAAAAGTGGTGACATATCTGAAGCAAAACAGAGAACATGCCGAAAGACTACTAACTAGCATCACCGGTTCAAGCTCTCTGACGTTCATTTTTAATGAAATGCTTAAGGATGAGGTCATGCTGAGAAATGTGACAGAAAATTTCAGTGGGTACAGCTATCATAGCTTTGAAAACATCATGAAGGCCTGGAATGAGGAACTCGAAGCTGCTATCAAAGACTTACTTACCCACTTGCTGACGAAGGACAGAAACTACCTCTATAATGCAGAAAGTTTCATAAAACAGATGGTAACTCTACTGTGCCAGAAGCAGGAAACTTATTTTTTTGAGTTTCTACGCCTGTTGCCGAGTGAGGCTTTCTATTCTAGTTATGAAGAACTATTAGCTAGGCTCTTAAAACCGCATCAGGTAGATAACTTTGTGCAGTTACTAAAGAGCAGCAGGCACAGAGAATTCCTTGCCAAAAGCGTACTGCGTCGTGTTCGCTACGTGGATAATCCTCTGGGTGAGGATGTATACACAGCAGGAAGGGAACATTTTCCTGAAATGTATGAAGCCTGGGACGCTGCTCCTTCCGAAGATAATTTCTTACAGCAACGCGTGCAGTCTGATTACAAGAGATTTCAAGATGAGTTGGGGACAGAAGACGGTGCTTTTAACCCGGAAGTTTTTTCCACTTTTTACAACAACATGCAATCCCTCCAACCTTTAGTACAGGAGGCTGAATTGCAGCGGCTGAAAAAAAACCTGCTTTTCATCTTCAGTAGCCTGAAAGTAGCGAATTACCGCATCATGGTTACACAGGTAACTGATACCAGCAAAAACATCCATGCCAGCAACCGGTATTTCTTTTCTTTTGGTTTATATATCCGGCTTGCCTTGGACTTAGGACTTGCACAGGAATTAGCTCCTTACCGGTCCAAGATTATTAGCTACCTGGCCGTCGCCTCCGCCAAGGAGATTGAACTTATTGTGGAACACCTGGGAGAATTTACTGATGAGGATATCCAGCAACTACTTGACTTCTGCTCAGGCAGGACTGACGATTTACTGATTAGCTCTCCGAGAGGCTTCTTGAAAATGGTAGAGATCGTGCAGCGACAGGAGCTGATACCTATACTCCGTGCTTTTGTAGAAGAGCCGAAATTGCATCCTTATGAGAAAGAAGAGGCCTTGGAGTGCCTTGGAAGAGTTTTTCCAGACAAACAATACCTTCAGCACATATTCGACACCAATGTAAATGGTCAAAATCTGAGTTTTGCACGTATTGCCAACGCATATCTAATCAGTAAATTTAAGGACAAGTCAGCTACCGAATGGCGCTTTGATCAGGCAAAAAACTGGAGAGATAACCCCGGTGAAAACGGCATTTATATAAGAGATTGGGAACTAGAAGCTTTCGGGCCCTCTTATTTTGCCTGTGCATATAATGCTATTGACCCGTACCTAATCCCCTTCTTCCAGGATTTACTTGTCTACACTATTACTATTAGGAAGGAGGCAAAGCACCTAGCTTATAGCAACTATCTCCAAAATGCCATTTACCTATACTATGACAATTTAAAGGCTTTAGGCAGCTACGTTTATCTGAAAGATCTTAAAAAGTTCATAGATTCCCTGCCCCCTAGCAGCCAAGAAACGGGTTTTGAGCAACTGCTGCGAAACCTTGAACTACAGTACATTGAGCACATTGGAGCACCGGATAACATGGCTGATTGCGTAAAGCGTTACAACGAACTGAAGGCAAAGACTTACCTTCCGATAACATCTGTCCTAGAGTTAAGACACGTTATCGAGGAAGTGCTGAACGGAGATGTTACTACATTCATACATCAAGAAGGCTTTTACCGCTCTATTGCCACAATAACTGGTAATGCCGCATCTAGTAAGGGTAAAGCATCGCATGTGAGCGAAGATACCATCCAGAAGACCTTGAAAGTGCAGATTGAGAACGGCCTATTAAAAAGGGGCTTTCGGCATGCCGATATAATAAGGGAAGCCCAGCTTTACGATGATAAACGGCTTGACCTGCTTGTGAGCTATGGCTTCATAGGTCCTGTTATGCTGGAATTAAAGCTGCTCCACAATAGAGAAGTAACTGATGCTAAGGTAAGAATAGATTATAAGGAAAAGCTAAAACAGTACCTAGCCGGTTCCCATTCATCCTACGGTTTTTACGTGTTGTTTAAAGTAAAGAAGAGTTTATCGGCAGATAATGCATATCAGAAATTAAAAGAGGAATATAAGGATTTGGAAGCTGTTACTGTTAAAAAAATCGATTGCCTTAATTAATCTACACTGTGGTTTTTTGAATACTTAAAATAGTTGCTTAAGTGAGGTAAAACCTTATGAATATGGTTTGATAAATTCATCCATTGGTTTATTTGAAAGCCTCTCAGTTTATACTGAGAGGCTTTTTTAGTTTCGAGTACTAAATTGCTACACTTCTGCTACCTCCTCATAAATTTACCTGAAAAGTACCAGTCAGATAGGGCATAAGCTTCTATTGTTTACTCTAACCTTTAATGTTACTTGCTTAGCTTACCACATTTAGCCTAGGTTCATTTTACTTATTAGTTTTCTTAGATGCAAAATCCGATATTACATGAAATCCATTTATTCCAAGTTTGTTTTCTCTCTTCTAATTGTGAATTCTTTCTCGCTTATCAATTCACTCTTAACTTTCAATACTTAGCACACTACTTGGTTAAGGAGCAATAAAAAATCATGTATTTTTATCTAAATTGCGTTTATATCATATATTAGGTTGCATGTAATTAATATCTTAAATTTTTCTAAATAATATCAATATGGTCTCACCATTGTTATGCTCATAGACAGAATATATATTAAAAACTTTAAGTCTATTAGAGATTCAGGGGATGTTTTCATAAAGCCGTTGAATATACTTATTGGACCTAATGGAGTTGGGAAGTCAAACTTTATCTCTTTTTTCAAACTCCTTAATAGCATCTCAGAATCCAAACTACCATCTTATGTGGCAGAAAATGGCTATGCAGATAAGATTTTATATTTCGGGAAAAAGAAGTCAAAAGAGTTAGCTGGCGGCATCATATTTAGAACTATTAAGAATACTAATAATCGTTATGATTTTGTGTTAAAACCAGACCAAGCTAATGGATTTTATTTCGAAATCGAGACTGGAGGGTATAATAGATATTCATCAGGGTATAATGAAAGCTGGGACTATATAACCTTAGAATCCCAGGGTGAAAAGAATAGCGGTATTAAGGATCATACCGCAGACCGCTTTTTCTATTTAGGAGAGTATTTTAGGCAATTCAAGATATTTCATTTTCATGATACTAGTAGTAGTGCTCCACTAAAGCAGCCATCAAAAGTTAGAGATAACTCCTACCTAAAAGAAGATGGTAGTAATCTTCCATCCTTCCTTTATAGAATTCAGCAACAACAACCATCACAATTTCGGTTGATTGAATATGCAATTCGTTCCATAGCTCCATTTTTTGAACAATTTGATCTTAAGCCAGACAATTTAAATCAAGATACAATTTTCCTTACTTGGAAAGAGAAAGGGTCTGATGATTATTTTAATGCTAATGATTTATCTGATGGTACTTTAAGATTTATAGCTTTAACAACACTATTACTACAAGCAGAACCTCCTAAAACAATTATTATAGATGAACCTGAATTAGGTCTTCATCCTTCTGCAATAAACAAATTAGCTGCACTAATAAAAGCAGCCTCATTTAAATCTCAGATTATTGCTTCTACACAATCAGTTAATTTGCTGGATCAGTTTGAGGCCAATGATATAATTGTTGTAGATAGAGAAGATAATCAATCAACCTTTAAGAGGTTGAATAGTGAGCAATTACAAGATTGGCTTAGTAATTATACCATTGGTGAACTCTGGGAGAAAAACGTAATAGGAGGCACACCATAATGAGAGTACTGAATATTATTGTTGAAGGCCCAACAGAAAGAGAATTTGTAAATGGATGTATTGCTCCTTTTTTCCATGAACACGGATTATACAACATAAGAACTATCGGCATTGAAACAAGCCCTGGGCACAAAGGTGGTGATGTTAGATATGCTAGATTTGAACCTAATGTTAGAACTCTTTTACGAGGCAAAGAAGATATGATTGTAACTTCTTTGATCGACTTTTATGAACTTAGATCAGATTTTCCAAAATATCAAAATTCGCTAGCATTTAAGGACGTACAACAAAGAGTAGAATTTCTCGAAAACGCTTGCTATGAAGATATAGGGGATGAAAGATTTGTACCTTATATACAGCTGCATGAATTTGAAGGCCTACTATTTACTAAGATGGATGGGTTCAAATTTTTAGACATACCTAGCACTAATAGAAAGCTGCTACAAAATATAATTAATGATCATCCTAATCCAGAAACAATAAATAATGGTCCACAGACCGCACCTTCTAAAAGACTACTACATTTAATTCCTAACTACCAAAAAACTTTTCATGGCCCTTTCATAGCTCTCGAGAATGGTTTTGACTCTATTATGGAAAAATGTCCACGATTTTACAGCTGGATTAACAAGCTATTGGAGAGAATGAAAGCTTAAATGTATTTTTTTCTGCTTTGCATTTTTATAAGCATCGAACTTACAAACCTCCCGCCAACTGCAGGTAAACAATCAATGCAGCCAAATCGCTGTGGATAAAGTTCGATAATTCAATCCTTCGGTCTACAAAAGCCGCTTCAGCTAAACCTGGAGCGGCTTTTTTGTTTCCACCGGCCTATACCTGAGGTATAGCGAATGCTAATCTATTTATGCCGGGAAGTGCTCGTCCAGCAAACCTGATATTTTCCCTGATGTCAGAGGCTTGTTCAAAAAACCGGCAATAGGCAAATCGGTAAAGCAGGCGAGGTCCCGGGGGTGATTGGAAGTGGTCAGGATAATGACCTTGATCGTTTCTTTCCCCTCTATAGCCAGCTCTTTATATGCTTGCATAAACTCTATCCCGTTCATAACAGGCATGTTGATGTCCAGCAGAATCAGATCCGGAGTATTGTTAGGAGAGGTCTGTTGCTCCAGCAATTGCAGGGCGACTTTGCCGTTAGGGGCTGTCGTTACCTGCTCCACACCATCGATCTTTTCCAAAAGCGTTTTGTTTACATAATTCGCAATGGGATCGTCATCTACAAGCAAAATGTTGGTGAGTTTGTTCACGTTGTATTAACTGGTTAATCTTTAACTGGCGTTTTTTTAATAAAGACCCTGAACTCAGTCCCCGCTCCTTCTTCGCTGGATACAGCGATGTAGCCGCCTGAGCCTTCAACCATTTTCTTGACCATGTACAGCCCTATACCTGTTCCTTCTACGTGA
Organism: Pontibacter ramchanderi; assembly: GCF_002846395.1. GTDB lineage: Bacteria > Bacteroidota > Bacteroidia > Cytophagales > Hymenobacteraceae > Pontibacter > Pontibacter ramchanderi. The sequence continues at coordinate 970,207 of NZ_PJMU01000001.1, forward strand.
TCGTGGAAACGCTTGAACATCGTAAACAATTGCTTCTGGCTTTGGAGTGATAAGCCCAGGCCATTGTCCTTTACAGTGAGAACATGATAGTTCGGTTGCTCCTCACAGCCAATGCGTATAACAGGCACTCGATCGGCAGCAGCATATTTCAGGGCATTGGAGAGCAGGTTTAGAACGACACTCCGCAGATTTTTCTCTGAGAAGTAAATATAGGTACACGCATCAACAGCTACCTCAATAGCGGCGGCAGATGCCTTGATGTGAGGTTCCAGATCCAACAGCACTTCCCCAATGAGTTCCCCCAGGTCTAACCTCGTAACCGGGCTGGCACTTTCCTGCTGAAGTTTCACCAGGTCGGTCAGGCTGGCAATCGTGCGCTTAAACCGATCCATGGACTTTTCCATCAGGCTTATGATGTGTCCTATATCGGCATGCTGCGAGTCCAGACCGGCCAACTCCTCCGACAGCAACCCGATAAGCCCCTCAATGTTGGAAATAGGTGCCTTCAGGTCGTGTGATGCTGTATAGATAAAGTTGTCCAGATCATTGTTGATGCGAACCAACTCCATATTTTTTGCCTCCAGCGAAGCCTCGGCCTTCTTTTGTTCGTTGATATTGGTATTGGTGCCAATCCAGCGCAACACGTTGCCCTGCTCGTCCTTTACAGGATATGCCCTTGTCAGAAACCACTGATACTCCCCTTTTGCGTTCCGCAAAGGAAAAGTCAGCTCCCAGTTGTCGCCGGACTTCCAGGCTTGCGATACAAAAGCCACGACACTAGCCACGTGGTCCGGGTGATGTACTTTCTCCCAACCCCACCCGATCATCTCCTCCAGCGAAGTACCCGTGTAGTTGAACCAACGCTCGTTATACCAGTAGATTGACCCTTGAGGGTCCGCCATCCAGGCCAGGTTTTCGATATTGTTGGCAAAGGTACGGAATTGCTCCTCGCTCTCCCTCAGAGCCAGCTCAGCCTCCTTGCGCTTTGTGATGTCGTGCGTAACGGCCAATTGTGACCGCCCGTTTTCTCCTGGGAGCGGCACTGCATGGGTTTCCATCCTGCGCCTTTTGCCTTTTAGCCCGATGATGTCGAACTCCCAGCTCAGGTTGTTTCCTTCGCAAACTCTTAAATGGTTCTTCTTCCAGGTGGTGCGGTGTTCCGGCGCTATCACATCCAGCACATTGACTTTACCCAGCAATTCTTCATCACCTTCAATCATGTGCAGGCCGGACTTGTTCATGTAGTTGAGCAGGCCATCCGGCGATACGATCTTGATGCATTCGGGCGTGGCTTCAATGATCGCCTGCAATCGGGCCTCACTTTCCTCTACACGCTTTTTAGCCAAAACCAGCTCTGTCACGTTATGAGCAATGCTAAATACGCCGCTTGGCTCTTTATCAAAAGGGTTTTCGTAGTAAGGCTGACAAACAATGTTATAATAATAGATAGCTTCATTGCCATCAATAACCCGCTTGGTAGGATATTCTGAATACGCGAAGGTCTGACCAGTCTTACGCACCTGATCCAGTATTTCGGCAAAACCCTGGTGCTTTGCTTCAGGTATAGCTTCAAACAGCGGCTGCCCGATAATGTCTTTTGATTTATTGTAGAAACGGAGCATGTCATCATTGCTCAGCTCGATGATGTTCTCGGGACCAGTCAGGATACAAACTGCCAATGGCGCTTTTAGAAACAGGCTATACTTTTTCTCAATGCTTCTGAGGTCACTTACTCTTGTCTCGGCAACTATCTTATCAGTAATGTCCTGGGTAGTGTGCAGGATATAAAGCAACTTGCCCGAACTATCAGTTACGGGCCTGCTGTTGGCAGACCAGTAGCGTACTTCAAACCCACCGGAACCATCGGGCACATCGTAGCGCACTACAGGTATTTGGTCCAACACCCTGTTTTCGACAGCATTTTTCAGAGAGGTTCTCAGACTTGTAGGACCAGTTGCTGTGATCGCATCCGGGTTTTCGGGGTATACCTCAAACACACCCTTCCCCACTACCTCTACGCGCTCCATGCGGGTATTGTGCAAGAGTTCATCGCTGATGGCAAGAATCGTATACTGGGGTGCATTTGGCTTCAGAACCAGAAAACTGCCCGGCATCGTGTTAAAGATCGACTCAAAGTCTAGGTTTTGTTCCTGATGCATGCGGTTAATACGTATGAAGAAACCAAAGTTAGGGTAATATATTGGTTGGGACAGTAAACAAACCAACTTTGATTAAGTTTTGTCAAGCCCTAAAAAAAATCTTTTTCTAAAAGCTTCCCTGATTAACGTATAATTTCACATCAACGAAATCCTAATCATTATAAAGCCTCCTATTGCTTGGGGTTTTGTTTCTAAACGAAAACGATGCTACCGCAAGCGGCCGATATCTTTAAAAAGAGTGGCCTCTTGCGGTAGCATGATCAAAATTATTAAAACCAAATGGTCAGGATTCTCAACCTGCTTTTTCCAGCACCCTGGCAATTTCGGTGAATCCCATTTTGCGGGCGTGCTGCAGCGCGGTTACGCCATCCTTATCCGGAATATTGATGTCACAGCCAGCGTCTACCAGTGCCCGGACTACCGCTACATAGGTTCGGGAACCATCTCCCAGCACAACGGCCTCCATCAGCGCTGTCCAGCCCAGTCTGTTGACGTGGTTTATCGGAAAGCCCTTGGTATTAGCCAGCAGCTTTACCACCTTCAGGTGCCCTCGCTCACATGCCGGAATCAGGGCGCTGCCGTTGTAGCGATTAAACACATCAAAGCGGGCTCCGTTTTCCAGGTATAGTTTCACCAGGTCCGTATACCCTGCTGCGCCGGCATACAAAAAAGGACTGTCTTTTATCGCGTCCTGCTGGTTGGCATCGGCGCCGTGCTTCACCAGCAGCTGTGCCATCCCCAGGTTGTTTTGCCGCGTAGCAAGGAGCAGCAGCGACCTCTTCTCGGTATCGGTCGTGTTCACATCCGCTCCATTCCGAAGGGTAGTTGCCACCGCATCTAATTGGTTATTTTTAACGGCCTCTACCAGGAATTCTTGTGTGGCAGGTATATGCATAGCAGTTTCTATTTGGCAGGAAGTGAGCAATAAAAATGAAAATATTAAAAGCAGTGTGTTCATACGGCACTTGTTTGATACACGATTTTTCCCTTGTGAATCAATGATCTCACTTGAGACACACGCGAAACAGCTTCTGCGGAGCAACTGGCGTCCACCAGTACCAGGTCGGCTTTGTCGCCTGCCTGCGGCCACTGCCTGTGTCCCTCATCATCCAGTGGCAAAACGTTGTGGGTCGCCAGTTTCAGGCACCGGGAGAGTTCGAACTCGGAGGAGTAGCCATATAGCTGCGCCATTAAATTGGCTTTCTGCAGAATGCTACCCGTACCAAAAGTGTTCCAGTGGTCAACGATGGAGTCGTTGCCCGTGCGCACATCTACACCATACTTATACAGCGTTGGGATCGGCATAACCCGTTGCCCGATGGGAATGGTAGATATAATGCCTATTTTGGCGGCGGCCAGTTTCTCAGCCACTCCCTCCAGCTTCTTCTTTTCAAGCTCGGCCAGTACAAAACAGTGACTGAGAAAAGTTTTGCCTTTCAGGGCAGGGTACTCGTTTACACGGTCGATGAGGTATTCCACCGTTTTCAGACCGGAGGTACCGCCTTCGTGCAGGTGTATGTCGATGCCCTTTTGGGTATCCAGCGCCAGCTGCACCACAAAATCCATGCTCTTTTGCATATTACCGTCGACAGCGCCGGGGTCCAGACCACCTATATAATCAATGCCCATGGTAGCGGCTTCTTTCATCAGCTGCTCTGATTGGGAGCGCAGGATGCCATGCTGTGGGAAGGCAACCAGTTCTGCCCCGAAACTATCCCGTTTATGCTCCAAGGCCTTTTGCAGCTGCTTCAGGGAGTTGAGCTGTGAGGTAGGTTCGATGTTGACGTGGCTTCGGGCAAAGTTAGCCCCATGTGACTGCAGCAGCTCGATAAGTTTTTCTGCCCGCTCGGTAGCTGTTGGCAGCAGCTTCGGGAGTATCGCTTGCTCGTAGGCAATCATATCCTGCACCGTTCTGTTCTTTTTGCGCCGTGCCTGCCACGTGCCCCCATAAAAGGTTTTGTCCAGGTGAATGTGCATGTCTTTAAAGGCGGGCAGCAACAGCAGGCCCTGCGCATCCAGGGCCTGCGCACCTGGGTTGTTGGGCAGTATCGTCTTTATCTGACAATCGCTGATCCCGATGGTGAACAAGTCTGTCTTTGTGCCGATCACTTCCTCACCTTCATACTCAAATCCCGTTTCCAGTCGCACGTTCTTAAGCGTCAAGGCATTGCCCACAGTCAGATACTTGTCTTGCTCAGTAACCTTTGGTTGTGCCGTAGCCAGCACACCTGTACAGGAGGCCAGGCTACTACTGGCAAGCAACAAAGCAGAACTTTTAATAAAATCTTTTCGAGTGATCGGTTGTAGTGCCATAAAGCGGTCTTTTTATTCAATGCAAAGTTAGTCCCCCTATCCTCAGAACAGATGCGCGGTTTCTGCCAAAACTTGCAAATTTTATAACTGCTCCCGGAAAGACCTTGGTGAAACACCTGTTTTGCTCTTGAAAAAATTCGAGAAATGGGCCAGGTCACTGAAACCCAGATCGAAGGTAATTTCCTTTACTGGCAGTTCGGATGCGTGCAGCAGGCGCTTGGCCTCCAATACAATGCGGCTATGAATCAGAAACAGGGCTGGCACTTGCAGATGCCTTTTGCAAAGTATGTTCAGGTAGTTGGCCGATATGTGCAACTGGTCGGCATAGAAGGCGACGGTCTTTTGCGCTTTATAATTTACATCTACCATCTGGTAAAAGCGCATCAGCATTGGCACCGTTCGGAATACTTCCAGGTAATCGTGCCTATTTTCAGCTTCGCGACTAACTAACTGGGCAATTAAGCGGTTCCTAAGATTAACGATATCCCAGTGCACAGGCATTATACCTAGTTCTGCCTGAATAGCCTTGAACTCATATTGTAATTTGGTAAAAGTACTGGTGGAAAGCTGGAGGACCGGTTGCAGTTGGTATAACACAAAGGTAAGCTCCAGCGAAGACGTGAATTTATCGAAAACCGGGCGGTCGATCATCAGCTGACAGGCAATCGTGTCCTCACCCAAAACCCAACTGTGTACCTGGCCCGGGAAAAGCAGATGCAACTGATTGTCTCCTACATCATATTGCTTAAAATCGATGGTATGTGTACCGCTGCCTTTCTCAAACAGAAGCAGCATAAAAAAGTCGTGCTTGTGCGGCTTTTCAATAAGCTGCTTCCCTTCTATCATGTGGAACTGAAGCCCATGCTGCTGCTGAAGGTCAGGCTGAAACTCCTGAATGCCAAGTACCGGAAAATTATCTTCTGGCTTCAAAGCTTTGAGGTTAGACGAATGAACATAATTACATCACCTGGATGAGAGGTATACAGCGATCAGTTTTAGCGACAACTCATGGTGCATGATTGTCTACGCAATTTTAATCCTAAAATACCTTTGTATTTCGAACAGTGGCATGCTCACCCTTCGAAAATTTCTTCCCATACCTTATGCAGGCCGAAACTTCGGCGAAGGATACGAAGCCCCCGATTTGATTTTAAGGGAATCATCCGCATCTTTGAGGCGTAATGAATTAACATGATACTTTTTCTCCGCAACATTTTCACCCTACACTGTATCGCACCCAGCATTCCCCTAGCTTTTTCGCCTGCGTGATCACACTACACCTGCTGATTACCCCCTTATCAGGCAGTTAATCTAAAACATCAGTTTGTTTTACAAGCCTCTATCCTTTCAGGGATTGCCCTAATCTTTCATAGCGTTTACCCGCACCCGAATCATGCTCAATTTACCGCATAAGAAACTTGTTATACCGGCCATACCTGCCGTGCTGCTTGCCATGATCAGTGTGCAGGGTGGCGCTTCGATTGCCAAATACCTTTTCCCTGTTTTAGGGGCCAGCGGCACAGCCTCACTGCGTATTGGCTTTTCGACCCTGATTCTGCTGGCGTTCTTCAGAACCAACCTGTTGAAGGTCACCAAAAAACAGTGGCTTTACTGCATGGCGTACGGCACCTGTCTCGGCGCCATGAACCTGGTCTTCTATTTTGCCATCAAACGCATCCCGCTGGGGCTGGGTGTTACCTTGGAGTTCACGGGTCCGCTTGTATTGGCCTTAATGGGTTCCAGAAAAAAACTGGATCTTCTTTGGGTGCTGCTGGCCGGCACAGGTATAGCCCTGATCGCCCCCTGGCAAAACAACAACGTGGACCTGCTGGGTGCTGGTCTGGCAGTGTGTGCCGGAGCCCTGTGGGCGGGCTATATTGTGCTGGGTGGAAAGGTCTCGAAGGTGATGAAAGGCAGTGATGCGGTGGGCGTAGGCATGCTGTTTGCCTCGCTGTTCGTCATTCCTTTCGGCGTCTTCAGCGGCGACCTGGCGGCCATAACGGCACCCCTGCTACTGCTTGGTGTGGCCGTTGCGCTCTTGACCAGTGCTATACCCTATACCCTGGAAATCGGTGCCCTGCGTCAGCTTCCGCCCAAAACGTTTGGCATCCTGATGAGCCTGCACCCGGCCTTTGCCGCCCTCTCGGGTTTGCTCTTTCTCCGTGAGTACCTCAGCTTAACGCAGTGGGCCTCTATTGCCTGCGTAGTCGCAGCCAGCGTGGGGGCAACGTACTTTTCCAGGAAGGTGCGGTAGTAGTGGACTTGGAAAGGTGGGTAGCAGCGCACATGGTTTTACCTCGTCGCGGTTTCAATATTTCGGTACATTACCGATCAGTAAGCTGGAAATCAGGTCTTAACTTTAGAGAAGACAGCAGCACCAATCAAAAAACACCAGCTGTAGAATTTTTGCTATACCTGCTCCCGCAATCGGACTCAAAGTTGGTTCGCGCGTATACTACACGAAACCGAACAACCACCATACACACCTTCGCCATGATAAGAATAGCCACTATTATTGGAAGCACGCGCCCGGGCCGTAACGGAGAAGCAGTTGGAAAATGGGTGCATGAAATAGCGTCGAAAAGAACTGACGCCACCTATGAACTAATTGACCTCAAGGAGGTAAACCTGCCCCTGCTGGATGAACCTAACTCACCTGCCATGCAGCAGTACACCAAGCAACACACCAAAGACTGGTCTGCCCGAATTGATGGCTTTGATGCCTTTGTATTTGTGACGCCAGAGTATAACCACGGCGTGCCGGCAGCGCTTAAAAACGCACTCGACTTCCTCTACAAAGAGTGGAATAACAAAGCGGCAGGCTTCGTAGCCTATGGCAACACAGGGGGAGCACGGTCTGTCGAGCACTTGAGGGCTACGATGGCTGAGCTCCAGATAGCCGATGTGCGGGAACAGGTTGCCTTGTCGCTGTTTACCGACTTCGAGAATTACAGCGTTTTCAAACCTGCCGCTTTTCACGAGAAGAAGCTGAACTCCCTGCTGGATCAGTTGGTCAGCTGGGGAACGGCTTTAAAACAGGTGCGTGCCGAAAGTAAAAAGTAATGGCTTCAGGCGCCGTAGCGGACTTGAACATTGTTGGGCTCAGGCTTATCAGAACCTGAAGCCCAGCGAGACATAAGGGAGCACATCCTCTTCAGAGAAGCCAACCACAGCCTGAAGCAGCACAAGTTTAGCAGGAATCAGGTATAGCCCGCCACCATAACCCTGGTGCCAGGTATCTGATTTCTCGCCCTCTGCCCATACACGACCCACATCATGGAAACCTATCACTCCCACAGAGCCTGGGAATAAATACGAGCTGAAGTCAAACAGCTTTAAGCGCAACTCCAGGTTGTTGTAGAGCAGATGCTCGCCGGCAAATCGGAAATTACGAAAGCCCCGCAGGTTGCCGTTTCCGCCCAGGTATAGCAGTTGGTAAAAATAAGGATCCCCCACCGTCAAACCGCCTCCCACACGATTTGCCAGCGACACATTGCTGTTGTTTGTCGGATTGAGGTAAAAACTGAACTCAGAGCTTAGCTGCCCAAACCTAGAGCCTTTGTCCAGATGCTCTACACCCAGGAGCGATGTTTTCCAATATACGCCCTTGGTTGGCATGAAGGCATCGTTGCGTGTGTCAAGTTCAACTCCTGCCACAATACCGGTTGATAGTCGTCTGGTGAAGATGTCTTCACTGGTGTTCTGCTCATCGTAGAACATCAGAAAACGCCCTGCATTATCGCGGGCATTGCTGTTGTAATACTGCGCCAACAAGCCGACGCTTCCCTTCAGGTTGTTGCCAAGTTTGCGATGTAATTTCACCTGTGAGGTAATGAAGTCGTAGCGGCTGCGGTAGAAGCGGATCGGTTTACTTCCCACCTCAACAAATTCGGTCTCGTTGCCAACACCAAAAAAGTTGCTGGTGTTATTAGGTGCCCTGCCGTCTACATTTATGCTTAAGTCGTTTTTACCAACTGCCCCGGTAAAGTATCCTTCATAATTGAAGAACGTCGCGTTGGTGGTGAGGGCGTGCCCCAGCATCAATTTATGGGTCGCAGCAAATGGCTTTTTCCGGAATCCATGTTTCGTGTACTCGAATCCCGCACCAACCAGCACGCCATCGTCCAGGTTATAGCCAACGGTAAGCAGCGGCCGGAGAAGGTTATACTCAAATGCCCTGGGATCATATTCGTTTATCGTGCTGTCAGCAGCGGTGTGGAGCTTTGCCTGTGAGGAACCCGGAAAGGTGTTCTTTTCATCGGACCGGTCGTAGATGTGCAGTCTGCTTTTGTTTGAAAAACTTTCCGCCACCACAAACCGATCCGCACCGCTGCCCCCTACCAACCTGACTTTGATAGGCGATTTCGCTTCACCGGATACAGTAAACACATCCTCTCCTCCCCTGCCATACAGCCGCACCTCATTTGTCAGCTACGGATCGAAGGTACGCTGGAAGAGCAGCCTGTCTTTGCTGTCATCCTTCTTGAGTTTAAAAAGCGAAACGGTAACCGTTCCGTTCTCTTTGTACTCTACCTCAAAGATTTCCCGCTTGTCAGAACCAGGTATGTCTACTTCTTTAGAGAGGAAGCGAAAGTACTTCATGGCCTCTTCTTTCAGCAGGTTGCGCCGGGCAATCATTTTGCGCGCCATCTCCTCCCCCGAAAGGGCGTGTATGTTAGGCGGCATGCGCCTGACAGCTTCTTCTATCAGCTCATCTGTCAGCGTCTGCTGCAACGTATTGATTTCTGCGTGCCAGTCGCTTTCGCTCAAGCCTGAGAGGAACATGCGATCAAAGTAACGGGCATTGAAGTTGAAGCCTTCGATATCCCGGATCTCTTCATCAAAACCCTGGAACTTGGGCATGATCCATTTGCGTGACCCTATTTTGGGAATTACCCCCTCATTCGTGAAAAACACCTGGTCCCGGTCGCGCGGGAAAGGCAAATACAGGTCTCCGATTGAATCCTCCAGCTCTACCCAGCGCCATTGGTCTTCATGGCGGTCCCAGTCACCTATGATGAAATCCAGCATGCGGGCGCGCAGTACCAACTGTTGGTCCACGCGGTTATCGTTATCCTCCTGTAGTTTTTCCAGCACCTTCTCGGTGTTGTCAGTATCCTCGGCTTTGGTTGGCTCCCGCTCCTCAAAAAGGTATACCTGGTTGGCAAAATCGGTCCGGTACTCTCCCAGCGCGCGACTATCAGGCAGGTATACGATCTCAGGCTTGGCGTGCGGTATACCCAAAGCAGCAGCCAGAGGGGGCACCACCAAAGCGCCGAAGGGGTGGGAAGCTGATATCTGGTCCTGCACAATGGTTCTCGCTACGGTCTCCCGCAGGTTCTCAGGCAGGGCAAGTCCGGGATCTTTCTGAACCGTTCGGAGCACCCACTCCTGCCCCGTAGCATCCTGCAGCCTAAGCGACTTGGTTTGCATCCCTCCCCCTTTTTTCAGGATTTTCAAACCTCCTTTTTCCTGTTCCAGGTCAAACACCTTCATCTTGACGGGTGTTGCCCATAGTTGCCGGTAATTTTCCCCTAACCAGAAGGTATGCGATTTGCTCACCTTGTTGTATTCCGGCGCAATGGCAACCGTCACGCTGTCAGCACCGACCTTTTCCTGTGCATGACTTTCCATGCGGTTCAGCAGGAAAATAGAGAGCAATAAGATGCTTACTTTATTGAAGCTTGCCTGCATAGTGGCTTATATTTTCGTATGGTCATTGCTCCCTGTTTTTTGAAAGCAACGTTAAGCATACGTTATTTTCTATTATTTGGTAAGCCCTCTACCTGTGGCTTTATATAGCTTCTTCCGTTGTAGACTGCCTGGCGCAGCCAATACTTGGTGTGCTCGTGTGGAAAATGATGTTTAGGGAGCGCTATAATTCCGTTATCATGTGGCAGGGTTCACTGCAGACCGTTAGGCGAAATGCCCATACCAGCTAAGGGACTGCCTTTTCAACATACTAGTCTTTTGGTTCTTTATTCCTTTTGTCTACCTGCTTGTAGGTGTTCTGATCGGATTTCCTTCGTTCGGAGAAGTCTTCCTGCTCCAGCGCTCTCCGATCCCACTTGGCCAGCTCAGCTGCTGCCTCATAGGTACTTTGCAGGAAGTCCATCAGCATGGCTTCCGGATCTTCAGCCTTCTGAACGGCCTCGTATGGCAAAATGAATTCGCGGAGCTCCGGGTGGTAGTAGGCCTGCTTTGGTTTTATACGGGCGACTTTGAATCCTTCCGGTTCGGGATAGATATAGCTGTAAAACGCTGCCTGTGGTAGCGCCTCGCTTCCTGGCCAGAAACCGCAGCTATATACTTCTTTGGAATAGGCTTCCTGCGCCACCCAATCGGGCAGGTTGGGTACGCCACCAGGGTGCTTCGGTGCATCGCGACCAGAGAAGCGCGACACCGCCAGATCGAAGCTACCCCAGAACAGATGCACGGGACTGCATTTGCCACTGAACCTGGCTTTGAATTTGGAAAAAACATCGTGTGCCCGAAGGAATGCCTGGTGCAAAGCTGTAGCGTGTTCCGGATTGTAAGTGGCATGTATTTCATCCTGGTCAAAGGGAATGGGGTCTTCCAGTTCGTTTGGCACGGGGTTAATGTTTGCCTCTATACCTACCTGCCGCAGGGCATCCTGTAATTGCTTATAGCACCCCGCCACCGAGAGTCCCTTTAAGTCGATGCTGTGTGATTCGCCTGCACTGGTTTTCAACCGCAGTTGATGGCGTATAAAGTCAAAGTCGAGCTGAAAGTGTTTTTCTCCATCCACCATATCGGAGGTAGTAAAACCACTTGGCGTGACATAAAGCGTGACGTGCCAGGAGTGATTGAACCAGGGCGTTTTGACTAGTCTGATCTTCCCCACGATCTGCGTCCAGAGGTGTATCGTTTCGTATGTTTTGTGAGCCTCCGCATAGGAGAGCTCAGGCCAGGTAGTTTTCATAGTTAGTTATATTCTAATGGCTTTTTTATTCCAGAAGCGTGATGATGTCGCTTGGCTTGTTCAGGAGGCGGTGTAGCGGGCAAGCTTTGGCTATTTTGTGCAGTTTTTCGCATTGCTCTGCTGTCAGCTTTTCACTGAAAGACAGATTGCAGTAAAACGTGTTACTGCCCGCGGCTTTATCAATGTTTTTAACCAGGTTCACCCTTGCTCTGATCCGCCCGATCTCCCACCCTTTCCGGGTTATATACATCCGAAGGGTAATCACCATGCAGGACGCCAGCGCCATGCACAGGAAATCGCCGGGGGCGGGACCCAGTTCCTGGCCTCCCAGGTCCGTGGGCTCATCGGCTATGAGCATGTGCTGGTTTGTCTGAAGCGTTGTTGTGTAGGCTTCACCTGTATTTTCGGCTTCGGCAGTAGCGATGATGTTGGGCATTTGTCTGGGGTTAGATGTTCTTATAAGGCCAGATGCCAATTTCTCAAAAACCTGACAGCCGGTATCTGACTGCTATACCTTGTCGGGGTGTGTTTCGAGGTAGGCGGAGGTATAGGGATGTTCTTTGACAATACCTTCATCCATGATGTGCAGCACTGTCCAGCCTCTTTCTTTGAGATAGTCTGAGATAATGGCGCGGTGACAACGCCACCACACAGCTTCCGAACACATGTAAGCCGTCTTTTTTCGGGCAGCCACTTCCGTCAGCGTTGCAATGGCTTCTTCGAATTCCTCCGTCTCACTGTAATCGGCATAGCCGCGAAACGATTCGCTTTTCCAGACTGTGTTAGGTGAATCGGGTCTAGGTTTTCTGCGACCACCCAAATCCTGCGCGGGCATATACCTGATGCCGGCCTCTGGCAGGAAGGTCTCCAGTGCGGATACATTGAAATGAGGGTATTTCCTCGAACCGGGGTAGCGGCGCACGTCTGCCAGCACCTCTATCTGAAACGACTTCAGCGCGGCCACAAATTCATCCGGGCTTCTGGTGGAGTGGCCGAAGGTCCAGATGGTCCTGTTTGTTGTTAACATAGATAAAAATAGCACGATGCCCTTTTCAGGGATTAGAAGAATGGTTTAGAAAATCGGCTGTTAAACGAAGCCGTAAGTATTCGACTCGCCTCCGTCAATGGCAATGGTCTGTCCGTTTACGTAAGACGCGTCTTCGCTCAGCAGAAAAATAACAACTTTCGCCACTTCCTCGGGCAGTCCCAGGCGTTTGGTAGGATTGGCTTTTGCATACTCGGTTTCGGCGGCTTTGGGGTCGTCGGGGTTTACCTGCCGGAAAGCTTCGGCTACCATGGGTGTTAAGATGGCACCAGGCGCAATGGCATTGGTGATGACGCCGTAGCGCCCAAATTCCAGCGCAGCATTTTTGGTCATACCTGAAACGGCGTGCTTGCTGGCCACATAAGGGGTTTGGTTCAGAACACCCCTGATACCGCCCACCGATGCCACGTTTACAATCCGACCATACTGTTGCTTTTGCATGATGGGAATGATGTAGCGCATGCCGTAAAACACGCCCATCAGGTTAATGTCAATCACTTTTCTGAATACTGCTACATCGTACTCGGTCATCAGCGCTTGCTTCCCTTCGATGCCGGCATTGTTGTAAAAGCCGTCGATGCGGTTGAAGGCCTTCACCGTTTCATCAACGTATTTTCTCACTTCCTCCTCTTTCGAAACATCTGCCGTCACAGTGATCACTTTTGCATCCGGGTACTCCTGCAAGACGGCTTGCTTTGCCTCACCCAGGGCTTTCTCATTGTAATCGACCAGCGACAGCTGTGCACCCTGTTTCGCTGCTTCCTGTGCCGCTGCAAGACCCAGGCCCATAGCAGCTCCGGTGATGACAATCACCTTATTTTCCAGTTTCTTCATACCCATTCTTTTTAACCCAATCCACATTCTAGGCAGGCTTGATGCTATACATTCCTGCCCATATCATCGCATAAAAACAAACGGAACCTAATTAATTGGTTCTTTAGTATTTGGCACTTTTACGACCTGCCCAATTCATGCCGGAACTGCTCCTAAACCCTTTCACCACACATTAAAGCCAGTTACTGCAAGATGACTTATACCTGACCTGCCTTCCGAAGACAGCCCTTATTTATTTAAATAGTCCAGGATGAGCTGCACCTGTGCTTTTACCCCATTTTGCAGGGCGCTTTCATCTACCTTGAACCCGGGGTTGTGGTTTGCCGGACCGTCGCCGATGCCGAGCGTCATAAAGCTGACAGGGGCAATCTTCCGGTAGTAGGCAAAGTCCTCGCTGGCTGTCATCATAGGGGCATCAAATACCTGCTCCTTTCCCAGAATGGCAGCAGCGCTTTTCCTTACCTGAGCGTTGAGCGCTTTATCATTCTGTATGGCTGGGTAGGTATTGATATAATCCAGCTCGTAGGTAGCTCCATAGGCTTTGGTGATGCTTTCAATTATTTCCTTCACCCTTTGCTCTACCTGTTTTCTGGTCTTATCGGATGTAGTGCGGATACTGGCAGCCAATTCGGCCCTGTCTGCAATCACATTAAAGGCATCTCCGGACTGAAATTTGCCGATGGTCACCACCGTCATCTCCCCTGGCTCAACGTTTCGGGACACAACCGTTTGCAAGGCGCTGACGATGGCCGCGCCTACCACAATCGGGTCAATTCCTAAATGGGGCATGGAGCCATGCGATCCTTTTCCGATGATGTTCAGGTTAAAGATGTCCTGCGCGGTGGAGGCAGCGCCATCGGGCAGTATACCGACGTGGCCGGCAGGGAAGTTGGGCAAAACGTGCATCCCGAAAAAGGCCTCTACTCCCTTCAGTTCACCAGATTCCACGATGTCGATGGCCCCGCCGGGCGGCTGCTCCTCGGCGTGCTGGAAGATAAAGTAGACCGTTCCCTTTAGCTCCTGCTGCATTTTAGACAAGGTGGCCGCAGTTGCCAGCAGCATGGCGGTGTGCGCATCGTGCCCGCAGGCGTGGCTTACGTTCTTCTCTTTCGAGGCATACGGAAGGCCCGTTTCCTCCTGAATGGGTAAGGCGTCCATGTCTGCCCGAAAAGCGACGGTTCTGCCAGGTTTGGCTCCTTTTAGTACCCCAATTAAACTTGTTTTGGCCGGCTTGATAACCTCCACGTTAGGCAGCTTGCTCAAGACTTCCTCCACATATTTGCTGGTTTGTTCCTCCTCGAAGGACACCTCCGGGTGTTGGTGAATGTGGCGGCGCCATGTAATCAGATCTTCTGTGGGGATGTGCTTTACCCAGGCTGCCTCTGGCTGGTTTTTCCGTGCATTGCTGCCTTGCCTGGTTTGGGCCTGCACCACGCCAGCACACAGAAATGCCATCAGTAAGAATATAATTTCCTGCATAGACATACTCGTTTTAGATAAAAAGAAAACCTTATACCTTCAGGAATCAGCGCATCAGGCATTGGGTCGCGTGCCGCCGCGTGGGTGAGGATGCGAACGGAAATGAGTTAAAGATCTTGTACCTATAGTACGTCCTGCTGACTGCTTGGTTGATACGTTATCTTGCCGCCTGGTGACAGGCCTTTCGCTTACAGGCAGGGACAGGTATAGGGCGCTGCACTTCAGGTATAGCTATGTTGATTTGCTTCGTTGTCAATTTGTAGAGGCCTGATCACTGGCCGTGCGCTACAGCTTATACTTCTGCCTCATGGCTGAAACCAATGCCTTTCTTTTGGCAACATCCGGTTGATGTGCTGCAAAGTACTTCCAGACGCCGTCGATGTGAATCAAGAGTAACTCTGCTTCCAGTTCAGGTGCTCTATACCCCAGATCTTTAAAACACTCGATCAGGCGCAACTGGCAGGGCCGCATGAAATTTTCGTGGTAGCGGGAAGAGATCGGGTTCAGGGCCATGATCTTGTACTGCATCCGCCAGAAGTCGGGATTCGAATTTGTGAGCAGGATTGGCAGTTCAATCATGCTGCTGACATACTCGCCCGCCGAGAGCCCCTTAAGGTATAGGTTTGTTTCAAGGGCTGCTGACTGGTAGGCTTTTTTGATGATGGTTTCCAGCAGATGGTCCTTTGTGCCATAGTGCTTGAAGATCAGCGCCTCCGAAGTATTTGCCTCCGTAGCGATTGATTTTGTGGAAGTGGCGCGGACGCCACTTTCCGTAAACAGCTTTAAGGCTGCGTCCAGGATCGCTTCCCTCTTATTCATGTTCACTAATAAATCAACGGAAAAGCTCTTATACCCTTTCCAGGATTACGGCATAGCCCTGCCCTACGCCCACGCACATGGTGGCCAGCGCATAGCGTTTCTGTTGTCTTTTCAGCGAAAGTGCGGCACTGTACACGATCCGTGTACCGGACATGCCCAGCGGATGCCCCAGGGCAATGGCTCCTCCATTCGGGTTTACGCGGGCATCGTCGTCGGCTAAACCAAGCGCTCGGGTGCAGGCCAGGCTTTGCGCGGCAAAGGCTTCGTTCAATTCGATCACGTCCATGTCGTCCAGGGTCAGGCCCGCCTTTTGCAGGGCTTTTTGTGTGGCAGGCACCGGGCCAATACCCATGATGCGGGGCTCCACACCGACCACAGCCGAACTCACGATGCGTGCCAGCGGCTTAAGGTTATACTTCTCCACAGCTTCTCCTGACACCACATAGGTAGCCGCCGCGCCATCATTCAGGCCAGAGGCGTTCCCAGCCGTCACTGTACCACCGGCCTTGAAAGCCGGCTTCAGTTTGGCCAAAGTTTCCAGGGTGGTATTGGGTCGCACAAATTCGTCTTTCGACACCACAGTAGGTTCCCCCTTCCGCTGCGGAATGCTAACCGGCATGATCTCTTCGGCCAACTGGCCGTTCTGCTGTGCTTTGGTGGCTTTCATTTGCGAATGGTACGAGAATTTATCCTGATCTTCACGGGAGATCTGGTACATCTCCGCCAGGTTCTCAGCCGTGATGCCCATGGGATCGACGCCGTACATTTCCTTCATCTTGGGGTTCACGAAGCGCCAGCCGAAACTCGAGTCATACATCTGCGAATCGGTGCCAAAGGCTTTGCTGGGCTTGGAAATGACCAGCGGCCCCCGCGTCATGTGCTCTACGCCACCGGCAATGAACACATCGCCGTCTCCAGCCTTAATAGCCCGCGCCGCATGCATGATCGCTGACATACCCGAGGAGCACAACCGGTTTACGGTCTCACCTGGCACGGTTACCGGCAACCCGGCCAGCAGCGCCGCCATGCGGGCTACGTTGCGGTTGTCTTCACCGGCCTGGTTATGGCAACCCAATATGACGTCATCAACGGCCTCTTTTGGTATTCCCGGATTCCGTATGATCAGCTCTTGTATGACCATGGCTGCCAGGTCGTCGGTTCTGACAGGCGACAAGGCCCCACCCAGGTTACCGATCGGTGTTCTGATTCCATCTATGATAAAGGCTTCTTTGCTCATCAGTAAGGTAATTTTAGGTATAGATTTCAATTGTTAAGCCGTGCCGTTCAGGTTGTTATTTGTATCAATGTAAAAAACTCTGAACAGGACGACTACTGCAGCTTCTCTATAAATTTGGCCGTTGTTTTAGCCCGCACCTCTTCCAGGGTAGCACCCGGCATCAGTTCGATGAGGGTCAGCTGCCCGTCGATGAAGCGGAAAACGGCCAGGTCGGTGATGATCATGTCCACGGCTTTGAGGGCGGTGAGAGGCAGGCTGCAGGTCGGCACTACTTTCGAAGAACCGTCTTTGTTCGTGTGGGTCATGGTGATGATGAGCGTTTTGGCACCCGAGGCCAGGTCCATGGCGCCACCCACACCGAGTAGTGGCTGCCCCGGCACGGCCCAGTTGGCCAGGTTAGCCTGCTCATCCACTTCCAGACCGCCCATCACGGCAATGTCCACATGGCGCCCGCGGATCATGGCAAAGGAATCGGCACTGTCGAAGTAGCTGGAGCCCGGAAGGGCCGTTACCGGAATTTTGCCGGCGTTGACAGGGTAATCCATTGCGCCGCCGCCATCTTTTGGCGACGGGCCCACACCCAGCATCCCGTTCTCGGTGTGCATCACAATGCCGTCCTCTGGAGTGATCAGGTCAGCTACCAGCGTCGGTATACCAATGCCCAGGTTTACCACATCTCCTTTTTTGAGTTCGTTTAGTGCACGCCTGGCCATGTTCATGCGGGTTTCGTCTGCTTTTCTGGACGAGGCCACGGAGGCAGAGGAGCCAAGGTCTTCCAGCGTCAGTTTCGCCTCTACCAGGTAGTCCACGTAAGAGCCCGGCGTGTGCACGTGCTCCGGAGCGATCTCGCCCACAGGCACAATCTCTTCCACTTCGGCTATCACCAGGTCAGCGGCAGTGGCCATGGCGCGGTTAAAGTTCTGCTCGGTCATGCGGTAGGTCAGGTTGCCGGCGGTGTCGGCTTTCCAGGCGCGCACGAAAGCCACATTGCCCCGTATGCCCTCGACAAATACCTGCTCCTTGCCCTGGATCACTTTTGTTTCGCGCCCCCTGGCCAGTTCGGTGCCGGCAGAAGTTGGCGTGAAGAAGCCGCCTATACCTGCGCCGCCGGCCCGTATGGCTTCGGCCAGTGTGCCCTGCGGCAGCAGTTCGTACTCCACCATGCCCTCCTGCGCAGCTTTCACCGCCTCCGGATTGCTGGTAAAAAACGAGCCGATCATTTTCCTGATCTGCCCGTTGCGCAGCAGTTTGCCGCCCCCTATACCTACCTCCCCTACGTTGTTGCCAATAAAGGTTAGGTTCTTCGTTCCGGTTTCGGCCAGCGCGTGCATCAGGTGCACCGGATTGCCCGTCATCCCAAAGCCACCCTGCAACAGTATATCCCCATCCTTTACCAAAGCAACCGCTTCTTCCAGGCTTATCTGTGGTACCGATTTCATATGCTATTAATTGTAAATTTGTAGATAAAAGTCGCCCTCATTTTTGGCGGCGTACAGTACATTCTTGGCAAACTCAGCAGGCAGTTCCATGCTGGAGAGGTGGTTGGCCTCTAGTTGCACATGCCGGGAGCGCGGGATGCCGCCCGCCAGAAATTCGCCATCTACGGGTGTGGTCACTTCGTCTGCGGTGCCACTGATCACCAGTGTCGGCACTTTCAGCTTCGGCAGTTCTTTCCGGAAATCGGCATCGCGTACGGCAGCGCAGTTGGCAATGTATCCCTGCAACGAGGTATGGCAAAACTTCTCCAGCACGGCCTCGACCACCTCGGGGTGCGCCTCCCTGAAAGCCGGCGTAAACCAGCGCTCCGCCGTCCCCTGCAGTATACTTTCCAACCCATGTTCCCTGACTTGCGCAATGCGTGCGTTCCAGCCCTCGGCTGTCCCGATCTTTGCGGCGGTATTGGCCACGATTATTTTCTTGAATCGCTCCGGATGGTGAATGCCCAGCCACTGCCCGATCAGCCCTCCCATGGATAATCCGCAGAAGTATACCTTGCCTATACCTAACAAGTCGAGCAAGGCAATGACATCCTGCCCCAATTCGGCGATGGTAACCGTGTCGGAACTGATGGTGCTTTGGCCATGGCCGCGGGTGTCGTAGCGCAGGATGTTGAGATGCTGCCTGAGCAGTTGCACCACAGGGTCCCACATGCTCAAATCTGTACCCAGCGAGTTGGAGAACACGATGGTATCGTCGTGCCCCAGTTCTTCATAGGTATAGAAACAGTCGTTACCGGCAATTTTTATTGTTGGCATCTGGTGCTTGGTTTAGCTATTAGCGAGGTCCGTGGGTACGTTCAATCTCGGCTGCAAACACGCCTTCCCGCTCTTTGTGTATCTCAAAATCGAAATCTATGGAAGCAAAAGGCTCGTCGATGTTAAACTTCTCTTTGGCCTCAGCAGCGGTATAGCGGGTGATGTGCGGTACAAGTTCCTCGCGGGAGGCAAAGGCAAAATCATCCCATATGAGCGGGTCGCCCTCAATGTTGATCTGGGTGGTAAGCTTGCGGTAGCCGGGTGCCGTCACAAAGAAGTGGATGTGGGCCGGCCGGCTGCCGTGGCGCCCGATGGCTTTGAGCAGTTGGTCGGTCGCGCCGCCCGGAGGACAGCTGTAGCCGACCGGCAAAATACTCTTGAACTTATACCTGCCGTCTGCGTCAGTGATGATGGCACGGCGCAAATTGAACGGCGGCTGCGAAGAATCAAATACCGAGTACATACCTTTCAGGTTGCAATGCCATACCTCTACTTTGGCGTTGGGCACCGGCCGGCCGTCTTCGTCGCGTACCTGGCCCTGCATGTACAGGCGCTCGCCTCCCACTTCGGGTTCTGTTTCCAGCTCGGCATAGCCTACCGACTCAGGTGAACCTGGCACATACAGCGGCCCTTCAATTGTTCTCGGGGTGCCACCTGTTATACCTGCTTTGGCTTCGGCCTCGTCCATGCGCAGGTCCAGGAAGTGCTCCAGCCCGATTCCGGCCACGACCAGTCCCCATTCGTTGTTTCTGCCGGTTGTGGTAAGCCAGTCCACCGCTTTCCAAATTTCCTCCGGCTGAATGTCCAGGTCCTCGATGGCGTAGAACAGGTCGGTGGTGAGGCGGTTTACAATCTCTTTGATGCGCTCTGAGCCTTGTCCGGGCACTTCTGTTGATTTGATTCTTTCAACAACGGCGTCTATCTGACTTCTTTCCATGATAGTTAAAGGTTTAGTTTGATTAGTCTTTAAGGTGAGTTAGTGGGCTTCCTCCTCGTTCTTGACAGAGGAATAGTGCTGGCAGAGGGCTGTGACTTCCACCTGCATGAAGGGGTATAGCGGAAGCGACATGAGGATGTCGTGGAGTTCGCCTGCACTGTTCACATTAAAAATGCTGATGTTGGCATACTGGCCGGCGATGCGCCAGATGTGCGTCCATTTACCCTGCCGCTGCAGCTCCTGCGAAAGCGCTTTTTCTTTTGTTTTCAGCCCCTCCACATAGTCTTTGTCCAGATCGAGGGGGATGTTTACTGTCATGTGCACGTGAAATAGCATAGCTTATCTTCTTTTGAATTTTTCGACTTGTTGCATGTCCAGTTCTATACCCAGGCCAGGGCCTTGCGGAATTTCCATCACACCATTCTCGTAGGTCAGCCTGGTCTTGACGATGTCCTCAGTCAGCAGAAGCGGCCCGAAAAGCTCGGTGCCCCAGTCGAGGTGCGGGAGTGTGCTGAAAACCTGCGCCGAGGCCACCGTACCCACGGTGCCTTCCAGCATGGTGCCTCCGTACAGGCTGATACCTGCGGCCTGGGCAATGGCAGCCTGTCTCTGGATATTGGTCAGACCGCCGGCTTTGGCTATTTTCAGGGCAAACACGCTGCCTCCTCCTATTTTGGCGAGCTTAAAGGCATCGGATACCGTGCCCGCCGCTTCGTCCGCCATAATCGGCACTTTAAAATATTGTGTGAGCCGGGCAAGCCCGTCGAAGTTGGTTTTGATGATGGGCTGTTCGATCAGGTCGATGCCTGCTTCCTGCAGCAGGGCTATACCTTGTTTGGCGGTGCTTTCGGACCAGGCCTGGTTCACGTCAACGGTCACTTTCACATCGGGGCCGACGGCTCTTTTGATCGCACTCACATGGCGCACATCGGTTCTCCAGTCGTGGCGACCGATCTTCAGTTTGAAGGTATTGTGCCGGCCTTCTTTTAAGAGCGCGTGGGCCTCCTCGATGTCTTTTTGGGTATCCCCGCTGGCAAGCGTCCACAGCACGGGCAAGGTATGGGTCAAGGCTCCGCCGAGCAGGGTGGCCACGGATACGCCGAGCCGTTTGCCCTGGGCATCCATAAGGGCCGTCTCGATGGCAGACTTGACAAAGTTATTTCCCTTGATGTGACTCTCGAGCAAAGCCATGAGAGCGTTGATGCTGAGGGCTGATTTTCCCTGCAGCAGAGGGGCGATGTAGGTGTCCAGTGTCAGCTTCATCCCTTCCGGCGATTCATCCCCGTAGCTCAGTCCGCCAATGGTGGTCGCCTCGCCAATCCCTTCGATGCCGTCGCTGCAGAACAAGCGCACGATCACCATAGCCTGGTTGCGCATCACGGCCATCGACAAGTGGTGCGGACGGATGGTGGGCAGATCCACGATAACGGACTCAATCCGCTGTATCTGAATGTCTTTCATGTTCTAGATGTACGAGTGTCTCTTAAAAATGAGCGTGCACTTACACAGGAAAGTAACCACTCACTATGTAATACAAATGTACTCGTACAACAGCCCTACGAGTAGGACAGATGCGCTTTTACCAAGACAAATCGAACATGAGGGTGCTTAACCGAACTTCCTGCCTTTCATTTCAAGAAAAACGGAAGTCCAGCCTCTTTACTTCAGTGTCCTGGTAGATTTGGCGAGAACCTGAAGCCAGGTTGGCAGGTGAGAAAGGTATTAGAACTACTGGTTTGTTTCCTCGCGTTCCAGCAGCCAGGCCTCTGCATCTACCACTGCATTGTGGGTGGAAAGGCCGAGCTCGGGCTCCACCTTAAAGGCTTTTACCGGCCCGTTCATGCGCAACAGGTCAGAGTGTAGCACTTCCCTGTTTACGCCTTCGCTTACGCCGGTCAGGTATAGCTTGCCATTAACACTTTTTAGCATCGCCGCATAGTTGGCCAACACAGAAACAAGGGTAGCTCCCAGACTGGAACGTCCTCTCAGGCGCAATATGACCACCGGGTTCTGTGCATTTTCCGGTTGAGGCAACAAGTGCTCTAGTGTCCTGGCACCTGCATAGTATAAGTTCCCGTACACATTCAGCACGGTTACCTTGTTTCTCTTCAAGGTTTTAGGTGGTCTGTGCTCCTCTATTTTTCCATCGTCCCGTTTCCGGAGCTCCACCAGCGTAACTTCTGTAGAAGACTGTGTAACGAACAGGAAGGCGGACAGCAGCACACCAATGCCCACCGCGGAAGGGATGGGCAAAATGAGGGTGGCCCCAAAAGTAACGCCCGCCGCCAGAAAGGAAGGCCATGATTTCCAGCCGGGATTCCAGGTGGCTACGATATCGGAAAGCTTGATGCTCCGAATACCAGCCAGAATGAGCATGGCACCCAACGAGGGCATGGCCGTATAGGCAACAACACCTGAAAACACGGCCACGATCAGTGTCATCGCCAGGCTCGAGAAAATGGAAGCCCAACGGGTTTGTGCCCTGGCCAGCACGTTAATGGCCGTTGTCCCTAAAGAGCCGCCAACCGGCAGGCCCTGAAAAAAACCGCTGGCAATATTCGCGGCTCCATGTGCTACAAAATCGCGGGAGGTATTGGAAGGAGAACCATCTTTGTTGGGCACACTCTGACTGACACCGGCCCCTTGTATTAGAATAACGATGGCTACCGCTGCAGCCCCGGTGATGATATCAAGACTAATGGCAGAAAAAGGGGGCACGACCAGGCTTGGTATACCTCCGCTGATGTCGCCCACGTCCTGCACGACTTTCACGCCTTCCAGGCCAAAAAAGAAAACAACAGCAGAAGGTATAGCGATGGCAATTAAGGCGAAGATTTTTTTGAGCGGAGTCTTTTGTAAAAAGATGGCAAGCAGAACAGTTAAAGCCGCCATACCGGTACTGGGCAGATGCAACTTGTCGACATTGAGCAGCAGGTTGATAGTCCGGTAAATACTGTTGCTCCCGCTCGGGGTATAGCCGGTGGCGGTTGGGAGCTGGCTCATGATCAAGAGGACCGAAATACCGGTCAGAAAACCGATCATGACCGAAAAGGAAACGAAGCGGGTCAGCCGTCCCTGGCCTAACAGCCCCAATACGGCCTGGAAAACCCCGATCAATACTACCAGCAGGAAGAACACCTGCCCCCGCTCATCTGCTGGTAGCCCGCGGAGGGTCTGCCCCGCCATAATGGCCGAGGCGCTCGTCGCGGTGATCATCATCAACTGTGAACTGGAAAACAGCCCTCCTACCAGCGGACCCGCTATGCAGGCATACAGTCCATAGACTGGGTTAACCCCTGCCAACAGACCGTTTGCCATCCCGTCGGGCAGGCTGCTGACGGCAGTTGTCGCTCCGGCTATACCATCCTGCTGCAGTTTGTTGCGCGGCGGCACTTTCCGGGAGGCATTCTGCACCGCATCGCGCAGCACCGTGAGCCCCGGCAGGTGAAACTCATCATCCTGCTTGGTGTTCTTCTCTTGGGTGGTAGCTTCCTGCATTATTTGAACCCTGCTCTGTGTCTTGCCTATACTTGCTGCTTACGCAAAGGTTAAGATCCAGGGGCTTCGGTCATGCCACTTTATTTGCGTTCCCGGAGCCGCCAGGCCCACGGCAATAGGACGAGCATGCTGCTGATTGAGAGCAGGATTACAGCAAAAGGTCTATGAGCGCTTCACGCCTATCTTCTTTCGGAATTCGAGGGGTGTCTGGCCGGTCTTTTTCTTAAATAGCCGGGCAAAGTAGGCGGGGTCCTCGAAGCCGAGCGCGTAAGATATGTCGGCGATGTTGCTGTCCACATCGGAGAGCGCCAGCTGGGCTTTGGTAATGAAGTAGTCGATCAAAAGGTCCTTGGGTGACTGGTCGGCAATGCTTCTGCAGATGCGGCTCAAGTGACCGGTGGAGATGAACAGGTCGCGGGCGTATTCTTCCACTGTTTTCTTGTAGGAGTTCTCTGCCCGGATGAGTTGCTGAAACCGCCGGAAGTATACCTTGCTGCTATTGGAGGAGGAGAAGAAAGCCTGTTTACCGCCCAGCGAAATGCGGTAGAGTTGCACCAGCATCTGCCCGACCAGGTACTGCAGCATCAGGAGCCTGCCGGGAAACGTGCTGTTGTATTCGTCCACACACTGCTGCATGGTTTCAAATACTTCCGTCGTGGCAGGTTCATCCTCCATAACTGGCACGATATGAACTTCCTCCATCCCGAAAATCACATCGGCTTCCCGCTGCAGCATGTGCTCCAGCACGGTGTCCGCCAGGTTGATGATCCAACCGGAAACATCTGTCAGGTGCAGAAAGCCGTGTTCAATATTTTTGGGGACTACCAGAAAAGCCGGGGCCTGTATCGTAACCTTCTCTGTCCCATAATGGAACTCAGTCTGGCCTTCCTGCACCAGAAAGATCTGCAGAAAATGATTGTGGGCATGCAGTTTTACCTGTCCCTGGTGCTGTTTCCCGATTTCGCCGAATGGATGCACGTGTATAAGTCCTTTCGCAAATTCGATGGTGTTGGTGCCGTAAAGCCCCTTGTAAAAGCGTTTCTCCTGCATGTTTTAAGTTGTCACATTTCGCTTTAGGAAGCAAATGAATTTAAGTCAGCTTGCTCAAAGTTTATGTAGATTGCGTAATTTATACTTTGTGTGGAACAGTTGAAATCTTAACTATGGAAATCGGAATAACCACCTTCGTCGAGAATACCCCGGACCCTTATACCGGCCAGCTGCTCCGTCCTGAGGAAAGGATGCAAAACCTGATGGAGGAAATAGAACTGGCAGACCAGGTGGGCCTGGAGGTTTTTGCCATCGGGGAGCACCACCGACCTGACTACATCGTATCTTCCCCGGCTGTTGTTCTGGCGGCGGCCGCTGTAAAAACCAAAAACATCAGGTTATCGAGTGGCGTGACGGTCTTGAGCTCCGACGATCCGGTGCGTGTGTTCCAGGACTTTGCGCACGTCGATCTTTTATCGAAAGGCAGAGCGGAGATCATGGCTGGTCGCGGCTCCTTCATTGAGTCTTTTCCGCTTTTTGGCAATGACCTGAAAGACTACGATACCTTGTTTTCAGAGAAACTGGAACTGCTGCTAGCGCTCAACAAAAGCGAGAAGATAACTTGGGAAGGCAAGCACCGCCCGGCTATCGATAACCGCGGGGTATATCCGAGACCTTATCAAAAAGAGTTGCCGATCTGGGTGGCCGTCGGTGGCACGCCACAGTCTGTGGTGCGGGCTGCCACGCTTGGTTTGCCGATGGCGCTGGCCATTATAGGCGGGGAGCCGGAGCGCTTTGTGCCTTTCACCAATCTGTACAAGGAAACCTATAAAAAGGCCGGACACGATCCTGCCAAACTGCAGCTGGCCATCAATTCGCATGGGTTCATTGCGGATGATGCGCAGAAAGCTGCTGATGATTATTATGGCCCTTACGCCTATGTGATGAGCAAGCTCGGGCGTGAACGAGGCTGGTCTCCTATGAACAGGCAACACTACGAAGCAATGCGAGCTCCAACGGGATCTTTGCTGGTGGGCAGTCCGCAACAGGTCATCGATAAAATACTGTATGAGCACGAGTTGTTCGGCAATACCCGTTTTCTGTTGCACATCAGCGTAGGCACCCTGCCGCATAACATCCTGATGCGCGCAATCGAGTTGCTTGGGACGGTGGTGGCACCAGCCGTTAAAAAAGCTGTGGCAAAAAGTTCGTCCTAAAGCCGCTTACAATGCTTAGGCTTTCAGCCATTTGCTGCAGCCAGGGCAGGCAACCCGGTCGCTTGACCTATAAATGCAGGTCTATACCTGGCTGGTTTCGGGGAGAACCGGGGTGTCTTTTATTTCGTAGGGCTTCCCGATCAGTTTCACTTCATAAGGTGTGCTGACGCCCTTCAGATTCAGGTAATTACAACCCACGGCATACGGCGGATTCTTGAGTAAGCGGTAGGCGACAGCTGAGATCACGAAGCTGTTGTTCAGTTCTTTGGTGGCGGCCTGCAGCCTGGCGGCGATGTTCACCGGAAAGCCCATCACTGTCAGGTTATGGCTCAGGCCTATCCCTACGTTACCCACCACTACCTTCCCTACGTGCACGCCTATACCTACTTCAAAGGTATGGTTAAAGTAAGGCCGCATGTAGGTGTTGTTAAAGATCCGCAGGTCGGACAGTATCTTTAACCCGGCCAGCACGGCCGAGTTGGCGGCTTGCTTTATTCTACTGTTCAGCCCAAAGACGGCATATAGGCCATCACCGGCCGTGTCGATGATCTCCCCATCGTACTGGGTAATGGCATTTTTGAGAAGTGCGAAGATCCGGCGCATGATGTGGATGACATCGAAGGGCAGGCTCCTTTCGACAAAAGGCGTAAAGTCACGGATATCGATAAAGAAGAGCGCCAGCTTACGGCTCTCCCCCATCACAGTGGTAAAGCTGTCTTCCGTGTCATCAACAAAAATAAAACGGTCAATTTCATCCCGTATCAGTCGCTGTACTGCTACCCCTTCCCCGTTTACACGAGATTGGCAGGCGAGCCGCACATTGTCCGGAAACTTCTTCACTTTTTTAATCGCCTGCTCCAATGCAGTGGGCGGCGTCAGCTTTTCCTGCCCCTCCAGTACCAGCACGCGGCAAGTGGTGCATTGCCCTTTTCCACCACAGGCATGGTAGTGCGGAATGCCGGCAGCCAGAGAAGCCTGCAGAATCGTCTGTCGCTCCTCTACCGGTACTGCTTTCTCGCCTTTGAAATTTACATGATGGGTCATGTGTACTTTTCGTTGATTATACCTTACTCGCTTTTAGCCGGTTCCTTACGCACCAGGTACTGGTATTCCGGGTGCTTTTTAAGGTAGGAGCGCATATACGGGCACAGCGGCACCAGCTCCAGCTTGTTTGCTGCCATGTGCTCCAGCGCATACCTGGTCATGGCGCCGGCTATACCTCTGCCTTCCAGTGCTTTTGGCACCTCAGTGTGCAGCACGGTCATCACGCCGGGCTTCAGTTTATACTCGATGATGGCGGTATGGCCTTCCAGGGTTGTCTCGAACCTGTTTTCGGCCGGATTATCTTTTACTTCTATCTCCATGATACTAATTCTTCGTTTTGCTCATATAAAGGATGGTAGCTATACCTTAGGCCAGCGTGATGAAAATAGAGCTCCGGACGGCCTGCTCCAGGTTACGGGTTTTATGGCCCTTCCCGGTGGTATCCTCCAGCAGCAGGACCTCTCCCTGCCTGAAGGTACGTTTTTCACCCAGTGAGGTCTCTATCTCTATACCTACATCCAGCACGACAAGGTACTGCCGGGCCGGCGCCGTGTGAAAATCGTAATCATAAGTAGAGGGCACTTTCCGGAAAATGACACTCTCCGCTACCTCCGGCTCCGACAGGAAACCGATCTCCCCTTCCGGATTCAGGGGCCTGGTAATATCCTCAAACCTGCTGTCGCCGTTTTCGTCAGCGTATACCCTGGTTATTGCAAAATTCTCCATAACTACTCTCTTCTTTTATCCTTACACTTTGCTCGCTTTTACCCAGTTTAGTCAATCTTAGGCAGGGCTGCTTCTATCTCCGCTCTGCGCGACTCGTACCGTGGTGGCAGTAGTAAACCTGTTCCCAGTTCTTCCCACGGCTCGTCGATGCCAAATCCGGGGTTGTCGGTGGCGATCTCGAACAGGATGCCGTTCGGTTCGCGGAAGTAGAGCGAGTAGAAATAGTTGCGGTCTATCTTCTGGGTGATGTTATACCCCAGGTCGGCAATCTTTTTCTGAAAATGCATCAACACATCCTCATTCTTCACCCGGAAAGCGATGTGGTGGTTGGTGCCGGCACCGCCCAGGCCGCGCGGTTCGTGGGGCAGTTCCACCAGGTCGATGATGTTGGCCGTGTCGACTGCATCGGTTACGTAGCGGTAGCGGTTCACGCTTTGCTCCTGCAAGGTATAGCCGAAGATATCGGTCAGCACCTGCGCTGTCTTCTCCTTGTCCTGCACCGTCAGCGTCACGCCATGAAAGCCCCTGGTCGCCACGGCCGCTTTCACTTCGTCGGTTTCCCAGGGTATGCGGTTGTCCTGCTTTTTGGGGATCACCAGTTCCAGCTTCAGCCCGTCCGGGTCTAAGAACGTGAGGTACTGCTCGCCGAATTTTTCGGAGGGCTTGTTGTAAGTGACATAGTGCTTTTCGAAGCGGTCGATCCAGAAATCGAAGCTGCCCTCGGGCACGGCGTAGGCAATGTTGGTGGCCATGCCGGTACCGGCGCTCCCCCTGCGGGCTCCCTCGTGCGGGAAGAACGTCAGGATAGTACCGGCGCTGCCCTTCTCGTCGCCATAGTAAAAGTGGTAGGTACCCGGATCGTCGAAATTAACGGTCTTTTTGAGCAGGCGCAGGCCCATCACGTTGGTATAAAAATCAAGATTTTGTTTGGCCATACCCGCAATCGCAGTGATGTGGTGCAGGCCTGCTATTCTATTTTCCATGAGCTTAATTTTAGGTACCATCTGCCTGTTAATCAGGTATACGGCTGTTTAATATATTGAATTATCTTCCACTTCAGTTTAGACCGACTGTTTCACCAGTTGCACTTCCGCGTGTAGCCGGATCTCGTCACCCACCACCACGCTGCCCGCTTCGGTCACGGCGTTCCAGGTCAGTCCAAATTCCTTGCGGCTGATCTTGCCATCTACCGTGAAACCGGCTTTTGTCTGTCCGTACGGGTCTATAACGATGCCGCCAAGCTCCACCTTAACGGTTACCGGTTTGGATACATCGCGTATGCTCAGGTCGCCGTGTAGTTTGTATTGACTGCCGCTTACATGCTCGTAGCGATTAGCCACAAACCGAATCTCGTTGTGCTTCTCCACATCGAAGAAATCCGGTGATTTGAGGTGCGTGTCGCGTTGCTCGTTGTTGGTGCTGATCGAGTTGACATCGGCTGTAAAAACAACCCGCTCCACGTTCGTGAAAGCCTCATCCGGTGTAAGCGCCTCAATGTTAAAGTTTCTGAAATAACCCGTCACGGTCGTGATCATCAGGTGCTTTACCTTGAACTGTACTTCGCTGTGTATCGGGTCTACTACCCATTTTGTAGGTGCCATGCTGATTCCTTTACGTGCTTCATATAATGCTTTATCGATTTTCACTACAAATGTACATACATTTATTGTATATACATTATTTCTCGATAAAAGTTTCCTCTTTATGCAAACAATGCCCCAAAGGCGAGTTATCAATTAGCCATACCTGCGTCCAGACTGCCACCATCCGCTACATGTATTACCTTTTCTCTGCCAAGCGTCACCATCCTAACCAGAACTGCTTCGGGCATTACTTCCTGCCTCTGCTTCACCAAGCCGCCCCTTTCTCGTAATACTTTATTAATCAGCAAGTAGACCGCTTGTTCACCGGAATATGCCGGAAGGATCTGGCTACTATACCTATACCTTGAAACCCGCATTTGGTGGCGAAAACCTGTTAGGGAAACCCAGCCATGTGAAACAAACAGAAGTCGATGCACCAGGCTATGAACAAAAAACAAACGACATCACATGAATCATGAACGGCAACCGAATTTCCTGCTCATTGTAGTGGACGACATGGGCTACTCCGACTGCCAGCCTTTTGGCGGCGAGATCAACACGCCCAACCTGCAGCAGCTAGCTGACAACGGCGTGCGTTTCCGCCATTTCCATACCTCGGCGCTCTGCGCGCCTACCCGGTCCATGCTGCTATCGGGCTGCGACAACCACCAGGCGGGCCTGGGCAACATGCCAACGGCACACGCCACCAACCAGTACATGCAGCCCGGCTACGAAGGCTACCTCAACAAAGAGGTGCTGACCATTCCTGAGATTCTGAAAGAGGCCGGCTACCATACCTACATGTCCGGCAAATGGCACCTGGGCGAGCTGGACGGCTTCAGGCCCCACTCCAGGGGCTTCGAGCGCACCTTCTCCTTTCTGGGCGGCGGTGCCAGCCATTTCAACGATCAGCGGGCCCTGAGCGAATTTGAGCAACCGCACACAAAGTATTCGGAAAACGGTGAGACAGTGGAGCACCTGCCGGAGGACTTCTACTCATCTGACTACTATACCGACAGAATGATCCAGTACTTAGCAGAGCAGCAGGACGATCAGCCCTTTTTTGCTTACCTGGCCTTTACCGCCCCGCACGACCCCCTGCAGGTGCCCGACGCGTGGCTGGATAAGTACAAGGGGGCGTACGATGGCGGGTATGACGCCATCCGGGAGCAGCGCCTGCAGCGGATGAAGGAGCTCGGCCTTGTCCCCCAGGACCTGACCCCGAACGAAGGCAGTGGCATGTTTGAAAAGTGGGAAGAGCTAAGAGAAAACGAGCGAAGAGAAGCCGCCCGGAAAATGGAGATCTACGCCGCCATGATCGAAAACCTGGACTGGAACCTCGGCCGCCTGTTTGACAAGCTGAAGGAGCTGGACAAGTTCGATGATACCATCATTTTCTTTCTGTCCGACAACGGTGCCAACCCGAAGGAGCCCTATTTCTATGCGCCAAACACGAAGGAATTGATTGCAGCGGAATACGACAACAGTCTGGAGAATATGGGCAGGATCAACTCGTTCATCTCCATCGGCGGTGCCTGGGCGGAAGTGGCGAACACGCCGCTTTCCTACTTTAAGCTGACAACCTACGAGGGCGGCACGCAAACACCCTTTATCGTTTCGGGCAGGCGCATGCACAAACGCGGCATCGTGACAGATGAGCTGCTCCACGTCACCGACATCCTGCCCACCATCCTCGACTACGCCAATGTATCATACCCCAAAGAGAAAGGCCTGAAGCCACTCTACGGCACTTCGCTGAAACCCTACCTGCAGCAGGAAACCAGGCAGCCGGTGCGCAACGACTTTGACGTGCTGGGGTTTGAGATAACCGAATGTAAGGCCGTGCTCAAAGGCGACTGGAAACTCATCTTCATGCCTCCACCCTACGGCAAGGGCGACGAGTGGCACCTGTACAACCTAAAGGAAGACATCAAGGAAGAAAACAATTTGGCAGAGCAGTTTCCTGCCAAGTTCAACGAACTGAAAGCCGACTGGCAGGCCTACGCCATATCAGTGGGTTACATCAAAGCTAATGATGAAAGAGCAGTGGCTAAACTGGGCTATGAGGAGTTTTACCGATTTGACCCGAAGCACCGGGTGCAGGAGGACGTGGGGGCGGAGTCTCCTGCACCAGCCTCACCAAACGCTTTGGGGGATTGATAAGCAGGCAGTATGTTCCAAATCCTAATCAACATAGCGGGGATCGCGCTGCCCGTCTTCGTCTTCCTGACCATGCTCAACGTGGGCCTCACCCAGGAGCCGAAAGACATTGTGAAATACCTCAGGGACAGGAATTTTGCCCTGCGCATGTTGGTAGCCAACTTTGTGCTGGCGCCACTGCTCATGTGGGGGATGTTGCAGGTCTTTTCCATTGATCCATACCTGCGGGTGGGCCTTACCATCTTCAGCATTTGCGCCGGCGCCCCCTTCCTGATAAAACTCACGCAGCTGTCGGAGCACGACCTGGCACTCGGTGCCAGTACCATGATCACGCTGGTGCTGGCCACCGTGATTGCCGCGCCCCTGCTTCTGCCCCTTATCGTGCCGCAAATCGAGATCAATGGCGGCATGATTGCCTGGACCTTGCTCAAACAGCTGATCCTGCCCATTGTGCTGGGCATGGTGCTCTCCAAAGTGCTGCCCAACCTGACGGAAGCTGCGCAACCCTGGGTAGCCAGAATAGGCAACTGGACCTTGTATGTGGTGCTGGTTGCCACCCTGGCAGGCTACTTCCCTGAAACGAAGGCGATAATGGGGCAGGGCGCCATCCTGATCGGCATTGCCTTTATTCTGGGGTCTTTTGGCATCGGTTACCTGCTGGGTGGCCGCGACAAGGAAGATCACCTGCAGGATATTGGAGCACTGGGCACGGCACAGCGAAACACGGCTGCCAGCATGATCATCGCCGCGCAGAATTTCAGCGACTACCCGGAAGTACTCGTCATCATCACGATTGCCAACACCCTGGGTATAGCCATTCTGCTCGCGATTGCCAAGTTCTTATCGAAGGACAATAAAGTGGGGATCTATACCTATCGGTACCGATTGCGCACGGATACCTGATGCAATCTAAAAAAGACAGCTAACCATTGTAAAACCTCGTTTGTGATCTATGACTCTCGATCCGGTAAAAAATAAAGAAAGGGAGAACGCCGCAAAGGTGCCGGAAGACCTGCTGCCGGGTGAGGCCAAGCTGAAGCATACGGTAGAAGTAACAATGCACAAGCAGGCAAAGGTCTCCACGCTAAAGGATGACGCCAATGCCGGTCTGACCGTGGCCATGAACGAGATTCCGGATGGGATGGCCTGCGGTTTGCTGGCAGGAGTGAGCCCCGTGATGGGTCTGTTCGCCGCCGTGTGCGGAGGCATTGTGGGCGGTATTTTCAACAGCTCCAAACTGATGATCATCTCCACTACCAGCGCAGCCGCCTTCCTGCTTTACCAGCTCACGCAGGCCTACCCGGAGGCACAGCGCGTGGATGCCCTGATCCTGCTGGTGATCCTCTCCGGCGCTTTCATGATTCTGATGGGGCTGCTGAGGCTGGGGAGCCTGGTGCGTTTCGTCTCGCATTCGGTCATGACGGGCTTTCTGGCCGGTATCTCCATCCTGACTATCCTGAGCCAGCTGCCCACGCTTTTTGCTATACCTGCCGAGGGTACCAACAAGATCCTCCAGACGATCAACCTGTTCCAAAACATCCACCTCACCAACTGGCACGCGCTTCTACCGGGACTTGCCACGATCGCCTGCATGATCCTGCTTCCCAGAACACCCTTGGGCCATAAATCAGCCATCGTTGCCATCGCGCTGCCGTCTCTGCTGATCTTTTTCATGAACTGGACCGACGTGGAAGTGGTGACCGATGTGGGGGAGATCCCGACAGGTATACCGCCGCTGCGCCTGCCCGATTTCTCGCTCCTGCAGCCCTCCCTCCTCAGCGGAGCGCTTTCACTGGCCCTGATCACGCTGATTCAGGCAGCCGGGGTCAGCCAGAGCGTGCCCAACCCGGACGGCTCGCGTTCCAACACCTCCAAAGACTTTATCAGCCAG
Organism: Pontibacter ramchanderi; assembly: GCF_002846395.1. Classification (GTDB taxonomy): domain Bacteria; phylum Bacteroidota; class Bacteroidia; order Cytophagales; family Hymenobacteraceae; genus Pontibacter; species Pontibacter ramchanderi. Next base: position 1,003,337 of record NZ_PJMU01000001.1, read on the forward strand.
GGTATAGCCAACGTTACCTCGGGTCTGTTTGGCGGCATTGGCGTGGGCGGCTCCCTGGGGTCTACTTCCCTGAACATTGTTTCGGGCGCGCGGAGCCGCTGGGCGGGCATCCTATCTGGAACGCTGGTTCTTACGCTCGTCTTGCTGCTTCCGGGCTTAGTTGGCAATGTGGCCATGCCGGTACTGGCCGCCATCATGATTTTTGCCATGGCCAGCTCCCTGAAAATGGAGGAGAACATCCAGGTATGGAACGCCGGCTGGGCAGCCAGAATCGGCCTTGTCTCCACCTTTCTGGTCACTTTGTTTATGCCGGTTCAGTACGCGGTGCTGATCGGGGTCCTCATTTCCTTTACTCTCTATTTTTTCACTTCGTCGCGACTGGTAAAACTGCGCAGAAGGCGGCTGACGAGGGAAGGGTGGTTTGAAGAAATGGCCTTGCCTGCAGCCATTGAACAGGAAGGCATCCACATTTTTGCGGTGGACGGCGACCTGCATTTCGCCGGGGCGCGGACCCTGGAAAACCAATGGCCCAAGCTGGCTCCGGAAACCCGGCGCCCCGTCATCATCCTGGAACTGAGAGGCCGCAACAACATCGGCGCCACACTGACGGAGGTGATCGAGAATTTTTACGACAAGATCAGAATGGCTGGGGGCAGGTTCTACCTCACTGAGTTGGGAGCGAACAGCTATGTCGCTTTTCAGGCGCAGGCGGCCTCGGAAGTATTGCGCGGCATACGCATGTTGCGGAAGGACACCATTGTCGGGAACAGCACCCGGCAGGCAGTGCTGGAAGCACAGGAATGGCTGAAAAAAGGGGCTCCCGCAGAAGGAACCTATACCTAGCCCAACGGCCGTTTGAGATCGGGCTTAAGCAACTTGGCAGCGCAACTTCAACTCCGGCGCAGGTATAGGTATAGGTATAGGTATAAGGCCGCCTCAATCAGATGCGAGATGGATTAAACCGTTTGTTTTGCTCTCAGTTAAGAGAGGGCTACTCTTTCGCAAATTCTCTGGTGCTTCTGACCGTATCGATGGACCGCACCATTTTCTCAATGGCTTCCCGCTTAGGCTCCAGGAAAGGAGGCAGCGACAGCTTCTCGCCCAGCGTTTCATAGGGTTCATCCCCCATAAAACCGGCTCCGTCGGTGGCCAGCTCGAACAAGATACTGGGCGCAACCCGCGTGTATACCGACTCGAAGAAATGACGGTTGACGTAGCCGGATGAAGGGAGCACGGCGCGGTTCTCCACCCGGAAAGCGACGTGGTGCACGGTTCCAAACCCTTGCTGGGCCATCGCCACATTTCCGTTCTGCTCGACGATCACAGCAGCACCGTTTCCGCCCTCCCCTACTTCAAACCGATGGAAGGTGCCCTCCTGCGCGGTTTCTTTAAACAGAAAGACCTTTTCCAGTATTTCTTTCAGGTAGTCAAACTCTCCGATCCGGATAAAGACCGGACCCAGACCCGTGATGGCATGTTCAAGCGGAACGGGGGCTTTTTGCCAGGGCGTGCCCGATGCTATACCTGTGTTCTTTTCGTCCGAGATAAGCTGGTACTGTTGGTCGTCAAAATCAACGAAAGAGAGGGTTTTTCGGCCAAACTGAACTTCCAGATCAGTTTGCTTTACGTTCAGACGGTCAAAGCGCTTTTCCCAGTAGGCCAGGGCCGCGTCGTTTGGAGCCCGGAAAGAGGTTTTGGCGATCTCATTTGTGCCGTGCACGCCTTTCGGAATGCCGGGGAAATCGAAGAAAGTCATGGCGGTGCCGGCACTCCCTTTGTCATCGGCGAAGAACAAGTGGTAGGTTTGGATATCGTCCTGGTTCACCGTTTTTTTCACCAGGCGCATGCCCAGGGTATAGGTGAAGAACTCATATATCTTTTCGGCGCTGCTGGTGATGGCCGTGACATGGTGTACTCCTTTTAGCTCGTTCATGCTATTTGCTTTTTGTTCGTTTTGGCGGCAGGTATAGGTTTTATACATTGCCTCTGCCCCAAACAGGTATAGCACCTGAAAAACTTACACCGCAGCCTCGCGCTATACCTGACTCTCCGGTTCTGTTAGTCCAAACAATTGTCGCCCACCTGCTTAAAACTTTTTAGCGGGCTCCCGTTTAACAAAATAAAAAAAAGATAGCCATGGCAGAAGAACAAAATAAAAGCCGGGAGCACACCAGTTTTCTGGTTTTCTCGGCCTCACTCCGAAAAGATTCGCTGAACACCAAACTGGCAAAACTGGCCGTGAAAGTGATTGAGCAACATGGTGGCACCGTGGACTTCGCCGACATGGCCGAGTTCGACTGCCCCACCTTTAACCAGGATCTGGAAGTGGACGGCTTTCATCCGGATGGGGCCAAAGCGTTTCGGGAACGCATTCTGGCAAACGATGCCATGATCGTTTCATCGCCGGAGTATAATGGTTCCATGCCCGGCTACCTTAAAAATGTGATCGACTGGACCTCCCGTTTCCGTCCGCAACCCTTCCACCAGCACCACGCCCTGCTGATGTCCGCTTCTCCCTCCATGGCGGGCGGTAACCGCGGGCTTTGGGCCTTGCGCGTTCCCTTTGAGCACCTCGGCACTAGGGTATACCCGGATATGTTTTCACTGGCTACTGCCCACGAGGCTTTTCATGAAGATGGTAGCCTGAAAGATAAAACGCTGGCCAAACGGTTTGAGGACAACCTGGTTGCTTTTATGAACCTGGTGGAAGCCTCCAAGCACTATCCGTGCATCCGTAAGGCCTGGGTAGAGTTTTTGGGAGAGAAACCGGCCAAGGAAACAGAACGGGTGGAAGAGAGCTGATCCCTAACGAGGGCACTATGCACTTACGCTACAGGTATAGCATCTGGAATCAAAAAGCCGCAGCATGTCGGGCTGCGGCTTCATCAGGTATGTGGAATCGATTGTGACCTTGAACCAGGCACGGTGCCCGGCGCGGGACCTACTACGTTTTGGCCTCGGTGAGTTGATCGAGAATGCTCTCGCCCAGTACGATGTCGGCCACCTTTATACTCCCTTTGCCGATCTGTTTCCACACGCCGCTTACCTGCAGCACCGCAATCCTGTCGGTAGGGGACACTTCGGCAACATAGGAGATTTTGGACTCAACCAAGCGGTTGGCCACAGCTTCGTGCAGCTCTTTTACGGAAGCAGGATGGGTGAGCATGTTGCGGAAGTCTGCCAGCAAGGTATAGCCCGGGGCTGCCACGCTGATCACTTTATTCCAGTCATTCAAATAATTCGGCACCACCTCCGGCGATTTCCAGTAACTATTGATTCTGAGGTAAATACGGTTCTTTTTAGGATTGTAAGCTAGTTCGTAGAATTTGTTATCCGATACAGTAATCATCCCGCAAATTATAATTTAACGAAACACAAAGATAAGAAAACAACAGATGCCTGCTATGTATGTTTAGACCAGACTCTCTAAAGCGGCCCTCTAGACAGGGGTGACGCCCCCTGTTTGCCCACAGGGCCGTTAAGTTCTGCAAAAACTATCCCCTTGAGGGGATTATAGGGGTGTTAATTCGGTACATAAATGCCAATTATTCACTAATTCGTAATACAACCGCTGTTGCAAACACCCCTCTGCGCTCCCCTCAAGGGGAGAATTCCCCTAGAACTTAACGGCCCTGCCTGTGAGCCCAGCCGTAAATGCCCGTTTTTGTGTAGGACTCATGCATGTGTTCAGGCATTATACGGCCCATGAAATGAAAGTGGCCGGTGGCTGGGCGAGAAAGCGCTGCGGGAAGCGAAAGGCAGAATAATTCGTAAATTAGCCCCAGGTATAAAACAGCAGGTATAAAACACCCTACACCTTACAACGATAACGGTCTTGCGATGTACAACTTATTCTTTCAGAACCTAAACAGTAAAGTCCAGCTTACGGAAGAGGAACAGGAGCAGATCAAAACCTACCTGACCCTGAAGAAGCTCCGCAAAAAGCAGTACCTGTTGCAGGAAGGCGATGTGTGCAAAGTAATCGCTTTTGTGGAGAAGGGTGCCCTGCGCGCCTACTCTGTGGACGAGAACAGCAATGAGCACATCATCCAGTTTGGGCTGGAGGGCTGGACGATCTCGGACCTCTACAGCTTCCTGACGGGCGAGCCTGCCACCTACAACATCGATGCCCTCGAAGACTCAGAACTGGTGATCATCAGCAAATCGGCACACGAAGAGCTGCTGCAGACCATGCCCAAGTACGAAACCTTTACCCGACTCAACATCACGGGCGCCTATCTGGCCATGCAGCGCCGCCTCACTTCCATCATCAGCGCTTCTGTCGAAGAGCGTTACCAGGATTTCATCAATCTCTACCCACATATTGCGCAGCGGGTTCCCCAGCACATGATCGCCTCCTATATGGGCCTCACCCCTGAGACCCTGAGCCGCATCAGAAAACGCATCTCCTCTAAATAAGCCTATACCTGCTTTTGCAAAAGCATTGATTTGAATCAATGTGCTTTCTTGACTGGGCTCAATGCGACGAGGCAGCGCATGGTCGTACCTTTGTATTGTTAATAATAAAAGGTATGAAGACAATGCAAACCATCGCCATTATAGGAGCTTCCGGAAACATGGGATCAGCCATTTCCAGAGGCCTGGCCAAAGGCAACTACCGGCTACTGCTTTGCGCCAACGACCTGGACAAAGTACAAACCGTAGCCGACGAGATCAAGAGCAGCCACCCAGGCGCCGAAGTAGCGGTGTCGGACTGCTCCCGGGATGCCTCCTGGGAGGCGGACATCATCATCGCGGTGGTACCTTACGCCGCTGAGCAGGAGGTGGCCGAAAAGATAAAAGACGTAGCCAATCAGAAGATCGTGATCAGCATCGCCAATCCGCTGAACGACACATACGACGGGCTTGTGACCGCCCCGGAAACCAGTGCTGCGGAGGAGCTGCAAAAGCTGCTGCCGAACGCCAAAGTGGTCAAGGCTTTTAACACAACCTTCGCCGCAGACTTCGCCACCCCTGTCATTGACGGGAAACAGGCCGACGCCTTTGTTGCCGGAGATGACCAGGAGGCCCTGCAGACCGTGGTTGAACTGGTAGAAACGGTTGGTTTCAACCCAATTGTAGCAGGTGGCCTGTCCGTGAGCGGCACGCTGGAGCGTATGCAGTTGCTGCTGATCCAGCTCAACATGAAGAATGGCTATAACTGGCTGGCTGGCTGGAAGATCCTGCATCACTAAGTAAATCACCAACAATTATATTCAAACACTATTTAAATCACACATTTTATGAAAAGAGTATTCTTAATCCTGTTCGCTTTTGTATCCCTGACGGCATTTACTACCCTGAACTCCGTTTGGACAAACGATGACGCCCACTCACAGCTCGGCTTTACAGTGAAACACCTGGGCATTGCCGATGTATCGGGCACTTTCAACGACTTTGATGTGAAGATCACATCCACCAAACCTGATTTCAGTGACGCCGTGGTAGAGTTGACTGCCAAAACTGCCTCAATCGACACCCGTGTTGATGACAGAGACAACCACCTGAAGAGCCCGGATTTCTTTAATGTAGAGAAATACCCGACGATGGACTTTAAGAGCACCTCCATTAAGAAAGCTGGCAAAGACAGCTACAAGCTGACTGGTAACCTGACTCTGAACGGTGTAACCAAGCCCGTGACCATGGACATGAAATACAACGGCACAGTAGAGAACGCCATGAACAAAAAGCAGACTGCCGGTTTCCAGGTAACAGGTACCATCAAGCGCTCTGACTTTAACCTTGGCAGCGGTTTCCCGGCCCCAATGATCAGCGACGAAGTGCGCATCAAGGCGGACGGTGAGTTTATCCAGTAATTTATAAAGGAATAATCAGCCATGAAAAAGCTATTGAACGTGTACCAGAGCGCGAACAGCATAGATGTGGCGCTTCTGATTACCCGGGTAGGCGTAGCGGCCCTGATGCTTGTGCACGGCTGGCCAAAACTGGAGATGCTTTTCTCGGATGGCCCGGTTCAGTTCCCGGCCGTCCTGGGTCTTAGCGCTACAACATCGCTTGCTCTGGCGGTATTCTCTGAAGTGCTTTGCTCGCTGCTAATCCTGGTTGGTTTGGGCACAAGGCTCGCCACCATCCCCTTGATCATTACCATGCTGGTGGCCGTGTTCCTGGTACATGGGGCGGATCCGTTCGCAAAACAGGAACTGGGACTGCTATACCTGATGCCTTACATCGCGCTGCTTTTAGCGGGTAGCGGCAGGTACTCCCTGGATCATCTGCTGATGCAAAAGGTGCTTCGCCCGGCTTATGTTAGGCCACTTTCTATGCAGTAAAAATGATCTTTTAATAGGTGCTTCCGGGATACACCCTTCCTGGAAGCACCTTTACTAATACAAGCTGTTATGAAACGAAAACAGTTTATTAAAACCCTTTTAACAGGAGTAGCAGGGATGACCACACTATCCGCTTTCAATCGATTTACAGATAACCTGAGTGAGCAGGAGCAACTGATGCCGGTTCTTTTTATCGGCCACGGCTCGCCCATGAACGGCATCCTGGACAATGAATTCAGCCAGAAGTGGACGCAACTGGCCAAAGATATTCCGACACCCAAAGCTGTGCTGGTGGTATCGGCTCACTGGCTGAGCAAAGGCACCCGCATCACGGCCATGAATTTCCCAAAAACCATCCATGATTTCGGTGGCTTCCCGCAGGAGCTGTTCAATGTGCAGTACAAGGCACCGGGCAGCCCGGAGTTGGCCAGGGAAACGGCTTCTATCATTAAATCCACGGCGGTGGAGCTCGACCACGACTGGGGGCTTGACCACGGTGCCTGGACCATCATTAGGCACATGTACCCGGAGGCGAACATACCCGTGCTGCAGCTGAGTATCGACTACACCAAAGGACCGCAGTATCATTACGACCTGTCGAAGGAACTGGCCAGCCTGCGCAAAAAAGGCGTATTGATCGTGGGCAGCGGCAACATGGTGCACAACCTGCGCATGGTGGCCTGGGACAGGCTCAACGATGCGGAATACGGCTTTGACTGGGCCGTGCAGATGAACACTACGTTCAAAGACCTCATCCGCAACGGACAGCACGACAAGCTGATCAGGTATGAGCAACTGGGCCGCGAAGCCATGCTGGCTATACCTACGCCGGAGCACTACTGGCCGCTGCTCTATACCCTGGGCCTGAAAGGAAGCAAGGACGATGTTTCTTTCTTCAACGACAAAGTAGTAGGCGGCTCTCTGACCATGACCTCGGTGATGATCGGGTAAGGCTTGTGCTTACCTGCTCCCCTTATACCTAAACGATATACAATGGCAACGATAGAATCGATAAAAAATGACCTCTCGCTCCCCTACCTGGAGCGACCAGCCAGCAGCACAGCCAAACAGCCAAAGGCCCTGGTCCTGCTCCACGGCGTGGGCAGCAATGAGCAGGACATGTTTCAACTGGCTCCCTATCTCCCGGAAGACTTCACGGTGATCTCACCACGAGGTCCGTTTGTGCTTGGAGCGGGTCGTTACGCCTGGTATGAAGTAGATTTCTCTTCGGGCAAGCCCCAGATCAATGCAACGCAGGAGGCCAAAAGCAGAGAGGACATTCAGCACTTCATCCGTCAGGTGAAAGAAAAGTACAACCTGGACACTGTATACCTGGGTGGCTTTAGCCAGGGCGCTATCATGAGTTTCAGCATTGGTCTGACACAGCCGGAGCTAGTGGCAGGTATAGTGGGGTTCAGCGGCAGAATTTTGCAGGAAATCAGACCGCTGTTGCAGCCCAATGAGGCATTAAAGCAACTCCGGGTATTTATCTCGCATGGCACACAGGACGGTACCCTGCCCGTGCACTATGCCCGTGAGGCGAAGGAGTATCTGGAAAAAGCAGGCGTGCAGTTAACCTACCACGAACAGGATATGGGGCACCAGATCAGCGGGGAGGCAATAACAAAAGTGGCAGACTGGCTACAGGTATAGCCGGCTATATAAATTCTTGCAAAACGTTTGAAGCCCCTGAACTAAGTGTGGACTAAGGTCCATCTACAGGCATGTCCCTGTCTGTAACGGAATCCGTTTGCCCTTAGTGGCGTATACAACACAGTTCCTCCTGGTCTCCTCTATAGGGGGTGGCCAGGAGGAATTGTGTTGTATACTCTTTGGGGTTTTAACGTTTGCCCTGTAGTAACCACCTGCGCTTTATCAAAGTATCTGTTAAAGCGCACTGGCCCCGGCAACCGCCCTGCGCATTAGCCCTGAACCGGTGAAAAGCCTTACCTTTGTAAGGGCCCGGTTGAGCGGGACGGAACATAAAGTACGGGTGCCCATTTTGACTGATGTGGCATGCCAAATACCTGAAAATCTATGAGCGCTAGCAAGAAATGTCCAAATTGCGGTCAGTGGTCTCGCTGGAACCAGAACCCAACCGATAGGTGCGAGCACTGCCAGAGCATCCTCGACCCGGTGGCGGTCGCACGTCAGCAAGCCCGCGAAGAACGTCGGAAAGAGGAAGAGGAGCGCTTTTCCATCAAGCTGATCGAGGTAGATCCGGAGGACCCCTGGTATACCCGGTTTTTCAAGCGCATCGGGCTTGGCCTGCAAATCGCCTTCGTGTCCGTCATCTCTTTTATTCTATGGCTGATCGCGTTGCTGGCCGGCTAAAATGGGAAACCCTCAGCCCTTTGTTCTGGGCACTGACGGCCGTATACCTGGGGCATGTCGCCTGGCGTTGGCTTGATTTGCCCCGGCCCCGGTGGGTGCAGCACTACCTCGACGATCTACTCTGCCTGCCCCTCGTGCTCACGGTCACTCTCTTCGTGCTCCGCTATTTCTACGGCACTCAACTGCGCCTTTCCAGGTACCAGATGGCATTTGCGGTAATCTACTTTTCGCTGGCCTTCGAGGTCTTTTTCCCTAAGTTCATGCCCCGCTATACCTCCGATTGGCTGGACGCTGCCCTCTACGCTGTCGGAGGTTTTATCTTTTACCGGTTCCTGAACAAGTAGGAGACTTCTATACCTGGTTTAGGGCTCGGTTGGAGGGCAGCTATACCTGCACAGTGGCGGCAGCGCTTGCTTCGCGGGCTTGCATCCGCTCATATTTTTTCCCGAAGTACACCATCGAGAAAGCGGTCAGCAGTATGCCGATTGCCGAGAGCCACATGACACTGTTCGAAAAGAAAGTGACCCAGTTAAGCTGCACCTGAAAGATCTCTTTGCTGAACAGCACCCCAACACTTCCCACATACCCGAACGAATCGGCCAGGTAAATGAGAAAGCCGACATTGCCGGTATACCTGAACGCCGAGATGAGGCGGTCGAAGAAAACGGCATTGAACGGGATGTAGACCATGTACAACCCCAGGCCTACCAGCATCATCCACCACACCGGATCGAATGACTGTGCGGCGAAAAGCGCTGTAGAAATGCCGGCTATTGCAAAACCAGCCAGAATGAAGATATGAGCCGTTTGCAGGGCCCTGAAGTTATTTTTGATCAGCACCATGCTGCCGATCAGCACCAGGATGATCAGCGTGATGGGCGTTTCCGTTTTCGAAAAGATGGCTGGCTGGTCAAAATAGCCTAGCTCTTTCCACATTTCAGCCCCGAAATTGTCGCGAATATCCCGGAAGATGGTCGCAAAGCAATAGATGAGCACACAGGCCACAATGCCAGCGAGAAACTCCCTTAAAAACCGCTTCCGATCTACTTCTGTCATAGGTGCCCGCTCTGTCCTCAATTGAACATCCTCTCGACTGGGTGGTGGAATCCGCTCCATCAGGAAAACAAACAGCAGGAGCGGCCCGGCAAAGACCAGCCCGGTATAAAAAGGCACCCAAAACTCCGAAACACCGAATTCAACCATCAACCAGGCCCCCACCGACTTGACAAAACCGGAAGCGAAGATGAAGCTCACCGCCAGGGTGGCCCCAATAAAATCGGTGCTCCGCCTACCCTCCACATACGAAAAAACCACACCCCAGAGCATACCCAGCGGGAAACCGTTGATGAACAGAAAAGCAATGTTGTATGGCGGCGGTACCAGCGCGAAAAAAAGCCAGCTGAGCCAGGCTATACCTGTCAGGAGCAGAATCACGGCGCCCCGGCCGGTTCTTTTGAGTTCCGAGATGTATTTGATGCCGTAGAACTTGGCTAGCAGGTAACCCAGCACCTGGCTGATGACCAGAATCGTCTTGTAGCTATACCCGGCAATCTCGATGCCGTCGAAAGTGGCCACCGTAAAGGATTTCCGGAAACCGAAGATCATGGTATAGGCAAAGAAAACCACGATGGCCGCGTACAGCCCCACTTTGATCTGGCTACTGTTTTTGTTTATCATAGTTTCTGCTGAGCTAGGTTTTGGGGTTAGTTGCTTTCTATCCTCCTAGAAATGTAATCATTCAAGATGAAAAATCCCGCGTGCGCTGTGATAAATGTACGTCAGCCTTAATTTTGTTAACTTGCCGGGCAGGATATACCTGGCAGCAAACGCGTCAAGAAAACAAGGAATTGAACAACCAGATCAGAAACCAGATCAGAGCCATTGCGCTTTACCAGATTATCGGCGGCATTTTAGGTATAGCCCTCACCCTTTGGGTGCTATTCAGCGGCGAGATGGTCATCGACCAATCAGCCTTGCGCATCAGCCTCTTTGCCGGTGGCCTCTACATCTTCTCCATTCTGTGCGGGCGCATGTTGTTCCGCAACCAGAAACGCGGACTGGTACTCTCCCTCATCAACCAGGTGCTGCAGGTGGTGTACTTCTCATTCGGAGCCTATGCCTTCCAGTATGTGGCGGGTCTGCGCGTCGGAGCTGGCGTGGACATGGTGGCAGGCTGGGTCTTTAAGTTCAGGTTGGCCCTTTCCTCTTTCCACTTCAGCATCGGCAGCGATACTGGCCAGAAGTTCATCGGTGTCAACCTCGTGGCGTTGTTCCTGATCTTCTGGATAGAGCGGCTGCTGGAAAAGACCTCCAGATAGTGTGCCTGACAAAGGAATATTAGACACAGGACAAAGAACTTTTTAAGTTGAGGCATTCTGACTCTCAGCTTCACACATGCAGCAGGTATAGGTATAGTTAGCAACAGTGCAATAAGATTATAAAGCATTGTTCTTATTTTGATACCCATCATTTAAGTAAAATGAAAATCTATAAAGCTTTATTCTGGATTGCACTGATTGTTGGTATCACCATATTTTCAATTGGTGCATATTTGAAATTCACAAATCAAGCTTCTAACGGGTTGACTGCTGGTAGATTTGGAGATATCCATCATGAAAGAATAACAGGATTTAGCGGAATGTTTCTGGGGGTTATGTTTATAGTGTTATCAATCTGGACCTACAGGATGTATAAAGAAGAAAAAGAGAAATTTGATAAAATGGACTAAATAATCGTTGCAAATTGCTTTACGCTCAAGCAAAAAGAAAGCCCCGGCCGTTTGGCCGGGGCTTTCTTTTTGTAGCACCCGTACTACAGCTAGATCGGTTGGAAATTCATACCTATACATTTGAATCGGTTCTGGGAATACCGTAGCAGTAACCTATGTTATTATTGAGTTACAATTATCCCCTATATTACTATAAAAAGTATACCGCTCTGACTATATTAGCTATCCTCCTATCCACAACACAATTATAAGCAGCATAATCAGAATTTGACTATAACTGTCTTTATCCCTTCTATCTCCCCTTGATTTTGTTCCTCTTAAAGCTCAATCCATTATCATTCACTAAATAATATTATATATTATAAAGAAATAATATCAAAATTCAACAAGTAGTCGTAAAACTATTTATATAGAATGTGCCCTTCACTTACTAACTAATCAGCAGCCCTAATATCCCCGCCCATGCCTCCGATGCTCACTGGCCCGGAGGAAGAAATTGATTTTCAAGAGATACTCACAATCAACCAAATGCTTTAAAACAAGATTTAATTATGCTTATGCTGTTTGATCTCTTTTGATTATAGGCACAGTGTTTTAAACTGTGAAAGTTATCGTGCAATAATGACACAGGCTACCACTTAGCCTACAACGTACAGATTCGGCTGCATCACCTTATCAAGCTTCAATTATTTTAACATTCCCAGCTATGAAACTAAAATTACACTTCCTGCTATTGATCATACTGAATTGCTGCTTTGTAACAACAGTAACAGCCCAACAGCCAACGCTTGAGTGGTCCAAGCGCTTCAACGGGAAAGATAATACTTTGGATAGAGTAATAGCGGTGGTTGTGGATGCGAAGGGGAACAGCTATGTGACAGGTACGAGTGAGTTTAGCTGGATTGCCACAGTGAAATATTCACCTTCTGGAGAGCAACTTTGGGAAGTGCTGGTAAAGGATTATTCAGAGGCCGTGGCCATCGCCGTGGATTCCGCTGGTGGTGTCTTTGTAACGGGTAAGAAGTTCAATAGCGAGTCCAGCTCCGATTTTATCACCATTCGCTATGATGCTGCCACAGGCTTAGAAACATGGACTAGTCGTTACGACGGCCCCGGTAGTGGTCGTGACGAACCGGCCGCTATTGCCGTTGATAATTTGGGTGGTGTCTATGTCACTGGTTACAGCCGCGACCCCAACATGGCCTCCGACTACACCACAATTCGCTATGATGCTGCCACAGGCCAGGAATCTTGGGTGCGGCATTACAAGGACCTGGGCGGTAGGCAAAGCGTGGCCGCGGCCATTGCCACAGACAACCGAGGTGGAATTTACATCACCGGCCGAAGCTACAGTGAAGACTACGTATATCAAGCTACTACTATTCGGTATGACGCGGCTACCGGTGAGGAATCCTGGATCGGCCAATATAATGAGTCCGAGAATAGCGACCACATTGGAACAGCAATCGCTGTTGACGATAAAGGTGGAGTTTATATAACTGGTTACATTAAAACAAGAGACTATGGCAATATCAGCTACCCTACGTTTGACTACCTTACCGTCCGCTTTGATGCAGCTACAGGAGAGCAAACCTGGGCCAGGCGCTACGATGGTCCTGATAGCGACGACGACATCGCTGGAGCTATCGCCGTAGACAACTCAGGAGGAGTATTCGTTACCGGCTACAGTCGAAGCAGGGAATTTGTTGCTGACTACACTACCATCCGCTATGACGCCGCCACCGGTGAAGAAGTATGGGTTCGCCATTACAACGGGCCCGACAACAACTCTGACGAAGCCATGGACATCGCCGTTGACAACCGTGGAGGTGTCTACGTTACTGGCTACAGCTACAGGTACGAAAGCGACTCACCTGATGCTAAATATGTTATCATTCGCTACTCCGCTGCTACAGGGCAGGAGGATTGGGTTAACCACATAGATTCTTTTCATTCTTTCGGAACAGAAGCCAGTGCTATTGCCATTGACAATCAAGGGGGAGTATACATCGTTGGCACCAACATCGCCACTAATACTACTTTTGACCTTGACTATGTCACTGCACGCTATGCCGCCGAAACCGGAGAAGAGACTTGGATTAATCGTTATAACAGAGTTACAAATACCTCTGACATCGCGTTTGCAGTGGTAGTGGATGCAAAAGGAAACAGCTATGTGACTGGCTCTAGCCCAAAGGATGGTTCTGAAAGGATCACTACTGTGAAATACTCCCCAACCGGGCAACAACTTTGGGTGAGGCAGGTTGAAGAGAACTCTAAGGCCATTGCCCTTGCTGTCGATAACCGTGGGGGCGTATTTGTCACTGGTTTAAGACATAACGAAGCAAGCTCAACCACCGTCACGGTACGCTATGATGCTAACACGGGAGAAGAGGTCTGGAAAAGCCTATATAAATGGCCTGACAGCCATTCTGAAACTGGTATGCCCACTGCCATTGCTGTTGACAGCGTCGGTGGCGTCTATGTTACCGGTTATAATTTTGGTGACGGAGACAGCGATGACACTTCTCCCGACTTTCTCACCATTCGCTACGATGCCGCTACAGGGGAGCAGACATGGACTAAACTTTACGACGGACCTGAAAATGGTTATGATCGGGCCACTGCTATCGCTGCCGATAATCATGGTGGAATTTACGTCACCGGGTACAGTATAAATGGCACATTTACAAATACAGTTTACACTACTATTCGCTATGAGGCTGCTACAGGGCAAGAAGCCTGGATCCGGCACTACGACGGACCTGATAGCAACGATAATTTAGCCACTGCCATAGCGGTCGACAGAGGCTCAGTTTATGTTACAGGCTTCAGTGGCTACACTAATAGCAGCTACGCTACCGTTCGCTATGACGCAGCTACGGGAGAGGAGATTTGGGCCAGACACTATAAAGAAGGACCAAAGGAGGCGTCTGCTGAGCCTGTGGCCATTGCAGTAGATGATCAGGGAGGTCTTTTTGTCACCGGCAATACCTTCACCTATAGCGATGAAGGTGATTTGGTCTTTTCCGAACACACAACTATCCGCTATGAGTCGGGCACAGGAGAGAGGTCATGGGCGAGCAGCTACAAAGAATCTGGCAGATCTTTAGATCATGCCTCTGCCATGGTTATTGATAATAAGGGCGGCGTCTATGTAAGTGGTCACAGTTACAGCAGCGACACTGGCTTTGACCTTATGATTATTCATTACGACTCCTATACTGGAGAGAAGGTGTGGGTCGAGCACTATGACGCAGGCAGCGATGATAGGGCAGTAGATCTTGCCCTGGACAGTACCGGCAATGTGATCGTCACCGGATACAGTTACTCGCCCGAGACAAATTTCGACTTCCTCACCCAGAAGTACAGTCGGGAAACTATCTGCCCCACCCTGCCCGATGCCGCCATCCGTGGTGGCTCCACAGTCAGAGTAGGCACTGATAACTCCACCTATTCCCTCTCCACCCCTGGTGCTACCGCCTTTATCTGGAGCATCACAGACCCTGAAGGTAAAACCTACACTTCCTTCACCGGACAAGGCACCGCTGCGATCAGGGTTAACTGGCCTTCGGAGCCCGAGATGTATAAGGTGAGTGTTTCGTACAGCGCAGGCCAAGACTGTTCTGCCAGGAAGGCAGTTACCTATGTACATGTTTTTGATGAGGAAGCCGGCTTTGTCACCGGCGGGGGCTGGACCCACTCCCCCGCTGCCCCGGCCCATGAGTGGATGCGCACTGAAGGCAAGGCCTATTGGGGAGTCGGTGCCAAGTATAAGGCAGGTCAGCAGGTGCAGACGCAGGGCTCTCTCATGCTGCTTTTGGAGAGTAATAAATATGTTTTCCGCAGCACCAACACGACCGAAGGCTCACTGGTGATAGCCGACAACAGGGCTTACTATACTGGAACTGGCGTCCTTACCCGCACCGACAATTCGGGCAGCATGACCGCTGACCAACGTCGCTTCGCCTACCTGGTATCAGCCGTGGACGGGGACATGAAGGGAGGCAAAGGCAAAAAGAGCAGGCAACCTGACCGGCTGCGTATCCTGGTCTGGGAGGTCAACAAGGACGGCAGCCGGGGCCAGGTAGTGTACGACAACCAGCTGGCCTGCCCCGGGCAGGAGCTCAACGCCCCAGCGTGCCAGCCTATTAGTGGGGGCAACATCACCATCCACAAGAAGGGCTTGAAGAGCGAGCTCAGTCTGCTTGCCGCTAGCCTTCAGGCAGAGAGCGGGGGCCTGTCGGCCCACCCTACCGCCTTCTCCGAGAGCACCACCCTCTCCTTTACCCTCGAGCGTGACGCAGACTACAGCCTCGAGCTCTACGACCTGAAGGGCGCCCTGGTCAGGAAAGTGGCCGAAGGCACGGCCCGAGCCGGCCGCAGGACCGAGCACGAGCTGGTGGCTGAGGGGCTACCGCAGGGACTCTACCTCATCAGGCTCTCCACCGGATCCGAGGTGCAGACCGCAAAAATCATCGTGCAACAATAACACGAGCTATCGCCGGACCTGCTGCTATCTGAATTATTCGTCGGTTGAGCCCGCAAGAGATCTATTTACCAAACCATATCCGTTATGAGAACAAAATTATTATACGCAATCCTCCTCCTCTACCCCTTCAGCATAGCGGCCTTGGCCCAACAGCCGACACTGGAGTGGGCAAAAAGTTATGAGGGAGTTTCAACTACACACGATTATGCAAAAGCTATAGCCGTGGATGCGCAAGGCAACAGTTATGTACTTGGCAACAGTGGTGTAGGAGATTATATGTACAAGATGACTACTATGAAATACTCTCCTTCCGGAGAGCTGCTTTGGTCAACGCAGGCAGAGGGATTTGTTCAGGGCGCAGCCATTACCCTTGATGATGTAGGTGGAGTGTATGTAACGGGAACAAGTGGGATTCAAGAATTTGATGTATCTTCTGCTAACTACACGACCATCCGTTACGATGCCGCTACAGGAATGCAGACTTGGATACAACATTACAATGGTCCTGCACAGAAAGATGACTATGCCGTTTCCATTGCGGCTGATAAAGCAGGCGGTGTTTACGTGACAGGTAGTAGTAACAGCGCACCTGGTGAATATGACTCTAGCTCTGACTATGCCACTATCCGCTACGATGCAGCAACAGGAGAACAAACATGGGTACAGCGGTACGATAACCCTACTGGCAGCAATGATGTTGCAAGCGCTATTGCTATTGGTGCAGATGGAAGCATATTTGTAACGGGAACAAGCGATCAATCGAACACTACCATAAGGTATAATGCTACTGGTCAGGAAATATGGATAGGAAAGTACAGTGCCCCGGCTGGCAGCTCAATGATAACTACCGCACTGGCTGTAGACGAAAATGGAGTATACATAACCGGTACGAGACCTATTGATGATGGTACCGACTATGCGACTTTGCGGTATGACCTGAATACAGGAGAGTTATCCTGGGCTGTGTATTATGATGGACCTGCCAAAGGCAATGATCAGGCAATTGCTATTGCCCTTGACAAGGCTGGAGGGGTTTACATAACAGGCACAAGCGGTAATAGCAACTCATATGACGCTGGCCAGGACTTAACAACTATCCGATACGACGCTGCTTCCGGAAAGGAGAAGTGGGTTCAGCGCTATGGAGGCTCTGAAGATGCACGGAGTCAGGGTATCGCAATAGCCGCTGATGAAGCAGGGGCCGTATTCGTAACTGGCTCTAATGAAGGAGAGTCCGTTACGATTCGCTACGAAGCCAGTACAGGGAACAAAATATGGGAGCAACGCTACAAAAGCGCTACTGCTACAGCACTTGCTTTTGATGAAGCCAATGGACTATACGTAACGGGCACCAATACAGATGTTGCCAATAGTGATATAGTAACAATCAGGTATGTTGCTGCCACAGGAGTACAAAGCTGGGTCAGTCGATATGACGGAACCGGTCATACTTTCGACTTTCCTGTCTCTGTAGCTGTGGATACAGAAGGTAATACCTACGTCACAGGCTCGAGCTCCTTCCCCGGATCAGGTCCTATCACTATAGCTACAGTTAAATACTCTCCCTCTGGAGAACAGTTGTGGGCAACGCGATACAGTGGGTACGCTAGTGCAAGAGCAATTGCTATAGATAATAAAGGCGGAGTTTACGTTACGGGCGAGAGTTATGGCAATGATCCAAGTGGTTTCATAGCAGAAGACTTTATCACCATCAGGTATGATGCTGTAACTGGGCAACAGACTTGGGCCAATCTATACGATGGTCCAGCCGGAGATATGGATGGAGCTGTAGATGTAGCAGTAGACGACGCAGATGGGATTTATGTGACCGGATACAGTTACAGCGGTGAGCTTTCCCAGTATAGCGCTGATTATGCAACCATCAAGTACCATGCAACAACAGGAGAACTAATTTGGTCCCAACACTTCAGCGGCCCTGATTTCAATTATGATTTTCCTAGAGCTATTGCCATTGATAAGTCGGGTGGTGTCTTTATAACAGGAGTTACTAGCAATAATCTGGGTAACCAGGATATTGCAACTATACGTTATGATGCAGCATCCGGAAAGCAGACATGGGTAAACCTATATGGTGACTCCAACAGCTACGATGACGTTAGCAATTTGGCTCTAGACACAGAGGGCAGTGTATATATAGTTGGCTCCACTCGTGATGATTATGCCATAGTTCGCTTCGAAACTACTACTGGAAAAATATTATGGGACAAGCACTATGATGTAAGCAGCGGGCATGCAGATAAAGCTACAGCCATTGCTGTAGATGAGGAAAACGGTATCTACGTAACCGGTTGGACCGAAGGCAAGGGATCTAACTTTGTTACAATTCGGCTGAAGCCCAGCTCAGGTGAACTAGAGTGGAACAACTATTCCAACCCATCCGATGAAAGATTCAATATTCCCACAGCGATGAGTGTGGACAACATTGGAGGGCTTTATATTACCGGATTCAGCTATAGCAATAGTAATCCCGATGAACCGAATCATAGTATGATAACTGCGCGTTACCATACAGCTACAGGAGAACAAATATGGATCGAGCGCTATGCAGCTAGCAGTGCCAGAGGAGTAGACCTGGCCCTCGACGGCTTTGGCAATGTGATTGTCAGTGGCTACAGTCAACATCCTGACACCGGTTTCGATTTCCTGACCGTAAAGTACAGCCAGGATGGGGCGTGCCCTGCGCTGGCCGCAGCCCCCGTCTCGGGCTACAGCACCGTCTCGGCCGGCCTTTCGAAAGCGGCCTACTCCCTCGCCGCCCCCGGCGCCACCTCCCTTGCCTGGAGTATCACAGACCCTGAAGGCAACCTCTACAGCGACTTCTCCGGCCAGGGCACTTCCTCGATCAGGGTGGACTGGCCGCGTGAGCCGGAGGTCTACAAAATCAGCGTCTCCTACTCCTCCGGCGAGAGCTGCCCCGCCACCACGGCCACCAGGTACGTCTTCGTCCACGACCCGGCAGCCGGCTTTGTCACCGGCGGGGGCTGGTCCGACTCGCCCCTTCGCCCTGAGCTGGAGCTCATGCGGCAGGGGGGCAGCGCCTGGTGGGCCTTCGCCGCCCGCTACGCCAGCACCCCCCGCTCCAGCGCGGGCAGCCCGGTGCAGGGAACCCTGCTGCTCGCACTCGAGAGCGGCCACACCTTCCGCGCCGCCTCCGTGGAGGAGGGCTCGCTGGTCATCGCCGGCGACAGGGCCTACTTCACCGGCACCGGCAAGCTGACCCGAAGAGGCGCCGCGGGCGGGCCGGAGACCGACCCGCGCCGCCTGGCCTATCTGGTCTCGGCCGTGGACGGGCAGCTGGAGAAGCCCAGGGAGGAGGACCGCCTGCGCCTGGTGATCTGGGTGCTGCGCGAGGACGGCAGCCGGGGCGAGACGCTCTACGACAACCAGCTGGCCTGCCCCGGCCAGGACCTCAACGCCCCAGCCTGCCAGCAGATCGACCGCGGCTCGATCGTCATCCACCGCCAAGGCATCAGGAGCGTCAGCGACCTGTTTGCCACTGCCACAGTGGAGCCAAAGGCGCAGGGGCTCACCGCCTACCCCACTGCCTTCTCCCAGAGCACCACCCTCTCCTTTACCCCCGAGCGTGACGCAGACTACAGCCTCGAGCTCTACGACCTGAAGGGCGCCCTGGTCAGGAAAGTGGCCGAGGGCTCGGCCCGAACCGGCCGCAGGACCGAGCACGAGCTGGTGGCTGAGGGGCTACCGCAGGGACTCTACCTCATCAGGCTCTCCACCGGATCCGAGGTGCAGACCGCAAAAGTTATTGTTGAAAAATAAACACCTTTTAACCATTTATACCAATAGTCATTAAAGTACAGACATTACTGGCTGTTTGGATAACAAACGGAGAAAGTAGCTTCTGCCTGCCACACTTTGATTACACATTCCAGATCAATGATTAGTACTGGTACAAGCAAGTGACTCGAGGCTAACGAAAAATACAGCATAAAAAGGGTGCTCTTATTATACCTGAAGCAGCCTTTTCAGGATGACAATTAAGCAGGCAGCCTCCATCAGAATCCAACTGGTATAGGTATAAAAAAGCCCCGTCCGTTTGGCCGGGGCTTACTTTTATACTGGGTCAAAAAGTCTTTTGCCCTTGGTCTAATAGTCCTTTGTCAAAAAATCAGGTATTCACATAAGCTGGATCGCCCCCGTCGTCACCCGGCATGGTACCGCCTTTGGCACGGAGCTCAGCCAGCCCTTTCTTACCGTAGGCGATGCGGGTGATCACTACGTAAAGCACCGGCACCACAAAAATGGCCAGGAACGTGGCGGCCAGCATACCGCCGATCACCACCCAGCCAATGGTTTGGCGCGAGATGGCGCCGGCACCCGAGGCCAGCGCCAGCGGCACCACCCCTAGGATAAAGGCCAGCGAGGTCATGATGATCGGGCGCAGACGCAGCTTCACGGCTTCTATGGTCGCTTCGATCAGCTCCATACCCCGATCCACGCGTTCCTTGGCAAACTCCACGATCAGGATAGCGTTCTTGGCCGCCAGACCGATCAGGGTGATCATACCGATCTGGGCATACACGTTGTTGTCCAGCTTAGGGAGGAGCGTGAGGGCCAGAATAGCGCCGAACATACCCAGCGGAATGGCAAACAGGATCGAGAACGGCACGGACCAGCTCTCGTACAGCGCCGCCAGCAACAGGAGCACCAGTAGGATGGAAAGCGAGAAGATATAGATGGTGCTCGTGCCGGCCGCACGTTCTTCACGGCTCAGGCCGGTGAACTCGTAACCATAACCGGCAGGCAATACCTCTGCGGCCACTTCCTCCAGCGCGTCCAGCGCCTGACCACTACTGTAGCCCGGTGCTGCGCTGCCGTTGATGTCGACAGAACGGAAGAGGTTGTAGTGTGAGATCACCGCCGCGTTCTCTACAACACGGGAAGTAACCAAAGCACTCAACGGAACGGCTTCGCCCTGTCTGTTCATCACGTAGAACTGCTTCAGGCTTTCAATGTCCATACGGAAGGCGGTATCGGCCTGGGCCACAACCCTGAAGTTACGGCCGTAGCGGGTGAAGTCGTTCACGTAGCGGCTACCCATGTAGGTTGACATGGTCGCGTATACATCGGCCACGTTCACACCCAGCCGCTTGGCTTTCTCGCGGTCCACATCCACATGGTAGCCCGGTGTTTTGGCCGTGAAGAAGCTGTAGGCCATCCCGATCTCAGGGCGGGCATTAGCGGCAGCCAGGAACTGGCCCATCACCTGCTCGAGCTCCTTCACGTCACCAGCTCTGCGCTGCTGCAGCACAAAGGTAAAACCACCCGTAGCACCCAGGCCAGGTATAGCCGGAGGCGCCACCAGACGCACGTTGGCTTCTTTTATACCTGCAATCTTCTGCTGCACTTCGGCCATCACCCCGTTCAGGTGCGAAGCCTCATCCTGCCGCTGGTCCCAAGGCTCCAACTGCACAAAGAAAGTACCGCTGTTCGACTTAAACGAGAAGTTGATCGCGTTCAGACCTGCCACAGAGGTATAGTTACGGATCGCCTCCACAGAGCCCAGCTGCTTGCCAATTTCCTCCAGTATTTCGTTTGTTCGGGTCATCGAGGCACCTTCCGGCAACTCTACCGATACGAACATACGACCTTCGTCTTCAGTAGGAATAAAGCCGGTTGGCTTGTTCACGAAAAGCCCGAAAGTACCCACATACAAACACACCAGTATGATCAGCACCAGCGGCGTTGCCTTGATGCTCTTGCGCACCCCCACAGAGTATCTGTCGGTGGTGCGGGCAAACCAGTTGTTGAAGTTGTAGAAAAACTTATTGATGCCCCGCGAGTCCTTGTTCACGTTCATCGGCTTGAGCATAATAGAACAGAGCGCCGGCGTGAGCGTAAGGGCCACAAAAGCAGAGATCAATACAGAGATTGCGATCGTGATGGCGAACTGCTGGTAAAGCCGGCCTACTATACCTGGTATGAATCCCACTGGTATAAACACCGCCGCCAGGATAAGGGCAATGGCAATAACCGGCGCCGTGATGTCTTTCATGGCCTTGCGGGTAGCCTCTTTTGCCGACAGCTTCTCATGGTCGATGTAATGCTGCACAGCCTCCACCACCACAATGGCGTCGTCTACCACAATGCCGATGGAGAGCACGAATCCGAAGAGCGTGAGCGTGTTGATGGTGAAGCCCAGCGGAATGAAGAAAAGGAAGGTACCGATAATAGACACAGGTATAGCCAGGATCGGGATCAGGGTGGCGCGCCAGCTCTGCAGGAACAGGAACACCACCAATATCACCAGGATCAGGGCCTCTATCAGTGTCATCACTACCTCGTTGATCGACACCTGCACCACCGATACCGTCTCAAACGAAACCACATAGTCCACATCGGCCGGGAAAGACCTTTTCAGCTCATCCAGCGCAGCGTATATACCTTCGGCCGTCTCCAGGGCGTTACTGCCCGGTGCCTGGTACAGCAGCATCATGGTAGCCGGGTTGCCGTTGATCTTGGACTGCCGTCCGTAGTCAAAACGCCCGAATTCAATGCGGGCAACGTCGCGCAGGTATACGATGGAGCCATCAGCCGGATTGGTGCGCACAATGATGTTACCGAACTCCTCCTGGGTCTGCAGGCGGCCCGTCACCGTGATCGGGTACTGAAAGGCCTGTGTGCTATACTGCGGCGCACCACCCACTGTACCAGCTGCCACCTGCAGGTTTTGCTCCTGTATGGCCGCCGTTATCTCGCTGGCTCCAATGTTATACTGGGCCAGTTTGTCGGGCTGCAGCCAAAGGCGCATACTGAAGTCCTGCCCGATGGAAGTAATATCCCCCACCCCGCTTACACGCATCAGCGCGTCTTTGATGTAAATGTTGGTGTAGTTGTCGAGGAACTGAATGTCGTGGGTGCGGTTCGGCGAGAAGATACCGATTACCATCATGATACTCGGGTTTCGCTTTCGCACTGTCACCCCCAGTCGCCTTACCTCTTCCGGCAGCGTCGGCTGCGCAATGCTGGCCCGGTTCTGCACATCCAGTGTCGCAATGTCAATGTCGGTCCCGATCTCAAAGGTCACGGACATGTTCATCTGGCCGGTGCTGGTGTTGGTGGAGGTGATGTACGCCATACCTGGCGTACCGTTAATCTGCGTCTCGACCGGCGTGGCCACCGACTGCTCTACCGTGAGGGCGTCGGAGCCGGTATAGTTCGCCGAAACCGATACCGTGGGCGGCGAAATGTCCGGGTACTGCGTTACGGGCAGGTTCATCATGGCCAGCACACCCACCAACACGATCACAATCGAGATCACCATGGCGGTGACGGGCCTTCTTATAAATACATCTGAAATCATAATAGCGTATAATCTTCTGAAAGACTTGTCATCAATTATTTAGTGGCTCCTGCTTGTGGCTGCCCCTGCTCAGGCCCACCCAGCTGTACCTTGGCCCCCTG
Organism: Pontibacter ramchanderi; assembly: GCF_002846395.1. Taxonomy (GTDB): domain Bacteria; phylum Bacteroidota; class Bacteroidia; order Cytophagales; family Hymenobacteraceae; genus Pontibacter; species Pontibacter ramchanderi. The sequence goes on from NZ_PJMU01000001.1 coordinate 1,026,624, forward strand.
GCGCAGCCGCTGTATACCTTCGGTCACGATCTGCTGTCCTTCCTTCAGGCCTTCGCGCACCACAATGTCAGCGCTCACGCGGGTTCCCAACTGCACGTTCTGCTGCACCACCGAGTCGCCCTGCACCACATACACGTAGTACTCGCCCAGCTGCTCTGTCACAGCCTTGTATGGGATCACGATCTGCTCACCCAGGTCCTGGTTCAGCACGTTCAGGCTCACGGTCATACCTGGTATCAGTCTCTCGTCCGGGTTCGGGAACTGCACGCGCACCGTGGTAGTGCCGGAGCTGCGGCCAATGGCCCTGTCGATAGCAACGAGCTTACCGTTGTGCTTGTACTGCTCGCCATTGTTGAAGCTGATGGTGAAGAGTGAATCCGGTTGCTTGCCCTGCTGCAGGTTGGTGAAGCGGCCCAGCTCACTTTCGTTGATCACAAAATCGACCGCAATCGGGTCGGAAGACGATATGGTGTTGAGCAAGGGCTGCCCCGGCGATACCTGCGCCCCTATCCTCACCTGCGAAATGCCAATGGTACCGCTGAAAGGCGCATTGATCACAGAGTAGCTGAGGTCGGTGGAGGCGCTGCGTACCTGTGCCTGGGCGGCAGACACCTGCGCACGGGCGGTCTGCACCTCGGTGCGGGCATAGTCTACCTGCTGGCGGGCGATGGCGTCGCGCTCGGCCAGGCGCTCGTAGCGCTCCAGGTCTTTTTCGGCACGAGCCAGGTTTGCCTTGGCGCTCTGCAGACTGGCCTGCGCCTGCTGTATACCTGCCTGGTATTTATTCTGGTCTATTTCGTAGAGTTTCTGCCCCTTCTTTACGCGCTGCCCGTCCTGCACGAAAATATTGGTGATATAGCCCGATACCTGCGGGCGCAGCTCTACTTCCTGCAGCGCCACAACGGTGCCGGGGTAAGTGTCGCGGCCGGTCACGCTTTGCTGCTTTACCTGTATCGTATTCACCGGAACGGCCGTGGCCATCGGGTTCATTTGTTGCTGTCCGGCATCCTCACCGCCGCACGACACAAGCAAAGTTGGGCTGATGATGGCTGCAAACAGCCAGGTGTACTTATTTTTCATTATCCTGATTTTCTGATTTTATCGGTTGATGTCTATGTTTCCAAGGGCGCGCTGCAGGTCCAGTTTACTGGAGAGCACACTGTATAGGGCATTGTAATAATTGATCTGAGTGGTACGCAGTTCGGTCTCCGCCACGATCAGGTCCACGTAGGCTTTCACCCCCTCGTCGTACTGCAGCTTGATGATCTCGTACACCTCTTCGGCCACGACCAGGTTTTGCTGCACCGTGCGCCATTCTGTGTAATCGCCCTTGTAATTGGCCAGCGCCGTCTGGTATTCCGTGTTAATGGCCCGGCGGGCATCTTCAATCTGACTATCTAACCTGTCTTCCTGCAGCTCAGCTATCTTCAGGTTCTGCAGCCTTCTTGTGCCCTGAAAGATCGGGATCGAGGCCTGTATACCTACCGACGAGTTCGGGAAGTGCTGGTTGTACAGGTTAGCGAATTCGTTGCTGAAGTACAGCAGGTTATAGTTGGCAAAAGCTGAGACAGTCGGCAGGAAGCTCCAGCGGTTGTAGGCGGTGTTCAGCTTCAGCAGGTCGCGCTGCGTCTGCAGTTGCTGTAGCTCTATTCTTCTGTCAAAGGCGATCACCTCGGTCGTGTCTACCTGCACTTCCTGCTCCATGCGGCCGTAGTCATAGGTCAGGTTCAGGTCCTGCTCCACGGGGTAGCCCATCAGTTGCTTCAGGTAGGCAATGTTGGCTTTGATACTTTCCTGCACCCGTTTGCGGTCCGACCGAATGTTGGCCAGTGTGATGGAAGCGCGCTGGTAATCAGTCTTGTCAACCAGGCCCACTTCATAGCGACTGCGGGCATCGTTAAACTGCTTTTCCTGGCGGGAGATGTTCTGGTCCAGGATGCGGAGCTGCTCCTGTGTGAGCAGTACGTTGTAAAAGGCCTTGCTCACTTCTACCACCGTGTTGATGCGGGTGTCGGTCACCTGTTGGTCCAGCAGGAGTTTGCGGGAGCGGGATGCTTTGGAGGCCAGGAACAGGTTGTTGTCGAAAATGCTTTGGGTGGCTTGCAGCGCGATGTTGGAGTTGTATTTCTGCCCGAAGGTGATGATCTCGCCCCCGATCGGCTGTTGCGGCCTCCTGATGTTGTAAGTGCCCCCGAAGTTGGCGTTTAGCTGCGGAAACCACCCTGACAGACTGGCTCTGATCTCCCGCTCTCCGATTTGTTCGTCGATAAGGGCCTGTTCCATGGCTGCCGTGTTTTCCAGTGCATAGTTCACGACCTGCTCCAGCGTCAGGCTGTCGGCTGTCGCCACGCTCCTGCTTTCCTGCGCGAAGAGGGCGCCGGGAACCAGTAGGCAACCGACCAACAGGTGCTTAAAGTATGTGTTAAATTTCATGTATGGTATTGGTGTTCAGCTTTTTGTTTGAGTATTAAACGTGCAGATGCAGCAACTGATAATTCTGCCGCCGTTTTAGTTTTTTCTTTCATGTTTCATTTGTTGCGCTTGTGGTTAGTGGTTATACATCTACAAAGGGTATTTGCTGTTGCGTACAGGTAGCCGGCTAATGGTTACGCGCAATACCGTCCCACAGGAGCTGCTGTATCTGCTGCAACTCCTTCTTGTTGAAACTGAGCCTGCCGCTGGCCGCCGTTTTGGCTATGGAGAGGATGCTGCTGTGCGTGAGCATGGCCAGTATTTTCGGACTCACCTCTTTCAGTTCCCTCTCGCGGACGCCCTGCTCCAGAAAGGCAAATAACAGGCTATAAAACCTGTCCTCTTCCAGCGGAGGCATGGTGGCCTGGTAAGGCGAGTTCACAAACTGCTCGAAAAACCTAAGCAGATCCGGGTTGTCGCGGTAGAAGGTATAGAGACCCATCCAAAGCTTGAAAAAGCATGCTTTAAAGGGCTCGTTAACTGAGGTTTCCCGTTCCACGACTGCAACGGCCTGCTGCTGGGCATAGCAAAACAGCTCGCAGATCAATTGCTCCTTGCTTTCGAAATAGTGGTAAATGGTACCTGCCGCTACCCCGGCATGCTTGGCGATCATGCTCATAGGGGTACCGTGGAAGCCATTCTCCCTGACCAGCTCCATTGTACTTTTAAAAATAGCCGTCTTCTTGTCCGACATCTGCTCCATAGCTGCCTTCCCCAATTGAACGTTCATTCGGTTTGCAAAGCTACAGTTGTAGCTACAATTGTGAAAGTTCTTACGGCAAAAAGCGGAATTAATCCGTCAGACGACTTTGAAGGGCTTTGTAAATAACCGGGATGGTACCTGTTCTCGTAAATATAACTATAGTGCTTTTTGTTTATTTAAACCCTTGTAGCCATGGCACTTACTCACCAACTTCGCCAAACCCGCCGCATCAATAGCGCCAACAACCCGGTCTGGATGGACGGGCTAAGAATTTTGCTCGGTCTTTTTCTGTTCGTAAAGGGGGCCCTATTCCTGGAGCACACCACCGACGTGTTCAACCTCTTCGGCTCGGTCCAGGAGGTGCTCACTGGCGGCAAAGCCCATCTACTTACCAGCATGGTGCATGTGGTGGGCGGCCTGATGATCGCATCTGGTTTGCTCACGCGTCTGGCGCTGCTGTGCCAGATCCCGATCCTGGTAGGCGCTTTGCTGATTGTGGACCCGCAGCACGATGGCATTAGCCTGACCAATGCCGAATTGGTGCTCTCGCTGGCCATTACGGCGCTCATTCTATTCTTTATGATCAAGGGCCCGGGCCGCTACTCTATCGATAACAAGGTGCTGCGGCAAAGACGAGCGGAGCCAACGGTATAGGATAGTTGCAGCACATTAGTTAGCAGTACAGAAAAGCCATTTCCAGGCATCGCCAGTAAACTTAAAATCACGGGTCTTACTTGGCTAAGGGGTCCTGGAGGCAATTTCATAGATCATTTAGACGGATGTCTAATGAAAAATGTAGGTGCCATGACATTGGCCACCCACCTTAATCTGCTGTGCTACAGTATGTCGGCCGAGTTCCGGGCTGCCCGGTTCTGGTCCTGCAAAGAAGGCGGCTGCATGAAGAAATGCAGCATCTTCATGCTCAGGCTGCCGATTTTGCCCCGGCATTTGCTTCTTTGTTAAAGGCAGGTATAATATACGTTTTGCCATCGCCCAGCAGGTGCATCTTCAGGTCGTAAATGGTGAAGGGGTCACCGGATTCTATTTCGTAAATGTTTGTGCTGCTGATATCCATGCCGTCCAGAATGGTGACCAGTCCACTGCCAACTACCTCCACCTCTATCCCATTCTTCACCAATATGGCCGTGTCTTCTTCGAGACCTATACCTATACAGCCCGGGTTCTGGGCCACGGCCTGGGCCATTCTTATGATCCGCCCCCGGTCAATAAAATGCGTATCAATGGCAACGTTTTTGAGCAGGTCGAGCCCGGCGGTGGAGCTCATCTCGTCTTTGAGCATGCCCCCCTGTGCCTCTCCCCTATAGATCATGTTGGTTGACATAGCCGATGCTCCCGCACTGGTGCCGGCCACCACCAGTTTTTCGTTTAGGTAGCGCTCTTTTAGGCGCTCCAGGAAAGGGCTGCCGCCCAGTATAGAGGTTAGCCGGAGTTGGTCACCGCCTGTCAGCATGATGCCCGCCGCTGCATCAACCTGTTTTATTTTCTCGGGATCCTTGGCATCGTCTCGGGTTCTGATGTCCACTACCTCGACTCTCTTGATGCCCAGCTCTTTGAATAGCTTCACATATTCCTTCGCAACGGGCTCAGGCTCGCTGGAGGCAGCCGGAACGACCAGTACCAGCGGATCTTTGCCATAGAGTTCCTTTACAAAGCGCTTCAGAATCTGCTCGCTTATAAATTTGGTGTTCTCTTCCTGTGAATCCGGTCGCTCTTCCTGGCTTTTGCTTTCTTTGCCGCCTATTGCCAGCAGTGTGCCTTTGGGTATGGCCAGACCTAACTGCTGCGCCTTTTTATGTGTTGATTTACTTGCTGTTGCCATACCTAACCAAGGTTTTATAAAGCTGTTTATCAGCAGTATGTATACTTATATGACTACATAAGTTTGGGAAGTGAGCTGTATACACAAAAGCCAGGCAGCGTTCCCTGCCTGGCTTTTGACCACTTCCTCTTTTACCAATTCGAAGCCACGGCGCTTGCACAGCTGTAGTTGCGTATGCGCTATCTGCTTACCGTACGCCTCCTCAGCTAGGCAACAAAGGCCTGCAGGTAAGCGCTACTGAGCTCAGTCTGTTCCAAATCCAACTCCTTAAACAGTAACTGAGCTTTCACACGCAAGGCCATTCCTTCGAAACCGTAGATAAAAGCACTATAGTGTTCCCCTTCAATTATACCTTCCACCCCCTTCTGCAACAAGGTATCCATGAGAAGCTCATTCCTAACTTCGACCAAATAGCTTACCAGACCTCCCATTACAAACTGGCATGTCAGTATACTGCCTACCGGTTTCAACAAGAGTTTATTCCCCATCGGCAGGCCCATCGCTAATTCCTGTAGCTCGTTCAGAAGCAGAAGCCTTTTGTGCGTCATGGCTTAAGAAATTTTCAGGGTGAGTGAATGACACTTTCCTTCCGGACAAATGTCTATTGTGGTGTCGCGTTTTGTCTAGCTATACGCTATATGCTGGTGCGGAGCCGCGTTTCTGTTTCATTATACAGGCTAATTTGAAAAATTACGGGTTTTCCGATGCTACTACGTAATTACTACTACCAACCAGCTACTGCACTCGTATACTTTTTATAACAGCAGCCATTTACCATATACCATAAACACCTGAAATTCAAATATTTAATTTACAAAAACACAGTTAATCAAACCACATCAGGCCATTTGCACCCAGTCGGTCAAAACAGGCTGCCAACGCAGGGATTTAGGCTTGATTGGTTTCTTGTGACGGTCCGGAACTATTGGCCGTTTGCGCATCCACCCTGTAATTAGTAGTTTGGTAAGGCAGCAGAACAATCCAGCCTTCATCCATTATACCTGATACTCTCCCTCCCTACTTATGACCTCTTCTTTTAACCTTCCTCAGGTAGTTATTCAGGCATTTGAGAAAGTGCCGGACCTATACCTGATTCTATCGCCAGAGCTGCAGGTCCTGACCGCTTCGGACGCTTACCTGGCTGCCACACACACCATTCGCAGAAACATTACCGGCAAGTCGATCACCCAAATGCTTTCTGAAAGTGCGCCAGGTATGGAAGCCGACGCCATAAGGCAACTGGTATGTTCCCTGCAAAAGGTGTTGCGCACAAGGCAGCCTCACCGTCTGCAGCTGCAACAGTACTACATGCCAGCCCCAACTAATACAGGCTGCTGTTTAAAAGGATACCGTACGATACTAAACACACCTGTGCTCGACGACAAGGGGCTGGTACTCTATATCATACACAAGCTGGAAGATGCAACAGAAAAGGTAAAAACAGTGCCAGAGCCAGTACAAAGCCACCAGCTGTTGCAAACCACCATCGACAGCTCACTGGACATGATTCAGGTGTTTGAAGCGGTGCGCAACGAGAGCGGCGAAATCATCGATTTCCGGTGGATTTTGAATAACCGTACCTCTGAAGAAATATATGGGGATGTGTTGGGCAAAAATCTGCTGGAGCAGAACCCGGGTGTTGTGGGCGTAGGTATCTTCGACACCTTTAAGCGCGTGGTGGAAACGGGCATACCTGACCAGAGTGAACGGCATTACGTGCACGAGCAGTTCGACGGCTGGTTCTACCAGTCAACGGTCAAGCTCGGCGACGGCGTGGCCACTACCACCAGGAATATCACCAAACGCAAGCAAGCTGAGCAGGAGCTCAGAACCACAAAGGAGTCCTTGCAGGCCTTCCAGGAACAACTGCAAATGGTACTGGCCAATACTGCCAGCAGCATCATGCTGTTAAGACCTATACCTGACGAAACCGACACCATTTACGATTTTGAATACCTCTATGCCAACGACCAATTACTAAAATCAGTAAACCGCAGCGCGTTAGTGGGCAGACGCTTTGCTGAAGAATTTCCGGGTGTGAAACGAACAGAACTTTTCCAGTATTACATCCAGGTGGCAACCGAGGGCGGCACCTGGAGTGGCGAAACCCATATCGACTTCGATGGCTTTGATGTTTGGGCGCAGGTATACGCTACCCGGGTAAAGGAGAATCTGCTGGTAACCTACTACGGTATAACCGAGCGCAAAAAAGCTGAAGAAGCGCTCGTGCAAAGCAAGGAGCTGATTCAGACTGTGTTCGATGTATCCTTAAACCCGATTGCCTACCACAAAGCAGTGCGCGACGCGTCAGGCAAGATCGCAGACTTTGAGTTTCAGTTGGTAAACAAGGCGGCAAGTAAATATGCAGTCAGCGACCATTCAGGGAAACGGTATTCAGAAGCTTTGCCAGTTATAAGAGACACCATTATATTCAAGAAGTATTGCGAAGTGGTCGAGACAGGTAGAAAGCTTGACAACGAAGTGCAAATCAACCTGAAAGGAAAAGACCTCTGGTTTCACTTACAAGGAGTAAAAATGGATGATGGACTGGTGGCCACAGCAGTCGACATTACGGAGCGTAAAAAATCAGAACAGGAAATTCTTCGACTGAAGGATGAAGTAGCCCAAAAGGCGACTGACAAATACCAGGCGCTTTTCAATACAATGGATGAAGGGCTTTCGGTGATAGAGATGATCTATGATGCCGATGGTAAACCTGTGGACCTGAGGTTGCTGGAAGTAAACCCGGCCTATGAAAAAATTACCGGCCTGAAAAATGTGGCGGGCAAGCTAGGCAGCGAAATTGTGCCTTCAGATCAGTACTGGCTCGACGCTTACGATAGCGTCGTAAAAACAGGTAAGTCCTTGCGCTACGAAAATTACCATGCCGGTGCTAGGCAGTGGTACCGTACGCATACTTCCCGAATTGGCGGACCGGGAAGCCATGTAATAGCTAATCTTTTTGAAGACATCACCGAACGCAAACAGCGAGACCTACAACAGGAGTTTCTATTGAAATTCTCCGACAATTTACGAAACCTGTCTGACGAGAAGGCTATTGAAGAAACCGGCTTGCGAATGCTCGCTGAATTCTTGAAGCTGGACCGAGCTTATGTTTTTGTATTATATCCTGTTGATGATCGTGCTGTGGTCAGAGCGGAATATCGAAAAGACAGCCTCTCATCTATGCTAGGCGAAGTTCGGATGTCTGATTTTCCTGAGACAATTCGGCAGATCGAAGACAAAACAATTGTCTTCAATGACATTGATAACGACGTTAGACTTTCTGATTTAAAAAGAACATCACTTCATGCAGCAAATTTGCAGGCGTTCATTTGCGCCCGTGTTCGAAAAGGCGAAAAAAACGTGATCTGGTCGCTTGCCGGAGCAACCGTCACGCCGCGAGTTTGGACAAAAGAAGAAGTGGAATTGATTGAAGTCGTAGCGGAACGGATCTGGGTTACGGCAGAAAGAGCAAAAACAGAAGAGGCCTTACGCAAAAGCGAGGAACGCCACCGCACACTGTTTGATTCAGTAGATGAAGGAGTGTGTCTTTTTGAACGGATTCCAAACCGAACAGATGGGCTTCGCGACTACCGTTACATTGCCATGAACCCAACTATGCAGGCCATGTTTAGCATTCCTGACCTGAGTGGGCAGTCTATCCGCGACAATTTCCCCAATGAGGCGGAAGACTGGTACGATGACTACGATCGGGTGCTGGAGACGGGAGAATCGATGCGCGCTGAGCATGAAAGTGGCCCTCAGGGTATGGCGCTGGAGATGTTCGTCACCCGAGTGGATGATGGTTCAGGGAAACGGCTGCTAGCTGTCATGAAGGACGTTACCGAGCGTAAACAACGGGAAAGACAGCAGGATTATTTGCTGAAATTAAATGATACGCTTCGCTCCGCTGACGCTGCCATTGAGATAGAAGAAAAAGTTACTGCTGTTGCGATGGAATACTTTGGTGCAGACCGCTGCTATTACTGTACTATTGAAGGAGACCACTCTATCATCAGGCGTGATGCCAGAAAAGAAGGATTGCCAACAGTTGCTGGAACATACCCGTTAGGCAGTTTTGCGATCTTTAGAAAAGTGATTGACGATGCTGTCCCCTTCGTTGTTCACAATGCTGCCGATTCTAACATATTGGATGATGAACTGCGGCAGCTATGCCTTCAACTGCAGGTGATATCTTTCATAGATGTACCGGTGATTAAGAATGGAAATGCCGTTGGGATTCTGTGTGTGGTGAAGTCCACACCAAGGCAGTGGACCCAATCAGAAATAAGTATTGCCGTAGAAACGGCCGAACGTACCTGGGCTGCCGTTGAAAGAGCGAAAGCAGAAGAGGCCCTGGCCAGGTCCGAAGAGAAATACCGTACCTTGTTCAATTCGATTGACGAAGGCTATTGCATTATCCAGATGATCTACGATGAGGCAGGCAAGGCCGTCGACTTCAGGTACCTGCAGGTAAACCAGGCTTTTGAGCGTAACAACGGCCTGTACGACGCCCAGGGTAGGACCATCCGCGAGTTGGCGCCTGACATTGAACCGAAGTGGATGGAGATATACAACCAGGTAGCTCAAACGGGAGTGCCGCTTCGCTTTGAGGAGTCTTCCCAGGCACTGCACCGCATCTTCTCACTCTACGCTTTCCGGATCGGTGACCCTGCCGAACACAAAGTAGCTGTTATTTTCACGGATATTACACTGCGCAAACAGGCTGAACAACAACTGCATCACCTGAATTTGACGTTGGAGCAGCAGGTGGCCGAAAGAACACGGGAGCTTAACGAGAGCAAACTTTTCGCCGAGCAAATCACGGAGGCCACCCCTGACTTTATCATGATCTTCAACCTTGGTACAAATAAAGTCGATTTTGTGAACCAGAGCCCCTACTCCGGCAACAACGACCGTTACCACCAGACACTCCAAATTGGCTACAAGCAACTGATGAGCCGATCCCATCCGGAGGACCGGAGAAAGTTACAGGAGTACATCAACAAGTTCAGAACAGCCTCCGACCAGGAAGCCCATACCCTGGAATACCGCGTGACCGATCAGGGCAAAACCATCTGGTACCGGAGCCGTGGCAAGGTGTTCAGTCGTGATAAGTCAGGCAAGCCAACCCATTTCATCAGCGTGGTGCAGGACATTAACGACCTGAAAGAGCTGGAGCAGGAAAACCTGCAGATGCGCCTTGAGCAGCAAAGAACCAACTTATTGGCGATACTCGACGCACAGGAGGAAGAGCGAAGAAGGATATCGGAAGGGTTGCACAATGGCGTTGGGCAGATCCTGTATACAGCGAAGCTGCACCTAAGCCACTACCTCACCCAAAAGCCCAAAAAAGCCAACTCAGAAGCTCCTATTCGTCAGGTGGATCAGATACTCGATGAGGCCATCAGGCAGACAAGGGGCTTGTCGCACCAACTCGCCCCTGCCCTGCTGGAACAGTTCGGGCTGGAGACCGCTTTTAAGGAAATCGGGAATATGCTCAGCACCCCTACGCTGCAGATACAATGCCTGGTATACAACTTACCGAAGAAACTGGACCAACACCTCCAAATTGTGGTGTACCGCGTTGCCCAGGAAATGGCCAACAACATCATCCGTCACGCAAATGCCACCGAGGCCAGCCTGCTGCTCCGAGCACAGCGCCAGCGCCTTATACTTATTGCCGAGGACAATGGACGTGGTTTCGACTCTTCGGTTTCTCATACAAAAGGGATCGGGCTTAGCTCCATCAAAAACCGGGTGGAACTGCTGAACGGTACTTTCAGCACCAGTACCGCTCCCGAACAGGGCACACAGGTAAAAATTACCTTGCCGCTTTAGCACCTATATTTAGGTGGAAATGGTAAAATACGTAGTCCATTTTTTTGAGTAATAGTACTGAAGGAGGAAAAAAAATACATTCTGATATTAGTATCCGGTCTATACCCACCGGAAAAGGGCAAATAACCTGTTCTTATTACTAACCAATGGATAGCGATGTATTGAAAATACTTTTGGAGCATGAGGAGAAGGTCAGACAGAACATCGGTGTCACCTTTAGTATCCGTCTGAACGGGAAAGGCATGCTGTTGCAGGAAGGTGAGCAGGGCGCTGAAACCGAAGTGGTACTGCCGCATGATCTGCACCAAACCCTGATGACCTTTTTCAACAGCAATGAGTGTGTCTCTTATCGGTCCAGTAACTACAACATGCTCAAAAGCCTGCTGAGTGCACATGCTTGCCTGAACAGAATGAAAAACAAGTGACAGAAAAGAGGCATCAGCTATACCTGACCGCTGGTGCTAGATGATGCCGTTCTCGACCGCGTATTTGATCAGGTTAGCCGTGTTTTTGGCCTGTGTCTTCTCCAGTATGTTCTGGCGGTGCGTTTCGATGGTGCGTCGGCTGGTGAAGAGCTTATCGGCAATTTCCATATTGGTATAGCCTTCTGCCACAAGAGCCAGTACTTCCACTTCCCGCTTCGACAAGCCTTTGTCATTGGCCGGTTTCTGGAAACGGTGCTCCTCTTTCATTTTCGATTGCTCCAGCAACTCAATGGACAGGTTTCCGCTGATGTAGCGTGTGCCACTGTCCACTAGTTTAATGGCAGCGCTCAACTCATTGCTGTTGGCGGTTTTGGGCAGGTAGCCGGCCGCTCCACAGTCAAGCATCTTCTGCACGAAAGGCATGTTACTGTGCATCGAAAGGGCAATCACTTTTGTATCCGGAAAGTTGCTGCGAATCTGGGCCGTCGCCTCAAAGCCGTCCATCACAGGCATGTTCACATCCATCAGCACAATATCCGCGTGCCTGTTTGCCAGCATGTCCAGCACTTCGCGCCCGTTTTCAGCTTCTCCCACTATTTCCAGATCCGTATCTTTTTCCAAAAGTGCTTTGAGTCCCTGGCGCAGCACAACATGATCTTCCGCAATAATCAAACTTATTTTCTCTGCTAACATAGGTATAGCTATTCATAAAGGCTGTCTACGCAGCCAATCTAGTATACGCAATCCGCACTCAAACGACTTGCCGGCATGCAGCAGCTTTTAGAATGGAGCGCTGGCCTCTGCAAGTAGAAATGTTTTAACTATTGAAGCAAGCATATCAAACAGAATAACCCTACATTTGTGTATTGAAAAAAAATAAGCATGCTTCACTTCTTTTTTAGTCAACCTGACACAGTTTACGCCCTGCAAGCAAAGGGAGAACTTAACGCCACTGACATCCAAAAGTTGGAATGGCTATTCGGCAACGCCACTCGAAAACAGGAAACTGCGCTGAGTGGCTTTTTTGTTGGACCACGCGCAGCCATGGTGACGCCCTGGAGCACCAATGCCGTGGAGATCACCCAGAACATGGGCATCGAAGGCATCATCCGCATCGAGGAGTTCAAGATCGTAGCCGAGGATTTCACGGATTTCGACCCGATGCTTTCGCAGAAGTACAACGGCCTGAACCAGGAGATCTATACCATCAACATCCAGCCGGAGCCGGTGCAGCCTGTAACGGATATTGCAGCTTACAACAAGCAGGAAGGCCTTTCGCTGAGCGAGGAGGAAGTAGACTACCTGAACCAGCTTTCCGAACGACTGGGTCGACCGCTCACCGACTCGGAAGTGTTTGGTTTCTCGCAGGTGAACTCGGAGCACTGCCGCCACAAGATCTTCAACGGCAAGTTCGTGATCGATGGCCAGGAGAAAGAGAGCTCGCTTTTCAAACTGATCCGCAAGACATCCGAAACCAACCCGAACGATATCGTTTCGGCTTACAAGGACAACGTGGCCTTTATAAAAGGGCCAGTGGTGCAGCAGTTCGCCCCGAAACGTGCCGATGTGCCGGACTATTACCAGGTGAGCGATTTCGAGTCGGTGATCTCCATCAAAGCAGAAACGCACAACTTCCCGACTACGGTAGAGCCTTTCAACGGCGCCGCCACCGGTTCGGGTGGTGAGATCCGCGACCGACTGGCCGGTGGTCAGGGAGCGCTGCCATTAGCTGGAACAGCTGTGTATATGACCGCATTGTCGCGTCTCGAAAAAGACCGTCCCTGGGAACGAGCCACGCAGGAGCGCCCTTGGTTATACCAGACGCCAATGGACATCCTGATCAAAGCCTCAAACGGTGCTACCGACTTCGGTAACAAATTCGGGCAGCCGCTTATCACGGGCTCCGTGCTGACTTTTGAGCATGACGAAAAAGCCGATGAACTGGAGTCGCCACGCAAGCTGGGCTATGACAAGGTGATCATGCTGGCTGGTGGCGTGGGCTATGGCAAAGCGAGCCAGGCGCAGAAAGGACATCCGAAAACAGGCGATAAGATTGTGATCCTGGGCGGCGAGAACTACCGTATCGGTATGGGCGGTGCCGCTGTATCGTCTGCCGACACCGGCGAGCACGGCTCAGGTATAGAACTGAACGCCATCCAGCGCTCTAACCCCGAAATGCAGAAACGCGCCGCCAACGCCATCCGTGGCATGGTGGAGAGCGAGCACAACCCGATTGTTTCCATCCATGACCACGGTGCCGGCGGTCACCTGAACTGCCTCTCGGAACTGGTGGAAGAAACAGGCGGCAAAATCGACCTGGACAAACTGCCGGTGGGCGACCCTACCCTGTCGGCCAAAGAGATCATCGGCAACGAGTCGCAGGAGCGAATGGGCCTGGTGATCGGTGAAAAAGACATTGAGACACTTCAGAAAATAGCCGAGCGCGAGCGTGCCCCGATGTACACCGTGGGCGACGTGACCGGCGACCACCGCTTCACGTTCCAGTCGTCTACCACAGGTGAAAAACCGATGGACCTGGAGCTGAGCGACATGTTTGGCAGCTCACCGAAAATGGTGATGACCGACCAGACTGTGGAAAGAAATTACCAGCCGGTAAGCTACGACAAAAACCAACTCTACACCTACCTCGAGCAGGTGCTGCAACTGGAGGCCGTAGCTTGCAAAGACTGGCTCACGAACAAAGTGGACCGCTGCGTGGGTGGCCGTGTGGCCAAGCAGCAATGCGCCGGCCCGCTGCAACTGCCGCTGAATAACTGCGGTGTGATGGCGCTCGATTTTCAAGGTATAGAAGGTATAGCAACTTCCATTGGCCACTCTCCTATTTCTGCCCTGATCGATCCCGCAGCCGGTAGCCGCAATGCTATCGGCGAGTCACTATCCAACATTGTATGGGCACCGCTGAAAGATGGCTTGAAGAGCGTTTCGCTTTCGGCCAACTGGATGTGGGCTTCGAAAAACGAAGGCGAAGATGCGCGTCTGTACAAAGCCGTGGAAGCCTGCTCGGAGTTTGCCATTACCCTGGGTATCAACATCCCGACGGGCAAGGATTCGCTTTCCATGAAGCAGAAGTATAAAGACGAAGACGTGATCGCACCGGGCACTGTGATAATTTCAGCAGCCGGTAACTGCAGCAACGTGCGCCAGGTGGTGGAGCCAGTGTTGCAGCACAATGGCGGCAACATCTACTACATCAACCTGTCGAACGACGCCTTCAAACTGGGGGGGTCCTCTTTTGCGCAGATTGTGAACAAGATCGGAAACGAGACACCAGATATCACGGATGCAGCCTTGTTCGGCAATGCCTTTAACACACTGCAGCAGCTGATCAAAGAAGATAAGATCGAAGCCGGTCACGACATTGGCAGCGGCGGCCTGATCACAACGCTGCTCGAAATGTGCTTTGCCGACAACAACCTGGGCGCCAGCATCGACCTGACATCTCTTGGTGAAGAAGACAGCGTGAAAGTGCTTTTTGCCGAGAACATCGGCGTGGTGTTCCAGGCTTCAGCTGAGGTGGAGGCTACGCTAGAAGCGAACAAGGTTCCTTTCCACAAAATCGGTACAGCAACTGCTTCTGCTACGTTGGAACTGAAGAACGGAAACGATGCCTATACCTTCGACATCGCCCAACTGCGCGATACCTGGTTCAAAACATCTTACCTGCTCGATATCAAGCAAAGCGGTCCGCACAGTGCCCGTGAGCGTTTCGAGAACTACAAGAAGCACGAGCTGAACTATACCTTCCCGGCGAACTTCGACGGCAAAAAACCGGTGATCGACAGCACGAAGCCACGCATCAAGGCGGCGATCATCCGTGAGAAAGGAAGCAACTCGGAGCGTGAAATGGCCAATGCCATGTACCTGGCCGGCTTCGATGTGAAAGATGTGCACATGACGGACCTGATCTCGGGAAGAGAAACGCTGGAGGATATCCGCTTCATTGGAGCTGTGGGAGGCTTCTCCAACTCCGACGTGCTGGGCTCTGCCAAAGGCTGGGCCGGTGCCTTTATGTATAATGAGAAAGCGAAGAATGCCATTGAGAACTTCTTCAAGCGCGAAGACACTTTATCTGTAGGTATATGCAACGGCTGCCAGCTCTTTGTGGAGCTTGGCTTCATCACAATGGGGCACGACCAGAAGGCGCGCATGCTGCACAACGTGAGCCAGAAGCACGAGAGTATCTTCACCTCGCTCACCATCCAGGAAAACAAATCGGTGATGCTCTCCAGCCTGGCGGGCAGCACGCTGGGTGTTTGGGTATCGCATGGCGAGGGCCGCTTCAGTCTGCCGCACACCGAGGACAAGTACCAGATCGTTTCGAAGTACGCTTACGAGACGTATCCTGCCTGCCCGAACGGCTCTGACTACAACACCGCCATGATCTGCGACGAAACAGGTCGCCACCTGGTGATGATGCCGCACATCGAGCGTTCGCTCCTGCAGTGGCAGTGGGCGCACTACCCGAAAGGCCGTCACGATGAAGTATCGCCCTGGATAGAAGCTTTCGTGAACGCCAGAAAATGGCTGGAAGCGAATGGTAACTAAAAGCTAGGTATAACAGTCCTAATAAACAAGAAAGGCGCTCCGGAATTGACCGGAGCGCCTTTCTTGATTTTGTAGCTGTTCGTCAGTCGGGCTATTTATTCTACCTCTCAGTTACCCTATCAAGCAGAAGTATTCTCAGGTATAGGACCTTTTCATTCTGCAGATTCTCCCCTTGAGGGGAGCGCAGAGGTGTGTTTTACATCTGTGAGGATTTCCCAGTATATCCAACCATTGCATCTTAGCACCGAACCTACATCCCTATAATCCCCTCAAGGGGATAATTTCAGAGAGTGAAACCAATATACTTAAATTTGAGTGCTTCCAAGAGTATATCGGCCCCGCCCTCAAATGAAGCTATCAAAACGACACCACCCCAGGTATAGCAATCAAATCCCCTGCAACTGCTGCATATATGAGGCGCCGACAGGTACTTCGTTTCCTTTGATGCACACCTGGTGACGCTCTATTTTGTCGATCTGCTTTTTGGAGACGATGTAGGAACGGTGCACCCGCACAAAGCTGTCCGCAGGTAGCTGCTCGCTCAGTTCCTGTATCGTCATGCGCGAGAGCAGTTTTCTGCCATCTGCCAGCACAAAGGTCACGTAATTGCCTGCCGCCTCCAGGTACAGGATTTCGTCGTAGTATACCTTCACCTGCTCGTAACCGGTCTTCAGAAACAGGTAATCTTTTACAGGCGCTGTTGTGCCGCGCAGTTGCAGCAGTTCCTGGGCCTTGTTGCAGGCTTTAATAAACCTTGGCAGCGAGAAAGGCTTTAGCAGGTAATCGACCGCATCCAGCTCAAAACTGGTCACGGCATGCTCCGAATAGGCCGTCGTGAAGATGACCATCGGCTTTTTCTGCAGGCTCGTCACGAACTCCAGCCCGGAGATGTCCGGCATCTTGATGTCGAGAAACAGCAGGTCGACCGACTCGTTTTGCAGGAACTCCAGGGCTTTAAAGGCATCCGTAAAACAACCTACCAGTTCCAGAAAGGGCACCTTGGCAGCATGGGCCCGCACTACTTCCAGGGCCATCGGTTCGTCGTCTATTGCTATTGCGCGCATACCAGTTCTTTTTAAGTTCAACCACTTTAGGGTTCCTCAATAATACCTCTATTTCTGTTAAAAAAAGCACTGTAAAAGCCAGGAAGTGAAGCAACATCCAATTTTAGGCTTATGTCCAGAACCTGATCAGCAGCGCCTTGTTACTGCCGGTATAAACTTGCGGACGCTCATGCAAAATCTGCTGCACGCCTGCTAGTTCCCAGCTTCCAGATTTGGTAAATCATATTCCTTATTTAACAGAATATGAAAGATCCCCATCACGATCTCTTTATATGGATAATCTACCCCATTGAAGGTATATGCAAAAGTCATGTCTTGTTTAGGCATATACACCACAAGAGATTTAAAGGCGTCCATACCTCCCATGTGGCCAATCATTTTTTCTTCCTGTAAAACAGGAATAGGGTACATGCCTATGCCAGGCTCTTTCTTCATAAGCGCAAGGGAATTTTCGGATACCAGCTTTCCATCAAAAAGTCCGTTCATAAACTTATTCAGGTCTTCTGGAGTCGAGATGATCCCTGCCGCTCCACGGGGAATGCTTAAGTCAATATGAATAGGTTTTTCCCATACGCCAGCCTTCTTTTCGTAGGAGCTTGACACAAATTTTTTAGGGTTACTTTCCCCGTAATAAGTATTTTTTAGCTGAAGAGGTTTAATGATCCGCTTTTCCAGAATTTTAGCGAAAACCTTCTTTTCAATGTCCTCCAGAATGAGAGATAGAATGATGTAGTTCGTATTGGAATAGTCCCGTTTTTCGCCAGGGGAGAACACACTGCCGTTTTCTTTGATTTTGGTTAACAATTCTTCCTTGCTTCTCTTTTCTACCATCCACTCGTTGAAATTCGGGGATTTTATAATATCAAAAATGCCACTCTGATGTTGCAGGAGATGCTGTATGGTTATCTGATCTGCGTTCGGTAATTCGGGATACAACGTCGACAGTTTGGTATCTAACGATAATTTGCCCTCTTCTATCAATTGCATGACAAGCGTGGCAGTAAACATTTTGGAAACAGAACCAGTCCTGTATGGCGTAGTAGCCGTTGCTTTCACCTTTTTATCGACATCAGCGTAGCCAATTGATTTTTGATAGACGCTTTCGCCCTTGTGATAGACTGATAGACTGCCCATGGCTTTATCATGTTTTTCCAGCAAGGAAAACAAGCTGTCCAATTTTGCTGTCTGAAATTTCTGAGCTGTTACGCTTGTCACGACAAAGAAAAAACCGAAAAAGAACAATGCTATTTTCATGATGCAGAATTTTTAGTAGATGAAAGCAACCTATACACGCTGTGCCTACAGCTGCAGGGTGAGGTGCACAAAAAACTCTTCTGGCGTATCGCGGATGATCAGCTCATGCCGCTCCGGGTATAGCAGATTGAGTCGCTGCCGCACGTTGGCCAGGCCTATACCTGAGGCATCTTTCTCGGGGTCCTGCTCCGACTTCTTCTGCTTGCTGTTGTACACGTCAAAGTAGACCTTGTCCTGCTCGCTGTGCAGGCTTATCCGGATCCAGGACCTGTGCTTAAGGCTGATGCCGTGCTTAAAGGCGTTTTCGATGAAAGGTATAAGCAGCATGGGGGCGATGTACTTATCCCCTACCACATCATCGATCTTGGTCTCGATGGCGATGTTGGGCGAGGCCGAGGTGCGCAACAGCTGCAGGTCGATGTAATTGCGCATGTACTCTATCTCGCGCGAAAGCAGGATCTTTTGCTGGTGGTTTTCGTGCAGCATGAAGCGCATCATGTCTCCCAGCATCTGTATACCTTGGGCAGTGCGCTCGCCTTTTTCCTGCAGGGCCGTGCCGTAGAGCGTGTTCAGGGCGTTGAAGAGAAAATGCGGGTTGATCTGCGATCGCAGGAAATCCAGGTTGGCGCTTGTTGTGCCAAGTTCTTTCTTCAGCACCACCATCTCCTCTCTCCCCTTCATCTGGCGCCTGAACAAGAACCAAATGAAAGGCGCCGCTACCACCAACTGGAAAAGAGAGTTGAAAAAGCTCAGACCAAAGGCATTGTCTTCGTCATGAAAAAACGGCAGCAGCAGAAACGTCACCGGCAAATAGGCCAGGATCACGACCAGAAGTGACACCAAAAGATACTTCCGGAGAGGTTTTTTGGACCGGAGTGCATTCGGAATCAGGTAATAGTAAGCTCCACAATAAAGCGCTAAAGCACTCAGGGAGAGTATCCCCAGGGTTACCGTGATATCCTGATCGATATCGAACACCATCAGCACAAACACACTCACCATCCAGATGATAAAGGCAGTGAGCGTTTCCCGGTTAACAAACTTATACCTGGCCGAAATGGCCGTAGCGTTGGACAGCAGGTATAGGCCACTGTATTTGATAAAGGTATAGATGCCGACCAGCAGCAACAGGAACAGCGTATGGCGGAAACTATCCTGGAAGATCAGATCATAGTCTTGTTCCCCCGGATAATACCAGTTGATCAGGTAGCTCTTGGTATAGGTATCGAGCACGCCCGCAATAAATGAGTAGCCCACGTAGAGCACCAGCAGCAACAAGGCATAGAGCGCTGCGCGTTCCTTCTGCATCAGCTTGGGTATGATCTGGAAATTGAGCAGCAGGAATCCCAGGTATAGCAAGGTATAGCGGATCAGCTGCGGCCAGAAATGATGCTTGTAAAAGCGATAGTGTATCCCTACTTCTTCGAAATCCCACCGATAGGGCTCGTCGGAGGTGGAGAGCGAGAAGATGGCAAAAACAAAGATGGCTGTAGCCGCCCAGAACTCAATTTTAGCGGTCTGGATGGGCTTTGCGATGCGCTGATCTAGTGTCATATCATTCATAAAACAATGATAAATGAAAGGTGTGAGTATATACAAAAAATGTGATGAATACGCGTGAATCTGTGACGGATGGTGCTAAAACAATGTTTCCAGCATAAACTGAAGCAGTTCTGCCCATTTCCCCGCCACATCCATGTCCTCGAAAAGGAAAGACCGCTCTACCTGCCGCTGCAGCAGGGCAACCAGCCGCAGCAGCGTTGGCTCCTTCCCTCCTATGCCGCTTGGCAACGCAAGCAGGCCAAGCAGTAGCAGCAAGCAGGTATTTTTCAGCTCCTGCTTACCAACCGGATTGATTTTTGATAAATGGCTGCTTGATGGGTTCATCTGTCGTGTGCTTTCCGTTCCAGGTCGCTTTCCAATACTATTTCAGGTATAATAGTAGCAAACTGAAAACAGGGCTTCAACTAAAAGTGATGAAACAGCTAAAAGAAGTGATAAACCATACTTGGAACGCCATTTACCCCAAAACCGGGCTGGTATTTAGCGCATAAAAAAGCCGCCCATTGCTTGAGCGGCTTTGCCTACGACGGAACACCAGCTATACCTGCCGAGCCATGCAGGCGAGCGCAGTCAGGTTTAACTCAGCGCGCACTTTTACCTGTAACTGAGCCCTGCGGTTGTTCAGTGAAGTGACAGATAGGTGTAAAACGGCTCGAAATACTCTTCCCTGCTCAGCACATCATCCCGGTTTCTGTCCCAGCTTTTGAAAATGCCGCGCACAAATTCTTTTTCATTTACCAGTTTGTCTTTATTCTGGTCCCACTTTTCAAACAGCCCAAGTTGCTCAATTCCCTGGTGGAACTCTATGTCATCCAACATACCATTCCCGTCTTTGTCCCAAGAGGCCCAGGTCTGCTTTTCAAATTGGAAATCTTTCACAAACTTCTCCCATTGGTCCTTATTTATATAGTTATCCATACTCATCATCATAAGCAGGCCATAAGTGAATTGGGACTTGACGAACTCGACGCCATTAATGAAATCAAAGCCAAACCAACCCCAATCGAGGTAATAGTAAAAGGTATTCTTTTTAAAGGCGTTTTCAAATTCTGCCTGGTTTATGGCGGGCGCATGTATGGTGATCGCCACGGAATCTTTGGCCATGTTTTTTTGCCTGTCCAGTACTTCCAACAGCAGCGTATAGGTTCCCGGGGCTATCTCTCGTGGGTAAAAAGAGCCTGTGAAATCTGTTATGTTCATTGCATCTGTGAATATGAACGGTTCCATGATCTCACTTCTGCTCCCATCGCTACTAACCAAGGATGCTTTCAAGGTGCCTAAAGCCACATTATCTGAAAGCCTGGTATTGAACCTTATCAAATTGATCACGAGGAAGGTGGAGTTTTCTTCCGGGGTCAGAAGCTGGATTTTGGGCTTTTCTGTGTCAGGCGGGTTGTTGACTGTGGACGGAGTTGGGTCATCGTCACCGCCGCAGGATACCCCTATCCACAGCAGTAAAATGAATGAAAGTTGATATATTTTCCTCATAGCAGTACGGTCTAAATGTACAGGAAAACAGGAAGGTCAATGCAATATCAGTCCGGAGACAGGACTGCCGTGGTACTAGAGGGGAAAGCGCAATGTTGTGTTTAAAACAGAGGCTGAAGATAAGTTGGGAAGAGAGCAAGCAGATCAGGTATCCGGAGCGGATAGGAATTTTGAGCCACTCAAAATTAGCATGTTATCACCTTACAGGCAGGCACCGGTATGGCCTGTTATACCTCGTTTATTGTTAGTTACCAGAACAGCTTTGTTGAGGCCTGCCTATACTTAATAGTATACGCATATAACACTTCTGCAGGAAACCCTGCGGGGTAGTGTGAGCAAATTTTACGTGAAAGTGCCCGATACGTCCTCAGATGGTTGTTGGTAGAAGGTAAATTCAAACGAGGGCATTGTTGCTATACCTGTCGGGCGGGTTGTAAATAAGTATGGAGCCCTTGCTATACCTGATCGATCCTGATCCAGCGCATGCCAGCGGCCTCGGCAGCCTGCACACCTGGTTCGCCGTCTTCAAATACCAGGCATTTGTCTGGCGCAACGCCTAACAATGCCGCGGCCTTCAGGAAGGGATCCGGATAAGGTTTGCCTTTTGCTGTGTCGCCGGCGCATACCAGTACTTCTACCAGGTCTGCTATACCTAATACCTCCAGCGTACGCTGCACCGACTTCCTTGCTCCCCCCGACACCACACCGATCCGCAACTTACCGGCACTGGCTAACAGGTGGTCGACTACATACTTAATCGGTTGGGTCTTCTCAATGTATTCGCTGTAGAAAATTTCCGCCTTCTGCGCCTCAAATATCAGCGGGTCGAAGCGGCTGCTATAGCGCTTGTTGATTTCCTTCACCACGGCAGGTATAGGCAAACCGGCAAACTCGTCTATTATGGCAGGGTCAATCGTCACACCCTGCCGTTCGGCCACAGCCACGTAGGTCAGTTTATGCGCGCCCATGTTGTCGGCCAGAGTGCCGTCGCAGTCATACAAGAAAGCCTGGTAGTCGCCTTCCGAAAGAGCTGTTAGCGCCTGCAGCGCTTTTCCGTTCTCTATGTTCAAACTCATTTCAACTGATTTTTTCAAAATATGCTGTAGGGCACTTAGCGTATGGCCGTCACAAACTGCCCGATGGCTTTGCTCACTGTCCCGTTACGGCGAACCAGCCAGTTAAATAACAGGATGCCACACGTCGCGCACACGATACCGGCCAGCACATCGAGCACATAGTGGTGCGAGGTATAGACAGCCGCAAACCAGATGCCGAATGTAATAAGGGTAAAGATGCCCTTGGCAAGCAGCCCCAGTTTGTTCCTGAGCGCATAGTAAAGCACGATGAGCGGGTAGGCGGAGTGCAGCGAGGGCATGGCCGCAAACACATTGGAGCCCTTGGCATAAAGCGAGTGGAAAACGGTGATGCCAAAAAAGTCGTCGAAACGGACCAGACCAGCCGTGTTGCCCGGTGTTTTGGGGATAAACTCGAAGCCGTGCAGCTGCACATACCAGGGCGGGGCGGCCGGGTAAAGGTAGTACACCACAAAACCCAGCAAATTGACAAGCAGAAAGGTAAGCGAAAAATACACGAACTGCTGCCTGTTCCAGAAAAACAAGAAACCGGCAAAGGCCAGCGGCACCGGCACCCAGCTAAGGTAGAAAATCCCGCTCAGCACATCCAGAAAGGTATGGCTGTGCAGCTGCCACCACTCATTCGGGGTTAGCACCGCGTCGCCGCTCTGTATCCCGAAAACCGCTTTTTCGGCATGGTACAGGTCCTCGATGTGCACCGCGTTGAACCAGTAGTTCGGGAAGGCCTTCATGTAATCGTACAGCACCCAGAACACAATAAAGATGGAAAAGCCGGTGATGAATTTGCGGGTAACCGGTGTGGCAAAGTAAAGGACATTGGCCAGGCCGATCAATACCAGCTGATCGGTTTTGAAGCCCACCAGCAGGTAAGACAGCAGCAAATACCCAACAGATAAAGCAGCCAGCACCAGCATTTCTTTGCGCGACACGCGCTTTTTCTCCCCAGCCGCCGCAGTCGTTGTACTCATGTTATTTTTTGTCAAAATCAGATCCAAAAACTTTGTCCCACAAGGCCGAGCTGACGCCATAACCCTTCGTGGCATCGGAATAGTGGTGCAGCATGTGGTGCTTCTTCAGCTTTTTCCAGAACTCGCTCTTAAAGGTGAAATGGTGCAGGGCGTAGTGCGAAATATCGTAAAACAGGTAGCCCACTAAAAAGGCGGCAAAGAAGGCATACAGCGCTCCGCCCGACAATAAAAGCGAAAAGAGCAGATACAGGACTGTTGCCATGGGTATGCTGGCAGAAGGTGGCATCACGAGCCGCTTGGCATCGTTGGGGTAGTCGTGGTGCACGCCGTGGAAAATGAAGTGCAGGCGCAGCGCCCAACCGGCCCTCGGGACAAAGTGGAACACGAAGCGGTGCAGCACATACTCGGTCAGCGTCCAGACAAAAAGCCCCAATGCCGCATAGCCCAAAAAGGCCAGTACCGGAAGTTGCTCTGCAGAGAGCGCCAGCCAGCTCAAAAACAATATGACCGGCACATAAATGTAAAGCGGGACAGTGTAGTGTACCTTAGAAAGCGCCTCCATCCAGTCGTACTTAAACATCCTGACGGAGTCCTGCGAGTTGGAAACAAAGTTCTTTTTCATTTGAAAATCAAGGTTTAAAGCGCCCTGTCACGGCTTTGCCGGTAGTGGCATCCCTGCCTTTCAGCTCTACATACAAAACATTTGGTACCCAGAACGTGCCTCCCTCGATGCGCACAAACACCCGGTCGAGGATGGCTTCTTTCTGGTTGATGGTGGTGTACACGTTATACCTGCCCGCAGCATCTTTGCGCAGGTATAGCGCCAGTTTGCTGTAACTCACGAACTTCAGCTCATAGTGGTCCTTGCCCAGCTTTTTGGTGTTGAGGCCATAGGCAAACTTGCGCTGAATATAGTTCAACTCTCTCTGTTCTCCCCCATCCGCATACCTGATCCAGTAGGCATGAATGGGTTCGGTTTCGTTGAGCTGGCCCTGTGCCGTGCGGTTCAGTTCGTAGACCACGGTGTTGGCATTGGGGTCGCGCTGCACGTAAAACTTCAGGTCCTTGATGCCTTTTGGCACCGGCAGCGAATCGGCTTTTGCCTCGGCTATACCTGCCAGACCGCCGGCGCTGGCACTGCCTGTGCCAAAGTATAAAAGCAGTAATGCCAGGTGAAGTATTCTTCTCACGTTGTAATGCTTCTTTTAGCGGGTCGCCATCTCTTTTGCCTCCATCGCTTTTTTGGAATCCATCAGGCGGTGATAGGCAGTTACATTGGTCATGACGGCCATCACCGTGATAGGCAAAGTGAAAACCGACATGGTCTCGAACACATGGAACGGAACGCCCGGTACGTATACCTTGTAGTCCGCTCCCACGAAATAATAAGTAATACCGCAGGCAATGGCCGACAGGCCGATCAGCACGATTCGCTCCGGACGCTGCATCAGGCCGCCCTTGCATTCCACACCCAGCCCCTCGGCCCGCGCGCGGGTATAGCTCACCATCATAGAACCGATCAGCGCCACAAAAGCAAAGAGCGAACTGAGCAGGTAGTGGTGCGAGATCAGGTAGTAGCAGATGCCCATGAACATGATCATCTCGCTGTAGCGGTCGAGCACCGAGTCGTACATGGCCCCGAACGTGGACTTCATGTTGCCCAGCCGCGCTACCTGCCCGTCGAGCATGTCGAACACGCCGGCGAAGAGCACCAGCGCCCCGGCCCAGCCCACGTACTCCAGCTCGCCCCGGTTGCTGGTTTCCCCACCCCATATAAAGATGCCCGCCACCCCGATGTTGAGGATCAGGCCGGTCGTGGTCACAGCGTTGGGCGTAAAGCCAAGCTTGATCAGTAGCCTCACAAAAGGGTTGATCACCTGGTAGATCCCCTGTTGCAGCGCGTCGCGTAATTTGTCCATGCTCATGCGTTCTTTGACATTTGTTTAAAAATCAAATTTAAACCTGCCCCTTATACCTAATTCCGACACATTTGGATGATCCAGGTAGGTCAGGCGCTTCACAAGGTCCACCCGGAAGAAGTTGAAGATGTTGCCTATACCTACGCTCGCCTCCATATACGGCTTGTTTTCAAGGGTATACGTGATTGGCAGCCCATTCGCATCAGTCGGGAAGTGCAACAGGCCCGGATTTTCGTACGGCCTGTTTTCATCCCGCACTTTGCCATACAGCGCCTTGAAGGTCACGAACTCCCGCAGCTTGGTTTTCTTGATCAGCGGGAGCTTGTTGAAGATGAAACCATTGAAGCTGTGGTCGATGTGCACGCTGGCGTACTGGTCGCTCACAAACTCGAGGAAGTTCATCAGGTTGTATGACTGCAACTGGTACGAGTAGCTCTGGTTGGCGCGGTGTACCGCGAGCAACGGGAACGGCACCTGCCCGAAAACGTAGCCGCCTTCTGTCACCACATCGGAGTAGCCCAGCTGCGACAGGTAAAAGCGCTTGCTCACGTTCAGGGCTACTTTCTGGTACTCGAACTGCCCGCCAAAGGTACCCTTTAAACCTGCCGCTGCCCGCAGTGTGAACACCGGGTGCCGGTTGGCCACAGGCGTGCGGTAGATCTTGCCTTGCAGAAACTGCTCATTCGGTGCCCAGCGCAGTTCTACCGAGGCCTCTGTCGTAGTCAGGTGCTGCAGCGCCATTGCCTCATCATCGCCGCTACCATCTCCTACCTGTATGTACTGCAGCGATCCAGCCGGCGACTGCCTCCAGTTACGGAAGCCGATGCGGTACGACATGTGGTTCTCAAATTCCCGCAGGTAATCGATGTTATAGGTCTCGTTGTAGAGCCATTTGTCGTTATCGCCGCGCTTAAAGGAAAGCAGGAAATTGTCTTCCTGCACAAACTGCAGTTCCTGACCAGGTATGCTGGTGTCCTTCTGGTAGCTCACGCGTATGGCCCGCACCGGGAACTCCCAGATGGAACGGTCGGTGAGCGAGTAGGTGCCGCCCAGGTAGTACTTCCACTTCTCGTCCTTGAAGCCATAGGCCGTATAGGTTTCCAGCATCACTTTCTTACTGAAGTTATTGGTCGTCCGGCCGCCAAAGCGCAGGCGGAATCCCTCCACCGGGTTAAAGCTGTAGAAGGTGTTGATCGGACCTATCTCGATGTTGGCCCCTGCCCGCTTATACCCGGCGATCAGGGCAGTACCCCAGTCCATGGTGCGCCTGAAGGACTTCATGTTCACCAGGCTGTCGATGTTGGTATAGGTATTCACCTCCACAGCCGAGAGCGAGTCATGCCGGCTGGCCTGCCAGAAATCTTCCCCCAGCCCTGCCTGCAGCACGCGTACCACCGCATCGCCTTCGTAGCGTGCCCCAGGTTGAGCCTCGTTTATCTTGTAATCCCTGTAAGAAACTACACGCTCCCCATAAAAGCCCATGTCGCTGTTCTGCGTCAGGCCGAAGTCTGCTTTCAGGCCGCTTCTGCTCAAATGGTAGCGGCCGTCCGGGTTCTTCTCGAAGTCCAGTTTGATCTTAAGGTCACGCACCCAGTTGATACTCACGCCCTTGCTCACTTCCATGTCCACGCTCTGCACGGCGTAAGTGCCGTCCAGTGTTACGTACAGGCTGCCCGTGAACATAAAGGCTGAGGGGTTGCGCGGCTCAAACTGCAATCGGGCCAACTGCTGTCCCTCATCCGTGCGCACCGTGTCTTTCAAGTAAAACTTGTAGAAGGTGGGCGCCATGTCGGCGATCGGGCTCAGGAACTGGTTGGTCAGGATAGTGATGTTGTTGTCGTAGATGTCCACGTCCTGGTACATGTGCTGCATGTAGGCCATGATGCCCTTGTTGTCGACAAACTCCCCGAAATCCACCTTTTTCTCAGCCTTCACCACTGTTTTGCGCGCCTGCGGCGACTTCCTGAAATAATTTTCAGTCAGCTCCTCCTGTATATAAAAAGGCAGCACTGCCCTGCCCGGAAGCAGCGTCGTGTCGAGGTTGTTGGTGATGAAGTCGTACTTCCGGAGCAACAGGTTACGCTTGAGTTTCTCCGGTGTGTTCACCAGCGACATCTGCGTTTTCTCGTACTGTTCGTACTGCACATAGTCGTAGCTCTCCGGCCGGTTCTTCTGCTTGTTGTCCACGATCTCGCGGATCAGGTCCACAGCCGGGTTGTTTTTGTTGCTGTAGTGCACCTTGCGCTTCTTGCCCACTACCATCACCTCGCTCAACTGCCTGGCATCGGCCTCGAGGCGCACGTTCAGGGTCTGCTCCTCTCCCGGTTTGATGGTGTAGGTAGCCGTTCTGTAACCCAGGTACGAAAACTGTATTTTATCTTTTTGTTGATTGGTTCTGATTTGAAAGTTACCCTCGTAGTCGGTGCTGGTGCCGGTGCTGGTACCAGGTATAAAAACCGAAACACCGATCAGGGCTTCTTTGGTTGTGGCATCCGTCACGGTTCCTTTTACAGCGGTAACCCCGATCTGCGCCATCACGCTGCCCGCGTTCAATCCGGAAAGTAAAAGAACCAGGAAGCAAAGCGTAAACTTGATATATAGTGTATATATACCCTTAGCGGAATACATATTTTTTTTGAATAATATAGTTATAAGAAAATCCGACGAACAGCGATACCAGCACCTTGGAGAAGATGTAGTTTACGCCGCCGTATTGCGTTACCACATACACCCCCGATGCATTGAGCGCCAGGCTGCCGTTCCAGACCATAAAGTATTTGAGAAACTGCGTGGGTATGGTTTTGTCGGATGCTTTAAAAACCCATGTTCTACCGAGCGAAAAATGCGTGATTCCGCCTGAAACTGTGCCGAGGATAGTGCCCGTCACATACCAAAGGCCAGCCATCTCCACAGCCAGGATCGTCATCACAAAATCGACACCGGAGGCTGCCAGCGAGGCGGCCTGTGCCCTCAGGAAGGTGAACATCTAAAGAATGTTGATTAGAAAAGTAGCTGTAAAATGATGTTCGCGTAAACGCCCGCCACTACGTCGTCCAGCATTACGCCTAGTCCTCCTCTCACTTTTTCCAGTTTTCGAATATACAGCGGCTTCACAATGTCAAAGAAGCGAAACAGCACCAGCCCGACTAGCAGCGAACTGAGCGTGACAGGTATAAACAGCATGGTAATCAGCATGCCGGCCACCTCGTCTATCACCACTTTTTTATCATCCTTGCCCCAGTGCGGCTCTAACTCGTTGGCGGACCAGATCCCCAGGACCGTCAGCAGCACCGTTGCCAGGGGGAGCCAGGTCACCAACTGGTCCCCACCAGCCAGGTGCAGGGCATAGAGGCACAGGCAGGTCGCCACAGCTGCCACTGTGCCGCCTCCTTTGCCCATGTAGCCAATGCCCAGGCTGGTGGAAACTAGTTTGTGTACTCTTATCATCTGATCAGACTAGAGCGACTCCACCAGATCCTGGTAATAATCCAGGCCCAGGTGCGTGATCAGGTCTTCGCCCATGATATGGCGCAGGGTGTTCTGCAGCTTGATCAGCTGTTTGAAGATGTCGTGCTCCGGACGCAGGCCTTCAGCAGTCTGCGGCGACTTGTAGTAGAAAGACAGCCACTCCTGGATACCGCTCATACCGGCACGCTGTGCCAGGTCCGTGAACAGGGCTAGGTCCAGCACGATAGGCGCTGCCAGGATCGAGTCGCGGCACAGGAAGTTGATCTTGATCTGCATCTTGTAACCCAGCCAGCCGAAGATGTCGATGTTGTCCCAGCTCTCTTTGTTGTCGCCGTGAGGCGGGTAGTAGTTGATGCGCACCTTGTGGTAGAGGTCGCCGTACAGCTCCGGGTTGTCCTCCGGGTGCAGAATGTCTTCGAGCACGCCCAGTTTCGATACTTCCTTTGTCTTGAAGTTATCCGGATCGTCGAGTACCAGACCGTCGCGGTTACCCAGGATGTTGGAAGAGAACCAGCCGTTGATGCCCAGCGCTCTCGCCTGCAGACCAGGTGCCACGATCGTCTTCATCAGCGTCTGACCGGTTTTGAAATCCTTGCCGGAGATGGCCACGCCATTCTCTTTTGCCAGCTCCACCAGCGCCGGAATATCTACTGTTAAGTTAGGAGCACCGTTGGCGTAAGGCACACCCATTTTCAATGCGGCGTAGGCATAGATCATGCTTGGCGCAATGCGCGGGTCGTTGTTGCGCAGGCCTTCTTCAAAGGCAGCCACGGTCATGTGCACGTCGCTCACCTCAGTGTATACCTCGGTAGAGCCGCACCACACGATTACCAGGCGGTCGCAGTTGTTTACCTCTTTGAAGGTGCGCATGTCTTCCATCAGCGCCTCGGCCAGTTCAAACTTGGTAGCGGCCTCTTTCACGTTGGTGCCGTCGAGGTTACGGGCATAAGCTTTGTCAAACACGGCCTTCATCGGCTTGATGGCCTCCAGCTCCGGCCTGATGGAGTGCAGCAGCATCGGCTCCAGCACCTGGGCGTTCACAGCGGCTTCAAAAACGTTGTCTTCGTACACGTCCCAGCCACCGAAAACGATGTCGTTCAGGTTCGCCAGCGGCACAAAGTCTTTGATCAGCGGGTTGCGGTTGTCCGTGCGCTTGCCCAGGCGGATATTGCCCATCTGGGAAAGCGAGCCCACTGGCTTCGAGAAACCTTTCTTGATTGCCTCTACCCCTGCAATGAATGTGGTGGCAACTGCTCCCAGTCCCGGAAGCAGGATGCCCAGACGCCCTTCGGCCGGTTTTACTTGATATTCCATCTTATTCACTTAAAGTCTAAAACTGTTTAAAATCAATACTTATAGCCAATTGTTTTCTTTATACCATGTCAAGGTGTGCGCCAGTCCCTTCTCCAGGTCGTACTCGGGCACAAAGCCCAGGTCCTCCCGGATTTTGTCGATGCTGCAGTTCCAGTTTTCGGCGGCCAGCTCGTTGAGCTTTTCCTTGTTCAGGGCCGGCGTTTTGCTGCTGCTCGCGTAGGCTGCCTCCATCAGGCTAGCCATCACACGCACCACGCTCATCGGCAGGTGCACGCGGATGGACTTTTTGCCCAGGAGGCGCTTGCTGATGGTCGCCAGGGCGTAGCGGTCGTAGCGGTTGCCGTCTGACACGTTGTAGGCCACATGATCTATACCTGTGCCCAAAGCCTGCATCACCGCCTTTGCCAGGTCCTTCACATACACAAAGCTCAGCCACTGCGGCTTATTGCTGATGTAGGGTTCCAGCCCCATGTTCAGGGTCTTGAGCACGATAAAAATGTCTTTCTCCCGCGGACCGTATACCGCCGTCGGGCGCAGCACTACCAGCGGCAGGTGCTCCATCTCCGCCAGGTACTGCTCGGCCAGGAGCTTGCTCTTGCCATAGGCCGTGACCGGCCGGGCCTTGCTCAACTCGTGAATCGGGGTTGCCTCGCTGTAGGGCACCGGCCCCAGCGCAGCCAGGCTGCTGATGAAGACAAACTTCTTCAGCGGAATAGCGGCCTTTACTGCTGCCTCTGCCAGGTTCCGGGTATAGCCGGCGTTTACCCGCTTATACTCTTCTTCTGTCTTGGCTTTGGTGATGCCAGCCGCGTGGATGATGTAGTGGTACTGCTTCTCCTCCAGCTCCTTTACCAATGCCTGCGGATTGATAAAGTCAAGCGAGGTATAGCGGATATCGAAAGGCTGCAGATGCGCCACATCGCTGGAAGGGCGCACGGCGGCGTATACCTCCATACCTGCCTGCAGGGCTGCCTCCACCAGGTGATGCCCCACAAAGCCGCTCGCTCCCGTGATCAGTACCCGCTCCTTCATATCGCCTTTTCGTAAATCCTGTATTTTTTGTAAGGCCTGGCGCCCATCTTCAGCAGTCCCTGGTTCATCAGCAGGTTATTTTCCAGTATCCAGGAAGCCTCTGCCGATTTCATATTCTTTTCGCGGTGCTTCTGCATGGCCGCGCCATAGAAACACGCCTCTATCCCCATCTTCCGGTACCCTTCTATCACCCCCAGCGCAATGATTCGCACGGCGCTTATCTTCTTGCGCAAGAGCAGCAGCTTAAAGATGCCGGTTGGGAACAGTCGTCCTTTTTTGATCTTCTTCAGAATCTGGTTGATGTCAGGTATTGCCAGTGAAAAGCCTACTACTTTGCCGTTGTGCTCGGCAATCAGACAAAAATCCGGGTCTACGATCAGCTTCAGGTCTTTGGCCATGTAGTCAAACTCCTTTGGCGTCATCGGCACAAAACCCAGGTTCTTGTCCCAGGCGCCGTTGTAGATCTCGCGCAAACTCTCGGCTTCCTGCCTATACCTTTTCAGGTCGATCGGTCGGATGATGATGCCCTTCTGCTCCAGCCGCTCGCGGAGCATGGCCGACATGCGGGCCGCTTTGTCGTTGTAACCCGCCGCCAGAAACTGGTAAGCCAGCAGATCCACCTTTTTCTGAAAGCCCAGCTTTTCCAGCAATTCCCTGTAGTAGGAGTAGTTATAGGGCATCATGGCCACGGGCGAACTGTCAAAGCCCTCCACCAGCAGGCCGCAGGTTTCGTTGGTCGAGAAGTTCACCGGCCCGATCATGGTTGTCAACTGTTTGGACAGCAGCCACTGCTGTGCCTCCCGGATGAGCAGACCGGCCACCTCGCCATCGTTCACGCAGTCAAAAAAGCCGAAAAAACCGTCACGGCTATGGTTGAAGGCGTTGTGGTTGTTGTTGAGGATGGCCGCAATGCGCCCCACCAGCTCCTTTCCCCGATAGGCCAGGTATAGCTGCACCTCGGAGTGCTCGTGAAACGGATGTTTTCCCGGCGTCAGCAGGTCCTCCTGCGCCATATAAAGCTCCGGCACGTAATGCGGGTCGTCTTGATACAGCGCGTGCGGAAAGTCGATGAAAGCTTTCAGCTGCTGCTTGGTCTCAACAGGCAGTACGCGCTTCATATGAGGTGTTTCGGGAGTTGATGCCTAGCAATTTGAATGCATCGGCAATTTTAGTAACGGCCTCTTCTATCTGGCTGAAGGTATGGGTAGCCATGATCGAAAGGCGCAACAGCGTAGAGTCAGCAGGCACGGCGGGTGCTACCACCGGATTCACGAAAATACCGTTGTCCTGCAGCACTTTGGTCACCTGGAAAGTCAGGTCGTTGTCGCGCACAAACACCGGAATGATCGGCGTCTCTGTCGGTCCCAGCTCCAGTCCGGCGGCCTTCATCAGCTCTACGGCATAGTGGGTGTTGCGCCACAGCTGCTCCCGGCGCTCGGGCTCCGACTGAATAATGTCCAGGGCTGCCAGTGTGCTGGCCACTGAGGCGGGCGACATGCTGGCGCTGAAAATGAGCGAACGGGCATGGTGCTTCAGGTACTGGATGGTATCGTAATCGCTGGCGATAAAGCCGCCCAGCGAGGCAAGCGATTTGCTGAACGTTCCCATGATCAGATCCACCTGATCGGTCAGGCCAAAGTGCGAGGCCGTGCCGGCCCCCTGCTCTCCAATGACGCCCAACCCGTGCGCATCGTCCACCATAATGCTGCCACCATACCGCTCTGCCAGGGCCACCAGCTCCGGAAGATTCACAATGTCACCTTCCATACTGAACACGCCATCCACCACAATCAGCTTGATGGCCTCGGCAGGCAGGCGGCTCAGCTTGCTCTCCAGGTCCTGCATGTCGTTGTGTTTGTACTTGATCACTTTGGAAAAGGAAAGCCTGCTGCCGTCGATGATGGAGGCATGGTTGTACTCATCCAGAATGATGTAATCGTTGCGTCCGGTCAGGCTCGAGATCACGCCCAGGTTTACCTGAAAGCCGGTGCTGAAAACCAGTGCGGCCTCTTTGCCCACATAGGCGGCCAGTCTGTCCTCCAGTTCCATGTGGATGTCCAGGGTGCCGTTCAGGAAGCGGGAGCCCGCGCAACCGCTGCCATACCTCATAATGGCATCCACGGCCGCCTCCTTCACCTTCGGGTGGTTCGTGAGCCCCAGATAGGCGTTTGAACCAAACATCAGCACTTTCTGGCCGTTTATGATCACTTCCGTATCCTGAGCAGACTCTATTGATCTGAAATAAGGATAGGCCCCCTGCGCCATTGCTCTTTCGGCTGCATGGTAAGCAGCGCTCTTCTCACGGGCGAGGATTCTCTCACGAAGTATATTGCCCATCTACAATACTTTAATTAACCTAAATTTATTTAACCGCCCTGAACTTACCTGTCCCCCTGGTTGGTCCAAAGCGCTGTATTCCAGCTCTAACAGTTCTGCTAGTTCATAAGTTATAGAACTATTTATACCTACGAATACTACCATTTATAATTGAAAAATCCTTACTTTTTCTGGATTATTTTGGAGTATTTATTAACTATCGGGGCCGCCCTTTGTTTTGAGTCCCCGCATCAAGATATTGTTTATAATATCCATCCTACCTTCCAGGGCGGCGAATTTGTTCTCCACCAATAGGCCAACTTCCAGCCCCCGAAAAGCACAAACCATGGCAAAGGCGATGGAGTCGATGTCGTCGGCTGCGTACTGCGCAAACTCTTTCCGCTCCAGGCCAAACCGCAGAATGCTTCTTACCAAACTGATTTCCCGCAGTTCGTAGCATCTGTGCAAATCTCTCAGGCGCGGTATATTCGCTTCGATATCGCCCTTGATCACATTGTAGAGGTTGGCCTTCTTCTTGAGGATGTTGAACCGGGTCAGGCACAGTGTCCTCATTTTGCCCTCGGCCGTCTCCTCTTTGCCTACCTCCTCCTGCAGTTTACGGAAAACCTCGTCCATCTCCCGCGTCAGAACGGCGTCGAAAATCTCGTCTTTGCTCTTGTAATAATAGTAAAGGGTACTTTTTCCTTTACCGGCAGCTTTGGCTATGTCCTCCATGGTGGTTTTGGACCAGCCGAAGTGCCTGAACAGCTTTTGGGCCTCGTCGAGAATCTCCTTTCTTACAAGTTCATCCTTCTCATTCATACCCGTTAGACCAAAATCGTTTTTCGGTCCAAAGTTAAGAGAAAGTTAAATAGCAATCTACGTTTTGAAAGCAATATTTTTTCAGGCGCACGAGTTGAATAACCCTATACTTATGCTCATAAAACGACAGACCGCTCCAGGTATACCCGAAACGGTCTGATCAAACTAAACCTACAGAAAACAATTTCTATTCAAGACCGGGCCAGTACGGCGCACGGTATATTTCCCAGCCAGCCTGCCTTGGCAATGGCGATCAGGCTCTGTGGCTACTAGGCGTGTAGCTTCCGCGGTATCTCCGCGCTGGGGCCCTCATACTGGATGAAGATATTGATCCACAGCGCTCTGGACAGGCGAAAGATGACCGGCAGCAAGCCCACCACCGTAATCCCGACCAATCCCATCATCATCGGAATGGTCACCTCCACCCCGAGCTGGTGCAGCACAAACAGGGCCACCAGAAAAATAGCCACATTAAAGGCAAAACTCACGTACATGGCGCCGTAGTAATAGCCCGGTTCCGGCTCAAAAACCTGCCCGCAACATGGGCAGTTCTTATACATATCCGCAAACCTGCGGCTGTACAAGGTTCCTTCCGGAAACATATTCCCCTCGCGGCAGCGCGGGCATTTTGTTGTAGCAACACTGTATAAAAAGGATCTTTTCTCACGCATGGCCTTGTCAATTCTATCAACAGTACAAAGTTAGGTGATTTGGTCAGGGTTGAATCGGCACAAAAACGACGAAATGCTGTACTTTTATGCCCGGCAGCCAGCCCCCAGTCCCAACCGAAACATAAAGACTGCATAAGCACGCCATGGCAAAAGAACACCTTCCCATTTACCAGATCCAGGATTTCGAGGCGAAGTCCCGCCAGGACCGGTATTTTTACGTCAGTTCCCTGTCGGACCACCTGCAGGAACACCTGTTCATCCGCAGGCCCCACAAACACGATTTCTACATCATTCTGTTCGTCACGCAGGGCAAAGGCACGCACACTATCGACTTCAAATCCTATGGTGTAGGGCCCGGCGCTGTTTTCTTTCTCACGCCAGGCCAGGTGCACAGTTGGGAACTCTCAAGCGATGCCGAGGGCCTGATCATCTTCTTCACGCAGGAGTTTTACACGAAGGCCTATCCGCACAGGATGCTCTTCGATTTTCCGTTTTTCAATGCCCTGCTCTACAACCCGGTCTTGCAGATCAGCGACACCCAGCAAGACGCGCTCAGGCCCATCCTGCAGTTGCTGCAGCAGGAATACAGGCAAGCCGGCCAGATGCGGGACGTGGCCCTCAGTAGGTATCTGGATATCCTGCTGATCGAGCTGACCCGGATTTTCAGGCCTGATGAGGCAATGAAGGGGAATTTTGGAAAAGACCTGGCGCTGCTGCAGCAACTGGAGCGGCTGATTGACCTGCACTACCGGGAACACCAGCCGGTGGCCTTCTATGCTGAGCGCCTCCATGTAACGCCCAAGCACCTCAACGACGTTTGCCGGAATGCCTTGGGCAAAACAACGAAAGACCTGATCCAGTACAGAACGCTGCTGGAAGCGCAGCGGCTGCTGGTGCATGCCGACCTGACGAGTTCACAGATCGCGGCGGAGCTTGGCTATTTTGACAACACTTATTTCTTCCGCTTTTTCAAAAAACAGCTGGGTTGCACCCCTGAGCAGTTCAGGGCGGCAAATAAGTAGGTGCTATACCTGCTATACCTCAGGACAGTGCCTGCGGTGAGGGTCCTCCGGCAGGTTTGGAGCGGTCAGCCGGAAGCGGCACGTACTCCAGGTTGTCGGTGGGTGGCAACAGGATGCGGCCTTCTTTCCAGTCGGCTTTCGCCTGCTCTATCCTGTCCTTGCGCGACGACACAAAATTCCACCAGATAAAGCGTTCGCCAAGGGCTTCCCCTCCAAGCAGCATCAGGGTTGTGGGCTCTTTTGCCAGTATAACCGGATCGGCGCCTTTTGTAAACACAAGCATCTGCCCGACAGTGTAGGTACTGTGCGCAATTTCGATGCTGCCTTTGGCAACGTAGATTCCCCGTTCCGAATGCTCTTTTGGCAAACCGAAGCGAGCGCCTTTTTGCAATACCACATGCAGGTAAAACAGGGGCGAATGGGTCTTTACGTCGTTCCGGAGGCCGTAGGCATCTCCGGCGATCAGGCGCATCCATACGCCGGTTTCCGTAAAGATGGGGAGTTGCTCGGGTTTGTAATTCTCGAACGAGGGGGCGGCTTCCTCGTCCTTCTCCGGCAAGGCAACCCAGGTCTGTATCATTTCGAGTTCACCGCCTGCCAGGGTAGCGGGGTCTTCGAAGCGCTCCGAGTGGGCAATGCCACTGCCCGCCGTCATCCAGTTCACCTCCCCCGGCCGGATGACCTGCTCCACGCCCAGGCTGTCGCGGTGCGTAACCTGTCCGCCAAATAGATAACTGACCGTCGAAAGGCCGATGTGCGGATGGGGCAGCACGTCCATGTCGTGGGTTAGCGGAGGTTGCAGGTTCACGGGTCCTGCGTGATCCATGAAAATGAAAGGCCCCACCATGCGGCGTAAGCGGAATGGCAGGATGCGCCGCACGTCCATTCCGGGGGCAAGCGCAGCTTTACGGGCTTCAATGACGATATCCAGCATCTTTTAGCTTTTATGTTATACCTGTACCTGTTACACTGACTTCAATACTGTTTGCTGCCATACCTGACGAAATCACTCACTGAAGTATACGCTAAAGGTGGTGCCTGTGCCTACCTCGCTTTTGACCTGTATGCTGCCACCGGCATTCTCCACGATCCTTTTCACCATGTACAGGCCCACACCCGAACCTTCCACATGGTCGTGGAAGCGTTTGAACATGGTAAAGAGCTTGCCCTGCTGCGTTGCACTCAGGCCGAGGCCATTGTCCTGCACCTCCAGCACATGCTGCCCATCCTCCTGCCGGCAACTTACCTTTATATGCGGCTTTCGCTGCGGATGGCTGTATTTAATCCCGTTTGATAGCAGGTTGTACACAATGCTGCGAAGGTTTCGCTCCGAAAAAGCCTTGGTCGAGCAGTTGGCAATGTCGGTCTCCAGGTGGGCATCGTACTCCGTAATCACCTTCTCCAGGTCGAGCGCTACTTCCCTTACCACATCGGCCACTTGCACACGCTCCTGTTTGTTCAGGTCCTCTTTCTTCAGCCGCGAGATATCCGTGAGGCTGGCGATGGTCCTTTTGAGCCTGGACACCGAGCCCTGCATCATGTGGAGAATGCTCTTGACCTCCTGCCGGCTGAGGCTTTCCTCCGGCAGTTCGAGCAGGAGCTCGCTCATGAGCATCTCAATATTGGAGATCGGGGCCTTTAAGTCGTGGGAAGCGGTGTAAATGAAATTATCAAGGTCTTTGTTGATATAGATGAGCTGCTGGTTGGCAATGTCATACTCTTTGTTGGCTAGCTGCAGCTGCTGCTCGCTCGCTTCCACGGCCTTGCGCGCCTGCACCTGCTCAGTCACTTCCAGGGCAAACACCACCACGCCGTCTATCTGGTTTTGCTCGTTGTACCGGGCCTGCTGAATGTAGCGGAAATACCGGTCCTCCAGCTCGCCGCCCTGCCCCACAAACGGGATGCACCTTTCCTTTTCCTCGTGGGTGCGGCCGGTTCTATACACTTCCAGGAAGGTCTGGTACACCGGGTTGTTTTCTATCTCGGGCAGCACCTCCAGTATGGGCTTTCCAAACAGCTCACGCTCCGGAAAAAGGGCTGCGTAGGCCGGGTTCACCAACTCATACACCAGGTCGGGGCCGTTGAGGATGCAGATAGCCGCCGGTGCCATCATAAACAGACTTTCCAACCGTTTGCTTTGGCGCTCCGCCTCTGCCTGTGCCTGGGCCAGTTCATGGGTCCGCCGCCTGATCACTTCCTCCAGCCCGAGGTTCATGGTTTGCAACGAGGCCGCGCTCGACTCTACCTGCTGCCGGGCTATAACAAAATCCGTCACATCCAGCGCAAAGATCAGGATACCGTTCACGTTGCCCTCTGCATCCAGCAGGGCCTGGTATATAAAATTCCAGTAGATGTCCTCAGCCGGCTGGTCAGCGTAGCGGGCAACCGGTATCAGCACTTCCTTGCCCTCGTAGGTTTCGCCGGTTCTGTATACCTCATGAATGATGTCGTAGACGGCCTGGTTCCGGAGCTCGGGCAAGGCCTCGAACAAAGGCAGATTCAGCAACTCGCGACCCGGGAAAAGCTGCTGGTAGGACGAGTTGATGACCCGGTAGATGAAGGTCGGGCCCTCGAGCATGGCACAGGCCGCCGGCGCCTGATCGAAAAGGCGTTCCATGCGGAGGCGTTGCTGCTCGGCCTGCGCAAGTGCCACCTGTTCTTTCTCGCGGCTCTGTTGCAGCTGCGCCTTCGTTTTCAGGTCTTCCGAAATGTTCTTGGCTTCATATAGGATACACACCAGCTGGCCCTGGCTGTTGTAAATGGGTGTGTTGGAAGCACTCCAGAAGCGCTCCATAAATTCGCCGGGACGATCCGGGTGCTGGATGTCGTACTGGATAAGCTCGATCGTCTCCCGTTCGCGGCGCGCGATGGCCCGCTCAATAGAAGCCCGCAGGGTTGCCGAGGGAGAGCTGCCCGGGGTATTCGGGTTGTCCGGGAACACGTCAGAAAGATGCTTCCCCATGATCTGCTCACGGGACACGAAGGCTTCGCGCAGGTAAGCTTCTGAGGCGCCGATCACAGTGAGGTCAGGCGAAATGAGCAAAATCAGGCCACTTTGCGCCTCCAGCAGCTGCTGGTAAGGAATACTTTGGTCAGAGTGACTCCCCTGAGCGGGAGCAGCGGTGTGTAGCATGCGGTATTTCTGATTTACACGACTAGCGCGTAGGTATACGATCTAACTAAATAGCGGCCAGTCTTTTGAAAAGACGCATTCTCCACAACCACTGGCCAGGCTATACCTGCATTGGTCTAGCTTTTGCCGGTTTGCAGGCGAATGCATTTTCCCGGAAATCAATGTTTGGGCTGACGGAAACTTACCAGGAACCTGGAGCCTACCCCCTCTTCACTCTCTACGGAAATGTTGTCGCCGGTATTGTCGAGAATGCGCTTCACCAGGTATAGCCCGATCCCGGAGCCCTCCACATGGTCGTGCGCACGCTTGAACAGCGAGAAGATCTTCCCGATCTGACTCGGGGCGAGCCCCAGCCCATTGTCCTGCACGGCGAGTTCGTATACCCCTTCCGGCGTGATCGCTGTGCTGATGTGCACGATCGGCTTGCGATCAGGGTCTGCGTACTTGATGGCATTCGACACCAGGTTAAAGAGGATGCTCCGGAGGTTTTTGCGGGAGTAGCGGAGCGTTGTAAACTCCATGGTTGTGCACTGCACAACAGCGCCCGTGTGCTCTATGTAGGGTTTCAGGCTGATCTCAATGTCCTTCAGCATATCCTGTATCTGCACATCTTCCGGCGACTCCTGCTCGTGCTTGAGCTTGGTGACGTCCGACAAATCGGCGATCACGTTTTTGAGCGTGCCGATGGCGCTCCCCATGTACTCCAGGAGCACTTCGTGTTGAGATAGGTTTTCCCCCAGGTCTTCCCGGAGCGCCTGCAGCAGACCTTCCAGGTTGGTGATCGGCGCTTTCAGGTCGTGCGAGGCGGCATACACAAAATTATCGAGCTCGTTGTTGATCTTGATAAGCTCGCTGTTTTTGTGCATCAGCTCTTCGTTGCGGCGGCGCTCTGTCAGGTCGCGGGTAACTTTAGAGTAGCCCAGCAGCCGCTTGTTGCTGTTGTAGATCGGGGTGATCACCACGTTGGCCCAAAAGGCGGTGCCGTCTTTGCGAATGCGCCAGCCCTCGTCTTCAAAACGTCCTACCTCCTGTGCCTTGCGGAGCTCATACTGCGGAAACCCTTTCGCAATGGCCTCCCGGTTGTAGAAAGTGGAAAAGTGCCTGCCAATGATCTCTTTCGGTTTGTAGCCCTTGATGCGCTCGGCCCCTTCGTTCCAGCTCATCACAATGCCCTCCGGATTCAGCATCAGGATGGCGTAGTCTTTCACGCTGTCGATCAGCAGGCGGCTCTTCTCCTCGCTTTCGCGCAGCTCTTCGTTCATGCGGAAGAGCTGCTGCTCCATTTTCAGCTTGTCGGTAAGGTCGCGGGTGATCTTCGAAAAGCCGATCAGCTCTTTTTGGGCATTGTAGATGGCCGTAATCACGGTGTTGGCCCAGAAGGCGGAGCCGTCCTTGCGGTAGCGCCAGCCATTGTCCTCGAAGCGCCCATGCTCCTTTGCCTGCTGCAGTTCGTAGGCCGGGAAACCCTCCGCAATCAGCTCCTGGCTATAAAACCGGGCAAAATACTTCCCGATGATCTCGTCGGCCTCATAACCGTTCATGCGATGGGCCCCGTTGTTCCAGGTGGCCACGTTTCCGGCCGGGTCGAGCATGAAGATGGCATAGTCGGTCACGCCTTCAATCAGCAAACGAAAGCGCTCCTCGCTCTCTTTCAGCTCCTCAAAAGCACGGTACAGGTCGTCCTCGGCCTTCTTGCGCTCCGACAGATCGCGGGTGATCTTGGAGAAAGCGATCAGCTCCTTTTGCTCATTAAAGATAGGTGTGATCACGACGTTGGCCCAGAAAACGGAGCCGTCCTTCTTCACGCGCCAGCCCTCGTCTTCGTACTTGCCCCTGGCAACCGCCTCTTTCAGTTCCTTTAACGGATAGTTGTCGTCGATGTCCTTTTGGGTATAGAAAGTGGAGAAGTGCTTCCCAATGATCTCATCAGCGTCATAGCCCTTGATCTGTTTGGCGCCCGTGTTCCAGGTGATGATGTACCCTTCTGCGTTGAGCAGGAAAATGGCGTAGTCGGTGATGCTGTCAATAAGAATCCGGTACTGCTCCTGTCCGCGGGTGTTTATACCTGCTGCGGCAGCAGTCACTGATGTTAAGTTTATGTCCATTCAAAAAGCTGCTTAGGTAAGGTGAGTTAGGTATAGGTACGTTCAGCCTTTATGGTACGAATTTGCTGGTTTAGGCCAATATAAGAGAAAAGATTGATACAAAGGAGATTTGGTTAGGAAAACAAACCGGGCTATACCTCCTGAGCCTGCAGTTCGGCGCCCACTTTGTCGGGCATGGCCGGTTGGTCGAGCCGCTTGATGACGCGGGCCGGGTTGCCGACGGCCACGCAGTTGTCAGGTATGTCCTTCACAACAACAGAACCCGCACCGATACGCACGTTGTTGCCGACGCGCACCTCCCCGATGATGCACACATTGGCGCCCAGCTCCACGTTGTTGCCGATGATCGGGGAACCGGTGTAACTGCCATCTTCGCGGCGAATGTTGCCCAGGGTGGTCGAGTGCCTGAAAAAGCAGTTGTCGCCGATCACCGAGCAGCCATTTACGACCAGGGCCTGACCGTGGCCCAGGATGAAATTCTTGCCCACTTTGGTCCAGTGCGGCAGTTCGATGCCCATAAACCACTCTACCAGAATTTTATAGAACATCAGGTAGGGCAGCCAGATAATACGGAAAAAGGTGTTGATGGAAGCAGGACGGGCTATTCGGAACATCAGCATCACCAGGCGACCTTTCAGGTTTCCTTTGTTCGCCTTCCAATCCTGAAAAATGTAAGAGAGAAACATAGGCTTGTTTACATGTATGATTCCGCATACGCTGTGTTGTGGTCTGGCGTTGCAGGATTATCCATCAAGCTGCTTTTTAGTCCTCTTTCTGTTTTATAACCCCGTAAAGCACAGGGCTGAAGAAGCGCAGATTTTCAAGGATACAGGCCATGTTGTAAAACTTCTCCGGGTCTATCTCGGGCTCCTCGGCCATGGTGGCCAGCAGCACGTCCAGGGTATACGCAAACGTGGCGTCAAACTCTTCTTCTGTCATTATACACGCATTTAGATAAAAGCTATACCTGTAACAAACTTACAGGCAATTCATTTCAACTGGCGGTCCTTTTTAGCAAGGGACGGCGCATTTCCCAACAAGCGGCGCCTGGGGCCGTACCTTATGAAGGTAGTATTTCATTACTGTTAAAACAACTTATACCTATGACGATCAAACTGAAACCATTGAAAGACCAGGTAATTGTGATTACCGGGGCATCGAGCGGCATCGGGCTGGCAACGGCCTTTGCGGCCGCCGAAAAAGGCGCACGCCTGGTGCTGGCCGCACGCAACGAACAGGCATTGGAGGAAATAGCACAGGAAATTAACGAAAAAGGCGGGCAGGCCATTGCCGTGCGCGCTGATGTGGGACGGCAGCAGGATGTGCAGCGCATTGCCGATGCGGCTCTTTCCCATTTCGGGGGATTCGACACCTGGGTGAACGATGCCGGCGTATCGATTTACGGCCGCCTGCTGGAGGTGAGCGACGAAGACAACCGCCGCCTGTTCGACACCAACTTCTGGGGACTTGTCTACGGCTCGCAGATGGCAGCCATGCACCTGCGCAACCGCGGGGGCGCCATCATCAACATCGGCAGTGTGCTCTCCGACACCGCCATACCCATGCAGGGCATGTACAGCGCGACCAAACACGCTGTGAAAGGGTTCACGGACGCCCTGCGCATTGAGCTGGAAGAGGAAGGCGCGCCGGTGTCGGTTACCCTGATCAAACCAGCCGCGATCAACACCCCTTACCCTGACCATGCCAAAAACTACACCGACCGCAAACTGACGCTACCGCCACCGGTATACGAGCCGGAGGAAGTGGCCAATGCGATCCTGTATGCCGCCACCCACCAGAAGCGCGACATCATGGTAGGCGGAGGCGGCAAGCTCATGAGCCTGACAAACAAACTGGCCCCGGGCCTGATGGACCTCTCCAGCGAAAAACTGATGACCGACCAGCAGCTGCTCGACGAGCCGGCACAGCACCGCGAAGGCGCACTGCACCAGCCGGGTGAGGGCGGCCGCATACATGGCCGTATTAAAGACACCATGCCGACCAGCCTTTATACCCGTGCCGTGACCAACCCAATGGTGGCCGGTGCCGTGGTGGCGGCGGCTGGCGCGGCTGCCCTGGCTTTGATGGGCAAAAAGCGCGCGAACAAGAACGGCGGCAACTACCAGCAGCCTAACACCAGACCGGAGATGGTAGAAGTGGTCGAGATTGTAGAGGAAATTCACGTAACACCGCCCCCGCCGCAGCGACCAATCTAAACGTTTATTCCCAGGTGTTCCTGTAAAAGAGCACACTTGGATAAAACAACCCCAAAAACAGGTGCAGAAGCCAGAACTTTTGCACCTGTTTTTGTTTTATATATAACTGACCAAACGAGTGAATTTATTTATAATAAAAATAATTCAATTTTAAAAAATAACAAGGCTCCCAGTACCGTTGCCACCGCTACTCAACTTAAGCTCAAGAGTGTTGCTTTCGAGGCCATACAGAGAATTTTTCACTAACAGGTCATATCCTATACCTTATATTATAATTATAATTCGCAAATCACTATATCAAAAAACTACCAATTCACGTTGAATTATATAATGGATCAGACTGTTAGCAAGACGGTGGAGGACCAACCAGCCTGGCTGGTATTGCATTCAGGTATAGCGGAATAGCAAGCTGCTGTGCCTCGGGTATAGCCACCTATTTTGCCTTTATATTGGTGAATTTTATGAGCAGCTTAGATTATTATTTAATACCGCAATGTTCGAAACGCTTCTTTATACCTTTCTTTTGAGTATCTCCCCTTTCGGAGAAGCGCGGGCAGGCATACCTTACGCCATTTTAAACAATGTGCACTTTATACTGGCCTTCCTGGTCGGCACGGTGGGCAACACGCTGGTGTTCCCCCTTTTCATGTGGCTGATCGATACCTTCAGCCAGAAGTTCTGGCCATTTAAAATGTATAAGAGAGGAGTTTTATTCCTGTCGAAACGGGCCAAGAAACTGGCGGGCAAGGACCTGCAGAAGCACGGGTTTTGGGGGCTGATGGTGTTTGTGATGGTACCGCTTCCGGGCACGGGAGCCTACATGGGCACGATCGCGGCCAGCATCTTCAAGATTGAGCGCAAGCGGGCCTTCCTGGCCATCAGCATTGGCGTCCTGATCTCGTCGATCTTCATGGCCCTGGCCACGCACTTTGGTCACCTGGGCGTCACGCAGCTTTCTTCTAATTGATTTTGATGCCGCGTTAGCACGCGCAAGCCCTGTTTGCCAGGCCAAAGCGCCCGCGGCAAACAGGGCTTTTTGCTGGTACAGGCTTCGGCTCTGAGCAAAAGAATGCGTAATTTTGGCGCATGACGCTCAAACGATTCACGTCCTACTTTTTGCTTTCGCTGCTGTTGATTTTAAGTGTGGCCGGATGCAGTTTTATGCACCTCTCGCCCCAGTTCGGGGGCGAGGCCAAAGGCGAGCGGCTGAAGCTGATGCAGGCCTCCCCCAACTACCAAGACGGTATTTTCCAGAACCCGGTGCCCACCAACATGGACCTGGGCTTTGGCGGCATCGCCAAGATGATCAACTCGCGCCTCTTTGACAAAACAGAGAACCAAGCGCCCGACTGGGAGCTGCCCGTCCGGAAACTGGACCCGGCAACACTCATCGCGGCGCAGGATACGGCCACGGTCCTCACCTGGTTCGGTCACTCCACTTTTCTTATCGAGCTGGACGGCAAGCGCCTGCTCGTGGACCCCATGCTGGGCGAGCGGGCTTCCCCACTCAGTTTCCTGGGCCCGAAACGCTTTACCGACGAGCTTCCCATTACTGTAGAAAACCTACCCTTTATGGATGCGGTGCTCATCTCCCATGACCACTACGACCACCTCGACTATGGCTCCATCAAGCAACTGGCTGGCAAAACCGATCACTTTTACGTGGCCCTGGGCGTGGGTGCGCACTTGGAGCGCTGG
Organism: Pontibacter ramchanderi; assembly: GCF_002846395.1. GTDB lineage: Bacteria > Bacteroidota > Bacteroidia > Cytophagales > Hymenobacteraceae > Pontibacter > Pontibacter ramchanderi. The sequence goes on from NZ_PJMU01000001.1 coordinate 1,071,621, forward strand.
GGTATACCTGCCGAAAAGATCACGGAGCTGGACTGGTGGGACGAGGCCGAGCTGGCCGGTATAAGATTCGTCGCAACGCCGGCCCGCCACTTTTCCGGACGCGGCATTTCTGACCGCATGAAAACCCTCTGGACCTCCTGGGTGATACAGGGGAAAAACGACAGGATCTTCTTCAGCGGCGACACAGGCTATTTCGACGGTTTTAAGGAGATCGGCGAGAAATACGGTCCATTTGATATTACACTGCTCGAGTGCGGGCAGTACAACGAGCTCTGGTCCAGCATCCACATGATGCCCGAGGAAACGGTACAGGCCCACCTCGACCTGAAAGGCAAACTGATGATGCCGATCCACTGGGGTGCCTTTGCCCTGGCCATGCACAGCTGGACCGACCCGATCGAGCGCGTTACGAAAAAAGCAAGGGAGCTGAATGTGCCCCTCACAACACCCCGCATCGGCGAGCCGATCGTGCTGAAACGGTCATACCCGAAGTCGCAGTGGTGGCGGTAGCGGCAGGTATAGCGCCCGATAGCAACACGGATGGCCGCGACACAGTAATGGTGTATAGGTATGATTTAAGGTAAGAATTCGTGAAGAACAACGAAGACACAGCACAGGCGGCAAAGCCCCGACGCCTGTTCGACTGCATAGACTGGCAACTGAAGCACTTCCCGCTGGACGACATGCTGGCCGCCAAAGAAGACGGTGCGTGGCAGAGGTATAGCACCCGCGATGTGCAGGACAAGGTGAACCGCATCAGCGCTGCCCTGCTCGGCCTGGGCATCAGCAAAGGCGACGGCACCGCCGAAGGACGCGACAAGATCGCCATCATCAGCCCCAACTGCCCCGAGTGGATGCTGGTGGACATGGCCATCCAGCAGATCGGCGCCATCTCGGTGCCCATCTACCCGACCATCAGCAACAGCGAACTGGAATTTGTGCTGCAGGATGCCGCCGTGAAGGTGGCCTTTGTGGGCAACGAGCCGCTCTACCGCAAAATACTGGGCATTCAGGACGCGCTCCCGGCCCTGGAGGCTGTCTATACCTTTAAGCAGGTCGAAGATGCCCCATACTGGAAAGAACTTTTAGCGGAACCTTCTCCCTATACCTTGCAACAAGTGCATGTGCTGCGCGATGCCGTGGACGAGCACGAACTGGCCACCATCCTCTATACCTCCGGCACCACCGGCACACCCAAAGGCGTGATGCTCTCGCACCACAACATCTTGAGCAACATGTTCGACAGCGCCCTGATCATACAGGAGATCGGTGTGTTCCGCAAAAAAGCAATCAGTTTTCTGCCCCTCAACCACGCTTTCGAGCGCATGGCCACTTATTGCTATTTCTACTGCGGGGTGTCGATCTACTATGCAGAGGGGATGGAGACCATTGCGGCCAACCTGCGTGAGGTGAAGCCCACCATGTTCACCACGGTGCCGCGCCTGCTCGAAAAGGTATACGAGGGCATTGTGGCCAAAGGCTCCGAGCTAACCGGCAACAAAAAGAGGCTCTTCTTCTGGGCCCTGGAGCTGGCCGAGCGCTTCGAGATAAACAAACCTATGCCATTGGCTTACCGCCTGCAGCTGGCCCTGGCCGACCGACTGGTGTTCAGCAAGTGGCGCGAGGCGCTGGGTGGCGAGGTGAAAGCCATCATTACGGGTGCGGCGGCCTGCCAGGTGCGCCTGCTCCGCATCTTCACCGCCGCCGGCATCGTGATCCAGGAGGGCTATGGCCTGACCGAGGCCTCGCCCATTATCAGCGGCAACCGCTACCCGGAGCATAACCGCATGTTCGGCACGGTGGGGCCGCTGCTCAAGAGCGTGGAGGTGAAGATCGCCGAGGACGGTGAGATCCTGTGCAAAGGCCCGAACGTGATGATGGGTTATTACCGCCGCCCGGACCTGACCGCGGAGGTGATCGATGCCGAAGGCTGGCTGCATACCGGCGACATCGGCACCATGGTGGACGACAAGTTCCTGAAGATAACGGACCGCAAAAAAGAACTCTTCAAAACCAGCGGCGGCAAGTACGTGGCCCCGCAGCCCATCGAAAACAAGATGGTGGAGAGCAGTTGGATCGAGCAGATCATGGTGGTGGGCGAAATGCAGAAGTTCGTGGGAGCGCTCATCGTACCGGCTTTCAACAAGCTGCGCGAGTGGTACGACCAGCAGGGCAAAACCTGGCCCGGTAACAAGGCCGTGCTCGAAGACCAGGAGGTATGGACCCTCATCAAACAGGCTGTGAACCAGTACAACCGGGAGTTCAACCCGGTGGAGCAGATCAAAAAATTCGCGCTTATACCTGGGGAGTGGTCCATCGAGAACGGTGAGCTCACGCCTACCCTCAAACTCAAGCGCCGCGTCATCCTCGAGCGGTATAAAGACCTGGTAAGCTCCCTTTACGTGTAGGGACCGCTATACCTGTAGAATAGGGAAACGATGGTTCCGGGGGCCGCAGACTGCCTGCTGCCGGAACCATCTGCTTTTTTCGAAAGTATGTATAGGTATGAATGACGCCGAAGAAACACTGGAAGGAGCCGACACCGTATTGCCAGCTCCCGAAACGCTTGTACCGACTACGCTGAACAAAGCCAACGTGCTGTTCATTGGCCCCGTGGAGAACGGTTACTTTAAGCCCGCACCCGACTTAAAGCACAGCCCGCCCCGCTGGGAGCCGGGCCTGTACAGCCTGGCTGCAGGCAAGTGGCCCTCACCCAATCTCACCGCCGACCTGCAGGACCTCACGCCCTACAACGGGCAGGCCATCCTGGTCATCGCCTCAGACTGGAACCAGGAGGTGATCAGCGAGGCGCGAATTTTTGGCGTGCTGGATAAGGTGGCCTGCGATGTGATCCAGAAGTTTGCCTACGAGCACATGCAGGACAAGGAGGAAGAAATAGCTTCCTACATCTCCGGCATCAGCAATTAAAAACGACTTCAGGGGTTGGCAGCCTACAGCACCAGCAAAGTGTTGGTGCCGCCGTACTCGTTGGGGGTTTCGCCGTCGGCGTCGGGGTCGTTGCGCCATTCGGTGCCGTTAACCAGGTACTTAAACTCGTGCTGGGTATGGCGCGGAAGATTCTGCACACACTCAAACACACCGTCCTTTCTCTTTTTCATCTGGATCGGCGTTTCCCAGTCGTTGTTGAGGCCGCGTATTTCCACCCGCTCTGCATCCGTCAGGCTCATCGTGAACTTTACCTTGCACTGGTCTTTCGTCTTTAAGTAGGTTTTCTGGATCATCCTTATCTGGTTAATATTATCTGCTCTCTATTGCTGCTGCATTGCGGCAGGATGTGGCGCGTCAGCGGTCCAAATGATGTGCTCACTCCCCTCTTCACAAGTACCCGATCCTTTGCCAAACCGCCAGCCGCACCAGCCCTAACATGTACTCCAATCAATCAAATTTGGTTAACCCTGCTTTTAACATGGTTTTTCCTACTCAATCGTTTTCCTAACGTTTAATAGAGTCTATACCTGACCATGGTGCATAGACTGTGGGCTGAGCACAAAGCGTATGCTTTTACCTGCTGGCGGCGGTTAAAACAGAATGGCCGGCGACCGGTCCGTTTAGGTATAGCCGGAGGTTGCGCTGGAAGCGGGTGTCGGGCATGACACGCCAAACCAGCAGCTTTTCTTATACCTTCCACCCTCCCGTTGCAGGCACCCTACAAAGCACGCTACTGTCTGCTTACTTCCCTGATGGCTAGAAATTTATCGCACGCTTGCACCCCCTCATCACCCGCCCAGCATCCTGGCGCCACCAACAATAAGCTGAGATAAAGTCTACACTTTTCGAATATTCTGTTTAATTTAAACAGCTCAAAACCTGTGGTTCATCCATAACAGCCTTTTAAACTAAACTTTACAAGCTTTTACCTCTGCCATTCTCTCATGGAAAACATCATCAGCTCGGTGAACGACATCGTCTGGAGCAACGCACTTATCGTCCTTTGCCTGGGGGCAGGTGTGTACTTCTCCTTCGCTACCAAATTTCTGCAGATACGCTATCTCCGCGAAATGCTGCGCCTCCTTTTTCAGGGAGAGTCCTCCCACAAAGGCATCAGTTCTTTCCAGGCTTTTACCGTGGCCATTGCCGGACGGGTGGGCACGGGTAACATTGCCGGTGTCGCGACGGCGATTGCCATGGGCGGACCGGGCGCTGTGTTCTGGATGTGGATGATCGCCTTCCTGGGCAGTTCGTCTGCCTTTATAGAGGCCACCCTGGGCCAGATCTACAAGCAGGTAAAAGACGGACAGTACCGGGGTGGCCCTGCTTACTACATCGAAAAAGGCCTTGGCGTAAAATGGTACGCGGTGGTGTTTGCGGTCGCCACCATCATCAGCATGGCCCTGTTCCTGCCGGGCGTACAGAGCAACAGCATTGCCTCGGGTATGAGCACGGCCTTTCAGATACCGATGGCCTATACGGGCGGTGCGGTTACGCTGCTGCTCGCCCTGATCATTATAGGTGGTGTGAAGCGCATCGGTAACGTGGCGCAGATCGTGGTGCCGTTTATGGCGGGTGCTTATATCCTGATGTCGGTGGTGATCATCCTGATGAATATTTCGGAGGTGCCGGCCATTTTCAACCTCATCTTCAGCTCTGCCTTTGACCTGGAGCCCGCTTTTGCCGGCGTGTTTGGTATGGCCATTGCCTGGGGCGTGAAGCGCGGCATCTACTCCAACGAAGCAGGCCAGGGCACGGCGCCGCATGCCGCCGCCGCTGCCGAAGTGAGCCACCCGGCCAAACAGGGACTGGTGCAGGCCTTCTCTGTTTACATCGACACGCTTTTCGTTTGCTCGGCCACGGCTTTCATGATCCTGTTTACGGGGCAATACAATGTAGTGAACCCGGAAGGCGGCTTCCTGGTGGAGAACCTGCCCGGTATACCTTACGGACCGGAGTATACGCAGCTCGCCGTGAATGAGCACTTCCCTACACTGGGCAGCGGTTTTATCGCCATTTCGCTGTTCTTCTTTGCCTTCACCACCATCATGGCTTACTACTACATCGCCGAAACCAACCTGAGCTACCTGAACACCAAAAACAGAAAGTGGATGCTGTGGGCGCTGCGAATCCTGATACTGGCTGCCACTTTCTATGGCTCCGTGAAGACGGCGGAATCGGCCTGGACGCTGGGCGACATCGGCGTGGGCCTGATGGCCTGGCTGAACGTGATCGCGATCTTCTTGCTCCGCAAACCTGCCTTACGTACCCTGCAGGATTACCTGGCTCAGCGCAAAGCCGGCCTCGACCCAACCTTCGACCCGGTGAAGCTCGGTATAAAGAACGCCGGCGACTGGAACAAAGCGATCGGTGTTGATCAAGAGGAAACCATGGATCAAAGAGAATTGAAAGCGGTTTAGCTTTGGAAATAAGAGTTATAAAACTGAAAGAGACGCTGCTAAGGCGTCTCTTTCAGTTTTTAATGGCAATACTATTTTGTGCAGACTATCCTACTCTGTTCGAAGTCCGCTAAATGGGCGCTTCAAAGCTTCTCCATTAGGTTTCTGCCAATGAAACTGTCCCCTTGAGGGGGCAGTCTCGCTTGCCTAAGAAACTTATTTTTTAAGATTTAGAATAATAGTGGGAACTATCCCCTTGAGGGGATTATAGGGGTGTCTTTCAAACCTATAAAGCCAGCACTGTTGCTCTCCGCAGAACTTAAAAATACTGCCTTTTGTATGGGTTACAGAACTTTGAATATGGCAAATAGCAGGTATGAAAAAGAACACCATTATACCTTACAAAGAGTATCTCAAAGCCAAAGCAAGAGAGCTGAGGAAAAACAGTACACTTGCTGAGATCCTTTTATGGCAGGAAATAAAGGAGCGAAAATTAATGGGTACCCAGTTTCACAGGCAAGTACCTATGCTAGATTATATTGTTGATTTCTATTGTCACGAGCTACAACTAGCAATCGAGATAGATGGAGACAGCCATGATTACAGTTTTGACTATGATACAAAGCGACAGTCGGAACTGGAACAGTATGGGGTAAGGTTCTTAAGATTCGATGATATTGAGATCAAGAAAAATATCCAAAATGTACTGCGAACATTAGAGCACTGGATTACTGAGAACAAGTGATATCGCCGGTGCACGATTACACCCCTATAGTCCCCTCAAGGGGACACTCTTTTCTTGCGGGTTCTAAGGCTATTCCAGGGAAACAACTTCTATTTTGATACTAAAAGTATCCAACTAATAAATAGTAATAACGGAACTGTCCCCTTGAGGGGACTACAGGGGTGTAGAGGCGGTGATGGAAAGCAACTAATCACCTATTTGCGATTTCCTCTCTAATGTAAACACCCCTCTGAGAGCTACGCTCGCTACCTTCGAACTCGCATGCTCAGTAATCCTCAAGGGGTGAATCCCGTTGAACGAAACAACCCTGTCTTTAATAGGACTACAAGGGTGTAATCGTGCACAAACTATATCTCCCAACAATCACAGAGCGGTCCGCTCCCACTCCACCTCCGGAAACACCACCTCCAGCTGCCGTTTGATCACGCGGTAATTCCCTTTCCAGAAACTGCCAAGATCCGATACCGCCGTGATCGGTTTCAACTCCGGGGTAAGCAGAGCCAGTTCCACGGTCATCTCGCCATCGTCTACTGTCGGGCTTTCCTCCCAGCTTAGCACGTCCTGCAGGCGTATCTCCAACCTCGGCTGTGCGCCATCGGGTTTATACTCCAGCTCTATAGTTGAACCATCCGGCAGCGCTAAAAAAGCAGGTGCCAACATATCCAGTCGTTCGCGCTGTGAATCATCCAGGTACTTCTTCTCCAGTATTGGCAAGAGTTCCAGTTCCATCAGCTCATCCGGGTGCTCGATGTCGAAGAGGTAGGGCTTCAGCCAATCCCAGTTGATCATGAGCAGGGTGCTGGTGCTTACGTCGGGCCAGAACTCGGAGGGGCGCCATTTGCGGAGGCTCATCACGCGGTTTTGCCATTGCGTGAGCTCGTGGTTGAAGTCCAGCAGGTGCTCGCCTTCTGCTTTGATGGCCTCGGAGATGGCCGGTACGCGGTGCTTCTCGTCGGGTGGTGGCAGCGGCTTGCTTTGCAGCACGATGCTGCCGATGCGGGTGTCCAGCGAGGCAGTGAGTTCGCCCTCGTTTACGTCCCAGTGGTATACCTCCTGCTGCTTCAACAGCGGAGCCAGGTCGCGTGGATTGAGCGGCGAGGCCAGGAAAATGCGGCCCGGGTTGTCGCCCGAACCGGCATGCATATGCGCCACGGACAGCCAGGGCTCGTGCGCCAAATCGTCGCGGTGACCGGCGGAGGCGTACTGTCCGCTGGCCAGCTGGAACTGCGCGTTGTTGCCGGGACGGGCGTAGGCGATGCGCTCCGGGTAGCAATGCGCCAGCAGCACACCAGTTTCATACTCGTCGAAGGTACCGTTTTCGGGCGCTACCTCAAACAGCTGGCGATACGAGCGGGCAATCTTCTCGATCTTGGCAAAACGCTTGCCCTGCCCCTGTTCGGCTCTATACCTGCGCAGGGCTTCCACTCTTAAGTTAATGTCGATGCCGGCGTTGCGGTCCAGCGGATCGCGCTCTTCCAGAATGGCAGCAATGTCACTGGCCAGGGCTACCTGGTCGGTTTCTTCGGCTTTGAGCAGCATGTGCGCGATACGCGGGTGACAAGGCAACGCGTGCATTTTCCTGCCATGCTCCGTAATGCGGCCGTTCTCCAGCGCCTGCAGCTGGTGCAGCATCTCGGTGGCGTATTGCAGGGCGGCACGTGGCGGCGGGTTGAGCCAGGTCAGGCTGCGGATGTCCATAATACCCCACTGCGCCATATCGAGCACCAGGTTGGCCAGGTCGGCTTCCATGATCTCGGGGGTGCGGTGCGGGGACATGCGCTCCTGCGTGGTTTTGCTCCACATACGGTAGGCCGTGCCGGGACCCAAACGACCGGCACGACCGGCACGCTGGTCGGCGGCGTCTTTGGAGATACGCGCTGTTTCGAGGCGCGACAAACCCGACTTCGGATCGAAGCGGGAGGTTTTGCCGAAGCCCGTATCCACCACCACCGAAATGCCTTCTATGGTTAAGCTGGTCTCGGCAATGCTAGTCGCCAGCACCACCTTGCGCCTGCCCTGGCGGTCGGGCATGATGGCGGCGTACTGCTTGCCGAAGGGCAGCATACCGAACAGCGGGTGTATCTGCACGCCGCGCAGCTGCTTGCGCAGGAGAATCTCTACTTTGCGTATGTCGTTTTCGCCGGGCAGAAACACGAGGATATCGCCTTCCTGCTCCTTGGCGGCCTGCTGCACCACTTTGGCAGTCATTTCGGGCAGCATGCGGTCGTCGGCGTCGCCGGTGTAAAAGGTCTCGATGGGGTATTGCCGCCCCATGCTCTGCGCCACCGGGGCCTTGAGCAGGCTTGTGAGCTGAGGCATGTCCAGGGTGGCCGACATCACCATGATGCGTAGGTCCGGGCGAAGCACTTGCTGCGCTTCCCGGCTCAGGGCCATGGCTACATCGGCATGGATGCTGCGCTCATGAAACTCGTCGAAGATCACGATGGCTATACCTGTCAGCGAGCGGTCGCTGTGGATCATGCGGGTGAGGATGCCTTCGGTCACGACTTCAATGCGGGTTTTGTCTGAAATGCGGTTCTCAAACCGGATACGGTAACCGACGGTCTGGCCTACCTCCTCGCCCAGCAGCTGCGCCAGGCGCTCGGCAATGGTTTTGGCCGCCAGGCGACGCGGCTCCAGCATGATGATCTTCTGATCTTTCAACCAGGGCTCGTCGAGTATCGCCAGCGGCAGCAAGGTGCTTTTACCTGCTCCCGGAGGGGCGTTTACGATCAGGGTATTCTGCGCCGAAAGGTGTTCTCTGACGGCAGGTATGATTTCCCGAACGGGGAGGTCTATGGAGAAGGGGTTGAAAGGCAATTTTTGTATTTTATAGTTGTACTTCAGACAGGTATACTTCGCTGCCAGCCAGCAAAGTTACACAAAGTTGGAGGGATATAAATCACTATTCAAAACGGTGTACGCATCCATAAAACGTAATTTGTCATAAACCCCGAAATCCGGCTTAGTGCATATACTAACCTAGCTTTTGGTTGTGCTTCCTGCCTGGAAATAATGATTCATCATTGAAATCTTTCCCTTAACATCAAACACTAATCAGTTCACCAGGTAATACCACTATTGATTCTACTTCTTCCGGATAATAGGTAAATTAGGTAAGGCAGTTTACATACTAATTTCAGAACAAAACCTTACAGCTATGAAAACTATACTGGTTATTACCTCCCTGGTTATCTTCTCGTTCATCATGTTTCTTTCACCGTTTTCGAAAGGGCGCCCTGATACAAAGCAGGCTAGCTTTGACACCATGCTGCAAGGAGATAAAGAACAGCTTAAACTGGGGGAGCACCTGGTCACGATTGCCGCCTGCCACGATTGTCATACGCCTAAAAAGATGACAGACAAAGGTATGGAAATGGACTTCTCAAAAGCTTTGTCCGGTCATCCGGCTACTTTGCCGCCTCCTGATATAAACCGCGAAGAGGTAGAAAAGAAAGGCCTGGTGGTAACACAGACGCTGACCGCCTGGGTGGGGCCCTGGGGAATTTCTTACGCTGCCAACTTAACTTCAGATGAGACCGGTATAGGTAACTGGACCGAAAAGCATTTTTTTACAGCTATCAGGCAGGGCAAGCACAAGGGACTGGAAACTTCGCGCATGCTGTTGCCACCAATGCCCTGGGACATGTACAAAAATATGACGGACGAGGAATTAAGGGCCGTTTTCGCCTACCTGAAATCTACAAAGCCAATTAAGAATGTGGTGCCAGCCCCTCAGCCTCCAGTAGCGGCTGCAGAAAGAAAGTAGCGTTCCTAAATTAACATCACACACCACAGTAATCCCTCTCCTACCAGAGTATTTTTTCAGGCATCAAGCACCACTGCAAACCTAGCGGCAGCAAGGGGCTTTTAGTTGCGCCGCCACTTGCCTACCCATAAACGTGTCTATCAGATATGCCTCGGCTCCTACTACTTATACTTACTGGCTGACGCACAACAAACTGCCTGCGCAGAAAGAAAGCAAGAAAGTGCTCAGTGTGCGAATAAGAAGGACCACACCTCCGTCACGGTTCAGGATTAAGCAACAATGGCATTACGGTCTCGCTTATCACGGTCGAAAACGGAGGCCATACCTGGCCAGGCAGCGCTCCCTTCAACATCGGCTACCCCCTGGGCAATACCAGCACCGACATCGATATAAATGAGGTTATGTGGCGCTTTTTCGACAAGAACCGGCAGCGATAAGGTATAGGCAGGTATAGCAGGTCAACTGCAAGAAGGCAGGTGCGTTGCTATACCTTGAAAACCAGAAGGGGCTACCGCCAGCAGGCAGCCCCTTCCCTAAAACACTTTTCCTTCACTTTACCGAAGCTATTTCCTGTTTGCCGTCAGGTCGAAGTGTATGTCCACCTCCGGCAGGATGTGGTGGTCGCCCAGCGCTGGATCAGTCGCGTAGGTCATGCCCCATTTGGTTCTGTCCAGCTTAAAGCTTGCCTCCAACTCCAGCTTGCTTCCCTGCAGGTTAATGTTGGCCGGAAACGCGATCGGGTGGGTCTGTCCGAGCATGGTAAAGTCGCCGGTCACGGTATAGTTGGCCCCCTCCGAGACCCTGGCAAGCGGCTGCACCTTCGTGATGCGGAAGGAGGCCGTCGGGTGCAGCGCCAGGTTGAAGAAGTCGGGGCTCTTGAGGTGATCGAGCAGCACGGGCTTCACCTCGTCAGGCAGGTCGAAGTTCGCTATCGTCGCTATTGGAACAGTGAAGGTGCCGGACGTTACCTGGCCATCCACCACCTGGATGTCCTGGCTTTGCACCCGGAAGGAGCCGTCGTGGTACAGCGCCGGGCTGTAGCCTTTCCATATTACTTTCGAGTTACTTTCTTCCAGGGCAAAGGTGCTTTTGCTCAGCTCCTCGTCTTCGCAGCTGGTCAGGGAAAGGGCACTAAAAAGAACACACGCAGCTAACATTACTTTTTTCATGGTTTTATTTTGTTTGAGGTTTGAAATGATTTGGTTTTAATGATTGGGAATAGGCGATGATGCGGGTTTTTGGTTTTGCCACCTTTCACCTTTTGGGAATCGGTTTTGGGAAACTGTCCCCTTGAGGGGACCATAGGGGTGTAAGGCTACGGAGCAGGAGTCGGCAAATGACGGTGAAACAGCAGGTGTAAACACCCCTATAATCCCCTCAAGGGGATAGTTTTGTTAAATGCCGGTTGGGGAAATCCTCACAGATGTAAAACACCCCTCTTGACCTGCGGTCGCAAGTTTCGACTCTCGTCTCACTTGTCCTCAAGGGGATAGTCCTCTTCTTGAGTCTGCAGGCTCGCCAGCTATTCCTTGCTGACGGCCCACCTCTACACCGCCCTATTGCCAGGTATAGCTTTTCTGTTCACCAGCGCCAGGCCCAAAGCAAGCACAAAAAACACTGACTCTATCAGCAGCCACTGGTTTCCGAAATCGCCCAGGGCGCCTTCCGCGAAAATGGTGATGGTGCGCGACAAGGCGTAGAAGCCCCAGAGCAGGCACAGAAACAGCAGGCCGCTTTGGGTGTCGCGCCACATCAGGTAGATCAGGCTCAGGAAGAGCGTCATGCCAACGCCACCATACACCCCACGAATGGAGCTGAAGGCATCGGTATTGTTGAGCTGCACCTGTACCAGGTCCATCACGGCCTGCGGGTTGGCAAAGGCCATCAGGCTAACAGACAGGAGGCTGAGCGCCGAGAGGAGAATGAAGCCTTTGGAGGCTAGGGTTACGGTTCTTTGCGTCTTCATAACATGCTTTTGTTTAAGTTGATGTTACAAAGGTGGCGTGCCCCGGAAAGACTATTCTTGGTAAATACCAAGATTTCAGATGCGCACTTTGTTGAGCAGTTTGCTGAAGTTGGTCGGGTCGATGCCCAGGTAATTAGCCAGGTACTTATGCGGCACCAATTGCAGGATGTGGGGACTGCGCTGCAGCAGTTTCCGGAAGCGCTCCTCAGAGGTATAACACTGCAGCTCAACAAGCCGCGCCAGCAAACCCGACAGGCTGTGGCTCAACCCTTCCCGGATCATGGATTCGATGGCCGGCCTGGTCTGCATGAGCCGTTGCAGCTCCGGGTATGGCGCTCTCAGGAAAACGGAGGGCGTCAGGGTTTCATAATAGTAACGGGAAGGCTGCTGCAGCATAAAGGAGTCGAGCACGCCGCCAAAGGACGGGGAATAGGTGAACACCAGCGTCGCTTCCCGGTCCTGGTCGTCGAAGTAATACACGCGCTGCACCCCATCGGCCACAAAGTACAGGTAATGCTCCACCTCGCCTACCATGGTCAGGGGTTCCTTCCGTTTGGCCACATGGCGGCTCCAGACAGCCGCAAACGCCTCCCAGTCCTCCTCTGGCAAAGGGCGGATGCCGGTCACGAGTTGCTGTAGCTGCTGCAGTTCTTGGTCCATACCTGTGGATGTTGGGCTTGCTTATACCTGCAATTTAGTTTGAATTGCGAGCTCTGCAAATGCTATTTTGAGCACCATGGCCAGCAACCCTGGCGCAGGTATGCGATCCGGTCTTTTGCTTACCTATGTCGCTATACCTGAACGAGCCGCTATACCTGATTTATCGCTATCTTGGCAGGAAATCACACATGCTATACCTGAGCGGCAACTTGCGTTACTTCTTTCATATCGGCTACGACGGCACCCGTTTCCATGGCTGGCAACGACACCCCTACGGCATCGGCGTGCAGCAGGTGCTGGAAACGGCTTTGCAGAAGATTCTGAAACAGCCCGTCGCGATCGTGGGTTGCGGCCGGACAGATGCCGGGGTGCATGCGAGCCAGTTCTTCTTTCACCTGGATGTGGCCCGGCCATGGGAATTCGACATGCTGTTCCGGCTGAACAAAGTGTTGCCGCCCGATATTGCCGTGTTCGATATCCTGCCGATGGAGGGCCTTCCCCATGCCCGTTTCGACGCCAGCCAGAGGAGCTACGACTATCTGCTCCATACCTACAAAGATCCGTTTCTGCATGGGGCAAGCGCCTTGTACCTGCTACCGGTCCTGAACCTGGATGCCATGCAGGCGGCCGCAGCCCTGCTCCCGCTTTACCAGGATTACCGGAACCTTTGCCTCACCCCGGCCGAGCACGACAGCACCCTTTGCCATATTACAGCGGCCGGTTGGTCCGTAAACCCGCAGGGCGACAGGCTGCGTTTTCATATCTCGGCCAACAGGTTCCTGAGCCGCATGATCCGCATTCTGGTAGGCCAGCTGCTGCAGGTGGGAACCGGCGCGCTCAGCCTGCCTGAGTTCGAAAGTTACCTGGCGCTGGAGCGAGCCCCCAAGCACCTGAGCCCGGCCTACCCGCAGGGGCTATACCTGTCCAAGGTAAGCTACCCTTTCCTCAACCTGCCGCCCCGCCCTGCTTTCCTTCCCATCGGCCATCCGGAAAAAGCGGTTGGCTGGCAGAGTTTCTGACCCTACTCCACTACCCGCAATACATCCGCCAGCACATCGTTTTCGCCCACAGTGCGTTCTTCGGTCGGACTGTCGAACACCACCAGCATCTGTTTATCGTCGAGCAGGGTGAGCCCTTCGGCTTTGTCTTTGCCGGAATTTTCGCCAGAGCCGTGCGGCACTTCGTTTAGTCGCTCCAGTTCGTTGTTGTGCACTACCTGCTCGTTGTCTCCGTTCACGGCGTTGCGCCAGCGGTAAATGGCAATCACGCCGTCCAGGTCCATGGTGGGGCCGGCCAGCAGGTACATGTCCTTGCCAGAAATGCGCAGCTCCCGAATGCCTTTGCCCCGAAGGTTCAGAAAGTGCTTCCGGTAAGGTTTCTTTTTGGAGAGCTGTTTCAGGCGCAGGATGCCCGCCTCGTCTTCCTCCGGCTCTACTTCCAGCACCATGGCCCAGCCGCGCAGCACCGGACCGCGCAGCCCAATGAAGATGCGGCTGCCGTGTACGGCCAGTCCTTCAATGTCGAAGCCGTTGTCTTTGCCGGGGATGTTCATGAAGGGCGCGATGTGCTCGTCCTGCTCCATCAGCTCGGTTAACAGATTGCTGGATTTGTCGCCCCGCAACTGCCCCGCCCGCAGCATGTTGCCGGGCTTGTCCGGATCTTCCACTTCTTTGTGCAAGGTATATGCCCCTGTTTTCGGGTCCTGCAGCATAGGGATGCGGGCCAGGATGTAGCGGTTCGGGTCGCTCTTGATCTTCGACAGGCGCTTGATCTGTTCCGGAATGGAATCGTGCCGCTTCGGTTTCTTCCGCTTCAGGCTGTGGGAACCCACCAGCCAGAGGTAATGATCGGCCATGCCCATGCCTTCAATGTCGATCTCGCTCCTGTCCTGCGCCGGCAGGTCCAGGTAGTCGTAGATGTCAAAGGACCGGTGCTCGCCGAAAGTGCCGTCAGACAGGCGGGTGAGGCGCTCGATGGTGGTCCGTTCATCGCAGCTCAGCCACAGGTTATCGCCTAGCAGCAGGGCCGTCGAAAGTCCGTCACGCACATGCTTTCCTTCAGTATTCAGGCTCAGGTCGGGTGAAAAGCTCAGTTTGATTTGTTCAGTCATGCGGTAAGTTTAAGTTCAGGTTCTACCTGTACTGGTTAACATACGCATGGCGGCAGTCAGCGGCACAAGGAAATGCGAAGTACCTGCCGGAAACTATAAAAGCGGGGCTTCAGGTCCATGACCAGCCCCGCTTTTGCAGCATATTATTCACAATGATCGTCTTTAGCTCATTAACTTTAGGCTTCCTGTTTCTGGGCAGCCAGTAAGGCATCCAGTCCCTCCATAGCCGCTGTCAGGCCTTCTTTGAAGCCCATTTGGATGGTGGTTTCGAGCTGAGCCAGGTCATCGAACGTGATCAGGTTTTCAACCAGCGTTACCTCGTCCTGGGGCGTAAAGTTTACCTCCCACTTCGACTGCGGCATTGCGGGGTCTATCACTCCCGCTGCATCGGCAAAGCCATCCATGGCCGTAAAGCGTTTTTTCGGTTCGATGGTCTTGTAATTGGCCAGTGCCCAATGCTCTTCGCCTTCCGGACCAACCATGGCGTAGTGCCAGTGGCCGCCTTCTCTGAAGTCCATTGTTTTGGTGCGGGCTTTCCAGGGTTTGGGCGCCCACCACTGGTCCAGTAGCTCGCTTTTGGTGTAAGCATCCCACACCAGCGGGAGTTCTGCGGCAAACTCTCTTTTAACGGTGATTGTTTTGTTTTCCTTGTTCACGGAAAACTCGAATTCCAGTTGTTTTTTCATGGCTTATTTGTTTTTAGGTTTGATAATACATGGTCGAGTTCGCTGAAACGGTCTTCCCAGATCTTCCTGAACTGTTCCAGCCACTTGTCTATTTCCTTCATCTTCGAAACTTCCAGCTGATAGTAAATCTCACGCCCCTGCTGCTCCTGTTTCACCAGCTGGCACTCTGTCAGGATCTGCAGGTGCTTGGAGACAGCCTGCCTGCTGGTGTCAAAATGTTCGGCAATAGCATTTGGCGTCATGGCCTGCAGGGCAATCAACCCAATAATGGCTCTTCGGGTAGGGTCTGCTATCGCCTGGAAAACGTCTCTTCTCATTTCTTAATTCTCAATATGCAACCGTTTGATTGCTAATATACGCGCAACTATTCGGTTGCACAAATTATTTTTAAATTATTTTTTATAATATCCTGAAAAAGTTACTGTTGTGTGGCACATTATGCCCGTAGAGCTATACCTGCAGCAAGCACCGCAGTAGAAAAAACAAGGCTATACAAGCGCTCTTCAGCCCATGATACTCACGGCGCCTGAAGGTCAAAGGAAACGATACATTGCGTATATTTAGCGTACATACACCTTTGACTCACCTTAAAACCAAAACCATGCAACCACTCCTCTCCTTTCGCCAGCTTTCTCCTCTCCAAAATGCCGGCAGCGCTGCCCCTTCCGTGGCCGACTACCACAACTACACCGGCACAGAAAACGAGCTGAGCGGCGGTGCCCGTCGCATCACGATCAACACCCCAAAAGGCGATTTTTTTGTCTGGACGAAGCGGGTAGGCAATAACCCCACCATCAAGCTGCTGTTGCTGCATGGCGGACCGGGCGGTACGCACGAGGCTTTTGAGTGCTTCCAAAGTTACCTGCCCAGGGCAGGCATCGAGTTTTACTTCTACGACCAGCTGGGCTCCCACTACAGCGACAAGCCCGACGACACCAGCCTCTGGGAAATAGACCGCTTTGTGGAAGAGGTGGAACAGGTGCGCCAGGCCTTACAACTAGACAAGAGCAACTTTTACCTGCTGGGGCATTCCTGGGGTGGCATCTTAGCCATGGAATACGCACTCAAGTACCAGCAACACCTCAAAGGCCTGATCATCTCGAACATGATGTCGAGTGTGCTGGCCTATAACCGCTATGCCGACGAGGTACTGGGTCCGCAGATGCCGGCCGAGGTACTCGCTGAGATAAAGCAGATTGAAGCTGAGAACGACTTTGAGAACCCGCGCTACATGGAACTGCTGCTGCCGCATTTTTATACCCAGCACGCCCTGCGCATACCGCTGGAGCAGTGGCCGGACCCGGCACTGCGCATGCTCGACCACATGAACCAGCAGGTATACGTGCAGATGCAGGGGCCAAGTGAGTTCGGCATCAGAGGCAACGCTTCGCTGCTTAACTGGGACCGCTCTCAGGATCTGGCAGGTATAAGCGTACCTACCCTCACCATCGGCGGTCAGCACGACACCATGGACCCCAAGCATATGGAGTGGATGGCCAAACAGTTCCCGGATGGCCGCTACCTGCACTGCCCCGAAGGCAGCCACATGGCCTTTTATGATGACCAGAAAACTTACTTTGAGGGGTTGGTGAATTTTATGAAGGACGTGGATCGGTAGCCTTGCCATAACCTGTGCTATAGGAAAAGAGTAAATAGCTTAGAACTTTCGCTTTTTACTTATGAATCCACTGCATGATCCGGAAAGGATCAACTCCTATTTTATCCAGCAGATAAAAGACTATGCCATTTTCGCGATGGACACCGGGGGTATTATTGCTACCTGGAACCAGGGCGTAGAGCAACTGAAGGGGTATAAGGAAGAAGAATTTGTTGGCGAGTTTTATGGCATGCTCTTCCCGGAGGAGTACCAGCAGGCGGGCAAACCTGAGTTAGAAATGAAATCTGCCCTGGAAAATGGCGTATACGAAGCGAAAGACTGGCGCAGGCGAAAAGACGGTTCTTTGTTCTGGGCCACCGTTAAACTAACCCCTATTTTTGCCGATGGCAAACACATTGGATTCACGAAGATAACCGGCGACCTAACCGAGCAGAAAGCGCTGCAGGATAAACTCGCCGAACGCCAGCAAAGCGCCCTCGAGCACAAGAATACCGAGCTGCAGCGCATCAATCTCGACCTGGACACCTTCGTGTACACGGCCTCCCATGACCTGCGGTCTCCGATCATGAATATTGAGGGACTGATGGAGATACTGAAAAAGGAACTGGTAGCGGTTAACGCGCTGAACAACGAGATTGAGGAGATCGTGCAGCATGTGGTGGATTCCGTTAATCGGTTTAAACGAACGATTGCCGACCTGACCGAGATCAGCAGGATGCAGAAAGGGTTCAGCGAAAGTGCTTCGGAAGAAGTGATCAACATCAAGGAAGTGTACGACGAGATCATGGCGGACCTGAATAGACCCCCCAAGCTGAAAGACTGCTTTATCCATACCGACCTGCAGGTATACCAGCTGAAGTTTTCGCGCAAGAACTTCAGGAGCATCTTATACAACCTGATCAGCAATGCCATCAAGTTTCAGTCGCCGGACCGTGACTGCCTCATCACCTTAAGCACTCGCCTGGAGGGTTCGTCTGTGCTGGTGAGCATCAAAGACAATGGCCTGGGTGTCAACAGTCGTCAGCAACAGCAGCTGTTCACCATGTTCAAGCGGTTTCACGACCACGTGGAAGGCACCGGCATCGGGCTCTACATGGTCAAGCGCATTGTGGAGAATGCCGGCGGCAAAATAGAAGTGGAAAGCGAAGAGGATATCGGCACTGAGTTCAGGCTCTATTTTCCGGCAGCGGTATAAGGCTCTGGGTATAAGCTAATAAGCCAGCAAGCGTCCGCAGGCAATTACCAGCACCCACACCACAATGGAGCAAAGCGCCACCGCTTTCGCAGCCCGGGGCGTGTTGCCTTGTTGCCATTCCGGCGCTGCAGCAAAGATGTACCGGTGAAATACCCCAGCATTTATTCCGCCCACTACCAGCCCGATGATCTTGATATGAAAAAAGGAATCAGCAGACAGGGCCACCGCATTAGTACTGAACAGCAGTATACCGGAAGGTATGATCAGGTATAGCCCTCTTCTGGACCAGGGCAGTAAATGACGGGCCAGCTCTGGCACAGACAGGTTTTTGGAGAAGCCCAGCAGGCGCAGATCGAACAGGAGAGCGCCGCCAACCAGCAACACAATCCCCAGGATGTGCACGATCTCCAGGGCCGGGTATAGCCAGGTGGATTGCCGGATAGCGCTGGCCAGCGCGGATTCTTCCAGTCCCCGTAGCATTCCCGCCAAGGTATAGGACGCCGCTAGCGAAGTTCGATCTTCTTATCTCCTACATAAATCCGCTCAGCCCGCATTTCATCCTTCACCTCTTTATGCGGATAGCCCACCACCCGCACCGAGTCGCCGGCCTGCAGCATGCCCTTGCTCAGGCCACGGGAGTTCATTCGGCTAGGCGGTGCCAGCACCACCGTCCAGATCTTGTCCTCGTGCTGTAGCTTTAACATCCCATGCGGGTTTTCATACGTGATTTCCTCCACCAGGCCGGTATAGTCCAGCGTTTTGGTCTGGTCGTAGTTTGCCCAGCCATGGTGCAGCGTGGAGAGCGCCACAGAGAAGGGCAGTAATAGAATCAGAAGTAGTTTGGCAGGCAGCATCATAGGTATAAATTTAATAGTGATACCTAGTTAAAAACGGAGAAAACCGGAAAAGGTGCAGGTATGGGCTGGGGCTTATAACACCTCTGATCTTACCCTGTGGCACCTTCTGTAAAATACATCGGATTAACACAGTGATAATGGATTAAACTGCGTACCTTAGGATATGTTAGAAAACACATTCCCCATCGGATCTGAAGTGTTCGCAAAAGTGAATCCGGATCTAAAGTTAACGATCAGACAATACCTGAAGCGCATTTACTACTGCACCGTCAATGGTAATCCTTCGCAGCGGGACCTGGTATACTTCGAGCGTGAGCTGATGCCCATACCGGTAAAATAAAAATAAAGCCCCTGCTTTCGGCAGGGGCTTTTTAATTTACTGGCTTTATGGATGCTGCTGTTACTTGATGCTGTAAGTCATAAGTGGAATGTTTCCAAACTCACCGATGTCTGTCAGAATCAGCCCCACGCCTTTGGCCCAGAAGTAGTTCGTCTCGATGCCCGAATCTATTTCCATCCCCATGAAGGTAATAGAAGTCTTGGCCTGCACATGGATCACATTTTTATAAGTCTTCCCTTCCACCGTTTTGGTCATGCCTTTGGCAATGATGGTAAACGTCATCTTGGTATCGATGCCATTCATCACATTGGTCTGGTACCAGGGCTTGCCTTCGGGCGTCTCTTCTTTCAGGAACATTAAGGCTATGTTCCCGATAGTCGGGTCCATTCCAACGCCGGTATACACACCTTTCTCTTTCAACAGGTAAGACTTCCTGAGTTCATTTCCGTCCTTTGTTTCAAACTCTGAATAGGTTTTTCCGTCGATGACCTTGGTATTGCCCGTGGCGGTCAGGGTGTAAGGATTAGTGCCTCCATAACTCCAGGTAGAGCCCTTTGTGCTAGGAAAATAATCAAGCTCGGCTTCTGTTGCAGGTGAAGCATCATCGTCTTTATTGCCGCACGAAACCAGGATACCCAACAGCAGGCACCACATCATCACAAATCTAAGTTTGTTCATAGGTATATAGTTATTTTACTATGCAAGATAGGGAAATAAAATTGCTGTGGAAATGGAATGTTATTTAGTTTCTGTTCCCACAACAGGCAAACACTCTCCCACAATCGCCACCAAAAAAAGGTCCGGACTTTACAGCCCGGACCTTTTCAATTCACATCATTTTATACCTGCTATTTGCTCTGCTTCTGCCCCGGCTTATACCTTGCCTTGGCTCGCTTCTCCACATCTTCGCGGTAGTAGGCCACATCCTTAAACTTAACATCAGCGTAGCGCTGGGCCTGGTCGTTGAAATGCGGTGACTTGGGATCGCCGCTTTGTCCGCCGGCCAGGATGGTCTTGGCTTTCAATTTGTCGCCGAACTCCACCACGGCCACAAAGCTGTTGCCGGAAGTACCGTACAGGCGCTTGGTGTCGTAACGGTTAGCGCCGTAAGAGGCCAGTGCGCCCCAGTTGCCCGACGCCATACCCACAGGTATACTCGGTGCCGCATCATTGAACGGCTGCTTGATGTCGCCGGTCAGACGCTGGAAGCGGTTGATCTCCCCCCAGGGCGTATTCCACTTGCCGAAGTCCTGCTCCAGTTCAGCGATGGTCTTGCTGAAAATCTCCAGTCGCTCGGCTGCAGGGGCTGTGTTGGCGTAATAGTCGAAGCGCTCCATGATATGACCTTTCGGTGCAGAGCCATCGCGCAGCAAGTTGGTGGCATAGAAGTGTGCCAGCGACATCGCTACTGATTCCTTCGACACGGCATAATCCCAATTGCGCATCACCTCTATGGCTGCTTTCAGTTTCGGGTCGATTGGCTTTTGCGCATCATAGGCTTTCACGAGTCCCGGGATCAATACCTCGAAGCCGGGCAGGTAAGGGTCATAGGCCAGTTCAATCAGTTTGTCGAGCGTCAGGTTCTCAGCTTTCTCCAGCAGGCGAATGGCATGTACGCCCCGGAAGTTTTCTGGTGAGGGGGCCATGTACACGGGGTAGTCTTCTTTTTTGGGACTGTATTCGGCGGCAGCCGTAAAGGGCGTGGAGTTGCAGTTCTGGATCCAGCCGTTTGGAGGGTTCACAAGGCGGATGGTCTCGTCTAAGGTATGCAGGCCGTTCCAGTCGGTTTTGGGGTTACTGCCGTCCACGGGCTTGGAGTAGTCGAACGAGGTATCGCGCTTCGGGAAAAAATTACCATGGTAGTAGGCGATGTTACCGTTGGCGTCGGCGTACACAGTGGCGTTGGAGGAGTTGGTGCGCATCTCCATCATCTCGTTGAACTCTTTCAGGTTGCTTTTCTTGGTGCGGGTATAGGACTGGATCAGCGCTTCCACCGGCTTCCACATCAGGGCCGTGGCCACCCATTTGTCGCCGTTTTGGTGCGTGATCGGTCCGTGGTGGGTACGGTAGGTCGTAAAGGTCTTCTTTTTCAGCGCATCGCCGTCTTTGTAAGCCAGGGTCACTTCCTGCGTTTCCACAGGCCGCAGCTCTTCGCCATACCGGTAAAACAGCTTGCCATCCTCCTTCACAATGGTTTCCTCAAACTCATCGATCACGTCGGCATAGGCGGAGGTGTGCATCCAGCCGGTCTTTTCGTTGAAACCCTGGTAAATGAAGAACTGCCCCCAGGTCACGGCGCCGTAGGCGTTCAGTCCCTCTTCGCTTACGGCATGCACCTCGCCCCTGAAAAAGAACGAGGTATGCGGATTGATCAGCAGCATGGCATTGCCGGAGGCTGTGCGCTTGCCCGAAATGGCAAAGCCGTTAGAGCCCTTTGGTTCCTCAAGCAGGCCAGGTTGCTGCATGCCGTGTCCTTGCTTATGGAAGCCCATCGACCGGTCTTGCTCATAAAATGCCTTGATGCCTTTGGTGGAAACGCTTTCGATGTCGCCCCCAATCGAGCCCTCGCTGAAGTACATCGGCATCCAGGGCTCGAAGCGGGTGAGTAGCTTCGGCTTTACCTCCGGGTGGGTATGCAGGTAATAGTTGATGCCATCGGCAAAGGCCTGGCACAGCTGCTTCAGCCACGCCGGACTACGCTCATACTCCGCCTTGGCTTCCGCCTCGGTCATGTACAGTCTGGCCCGCAGGTCGCTGTAGAGTTGCTCCTCCCCTTCCACCTCGGCCAGGCGACCTGTAGCCCACAGGTAGTTGCGCTCCACGCGGTTGAAATCGTCTTCGCACTGGGCGTAGAGCAAGCCAAAAACTGCGTCAGCATCTGTTTTGCCGTAGATGTGCGGTACGCCAAAATCATCGCGCAGGAGGGTGACACGCGCTGCCTGCTCTTTCCAGCGAGCCACTTCACTGGCAGAATCCGTTTTGCTGTTACCAGCGCAGGAGGATAAGTAGATGAACAAAAACAGCAGGAGCAACTGCGGCCTGAAAAAGTATTTCATGGTTTTAAGGTAGAAAAGCTGAAAATCGATCTTCCAATTTAAGCATTATTCTGAAAACCGCAGGATATTAACCCTACCTGGCCTTTCGAAGCAGTTGGCAGGCTACTGTTGGCGTTTGGCAAGCTTATACCCGGGTATGGTTGCAAACATAAGCGGCGCAGACCGTACATATATACTTCCTGAAAAAAGAGCTCTGGCCTGAATGCAAGAGCATGGCACGAAACGAATACAAATAAGACAAGCTATGGCAAAACAAATGAAAGCAGCAGTATACGAAGGGTTTGGTGGCGCTGAGAAAATACAAATTACAACAGTGAATGTGCCCGAAGTGAAAGAGGGCGAGGTGCTGGTCCGTATCAGAGCGGCCGGGGTCAACCCGGTGGACGCGGCTGTCCGGGAAGGCTACCTCAAGGATTACCTGCCATACCAGTTTCCGATCATTCCGGGTTGGGATATGGCAGGCGTGGTAGAGGAAACGGGTTTCAGCGCTCGGCGGTTTGAGCTAGGGGACGAGGTATACGCCTATGCCCGCCGCCCGGTGGTGCAGCACGGTACCTTTGCTGAGTACATCGTCATACCCGAAAGCTACCTGGCCAAAAAACCGCAAAACCTGTCTTTTGAAGAAGCAGCAGGCATTCCGTTGGTCGGGCTTACGGCCTACCAGTCTTTGTTCGACGCCGGCAAACTGCAGGAAAACCAGACTGTGCTGATACTGGGCGGATCCGGGGGTGTGGGGAGCCTGGGGATACAACTGGCCAAAGCCCGAGGCGCCACGGTGATCGGGGTGGCGAGCGAAAAAAACCAGGATTTCATGAAAGAGCTTGGTGCTGACTTCACGGTAGACTATAAAAGCCAGGATATAGGCGCAGCAGCCAAAGCGATTGCTCCGGACGGCGTGGACCTGATCTTTGACTGTGCCGGCGGCGATACCCTGCAGCAGAGCCTGGCGGCCCTGAGGCCAGGTGGCAAGCTGGTCTCTATCCTGCACCATGGCGAGGGTCTTGCCCCTTCCATCGACTTTAAATACGTGTTTGTGGAGCCAAATGCCAGCCAACTGGACAGGCTGCGGGAGTACGCCGAGTCAGGCCAACTGCAGGTGCACGTGAGCAAGACCTATAGCCTGGCGGAAACGGCCGAGGCCCTGAGCCAGATCCAGTCGCAGCACACGCGCGGCAAAACCGTGATCGTACCCTGAGACACCCCTTTTCGCTTGGGCTGTGTCAGCGGATATCGCACTGAAAGAAACTCTCGTCATACCCTGGCGCGGGCTTATCGTCGATCCGCACAAGGCGGTCGAGTCGGATCTCCTCGCCGGTGGTCAGCACCAGGTATTCTGCCCCATCCCGGTGCATAAGTTCCTTCAGGGTAGCGTGCAGAGTCAGGAACTCGCCGATATCGGAGTAGAACTGCAGCCGGACGGCGGCTCGTTTGGATACCAGCGAAGTCAGCAGCGCATGGTAAGCCTGGTCGATAGGTTGATAAGAGGAGGCCATTGGGAGAATAATTTAACAGCAGACAAGGTATAAAAAAACGCCCGGGGCAGGTATAGGCTCCGGGCGTTTTTGCCTTAAGAAGGAATGCTGCGCCGCCAGTTGCTCCATTGCTGGAGTTGGGTCGGGTTCAGCACGGTTTCAATGTTTTGCAGCAGGGTATGGCGCCGCTCGTGCAGCACCCGCAGGTGGGTTTGTTTCTGCTCATGCTCGTGGAGCTCTGCCGTCAGACGGTCCTGCAAACCAAGCAGCTTTTCGTCTAGCTGCGCTTTTGTGATCCGGTCTTCTTCATAGGCTTTCAGGTAGGCGTCGCGCTCGGCGTTGGCCCGCATCAGTATTTGCTGATGGATGATGCTGATGCTGCCCCGCACGGTAACAGTCGCCTGCTGGTGATCGAGCGCATAGTCCCGGATCGTGGCAGCCTGGTTGGTCTGCAGCCCCAGCATGGGCAGAATGTAGGAAAGCGTATGCCGGTCTTGTTTAGAAGTGGCAACCGTCTGGATGTTGAAGGCCTTGTCGTTACAGCCGTCGCGCAGCTGCGGTTTTGCCAGCGCTTCCAGATCCTCCAGTAAAAACTCAGATGATGAGAACGTGAGGTCAACCGACGGATCAGTACCGCTTTTGTCTTCGCAGGCAGACAAGCTCAGGAAGAAAACGAAGGCCAGCAGCCCCCGGATAAGTAAACTTACTCTCATAGCTTTTATATTAATAATCAATACCTTATGTATACGCAACAGGCATTAAGAAGAAGATCGCTTCGCTCGGGAAGCGGGTAGGTTCACCATATTTCGCAGCCCTGCTCAGAACCCCTCCCTGAACTCCCGCAGGTGCGCATAGCAAACCGGACTGCTGTAATCACCCGCTTCGCTTTCTCCTGATTGGCTGCGCAGCCCATTTGCAAGGCCTGCGTGGTAGCGCCGCACTAGTTGCCCGGGCTGCTGCAGGCGCAGGCAGGGGCTTGTCAGGCGCCGGTTCGGTTGTTTGTCTTGCCTTTGTATCATCAGCAGATGGGGTTATTTGTGAGCAGAGGACTCACGGTGGGGTTTGATGAGCTTTTCCAGGGTATAGCGCAGGATTTCGTCGTCTTCGTCGAGCAGGTGGTCGCGTACAAGGTGGTCCGGTATAAGTCCTGCTAGTTTCTCGTCGCCGTTCGGGCGCACAATGTAGCCCTTGGGCACCTTGAGCTCTACGCTCGTGCGGGGCAACAAAAAACTGAACTGCGCGGCATAGAGGGTAGGCGTGTCGCCGGTCTCTTCTCCCACGATCTCCCCAAAACCATAGTCCTGGATCAGGGCGCCGCTCACAGCCGCCATGGAGTAAGACTGCCGGTTGACGAGCACGTATACCTTGCCCTTGAAGCGCCGCTCATCCGGCACGGGCGGCTGCAGGGTCTGGGCATAAGCGAAGGTTTCACCATCGGGGTGCTCCAGAATCTGGCGGGTATAGTCGTCGGGTATCGCGTTGGGGTATTGCTTGCGTGTCTGAGCCTTGAGCACCTCACTGGTCCTGACGGTGAAATCCGAAAACCAGCGGAAAGGCCTGTCGGCAAAATAGGCGATGAGGTAGTCGCTGAAGGTGTTGTGCCCGCCGGCATTATTGCGCAGGTCCAGAATCAGGTAGCGGGCCTGGCGGATGTTGAAGTCGGCGAAGGCACTGTCCACGAAAGTTTTGAATCTCGCCTCTCCGTCTGGCTCCGCTGAGCTGAAAGGACCGGGATGCAGGTAAGCTACGTCATCGCTATACCTGAACGTGCGCTCGTTGTTGAGGATCTCCCCGCCCCGACTGGCCTCGTAGCCCATCACCGTGATCGGCTGCAGCGTATAGGTTCCGTGCTTCCCATTGGCATGCCTTACTTTCACCTGAAAGGACTCCTGCTGCCCGAAAACGGCCCAATAGTAACGGGGAAAAGACCAGAATTCGAGCTTAGCATCTTTAAAATACGGGCGTTCTGCCGACAGGTAAGGGTAGATGCCGGCCAATACTTTGCGGATGGGTTTGCCATTGATTTGCAGCAATTGGTCGCCTGCCCGGATGCCGGAATCGGGAACATAGCTTTTTCGTACGAAGGTCCTCCCCTCTTCAAAAGCCAGCTCGAGCGGAAAGACCGTTCCGTCCTGGGTGGCATAGGCGATATAGGAGGCGGCCGGAAAATCGACCTCGCAGTGCCCCACGTTCCCGATCGCCAGGAGCCGTTGCATCAGCAGGGTTGTTTCGAGCATGCTCAGCGAATCCTTCCGGATCGACTGCACCAGGTCGGTGTAGGCCGCATCGTAGTCGCGCTTGCTCACATAGGCGTAGAGGTTGTAGTGTGCTTTCTGGAGGGTCTCGTAGGCATAGGCCATGTCGGCCTTTACATCGGCTGCGGCAAATTTGATGGGTTTGTGCTGCGCAGGAGCACTGAAGGACACCGTCACCAACAGACATAACAGCAGCAGCTGCACGGGTATTCGGCACACATGTTTTTTC
Organism: Pontibacter ramchanderi; assembly: GCF_002846395.1. Classification (GTDB taxonomy): domain Bacteria; phylum Bacteroidota; class Bacteroidia; order Cytophagales; family Hymenobacteraceae; genus Pontibacter; species Pontibacter ramchanderi. The sequence continues at coordinate 1,097,927 of NZ_PJMU01000001.1, forward strand.
ATGCTTTGTTTTCCTTTGGTGTTCGGCCTCCACATTAAGACAGCGCCAATCGGTACACTAAGATAAGCACACTGACGAGAACGATGGTGCTGTAGATCACTTTATTATACCTGGCCAGCCAGTTAGGCAGAAAAATATCGAAGTTATCACGGGTCGAATCTGAGTAACGCCGGGCCACAACCGTAATCGGGCACATCTTGTTGAACACAAGCAGCACAAGCCCTTCCAGCACAATCAGGCCCAGGCAGATCCATACCCACTTGTCTATCCGCCCGACGATGACGGCGTAGAGCAGGTAAAAGATCACGACATTGAAAAATACCCACACCAGCGTATGCACCGTTTTGATGAACAGCAGCTTGCGCTTTCTCGTCTCCAACTCCTCTTGCCGAATGTGCTCCATTCTCAAGTCCCTCCTCTTCTTTTACGTATATCACACACCCTCAGCGGGATGTTGCACAGCTATTGCCATCCCTTCCTTTCGGATTTGCGTATAGTTTTCTAACTTTCATTCCAGGCGTCAACGTCTTCGCACATGAGCACTTCCTTACTGCAACTCTACCTGTAATCCGGCGCTTCGGTAGCGCCATAGCCGGGCAGCCATTGTGCGTCGGCTGTTCTCTTATGCCCTATACCTTCGCTCCCATTCCACATCAGGTATAGGCAGCTTTACATTTCTTTTTACCGAGATAATTTAACAACATGAAGGAAGTACAAAACCCGACACATACAGTGGAGGAACTGGTTGCATTGGCTGGTCAGCATGGACTATGGCCCCGCATGCTGGAGCACGTGCAGCAACAGCAAGGTGCCTATGGCGTGAACATCGGCCTGTTTGTGCTGGAGTCGGGCACGGATGATTACCTGCCAATGGCCAGAGAAGCGCTCGGTTTGAGCTGAGCAGACAAGGATAGTCTGCCACAGGAAACGGCCGCTCTACCTGACCCTAGAAGGAGGCGCCCAGCAAACGCCGGAGCACCACAACCTGCTCCAGGTGGTAGGCATTGTGCTCGGCCACCAGCATGGCTTCGCGCAGCAGTGTCTGCCCATCGCCGTGCGGAATGGGTGTGAACAGGTCCTGCTTTGGATCCTGCACCAACTGTACCATCTCTTCCAGGTCTCGCCTGATCTGTTGTAGGGTATGGTCCAGTGCTTTCTGATCAGCGGGCGCTTCCTCGGGGGGCCAGTAGTCGTCGGGCCATGCGGGTTCCTGGTAGTCGGGGTTGCGGCAAAAGTCCAGGATGTCATACTGCGTGAAGCGCAGGTGCTCGAGCAGTTGCCAAATGGTATAGGGCAGCTGCTCGAGCACCTGCCCGGCCTCGTCCGCCTGCAAACCTTGCAGCAGTTCCGAAGCCGGCCGGTAGGCCTGCCCCATCCGCATCAGTTTTACCAGGTGTTCGCGCAATTCTTTGTCTGCTTTCATATCCTCGCTTTTATACCTGCATACTCCCTGCACTGCGAAAAGGTGAACCTCCATCATAAAAATTATAAAGTAAAGCAGCCGCTGCCCTTGGGCAGCGGCTGCTTTACCTGCTTTCTATGAGTTGCTCACATTAGTAGCGGTCGTCGCGGTTGCGGTTGTAGCCGCCGCGCTGTGACCCATAGCCGCCGTAGTTGCCCGACGAGATGCCGTAGCTGCGGTCGCGGTCAAAGTCGGTGCCGTAGTCATCCTCAAAGCTGCTGGTAATGCCCGCATTCGGGATACCTCTGCTGGAGTGGATGTCCTCGGTTGGGCGCATGCGGCCATAGTCTGAAATGCCGTAGCCTTCGCGCATGCGGTCCTGGTTCATGCGGTTGCTGCGCCCCTGGTCCATCCGGCTGCTGCGGTCCTGGCTGCTGAAGCGGTCGCGGCTGCGCATGTCGCGGTCGTAGTCATCTGAGCGCTGGCTATACCTGTCGGAGGTGCTGTAGCGGTCGGAGTCAGACCAGTTGGAGCGGCGGCTGTCGCCCCAGTTGCTGCTGCTGTCGCGGTCGCTCTGGCGCATGTTGTAGCTGTTGTCGCCATAGCCGCTTCCTCTTCTTGCGCGCATGCGCTCGTAGTCGTCGTCCCGGTTGCCCTCGTGGTAGCTGTGGCGTATGTTGCTGCGGTCGTAGCGGTCGTGCTTTGCTTCGGGGTGATGGCTGCGGTACCCCTGCTCAAACTCGTTGGTTAGGTTGCGGGCACTGTGGTAGTGCTCATCGTTACGGCTGTAGCCGGCGCCTCCGCTGTAGTCGCGGTCGTAGTTATCATGATCGTAGCGATCTCTGTCTCGTCTGTTCATAGTTTCTAATCAGGTTTAAAATGATACTTCCTTTTTAAACGAGCGCAACGGCTAACGGTTTTGCCGGCAAGGGCTCAGGTCTCTTTGATGCGTGAGGCCAGCACCCGGAACAGAATGTAGAGGAAGGCGAAAACAGCCATGGCGATCAGGGTCCAGAATTTCTGCTCGTTCTTGTCCTGCCAGTAGTCACGCTCGCCGGTTACCGAGTCGAGTCGCTTGCGGATGGCCTGGTTGGCCAGCTGTTCGACCTGCAACTCGCGGCTGAGCGAGTCCAGGGCGAGTGTGTCGCGCAGGTATACCGTGCGAATCTGCACGCTGGGCTGGGCAGGCGCGTAAGGTAGAGGCCGACTTGCCGGATGACGGGTGGAATAGATATCTTTTTCGACGCTGGTTTCAGGCTGCAGTGCCGACCTGGCGGGCGGGAGCGCAGGACTGGCATAAACGGCGGGAGCGTACAGTTTCGGCAGTTTGCTGCCGGCGCCAGGTATAGCCTCCTCATCAGTGCCTGCCCGACGCTGGGTGGCGCAGGCGCTGAGTAGCAGCAACAAAACGAGGGTCCATCTCATGCAAAAGGGGGCGTCTGGTTAGATAAGCTATACCTGTCGCCTATACGCAGGCGGCCGCCCGGTGGGTGCGAAAAGCGGTGGCGTCTGTTGTTATTTTTCAAAAGGCGCACATTAATCAAAATAAGACATCTTTTTGATTTTTCTTTATTTATAAAGAACTTTAAAAAAATCCGCCCCAACCCTCTCCCATGTCGACATCCCCATCTCTTTCTGCCGAAGTACTACGTGCATTCGAGGCTATACCTGACCTATACCTGATCCTGTCCACTGACTTCCATATTCTGGGCGCCAGCAGGGCTTATCTCCAGATGACCCAGTTGAAGCAGGACGAGATCAAAGGACGCTACTTGTTTGATGTGTTCCCCGACAACCCGGAGTTTGAGGCCGCGGATGGTTCCCATAACCTGCGCAATTCGCTGGAGTACGTTGTCCGGAATAAACAGCCCCACCAGATGGCGTTGCAGCGTTACGACATGCAGCTGCCCCCACTTACTGGCAAGTTCCTGGAAAAATACTGGCTGCCTTCCAACACGCCGGTACTCGACGAACAAGGCAACATCAGCTACATCCTGCATAAAGTAATGGATGTGACAGAGCAGGTACTGGCCCAGGAGCAGTTACAGCAAAGTGCGCAGGAGGTGAAGGACCTCCTGGTCGAGCAAAATATCACGAAAGCAGACCTGATCGCTGCGCGGGCCGAGGCAGAGCTGGAGCGCCGCAAGCTGCACAACACCTTCATGCAGGCACCTGCCATGATCTGCATACTCGAAGGCCCGGAGCATATCTTCCGGTTTGCCAACCCCACTTACCAGCAGCTGGTTGGCAACCGGCCTATACTGGACAAGCCTATTCTGGAGGCCATGCCGGAGCTGGAGGGGCAGGCTGTGATCGGATTGCTGAATAAGGTTTACCACACCGGCGAAAGCGCCTTCGCACACGAAATGCTGGTACGCCTGGACCATACAAACTCGGGCAAACTGGGCAATAACTACTATAATTTCACCTACCAGGCTATCCGTAACATCCAGGGCCGGATCGAAGGCATCATGGTGTTCGCCTTTGAAGTAACCGCCCAAGTAGAGGCCCGCCGCGAGATGGAGGCGACCAACGTGGAGTTGTACCATGCACAGGAGGCGCTTTTGCACCTGAACGAGGAACTGGAAAGGCGCATTGCCGCCCGCACCGAGGAATTGCAATTGTCCAAAGCCGCCATTGAAGCGCAGCGCAACCAGTTGCAAACCATCTTCATGAATTCACCCACTCCGTTTCTGGTGGTGGATGGACCCGAGTTCACGTTTCAAATGATCAACCCGGCCTTCAAGAAGGTATTCCCGGGCAAGAACATGCTCGGCAAAACCCTGCTCGAAGTGTTCCCGGAGCTACAGTCCACCCCCATTCCGGCTATTCTGCAGGCCGTATACCGCACGGGCGAAAACTTCGAAGCCGTGGAATTCCCTCTCATGCTTTCGCGCTCCGAGGGGGCCGAGCCAGAGCAGATCTACTTATCTTTTACTTACCAGGCCCGGCGCGATGATCAGGGCGTGATAGACGGTGTGCTGGTGTTTGCCCACGATGTAACGGAGCAGGTGAAGGCCCGGCAAGCGGTGGAGCAAAGCGCCGAACGGCTGCGCCTGATCACGGATGCACTGCCTGTACTGATCGGCTACCTGGACAAAGAGGAGAAATACCGTTTCACGAACAAGGCCTACGAAGCGTGGTTCCCGGGAAAGGCAAGCGACTTGCTGGGGAGAGCTGTGCGGGATATCGTGGGAGAAAAGGCCTACAGTGGTGTGAAGCAGTACATCGACCGGGCTCTGGCCGGCGAGCGCCTCGACTTTGAGAGCCGCATGCCCTACCGCGAGGACTTCGTGAAATACATCCAAACCAGCTACGTGCCCGACATCCGGGATGGCGAGGTGGCCGGGTTCTATACCTTGGTGCAAGACGTCACGGAACAAACCATCGCCCGCCTGAAGCTGGAAGAGAGCGGACACGAAGCCCGTGCCCTCAGTACCAAACTGGCCGAGACCAACCAGCAGCTCTCCGGAACGAACGCGCAGCTGACCCGCACCAACATCGACCTGGACAACTTCATCTATGCCGCCTCACACGACCTCAAGGCTCCGATCTACAACATCGAGCGACTGCTGGTTATCCTGATCGAATCCATCCCGAACGACGCTCAGGCCTCCCATGATCTCAAGCAGGTCATCGAGATGATCCACAGTTCCATCAGCCGGTTCAAGCGCACTATCGATCACCTGACGGATGTGACCAAACTGCAGAAGGAAAACAACCAGGAGGCCTCAGAGGTGAATCTTTCCGAACTGATCCATGACATCAGGCTTGACCTGAGCGACCAGATCGAGCGTATGGATGCCCACATTGAAGTGGATGTCGAAAAATGTGAATCGATCCGCTTCTCTGAAAAGAACATGCGCTCAGTGCTTTACAACCTGCTCTCAAACGCCCTTAAATACAGAGATCCGGAACGCAGGCCAGCCATCCGGATCAGTTGTGAGCCATCCGGTAACTATACCTTGCTGAAAGTGCAGGACAATGGGCTGGGCATGAAACCAAGTGGGGTGGCTAAAATATTCTCGATGTTCACCCGATTGCACGATCATGTGGAGGGCTCTGGCATTGGCCTGTACATGGTCAAAAAGATTGTGGAGAATGCTGAGGGGCGCATTGAAGTGGACAGTGAGATTGGTCAGGGCACAACCTTTAGCGTGTACTTCAAACGATAGTCTTTCAGGTTTGCAGGTATAGCAAACAGAAAGGCCGCAGCAAGTTGTCCCGCTACGGCCTTTCTGTTTGCTATACCTGGCTTACTCCTGCCAGCCGCCGCCCAGGGCGCGGTAGAGCCCCACCGTGGACTGTAGAATATTTTTGCGGGTGTTGGTCAGGTGCAGCTCTGCCTCGAGCACGCTGCGCTGGGCCGTGATGATCTCGAGGTAGCTGGCGTAACCAGCGGCGTAGAGGTCATTGGCTGTTCCTACAGCTTCCTGCAGCACCTCCACTTCCTCCTGTTTCAGCTCAGCCGCCTGCCTGAAGTTCTCGATGCCGCGCAGATTGGTCATCACCTCCTGCACCCCCGTCAGCACAGCGCTTTGGTAAGCCGCGAAAGCCTGTAGTCTGCTCGCGTCGGCACGGCGGAAGTCCGCCCGGATGTTGCTGCGGTTGAGCAGCGGTGCCGACAAGCCGCCCAGCACGCCGTAGGCCAGCGAGGCAGGTTTGAAGAGCAGCGAGGCGTCAAAGGCGTTGTAGCCCACGTAAGGATTGAGCGTGAGGGCAGGCAGGAAAGCGGCACGGGCCGCGGCCACATCGGCCTTCGTGGCCTGCAGCTCCAGTTCCGCCTGCTGAATGTCTGGCCTGCGGCGCAGCAGGTCGCTTGGCACACCGGTCTGCACCTGCTCCGGCAGCTCCTGCTCTACCAGCGCCGCACCCCGAGCGATCGGCTGCGGGTGGCGACCCAACAGACGGTTCAGCTGGTTCTCCGTCTCGGTGATTTCCTGCCTCTTCTCCGCTTTCAGGGCCTTTGTGTTCAGCAGCTGAGCGGCAAACTGCTTCACGGCCAACTCCGTCGCCCTGCCCCCTTCTTTCTGGATGCGCACCAGCTCCAGGGCTCTTTGCTGCAGCGCGATGTTGCGATCCAGAATGGTCAGTTCATTGTCGAGTGAGAGCAACTGGTAGTAGAGGCTGGCGACATCGGCCACCAGCGAGGTTGTCACCAGCTGCTTCCCTTTTTCAGAGGCCAGCAAGCGCGTAATGGCCGCTTTTCTGGACTGTCGCAGCTTGCCCCAAAGGTCCAGCTCCCAGGAACTGCGCAGGCCCACGAAATACTCCGGCACGTGCGGCTGGTTTACCTTTTGGTCTTCCGAAATATTCGGCGACAGGTTGGTGTCGAAGTTACCCACGCCGGTCATGGTATACTTGCCGAAGCGGTCAACCCCGGCGGCTCCGACTGCCGATACCTGCGGCAGCAGGGCGCCCCGTGTCTGCAGCACCCCGGCTCTTGCGAGCTCGATCCGCTGCGCCGCTGCCAGCATGTCCGGGTTGTTGTGCAGCGCCGTGTCGATCAGGCTGACCAGGTGCTCGTCTTTAAAGAAATCACGCCAGCGCATGTCGCCTAAACTGGCGGAGTCGGCGGTGTGGCCGAAGGAGGCAGGCAAAGGCGCTGCAGTTGGTAGCGGCGTAGGCTCAATCGCCTTACAGGCACCCAGCAGTAACAGCAGTGCCAGGCAGGGTATGGTTTTTAAAAATCTTCTATGTAAATGCATGGTTGCAGAATCAATTTGATAAAACATCCGAAGGCTTAGGCCATGGCCACGTCTTCTTCCTTCTTTTTCTTTTTGCCCTTCCCGATAGAGGCGAACAGTACATACAGCCCCGGAATGATGAGCACGCCGAAGATCGTACCGATGAGCATGCCACCTGCCGCCGCCGTACCGATGGAGCGGTTACCCATGGCACCTGCCCCGGTAGCGATTGTCAGTGGAATCAAACCGGCCACGAAAGCAAACGAAGTCATCAGGATCGGACGGAAACGCGACACGGCACCATCCACGGCGGCCTGCAGCACCGTGCGTCCCTCCTTTTGCCGCTGGATGGCGAATTCCACAATAAGGATGGCGTTTTTACCCAGCAAACCGATAAGCATCACGAGCGCTACCTGCGCGTAGATGTTGTTCTGGAGGCCCAGCAGTTGCAGCGACAGGAAAGCTCCGAATATACCGGTCGGCAGCGACAGGATTACCGGCAGCGGCAGCAGGAAGCTCTCGTACTGACCTGCCAGCAGCAGGTATACAAAAAGCAGGCAGACGATGAAGATAAACACGGTCTGGTTGCCCGAAAGGATCTCCTCACGCGTCATACCAGACCACTCGTAGGTATAGCCCCTCGGCAGGTTCTCCTCTGCCACACGCTCAATGGCCTTGATGGCGTCGCCGCTGCTATACCCTGGCGCGGCGCTTCCGTTGATCATGGCCGAGGTATACATGTTGTAACGGGTAAGCTGCTCCGGTCCGTACACGCGCTCCAGCGACACGAAAGCTGAGAACGGCACCATCTCGCCCCACTCGTTTTTCACGTACATTTTCAGCACATCCTCGGGCTTGCTGCGGTAGTCCGGCGAGGCCTGCACCATCACTTTGTACATCTGCCCGAAGCGGATGAAGTTGGAAGCATAGTAACTGCCCATCAGCGTCTGCAGGGTGCCCATGGCATTGTCCACGGTCACGCCGTTCTTGGCCGCCAGGTCCTGGTCCACGTGGATGAGGTACTGCGGGAAGCTGGCGTCGAAGTTGGTAAAGGCAGCGCTTACCTCCGGCGCCTGCTGCATGGCCTGCACAAACTGGTTCGTTACTTCGGCAGTTTCTGTGAGCGTAGCGGTTTTATCGCGGGCCAGCAGGCGCAGCTCAAAGCCGCTCGAGTTACCGAAGCCCGGCACGGTCGGCGGCGGGAAGTACTCGATGCTGGCGTCTTTCAGGTAGGCTGTTTTCTCGGTGAGTTGGGCGATGATGTCGTCCACCGACTCGGTGCGGTCGTCCCAGGACTTGAGGTTGATCATGCCCATGCCGTAAGAGGCACCGGCTGCATCCGTCAGCAAGCTGAAGCCCGCCAGGGTCGACACGTTCTCCACCGCCTCAATTTCCTCAGCGGCTTTCTGCACCTGGCCCAGCACATACTCGGTACGCTCCACGGTAGCGCCTGCCGGCGTGGTTACGTTCACGTAAATCATGCCCTGATCCTCGGTTGGGATAAAGCCCGTTGGCAGGATGCGCGTGATGCCCCAGGTGCCGAGCACGAACAGCAGCAGGATGCCCAGCGTAACGGAACGGCGGCCGGCCACGCGCAGGATCAGGCTCTTATAGCCATTCTCCACCTTGCCGTAGCCTGTGTTAAACTTGTTGAAGAAGCGCTGCAGCAGGCTTTTCTTCTCGTGCTGGTCGTGCGTTGGCTTCAGCATGATGGCACAAAGGGCCGGTGTGAGCGTGAGGGCGTTGATACCGGAGATCACGATCGAGATAGCCAGCGTGAGCGAGAACTGGCGGTAGAAAATACCCACGGGACCCGTCATCATCGCCACCGGCACAAACACCGCCGACATCACCAGCGTGATCGCCACGATCGCTCCGCTGATCTCGCCCATCGCTTCAAGCGTAGCTTCACGGGCATTCATCTTTTTCTCGTGCATCTTGCTGTGCACGGCCTCGACGACCACAATCGCGTTGTCGACGACAATACCAATGGCCAGCACCAGCGCAAACAGCGTGAGCAGGTTGATCGAGAAATCGAACATGTCCATGAAGAAGAAGGTACCTACCAGCGATACCGGCACCGCCAGGATAGGTATAAGTGTAGAGCGCCAGTCCTGCAGGAAGATGAACACCACGATCGACACGAGAAGGAAGGCCTCGAGCAGGGTAATCAGTACCGCCGACATGGAAGCGTCGAGGAAGCGGGACACGTCGTAAGCCAGGGTGTACTTCATGCTCGGCGGGAAGGAAGTCTCCTCCAGCTCGGCCATTTTCAGCTTTACGTTCTCGATCACTTCTTTGGCATTGGAGCCCGGGCGCTGCTTGATCATGATGGAAGCGGACGGACGGCCGTCGGTCTTCGATACCATGCCGTAGTCCACGGCGCCGAACTCTATCTCGGCCACGTCTTTGAGGCGCAGCACCGAGCCTGACCCGTCTTCCTTAGCACGGATGGCGATGTTCTCGTATTGTTCCGGCTCAAAAAGTTTACCGGTATAGCGGAGCACGTACTGCAACATATGCGCATTTCCGCCTGAGCTTTCACCTGTTTTACCCGGTGCCGCCTCCACGTTCTGGGCGCGGATGGCGTTGATCACCTCGTCGGGCGATACGTTGTAAGCCATCAGGCGGTCGGGCTTGAGCCACACCCGCATGGAGTAATCGCGGTTACCCATGATCTCGCAGAAGCCCACCCCGTCGATACGCTTGAGCTCCTGCAGGATGTTGATGTCGGCGAAGTTGTACACGAATTCCTCGTCGGCATTCGGGTCGTCGCTCATCAGGTTGAGGTATAGCAGCATACTGTTTACCTCTTTCTCGGTGGTCACACCAGCCTTGATCACCTCTTCCGGCAATTCGTCGAGCACGGTGGTCACGCGGTTCTGCACGTTCACAGCGGCCAGGTCGGGGTCAGTGCCCACTTCAAAGAAGATCTGGATCAGCGTCACGCCGTTGTTACTCGACACGGAAGTCATGTAGGTCATACCCGGCACTCCGTTGATGGCGCGCTCGAGCGGCGTGGCCACGGCTTTGGTACTCACTTCGGCATTGGCACCGGTATACTTGGCAGTAACCGTAACGGAGGGCGGCACAATATCGGGGAATTGTGTAATGGGCAGGTTCAGGATCGACAGAACCCCCAACAGGACTATAATCAGGGAAATGACCAGTGAGAGCACCGGCCTTTGTATAAATATCTTTAACATGATGATTTTCTATATACTTAGAGACTAAGTTATGAGACTGTCGCCAACACACACGCGGGCAGCCTGCCAGGTATAGCCAACAGGTAAAGCGCAGGGTGCCGCAGGCACGACTGGGCGTAGGTTCTCAGGCCAGAGCGACACGCGCCCGGCCAAAGCTTCCTGCACAGAATGCACGTCTGGAATAATCAGGGGAAACCTATCTTGGCGTAGCGGCCAGCAGGCTGTCCATCGGGATCAGTTCCGGCTTGATCATGGTGCCTTCGCGCAGCGTCTGAGCGCCTTCGTACACCACCTGCTCGCCCGGCTCCAGGCCAGACTCCACGATGTAGAAGTGGGTGAAGCGTGCTTTCGGCTCAAAACTTCTGGTCTGCACCTTGTTGTCCTTCCCGACCACGTAGACGAAGTTCTTGTCCTGAATCTCGAAGGCGGCTTTCTGCGGCACCAGCAGGGCACTATCCACCTCGTTGAAGAGGCGTACTTTGCCGGTCGCGTGGTGCTTCAGGATCTTGGACGGGTTAGGGAACGTGGCCCGGAAGGCGATAGAACCAGTGTTAGGAGCAAACACGCCTTCCATGGTCTCGATCTTACCCTCGTGTGGGTAGGTGCTGCCATCGGCCAGTATCAGTTGCACGGCATTGTCATTGGCATCGTCGCCTTTCTCACGGGCTCTGATGTAGCTCAGGTATTCTTTTTCCGATACCTCAAAGTAGGCGTAAACCGACTGCAGGTCGGAAAGCGAAGTAAGCAGGTCGCCTTCCGACACGATGCTGCCCACCTTAAGCGGGATGCGGTCTACTATACCTGAGAATGGTGCCCGGATACTGGTATAGGCAAGCAGGTTCTTGGCATGATCATGGGTGGAGCGGGCTTCTTCTACCCTGGCGTTGGCGGCCTTGTGTTTGGCTTTGGCCAGCGCTAGTTCAGAAGCCGAGATGACGTTTTTCTCTACGAGCAGGCGCACGCGGCCCACCTCTACTTCAGCAGCCATCGCTTCGGCCACGGCATTGTTAAGGTTCGCTTTTGCTTTGGCCAGTTCAGCTTCGCGCTCTTTGGAGTTAAGTTTGAAAAGCACCTGCCCTTCTTTCACTTCCTGCCCCTCGTCGACATAGATTTTGTCGATAAAGCCGTTGATACGGGCCCTCACCTCGATGTGGCGCACAGCCTGAATATCAGACACATAATCGAGGTGCAGCGTGGTGTCTTTGGTGATCAATTCTGTGACAGGCAGGGCTGTCTCGGTTTTGGAGTTGTCTATTTCGCCGCCCTGCGCCGTGCAGCCGGCTACAAGGGCACTAATGGTAAGCGTTATTAGTATATAGGATTTCTTCGTTAGCAATTCCATCACAAAGTTGCAATTGTAAGGTTTAAGACACAATAGATTATTGAGGCTGCCCATACCGGAAAGAAAAAATCTCCGGTCAGAAGCCTGATCGATAGGGTGGATGCGGAACATCCGGGGCCTTATGCTGCGAAGAAATTAAAAGGGTTTGAACCGGAAAAGATACCCATGGTACTCCGAAAGCAGAAAATTGAGCGGCTGGTAATCGCCACAGGTATAGGTAATGGAGTAGCCGGCTTGCAGCAGCAAACTTTCTGGCTTCTGCGGTAACGGTTTAAGTATGGATTTGTAAAGGGCAATTGCTCCCTTGTGGCTGGGCTTGGAAGTGTCGGTTCTCGGGAAGTCCTCAATCAGGTCGAGGTACTCCTGCAGCATCAGGTCAATCGGTGAGTCGTCCTCGGCTATACCTTCGCCACTACTGGGCCCCTCGAGCAACTCCTCGAGCTGGATCATGGATTTACCAGCTACGTGGAAGGTGCTGAAATAGAGCGCCACATGTAGAATGAAGCACGAAAGCACAAACCAGTTAAACCACCTCTTCATAATGGATGCCATGTTGCCTTAAACTGAACAACGCGCGAAATTACTTAAATCTAAATAACTGTACCAACATCAATTCCATAATTCAAGGTTTAAGTCAAGAGATCCCTCTTTTTTACATAGTCCAACTGATGGGGCCTTCCTATTGGCTCACTCAGCCAATTAAGTCGTACCTTTAGCTGTTTGTACAGCCTGAACATGAACACGTGCCCTACTGAAAAGTCTAGCTCCTGTATGTTGAGGTTTGCTCTGCTCTAACCCCTTGCCATGAATCAAATTTTACACCGAGAGAAGGCTGCTGCACTGCTGCATTTCCTGGAGGCATCACCTGTCCGGACTACGTACGATCTGGACAAGCACCGCCTCACGCTGCTGGGCGAGGCTGCGGAGGAAATGGTCCACTTCAGGTTGCCAATTACAGTACCCTACTCCCAAACAGGTATAGCCGAAAGCAAGCCGGTGCAGTATGTGATGCTGCTGATACAGGCGGGACACTGTGCCCTGGGTTATTTTGAGGACGGCCGCTGCCTCAACCACAAGGTGTTCCGTGCCTACATGGTGCGCCAAAAGCAGGGCAAAAGCCAGATCAAGTACCTCAAGACCAAAGGCAAGTCGCGGGCAGGCTCCCGTGTACGGTTAGGCGAGACGGCCGAGTTTTTCGACAACATCAACAGCCGCCTGCAGGATTATTTTCAGGAGCACCGCATCGACCGCGTCGCCATCAGCTGTTCTAAAACCTTGCAGCCCTACCTCTACACCGCCGCTGTCCCTACGCCCTTCGACAAACGCGACCCCAGGCTGTTCAAAATCCCGAAGCACATCCACACCCCCATTTACGAAGTGCTGCTCGATGCCAACCGCTTCCTGCAACGCGGCGAACTGATCGCCCTGACCGAAGCGGGTTTTGCGGCTATACCTGCGTTGCAGGATTTTCTGCAACACCATGCAGGGGACAGTGCTGAAGAAGTATCGGAACAGGACGAGTTGGCCGACGAGGTATACCTGACCGACGATTGGGAGGAGGACACGCTGGATACCGGAGATGACCTGGACGAGGAAGACGACGACATAGTGGACTGGGACTGAGTCACTGAAAAAGAGAAAGGCAGCCACCCCATGGTAGCTGCCTTTCTTTTGGCTATGGTCTAATCCTTCAGCTAATCCTTTTTACGCGTGAGCAGCACCACGGCAGCCGTCGTCACCAGCGCCAGGATGCCTACTTTCTGGATCAGGCCGCTGCGGTTATGCTCCCAGTCTGCTTTCCAGCCCTTTTCGGCAAAGATGTTCGGCACCGTGCCCTTGGCAAAGTCGTCGATCACGCCTTCCACCACGTTCACGCGGTCGGCCATCAGCAAAGGCAGCCAGTGCAGGTAGCTGTTCTCGCTGTGCTTAAAGGCAAAGCGGCGGATCATGCCACTGAGCCCGCTCGGAGGCGCGGATGTGCCAAACACAGCTGATACATTGGGCCGCTCGTTTGAGTGCAGCACCTCGATGTCGATGTCTTGCTGCGGCGGACGTTCCCAACTGTAGCCTTCCTGCTCCGCGTCGGTGCGGTGCTTCATGGGGTAGGTGGGGTCATTTTTCGGATCGGCATCGATGCCCCAGCCCTTTATATGCGAATAGTCTTTTGGTGTCTTGTTTTCCATGGTCTTTCTCCTTTCTATCTGGCTGATGGCGGAATAAGGACAGGCTTGATGCAATTGTCCAGTTTCTCTGAAAAAATATGGTAAGCGTCGGCCACATCCTCCAGCGGCACACGGTGCGTGATCAGGGCCTTCGGATTCAGGATGCCGTTCTGCACATGGTCGATCAAACGTGGCAGCAGGCGCTTCACCGAGGCCTGGTTGGCCCGAATGGTGAGGCCTTTGTTTACCACATTGCCAAGCGGGAAAAGGTTATCGGTTGGGCCGTAAATGCCGACAATCGACACGATGCCGCCTTTCTTCACGGAGTTGACCGCCCAGTGCGCCGCCGTGGCAGAACCAGCCTGCAGCAGCAGCTTGCGTCCTGTGATGGTCTGCATCAGGTTGCCGGTTGCCTCTGCCCCTACCGCATCGATCACTACGTCGGCCCCCATCCAATCGGTGGTCTTTTTCACGAACACCACGGGATCGTCCATTTCTTCGTAGTTGTAGGCCTCGCAGTTGGCGTAGTTGCGCACAAACTCCAGGCGGTACTCTACCTTGTCGATCACGATCACGCGTCCCGCCCCAAAAAGCCAGGAGCAACGTGCAGCCATGATGCCAATGGGACCTGCTCCGAAAATCACCACGGTATCGCCTTTTTGAATACCACCCATTTCGGCAGCCTGGTAGCCTGTCGGTACCACGTCGGTCAGCAGCACGGCATCGTCAGGGTCCATACCCTCTGGTATCACGGTCGGCCCCACATCGGCATAGGGTACGCGCACATACTCAGCCTGCCCGCCATCGTAGCCTCCGGCCGTGTGCGAGTAGCCGAAGATACCGCCCACGGCCGTAGCCTGTGAGTTGGACTCGTGGCAATTGCCAAACAGGCCCTGCTTACAGAAATGGCACTTGCCGCAGGCGATATTGAAAGGTACGATCACCATATCGCCTACTTTCAGTTTCTGCACATCAGCACCGATCTCGGTTACTTCACCGATGAATTCGTGGCCAAAGGTCATGCCCACGCGGGTGTCGGGCACGTTGCCGTTGTAGAGGTGGAGATCAGAGCCGCAGATGCAGGAGCGTGTAACACGCACGATGGCATCCTGAGGATGCAGTATTTTGGGCTCTGGTTTTTCGTCAATACGGACCCGCTGCGGTCCGCGATAGTTCATTGCCAGCATAAGTTTGTTTTTCAGTTTGTTTTAGATAGCGCTTCATCATCCGCCTCTTCGCGGCATCCAATGCAAGTCTAGATACATACTCTTCTATACCTTTATAGTTGCGATTATTGTATTTTTTAAAGATATACCTATATACCTATGCCTGCATACCTACCCGTCTGATTGCCACTTTCAGCAAATAGGCTGAATTAGCACCACTTGCCTTCGTTTGCCAAAGCTATCGAGTACCGTAAAGTGAAAATCTGCGTACATGGAACCACTTTGAGCAACACAAAACAGCTAGACCAGCGCAACAGGGAGAGCAGCACAGCACGATGAAAACAAACAAAGACGACCAGACCACCACAAACCAATTTACAGGATTTGTGAACGTACGCGGCGCACGCGAGCACAACCTCAAAAACATCAACCTAACCATCCCGCGGGATGCGCTGGTGGTGTTCACGGGCGTGTCGGGTTCAGGCAAGTCGAGCCTGGCCTTTGGGACGTTATATGCCGAAGCGCAGCGGCGCTACCTGGAGTCGGTGTCGCCTTATGCCCGCCGCCTGTTTCACCAGATGGCCGTGCCCGAGGTAGACGCCATTGAAGGACTGCCACCCGCCGTGGCCCTGCAGCAGCAGCGCGGCACCCCTACCACCCGCTCGTCGGTGGGCAGCGTCACCACGCTCTCGAACCTGCTGCGCATGCTCTATTCCCGTGCTGGCGACTATCCGGCGGGCCAGTCCATCATTTACGCCGAAGCTTTTTCGCCTAACACCGCCGAGGGGGCCTGCCCTACCTGTCACGGACTTGGGAAGATCTATGAGGTAACCGAAAAGTCGATGGTGCCGGACGACTCGCTCACTATACGGGAGCGGGCCATCGCCGCTTGGCCTACCGCCTGGGGCGGCCAGAACCAGCGCGACATCCTCGTGTCGATGGGCTATGATGTGGACATACCCTGGCGCGACTTGCCACAAAAAGACCGCGATTGGATTCTATTCACAGAGGAGCAACCCGTGGTGCCCGTATACCCAGGCTATACCCCCGAGGAGACCCGCCGCGCCGTGAAGCGTAAAGAAGAGCCCAACTACATGGGTACCTTTAGCAGCGCCCGCCGCCATGTATTCCATACCTTTGCCAATACCAACAGTCCGCTCATGAAGCGGCGCGTGATGCAGTACATGCTCAGCACCGATTGCCCCACCTGCCAGGGCAAGCGCCTGCGGCCCGAATCGCTGTCCGTGAAGTTTGCGGGCTACGACATTACCGAACTGTCACGGCTGCCGCTGAAAAGGGTGCAGGCCGTGTTGAAGCCCTTTGCGCAGGGCACCGAGCCCGGCCATGCCCGCACCGAGGCCGAGCACCCCGAGCAGGCCATCGTGGCCAGGCGCATCGGCGAGGACTTGTGCGCCCGCATCGAGGTGCTGCTCGACCTGGGCTTGGGCTATTTGTCCTTGGAGCGAAGCACGCCTACCCTCTCGCCAGGCGAGCTGCAGCGCCTGCGTCTGGCCACCCAGCTTTACTCGCACCTTTTCGGCGTGGTGTACGTGCTCGACGAGCCATCTGCCGGTCTGCACCCTGCCGACAAAGTAGCCCTGCTCCGTGCCCTCGACGGACTGAAAAAAGCAGGCAATTCGCTCTTTATCGTGGAGCACGACCTGGCCGTGATCCGTCACGCCGACTGGGTGGTGGACGTAGGACCTGCCGCCGGCGAAAAAGGAGGCGAAATCCTGTACAGCGGCCCTATGGAAGGGTTGCGCCAGGTAGCGGCTTCCCGTACAGGCGCTTACCTGTTTGGGGAGCAGTGGGGTGTCAACAACGATCCCCGCGAGCCCACGGCCTGGCTCAGGCTGCGGGATGTATCGCGCAACAACCTACAGAGCTTTGCGGCCGATTTTCCGCTAGGCGTGTTCACCTCCGTGACGGGTGTATCGGGTTCGGGCAAGTCGAGTCTGGTGAGCCAGGTGCTGGTGGAGTTGGTAGCCATGCACCTGGGGCACGAACTGCCCGTGGAGGAAGAGGAAGGCGATGCGCTGGAGCGGGACACACCGCAAACCACAGGTGGGTACATCGCAGAGGGCATGCAGCACATCAAGCGCCTGGTGCGCGTCGACCAAAAGCCCATTGGCAGAACCCCTCGCTCCAATATGGCCACGTACACAGGTTTGTTTGATCATGTGCGCAAGCTTTTCGCAGCCACCCCGCTGGCCCGAAAGCGGCGCTACGATGCGGGGCGCTTCTCGTTTAATGTGGCGAAAGGACGCTGCGAAAACTGCCAGGGCGAGGGCTTTGTGATGGTGGAGCTGCTATTTTTGCCGAGCGTGTACGCTCCCTGCCCTGTATGCCACGGTGCCCGTTACAATGCCAAAACGCTGGAGGTAAGCTACCGCGATAAGAACATAGCCGAAGTACTCGACATGACCGTGGATACTGCCTGGGAGTTTTTTGACGAGGAGCCTGCCGTGCACCGTGCTCTCACCATGCTGCGCGAAGTGGGACTGGGTTACCTTAGGCTGGGCCAACCTGCCACCGAACTATCGGGCGGTGAGGCACAGCGCATTAAACTGGCCACCGAACTGCAGCGCTCGCAGCGCGGCAATACCCTTTACGTACTTGACGAACCTACCACAGGTCTGCACCCCGCCGACGTAGACAAACTCATGACCCAACTCCACCATTTGGTCGACGCGGGCAACACCGTGATCGTGGTAGAGCACGACATGCGCGTGGTAGCAGCCAGCGACTGGGTGATCGACATTGGCCCGGGTGCTGGTGAAGAGGGCGGACAGATTGTTGCGGAAGGACCTCCATCTCTTATCACCCAATCAAAGGCAAGCAAGACGGCGCCTTTTCTGAGAGCGCTACTCTAAGTTTATTCGTTAGTGGGGCTGGGTGTGAGTTGGCAGGTATAGCGTAGTTGAACAGGTATAGCAGTGCCCCAGGTATTGCCGCTACAACGAAAACAGAACATTGGCCTGCAGGATCGACTCGTTCAGCCCGGGTATACCGACCACATTGTGCCAGTAGCGCCACTCCGAACCCACGTATACCTTGCCGGGTTTATCCCAGAAGTTACCCAGGTCCACGTGCAATTGCGGCTGGGTGAGGTATTGGGTGGTGCCGGGCCCGCGATCGCCGATGAAATCCATGAAGCCACGGAAGCGGAAGCGGAGCCGCTCCGAAACAGGTAGAGGCACATCCCAACTCGGGGTGATCTGGTAAGTACCACTGTATCCGCCGCCCTGCTGTTTGTAATAGTAAGTCTCGAGTTGCAGCAAGCCTTGCCCGGGCAGGCGGAACTTAAACGCTGGTCCGGCAGTGTACACAAAAAAATCCTCTTCCCCGCCAAACAGCACGTTGATACCACCCCCAACGAGCACATCACTGATCGGCCCCAGGCTTACTTCGCTCCCGGTTGCACGGCTCAGGCTAAGCTTCGGGTACCACTCCAGGTATAGGTTCGGGGCAGCCAGACTGGCATCGTTGTAAAGGTCTGCAAAACCAAACTGCTCAAAAGCGCCCAGGTCACCAAAATGCTCTACCGTGATGGTGGCCAGCTGTCCGGATTGGTTAAGGGCACGCCCATACAGCAACTGCACATTGGAGCCTCCCTTGTAATTAACCTGTGCCACTGCCTGGCCCGCAAACAGCATTGTGACACAAAAAAAGCACACAATGCTGCAGAACCTGATGCTGTAAAATTTTGCCATACCTTTACCGGGTGTTTTGAATTGTGGGATTCTACGAAAGCACAAAGATAGTATTTAAAGGATGAACACCGGTAAATGAAATAATTGGACATATAAATCATACCGCCTTATTCAAACAACACCATAAGTACTTCATAAATTGATATTTACATGCTTGCATTCATACGAATAAAATGTGTAAATTTGTAGAGAATCATCTTTTTACTTTTGTGCGATGGAATACAGATTCGTACATCATTGGAATTACGCACTCCGCGAGGACGAGCATCGCATACTGGAATCTGCCATCTCGCTTACCTCACAGCCGCGCAGCAAGGCTTTTTTGCAGCAGGCGGCTGAATTTATTGCGACGCACGGACATATTCAGTACCTGGTGATTGGCAAGCTGAGTGACGATGGCCGGCATGTTATAACGAATGTATTTCTGAAAAACGGCAAAGCTTTACCCAGCATCACTTACCCCCTGGAGTTTACCCCCTGCGATTCTGTTCTTACCCAGCGCTTCTGTTACTATCCTAATAATGTGCAGGACCACTTCCCCCTTGACCTCGAGCTGCAGGAGTTGAACATTGAGAGCTATTTAGGCAGTATTTTCGTGGACGAAGAGGGCGACCCGGTTGGGTTGATCGCTTTGATGAGCGACAAGCCACTTGAAAACGCCGCCTTTGTAGAACATCTGGTGCTGGTGCTGAGTCCTGCCATTGAAGAAGAACTGATCCAGGAACGTAACCTCCCTGCATAAGCAATCCGCATCATAGAAAAACCTCTACCGGCTGAGCACCTTTGTGCTGCAGCGATAGAGGTTTTTTTCTTTAGGAACAGGTATGGCAACCGCCCTTAGATAGCCGGATCGTTCGGTGTGTTTGGGTTATTGCGCCGCTCCTGATCCGGGTATGGGTAGAAATTGCGGTTACGCTCACCCAGGTTATCAGGTGGGCCCGGACGACCGAAACGGCGACTATCTTCCCACTTCTGCCCGCTCAGGTATAGCTCAGCGGAGCGCTGCTTGTATACCTCCAGTAACAAAGCCTCCCTTGTCACAGGTCCGCTATAAGCAGGCAAACCGGCATGTACGCCAAATGGGTCGCCCGAAGTTTGTGTCCGTACCTGGTTTATCAGCGCCAGCGCCTCCTCCAAAGAGCCATTGCTTCGGAGCAGCGCTTCCGCTTTGATCAGTTTCATCTCGTCTGGCAGGTATACCGGTATGCTCGAGGTCTGGGTATTGAAAAAGCCTGCCAATGTCTTTACCCGGTCCCCTAACACATCGGCACTCGGGTCAGTCATGTAAAAACCGTATCGCCCATCACCCGCTTCAAACAAGGCATCGGGCAAGCCAAATTTATCGCGCGGCCTGAAATAGGCCAGGATGAATATCGTGTTATAGATCGGATTCGGGCTCAACGTGCTGTAAACAAACTCGGAACGTTTGGTTAGATCCACTTTGTCGGCATTGGTGATGGCCGCCTCGTAATTGCCGGCATACAGGTTATACCGGGCATTGTAAGCATACAGCGTATTACGCAGGTCGAAAGCAGTGCCGGTTACCTGTGATGTAAACTCCGGCGACACCGGTGTGGCCTCGATCAGGGCGATGCCCTCGTTCAGGTGCGCAATGGCGGCAGCTAGCACCTCTGTTCTGGAGCTGAAAGTTACCCGCTCGTTGGCTCCCGTTCTAAGGTTTGCCTGCTCAAAGGCGTTGATCAGGTTAACCAGTGCCATGGCATTGAACAAATGGGCATGCGCCATCACCCCGCTTAGCGTGCCCCCGGTCAGGGTTGGGATTTTGGGGGCATTCTCCAGTATCTGCTCGCTCATGGCCATGACCCGCTGCATGCGCGACCACAAACCGAGCACGTTTCCGTTAAAGGTAGGGAGTGCTGTACCGCCGGCTTCCAGCTCGAGCACGTTCGTGAAAGTAGCCACGCCTTTCATCTCACGCCCTGTTACGCCAGGGTATAGCAGCGCAGCCTCTAGACCGGAGGTGGAGTAAAACTGGCGCATTCCCACACTCAAGGCAATAATGCCCTCGCGTGAGTTCAGTACCTCCGCATCGCTGGCGGCGTTAGGGTTAGGTATATCCAGCTCGCACCCACTGGCCAGCAGCAGGCAGCCCGAGAGCAAACCTACTTTTAAATAAGAACTTATATTTTTCATAATGTTTGATCGTTAGGTTGGAGAAGGATTAAAAGGTAAAGTTGAGACCCAGCGCATATGTTCTCGGGATCGGTACCTCCACAAAATCGAAGCCCCGCACGGCATTGGTCTGGCCGGCAGCGTTCACTTCAGGGTCATAGCCACTGTAGTCGTCGATCGAGAACAGGTTACGACCGGCCAGACTCAGGCGCACGTTGTTGCCTCCCAAAAAGGCCGGTTTGAAGTCGTAGGCCACCGACACCTCCCGCAACTTTATAAAAGAACCATCCTCTATGTAATTCTCGAATATACCGAACAGTGCTGCTGAGGTTCCTTTCGGCACTTCCCCCCTCAATTCTGGCTCGTAGCCGGCCAGGCCGCCGTACAAGTCTCGTTCGCCTACGCGACGGGTGAAGTTGAACACATCAAATCCATAAACAGCATCGAACTGCGTACGGAACGACAGCCTGTTTCCCACAGAAACGTCGTTTACCCATGAGCCGGTCCAGTCGGGGTTCGGATCGCCAATTACTTTTGGCACGGTGGCGCCACTGGGTTGCCCGTTTTCAGGGTTACGCCCTGCACGTTCCGGTTGTGGCAGCCCGGCAGGAGTAAGCAAGAGCGAGCCATCGGAGTTTCGGGCGAAGTAAGTGCTGTAGAAAGCACCCAGCGGATAGCCGTCTACGGCAGCCACCTGACCAAAACCACCCGGGAATGGCAGTACGCCACCCGGTATGTTATTCACTTCGTTTTTGTTGCGGGAATAGATGAGTGTGGAAGTCCAGCTCACTTTCTCTGTTTGCACAGGGGCACCGGTTAACATCAGCTCAAAACCCTTGTTGGTCATGGTACCAATGTTAGCGTACTGGTTCAGGAAACCAGAAGAAGGCGTCAGCCCGATAAACAGCAGCAGGTCTTCCACATCTTTCTTGTAAACAGAAAACTCGAGGCCTAACCTTCCATCCAGAAAGCTCATGTCGGCGCCAAACTCTGTCTCTACCTGCCGCTCCGGCTTGATGCCTGGGTTACCTAGCAATGTGGATGGAATCACGCCGGGCAGGCCAGGCAAGGAAACCGGATTGTAATTGGTATACCTATCGTAGGCGCCGATGGCGGTGAGGTTGCCGGCCTGCCCGTAGGAGGCGCGTAGCTTAAAGATAGGAATAACATCGCGGAAGCCTTGCCAGAAACTCTCATTGGAGATCAGGTAACTGGCGCTTAGTTTTGGATAAAATTGCCACCTGTTGTCCTCGCCGAACACAGACGACACGTCGTAGCGACCGGCACCCGTCAAAAAGAAGCGGTCGCCGATGCCAAAGGTCTGCTGTGCAAAAAAGCCCATGATGTTGATATCGGCGCGTCCGTCACTCGACACCACTGTGGCACCACTGGAGCTAACCTGAGCAATTGGTCCCAGCTGCGTGCCGGTTATACCTGTCGAATAGTATTTCTCGGTCTGGATCGTGCCGCCTATACCTGTCGTTGACTCCAGCCAGTCGGTCAGAAAGGTGCGGTAAGAGGCATTCAGGTCATTGTTGAGCAGATAAGAGGTACGGTCGGCGCGGCGGGAATAGCCCGCGTCGTACGATGGCGTTGTGTTTCGGACCGGGATGAAGCCCGTCGCGATCTGCGTAGAATTATCGAAACCAAGCACATAGCTGATGTTCAAGCCGTTGAGGGGCGTCAGGTTTACCTGAAAGTCTCCGATAAAGCGGCTGGTGCGCTGCCCGAAATCAAAGCGGTTGATGGCCTCGAGTGGATTGGTACGGCGCAGGATGGCCGTTGGTGCAGTGGAAGGGTATACACCGTTGACCGGCTCCGGATTGATGAAGTTATTGCTGAAGATAAAGCCGGTCAGGGCACCGTACGCTTCGCTCAAGCCGCCGTTCGGAATCTCTTCGCTGGTGCTGAGCACGTAGTTGGCTCCCAGCGAAACCGATATCCAGTTTTTCAGTGTCTGGTCTATGCGCAGGCGGGCGCCTCCCCGCTTAAAGGTCGTGTTGTCGATAATGCCCTGGTTACTGAGGAAGTTGCCGCTCATGTAGTACTGCGTATTCGCGCTGCCTCCCGAAACGGAAACGTTGTTCTCTGTACCAATAGCTGTCCGGAAAATCTTATCCTGGTAATCGTAGCGCGTAACCGGCTCTTGCGTGAGGTCTGAGGCAATGTTGTTAACAAAGCGGAAAGGGTATTGGTTGTAGTCGAGTGTTTTGCGCACCTCACTTACTCTGAATTGTGTAGATACGGCCACTTTAGGAGCACCCTCCACCCCACGCTTGGTAAAGATCTGCACCACCCCGTTGCTGGCCCGGGACCCGTAAATGGCAGCCGCGGCAGCTCCTTTGATGATCTCGATGCGCTCGATGTCGTTTGGGTTAATGTCCACGAGTCTGTTCTGCGCATAGCCTCCCAGGTCGATCAGTTCCGGGGAACCGTTGTTGATGATCACCCCATCCACAATGTAGAGCGGGTCCCCCGAACCTACCACCGTACTGGTTCCGCGCAATCTCACCGAGATACCACCGGCCGGGTTTCCGGAGTTCTGGCTGATCTGAGCACCGGCAACTTTACCGGCCAGCGCCTGGTCCACGGACGTAGCCACGCTGTTTTCAAGAGAGGCAGCAGAGACGGTAGAGATGGCATTGCCGAGCTGTTTTTTGCTCGTTGCCACTGAGGTACCTGTTACGATCACTTCATCCAGGCCCACGATATCCTCCTGAATCTGCGCATTGACCTGCACACTCTGCTGATCGCCAAGGGTGACAGGCAGGCTCTGCGGTTTGAAACCTATGAATGAAAAGGTGAGTTGGTAATTGCCTGGCGGCAACGATGCAGAAAGGTTATACTGCCCGTTTGCATCGGTGGCCGTTGCAATGTTGTGGTTCTGGAACTTCACCACCACACCCGGCAGCGGCGACTTGGTACGGGCATCGGTTACGGTGCCCGTAATGGCGTAGCGTGCCCCCTGTGCGATGGCCAGCTGACAAGCAGCCGCCAACAGTAGGAAACATAGCAGGATGGCCTTACCGGAGGCCCTCCCAAATAAGTAAACTTTTCTCATAGTGCCTCTTTTTTATACTGTTGATTATGTGATGAATATATGGTGTTCAGTAGTTATTCCGGTAAGCTGATCTTGCCCATCAGGACGGAGGGTACCCGCCGTTTGCCGGGCCCGAAGTGAATGGGTTCTCCTACCAGGCACTCGTTGGCCAGGGTGGCAAACAACACGGCCTCCTTGGCATCCGGTGACACGCCCAACTCGGCTGTGTTCCGCACGGTTGCGCCCGGCAAAAGCTCTTTTATGTTTTGAATCAAAAGCGGATTGTGCATTCCCCCTCCGCTCAGAAAAATCTCGAAATCAGCCTGTTCTACCGAGCGTGTCAGGGCCTGGGAAATGGCAACGGCCGAAAACCGGTTCAGACTCGCCATCACATCCTCCGGAGACAAGTGCTCGGTATCAGACTTGCGCTGCGCTTCGGCCAGGTATGAGAGGTTAAAGAGTTCAGGCCCGGTTGTTTTAGGGAAGCCCTGCTCAAAGAACGGATGGTAGAGCAGCGCCGCTACCAGGGCCTGGCTATACCTGCCTTTCAGCGCAATGGCGGAGTCTGCATCGTAATAGGTGCCGGGGAAATGCTGCTGCACATAAGCATCCATCAACGTATTGCCAGGCCCTACATCGGTAGAAAAAATACGACTCGTGTCCAGGTCGCCGGGCAAAAACGTGAAATTGGCAATGCCACCGATGTTGAGCATGATCCGGTTCTGGTCTTGTTTCGAGAAGAGCAGGTAGTCGCCGTACACGGCCAGTGGGGCGCCCTCGCCTCCTGCTGCCACATGCTTCTGCCGGAAGTCGCTGAGTGTGATGATGCCGGTTCCCATGGCGATGTGGTCGCCGTCGCCGATCTGCAGCGTGGCATCTGGCATGTCTGCTATGCCATGCAGCGACGCCGGTGCGTGGTAAATGGTCTGGCCATGGCTGGCGATCACATCAACTTCCGAAGGCTTAATGCCCCACCCCTGCAGGCTTTTGTTGATCAGGTCGGCGTGGAAGCGACCAATGTAGGCGTTGAGTACGCAAACGCGCTCCAGGTCAACTTCTCTCTTAGAAAAAATGGCCTTTACTTCTTGCTTAAAAGTATCGTCATACGGCATCGTTACAAATTCACGGAGTTTCATGCGGGTTTGTGTTCCATGTCCTTCAAACTCGCACAGGGCAATATCCAGCCCATCGAGTGAGGTGCCTGACATCAGACCGATGATGGTTCTTTTCTCTTTCTTTGCGGCCTCGAAAAGCCGCCTTAGCATTTTATTCATAATAAATTTAATTTAAGAGTGCAAAATGCTAAAGAACCAATGGTTCTTCATACGAAATACACAAAGCTTAGATAATAGGGATTCCGGCTAATTTCAGCATAATCGCGCAGAAACTTGCAAAAAGGAGGGTAAGGGCAAGGCTGTTATCTACTGCCTGATGATCCGTCCATCTTCCATCTCAATGATACGGTGTGAATTTTCGGCAAACTCTGTGTCGTGGGTTACAATCAGCAGGGTCTGGTTATGCACTTCGGTGAGCTCCTTGAAAATATTGAACACGATGTCGCTGTTGCGCTTGTCGAGGTTGCCGGTGGGCTCATCGCCCATGATGATGTGCGGATCGTTGATAAGGGCCCGGGCAATAGCGACCCGCTGCTTCTCCCCGCCCGATACGCGGTAAGCCGACTGCATGGCCAGGTGGTCTATCCCCAGCATCTTGAGCCGCTCCATGGCGCGGTGCTCTATTTCCTGCTCGCTATACCTGCCCAGCTTCAGGCCGGGCAGCATGACGTTGCGCAGCACCGTGAACTCGTTGAGCAGGTAATGGAACTGGAACACGAAGCCGATCTTCTCGTTGCGGATGCGGGCTAGCTCTGCATCCGGGCGACCGGACATCAATTCCCGGTCAATGTACAGTTCGCCGGTATAGTCGGTGTCCATGGTGGAGAGGATGTAGAGTAGCGTGGACTTGCCGCAGCCCGACTTACCGATCACGGACACAAATTCGCCCTTGTTCACCTTAAACGTAATGTCGCGTAGCACCTGCACCGTCACGGGGTCATGAAACTCCTTGTCGATGCCTCTCGCCTCGAGTATTACGTCCTGCATATTCTCTGTTTTACCTGCCATACCTATACCTATTTGCCTCTGATGATCTCGACCGGATCTACCCTGCTGGCCTTGCGGGCCGGAAAGAAACCGGCAAAGTACGTGGTGATCAGCGAAAAGGCGCCACCAATGAAATAATACATCGGATCGTAATTCACCGGATATGTGGTGATGGTAGGCAAGGCGGCCGTGTTAAACGGAATGCTGTCGATGACAAGGGAGAACAGGAAGCCGAACAGCAGCCCCAGCACACCCCCGAAAAAGCCGATGCTCATCGCAATGACCAGGAACACCAGGTTCACATCACGACCCGAAAAACCAGTTGCTTTTAAAATGGCAATCGAGTCCATCTTTTCATAGATCATCATGTTGAGGATGTTGAAGATACCGAAGCCCGCCACGATCAGCAGCGTGATGCCTACAGCGTAGGAAATGAGGGAGCGCACGTTGCTTCCGGTCTCAAACTGGGCATTGGCGGTCTGAATGTCCTCGGCATCTACCTGAAAAAGCTGCGCATACTCGCGGGCAACGGCCGGGGCCTGCTCCAGGTCATAAAGCTTCACCTGGATATCGGTCATGTAGTTGGCCGGTTTGCCGAGCAGTTTCTGGGTGGTTGCAATAGAGGCGTAGCTCTGCACCTTGTCAATCTCCTGTATGCCTGACTGGAAGTAGCCGACCACCTTCAGCGAGAAGCGCTCACCCTGCGCCGTCGTCACCTGCACCACATCGCCAATGTCGGCCACCAGTATGTCAGCCAGGCCCTTGCCCAGAATGATGCTGTTGGCCACGTTTTTGGCGTCGATGGGATTGCCCGCCGTCACGTAGTCCTGGAAATTGAACAGGCGGCTTTCCTCCTCTACGTCCACCCCGTTGATCATGCCGGTAATGTCGATGGTGCCTTCGTTGAAAAAAACCTGCGCCAGGAGCTTGGGGGTGGCACCCAAAACCCGCTCATCGGCCTTCACTGCCTGCAGAATAGGGCCGCTGTTGTAAATCTCCTGCCGGGTGATGCCGGCTTTCACCGAGCTGATGAAGTTATAGGAGTTTTTGTACTGCTCCGCCACATTCACCGGCTGGTTTTCGCTGGGCTTGATCTCGTTGTAGAGCCGCACGTGCGGGGTCCGGTTTAGGATGAGGCCATCGAGCAGGTCGTTGAGGCCGTTCATGAACCCGAGCAGCGTGATGAACATGGCGATGCTGAAGGTGACTCCTACGGCAGCCACCAGCGTCTGCCGCCAGCGCGCCAGCAGCATGGATTTCGCAATGCTGAATATGAGTTTAAAATTCATCGCTAGGGTTTCACGATCACATCATCTTTTGACAGGCCATCCACGATCTCCACTTTCTGGTAATCTTTCAGCCCGGTCTTTACCGGCACGCGCTCTTTCTTCTCATTCAGCACAAACCCACCGTCTACCAGGTATTCACGGGGTATGGTCAGGGCATCTTTTTTAGCACGGATGATGATATTGGCTTCGGTGGTCAGGTTGGGGTATATTGCCTCTGGTTTGGTCACAAACTCCGCGTCCACGGTAAAGGAGCGTGTGCGCTCGTTCATGGCCGGGTTGATCTTGGTGATGCGCCCCTCAAACACCTGCCCTTTGTAACTGTCGAGGTTGAGGAGCACCTGCTGGCCGGGCTTCACGCGGGCGATGTCGTATTCGTCCACCTGCAGCTCCAGCACAAATTTATCGGCGTCGCCCAGTACCGCAATCGGCACCTGCGGACTCACCAGCTCACCTTTCTCGCGCAGCACACTGTATACCTTGCCGTTGGTCTCGCTCTTCACGGTATAGTCGTCGCGCATGGTTTCGCTTATATGCAGGTTTTTCTGAGACTGGCGGGCGGCAAAATCGAGTTGCTTTTTGAGGTCGTTGTAGCGCAGCCGGGCAGAGCGGTAGGAAGTCTGTGAGTTTTTGAAGGCCAGTTCGCGCTGCTCCAGTTCCACCCGCGTACCGATCTGGTTGGCCCACAGGTTGCGCTGCCGCACCAGCAGCAGCGAGTCGTTTTGCATGCGGCTGCGGGCCAGGTCAATCGATTCGCGCAGTTCGGCCAACTTCTCGGCATTGGCACCAACGCGGGCATATTCAGCGGCCAGGCGGGCGTTCTCTGTGTTCAGCCGGGCCGCCTCATTATTGATCCGGACCAGCGTTTCGCCCCGCTGCACGGTGTCGCCCTCGGTCACCAGTATTTCCTCGATGATGCCGCTTACGACCGGGTATACCTGGTACTGATTGCGGCTCTTCACCACGCCCGAGGCATACACGGCTTCCGAGATGTTCTCCACGGTTGGCTGTGTGGTTTCCTGGCCGTCTCCACAGGAGGTGAAAAAGACCAGCAGCAAAAGCAGTTGTAAATAGTGTTTTATTGACATGATACCTCAAACGTAAAAGACACTATGCAGCAGCAGCACTTTCACTCGATCCATTCTTACGTATGCCTGCCCGATTTTGTAAACACCAGCTATACCTGCCGTAAGCCGGGGCGGAAAGGTGCTGCGCTTCAAATGTACTACATTCAAAACATGATTTCATTATTTAAAGTAAGCTATGATGTACGAAGCACCCTTACTGACAAGTGCTTCTTTTGGAAATGACGCAGGTCATCAGAAGAGTGTGTCGCTCTTTCGAAATTTGTTGGAATGTAAATCTTCAACTTAGACAAATAAAATTATGAACGCAATGACAAATGATCAGACAAAACTGTTCGATGGTAAGGTGGCACTGGTAACAGGTGGCTCATCGGGCATCGGCAGGTCGGCAGCGCTGCTGTACGCCCGCGAAGGGGCTAAAGTAGTGGTGTCCGACATTCACGAGGAGTCCGGCATGCAGGTCGTGCGGGAAATTGAGCAACTGGGCAGCCAGGCTATTTTTGTAGCGGCCGATGTCTCCAAGCCGGCAGACTGTGAGCGCATGGTGCAGCAGGCCGTCGAGAAATTCGGCCGGCTGGATGTTGCCTTCAACAACGCAGGTATAGGCGGAGAATCCAATACGATCGGCGACATGAGCATCGAGGGCTGGGATAAGGTGATCAGCATTAACCTGAACAGCGTGTTCTACTGCATGCACTTCCAGATACGGCAGATGCTGCAGCAGGGCGGCGGTGCCATTGTCAACAACTCCTCCATCCTCGGGCAGGTGGGCTTTGCCAACTCAGCCGCTTATGTGGCCGCCAAGCACGGTGTGGTGGGCCTGACCAAAAATGGTGGACTTGAATACGCTTCCAAAGGTATACGCATCAACGCGATTGGGCCGGCCTTCATCAAAACCCCTTTGCTGTCCGGCATGGGCGAGGAAACGCTGCAGTTCCTGACATCCAAGCACCCGATCGGCCGCCTTGGGGCACCGGAAGAAATAGCAGAGTTGGTCATCTGGCTCAGTTCCAACAAGGCTTCTTTCGTATCGGGCGCCTACTACGCTGCCGATGGGGCCTACCTGTCACAGTAAACGCTCGTACTACTTACAGAATACCTCCTGCTACATAATTCAGATACTCACCTTGTATTGGAATTATAACGTCCTGTGCCGGCTTTCGCCGGCACAGGTATAGACCTCAAGCGAACATGAGTGTAACAGAAGAGAAAAGACCTGCCATAACTACCCTATCATCAAACAATGCCCGGGACTGGCATAGCTTGGCTCCCCGGGAGGCGCTTGACCTGTTGCAGGTCGATCCGAAACAAGGCCTGACACAAGAGGAAGTCACCCGGCGCCAGGAGCAGTACGGCCGCAACATCATGACACAGAAAAAGCAGCAGAGTGCACTCGTGCTTTTTCTGCTGCAGTTTCACCAACCGCTTATCTACATCCTGCTCCTGGCCACAATCGTTACGCTGCTGCTGGGCGAATACATCGACTCCAGCGTTATTTTCGGCGTTGTGCTGATCAACTCCGTCATCGGCTTCATACAGGAGTCGAAGGCGCTGGCAGCGATCGATGCCCTCTCCAAAAGCATGTCGGCCAAAGCCACTGTGCTGCGCGACGGAAGCAAAAAACAGATTGATGCCTCGGAGTTGGTGCCCGGCGATATCGTGCTGCTGCAATCAGGCGACAAGTTTCCGGCAGATGTGAGGTTGGTGCAGGCCCGCGACCTGAAAGTGGATGAATCGGCCCTGACGGGCGAGTCGGTGGCGGTAGAGAAGCATACCGAAGCCGTGGCAGCCGACGATGTGCTGGGCGACCGCTTTTCGATGGGCTTTGCCTCCACGGTCGTGACCTATGGGCAGGCAACCGGACTGGTCGTGGAAACCGGCGACAAAACCGAGGTAGGCAAGATACAGGAATCCATTTCGAGCGCCCAAAACCTGGACACGCCGCTCACTATCAAGATAAAAGAGTTCAGCCGTTTGTTGCTGTGGGTTATTCTGGGGCTTTCGGCAGCTGTCTTTTTGGTGGAGTACCTGCGCGGAGCCGATCCTGCCGATACCTTTATGCTGGCCGTGGCCCTGGCAGTGGGCGCTATACCGGAGGGTTTGCCGGTGGCCGTTACCATTATGCTGGCGCTGGGTGTGTCTAAAATGGCCAAGCGCCGCGCGATCATCCGCAAGCTGGTAGCCGTGGAAACACTGGGCAGCACCAATGTGATCTGCTCCGACAAAACCGGTACGCTCACACAAAACCAAATGACGGTGCAGCAGATCATGGCTGGCGGCGAGAAGTATACCGTAACCGGGCTGGGCTACCGCCCCGATGGCGAGATACAACAGGATGAAAAAACCGCTGAACTGAGCAGTAACCAGGCGCTGGAACAATGCCTGAAGGCCGGCTTGCTTTGCAACGACAGCACAGTGAAAGAAACAGACGGCCAGTGGCTGATAGAAGGTGACCCAACGGAGGGAGCACTGGAAGTAGCCGCCCGAAAGGCAGGTTTTGAGAGACGGGAGCTCGAAGACCAGCAACCCCGCCAGGACGCCATCCCCTTCGAGTCGGAGTACCAGTACATGGCTACCCTGCACGGCGGCGAAAACCCCGTTATATACCTCAAAGGCTCGGTAGAGGCCATGCTCGAGCGCTGTAGCCAGGCCCTGTTGCCGAGCGGCGAACAAGGCGATCTGGACAAGCAATCCATAGAAACGCAGGTGGAGCAAATGGCCAGCGAAGGCCTGCGCGTCCTGGCTTTCGCCATGCTGCAGGCAGGCAACGGGCAGTCGCGTGTAGACCACGAACACACCAGTTCGGACCTGGTGTTTCTGGGTTTGCAGGGCATGATAGACCCGCCGCGCAAAGAGGCCATGGAAGCCGTTGCTCTGTGCCAGCGCGCAGGTATAGATGTGAAAATGATCACCGGAGACCATGCCGTGACTGCCGCCGCCATCGCGAGCCAGATAGGCTTGAAGGGAAATCAGAAAAATGGGCAATTGGTCGCCGTAACGGGTAAGCAACTACAGCAGATCGGAGACCAGGAGCTGCCTGACATTGTGGAGAAAACCGCTGTTTTTGCCCGTGTGGCACCTGAGCAGAAACTAAGGCTGGTAAAAGCCCTGCAGTCGCGTGACCGGGTAGTGGCCATGACGGGAGACGGCGTAAACGACGGCCCGGCGCTGAAACAGGCCAACATCGGCATTGCCATGGGCATTACCGGCACCGACGTGGCCAAAGACGCCTCCGACATGGTGCTCACCGACGATAATTTCTCTTCTATAGAGGGCGCCGTGGAAGAAGGTCGCGGTGTGTTCGACAACCTGACGAAATTCATCGTCTGGACACTGCCTACTAATTTGGGTGAGTCGCTGATCCTGCTGCTGGCTGTGGTGCTCAACTCGCAGCTGCCGATGCAGCCCGTGCAACTGCTTTGGGTTAACATGACCACCTCGGTGCTACTGGGGCTTATGTTGGTATTCGAACCCAAAGAGCCCGGCATCATGGACCGGCCTCCTCGCCCTACCGACCAGCCGCTGCTCACCACAAAGCTCATCATGCGCACCCTGCTTGTCGGCTTCCTGATGCTTATTTCCTCCTACGGGCTGTTCTTATATGAACTAGACCAGGGGGCGACACTGGCCGAAGCTCAGACGGTGGTTACGACGGTGTTTGTGGTGGTAGAGTCCTTCTATCTGCTCAACTGCCGCTCGCTGGTGCGGCCGATCGGTCAGATTGGCTGGTTCACCAACCCGTGGGTGTATTACGGCATCGGTGCCATGTTCCTGGTCCAGGCGCTTTTCATATACACGCCGTTCATGAACATGCTCTTCGGTTCCAGTCCGCTGGATGGGATGCAACTGCTGCGCATTATCGGTGCGGGCGCCCTTGTGTTCACCATTGTGTCCATTGAAAAACAGATACGCTTCCGGCTGGCTGCCCAGAAACGAAAGGCCGCCCCAAAGCGTGAACAACTGGCATAAGCTATACCTGGGTGAAGGGGGTGCTCGGAGTGATCGTTTTAGTTTGTAGCGTCTACCTTGGGTTGATGGGATTACTTTCATTTCAGCAGGAGAACCTGATTTTCTTTCCGGAAAAACTGCCGGCAGACTATACCTTCCGTTTCGACCGGGAGGCTGAGGAAATAACCATACCTGCGCCGGATGGTGTGCTGCTGCATGGCTTGCTTTTTCGGGCCGACCAATCGAAAGGGCTGGTGTTTTACCTGCACGGCAACGCAGGCTCGGTGGCCAGCTGGGGTTGGGTGCACCAGGCCTATACCGCACTGGGCTACGATGTGTTTGTGCTCGACTACCGCGGTTACGGCAAAAGCCAGGGAGAGATCAGCAGCGAGAAGCAGTTTTACGCCGATGCCGAGGCAGCCTATCTGGAACTGGCGAGCAGGTATAGCGGTCAGCAGCTCGTGGTGGCGGGTTACTCTATTGGCACGGCCGCAGCAGCGCGGCTTGCAGCCCTGCACACCCCCGGCCTGCTTTTATTGCAGGCTCCTTATTACAGCCTCTCGGACCTGATGCAAAGCCTGTATCCTTTTGTGCCGGGCTTTTTGCTTCGCTACAAGTTCGAGACGTATACCTATGTGGCGCAGACCAAATCGCCCATCGTAATTTTTCACGGGGAGCAGGACGAGATCATTTACCCGGGCTCATCCGGCAAGCTGAAGCTGCACCTGAAGCCAGGCGATCGGGTAATACTGCTCAAAGGACAGGGACACAACGGGATGAACGAAAACCCCGCCTACCGGCGCGAGCTGGCACGGGTGCTCAACAACTTTCCTTCTGCGGCGCAATGAGCGTATACCTGGACAGGGGATCGTAATGCAATGCTATACCTAAGTCAGGCGTTACAGCAGTAAGAACAAAAGAAAACAAGAACATAAAGTAAACACAGCATGGAAGGCGTATTTAACACAACAGGTCGCACCAACATACCGGATTCTTATACCTATACCCCGCAAAACGAGCAGGAAGCCTGGATTGCCATTATGCACGCCTGTGTGGCCGTGGATGATAATGTGGCAGACGCTGAACTGGATGAAATGGCACAGACCCTGGCTGACCGGGCGCTGTTCGAGGGGCACGACATCATGGCCTACAGCCGAAACGTGTTTTACGCGCACGTGCAGCTCGGCAGCAAGATCCTGATCGACAACTCCGTAGACCTCGTTTCGGAGGAAAACCGCCCCGCCCTGTTTGCCCATACCATCCAACTGGTGCTATCGGACTGTGTGGTAACGGAGAAAGAGGAAGAACTGATCAAATACCTTTACTCTGCCCTGGACCTGAACGAAAAAGAAGCGCAGGAGATTGTCCGGGATGTAATGCTCCGCAACAAGCACAAAGTATAGCAGCACAGCACGCTATACCTTGTAGCCAAAGCCCTTGGCTATACCTGCGGCAGGGCCAAAAAGCCTATCCGTCAGGTATAGCTGGCGGTTCGCTTATCGGCCCGGCCTCCCCTACCCATGGCTGCATCAATGCTCCAGATTCCCGCTCCGCGTGAGGCCATGTACAGGAACAGAAAGCAGTACAGCAATGCCAGCTCGCCTTTGTTGATCAAGGGGTTCCAGTGCTCGGGGAAGTGCGCCATAAAGAAAGCCACCGCCATCTCACCACTGGCAATAAAGGCTGCCCAACCCGTAAGGAGACCAAATGCGATCATCAGGCCGGCGACCAGTTCTATTATGCCGGCCAACCCCATCAGCGAGGCAAGTTCTACGGTGCTGCCATCGCCGGGCCAGCCAAAAAGTTTTTGAGTGCCATGCATGGCAAACATCAGGCCGGCGACTATGCGCAGAATGGCATAGAGGTGCGGGCTGTAAGGTCCTAAAAATCTTTCCATCGTGTATACCTTTAGTTCCGAATAAATTTACATAAACTACTGTCAGGCAAATATTTAAACAAGACTATAAACGATAAACCTGCTATTAGGTTAAAGAAAAATATTGGAACATTACTATTCTGAAGAGCGGCAATCAACTGCCCGATAAGCCTGCATTACTTCAACTCCGAAAAGGCCGTGTCGATCTGGTACTGCTCCAGCACATCGAGGAACTCGTTGCGGAGCACAAGCGAAATGTCTTCCCGCTCCCGCCGGTTGCTCAGTTTCACTTTGTATTTTTCCTGATCACGCACCAGCATCAGGTGCTGCTTGCTCTGGCTCTCCTTCAACGACAGCGTGTCTTCCTGTATCTGCTCGATGCGTTTCTGGTTGTTTCCGAAGAGGATGTTGAAAATGTTAATGTCCATGCTCAGGTGCGCATCGCCGCGCATGGTATAAGAGCCCCTGAGGTCGAAGGACGAGAGGTTGTTGTTCATGCTGAAACCAGGCGCGACAAACTTGTTCCTATAGAGCACAAAGTCGGCGTTCACATCCTCAAAGAAAAGATGCTCGGTGCGCTCTTTCCGGATGAAGCCCAGCGCCTCCTGAATGGGTTTGATATCGATGAGCTCCATGCCGCGGAACGAGGCATTGCTGTAGGCCACCGTACGATCGAAACTCGGGGTAAAGGTGTCGTCCAGCTTGGTGTAAACGGTCAGGTTACAGTCTGCTTTCCCTTTTATGTTCTGGCTTCCCAGCATGTCCAGTTCCATCTGCTCGGCAACGGCAAACAACTGCTCAAGGTCCACGTCCTGTACCTGCGCCTTCAACCGGACCGGAATCGTATCGGAAGGCTCGTTCAGGTACATCATGCCATGCGAAAAGATCTTGCCGCCAATGGCTTCCAGGTATAGCTTATCAAGTTGCGCCTGCTCGCGGTTCATGCGCGCTTTTATGGCCAGATTACTGCCCCTTAGGTACTCGTATTTCAGCTCCTGTGCCTCCACGTGCAGGCCCAGGTCGTATACCTTCTCCCGCAGCTTTGCGCTCATCGCGTTGTCCGGGTCCTTTTCCGGCAGTTCCTGTGGCTGGTCGGCGGGCAGTAGTGTTTTCAATGCGGCGAAATTCTGCATAAAGGCCTGCAGGTCCAGAAAATCGTACTGCAGCGCTACGTCCAGGTAGGGTCGGGTGAGTTTGGAGCTGAGCAGGTAAAAGCCGCCATGTGCGGTGGCCGTGCCGCCCTTGGTGGTCTTAAACCGCATCGACTGCATGGTGACGTGGCTCTTGTTTTTTTGCAGGCGTACCGACAAGCCTTGGAGGTCTTCTTTGCCGGGCAGGTCGATGTGTTTCACACGCAGCAGCAACTCCACTTGCTGCAGCGGCATCAGGAAATCCATGTTCCCATCCTTGTTGCGCTTCGCTTTTTTGCCTCCACCCGCCGAGCCGGCAATTGCGTTTACCTGCTCCAGGCTGGTCAGGTCCAGCGTATCCATTTGCGCGGCGAGCTGTATGTTGGCCGTGTGCAGTTTTCGGTTGTCGTTCGGGGCTGTCACGTCTCCGGTCACCATAATACCCTGCGAGGTCAGGCCAACGTCGGAAAGTGTGAGGCGCCGGCCGTCGCTCCGCAGCCTGGCGCGCATGTTCTGTATGCGGGCTTCCGCCAGGTTCAGCTGCTGGCACTCCAGCCGCATGTTCATCCTCAGAAATCCGGGCAGTATCGTGTTTGTCATTACAGCCGGGCTTGCCGAGGCCACTTGCCCACGGCCTGTTTTGGTTGCGGGCTGTAATTTCAGCCAGTCGGTATCCACCTGTTTCAGTTTCACGGCCCCTCTTACGGTCACGGTCTTTTGCTGCCCCAGCAGGTAGTTCACCGCATCGCGCACAGATCCTTCTACCGAGAAAGGCTTGCCGCCTATGTTGCCGCCTATACCTTGCAGCCGCAGTTCGTTGCCCGCCAGCCTCGCCTCGCCGTTCAGCTCGGTGAGGGGTACGGTGAGCTTTGCCGGCTGAAAACCGACATCCTGCAGACGAATAGCCCCCTGCCACTGCAGGTCTTGCTCCCGCATGCGGTCCTCGCCGGCATACACGTTTCCCATAATCGTGACGTCCCCGGTCAGCACGCCACGCGGCAGGGTAAGGTAATCCGGCGGCATCACCTCTGCCAGGCTGTCCAGGGTATAGCTTCCGCTGATGCGTGCATCCACAAAGGGTTTGGTAAAGTCCGATATCCTGGCCTTGAGTTGCAGGCTGTCGTTGCCGGTGCGCACCGCCAGGCGATGCAGCGTAAACGAGCTCGACTCAGGGGAATGTTTGGGGCCATTGTCCAGCAGGCCGGCGATCTGGATTTGCGACAGCGTGATGCGGCTGGTAGGCCAGTGTAGCTTGCCGTCCTGCAAGGCAAAGTGGAGTTTGTTTCTGGGCCGCTTGGTAGGACCGGAGTGGCCGGCTATGTGGTAGTGCAGTTGCACGCGGCCCTCGCTCTGTACCTGCCGGAGCAGCGGAATTGACCGGACCGAGTTCATTTGGTTGAGCAGAAAGAAAAAAGGCTGTTCTCCCTTAAAATGCAAATCCAGAAGTGCGCCCGGCTCATCCGACATCTTCTGGTGTGTGCCCGAGATCAATACCTCATTCTTATTCAGGATAGCTTTGCTGCCTTCGATTTTGCCCAGCTTTTTCGTGAGGTCGTAGGTATAGCGTGCGTCGGCCGTAAATGCATTCTCCTCGAAAAGGCGTAGATCGCGGCTGCTGATGTAGTTTATCTTGCCTTCCAGTTTGCCTTTTATGTGCAGGATCTTGCCATTGAGTGCCGCTGCCAGGTCCGAATCGAGTAGTTGGATGGAAAGTGCGCTTGCTTTGTAATGGTTCTCGCTCATAAACCGGGCATTCCTGATCCTGACATGTGGGATGTTCAGGGCGAAGTCGCTTGCCTCCTCGCTTTGCTTGTTGCCCTTCCCAAAGTTCAGGCTGCGCTTGTGCCCCGTGGAATCCACTTGCTGGTGCAGGCTAAGGCCATCGAGGTATACCTTACTGATGCGAAGCCGGCCATAGGGCCATTGCAGAACGGGCACCAGCACTTCCGCATGCTTCACAGCCAGCACCTCCAGGGGTTGGGCGCTGCTGGTGTCTTTTAGCGAGATGTTGTCGAGTGTAAGGGTCAGGTATGGAAAATTCCTGAAGTTGGAGATATTGGACTGAAAAGGCGCCAGCACCAGCCTGGGGTCTTGGGTAAGGGTGGTTCTGATGAGTACGGGTAGCTTGTCCTGGTAGAGCGGGGCCAGCATAAACTGAGCCGCCAGCACCAGAAGCAGTACCAGTGAGATCACCAGCAGAAAGATCTTAAGGAAGAGGCGCGTTTTCATAAAATTGTATGGCCAGACCGGAAGACTGATGTCCGGTTTGCTTCTCCTTAAACTCACTTTGCACAAGAAAGTTCGCCCCGTTCATCCAAGCCCGAACCCCCTGTGTTATATAGGCTTATGCTATATCAGCAGCTACAAAGTCTGAGACAGGGGCAAACGACCTAAGGCAGTAGAAAAGTGCACGCTCCGGAATGCCTACTAACCTAAACCCTCCCCTTGTCCGTACAAATGATTAGCCCTTGCGCATTGCCGGGGTGCTTAATTATGTTCTACCAAACGAAAACAAACCATGAGCAGCAACAATAGAAATATCTCCGAAGATCCGAATTCAAGAAAAGGCGAAGGTGTGAGCGGACTGGGACAGGGCAAGCAGACAGGACCTGTAGCTGGTGGCGCCGACAACACCCGCGGCGAGAACAAGCCGAGCCGTGAGGGCAGCAGCGGCGGTGCCAAACAAGGCAAAGACAACCCACGGGAGCAGAAAAGTCCGCAGGGTTCCAATGCCAACCCGACCACGACCAGCCGCGGCGCTGACAGCAGCGACAAAGAGTTTCGCAACAACCAGCCGAACCCAAGCACGATCACGGACCCGAATATGAAAAACAAGGAGCGCAACAACTAAGGCTATACCTGTGCCTTAAATGAATAAAGCCCTGGCAATTGCCGGGGCTTTTGTTTTGTTCCTGATGAATCGGCTATACCTTACTTCAGTTCATCCAGCACCACGTACATTTTCTTCACCAGCGACGAGGCTGAACCGTTGTAGTTGTTCACCAGG
Organism: Pontibacter ramchanderi; assembly: GCF_002846395.1. Classification (GTDB taxonomy): domain Bacteria; phylum Bacteroidota; class Bacteroidia; order Cytophagales; family Hymenobacteraceae; genus Pontibacter; species Pontibacter ramchanderi. The sequence continues at coordinate 1,136,212 of NZ_PJMU01000001.1, forward strand.
AACGAGAAAAGGTACTCCCGGCCGTCTTTGGCTTTGTGGTAACCGGTATAGCCTTTTACGCCGCGTATGGTGCCGCTTTTCATTTTCATGTTGTTGAAGGTGGGCAACGAGGCCAGGAAACCCGGATACCAACTCTGGTGCCGGGCATGCAGCAGCATCTGCACCTGTGCATGCGTCGTCACGCGGTTGAGCGGCGACAAACCCGAACCATCTACCATGGCCAGTTCAGATTCGGCAATCCCTCTGTCTTTCCAGTACTGGCGTATTTTGCTCAGTCCCTGGCGGGTGTCGCTGGTGTTGCCCTCGCGGTATGCAATTGTTTTAACCAAGGCCTCGCCGTAGAGGTTGATGCTTTTGCGGTTGAACCAGTACACCAGGCTGTCGAGGGGCGGTGACAAAACGGTATGGAACAAGGTATAGCCTTGCTGCGGTATGGCGCTGTGCTGCAACACGGCCTGCTGCGGCATGCTGATGCCCAGGGTGCGGAGTGTATCGGCCAGCATGCTCACAAACTGATTGGTACCGGAAGGCAGCGCCCCCGAAATCTTGAAACTATTCTCGTTGACAGGTATAGTACCCCGGATGGCGGCAGTGCTGGTGCCCACCGGAAAGTAAATATAGGCGTTATCGCCGGTGCCCGCCGCTGCGGAGGTGAGCTCGGAGCGCAGGCCGTAGCCGTTGAGGCTGGGCACCGTTTTCACGATCGAAACCGGCTCGCCGATCTGCTTGCCCGACTGCAGGATCACATCGTACTGATTCTCGCGCCAGTTGAGCTTGGCTGCCCCGGCCCCATAGTAGTTGGCAATGTCCTGCCACATCCACCCGTCGGGCACAGTTTCTTCGTTCCAGCCTTCATTCTGCACCACCACTTCATGCACCGTTTTAATGCCAGCACGCTGCATCGCCTGCACAATCCCTTTGAGCACAGCATCTTCGCTGGTCTCCGGCCAGCGCCAGCTTCCAAATGTAGGGTCACCGCTTGGCGTGATGAGTAGTGAAGTCTGCTTCCCGTTTTTCCGGAGGGCAAACTTTGTTTCGTAGCGATAGGACTTGCCCATTAGTTCGTAGGCGCTGATGCTGGTGATGAGCTTCATGGTGGAGGCCGGCGCCAACCCGATATTGCTGTTCCGGTCGTAAACTACCTGCCCGGTTTGTGCATCGACCACATACAGCGAGGCAATGCCATTCTGCATTTGCGCATCGGCTTCGAATTTCTGAAAAGCGGTGGTTAGTTTAGTTGTTGCAGTCTGCGCCCAGGCTTGTTGGAGCGCCAGGAAACAGGTTATAAAAAGGGTGAGGTGAGTGATACGGGTTTTCATACCCAAAAATTAAGCATTTCTGCCGGTTATCCCCAAACCTAAAAGCAAAACGGCCGCTTATTGATAGGAATAAGCGGCCGTTTTGTTTTCTATTGGCTTTCTCTACCAGTCCTGGTGATCGCGGTATCTGTTGCGTTCGTTATAGCGGTGCTCGTCCTCGGAACGGCGCTGCTGATTGTTCCCCCAGTTGTTGTAGGCGCTGCGCTCCCGGTCTTCGTCGCGGTTGTTATATTGGGTAGTACCGTAGCCTGTGTCGCGAAACTCGTCGAAGCTGCGGTTGTAACCTCGCTCGCCCCTCTCTTCGTTTCGGTAGCCAGACCTTGACTGATTGCTGTCCATGTAGCCGGTACCACGGTAGCGGTTCTCGTAGTCATCGTTCATGCGGCCGCGGTAGTCGTTGTTGCCAGCACCGCTGTAGTTCTGACGGCTGTGCTCGTTGTGATCGTAATAGTTGCGATCGCCGCCCATGTGGCCCGGTCGCTCACGACCCGACATACCGTAGTTCGATGGTCCGTAGGCTGAGCCGCCGCCGTAGGTGCTGCCCCCTTCGCCGTAGCGTGTACCGCCACTGAAGTCGCCATAGGCACGGGCGTCGGAAGTTCTGCGGTTGCGTTCGTACCCATATCGGTCGTCGTTATACCCGCTGCCTTGGTTCCGCTGACTGCGGGAGTGGTAGCGGCCATCAGAGCTGTTCATGTCATCGGGGTTGTAGCGCGACAGGCTGTGGGTGTTGCCGGTGCGGGCGTTGCCGTGCTCGTCGAAGTCGGCGTAGTGGTTTTTGCGGGAACGATCGTTCTGCGCGTTGTTTCTGTTCATAGCTTTGTTATTTAGGTTAAAACACTCCCTCTCATAACGCAGCAAAGCGACGCATGTTCTTTTCCGCTCTTCTAAAACACCTCCACCGGACCTAAACCAAAGGCCACTGTTGTGGTCAATTCCAGCATCTATAGGTATAGATCAGGCTACAGAAGCACTTTCATTCCTACAGTTTATGCAGCTGAAAGTACCCCAGGTGCAACTCGTCTTCCGGACCAGCTATACCTGCCGTGATCGAGAGGCTGTACTGCTGCTTGTCCTCGGCTGAGAGAATGTCCTTCACTTCGAACACCTCGTCTACGTCCACGCCAAACTTATCGTCGATGTGTGAATTGGCGCCCTTGAAGCCGGTGTGCTTGTAAAAGGCTGTTTCTTTCGCCTGCTTCACAGCACCTGCCTGATCCGGTGCAACAGCCAGCATCTTGTAGTGAAACTCATCGAACTCCCCCTGCTTGTAGCCGCCCAGGTTCAGGAAGAACAGCTTGTCGGCACCGGCAACAGCAGGTATAGCCGCCTTGGGCACCACCTTTATTTGGAAACCATTTACCCGCGTCACTTCCCGCCAGGCATCAATGTGAATATTGCCTTTCGCCTCCGGCCAGAACGCCTTGATAGCCGGCACCAGGTCTTTCACCTGCTCCCCGATGGCAAAGAACATGTCGTGCTGCTCCGTGTTGCGCCCCGCCGGCCGGCAGCCCAACATCAGCATAAAGAGTTTTGGGTTTTGCATTGGTGTTTTGTTTTTTTCTATTAGATAGTAGGTATAGGGCTGTTGTTTAATTTTTCATGTTAATGATAGTTCTTACCCAGGAAGGGGATTGGGAACAATTATCATCCCCTTGCTTCCTTCGAAGGGGAACTTTCTAACCTCGTTACTTCACTGGTATAGCCTAGTAGCTTTCGGTGTTTGGTCCCTACTAATTCAACACACCCCTGCCCCTCTCAAGAGGGGAATTTGATGCATTACCATGATCAGGTATAAGCGCTGTAGGATTTGACGCATACCACACGCACCACTGGCAGGTAAAGCAAGACTAACTTGCACACAAACTATGAAACAACTAGCAGTGCAAGGTGCACAGCCGACGATTTTTTGTCTGAGCGGTCAGCGAGTGGGGGTAGGGGCCCTCGATTCAAAATCGTCTTGATTTTTTTGCCTACTTTTTTCATCAAGGAAAAAAGTAGGTGCCCGCCGCACAGGCGAAGCTATAAAACTAAACAGATTAAGGAACAGAAAACAGAAGCAACGCTAGGTATAGTTCACGGCGTAGCTACACCCTGAACAGAGGCCCCACCTTAGCCCTCACGAGCGAGGTCGCTCGCGCAATCCCCCCCTTTACCTATACCCGATAATCGAAGTAAACGACACCTTCCGCATTGGCTGCCGCGATACCGGATTAATCGCTTCGACCACCCCTTCCGCTTTCAACGCCTCCAACGCTTCTTTGTAATTCCCCCGGATATAATTCGTGCCGATGTTGTGATGGCGGTAAATGCTGTCGATGGGCAGGTTGTGGTAGAAGGAGCGCTTGCCGGCCAGATCGGTGATCAGGTTTTTGATGGAGTAACGGTACTGCTCCTGAAACAGCGACAACTGGTGCTTGATATTGGCCCCGAAAAGCGGCACGCCGTCTTCCTGGTAGTCGCTGTACATGAGCATGAGCTCTTTCATTTTCATGTAAGGCGCATCGTTTTTCGACACAAAAAACAGGTAGTGGCTGGTCTGGTTCTTTTTGGGCAGACTGATCTTGAAGCGGAAGGTCTTGTAGTCCTTCTCTCGGAATACGTCCTCGAACTGATCCACCATAAAATCCTCGCGCTGGCCGGCATCCTGATAACGGTCGCAGAACTCGCGGATCTTCTGCAGGCGCTCTTTGCCGAACACATCGGCCATGATGCTGTCGTCGGTGGCGCCCTGTACCGCTGCCCGCAGCTTGGCTGGCGTGAAGAGCATGAACAGGTCGAGGCCCCAGCGACGCACCGACTGCAAAAGTAGCTGCTGCGAAAACTCATAACCAAAGGGGTCCAGGTATAGCAGCGTAGGCACATCGTTGCCGAGGAGTTTGGCGAGCGTTGCCAGACTGGCCTCTTCGTGCAGGAGCACGGGTTTGTGCTGCAAGTCCTGGTAATATGGCAGCTGCTGCAGGTTCTCCTTCAGGCGGGCGGTGACGGTTTTCTTTTCATCGTTGAAAAAAGTGCGCACTACCTTGTTCAGGTTATACTTGTCCGTAGCCCCGAAAATGCTGTTGAGCACGCGCACCGGTGTGGCGGGCCTGCCATCCTCCGGCTTGCCATCGCAGGCGTAGAGGTCGATGAAGGCCAGCACCGGGTTGGACTTGTAGCGCTGCCCCTGCAGCTGGGCACTGCACCAGGCCTTGAAAAACTCAACAAGCAGCTCCGACTTGATCTCGGCGCTGCTGCGCTGTTCTATAAAAAAATCGTTTGTATCGGCAGTAGACATGAACTATCGGTCTGTTGTGCCTGCCTGGCTGGTCTAAAAGGATGGATCCTATACCTGCCGGGAAAGCTAATGTTTAATGGAAAGGTAAAGTTAGGGCTTGTTTCAATTATAACCGTAATTTTGCAGCATGAAACTGACGGGCAACATTCTCAACATTAAAAACAAGCGCGACGACCGCCATGCAGGTATAGCCATTGAGGTGGACAAGGTCGAGTACGTGACCTACAAGAAGGATGGCAAGTACTTTCAGCCCTTCAACCTGGAGGTGGAACTGGAGGAGCCGATCGTCATAACAGGAGACCAACTGGCCCGCAAGCCGGACAAACACCTGCAGGAAGGCGAATACGATTTTGATGTGTATGACAAGGAGGACGGGGACTATGTGCTCAATGAGAGCAAGTTTCTGTCGGTGCTGCTGGTTTACGACGAATTTGAGCAGGAGCATGTGCTCTCGTCGGTGGAGTATACGGTCACGGTTCCGAACGATGAATTTAAAGTGCTGAAGGAAGAGCAGCACAAGCTCCGGCAGGCCCGCAAAGGCATGGGCAAAAAGAAAAAATAGCCGCCTTACCCAAAGGTATAAAAACAGAAAGACCTGCTTCAAGCATTGCTTAAGGCAGGTCTTTCCTTTTCATGTTCCGTCAAACATGGAAGCAATTCTTCCAAAAGCTTCTAAAAGCTTTAATTCAGGTTTACGCCTGTCTGAACGATAACATAATGTCTATACCCAGGTATACGCAAGTCGGCGCAGTAGGTTGATGTCCAAACACTTACTTTTTATCCATACCCAGGTAAATGCCATAGCCGATCAGGCCGGCACCCACCGCAAAGAGCACATACTGCTTCTGCTTGGTGTCGAGGCCGTTGTAGGTATCCAGCCCGAACTTACCCGGGTTCTTTATCACGTTCATGATCTCTCCCGGATTTTCCATCAGGTAGTTCAGAGGATTTGAGGATTTTGATGTATTGGTTTTCATGGTCTTTCTATTTTTTCCTTTTCCTTACGGGAACCGCGGTTTAATAGATCAGGAAAAAGCAGAAAAGCTATACCTGAATTGTCCCAAGCCAGCTAGCTTCCAGCGTCATAGCACCTCGCAACACCTCTTAACTGAGATCAGGCACGTGCTGTATACCTGCAGTTAGTTAGTTGCCGGTGCGGTTCAGCTCCTCCAGGGTGCTGCGCTTGCGCTCTTCGGGCTTTTCTCCTTTGCTGAACTTGTAGCGCAGCGTAAAGCCGACATTGCGCTGCCGGAAGTATTGGTCCCAGTCGCTCACGTTGCCTTCGCCCACGTTGGCCGCAATGATCAGGTGCTGTGTCTCGAAGATGTCGTTGGCGTTCAGGGTCAGGTCCAGTTTGTCGTCCAGGAAGCTTTTCTTCAGACCCAGGTTCACCCACCAGCGCGGGTCAATTTCGTAGAGAGCGTACACCCCCCGCCCCTGGTAGGTGCCGTTCACCTCAAGCTTAAACTGGAGGGGCAGCAGGATGTTGTGGTTCGATTGCAGCATGTAGTATACCTGGTCAGTAAGTACTGGTTGGGCATTTACGATCGTGTTGTATTCATTATAAGAAACGAGCAACGTGTTGTTGGAATCCCAGTTCTTCATGAAACGGACTGGAACGATCGCGGTGGCGCTCAGGCTATGCGATTTGTCCACGTTGCCGATGGAGTAAATGGTGGTGGAGGTCTCCGGTATAATAGCCGGTATCTCGGCGATCACGTCTTCGTTGCGCTGGTAGTTGAGCGCCAGGCTATATTGCTTTTTGTAGGTATGCGTCACGCCGATCACGTGTGTGTACTGCGGCCGCAGGTAGGGGTTGCCCTGCCAGTAGGTATAGGGGTCGCGGTACGCGAAGAAGGGGTTGAGCATCCCGTAGTTGGGGCGCTGCAGGCGGCGGCTATAACTGTAGTTGATGTCAAAGTCCTTGCTCACCGTCTGCTTCAGGAACAGGCTCGGGAAAAAATCGAGGTAGTTGCGCTTGGTCACCTGACCGGTCGTCAGCGACTCGCCCCGCGACTTTGTCCGCTCCGCACGCAGACCGGCTTGCAGACTGAACTTCTCGCTCAGTTTGCTGCTCCAGTTGGCGTAGGCGGCGTAAATATCCTCGTCGTAGATAAAGTGGTTGGTCCGGCTCAGGTCCAGCACCGGCACCTCGCTGTTGTTGAAGTAAAAGCGGGAATCGTTGTCTGACTCCACGCGGCTGGCCTTTGCCCCCAGTTCCAGCTTGCGGCCGCGCGAGAACATCTTGGTGAAGTCTGCCTTGGCGGAGTAAATGTTAAACTCGTTCGGGGTGCTGGTGTAGAGGAAATCCTGGATGATGGGCTGCTCGACGTTGAGTGAGTCGTAGTAGTTGTAAAAGTTCGCTTCCCCCTCGTTGGTGATCCGCACAAAGTCCAGGTCGGCGGTGAGTTGGGTACCCAGCGTGTCGAACTTGCCCAGGTAGTGGAGGTTGGCGTTTCTGTTTGTGAAGGTGTTGGTGTTGAAATTGTCGGCATCCACAAACAGGTTGGGTTGATTGGGGGCGTTGCCAATGAAGGTTTCCGTCAGGAAGTCGCCTTCCAGGTCGTTGGTGAGGTAATAGCCCATGAAACCGATGCTGTGCTTGTCGTTGAAACTATAGTCTGTGCCCAGGCGAACAGACGGTGGCCCCTGCACTTCAAAATTACCGTCGGCTACCTGGTCGAAATAAGTCGTGCGCTCCTCGCCCCGGAACACCCGGTTAAAGGTGGCATCGCGCCCTCCGGCACGGCGCACCCAATCCGCTGTGAGGAAAGAGTTCCAGGGACCGCGCTTGTGGTTGACCGTACCGCCGGTGCTATACCCGTATTGCTTGAAATTGTAGTTGGCACCGGCGTAGACGCTTCCGTTCATGCCCTGCTGCGTGTTCTTTTTCAGGTTGATGTTCAGGATACCCGAAGAACCTTCTGCGTCGTATTTGGCCGATGGGTTGGTGATGATCTCGATGTTGCGGATGTTCTCGGCCGACATGCCTTCGAGCAGCGAGCGCAGGTCGCGGGCGGAGAGGTAAGTCAGTTTCCCGTCCAGCATGATGGTAACTCCGGCCCGACCATTGAGTTGTATGTTGCCTTCCTGATCAATGAATACGCCTGGCGAAGTGGCCAGCACATCGTAGGCCGTACGGCCTGCCGCCAGCGCGGTGCCTTCTATGCTCACCACCATGCGGTCTGCTTCCTGCGTGATGGTGGGACGGAGTGTTTCCACCTTCACTTCCTTCAGCTGCGTAGCAGATGGCGTCAGTTTGATGTTGCCTACGCTTGCCTCCGGTTTTGCCGCACTTACCGCAACAGAGCCGATAAACCTTTTCTGATAACCCAGAAAGCTGATGGCCAACTGATAATTGCCGGGTGCTATACCTGCAAATGAAAAGCGCCCATTGGTATCAGTAAGCGCACTCTGCAAGGCCTGTGAGTTGCCTGACCGGAGCAGGGCAACTGTGGCATACTCAATGGGCTTGCCAGTGAGGGAGTCGGTCAGTGTGCCGGAGATCGTACCTGCTTCCTGCGCCCGTGCGGCACCCGAAACGGAGAGGAAAAGACATAGCATTCCCATCAAAAAAAGTACATTCTTTTTCATAGTCTGGAATATAATGATCGTATCGTTCTGCCTATCTCGGGATGGGGTGCATGCTAAAGACACAGCTTTTTGGTCGGGGTTGCATCCGGCGCCAAATTAATCTGAGCGTTTGCCTCGATTCGGGCAATGGAATTGAAAAAGCTTCGTATAGGGATCAGAAATCAAACTTTACACGCTTACCCATGTTCTTGTTCCAGCACCCCGCGCTTCTGCTCATACTTACAACTACCCTCTTCGAAACCCTCACATACCTGGACCTGTCCACGCTGCAACTGCTCAATGGCAACCGGGCAACCGACCTGGACTTCCTGCTGCTCACCCTTACCATATCGGCTTACGGACTAGGTGCCTGCGTGCCGCTATACCTATACCTGGTGGGTCATTTCAAAAAGGTGGTTTCACTTAAGCTGAAGGCCTACCAATATGTGTTTGCCATGGGCTTGAATATCCTGTTTATCGGCTTGCTGAAGTATACCGTCGATCGCCCCAGGCCCTTTGTGACGCACGACACGATTGAGCAGATCGCGGAGGCCAGCAGTCCCTCCTTCCCTTCCGGCCACACGGCGTATGCGTTCACGGCGGCCATCATGCTGGTACTGATGTTCCGCCACCCGTTGCTGCGCGGCCTCCTGCTGACCTGGGCCCTGCTCGTTGCCTACTCCAGGCTGGCACTGGGCGTGCACTACCCCAGCGATGTGCTCGGCTCCATGCTGCTCGGCTCTGCCGCCGCTTTCCTCTCCACCTACGCCTTCCGGAAGCACCGCGAGCAGTTTTTTGCTTTGCTCAAACGAAGCCGGAATCTGAGGATCATGCGGTAGGTATAGCAGGTGTGGGACTTAGCTGACTAAAAATTCAGAGTCCTTGTTGATTTGCCAGGCGAGAGTTGGCGAAGTGTGGGTCCCTTTCTGCAACATCCGTTTTTTGAAACGTTTAGTTGCGTTTATGTACGCTTATAGGCTTTTCCTATATTGGCAGGGAATCATCGGGGCTAGTTCCTGGCGCCAAGGATTACTGTATTCAAAATGGAACAACCAAAAACTCAGCTTAATAACTTGATTTACAAATCATTAAATTATGCGATTAGAAATAATAAGTAAGTAGTAATGTTTCTGGAAAGTTACTATATTAGTAAAGCGCTATGGAATACTTCCGGTTATGCAGTAATTGACGAGGTACTCCGCATATATGGCAGATAAACGCCATAGTGACGTTTATACAGTAGTTGTGTGCTACTTCTACTAAGAAGCTTCATTATACATTCTTAAAAAAGACAGGTTCTGATTCCTCTAAAAATTAACTATAAATGAGGCCAATAGAGTTTGATAGTTTTGCGGAAGATGTTGAGTATGTGTTAAATAAAGTTATTAATGAATACAACTTTCAAATAATATTTAAAGACGAAAGCAGCTTTTTTTGTAAGAACAACAATAACTCAATTCATATATTTTATGAAGGCATGTCTATTCAGTTTAACATCATAAATAGTAAAGGAGAAGAAAACCATATCTATGAACTACTAAACTTAAAAGGATATTCTTCATTGGTGCCATTAGAATCCGAAGCTAACCTAGATGAAAACTTTCTAAAAAGCCTTAAAGACAAATACGAATTTTATATTGCTGATTTAAAATGGATTAAGGCAATAGGCCAAATAATAATTGATTATAACATCCTCGTAAAAGATTGAAGAAGAGTTCAGAAATTAACAAAAAAAGCAACACACAACACGGTTCATAGTGTAGGCTGCGGCTATGCCATGCCCATACTATGCAAGAGCACGTTACTCTCTCAAAATATTTTAACCACTCTGCCACCTCCTTTCAACTCTTTTTCTTTACCTTAAAAGATGCCAAAGCACCTTGCAAAGGCATTTCAGGTATAGCAGGACTGCTTCAATTAACTAAAGAAAACAAAACCACCCCCTATGGACGAGATCAAGAAAGAAGACATCAAACAGGAAGTGTTTAACCTGTACGACGACTATGCCCACAACCGCATTAACCGGCGGGATTTCATGCAGAAGCTCTCGATCTACGCGGTGGGCGGGCTCACGGTTGGTTCGCTGGCGAGTTTCCTGATGCCGGATTACCAAAACAAAGTGCAGGTGGCTCCCAACGACCCGCGCATTATTTCGGAGTACATCACCTACCAGTCACCCAAAGGCGGAGGACCTATCAAGGCCCTGCTGTCGAGGCCAGTCAAGGGGAAGAAAAAGCTCGGAGGCATTGTGGTGGTGCACGAGAACCGGGGCCTGAATCCGCACATCGAGGATGTGGCCCGCAGAGCCGCCTTGGCTGGCTTTATCTCCCTCGCGCCAGATGCTCTTACTCCACTGGGAGGTTACCCCGGCACGGATGACGAAGGCCGTACCCTGCAGAGTCAGCGCGACCGCAACGAGATGCTCGAGGACTTTATAGCGGCGCACGATTACCTCAAAAACCACAAGAACTGCAACGGCAAAGCCGGAGTGGTAGGCTTCTGCTTTGGTGGCTGGATCTCGAACATGATGGCCGTGCGTATACCTGATCTGGCAGCGGCCGTTCCGTTTTACGGCGGGCAGGCACCGGCCGAGGAAGTGCCTCAGATCAAAGCCCAGCTCCTGCTGCACTACGCCGAGCACGACGAGCGCGTCAACGAAGGCTGGCCGGCTTACGAAGCTGCCTTGAAAGCGCACAACAAGGTATACGAAGCCCACTTCTACCCCGGCACCAACCACGGCTTCCATAACGATACCACACCTCGCTACGACAAAGCCGCCGCCGAACTGGCCTGGCAGCGTAGCATCGATTTTTTTAAGCAGCACCTGAAATAAGCACTTCTCACCCAAAACACATAGGCCAGTTGCAGCTCTCCGCAACTGGCCTTTGCTCTTAATGCAGGTATAGCAACCGCCTAGGAAGCAAATACCTCATCCTGATTCTTGAAAGCCTTGAACTCGAGCGGGTTCTTGCTGTGGTCGAGGATGAACATGGTGCGCTGCTCGCCTACCTGACCCTCGTAGCGGGTATAGGGCTCCACCACAAAAGGTATAGCGTGCTGCACCAGTCTGTCGCGCACCTGGTCGAACTGCTCGTAGCTAAGCAGGCAACCAAAATGCGGCACGGGTACGCTGATGCTGGCCACCTGCCCGCAGTAGTCGGGCTCCGGAATGTTGGCGCTGACGTGGGCCGAAAGCTGGTGACCGAAAAAGTCAAAATCGATCCAGTGCTCGGTGCTGCGGCCTTCTTTGCAGCCTAAAATGTTCACATAAAACTGGCGCGTCGATTCGATGTCCTTCACTTTGAAGGCGTAGTGAAATGGGTTCATTTAATATCCTTTGGTTTTAGAAACGACATGGAGGAGCGGCTCGCCGTGGCGCATGCGGTCGTAGTTTTCGAGGATCTGCGACACAGCCGAAGCCGGATTGGTGATGCTGGCAATATGCGGCGTAACATGGATCAGCGGATGCTCCCAGAACGGATGTTCCTCCGGCAGTGGCTCCTCCCGAAACACATCCAGACTGGCGCCGGACAAGTGCCCTCCGTCCAGCATCTCGATCAGATCGTCATCCACCAGGTGCTCGCCCCGGGCCACGTTGATGACATAAGCGCCTTTTGGAAGTCTGCTGAAGGTGTCCTTGTTCAAAATATTAGCCGTGTCCTTGGTCAGCGGCAACAGGCAGATCAGGATATTGGCTTTTTCCAGAAAGGCAGTTAACTCCTCTGCCCCGGCGTAAGCGCCTATACCTTCTATCAGTTTGGGAGAGCGGGACCAGCCGTTCACCTTAAAGCCAAGTTTGCTAAGTTGCTGTGCCGTATGCGTGCCGAGCACGCCCATGCCCATCACCCCGATCACCACATCCGAGGTGCGCCTGTAACTGTGCTGTTTCCAGGTATGGCCGCGCTGTGCGTCCTTATACCTGTGCAGGCCGCGCACATGGTTCAGCACCTGGGCAGTCACAAAAGTGGCCATGTCCTGTGTCAGGTCCTCGTCCACGATGCGGGTGATCTGAACGCCCACTGGCAGCTCCGGGTCACGCAGAATATGGTCAACGCCCGCGCCCGTGGAGGCAATGCATTTCAGGTTCGGGAATTCAGTGAAAACACCCGGCGGGTGATTCCAGGCCAGCGCAAATTCAACCTGCTCAGCTGGAGCGGTGTTTGGGTAAACGTATACTTCCAGGCCCGGTCGGTGTTCTTTCAGGGCACTTTCCCAGCGACTTGTGTTCCGGCCCTGACTGAATATGGTAATTGACATAGATGGTGTAAGTCTGTTCGGTGATGTTTGGCAAGGTATAGCTGCTTCCCGCTTACGGTTTAAACGGGATAAGTCTGCTAAATTTAACTAATCTTGCACAAATCTTGTTAAAGAGAGACCAAAAGGCTGGCATAAGGTTTAAAAGAAGCCCCAAAGCCAGCTACCTTATACTTAAAACTGAAAAAGATGGAGCAACTGAGCTCAAAGATTTATAAGAAAGAATTTGTGGAAGCCTTTGCCGGCGACGACAGCGGCACGCTCACGCCCCGCCAGACGCCTGGCATGTTTTACAGCAAAGCAAAGCCCACACCAGTGGAGAGAGTAACGCTCCTGGCCTGGTCCGATGAACTCGCAAAGGAACTGGGCATCGCCCGCCCGACAAACCAGCATGAGATCGACATTCTGGGTGGTAACCGCGTGACCGACAGCATGTACCCTTACGCCGCCTGCTATGCCGGGCACCAGTTCGGTAACTGGGCGGGTCAGCTGGGCGACGGCCGTGCCATTACGCTAGGCGAGTGGGAAGCGCCCGATGGCAAAACCTGGGAGCTGCAGCTGAAGGGAGCAGGACTTACCCCCTATTCCCGCCGCGCCGACGGTCGTGCCGTGCTGCGCTCTTCGGTGCGCGAGTACCTGATGAGCGAGGCCATGCACTACTTAGGTATACCGACCACTCGCGCCCTCAGCCTGGTAAGTACCGGCGAGCCCGTGCTGCGCGATATGTTCTACAACGGCAACGCCGCCTACGAACCGGGAGCCATCGTGATGCGAGTAGCGCCGAGCTTCCTGCGATTTGGTAACTTCGAGATGCTGAACGCCCGCAAGGAAGTCGACAACCTGCGCCAGCTCGTCGACTGGACTATCAGCCGCTACTATCCGCACATCACCGGCGAAAACAAAGTGCTCGATTGGTTCAAAGAGGTTGTAGATCGCACTGCCCGTCTGATGGTGGAATGGATGCGGGTGGGCTTTGTGCATGGTGTGATGAACACCGACAATATGTCTATCCTGGGCTTGACCATCGACTACGGTCCTTACTCCTTCGTCGACAACTACGACCCAAACTTCACTCCCAACACCACCGATCTGCCCGGCCGCCGGTATGCTTTTGGCAAACAGCCTTCCATCGGTTACTGGAACCTGGGTGCCCTGGCGGGAGCACTCCTGCCGCTGGCCGACAAAGACCAACTGGTTGCCACGCTCGAAACGTTCAAAGACGTGTACTGGACGGCATATTACGCCATGATGGGCCGCAAACTGGGCTTCGACCAAGTATCCCAACTGGACCGCGACCTGATCAGTCGGTTTGAGAAAACATTGGCCGATATCCAACCCGACATGACCATCTTCTACCAGCTGCTCATCGAGCTACCGCTATCCGTGGAAAATGAAGATGCCGTAGCCGAATACTTCAAGCAGGCCCTGTACGACGACCTGACACCGGAGCAAAAAACAGCGCTCTATACCTTGGTCAGCAGTTACCTGGAACGACTGAACACGAACAAGATCAAGCGCTCGGATTCGCAGGAAATGATGCGCAAAGCCAACCCACGCTTCGTGCTGCGCAACTACCTGCTGCACCAGGCAATCGAAGAACTGGAGAAAGGCGATGATACTTTATTTGTGAAGTTGCAGGAAGCGATCAAGGAACCGTATTCGGATAAATTTTCCGAGTTCTTCCAGACCCGTCCGGGCTGGGCGAGTGAGAAAGCGGGTTGTTCGATGCTGTCTTGTAGTTCGTAGGATAGCACCACAGAAAGTACAGATTCTTAAGGATTCGAGCCTTTACCCGACATGATGTGCCATGTCAGGTAAGGGCCGTTTCGTGCCTGGATGAAGTAGCCGGAAAAAAATTTTTACAAATTTTCGAAAAAAATCTGTTCTTCATGTTGCCTTCATCTTGACAATATAGTTTTGGTGCATTATCTGATTAAAACCATTTAGAGACATGAAGAAAATAACTATTCTTGCTGTAGCGCTGCTAAGCACAGCTACAGTGTTTGCCCAATCAAACAAAGCTTCTGTAAAAGCCTCTTCTAGCACGTCGGCTCAGGTAACTGCCAACGACAAGGGCGAAGAGATTAGCACCAATCATACATCAAGCGCAGCTGGCAAGTCTGACACAGAAGCCGGCCCAGCCAAAGGAAAAGCCAGCGGCAAGGCGAACGTGGATGGTTCTGCTCAAGTGAAATCGAAGAGAGACAAGAATAAATCAGTTGAAAACACGCCGGCTCCGGAAGCACCTGCCCAAGATGGCGGTAAAGCACCGCAGGAAAACCACGGCAAACTGGTGTCTGAAACAGCGCATACCTTAAAAGCAACAGCGGCTACCGAAGGCGAGCAGACAAAACAGCGCGGCCAGCTGGTAGCGGAAGTAGCGCAAAGCAATGCAACAGCAGTGGAGGCAAGAGGCCGCCAGGCAGCCAGAGAGGGTGCTACAGCAGTAGTTGAAGTTGAGCAGGAGGCTGAAACAAACGTAAACGCCGGGGGCAAAAGAGCTGAAAAGGCTGGTAGAGCAAATGTAGAAGCAACGCAGCGTAGCCAGGCAGCTGTGCAGGCCGATGCGTCCGAACAAGCAGAGACAGGCTTACAAGTAGTGGCTGAATCGTCACAAAAAGGCAAAGCACAAGCTGCAGTGCAGGCAGGGCAAGCGCAGGCACACGGTCAGACGGTGGTAGAAACAGCGCAAAGCACTCAGTCTACAGGCCAGGCAAAGGGGCAGGAGGTGAAAGAAGTTGCCACTGCAAAAGCAAAGGAAAAGCCAACTACCGTTAATGCAAAAGGTGAAGTTTCCGGCAAAACCAGAGTAACAGGCGGTGCCAGCCGTGCTGCCGGTGTGGCAAGAACAAGCGGTGCTGCCAGAGCAAAAGTGGGCACCGGAGCATCCACTACTGTTGGAGGAGCCGTGAAGAACTCAACCAAAGTTGTTAAACCAGGCGTATCTAACCGCCCGGTACAGGTAGGTGGCGCAGTGAATGTAGGCGTCGGCTCCAAAATTAAAGTAGGTAACTAAATCCTATCCACTTGAGTAATGCCTGGCAGTCCGTGCAGCGACACGGACTGCCTAAGGCTATTGAGGATGAATAACATGAAGACACTTTGGACACGTTTAGGGTTAACACTGCTCCTGCTCGTGCTGGCTGCCCCGTGGGTGCAGGCAGCGACCTCGGCAGCAAGTGACACAACCAAAGCAGGGTGGTGGGTAATAGGCATGGAGGCTTCTAATAACTCATCTTTCTATGGCCGCAATACGGCCACTCGCTACCCTTTCATATCTCCTTCCGTCACCTACGTTCACCGCACCGGGCTGTGGGCTTCGGTTTCTGCTTATCAGCTGTTCAACACCGAAGATTTTATCGATCAGACGGATTTAACGGTAGGTTATAGTTTTAAGATCCGCAAGCGGCTGGAAGTGGACCTGGCGTATACCCATTTCACCTTTGGGGAGCATACGCCGCTCGTAAATGCCAGTACAACAGATGCGCTGCTGGCTAAAACAGCATACGACTGGAAATATCTGTATACAGCCCTGACAGGCAGCTACATCATCGGTAGCGACAACGACGTTTTTGCGGTGCTGGAGAATTCCCGCTACATCCCGCTTAACCCTATCTGGAAAGGAGACATACCTATCGGGCTCGATCCGAAGGTGAGTATAACAGCGGGTACACAGCATTTCTCCGAAACGCACACTACCACGACGACACGTAAAAAAGCAGGTTCGGGCGGCACTTCAGGTGGCGGCCCCCTGGGCGATATCCTAGACCCACTAAAGCCTGGAGGTGGTGGCAATAGTACCAGCCCGGACGAAGAAGAAACCACTACAACCACAACCACGACGAATGTGAGCCGCTTCAGAGTACTCAATTATGAATTGAAAGTGCCGCTAGTGGTTTACTATGGTAGTTTTGAATTTGAACCCTCGTGGCGCTACGCCATCCCGGTCAACAAACTGGAAGGCGACGAGTCGCGCGCCCAGTCTTTTTATACTTTAAGCGTAAAGTACACGTTTTAGCACTTAACTTACATCTCACCGAAACATGCACGTACTGATTGTAGAAGATGAGGTTAGCCTGGCAAATGAACTGAGCCACTTTCTGACCCAGGAACATTACCTCTGCGACTGGGCCTTTACGGGACGTGAGGCCTCCGAAAAAATTGCAGTAAACCGCTACGATTTCATATTACTGGACCTGGGCCTCCCCGACTACGAAGGGCTGGACCTGCTGCGCGAAACGAGGGAACTGGAGTATCAGCCGGCCATCATCGTGCTGACGGCCCGCGGTGCGCTCGAAGACCGCATCGAAGGGCTTGGGCTGGGCGCTGATGACTACCTGCCCAAACCCTTTTCTTTATTGGAGCTTCAGGCCCGCATGCAGGCTATTGTGCGCCGCAAATTCCAGGTCAATTCCAATGTGCTGGAGTTTCGGGGTATCCTGCTCGACAGTGTCGCCCGCACAGTAACATACCAGGGCCAGAACATTTCGCTCACCAAAAAAGAGTTTGACCTGCTGCACTACATGCTGCTGCACCGCAAGCGTATCCTCACCCGACTACAGCTCACGGAGCATATCTGGGGCAACATACTGGAGGACAACTACGACTCCAATTACATTGATGTGCACATCAAGAACCTGCGCAAAAAGCTGTCAGAGTACATCCCAAATGACTGGCTGGAAACAGTGCGCGGCGTAGGCTACAGGCTGACGGCATAACATGAGACTGCAATCCAAGCTCATACTTTTCAGTGCCGCCACCAAGGTGATCATTTTGCTGGTGTTGGTGATGGTGTTGCCGCCTTTGATAAACCGCATCGCCCTGCACAGCACCGATCAGCGTTTGCTTGAGAAAAAAGAGCAGGTGTTTGACATCATAGAAGTGCGGGGTATTGAGTCTTTCCTTTCAGATAGCGAAGAAGAAGCCTATGGCAGTTACAACCTGTTGAAGGAAGAATTCATCTCGATGGAGCCCATTGATCCTTCGCTGATCAATAACCGGATTGAAAACACCCTACGTAAGGTGGAAAATGAAATAGTGGAGTACCGCGTGCTGAGCCTCGCATTTGAACTGCACGGCGAGACCTACCTGTTGGAGATAGGGCGCAGCTTAGACACCATCCGTGAAACCAGTAATACGCTGCAGCGCTACGCTATGTACTTTCTATTTAGCGTGGTACTGCTTACTGTGTTTATGGACCTGGCCTTCGTGAAGGTGCTGTTACGCCCGCTCGCCCTCATCGTACGAAAGCTGCAGCGCATTGCCCATCCCGAGGCCTTCAAGCCCAGCCCGCTTGCTACCAATACCAGCGATTTTGTATACCTCAACGATACCATCAACAACATGATGGGGCAGGTACAGGAAGCTTTCCGTAAGGAGAAGGATTTCATTGGCAATGTGTCACACGAATTGCTGACGCCCGTTTCCATCCTGCAAAACCGATTGGAGAACCTGATGGCAACTCCCGACCTGCCTGACGAGGCCCTGCTTAAATTGGTAGAAAGTCAGAAAACCCTGCACCGCCTTAAAAGTATTATACAGGCCTTACTCCTGATCTCACGGATTGAAAACGAGCAGTACCTGAAAAATGAACAAGTCAGCCTGAACACGTTGGTAAATGATGTGGTAAACGAAATAAGCGACAGGGCCGAACTCCGGGGGGTAACGATCACGGTTTCTGTCCCGGATGACTTTGTATTGCCAAACGCCAATTATTCGCTGTTGTTCACCATGCTCTTCAACGTGGTGAACAACGCCATCAAGTATAACAAAGAAGGCGGGTCAATTCAGATTTCAGGTGAGGTAAGAGCGGGCAAGTACGAGCTAAGCGTGTGCGACACCGGAACAGGTATAGCCGCAGACCAGTTACCGAAGATCTTCAGCCGCTTTAAACGCACCCACGCCCCTGACAGCGAAAGCCATGGACTGGGCTTGGCCATTGTACAGACTGTTGCCAAGTTTCACAAGATCAAGCTGCATGTGGAATCGGAGTTAGGCAAGGGCACCTGCTTTAAGTTCGCGTTTAAGAAGGTAAATGCCTCACTGATTTAAGAGTATTTGCGAGGCCAACGTTACGCTTCTGCTGCAGCTTTCTTAAAAACTCTTCCGATGCATCCTCACCGGAAATAAGCGGTAATCCATTAAACTAACCGCATACGGAAACCCGCGCCAATGCACGATCGGCACATGGCGGGCGGGACTTGGGCCCTTGGTGTCAGGTATAGCCAGCATCGTGTTGCCGATGTAACTCAGCTCCCCTTTCTCAATCGCTAATTTGCTGGCGACATGCTGCAGAAAAACCTCTTTGTCGGTATCCGAAGAGGTGAAGGCAATCTCGCGTGACATGGTGCCACCGCCCTCCAGTTCCGGGGAGTAAAACACACGGGAATACGTATCGATGGCAATAACCGGGACGGCTAATGCCGGTACTTTGGCCTGCATCACGTCCGGTGGCGCGATGGGTGCCTGGTTGGCGACGCGCTTCACCATTTCCGTTACTTTCTGAGCGGTGTAGATGCCTTTGATCGTTTCGGACTCGATGCGTTTGAGCACCTGCTCTACCTTCGACTCGAAGGGCTGACCGGGATTTACCGGCTGTGGCTGGGGTGCCGATCGTTGGGGTGCTTGCCCTACCGGACGTGGTTTCTGCACCTGCGAAAGCGGCTTTGGCTTCTCGCGCTCCGGTATGTAGCTGTCTTTGATGTGCCGCTCGTGCACGTTGATTACCGTTGTGAAGGTGTTGATGAAATGCTCCGTGTTCTGCACATGGAACAGCTCCAGCTCCTGTATGCGCTTGCGCGTGACCAGGTAGTTATGCACCAGTTTGGTCTTTTCGAAAACGGCCAGCAGCTTTTCGGCATGCGGCGTGTGCTGGTAGCGTTCGTAAAGTTTGTGCAGGGCGTTGAGTCGGGCATTGGAAGCCCGGATGTACTGCATGGCGCGGGCATCGGCGGCACCGGGGTGCTCCACCACCGTGCGGGTATTCTCCTGCCCCATTCCGAAAAGCGAACGAAAAAAACCCATCATCTGGACAGGATACGTTTGAGGTGCTGCGTTTCGATTTCGACCTGCAGTTTTTCGGAGAGCTTCATCTCTTCAAACACGTTGTCGATGTGCTGGATATAGAGGTCCAGCACCGCTTCCTGCTCATCGCTCAGGATGCGGTGCCGGACGGCTAGTTCTTCTGCTTTCTTATCCCCGTTGTATATCATTATTCAATTTCAATCTGCTTCGACTTGCCGAACGTGCCGATGATCTTGCTGTTGAGTTCTTCCTGCACCTGGGCCAGTTCTTTTACGGCTTCCGCCCGTTTCTTGCTGCCTTCTTCCGAAATCTTGATTACCTGGTCGAGCGTTTCCACCATGTCCTTGTTCACTTTCTTGAGCGTCTCCACATCCACAATGCCGCGCTCGTTTTCCTGCGCCGCGATCACCACGTTTTTCTTCAGCAGCTCCGAGTTTTTGCGGAGCATTTCGTTGGTGGTGTCGGTCACTTTCTTCTGTATCTCGAGGGCCTTGCGTTGCTTCTCCAACCCCAGGGCAATGGCCACCTGCTGGCGCCACACCGGTATCACGGTCACAATCGAGTTCTGGATCTTCTGGGCCAGCACGTCGTTGGTGGTCTGGATCATGCGGATCTGCGGCATCGACTGCGTGGCGATGGTATGCGACAACTGAAAATCGTGTACCTTTTTCTCCAGGCGCTCTTTAAAGGCGATCATGTCGCTCAGGCGCTGCACGGCCAGTTCGTCCTGTCCGCTCGTTTCCACTTCTTCCTGCAGTTTCGGGATGATGGTGTGCTCGATCTCGTCGATCTTCATCTTGCCAGCCGCAATCACGGAGCGGATCTCGTGGATGTACTCCACTGCCTGGTTGAACATCACCTCCAGCGAGGTTGAGTCTTTCATGATGCTCTGGCGGGTGCGCTCCAGCTTCACTACCACATCGTCCACATTGGCCGATACGGAGTTGTACTGCGTGGCCAGTTGCTTCGACTTATCCGAGATCTTCTTCACGAAAGGCAGGCGCGAAAAGAAGCCGCCTTTCTCCTGCTCCTCAATCTTGATCATGTTGATCTGGTTGAGCAGCTCGTTTATGGCTTCGCCTGCCTCGCCGGAGTCTTTGGCTTTTACTTTGGTGAGCAGCTCGTTGGAGTAGTGGCCCAGTTTGCGCTGCGTCTCCACCCCAAAATTGCTCAGGCTCTCCGGGTTGCCCGGATCTATGGACTTAGAGATCGCCAGGGCTTTCTCTTGTATCTTCTGTTGATTCTCAACGATCGTAATCTCTGTTTTCTCTGTTTTTTCCATCTTGTTTTATCACCTCTAAAGGTTGCGGTTGATTAGGTCCAATGAGTTTAGGTATTTCTTGATGTTTTCGTGCCGGTCGGTGGTTTCGTACCACTCAATGTCGTTGAGCGGAAGGTATTCCCCCAGCAGGTCGCGCACTTCCTGCAGCAGGGCATCTCCTTTTTTTGTCCTGAATTCAGGGTTGCGGTACTGGGCGCTCAGGTACTCCACTTTCACCTGACCTGTTTTGGTGATGGCCAGCTCACGTACCTCCACCACCAGCTCCGACGACTTGTCATTGTCTGTCACAATGGTCTTGTACACGCCTTTGTTACCTTCTTCGAGGGCAGCAGCGCACTGTTGGCGCACCTCCTGTAGGGCCTGCCGCAGTTTGCGGTTCGGCACTACGTAGTGGCCCACAATATAACCCAGTATGGCTGCTATTAAGAATGTCCAAAAAATCACTTCTGCATTGATAAAGTTAAACGCTCAATTACTATGTAATGAAGCAAAATAAATTGATGTAATCAAGTACCGGCAAGACGGATGTTGTTGATAGACTAACCGAAACCCGAATGCTCCCCTTCCCCACGTGTCTTTGTCTATACCTGAACCGGCATCTTCTATCATCTATACGCGGAAGCAGTTGCACGGGCTGCCGACAGGGCCTCGATAGGAATAACAAGGTATAGCAACTGCCTGTTCCCGGGCAGGCAATGTCTTAATACGTAAAATGGAATGGCCCCTTTGCAGCGCTTGCCGATAAAATCCGGGGTTTTGTCTAATTTGCGGCACGATTCATACCTGATTTTATACCTTCGCTTACATGCAGCACCGGCATTTCATTTTGCACAAACCCTATGGCTACATCAGCCAGTTCGTGACGGACAAGAAAAAGAAGAAACTGCTTGGCGACCTGCACGACTTCCCGGCGGGCACCATGGCCATCGGGCGTCTCGACGAAGCCAGCGAGGGCCTGCTGCTGCTCACCACCGATGGCAAAACGAGCGAGCAGGTGCGCGGCAAGCACATCGAGAAGGAGTATTACGCCCAGGTGGACGGCCTGATCACTGACGAGGCCATCGCTAAAATGCAGGAGGGCGTTTCCATTGGTTTGTATGGGGAGCAGTATGGCACACGCCCCTGCACTGCCTTCCAGCTAGCGGAGGCACCCGATTTCCCGGAGCGCAGCCGCCGCATCCGCGACGATCGCCACGGCCCGACCAGTTGGGTGTCCATCACGATATCAGAGGGCAAAAACCGGCAGGTGCGCAAAATGACGGCCGCTGTCGGTTTCCCAACGCTGCGGCTGGTGCGTGTGCGAATCGGCAATATCCGGCTGGAGGCTTTCAACCCAGGGTTTGTGACAGAGGTGGAGCGCTTCGATGTCGGGTAAAGGCAGACTGCTATACCTTAAAAATTAAACGGCCATTAAACCCCGCCGCTGTCCATCAGTCTATATAGCGCTTACGGCATCAATAGCACAAATTTACTATCTTGAGCGGGCATACCCTTAACTTATCATACAAACAATCTATTCTTTAATCTTAACCATGAAGAAAAACCCTATTCGCGTTTTAGCGCTGGCGTTGATGCTCACGGGCAGTGTAGGCCACGTGGCCCTGGCACAGCAGCCACAGCAACAGCAGCAAACACAAAAGCAGCAGGACCCGGTTATCCAGAACATCATCAAGATGGCCACCGAAAACTCTCAGCTCGAGAAACTGGGCCACGAACTGATGGATGGCATCGGACCAAGACTGGTAGGCACGCCACAAATGCAGCAGGCCGCTGACTGGGCTGTGAACAAGTACAAAGGCTGGGGCATTGACGCCCGCGTTCAGAACTACGGCGAGTGGCGCGGCTGGGAGCGCGGCGTGACGCACATCGACATGGTGCACCCACGCGTGAAATCAATTGAAGGCATGCAACTGGCCTGGAGCCCGGCCACTTCAGCTAAAGGCGTTACCGCCGAGGTGATTGCCATGCCTGAATTTGCTGACTCTGTTGCTTTCCAGCGCTGGTTGCCAAGCGTGAAAGGCAAAATGGTGATGGTGTCGATGCCGCAGGCAAGTGGCCGTCCGGAGTACAACTGGAAAGAGTTTGCCACGCCGGAGTCATTCGAAAAAATGAAGAAGGAGCGCGATGCCGCTTCCGCCGCCTGGACAAAGCGTATTTCCGCCACAGGTAAAAACGCCCGCACTCTGCCAGTAGCACTCGAGAATGCCGGAGCTGCCGGTATCGTGATGTCGAACTGGTCGCAGGGTTTTGGCGTAAACAAGATCTTCAGTGCCTATACCAAGAAAATCCCTACCGTTGATATCGCACTGGAAGATTACGGCATGCTGTACCGCCTGGCCGAGAATGGCAGCAAGCCGCGCATTAAAGTAGTGGCCGAGTCGAAGCACGCCAAGAAGCCGGTTCCTACTTTCAACACCATCGCCGAGATCAAAGGCTCTGAGAAACCGGATGAGTACGTGATCCTTTCTGCACACTTCGACTCTTGGGACGGTGGCACAGGTGCTACGGACAACGGTACCGGCACGATCCTGATGATGGAAGTAATGCGCATCCTCAAGCAGGTATACCCGAACCCGAAGCGTACCATTCTGGTAGGCCACTGGGGTAGCGAAGAGCAGGGCCTGAACGGTTCGCGCGCTTTCGTGGAGGACAACCCCGAGATCGTGAAAAAGACGCAGGCTGTCTTCAACCAGGACAACGGCACCGGTCGTGTGGCCAACATTTCAGGCCAGGGCTTCCTGAACTCCTACGACTACATGGGCCGCTGGCTGAACGCCGTGCCGCGTGAGATCACCAAAGACATCCAGACCTCATACCCTGGTTTCCCGGGCGGCGGCGGTTCTGACCATGCCTCTTTCATTCCGCACAACATCCCGGCCTTTATGCTGAGCTCCCTGAGCTGGTCTTACGGCAACTATACCTGGCACACCAACCGCGACACCTACGACAAGATCGTGTTCGACGATGTGCGCAGTAACGTGATCCTGACGGCTATACTGGCGTATATGGCCAGCGAAGAGCCGGAACTGGTATCGCGTGAGCGTAGTGTGATGCCGATGAACCCACGCACTGGCGAGCAGATGACCTGGCCAGAGGCAAGACCTGCCACCCGCAAAGGTGGCCTGGACTAATCAGCTACAGCACCGGTTCTATACCTGATATCTTAAGCGACACAGCCGCTGCGGACTACCTGCAGCGGCTGTGTTGTTTTTGGCCTTATCTGTTTTCCTTCTTAATCTTGTAACAAGGGCATTCACAGGCTTTTGCGAACCGCGCCGTATACATACCAGGCGGGGTAAAAAAACCCGGATAACATGCTGCCCGCTATACCTGAAACAAGAACACGCACATGATCGGAAAATCGACCTACAAGGCCGCCCGCGAAGTAGCCCATATCGTGGAGGACCATTTTTCCAGGCAGATCGACGCTGCCAAGGCTCAGAACAGCACTCACCTGGCAACCGCTCCACCGGCCCGCATCATCGAGACTATGATCGACGCGGCCTTCTGGGCAAGTCTGCGGCGGGAAGAGGGACAGTCACCCAAGATATCGCTTGCTTTTTTACAGCCAGAACAGTCGGAACAGCCGCTGCTGTTTGAACACCGCCTCACCCTGTCCCCTGCCGTGCTCACCAAGATCGGGCCTGGCGTGGAGCGGCCGGGCATTCACCTGGGCGTGTGGTACGAAGGCGACTACCTGCACATCTGGGGCATGACGCGCAGCATACCTGACTTTTGCTTTGTGCTCGATGTGTCGGAGCCCGGCTTGCTGGTGGTCAAGCACCGCCGGCAGGAAGGTTTCGGCAAATTTGTAAACGTGGCCGTGCTCACTGGCGATCAGGTGAAGATCGTGGACGAGCAGAGCGCCCACATGCCCGACTGCCCCGATCTGCTGTACTCCCTGCTGGACTTTAGCTCAGTCAGCGTGTGGAACAAGTCGCTGAATGTGCTGGTGCAGCTGTCCGTATCGATGCGCTCCCACGGAAAAGGCGGTATTCTGTTGGTTGTGCCGGCTGGCTCTGAGGCGTGGCGTCCGTCGATCCGGCACCCGATGCGGTATGCGGTGGGCCCCTCCTACGACGAGCTGACAAAGCTGATGCGTCGCAAAGAAGACAATGACCCGCACTGGCAGGACGAGATAAAACGGGCGATCGATGCCATAGCCGGTTTCACGGCCGTGGACGGCGCCACCATTATCAGCGACAGGTATGAGCTTTACGGTTTTGGGGCCAAGATCACCCGCAAAGTGGGCAGCACACCGGTGGATAAACTGATCATGACAGAGCCAGTGGTGGGCGGTGAGGCCATCATAGACCAGCCAGCCCTGAGTGGCGGCACCCGGCATTTGTCGGCAGCCCAGTTTGTGCACGACCAGCGTGACGCCATTGCACTGGTTGCCTCGCAGGACGGCCGTTTTACGATCTTCAGCTGGTCTAACTGCGAAAATATGGTGCAGGCCAATCGCATCGACTCCCTGCTGCTTTAGGTGGCAGTCTTGTGTGTGGTGAACTGTACTATTTATCGCTCGACGACACCGAATTGAAAGCAAGATCGAGAATCAGCAATGAGACTATCCTTAAGATCGCCATACAATACAAAAGATCTTGCTGCTCAGGTATAAGTACCTGAATCCGTTATACTCATAGCTTACAAAAGTCCAGTCAGCAATTGGGTCTTCCCACTGATTATACTTGTCGCGTTTCCATCCAGCCAATTATTGAGCAAGGTCGCGTAGATGTTCCGGAAGTCGATGCTATACCTTAGGTCGCCCTGGTCGAGGTCCTGCAGGTTAGGGGCCTCGTTGTAGATGCCTGCCTGCTTTAGTTTTCCGCCGATCAGAAAGAGGTTATTGGCCGTGCCGTGGTCGGTGCCGTTGCTGGCGTTCTGGGCCACGCGCCGGCCGAACTCCGAAAACACCATGATCACGGTATTGTCGAACTCCTGTTGCTGCTTCAGGTCATCCACAAAGCTGTACAAACCCTCCGAGAGCTCCCGCAAGAGGCTCGCCTGCTGGCCCGCCTGCCGCACATGCGTGTCAAAACCGGTGAGGGAGGCATAATACACCCGCGACTCCACACCGGAGGCAATCAACTCGGCAATGGTTTTCAGGTGGCGGGCAAACTCACCGTTCGGGTAGTCTTTTTTGCTACGGTATACCTTGGTTTTCTCCTGTAGGTACCCCGCCGATTGCTGTGTCTCGATCAGGGTTTTGTAAAGGTAGTCGACCTGGTGGTGTGCGTGCTCTTCTGCATGCGCCTGCGCTGCCTGCTTCAGGAACTGGTCGTTCGTGGCTTGAAAGAAGCGTTTCACATCCTGCACGGCTATACCTGTGTATTGCGCTCCTTTCAGCGCCAGGCTGAGCGTATCGTCCACTTCGATGGCCGCATGGTTGGCCGCGGGTAAGCTGTCGAGGTAGCGGCCGAGCCAGCCGGTGCTCAGGTACTCGTCGGAGGCGCTGGCCGAGTGCCAGATGTCCATGGAGCGGAAGTGCGAGCGGTCCGGATTGGGGTAGCCGACACTGTTCAGCACCGACACGTAGCCCTGGTCGTAAAGCAGCCGCATCTTTTCCATCGCCGGGTTCAGCCCAAGCCCTTTTTCCAGCGTGAGCACCTCACGGGAAGGTATAGCCAGCGTGGGACGCGCCTTGTAATACAGGTCGTTCTGGTAGGGCACCACCGTGTTCAGGCCGTCGTTGCCGCCACTGAGTTGCACCACTACCAGCCGTTTGCCGTTGGAACTGGCCAGCAGCGGCAGTCCGCTCCGGTCCAGGCCGTGCAGAAAATTAGGGACCAGCAGCATACCCGAGGCCAGTGCCGACATTTTGATGAATTCTCTTCTGGAATTAGTAGCCATAGCGCGCATATGAGCGGTGGAAAACTAGCATAACTGGTACTCAGGTAAAGAAAGCAGCCGCAGCGTGAGCAGCGTGACTTTGTCATCGTGCGTGGCTCCCGCAGGGATGTGCTGCGTGAGCAGGGCTGCGGTTTCTGGTTGCAGTGGCACCTGCAGCAGCTTCTGGCTCAACTTTTCGATCAGTTCCCGGTCCTTCACGTTTTGCAGTTGCTGGTGCAGCCCGCTCAGGCTGGCTTTGGCGCGGACAGTCCGTAGGCCATCCTGCCGGCGCTTTCGCGGGGCGGTTGGTTCGGTATCGTCGTCGGGTTTCAGGTTCACCTCCAGTGCCGCATCCTGCAACAGCGCCGGCCCGATGCGCAGCCGGAAAGCGAGCGTGGAGCTGTCGATCCAGTTACGGCCACCGGCCCAGCCGCTCACATTCGTGGGCCTGAACAGTTCCTGCCCCAGCGCCCGCTGCAACACCAGCGGACTGCGGCTATCGGTATAGCGCACATCAAACTGTCGCTGCAAACCTGCCAGCAGCTCGATCGGTGATTTTATTTTGCTCCCGACCACATCCGTTCCGTAAAACCATTTCGCCGTGAAGATCTTCTCCAGCAGCTTGGGGATGTCGTAGCCTGTTTCGTAAAAGTAGCTGCTCAGGGCTTTGATACGCTCCGGGTTGGGCACTTCGCTTACAAAAAAGGCATAGAGCTTTGAGGTCAGGAATTCGGCTGTGCGCGGGTTCTCCACAATCATTTGCAGGATCTCCTCCCCGTTGAAATTTCCCCGCTTCCCCATAAAGGTTTTCTGGCCCCGGTCGTGCTGCCTTGCGCGGAACACGAACTCCCCTTGCGGGTTGTAAGACCAGCCGGTAAAGGCGCGGGCGGCTTCTTTGATATCCTGTTCGGTATAGTGCCCCCGGCCCAGCGTGAAGAGTTCGAGGAGCTCGCGGGCGAAGTTCTCGTTGGGGCGCTGTTTGCGGTTTTGCTGGTTGTTGAGGAACTGCAGCATGCCGGGGTCTTTGGAAATAGCCAGCAGCAGGTCAGGGAATTTGCCCAGCGCGTGCTGGCGCAGGGTGTTGTGCTGCAGCAGCGCAAAGCGGGGCTCCCGCAGGCGGCAGGCGAAGTGCCCATGCCAGAAGAGAGTCATTTTCTCCCGCAGTTGTGCCTGGGAAGTGGCCATCTGGGTGAGCCAGGCGTTGTTGAGCAGCACAAAGCCCTGTTGCCGTTCCCGCTGCCGCTTTTGGCGCATGTCGGCATTCTGGGCATCGGCCTGTCCCGTCGTTTCTGTATGCGGGAGTGCCACCTGCAAAGGTGCTGCCTGGCCCGATGATTTGAACAGTTCGCGAACGGCAGATTTAATACCGGACCTTGCCTGATCATTCCTGAAAGGTATACCAAAGCCAGCCCGCCAGTAGAGGTGCTGTAGCTTTTGTTCGCGTGCCAAAGTTTTCATGCAGATGCCATTTAAACTTAGATGAAAAAGTATCATCGGAGTTTAAATATACCTGAAAATATATACCGCCAGGTATAGCATCTAATAAACTTATGCTCAACCGGTTCAGTCTGTCATGCTTCAAAGCCGGTTAGCCCGTCACTAGCTCTTATGCGCATACCTTTCCCGCGCCTCCAGTATCTGGTCGATGTTGAGCTTGGCCCAGTCGGCGAGTTGCAACAATTGCAGCAGCAGCCCCTGCCCCAGCGGCGTGAGGCTATACTCTACACGTGGCGGAATTTCAGGGTATACGCTCCGGTTCACCAGACCATCTTCTTCCAGCGAGCGCAGTGTGACGGTGAGCATGCGCTGCGACACGCCGCTGATCTGACTTTTTAGTTCGTTAAAGCGGAGCTTTTCCTGTTTCCCTAGTGTGAGGATGGTGTAGATGGACCATTTGTCTCCAAAACGGGCCAGGATGTCCTTGACCGGGCAGCATGACTCTACCTCTGCCTTACCACACAAAATTTTATCGATCTTTTTCTGGACCTCAAGTCGCTGATTCTCAACTATAGTTACTTCCATGTTACTTGGTGCGGCTAAAGTGCCTGCTTGACCAGCACAAATTTAACAAATACCTTTGAGTTACCAAAAGTAACCTAGTTATGAAACGTTACTGACTTTTTAACTGTTGTATAGACATGAATATCCTGGAAACCCTGAACTGGCGCTACGCCGCCAAACGCATGAACGGCCAGCGCGTGCCGTCTGATAAAATAGAACGTATTCTGGAGGCCATTCGCCTGGCGCCTTCCTCCATGGGACTGCAGCCTTATGCTGTGCTGCTGATCGAGGACGAGGAAATGAAGAAGCAGATCCGGGCGGTTGCCAACAACCAGCCACAGATCGAAGAGAGCTCGCACCTGCTGGTATTTGCAGCCTGGGACAACATCACGCCTGACCATATCGAGGACTTTATCTCCCATACGGCTTCTGAGCGCAACATGCCGGTAGAGAACCTGGCTGCCTTTAAAAACACGCTGTTAGGTATAGCCGAGCACAACACGCAGGAGCAGAACTTTAACTGGGCAGCGCGCCAGGCCTACATCGCTTTTGGCGTAGGTCTAGTAGCCGCCGCTACCGAAAAAGTGGACGCCACCCCGATGGAAGGTTTTGATGCAGCCGCACTAGACAAACTGCTCGGTCTGCCGGCAAAAGGCCTGCGCAGCGTGACGCTGATGCCACTCGGCTATCGCGATGCGGAAAACGACTGGCTTGTAAAACTTCCCAAAGTAAGACGTCAGAAAGAAAAATTCGTACTGGAAGCATAAGTTCCAAAGTAACAGGTATAGCCGGCAAAGCCTCCACCAGGTTGTTGCCGGCTTACGCATTTAAATAAATGACCATGACAAAGCAGAAAATCAAAATAGACATCTTCTCCGACATCAACTGCCCGTGGTGCTACGTAGGTGAGCGACGCCTAAGCAAGGCCCTGCAAGAGGTAAGTGACAAGTATGAGGCGGAGATCAGCTTCAAAGCTTTTGAGCTGAACCCGAACATACCACAGGACGGCATGGGCCGACGCGACTACTTCAAGGGCAATTACGGTGAGCAGATCCTGGCGCAGATTCCGGCCATGGACGAGCGCATGACGGCAGCCGGTTCCGAAGAAGGCATCCAATTCAATTTCTCGGAGGAAATGACGGTGAACAACACCTTTAACGGCCATCGCCTGATCTGGCTGGCAGGCCAGTATGGCGTGCAACATGAGGTAGCCGGCGCGCTTTTTAAGGCTTATTTTACAGATAATCGCCCAATGAACGACACGGCTGTGCTGAAGGAAATAGGTATAGCACAGGGTATACCGGCCGAGCGACTGGAGAACTTTTTTGAAAGCGAAGAAGGCAAAAAGGAAATACGCGAGATGGAAGCGTTCGCGCAGTCCGCAGGTATAACCGGCGTGCCCGCGTTTGTGATCAACGACCAGTACCTGGTGAGTGGTGCCCAGCCCGCGGAGACTTTCCTGAACGTGTTCAAGCAAGTAGCTCCTGCTATTCAGAAACTTGATATAGAAGGCAACAGCTGCGAAATAGGCGGTGTTTGCTAAACCTTGACAGGCACTAAGACAAACGAACTTTTAACAAAGGACAAAAGATTCTTTGAGGCTCAACGCAATTTCAAACGGCTGACGACCTATTTCAGCGTGCTTCTGTAAAATCAAAAGGCTATTGTCCGGCATATTAACCAAAAACGATGGCAGACAAAAAACTGAGCGATATAAAGCTTTCCGTACTCGACCTGGTGCCGATCCGCACCGGCAAGAGCATCCATGACTCCTTTCAGCACAGTCTGGCCCTGGCCCGTCATGTGGAGGAGCTCGGGTACACCCGCTACTGGCTGGCGGAGCACCACAACATGCCCGGCATCGCCAGCTCGGCCACTGTGGTGCTGATCGGTTACATTGCCGGTGGTACCTCCACACTGCGGGTAGGCTCGGGTGGCATTATGCTGCCTAACCATGCACCGCTGGTGGTGGCCGAGCAGTTCGGTACCCTCGAAAGCCTGTATCCCGGTCGCATTGACCTGGGTCTGGGCCGCGCTCCCGGCACCGACCAGGTGACGGCCTATGCCCTGCGCCGCGACCTGCAGGGCAATGTGGAGGACTTCCCAAACAACGTGGCGGAATTGCGCCAGTACCTGAGCAAAGAAAACAGTACAGCCAAGGTGCGTGCCATACCGGGCGAGGGCCTCGACATACCTGTCTGGATTCTGGGTTCGAGCACCTTTGGTGCGCAGCTGGCTGGCCTGATGGGCCTGCCCTATGCTTTTGCAAGTCACTTTGCCCCTGCTGCCCTGCATGCCGCACTCAAGGTATACCGCGACAGTTTCCAGCCGTCCGACCAGCTGCAGGAGCCTTACGCCATGGCCTGCGTGAACGTTGTGGCCGCCGACACCGATGCAGAAGCCAACAACCTGGCCACTTCGCTCTACCAGTCTTTCCTGAACGTGATACAAGGCAAGGCCTTGCCGATGCAGCCGCCCGTGGAGAGCATGAAAGACCGCTGGAGCCTGCAGGAAGAGTACGCCGTGAAGCAAATGCTGCGCTACAGTTTTGTGGGCAGCAAAAAATCGGTGCAGGAAGAGCTGCAGGCTTTTGTGGACGAGACGCAGGTAAACGAGCTGATGATCTCGACCGGGATCTTTGACCCGCAGAAACGTCAGCACTCCTATACCTTGCTTTCGGAGATCGCGGCGATCCAACAGAAATAAGGTCACACGATAAACCCGGACTCCTATACCTAGTCCGATACCCCAAAACAGACCCGCAGCTGGCTGCGGGTCTGTTTTTTTTATACCTATACCTGCCTGCTGGCAATGCTCACCCGTCAAATATTGCCACTCTCTTTCTTTTCCAAAACGATTGGATTTTGCCACGTACAACCTACGTACAGCGGTTCATATCAAACACAATCAACACATGGAAGAGAGAGCAAAAAACGAGCAGCCCAGTTTCATTGAGCGTCTGGCCCAGCGACTGGGTGTTTCAGCCAATGCCAGCACCATTTATGGCGAGCCGGTGGAGCGCGATGGCGTAACGGTTATACCTGCTGCCAAGGCCATGTACGGCTTCGGTGGTGGTAGCGGCTCCAAAGCAGGCGAAGAAGGAACCGGCGGTGGCGGCGGTGTAGGCATCAAGCCGGTGGGGTATATTGAAATTAAGGACGGCAACACCAAATTCAGACCCATCCCTGATCCGGAGCGGGTAGTCAAAATAATTGCGGTGAGCGGTGTGATGTCTCTGCTGATCCTGAAAGCCGTTACCAAACTGCTGAATCGGTAAGCCCGCAGAATACGCTTTGCCAACTGACTATTGCCCGGCCTTGTTTCGGGGCGGGTTGATCATAATGTGCGCTCCATGTGTGCCGGGATGCATGATCCAGGGCATGGCGACGGAGCCCTGGTCGGGTTTAAGGGGCAAACCGGTGCTCTCGGCAGTGGCCCATGGAATGTACACCACGTAGCGCAGGTAGCCATCCACCACCTCACCTGTGCGCATGTTCACCTGCTCGTCCGGAGCACTGTATACAAAGAGCGAAGCAGGTTGCTTGGGCAGGACCAGCTTTCCGCTCTTGGCTTCTTTCTCGCGGGTCTCGAAAATATCGTTGGCGCTCATGCCTTGTTTGCGCAGTTCGCGGCCCCGGGCCATAAAGGGCTCCAACTCGCGGTGGTAGCACGACACCGAAAAGCCGGGCTGAGTCGGGTCATCGGCCAGGCAGATTAATTCGTTTGTGCCTTTGCGCAAGGTGACTATTTCACCCTTTTGGTTGTAACCCAAAACCGTAGCACCCTCCCGCTTATCGGCAGGTGCAGCAAGCACGGCGGTCTTTATCTGGATCTCAACACTAGGTATAGCTGTGCTTTGAGACTGGGCGCTATACCCTATCAACAGGGCGAAAATAAGAGGGAAAAGCTGTTTCATGTCGGTATGGAGCTAAGTGAAAATTTCAAAAGCAAAAGCTGCATGATGGCTTTTACCCTGTACGAAGAAAGCCTCTAAAAAGCTTTCTCTTTCCCCGCTCCTGCTTTTCATAGCATACCTATACCTGGATAATTACACGTCTAAGCCCAGTAGTTATACCTATTAAGACATTAAAATATCAAGATATTTTAGCTATCTTAACGCTACCAACTAATTGATGCACCGCCCATGGCCGAGCCAAATTACCGCATGCAGTACTATATGTTCCTGCTCAGCAAGCACTTCCGAAAAATATTGCTCGGGCTTTTTTTGTTGATTCTCCTGATCACTTCCGTGAAAACCGTGGGCCCTGAGGAAGAGGGTGTGGTGATGTATGTAGGACACTACGACCGCACCGTGCAGCCAGGGCTAAACTTCATTTTGCCTTTTGGCATTGAGGAGATGCGTAAAATACCGGTGCAGCGCCAGCTCAAGCAGGAGTTTGGTTTCCGAACTGCTAGCACCGAGCGAACCACCCAGTACTCTAAAGCAGACTTCAACGACGAGTCGCTGATGCTGACCGGCGACCTGAACCTAGCTAATGTGGAGTGGGTGGTGCAGTACCGGATTGTGAATTCTTACAACTACCTGTTCAAGGTACGCGACGCGGAAAAGGCCCTTCGGGATATGTCGGAATCGGCGATGCGCAAGATCGTGGGCGATCGCACCGTCAACGAAGTGCTGACCGTCGGCCGCCAGGAGGTAGCCACCAGTATGGAGGTGCTGCTGCAGCGTATGTGCGACGAGTATGAAAACGGCATTCGCATCGACCAGGTGGTGCTGCAGGACGTGAACCCGCCGGAACCTGTAAAGCCATCGTTTAATGCCGTGAACCAGGCCCAGCAGGAGCGCGAAACACTGATCAACCAGGCTGAGTCGGAATACAACCGTATTATTCCGCGTGCCCGCGGTGAGGCCGATGAAACCATTCAGCTGGCCGAAGCCTATGCCCTCACCCGCGTGAACGTAGCAACAGGTGAGGCGGCCCGCTTCAACTCCCTTTTTGAGGAGTATGTGAAAGCACCGGAGGTAACCAAGAAGCGCTTATACCTGGAGACGATGGAACGCCTCCTGCCAAAAGTAGGCGAAAAAGTAATTGTGGATGAGCGCGGCAACAACGTGCTCCCCCTCCTGAACCTTGGTCAGAATAAAACGCAAACACAAACGAAATAGCCTGTGAACACTCCTAAAATACTTTCGCTCATAGCCGCTGTACTGCTCCTTACACTGCTTTTCACCAGCGTGTTTGTGCTCGACGAAACGAAGCAGGCCATTGTTACGCAGTTCGGTAAACCAGTCGGCGAACCGCGTACCCAGCCGGGCCTGCACTTTAAGATCCCGATCATCCAGAAGGTACAGTTTTTCGACAAGCGCTACCTCGAGTGGGACGGCGACGCCAACCAGGTGCCTACCAAGGACAAAAAGTTCATCTTTGTAGATTCCTATGCCCGCTGGCAGATCACTAATCCGCTACAGTTCTTCATTCGACTGCGCGACGAGCGCTCAGGCCAGTCACGCCTCGACGATATACTGGAC
Organism: Pontibacter ramchanderi; assembly: GCF_002846395.1. Lineage (GTDB taxonomy): Bacteria > Bacteroidota > Bacteroidia > Cytophagales > Hymenobacteraceae > Pontibacter > Pontibacter ramchanderi. Next base: position 1,170,264 of record NZ_PJMU01000001.1, read on the forward strand.
GGCGAAACCCGCAACGCCATCGCCAGCCACGACCTGCTGGATATCGTGCGCTCCACTAACCGCGAGCCTGAAGTGTCGGATGAAATTATGGAAGACCTGGAGAATCTGGAGAAGATCTCTGTAGGACGTGACAAAATAGAGGCGCTGATCCTGAAACGTGCCAACGAACGCACCTCTGATTTAGGCGTGCAGATCCTGGATTTCCGTTTCAAGCGCATGAACTACGTGGACGAAGTGCGCAACCGGGTGTATGACCGTATGATCAGTGAGCGTAACCGCATCGCCGACCAGTTCCGCTCCGAAGGCCAGGGCGAGGCCCGCAAGATACAGGGTAATAAGGAGCGCGACCTGGCCCAGATCACCTCCCAGGCCACCCGCGAAGCCGAAGTGATCCGTGGTAAAGCCGACGCACAAGCCACCTCCATCTACGCCTCGGCCTACAACCGCAACGCACAAGCGCGAGAGCTTTACGGTTTCCTCCGCTCTATGGAAACGCTGGAAAAGTCGTTTGATGAGAAAACGAACGTGGTGTTGTCGACCGATTCGGAGCTGTATAAGTATTTGAAGCGGGCAAACTAAAACAGCGACAGCTGCTCCCCTGTCGGCGTGATATCCGCTACAGAAAGGGTTCGCTCAAAAACACTTCCTTGATTGCTGATGTGGTAGACGGCTGTCTCTTCGAACCTGGAGGCAACTACCACTTCTGTTCCATCTGCACAGACATCGAAGAGGCTCTTCACATGCTTCGGACAGTTGTTGTCTTTGGAAAGGTGCGACAAGAACACATGGCTCATGAAGGCCGGTTTGTGCGCCACAAACAGCTCTAGCGCCTGCTTGTTGGACAGGTGCCCATGGTTGCCGCTGATGCGTCGCTTGAGGTAATAAGGGTAATAACTCTGCTCCAGCATACCGTCATCGTAATTCGTTTCCAGGAAAGCCGCATGGCACTGCTCGAAATGGCGGATCACATGGTCGCAAGGCGCGCCTATGTCGGTAAACACTCCAATCCTCACACCATTGCCTTCCACCACAAAACTATGCGGGTCAGCTGCGTCATGAAATTTCGGGAAGCCTGTTACACTCAACCCGCCAACCTGCACCGGCTCATAGCCTGTAAACGACAGCACCTCCACCCCACTCAAATCCATGCGGGAGCGGTATAGGGTATCGGGTGTTATATAAACGGGTAATTTGTACTTTCTAGCTAACACCGGTATACCTTTGATATGGTCGGAGTGCTCGTGTGACACGAAAATAGCCTTTACCTTGCGCATGGACAGGCCCAAACGGCGCATACGCGTTTCCGTTTCGCGACAGGAAATACCAGCATCTACCAGCACAGCTTCGTGCTCGTTGCCGATGTAGTAACAGTTTCCGTTGCTGCCGGAGTTAAGGGAGGTAATGGCTAAAGACATAGAGGTACAAAGGTCGGGCTTATCCGGAGATAAGTCAACCTGATAAAGGGTAAAAAGATTCCGGCCCTTGGATTATAAAACACAATGATGAAAGCTACAGTTAGGTAAATATAAAAGCCCCAGCAGTTTATACCTGCTGGGGCTTTTGTTTTAAACTGGCTATACCTATAACTCCTCCGCTGCCTCCAGCCTACTCGGTTTAAACTGACTCAGCACATCCCGTATACCTGCCAGTCCGCCGGAGATATTCTCCATCTCCGAGAGCACCTGCCCTACCTGGTTGTTGCCGCCGAAGCCTTTGAGCTTGTTGTTGCGCACGAAAGTGGCTTTGATGTCTTCCCAGCGCTGGGCCTCGGCCTCGGTCATGATGCCGATGAGCTGCTTGAACTTGAGCATGTTGGCTTCGGCGCCGGAGGTGAGCGTCTGCGACTCGGCTTCGTAGTGCGACAGGATCAGCGTCTGCAGTTCCTGGTCGTTCATGATTGGCATGACCTTTTCGGCCAGCTTGTTCATGTTGCGGTAAGAGCCCTGCAGCTTGAAGGCCGGCTCGGTGCGGTATTCGTCTGCCTGTGCCGCCGAGCGGATATACTCCAGGTTCACTTTCAGGATCACGTCCTGAATCCTGAGCAATTTCTTCAGCACCAGCACATACTCGTTCAGTTCAGCGGCCGAATGATTGCCCTCGAACTCCAGCCCTTCGCTGTTGCCGGTTTCGGCCAGCTGGATAAGCGCATAAATGTCTTTCTGACTCTTCGCCGCCAGCTTGGCCAGCACAGTGTTGGAGGTGAGGGAGTTTTCGATGTAGCTCAGCTTGAACACGTCTTCTGTGTCGCCGATGATGTCGCCGAGGTTGTAAATGTCGGCGCGGTTGGCGAGCATGTCCGGAATGCGGAACTTCTCCCCTGTCTCGGTGTAAGGGTTACCGGCCATCACCACGCATACCTTCTTGCCCCGGAAGTCATAGGTTTTGCTGCGGCCTTTGTATACGCCTTCGATCTTGCGCTGGGCGTCGCAAAGGGAGATGAACTTCTGCAGAAACTCCGGATTACAGTGCTGGATGTCGTCGAGGTAGATCATCACGTTGTCGCCCATCTCGAAGGACAGGTTCAGCTTCTCGAGCTCTTCGCGGGCAGCGGCGTTGGGAGCCTCTTTCGGGTCCAGCGCCGTCACCTGGTGCCCGATAGCCGGACCATTGATCTTCATGAAGATAATGCCTAGGCGGTTGGCGATGTACTCCATGATGGTCGTCTTACCGTAGCCTGGAGGTGAGAGCAAAAGCAACATACCCATCAGGTCAGTGCGCTTTGTCTCCCCTGCCGTGCCGATTTGCTTGGCCAGGTTGGCGCCGATCAGCGGCAGGTATACCTGATCGATCAGTTTGTTGCGCACAAACGACGAGAGCACCCGCGGCTTGAATTCGTTCAGACGCAATGCCTGCTCGGCCTGCTGCGTCAGGTTCTTTTTGAGCTCCGTGAAAGCTGTGAACGCGGTAGCTGTGCTGGAGGTATAGTCACGGAGACGGTGCAGGAACTGGTGGTAGTGCAGCTGGTAGCTTTGTCCCTGTACCTGCTGGTGGGCGCCCTGCATGCCTTGCAGATTCTCTTTCAGGACCGTGTGCACCACCTGCAGCGGACTGTAGCTATCGGTCAAGATCAAGGTTGCGACTTCAGCCACATACTCGGCTTTGTCGTGCTGCCCCGCCTGCGCGATGTAGGCTTTCAGCCAATGCTGGATCAGCTCGAACTGGTGGCCCACGTTCTCCTCCAGCGCCTTTACCGATTCTTCAAAACGATCCAGCACCTTTCGCTCCGTCAGGAAATGCTTGAAGCCATCGTACAACACATCGGCCTGACTGTCGATCACAAAATGGTTACCGCGGGTGAGCTCGTAAAACAGGTACTCGCCTGCCTCCGCTGCACTGGCTGCTTTGCACAGGCCGGTCTCCTGCTGAAAGGTATAGAGCTCCTGCTGCAGACCCGCTTTAACGTCGTCAAACTCGTGCGTGTCGGGGAAGACTTGCAGGATGGCGCTGATTCCTTTGAGCTGGTGCGTAAGCGTTTTCTTATTCGACTCGGGCGCAAACACCTGCCAATACAGCTGCGCACAGGCTCTGTCGATGGAGGTATAGCGCAGCAAGTCGGCTGTTTTGATCAGGCGGATCAGGGCGGACAAGATCAAGGCTGCATCGTGGTCGTGCACGCCTTTCATGTAGCCCTCGTTGAAGCGCACAGCCATGAACTTGTTCACGTAGTCGGTCAGCTCGGCTTCCGTCAGTTTATGCAGTTCGTCTATGGTCAGGTAGTGCAGGCTGTTCTCCGATTGCTGACTTGCTATACCTTTTTCCTGTGCCGCTTCCAGCACTTTAAAGGCGAGGTACTCGGCGCGGTATACCTGGTGGTTCTCCGACACCAGCGTCTGCTCCCATACCGAACGGTAGCTCAGAAACTGGTCATCGGTGATCTTCTCGAAAAAGCTGGTGCCCGTGAGGTGGTAGTACATGGCGTCGTCGCGGTGCACCACGCTCAGCTCCAGCGGCTGGGTGTTGACCGTGAACTGGTGCTTGCCGAACTTCAGGATGTTGGCCCCGTCCACGAACAGCTCCTGTTTGTCCTTGAGCTGGCGCACGGCATCTTCTTTCAGGGTTTTGAGGCGACTCTGGATGGTGTCAGCTTTTACCGTGTCGCCGATCTTGAGCAATTCCTCTACCGTGCTTCGCACCTTCTCGATCATCAGGTCGGAGGCAAAGTAGCCGTTGATCTCACTCACCGAAGTCAGTTTGCCAGCACGGTTCTGCACGGCTTTCAGGATGCGGTCTGCTGCTTGTTGCAGGCTATTGGCGCGTTTGTTCTGCGCCTCCTGCAGCTGCACCTTCTTCGATTCAAAGGCGCTGTAGATCTCTTCCCGCTTTACGGTGAGCTGCTCAATGAACTCGTCAAAATCCGGGAAACGGCCTTCGAGCTCTTCCAGCTGCACCATTAGCTTGGCCAGGTACTCCTCGCACTTCTGCGGGGAGTCCGACACGTCGAGGTAGTTCACCACACTCTGGCTGATCAGCTTGATCTGGGAGTTGAATTCGGCCTTGCCTTCCTGACTCAGGAGCTCTTTGCGCTTACGACGCAGGGTGGCTTTTGTCTGGTTGAAGGTGGCGTAAATGGCCGAGATGGTATCGATGATGCGGGTGGTCTGGGTAGCGTCTTCGATCTTGAGGTTGCTCACCACATCGATCAGCATTTCCAGCTCCGCCGAAACCGCCGCAATTTCCTTGTCGGTTGCGTCCGCTTCCACCACTTTGGCTATACCTTCAATGGCGGTGTTGATCTCCTTTACCTTCTTCTCGTAAGGCGCCAGCGCGTTCGGCTGCAACAGGAATTCAACGGCTCCGTTGGCGGTATCCTGCGCAAATTGCTGCAGCTGCGCTTCGTATTTTTCAATGGTCGGAAGGTCGGTATAGCGCAGCTCTTTGAGCGAAATCACCTCTCCGCGTATACCCCGCAGGTCGGCTAGGTACTTCACATAGTCGTTGATGCTTTCGGCCTTTTTGTGCTTCAGCGTCTGGATCAGCGCGTCGGCCTGCCCCAGCACCTGACCTATCTGCGCCTGCGTGTTTTTCTTGATGCTGAGCACCTTTTCGTACTCCTCTACCGCCGCCGTGGCCGTCTGCCGGATCGCCGCAATCGGAGCCGCCAGATTATAGGTTTCCGCACGGTTCAGCCAGTGGTAAGAGTCCAGCACATCGGTGGTCTTCTTGATCAGGTCCAGGTATAGGTTGGCGTAGGAATCGTCTTTGTGCAAGAGGGACAGCACCTCGTTGCTCTCGGCCATGGCCCGCACAATGTCCTTGTTGCCGATCTTGTATAGGTAGGACTCCTGCGTAACCGGTATCACAAAGTTCGGCCCGATGTAAGGCGTCTGCCAGATCTGGATGGCGTGGTGCTTCTGCGCCTCTTCGTCGGCCCGGAAATAGCACAGCTCGCCGTTCTCGTAAATGGCGTAGCCATGGCAAAGAATCGGTGTTTCGATCTGCTGCGTGATCAGGTTATAGGACAGCAACTGGTAAATGCCCGACTCCTTGTTGTAGAACACATACAGGAAATCCTCGCCGTTCGGGGACGCAATGCGCTTCTCAAACAGCATGTCCTGCAGGTTGTTGTCGAATTGCTTGAACTCGCCGGTCTGCAGGTAGTAGCCATAGGCGTAGATGATGCCCTGTCCGTCCGGCAACAGCACACAACTGTGCTCCAGCGCATCGATGCGGCGGGCCTCCTGCAGCTTCACATTGTAGACGAAGTAGCGGTAATTGTTCTCCCGGTAGGGACGTATCTTCAGGACAATGATGTTGCCCACCACGGCGTAGTAGATCTCCGAGTCGTCGAGCGTCTGGTCTTTGTCGTCTACCTCTTCCGAGTAAATGCCGCGACCGGAATCGGTGTTGTCTTCCACCTTAATGGTGAGGTCACCGCCGACCGTCTCCACAAACACCTTGTCCTCAATGGACACGTGCGGGTGCTTGCCTTTGCGCTGCGCCTCGCGGGTGGTGCGCTTCCAGCTGAAGTCGTGCTGGTTCGGGAACACATACTCGTGGTCGCTGCGGTTGTCGATGTAGGTGATCGTGTCGCCTTTGAGCAACCACTTAAAGGTCTTGATATCGTTAACGCCCTTGCCCACCCGGAACACCATGTACAGGTAGTTGCCGATGTGCGCAAACTTGACGAACTGGGTGTTCTTGTAGTATTTGTATAGCTTCTGAAAGTCGTCCTGAAAGGTCTTGTCCTGCAGCAAATCGAGCGGCTGCTGGTGGAAGCTGTGGCCCTCGTAGGTATAGACGCCGAACACATCCGACAGCTCCACCTCCGACTTCAGGCCAAGGTATACGTTGTAGCCAAAAAGCAAGGTATAGCCCACGGGCACCATGTCCCAAGGCACGCAGTTGTTCTCGGTGGTAATGCGCTCGGTCGTGATCAGCTTCGTCTCGATCGCCCCGAACACGCTCTTCCGCTCCTGGTTCAGCTGCTCCAGTTGCGCACGTAGTTCGGTCCCGCTTTTCTGCAGACGGTTCCGTAAGATTTCATAAGTGCCCCCCTCCAACTGCACGTTTTCGGCAGCTGTGGTAGTGGCGGTATTGGTATCTTCCATGTAGGTGGAGGATTAAGAATTAATGATGGTAAGTTTTTGGCTTTGGTCAAAGCCAATTGTTTTCACGGCTTATTTTGTACTAGTGGCTTGCGTAATGAAAATTAAGTACTGAGCATAAGCGGAACTTGTCTAGGCTCAGTTACCCCAAATTGACTTTCTCACAGATTCACTTACTACATCTACGAAAATATCTCGCATGCCTTTAGCTATTTCACTGCCAGCACTCGATATGTATTTTTTAAACTTAAGTTGAGCAACATTACTGTTCGCAGAGTTTCTAATGACAGCGTTTACACTTGCTTTAAAATCTTCTTTTTCAGTCTCTGAAAGCTTTTCGCTAAAATCGATTAACTCATTTGCAGCATTCTGTTGTCGCTCTGTCCATGTATATGCAGACCCACAATTTTCACAGAATTTCGGTTTTTCATAGTCATAAAAACCTATAACTCCAGTAACGTGGTAAAAACCTTTGATTGCAGTATCACAAGATTGACAAGTCATTGTCGTTTTCTCGCCACATTCATTACAAAATTTTTGCTGAAAATTAGGTGATGATTGCGCCATAGAAGTTACAACATGACCATTTAGACAGATTTGTGCTACATCGTAGTAATTCATTTTGCAGGAGTTTTACTATGCAGTTTTACACGTGAGAAAAAAGCCCCTCTCCTTTTTACAGAAGAGGGGATTGGGGTGAGGTTAATTCAAAGAAATGTACGGCTTATCCGCAATCCCCATAGCCGTGGCTGTGCTAGTCAACTGCTTCAGGGTATTGAGCGTGCTTTCGTCAGCGCTGTTTTGCATCATCTTCAGCAAGAGAGCCGATACGCTCAGGTTGCGCACGTCTTCGGTATTCATGCCGAACTGACTCACAAAGCGCTGCAGGTTCTCGCGGAAGTCCACGTGGCCGTTGCCGTTTGGCTGGAAGAACGTCTCCTTCACGGTGTGCAGCACTTCGCTGTTGCTTACCAGTCGGTCCACCTGCTTGCCTTTGGTGATGGAGCCCACGATCTGGTCGAAGAACATGGTCTCGCCACCCACGATGTCGATCTTCGCGGCTTTCAGGGCTTCGGAAATTACCTCGGCCTGTGCACCGGCAATGTCTTTCTGGATGTTGATTTGGGCCAGTTCGATGGCCTTGTCTTTCTCCAGACGCAGCTTGAACTCCTCGTGCTCTTTGCCCACGCCATCAAGTTTGCGCATGGCTTCGGCTTTCTCTTCTATACCTTTGGCATCTACGGTGAACTTCTCTCCAATCACGCGGGCCTCTGCCAGACCGCGCTTCTCTTCGGCTGATGCCATGTTCTCCACCACAGTCGCCTCGGCTATACCTTTCTCTTTGGTCACTTTGGCGGTTACCATACCTAGTTTTTCGTCGGCTTCGGCCTGTGCATTGGCCTTGGCTTTGATCACCAGCGCCTCGGCCTCTCCCTCTTTCTGACGGGCATGGGCTTTGGCTTCCATCACCTGCGCTTCTGACAAGCCAATGGCTGCAGCCTGTGCCGCCTCAGCCTCGGCCATGGTCTTGATGGCCTGTGCACGGTTATTCGAAGACACCTGCTCCGCTTCCGCGTCGATCAGCATTTGCTTGGCTCGGAACTCCGCCGCCTGACGGGCCGCCTCAGCGCTCTTGATCTCTTTCACCAGCGACTCTTCCGCTTCTTTCTCCGCGTTCTTGATCGCCACTGCTTTGGTACGCTCTGCCTCCGCAAATGCCTTGGTGTCCTTGATTTTCTCTTCTTCTTCCACCACGGCTTTCTCCACGGTCACACGCTCGCGGATGATGCCCTGAATGTTTTTGCGCTCTTCTTCAATGGCTTTTTCTTTCTCGATCTGCGCCAGTGCTACAATACGCTCTTTCTCGTTCTCCTCGAGCAATCTTGCTTGCTCCACTCGTTCCGTTTCGATGGCGTCGGTACGCTGCTTGCTGCGCTCTGCCACCAGGATCTGGCGGTCTTTGTTCTGCTCCGCGATCTTCACTTCCTCGTCGGTCGCAATGCGGGCTTTCTCTGCTTTCAGGCGCTCTTCGTGGCGCACTTTCTCCATCTCGGCGAACTCACGCGATTTGATGTTGGCAATCTCGCGCTTCTGCTTTTCCTCGTTTTCAGCCAGTTGCTTTTCGAGCTCCAGGATGGTTTCCTGCGCTTCTACGTCCTGCTTCTTTATCGTCTTCTGCTTCTCGCGCTCGATCAGGTTGGCCTGCACTTTCTGCTTCGCCGTCAGGTCGATGATCTTCTTGATACCCTCGGCGTCGAGGATGTTGTTCTCGTTCAGGTTCTGGATCGGGGTCTGCTCCAGGTAATCGATGGCGCAGTCGTCCAGGATGTAGCCGTTCAGGTCGGTGCCGATCGTTTGGATGATCTGGCGCTTGAAGTCATCGCGGCTGTTGTAGAGCTCCACGAAATCGAAATGCTTACCCACGGTTTTCAGCGCTTCCGAAAACTTCGCATCGAACAGGCTTTCGAGTGCCGAGTGGTCAGAGGCACGCTTACAGCCAATGGATTGCGCCACCTGTATCACGTCTTCCGGCGTTTTGTTTACGCGCAAAAAGAAGTTCACCTTGATGTCGGCACGCAGGTTGTCTTTACAGATCAGACCTTCCGAACCAGTACGGGAAATCACGATGGTTTTGAGGGTGATGTCCATCACTTCCAGTTTATGGATAACTGGTACGACGAATATACCTGAGAACGACACTTTCGTATCGCCCAGACCGGTGCGCACCATGGCCTCGCCCTGGATGGCCTTCTGGTACATTTTGATAACGATGGCAATAAAGCCAATGGCGACTACCGCCAGAATAGCGACGATAGACCAGGATAAAGATTCTAACATGGGAATTAAATGGTTTGGTAAGGTTCTATAAGGTAAAATTTGTTTTCAGCATTGTACTCGAGCACCAGTGCCGTCTCGCCTTTCTGCACGGCGGAGCCATGCGTGGTTCTGACATTGAGCAGCAGCGGCGCACCTGTTGTCTTTACAGCGGCTTGTCCCATTTCGGAGCTGCTGGCTGGTAAGAGCACGGTGCATACCTGCCCGATGATGTTGGCGGCCGATTCGTGCTCTTTTTCGAGCGCGGCAAAAAGCCTCACAAATGGGGTTGTCAGGATTTTGGAAACGAACAGCGCCGCAAAGAAAGACGGGACAAGGTATAGCAGCCCCAGTAGCGCATAGTCGTTGTTGAAATAGTAGTTGAGCAGGATAGAAATTACCCAGAACGGCAGGGCCAGAAAGGACAGAAACACCATAAAAGGCACCTTGCCCAGGTTGAAAAAGGCCAGCACGGAATTGAGCCAGGTCAGCGATGACACCCCGTCAGCATCCACTTCCGGCTCCACCTCCACATCGAAGAAGTCGAGGTCCAGAAAGCCGAAGATCACCGCCAGCCAGTACAGCAGCACAAAGACGAGCAGTGCCGTTGGGATGATGTTGACGCCGGAAAAAGCAGCTTGTAAAAGTTCGTTCATAGGCAAAAGCAGGTATAGTGTGTATTGTGCTATAAATATAATAGAATATTCATAACAATACATACACTTTCCTGATTCCTAGCCCTAAAAAAGAAGAAATTACCACGTTCAATTATCTTTGCGTTTTAGATGACAAACAGACAGGCGACTAAGCGTTGCCTTATATACATGCAAGACCGTTACAACAAAGAAATCATCCCTATCGAAGGATGGGAGCGCGAAGAGACCTTCCGCTTTTTCAGCACTTTCACCCAGCCTTTTTTCAATGTACACACCGAAGTAGACCTCACCCCCCTCTACCGCTACTGCAAACAGCACGGACTTTCGATATCATTGGCCTATATGCATGCCACCACACAGGCTGCACGCAACACCGAAAGCTTCCTGCTCCGCATCCAAAACGGGCAGGTAGTTAAATTCAGCGGGCTCGATATGTCCACCACGATCTTAAAGGATAATAAGCAGATCGCTTTCACCCACTTTCCTTTTGTTGAAAACCTGGCCGACTTCTGCGCCGAGGGTGCCCGCATCATTGCGGAGGTAAAGAAAAGCCCCAAACTCTTCAACGGCCATCAGGGGATAGATCTGCTGCACATGACTACCCTGCCCTGGTTTACTTTCAGAGGGATGGAACATGCTTTCTCCATTTGTCAGGAAGACCCGGGCGTGCCGAAGATCGGCTATGGTAAACTGGAGATGCGCGGCGAGCAGGTATACCTGCCGATCAGCATCGGCCTGCACCATGCGCTGGCCGACGGTTATCACATGCATTTGTTTTTGGAGGAACTCGGCCGGGTGATCCAAGGCTATACCTTGTAGAATTCCACGTATTTGTTGCGCTATACCTGACATCGGTACAAAGTGCTATAATGTTTAAACATTTTCGATGGATTTCTCTTGCCCTATATAGTGGTAATCAATATATTGTGTAGCTGTAGGGGCCTGTCCCTGCCTGAAATTTCTTCACCTTTCAACCTACCAATATGTGGCGATCCGTTATCACTGGCACGGGCAGTTATATCCCGACTGAAGTAAAGACCAACCAGGATTTTACCTCTCACGATTTTTACACGGAACAGAACGTCCCGATCGGGGTTTGTCCGAATGTGGTCGTCGAGAAGTTTAAGAAGATAACAGGTATAGCCGAGCGCCGCTACGTGGCCCCACACCTTACCACTTCCGACATCGCCACCCTGGCCGCTGAAGAGGCTATACGCGACAGCGGCATCGACCCCGAAACGCTCGACATGATCATTGTGGCCCACAACTTCGGCAACGTGATCGAGGGCACCATTCAGTCGGATGCTGTGCCCGCACTGGCCAGTCGCGTGAAGCACAACCTCAAAATTAAGAGCCCTAACTGTGTGGCTTACGACATTCTGTTTGGCTGTCCGGGCTGGGTGCAGGGCATGATCCAGGCCGACGCTTTTTTTAAGGCAGGTATGGCCCGAAAGGCGCTCGTGATCGGGGCTGAAACCCTCTCCCGCGTCATCGACCCCTATGACCGCGACAGCATGATCTTCAGCGATGGGGCCGGTGCCTCGGTGGTGGAATACAAAGAAGTTCGTGAAGACGGCAGTGGCATGCTGGCCAGCTGCGCCCGCAGCCACAGCGTGGAGGAGGCTTATTACATCAACATGAACAAGTCCTACATGCCGGACGGCGACCCGCGTGTGCGCTACATCAAAATGAAGGGCCGCAAGGTATACGAATACGCCATTACACTCGTGCCTGAAGCCATGAAGGCGTGCCTGGACATGTGCGGCGTGGACATCAAAGACCTCAAAAAAGTATTCATTCACCAGGCCAACGAGAAAATGGACGAGGGCATGATCCAGGCGCTGTACAAACTCTACGGCCGTCGCGACATTCCGGAGGATATCATGCCGATGAGCATCCACTACCTGGGTAACAGCTCCGTGGCTACGGTGCCCACGCTGTATGACATTGTAAGCAAAGGCAAAGATGAGCAGCACGAACTAAACACTGGCGACATTATTTTGTTTGCATCCGTAGGGGCTGGCATGAACATCAATGCCATCTGCTACAGGGTATAGCCCCAGATTGATATCAAACCCAAAGGCCCCGTAACCATTGTCGGGGCCTTTTTCTTACACGGGTAGCTGCAGCTCAATAAGTTTTTATTTGTTGAATCGACACCTGCATGCGCTCATAGTGCGAGCCCTTCCAGTACACCCTTTTACAATCCCTGCACTGGTAAAAATCTTCAAAGTATAGCCGAGTTTTAGGCGGCAGCTGCTCCTGCACAGCCTCTTTTGAAACCGCTTTGATCTCCCCGTTACACACCATACAGCGGGTAAATGGCCGGAGCCAGTCAATCAGCCGGAAGCGGCGGATCACCTCTGTCAGCTGCTCCTTGGTGTGCTGTGAGCGCAGCCAATACCCGGCAGGTATAGCCTTGTTTTTGAGCAGGTCCACGTCCCGCGTCAGCAGGATGCGCTGCTCGGTACTGGCAATTTGCACCAGTGCCGGGTCGTGCAGGTCGTTTTGGTATACCGTGTCAAAACCCAGCATGCGCAGGTGGTGGGCGAGTGTGCCCAAGTGCACGTCCAGCACAAAGCGTCGCTCTGCTATACCTGCCAGCAGTTCTTCTTCTCTTCCATCGTAGGGGTATACCGCCACCCTGTCCTCCGGCTGCAGGCGGTATGTGGCCCCAACCTGCTGCCCGTTCACCAGCACCTTCCGCACTTCCAGGTATGGCACCCCGTTGGCTTCGATCATGTCTTTCACTGATTGGTGCACTGCAAAGGTATATATGATGTTCGTGTTGCGCTGGCGTGGACGCAGGAAATCATTTAGGGAGCCGTGAAATTGGAAATGGGCAATGAGGGGCATGAGGTACAAGGTATAGCAAAGGTATACGGCCCTCAAAGCAAAACCGCCCGGACAAGGCCCGGGCGGTTTAACAATTAACAAAAACCAGTCTTTACAGTATTGTCGTTTAGTTTGCTCTTCTTGTTTCTTCCTCGGCACTGCCTGTGCGGCGGCGCGACGGACCAGACTGCGCCTGCCCGAAACGGTAGTTGAAGCTGAGGGTGGCCACCTGCGTGTCGCGGCGCTGGAAGAAGTTCTCTTCGTACCGGGCCAGGGCGGTGTAGCCGTTTACTTTATTTGTAAAGAACACATCCGACACGTTCAGTTTTACACTCGCTTTTCGGTCCCAGAACTGTTTCTGCACCCCCATCGACATAAACCACAGCGGGTCCACTTCCAGGAAGCCGTATACCTCGCGGCTGCGGTAAACCCCCACCAGTTCCGCCGACCAGTCGTTTGGCAGCTTGATCGTGTTGTTCGAGTTCAGGTTAAAGGTCGGGATGCCGTTGCTCAGGTCGGTATCGGCCACGTAGCCTTTGTAGTGCCCGTAGTAGAAGGTCGCGTTGTTCACGCTGTTGAACCAGTTGCCGATCGAGAAGGGCGCTGTCAGGGTCAGGCCATAGTAGTCGAGCGAGGCCAGGTTACGGAAGGTCTGCACCACCAGTTTCTCACCTTCCTCGGCTGGCGAGAGCACCTGCACCATCACATCGGTGGTGCGGCTGTAGCTCAGCTTGGTGATGAAACGCTGATCGAAGGTATGGGTGAGTTCGAAGGAGTAGGAAAGCTCGGGTTTCAGGAAAGGGTTGCCTGCTGCGTAAGTGCTCGGGTCGAGGAAGTTCTTGAAGGGGTTGAGTTGGTTGTAGGACGGACGGTTGATGCGGCGGCTCACCGACACACCCAGGTCGTGCTTCTTGTTGAGGCTATAGTTTACAGCGGCACTCGGGAACAACTGGGTATAGTTGCGGTCAAATTTCTGGCCGTCGGTCAGCTGTCTGCCCTTGGCGATGGTGTTCTCCAGTCGTAGCCCCAGTTGCAGCCCGGTTTTCGACCACTTTTTGTTCGCATTCACATAGGCTGCATTGATGTTCTCGTCATACAGAAAATGGTTGCTCTTGTCGGTGTCCGGCACGTTGCCGCCGTTGCTGCGGTCGAAAAAGGCCAGGTCGTTGTCTGCTTTCACCAGGCTGCTTTTCAGGCCTGCCTCAAAATTGCCTCCGATGGCACGCAGCGGCTGTCGGTAGTCGGCGCGGGCAGACCGGATGGTGAGTTCGCCATCCAGCGTACCATACAATAGGTAAGGGTCGCGGATCTGCTCGTTGCTCAGGTTGTAGTAATTGGTGGTGAAGTTCTGCTCGTCGGTGTTGCGGTAAGCAATGTAGTCGAGGTCGGCGGATATTTCGCGGCCCAGGCTGTCGAGCGTGTGCTTCAGGTTGAAGTTGTAGGCTTGGTTACGGCGACCGTGTTCCACATCGGCGCCCGTCACGAAAGAAGACTCTGTCTGTCCAGCCGCGTTGATCACGGCGGAGCGGTTATTAGTACCGCGGTCCAGGTCCGAAGCAAAGCCACTGGCCACCACGCCCAGCACTGTTTTAGGCGACAGGAAGTAATCGGCCCCCACCCGGCCGCTGTGGTTGTTCATGGTAAAGTCAAACCGGTTCTGCTGATCGTAGGCTCCTATGAAGGCGCCGTTTTCGTCCAGGAAGCGGCGGTAAATATCCAGGTCGTTATAATCTTTGCGCAGCACATAATTGTAGCTGCCGAAGAAATTAAACTTTTTGGTGCGGTGGTTCAGCTGCACGCCCTGGTTCGACTTGGCAAAGCGGCCCTGACCGTAAGAGGCGCTGAAGGTGCCGTTGGTGCCCAGGCTTTTGTCGCGCTTCAGGCGGATGTCGATGATGCCAGAGTTACCAGCCGCGTCGTATTTGGCCGAGGGATTGGTGATCAGCTCGATCTTCTCCACACTGTTGGCCGACATGCCGCGCAGCATATTGGCCAGTTCGGAGCCTGACATGGGCACCGGCTTTCCGTCTACCATCACAATCACGCCCTGGCGGCCGCGCATGCTGATGTTGTCGTTCTGGTCGATCACCACTCCCGGCGCTTTTTCGAGTACTTCCAGCGCTGTGTTGCCCGCCGACACAATGCTGTTCTCCACATTCAGCACTGTTTTGTCGAGGTGCTGCTCTATAAACGGCTTCTGCGCTTCAATCACCACCTCTTTCAGTGCTGTGGCGGACTGGCTCATCAGAATGGGACTCAGTTTCAGCGCTTCAGCTTCTGAAGTCACGTTCGCCTCCATCGCTTTCGATTTGCCCAGGCCCACCATGCTGGCTACCACTTTATACCTGCCTACGGCTATACCTTCAAACAAAAAGGCACCGCTTTCATCCGACAGGGTGCCTTTTACCAGAGAAGAATCGGCGGCTTTGAGCAGGAGCACGTTGGCATAGCCCAGCGGCTTATCGGCTGTCTCCAGCACCTTGCCCGCGATGGTTGCCTGCTGTGCCGACACAGTGGTGCAGAAAAAGAAGAAGAAAGGTAACAGCAGGTATAGCTTGCTGCATGAAGACTGGTGAGTTAGAGAATTTTTCATGTGCGCTTCGTATTAATTTTTCATAGTTTCCGTTTTGTTTATCCTAAATGCATGCCACATAAATAAATTATTGATTTTCAGATAGTTATAATAAAAATGATAGCTATAGCTAATTCAAAAGTGTCTGATAATGAACACCTTTTTATAATTCCGGACACCTAAGGCAGCAGGTATAAGCAAAAGAGAAAGGCGGCGGGAAAAGGGTTGCTTGGAAGCTGTGAAATTGAGGTGAAGAAATGGGACTTTAACATTTTGTTAAGACATCTCCGTATAAATTGCCTAATATTAGCCTGCCATTATTTTCTAACCCACTTCCGAGCATGGAGTCCTACTTCGAACTGAAAAAGAACAACACCACCATCCGTACAGAAGTCCTGGCGGGGCTCACCTCTTTTCTGGCAACGGCCTATATCGTGGTCGTAAACCCGTCTATTTTGAGTCAGGCGGGCATGCCTTTTTCGGGAGCGCTGACGGCCACGGTGCTGGTATCTTTTTTCAGCAGTCTGATGATGGGCCTCTATGCTCGCAACCCGATTGTGGTGGCGCCAGGTATGGGGCTCAATGCCTTCTTCACGTTTTCGGCAGTGCTGGGCATGGGCATTACGTGGCAGGTGGCGCTGGGCGCTGTTTTCTGGTCAGGCATCGTGTTCCTGCTGCTCTCCGTTTTTAAAGTGCGCGTTTTGATCGTCAAAGCCATACCGCGTCCGCTGCGCTATGCCATTGCCGCAGGTATAGGCTTGTTCATCACCATCATCGGGTTTGCCAACGCCGGTTTTATTGTCCCCAACGAGGCTACCACCACGGGTCTGGGTCCGCTTTCTCCGTCTGTGCTCACGTTTCTGGGCGGTTTGTTTTTGATGGCCATCCTGATTGCGCGAAACGTGACGGGGGCCATACTGGTAGGTATAGTGCTCACCACACTGGCAGCCTACCCGCTCGGGCGCTGGTGGGCCACGGATGCGGCACCCCTCATCAGTTGGCAGGGCCTGCTTGCTGCCCCTGACTTCAGCCTGATCTTTCAGCTGGATCTGATCAACTCGCTGCAGTTTGCGGTTTTCCCCGTCATCTTCGCCTTCGTTTTCACCGATCTGTTCGATAGCCTCTCCACCTTCGTGGGGCTGGCCGAAGCCGCTAACCTGACTGACGAGCACGGCGAGCCGCGCAACGTGGGCCGCTCGCTCACAGCCGATGCCGTGTCTACCACCATTTCGGGTTTGCTGGGTTCGAGCCCGGGCACCGCTTACGTGGAGTCGGCGGTAGGTATAGAGGCGGGTGGTCGCACGGGTCTGACAGCGGTTGTGGCCGGTGTATTGTTTCTCCCCTTTCTGTTTCTGGCGCCGCTGTTGTCTATGATTCCGGCCATTGCCACCGCGCCTGCCCTGGTGCTGGTGGGCGCGTTCATGGTACGCCCGATCGTCCGCATCAATTGGCTGAAAATGGATGAGGCTATACCTGCTTTTCTGGCCATGGTGCTGATTCCCTTCACGCACTCCATTTCGCAGGGCATTATCTGGGGCTTCCTGAGCTGGGCGGTTTTAAAGGTAGCCACCGGGCAGGGCCGCAGCATTTCGCCTACTTTGTGGGTCATTGTCGCGTTTTGTGTGCTGGCGCTTGTCATGCAGTCGCATTAAGGCAATTACCTGTATTTATTAAGCGCATCTTGCTTAACTTAGGGGCTTTCAATCCGAACCCCTATGATCAAAAAATTTGCTCTTGCAGCGTTGCTGGCCGCCGGATCGGCGTTTTCAGCTGCTGCGCAAGACGCTCCTTCCTGGATGCGTTACCCGGCCATCTCGCCCGATGGCAAAACCATTGTGTTCACGTACAAAGGTGACCTCTATACCGTACCCGCGGCAGGTGGCACTGCTACGCCGCTCACGGTGCACGAGGCGCACGACTTTATGCCGGTATGGAGCCACGATGGCAAGTCCATTGCTTTTGCCAGCGACCGCTATGGCAACTTCGATATTTTTGTGATGCCGGCCACTGGTGGTGCCGCCCAGCGCATCACCTTCCACTCGGCGCACGAGTATCCCTACGAATTCAGCCACGACAACAAGACGGTATACTTTGGCTCTACCCGCCATGATGCTGCCAGCAACCGACAGTTCCCGACGGCCTACCAGCCGGAACTGTACCAGGTGGCCGTATCGGGTGGCCGCGTGAAGCAGGTACTGACAACGCCGGCTGAAGAAGTAAAACTGAGCCACGATGGCAGCAAGATGCTGTACCAGGACCGCAAAGGCGGCGAGAACCAGTGGCGCAAGCACCATGTGTCTTCCGTTACGCGCGACATCTGGACCTACGACACCAAAACAGGCAAGCATACCAAACTGACGACCTACGAAGGCGAGGATCGCAGCCCGGTGTTTGCCGACAACGACAAAACGATCTACTACCTGAGCGAGGCGAGCGGCACCCTGAACGTGCACAAAATGGCCGCGCAGGGTCCTGCCAAATCAGAGCAAGTGACGAGTTTCGAAAAGCACCCGGTTCGATTCCTGACTGCCGCCAACGACGGAACACTCAGCTTTAGCCAAAATGGTGAGCTCTATACCAAAAAGCCAAACGGACAGGCGCAGAAAGTAAACATCCACATCGCTACAGATGCCAAAACGAACAACGAAAGCATCCTGAAAGTGAATGGTGGCATCAGCGGGCTGGCCGTGTCGCCGAATGGCAAAGAGGTGGCCTTCATTTACCGCGGAGAGGTTTTCGTGAGCGCTGTGGAAGGTTCTGTGACCAAGCGCATTACCAATACGCCGGAGCAGGAGCGTAGCGTGAGCTTCTCACCGGATGGCAAGTCGTTGCTTTATGCCAGCGAGCGCGGCAAAAACTGGAAGATCTATAAGACGGATATCGTACGCCAGGAGGAGCCCTATTTCTACGCCTCTACCCTGCTGAAGGAGACCCCGCTGATCGAAAACGAAAAGGAGAACTATGACCCGCAGTTTTCACCGGACGGCAAAGAGGTCGCCTTCCTCGAGGACCGGGTTACCCTGAAAGTACTCAACTTAGCCAGCAAGCAGGTGCGCACGCTGCTCAACACAAACGAGCTGTTCTCGATGCGCGACAACGACCAGTACTTCACCTGGAGCCCGGACAGCAAGTGGATCTTGTTTGAGTACTCGGAGCCCGGCTTTGCCAATGGCGAAGTGGGCATCATTGCGGCGGACGGCAAAGGCAAAAAGATCAACCTGACCGAAAGCGGTTACAATGACTTTGCCCCGAAATGGATGATGGGCGGCGAAATGATGATCTGGAGCAGCACCCGCGACGGCATGCGTAGCCAGGCCAACAGCGGCGGCTCACAGGCCGACGTTTACGCCCTCTTCCTGACACAGGACGCCTTTGACAAGTACAGACTGAGCAAGGAGGACTATACCTTGTTGAAGGAGCAGGAAGAAAAACTTGCCAAGGAAAAAGAGAAAGCCCAAGAGCAGGAGAAAAATAAAAAGAAAGCCAAGAAGGACGAGCCGAAGATAGAGGAGTTTAAGATTGACTGGGATGGCCTGACCAACCGCAAAGCCAAACTCACGCTGCACTCTTCCAGCCTGTCCGACGCCCTGGTGTCGAAAGATGGCGAGACGCTCTACTACCTGGCCAAGTTCGAGAAAGGCTTTAACCTGTGGTCGACGAACCTGCGCAGCAAAGAGACCAAAATGCTGGTGTCGCTCAATGCCAACCGTGCCCGCATGGTGTGGGACAAAGAACAGAAGAACCTGTTCCTGGAATCGGATGGCAAGATCGTGAAGCTCGACCCGAGCAACAGTAAGCAGGAGACCGTGAAAGTGGACGGAGAGATGAACCTGGACATGGCGGCAGAGCGTGCCTTTATGTTTGAGCACGTATGGCGCCGCACCAAGCAGACCTTCTATACGGCCAACCTGCACGGCACCAAGTGGGACGAACTGAAAGCAGACTACGAAGCCTACTTGCCGCACATCAGCAACGAACATGAATTCACTGAAATGCTGAGCGAACTGCTGGGTGAGTTGAACGTGTCGCACTCCGGTGCCAGCTACAGCAAAAACGACCCGAACGGCGACGCCACGGCCTCCCTCGGCATCTTCTACGACCAGACCCATACCGGCAACGGCATCAAGCTGGATGAAGTGATTGTAGGCGGTCCGCTCGACAAAGCCGGTTTAAACCTGAAACCAGGTATGGTGATTGAGAAAATCGACGGCGAAACGATTACCCCAGACAAAGACCTGGCGCAGTTCCTGAACCGCAAAGCGGGCAAGAACACCCTCTTGACGGTAGTGGATGGCAAAAACCGCCGGGACATCACAGTGAAGCCAATTGCGCAAAACGAGGAGAACCCGTTGCTCTACAAACGCTGGGTGCGCCGCAATGCCGAAGAGGTGGACCGCCTGAGCAACGGCCAGCTGGGTTATGTGCACATACCGGGCATGAACGACCCAAGCTACCGCACCGTGTACGAAGAAGTGATGGGCAAATACGCCAACCGCAAAGGCATGGTAGTGGACACCCGCAACAACGGCGGCGGTGACCTGGTCGCCGACCTAGCCATGTTCCTGAGCGGCCAGAAGTTCCTGGACTACACCACCGACACCCGCTCGACCGGCTTTGAGCCATCCTTCCGCTGGACCAAGCCGAGCATCGCGCTGGCCAACGAAGCCAACTACAGCGACGGCCACTGCTTCGCCTACAGCTACATCGACCTGAAACTGGGCAAGCTGGTCGGTATGCCGGTGCCGGGTACCTGTACCTTTGGCGGTTGGGAAATGCTACAGAATGGCAACGTGCGTTGGGGTGTGCCACCGCTGGGCGTAAAAGACATCAAAGGCCAATACCTGGAGAACCTGCAGACAGAACCGGATGTGTTGGTAGCCAACGAATACGAGCTGGTAAGCAAAGGCAAAGACCAGCAGTTGGAAGCAGCCGTGCGCGAACTGCTGAAAGACATCGAAGCACAGGGGCAGGCGCAGAAATAAGACTCCCCTACTTTACAAACAAAAAGCCCCGGCCATCGTCGGGGCTTTTTGTTTGTAACTGGCTCCGGTGTGGGCCTAGCAGTTCAGGTATACACTGAGAGCATTGAATCACTTGCTATACCTGATAAATGTAAAACGCCATTATTAACTTAACATAACATAGCAACTAAAAAACACTGCTATACCTCAGGCGGGGTGCACATCCAACTCCTTGATTTCATTTTTATAAGCTGGCGGAAGGATGAGTGCTTTGATCAGCCAATCGGCATTCAGGTGCCGGCTTAGCTTATACACGCGCAGGACAGGCTGCAATGCCGACCATTTGCCAAAGCCCAACTGCTCGCGAACAGTAGTTGGTACGATCAGCTTCTGCCCTTCCAGCAGCAGTTTATACCTGATCGGCCCCAGGTGCTTGCGGTATTGCCTGTAGAGATCGGTGGTAAAGCTGCTTGGGGCCAGATTCTCCGCTAAGTGCTGCTGCCGCATCTGCAGCCAGGCTTGGTAGTTGTCGGGCAGGCCCGTCAGGCCCATGCGGGAGCCTACCCGCCAGAACACCTCAAACACGCTTTCCTTCTCAGCTTCAGTTAGTGCACGCTCCAGCAGTTCAAAGGAGCGGATGGAGTAGTCGATGAGCATGAACAGCACATCGCGGTAGGCCCAGTCAGGTATAGCCATGCCACGCTTCGCTTCTACACCGGCGTGTATCTTGGCCATGGTATCGATTGCTTTGTGGGCTCCTTCCCTGCTCGAAAACACGATTTGGCGCGCATAGCCTACCGTCGAGAACAGGCGGCCCAGCGGGTCGGACGGAAGGCGGCCGGTGAAGTAGAGCCAGTCCACCGCCTTGTTGAGGGCAAATTCGGCGGAGGCGCCTGCAAAGATGAAGAGGATGGTGTCGCCCTTTCCCCAAATCTCGCGCACCACACTGCCTTGTTTCACAAAATAGTCCATGGAAAGAGAACAAAGGCAAAGGTTAAAATGTGCTGATCGGGCTGCTGTTTTGGCATTTTGTTGGTCAAGCTTACGCCTTTAAAGTATATACAACTGATCTTCAGTTACATAAATAAATCAATATATTTATTTATGAAGACAAGACTTGCACGCTAAATTTTTTTGTGCTTATCTTTAGGTTCAACTTTTAGCCAAATTGAACCCCGCTTAGCCTGCCCGTACACTCTGGGACGGGCTAAGCGGATTTCTTTTTATGATCAACTACAATCCCAAAGACTGGTTTGTTTTCATCTTCCGCTTCTCGAAAGCGGACACTTTCCGGAAGCTGCTGCCGCTTATGTTCGGCGTGGGTGTCTATGCCGGTATAGTGGCTTACGTAGAGCTGAATTTTCTGCATCTTTCTGAAACGCAGTACATCCGCAACGTCGGGATGATGCACAGCGTGCTGGGCTTCGTGATTTCCCTGCTGCTGGTGTTCAGAACCAACACGGCATACGACCGCTGGTGGGAAGGCCGCAAAATATGGGGCGGCATTACCAACAGCTCCCGCAACCTGGCCATCAAGCTGCAGGCCATCGCCACCGACAAAGAGGACCGGCGCTTTTTCAGGCTGATGGTTCCGAACTACGCCTTTGCCACTAAGTGCCTGCTGCGCGAGAATGAGGACTTCCATGAACTGGACCCTGTACTGGATCTGAAAAAAGAGAAGCACCTGCCCAACCAGGTTGCCACCGCCATGTACGGCCGCCTGAATACCATGTATACCCAGGGCCGGATTGACATGCCCCAAATGCTGGTGCTCAACGAAGAACTGAGGGCCTTGACGGAACATTGCGGCGCCTGCGAGCGCATTAAAAACACCCCTATACCTTATACCTACAGCGTCTTTATCAAGAAGTTCATTTTCTTTTATGTCATGACCCTGCCCTTTGGCTGGGTTTTCAGCCTGAGCTACTATGTGATACCAGTGGTGATCCTGATCCTGTATGCGCTGGCCAGCCTGGAGCTGATTGCAGAGGAAATTGAAAACCCGTTCGGCACCGACCCCAACGACCTGCCCGTTGACCAGATCTGCCACAACATACGCAAGCACGTAAGCGAAGTGCTCGCTTAAAAGACAAGCTTTTCAGCTGCAGGTATAGCACCGGGCCAGCCGTCTATACCTTATCTTTGGGAATAATGAACACGCCTATGCAACCCGACTCCTCCATGCTCACAGAGCTGGTTCGTATGAAAATGCCTTTCGGCAAATACAAAGACACGGTGCTGTGCTACCTGCCGGTCTCATACCTGGAGTGGTTTGCCCGCGAAGGTTTTCCGCCTGGCAAGCTTGGCATGCTACTGGCCACGCTTTACGAGATCAAGATCAATGGGCTGGATTATCTGCTGGAGCCACTCAAGCGCCAGGCCCGGCAGCGCTGAGGCTATACCTAGCGCAACTCGTCGAAGCTGTACTTGGCGTCGCTCCAGAAGGCGTCGAGGGCAATAATGCGGGGTTTGAAAAAAGAGATCAGCGCGGGCCAGTCGTCCTGGTTAAACACGTTTACCCCTCGCAGCTCGGTGTGGATCCGGCTTATTTCTTTTCCGTATTCGTCTGTGGTGTACAGGTCCCAGGTCCACTCCTCGCCTACTGTGCCGTGCAGCAACTCCCTCAGGGCCTCAAACTGCTCAAAAAACATCTGCTGAATTTCCGGGTCTGGTTGCGTCATCTCGATGGCGATGGAGGCCAGTTTCTTGTCAGCCTGCATCCGGAAGTACACGTTCTTCAGGCCGGTCTTGTAATTGATCCAATTGGTGGGCATACCTTCTGCTGATAGCACTGGGGCCATGTATTGCCCGAATGCCGTCCAGAATGCCTGCTTTAGTTTTGATGCCTGTTCGCGTGTATACATACCGTAAAATTGGTGATTGCCCGGGTAATTAGCAAAGTATACGATTGGGCTAAGGGGCATGCGCGGCAGGCATGGAGGCTGCAGGCCGATGCTTTCAGAAGGAGCAAGGATAGCACACAGGGACTATTCACACCTGCTAGTACTCCTTTACAAATGGGGCTTGGTAGTACAGGAAAGGCTCTTTCCGCAACTTAAAAATTGTATTATCGTTGCTTGTTACATATTCAGCCTCTGCCATATACCTGCCCAATTGGTTGAGAAACAGAGGCCTAAAAAGACAAAACGATGAGAAAGAAAATCATATCCGGATTAGTGGCGTCTGTGTTCCTGATCAGCAGCTCCTGCCAGACCAACCCGGTAACGGGCAAAAAAGACGTCATGTTCATGTCGGAGAGCCAGGAGATTGCACTCGGCAAGGAAGCGGACCCTCAGATTGTGGCGCAGTTTGGACTATACGAAGACCCGAACCTACAGCGCTTTATCAACGAAAAAGGCCAGCAAATGGCTAAGATCTCGCACCGCAACAACCTCAACTACGAGTTCAAGATCGTGGACTCACCTGTGATCAACGCCTTTGCCGTGCCGGGCGGTTACGTTTATTTCACGCGTGGCATTATGGCCCACTTCAACAACGAGGCGCAGTTTGCCGGGGTGCTCGGCCACGAAATCGGCCACATCACAGCGCGGCACTCGGCACAGCAGCAAAGCAAGTCCATTCTGGCGCAGGGCGGCCTGCTGCTCGGCATGATCCTGTCGCCTACCATCGCACAGTACGGCCAGGAAGTGTCGCAGGGACTCGGCCTGCTGATGCTCAAGTATAGCCGCGACGCAGAGCGGGAATCGGACAAGCTGGGCGTGGAGTACTCGACCAAGATCGGCTACGACGCCTCCGAAATGGCTGATTTTTTCACCACGTTGCAGCGCAAGCAGGAGGAAGGTGGACAGGCGATTCCCTCTCTCCTTTCATCACACCCCGATCCGGGCGACCGCTACAATACCGTACACCAGCTGGCAGATGAAGAGCAAAGAAAGCAGAACCTGACCGACCCCAAAGTGGGCCGCAACAGCTACCTGAAAATGATCGACGGCATGATCTACGGCGAGGATCCGAAGCAGGGCTTTGTTGAGAACAGCGTGTTCTACCATCCTGAGCTGAAGTTCCAGTTCACGATACCGACCAACTGGGGCTACCAGAACACCCCGCAGCAAGTGCAGATGGGTCCGAAGGACGGAAGTGCCGTGATGGGGCTGACCCTGGTACCAGGTAACAGTCTGCAGGAAGCTGCCCAGCAATCGCTGCAGAACTACGGCCTGCAGCCTGTTGAAAGCAAGCAGGTAACTGTGAACGGACTGCCCGCCATTGCCGTAGTGGCAGACCCGCAACAACAGCAGCAGCAACAGCAACAGCAGCAACCGTTGCGCACACTCACTTACTTTATCCAGCACGGTGGTAATATTTACAGCCTGATGGGCATTACCACGGTACAGAACTTCAACAACTATTTTCAGGTTTTCAGTGGCAGCATGCAAAGCTTCCAGGTGCTGTCGGACCCGGACAAGCTGAACCGCAAGCCCGAGCGCATCAGCATTGTGACGGTGCCAAAAGCCTCCACACTGGCCCAGGCGCTGCGCAGCCACAACATGCCCGACAACCGCCACAACGAACTGGCCGTGCTCAACGGCATGCAGCTAAGCGACCAGCTACCAGGCGGCACGCTGATCAAAGTCGTGAAAAAATAGGGATAATAACTCCACAAAAAAGCCCTGCCTCCATTTCAGGAAGCAGGGTTTTTTATATTACGCTATACCTGTTGTTCTATCGCCTATTCGTTTACCTTGAGCAGTTTGTGTACCGACTTTTTGCCGCCCTGCTCTACCTGCATGTAGTACAGGCCAGCTGGCACCCGCTGCAGCCTTAGCTGCTCCTGGTGGCTTTGCTGGTGCTTGAGAAAACGAACCTGCTGCAAGGATCGACCCGTCATATCCACTAGCTGCACCTGCACCGGCCCACGGTAATCGCTTTCCAGGTGCAGCAAGGTGGCTTCCTGCAAGGGGTTAGGGTATACGGATACGCCTCGTTCGGCCAGTTCTTCCTCCGCTGAGAGCACCAGCCCCTGCCAGGGCACTAGACCAGGTTGCGGCGTGGTGAGCTTTTTAGTAGTGTAAATGTGAAACTCGCCTGGCTGCAGTTCCATGACCTGACCCGGGTCCTCAATCTTGTTTTCGCGACCGGTAAAGTAGTCGTACCAAACACCGGTCGCCGGGAAATTAGTGTTCACCTGCTGCGCCCGCACGTCAAAATTACCAACTATGAACACATTCATGTCGTCATGGAAGAGGAAGATGCGCTTCACCTGGCCATTTAACTGCAGCTCGAAATCATCGGTTGTGAAGGCCGGTTCGCTTTGTTTGAGTTTGATCAGTTCCGCGTATACCTGGTACAGTTTCTGGCGGTCCGGCTGCTGCTGGTACTCCCACCGGATCGGCTTTTGGCCGGTGCGCCCATTCTGATCGATGGACACGTCATAGCCCAGCTCTCCGAACTGCCAGATCATCTTCGGACCCGGTATAGGCAGGAAAAAGGCAGCCGCCAGTTTAGCACGGTTGAGGGCCGTGGCCAGCGTGCGGGTGTTGTAGCTGCCGTTCCGGTTGCCGTTGGTGAGCACATCGTACAGAATGCGCTCCTCGTCGTGGCTTTCCATGTAGCCAATCAGGTAGGGTTGCTCCCACTCCCGTACTTTGTAAGAAATCCCTTGTGGGTTGGCCTGTACGCCTTTGGCCAGGTTGCGGTAGTCGTGGTTGTGGTTGCCCCAGAACAGCATGCCGTAGTTAGCCAGCTCCTTTTCTTCCTGGTTATCGGCAAAGTGCTCCAGTATGACATAGGCCGTTTCGTCGTAGCTCCTGATTTCGTCGTAAATGCGCTTCCAGGTGGCCACGCGGCTGGCATCGTAGGCGCTCCAGGCATTCACGTTATCACTGGTGTTTTTCTGAGTGAACCCTTTAGACAGGTCGAAGCGATAGCCGTCTATGTTGTATTCTTCCAGCCAATGGCGGTTCACGCGCTCCACCAGTGCTTTGGTAGCTTCGCTCTCGTGGTTGAAATCAAAAAACACACTAAAAGGATGCGTGGCCCGCTGGTTGAAGAACGGATTGTCGGTTGCCGGCTGGTTGCCGTCCCAGTACATTTTCACATAAGGGTATTCGTAGTCGGCCTGGTTGAGCACAATGTCCAGAATCACGGCGATGCCCATTTCGTGTGCCTTGTCGATGAAAGCCTTCAGGTCGTTTTTGGTGCCGTAAGCTTTGTCGGGCGCAAAAAAGAAGATCGGGTTATAGCCCCAGGAGTCGTTACCGGAGAACTCCATCACCGGCATCAGCTCAATGGCATTCACGCCAAGGCGCTTCAGGTAGGTGAGCGTATCGGCCAGCACCTTGTAGTTGCGGGCCTCGATGAAATCGCGCACATGCAGCTCGTAGATCACCAGGTTCGCCGGGTCCGGGCGCTCAAAATCCGTCACTTCCCAGGTATAGACAGGCTGGTTTGTCTGCAGGATCGACACGATGCCCTCTGCGCCTGCCGGGTAGGCCTTCAGGTTAGGGTAGGTACTACCCGGTATGTACTGGTCCATGGCCGGGTCCAGAATCTTTTCGGTGTAGGGGTCGGCCACGGCCAGGGTGCCATCTACCAGGTACTGATAGGCCACCTCCTGCCCGGCTGGCAGATTGCTCAATTCAATCCAGTAGCGGTTGCCGTCGGGACTGCGCTTCATCAGGTATTCCGGTGAAGTCTGCCAGTTGTTAAACTCTCCGATGGCGTAAACAAAACGCTTGTGCGGGGCATAGAGGACGAGCACAGCACTGGTGGCGCCGGTATAGTTCACGCCGTCCCGCATACCAGCCGGAAGCGCTGCCACCACCGGCTGGGGCCTTACCTGAAACGTGAAGCTTTCGGAAGCAGTCTCCTGGCCCAACTTTGCTTCGATGGTAACGGTGCGCATCATCCCTTGCTGGTTTCCGGCATTGATGTTCGTCTGTATCTCATCGGTGTTGCTGGCACTGTAAACAACGGTGTTGTCCAGCTTCACTGTTACATTGGCTTTGGCAGAAACAACAGCCCGCACAGGTATAGCAGTATTGGCCTCCACAAAAAAGTTGCGCTGTTGCGGTTCGCGCAAAGCCACTTGCAGGCTTGCGTCATACAGCTGAATGATGAAGTCCTCTGTTTGGGCAGTGCCGTTGCCATTTTTGAGCAGCAGGCCCATTTTGTCGATGGTCTGCCCGGCCGGTACGCCGTAGTAAGTGCGTGGCGTGAGCTTGATCTGCCAGCGGTCGTTGCCGAGTGAGGTCATTTTGCCCGGCGTAAAAGGCTGGTTGAAATTCGTTTGACCGGCCGGCTGGTACTGAAAGGCATTGCTGTTGCCCACCACGCCCGCACCCGACCACAGGTATACATCGTCCGTTTTGCCCAGCAGTCCGGCCGCCCGGCCGTCTTTAGCTTGCTTCAGGTCGAAAATGAGTGTAATTTCCTGATCGCCGTTCGGAAATTCAGGTATGGTTTGGACAACTTGTGCCTTTGCCTGCCAGGCTATACCTAACAGAAAAACAACGAGCACCAGAAAACGGGAGAAGTAATGGTTTGCCATAAAGGAACAGGGTAAGTGGTAGGGATTTAACTTGCTGGCCGAAAACACAAAGCAATGGGTACAGGTTATACCTTGGGATGAAAACCTGGCTCCGGCACCGCCTTACATGTTATAACACCAGATATGATTGCATATTTTTCAGTGCCTAAAGGTATGATTTCAAATTAAATTCTAATATAATTGTTGTACTCCGTTTCTAAAACGGTGCAATCGCGCATGGACGAGCAGGAAATTTGGGGCAGGTTTAAAGCAGGAAGCGAGGATGACTTTTCGCTGCTGTACCATCATTTTGCTCCCATGATGCTGCGCTACGGCAACCGGATCACACCCGACAAAGAGCTTATACGCGATTGTTTGCAGCAGGTGTTCTTTTCGCTCTGGAAAGGTCGCGCCACGGTCGGCACCCCTACCAACGTGCAGCACTACCTGCTCAAAGCCATCCGGAACGAGATCATCAAACGAGGCAACCGCGACAAAGTGCACGAGGAGCTGCCCGAAGATTACCACTCCGAACTCGAGGATTCGCACGAACAGACCCTGATTCAGCTGCAGACGGCCGAACTGACCCGCCAGCGAATCGCACACCTCCTCTCGCAGCTTCCGGCACGGCAACGGGAGGTTATTTTCCTGAAATACTACGCCAATCTCAAATACGACGAGATCGCCGCCATCATGGACATCGGCCAGGACTCTGTTTACAAAACCACTTACAAGGCCATTGCACGTTTGCAGCAGTTGCTCCACAACAGCACCCTCCTCCTATTGGCCCTTTTCTTTTAGCAGCTATCTATCCAGCTTGCTTTCAAGCATTTACAAATCATGTAATTTTTTTTCTAAAACAAGGGATAATTTTTGAAGGATCGGGCTCTTGTATATAGCGTGTGCCTATACGCTGAAACCGCAACCCATAGTGATGCCCGACATGAACCACGAAACAGCCACTGCAACCGAACTGGCAGCCGACCATGACTTTATACAATGGATCAAATATCCTACGCAGGAAAGCACCCTGTACTGGACCCAGTTTGCAGCGCAGCATCCTGACAAGGCTCCCCAGTTGGCGGAGGCGCGTCGGCTGGTGTTGCTGCTATCGCAGGAGCAGGCCGAGGACCGTAGTTGCGACGAAGATGCCGCACTGGTTTGGGCGCACCTGCAGGATGCGGTACGGCAGGACCGGGAGCGCGGCGCAGCGGGCGGACCGGTATTTGCGCTTTGGGGCTACTCCCGCAAAACCTGGTTGTCTGCCGCAGCGGTCATCCTGGTTCTGCTCGCTTCAGTAGCCCTGCTCTTCAACCTCAATAACTCAAAACCAGTCACTTACGCCACTGCATTCGGAGAGAAGCGCATTATCCAACTTCCTGACAATTCCGTAGTAGTACTTAACGCCAATTCCAGTATAACTATTCCTGAAAAGTGGAATACTGACGCGCCCCGAAGTGTGCAATTGCAGGGAGAGGCTTTCTTTACGGTAACACAGCAGGCTAACGGACAGCAGTTTATCGTGAGGACCAGCAAAGGCACTGAAATAAACGTACTGGGAACGGAATTTAACGTATACGACCGCGGCCTGGAAGACCGGGTAGTGCTGGCGAGTGGCAAAGTAAGGCTGAGCACCATCCAGAACGGTGAGACCAGGCAGATGGAGATGCAGCCCGGCGACCTTATAACAGTATCTGCAGCAAACGGCCTTAGCCACCGGCGCGTAGACCCGAGCCTTTACACGTCCTGGCAGCACAACCAGGTCTATTTTGACAATTATACGCTCCGTGAGGTGGGTTCGCTGATCGAGGAGCAATACGGCTACAAGGTAGAATTCAGTGGCTCGGAGCTATCCGGCCAGCGCATTACCGCCTTCCTGGAAGTAAAACGCCCGGAGGACATCCTGAATACGCTGGCAGAGACCTTTGATCTGAAAATTACTCAACAAGAAAACACTATTAACATAAGCTCACTATAAATTAACCTCTTATTCTATGTCAAATAAATCTACTAAGAGACTAGGTTCCCTTGGCTTGGCAGTAGCCCTGTGCTGCTTTCAGGTACCGGGCACCGCTCAGGGGTATCCGGGCCCGGGTCCGAACCTTGCAGTGAACCACACCTCCGGACAGGCCCTGACGGCGAAGTCGCTCAAGGATTTGCTCAACGATCTCAAAAACACACACGGCATACAGTTCTCGTACCAGGCCAGTCTGGCCGATGACCTGCAACTGATTGTGCAGGAGCCGAAAAGCGGTGTGCAGAATGTGGATGAATTCCTGGGCACCACGCTGGCCAGCAATAACCTCGCTTACAAAAAAGTGCGGGGAGTATACATTATTTCGAAAGCCGCCCAGCCCGCTCCTGCCACAACTACCGCCGCTGCTATACCCAGCCCATCTGCCAAAGTACGGCAGGACCAGGCCGTGAGCGGACGTGTAACAGATGAAAACGGAAGCGCCCTGCCCGGCGTGACAGTTGTACTGAAAGGCACCACACGCGGCACAGCCACCAATGCCAATGGCGAGTTTACACTGCCTGCGCCAGCCGAGGGCGGTACCTTGGTTTTCTCTTACATCGGTTATGCTACCCAGGAGGTTGTGATCGGTGGCCAGACGAACATTTCCATAACCATGCGCACTGATGCCCGCGCACTGCAGGAAGTAGTGGTGGTAGGCTATGGTACCCAGGAGCGAAAAGACGTGACAGGTGCTGTTACCACCATCTCAGAAGAAGATTTCCAGGATGGACAGGTAACCACTGCCGAACAGCTCATTACTGGTAAGGTAGCCGGTGTGCAGATCACCTCAAACGGTGGGGCGCCTGGTGCGGGTAGCCGTATCCGTATACGTGGTGGCGCCTCCCTGAACGCCAGCAACGACCCGCTCATCGTAATCGACGGTGTGCCCATCGACAACCAGACCATTGCCGGTTCTGCCAATCCGCTAAACTTCATCAACCCGGATGACATCGCTTCGATGAACATCCTGAAAGACGCTTCTGCGACAGCCATCTACGGCTCACGTGCCTCCAACGGTGTGATCATCATTACAACCAAAAGAGGCCAGACTGGTCAGAAAACACGCGTTAACTTCAGCACCCTGCACTCCCTCTCCACCAACACCAAGCAGGTGGACGTGATGGACGCCGATGAGTTCAGGAGAACAGTAATAGCTCGTGGCAACCAGGAGCAGATCAACCTGTTGGGCACTGAAAATACCAACTGGCAGGATCAGATTTACCGCAACGCCTACACCACCGATAACAACGTGAGTGTGAGTGGTGCAGTGAAGGAACTGCCTTACCGTGTGTCGCTAGGTTACCTCAACCAGGACGGTGTGCTCAAGACCTCTAGCTTTGAGCGCGTAACAGGTAGTATCAAACTGACCCCTACTTTCCTGGACAACCACCTGAGCGTGGATGTGAACTGGAAAGGTGCCCTGACCAACAGCCGCTTTGCGGAGGAGGGTGCCATAGGCGCCGCCGTTGGCTTCGACCCGACGCAGCCGGTTTATTCCGAGAACAATTTCGGAGGCTATTTCGAGTGGCTCGACCCAACAGACAGAAGACCGATCACGATTGCCACCCGCAACCCGCTTAGTATGCTGGAGCAGCGTCGCAATGAGGGCGAGGCCCGTCGTAGCATTGGCAACATACAGCTCGACTACAAATTCCACTTCCTGCCGGAGCTGCGTGCTAACCTGAACGTGGGCTACGACAAGTCTGACAGCGAGGGCAATAACAATGCGCCTGTTACACTGGCATCGGAGTCGTTTGAGGGTGGTTCCTTCCAGCGTTTTGAGGAGAAGCGCACGAACAAACTGCTCGATTACTACATGAACTATACCAACGATTTCGAGGGCCTCCGCAGCCGGATCGACGTGACCGGTGGTTATTCATACCAGGACTGGGTAACAGAGCGCCCGGCCTTCCCGCTGTTGAGAGAAAACGGTGATGTGCGCAGAGCTGCCGCCCCTTTCCCATTCAAAACACAGAATACGCTGGTATCTTTCTTCGGACGCGTGAACTATGCGCTGATGGATCGTTATATTTTAACCGCCACTGTGCGCCGCGACGGTTCTTCCCGCTTCAGAGACGGGCAGAAATGGGGCACTTTCCCATCCCTGGCTTTTGCCTGGAGAATCAACGAGGAGGCTTTTCTGCGTGACAACCCGGTTGTGTCGGACCTGAAACTGCGTGTTGGCTACGGTGTGACCGGTCAGCAGGACGTGGGCAACGACTTCCCATACCTGGCCCGCTATACCTCCAGCGACAGTGCCGCCATGTACCAGATCGGCAACCAATACTATCTGCTGCTTCGCCCGGAAGGATATGATGCGAATCTGAAGTGGGAGGAAACAAAGACCTGGAACGCGGGTATTGACTTTGGTTTCCTGAATAACCGCCTGTACGGTAGCCTCGACGCCTTCCAGCGTAACACAAAAGACCTGCTGAGCGTGGTGCCGGTACCTGCCGGCACGAACCTGACCAACCTGTTGCTCACCAACGTTGGAAGCATCGAAAGCAAGGGTCTGGAGGCTGTGTTGAATTATGTGGTTGTTGACCGGGAGAATTTCACCTGGTCTGTCGGCATCAACGGCTCGGTGATCCGCAACAAGATCACTAAACTGAACACAGTGGATGAAGACAACTCGGTAGGTGTACCGACTGGCGGTATTGCCGGCGCCACGGGCCGTAACATACAGGTGCACACAGTGGGCTACGCTCCGAACACCTTCTATGTGTACAAGCAGGTATATGGCCAGGATGGCCGCCCAATTGAAGGCCTGTATGCTGACCTGAACCAGGACGGCATCATCAACGAGCAGGACAAATACCGCTACAAAAACCCGAATGCACGCCTTTTCTCAGGCTTCAACACACAGCTGAACTACAATAACTGGTCGCTGGGACTGTTGATGCGCGGCAACTTCAACAACTACGTGTACAACAACGTGCATTCCAACACAGGCGCTTACGAAGTAACCTCTGTGAGCAACTGGCTGTCCAACATGTCGCGCAACGTGAACGAGACGGGCTTCAACATCCGCCAGTACGAGTCGGACTACTACATTGAGAATGCCTCTTTTGTGCGCATGGAAAACATCAGCCTGGGCTACAACTTTGGCAGGATCATGAACGATCGTGCGGCCCTGCGCCTGAACGCCAACATTCAGAATGCCTTTGTAATCACCGACTACAAAGGCCTGGACCCAGAGATCGCAAGTGGTATCGACAACAATTTCTATCCAAGACCGCGTGTATTCAGCCTTGGCCTGAACCTTGAACTTTAATTAGCGCAACATCATGACATCAAGATATCTTAAAACCATACTCTGTGCAGGGCTAATGGCCGTGGCTGCTACCTCCTGCGTCAACGACCTCGACAGAGAGCCTTTTTATGAGGCTACTTCGGCAAGCGTTTACCGCGATTTTGCCAATTACAAACCTATTCTGGCTAAACTGTATGCTGGTTTTGCCCTGACAGGCCAGCAAGGCCCTGCCGGACGCCCTGACGTGGGCGGTATCGACGAAGGTGCCTCCAACTATGTGCGCACCTACTGGATGCTGCAGCAGGTGCCGACCGACGAGGCGGTAATCGCCTGGAACGACCCGGGCCTGCCGGCCCTCAATACCCTGACCTGGTCATCGAACAACGACGTGACCACGGCCATGTATTACCGCATTTTTTACCAGATCACGCTGGCAAACGAGTTTATCCGGGAGATGGAAGATGCCAAGCTGGATGAGCGCGGCATTACAGGCGCTAACCTAGAGGAGGCTAAAAAATTCCGTGCGGAAGCCCGCTTTCTGCGCGCCCTCAGCTACTGGCATGCCTTGGATCTGTACGGAAGCGTACCGTTTGTGACCGAGGCAGATTTGATCGGCAAGTTCTTTCCGGAGCAGGCCTCCAGAGCAGAGCTTTTCGCTTACGTAGAGTCTGAGCTGCTGGCCATTGAGAACGAGCTGGCAGGCGCCCGCCAGAATGAATATGGCCGTGCCGATCAGGCCGCTGCCTGGACACTGCTGACCAAATTATACCTGAACGCTCAGGTATACACCAATCAGGAAAAGTATACAGAGGCCATTACGTATGCCTCCAAGGTAATCAACGCTGGCTATACCCTGGAAGCAGATTACGACCACTTGTTCATGACGACGAACCATACCTCGAACGAGATCATTTTCCCGATCGCTTTCGACGGTCTGCGCACACAGTCTTATGGGGGTACGACCTTCCTGACGCACGCCGCCGTGGGGGGTAACATGTCTGCCACGGCCTTTGGTATCGACTCAGGCTGGGGAGGTATACGCTCCACTCCTTCTGTGTATAACCTGTTCTCCAGCACGGCGCTCACTAGCGACGACCGTGCCAACTTCCATACAAGTGGTCAGGAGAAAGAGATCAACACGATTGCCACCTTTACGGATGGTTACCCGATCACGAAGTGGCGCAATACCAACCCTGCCGGTCAGGCTGGTTCCAACCCTACTTTTGTGGACACCGACTTTCCGATGTTCCGACTGGCGGATGTATACCTGATGTATGCAGAGGCTGTGTTGCGTAATGGTTCTGGCGGCGATCGCTCCTTGGCGCTACAGTACGTGAATGCTCTCCGTACGCGTGCCTACAATGGCAGCACGGCAGGTAACATTGCAGCCAACCAGCTGACGCTTGATTTTATACTGGATGAGCGTTCCCGCGAACTGAACTGGGAAGCACACCGCCGTACCGATCTGATCCGCTTTAACCGCTTTACAGGAGACAGCTACCTGTGGGCTTGGAAAGGCGGCATGATGGAAGGCACCAGCGTAGCTGACTTCCGTAGGCTGTATCCGATTCCGGCCAACGACCTGGTGGCAAACCCTAACCTGACACCAACGCCAGGTTATTAATTGATGAGCGGTGGCGGCAGGTGCCATACCTGTCGCTGCCTTTTCCAACTGTTTAAAAATCGTTTTTTATGAAAAACTGGTTAAATAAATCGCTGCTCTTCGTAGTTGCCTCTCTCACGCTGATGAGTTGCGAGAAAGACGAAGAGAAATTGATCCTCCGCGAGGGCACCCCACCGATGCTCTCTACCAGCTCAACCAATGTGGTACTGACAGAGGAGACCGCTGAAGGCACCGCCCTCACGCTCAGCTGGAGCGAAGCCGATTTTGGCTTCGATGCAGCCACGGAGTACTCGCTGCAGGTTGACACCGCTGACAACAACTTTGCAACCCCATACACTGTTTCGCTGGGCAACAAAGTCATAAACAGAGCTTATACAGGCCAGGAGCTTAACACCCTGATGACCCGACTGAAGTACGCGCCAGAGGAAGCGCACCCAGTAAAATTCAGGATCAGAGCCATTGTATCGGAGTTTGTGGACCCGGTTTACTCTAACCCGGTTACCGTGAACATCACCCCGTACAATACCTACATTGAGCCTACTTTTATTTATGTGCCCGGCGACTACCAGGGCTGGAACCCAGGCACAGCGCCAAGCCTGATCTCGGTAGAGGCCAACAACATCTACAGCGGAGTGATCAGTTTTATAGACACAAAAAGCCGCATGTTTAAGTTTACAGAAGGACGCGATTGGAGCGTAAACTGGGGTAATGGTGCCACTGCTGGTACATTGGCGCCCGGTGGTTCCGACTTGTCTATACCGCTGGATGACCCTAGCAAGCCGGCGCCTGCAGTAGAAAGCTACATGATAACCGTAAACCTGAACACCTTGACCTGGAGCCACGCCAAACACTCGTGGGGCGTTATTGGCAGCGCCACGGCAGGCGGTTGGGATTCAGACCAGAACATGCGCTATATCAACGAGGAGGATATTTGGAAAGCAACCCTTGACCTAAAAGTAGGTGAAATCAAGTTCCGTTTCAATGATGGCTGGGACATTAACTATGGTGGTTCAGGCGGTAACCTAACCCTCGGGGGCAGTAATATTGCCGTGCCAACAGCAGGCAAGTATGAGATCACCCTCAAAATAAACGAGGAGGAAGGAACTGCCACCTATACCCTGGTGAAGTTGTAATCGAACCTAAATTAAACATATCAGAAACCCGACAGGCAGTTCCGCTCTGTCGGGTTTTCTATGTAAAGCCCTCCTGAACCAAAGCTAAAACCCTGGACACACAGCCACAAGATTATCGTCACTGGCTATTATGGCTAAACATACACAAACATGAAAAAACGAAACCTGCATCAACTCCTGCTTATACCTGCGCTATACCTGGCGACAGGTTGCAGCACACCTACCGTAGTCGACGGTGAGTCCGGAACTAAGACCGAAGCCAAAGCCAGCGAATGGCCGCGCACCGTAAGCTATGAGATCTTTGTGCAGTCCTTCTGCGACTCCGACAACGACGGCATCGGCGACATCAAAGGCATGACCTCCAGGCTCGATTACCTGGCGGAGCTGGGGATAGAGAACATCTGGCTGATGCCGATGAGCCCCTCTCCTTCCTACCACAAATACGACGTGACGGATTATACAGGCATTCACCCCGATTACGGCACGATGGAGGATTTTAAAGCCTTCGTGAAGGAGGCACACAAGCGCAATATCAAGGTAGTGATCGACCTGGTGGTGAACCATTCCAGCAACCAGCATCCCTGGTTTTTAGAGGCGGCAAAAGACGAAAAGAGCCCTTACCGCGACTACTACGTGTGGGCGCATAAAGACGATCCGCAGACCAAAGGCGAGGGCAAAACCACCGGCGACGACTCCCACAACGTGCAGCACTGGCACGAGGTGCCGGGCAGCGATTACAAATACTTCGGCTACTTCTGGGGCGGTATGCCCGACCTCAACTTCGACAATCCGAAAGTGCGGCAGGAGGTGTACAAAATCGGTCGCTACTGGCTGGAGGAGGTGGGTGTGGATGGCTTTCGTCTCGATGCGGCCCGCCATATTTTCCCGGACGACCGCCCGGAGGACAACCACCAGTTCTGGCAGGAGTTCAGGGCTGAGATGCAGCAAGTGAAACCGGATGTATACCTGGTAGGCGAAGTTTGGGCCGAGGCCGATGTGGTGGCGCCTTATACCAAAGGCTTACCCGCCCTCTTTAACTTTGAGATGAGCTGGAAAATACTCGATGCCCTGAAGTCTGGCAACGGCGACTCACTGGCGATCCACCACGACCGCATCACCAATACCTACCGCCAGGTGACCCCCGACTTTGTGGACGCCACCATTTTGAGCAACCACGACCAGAACCGCATCATGAGCGAAGTGAACGGCGATGTGAACAAGGCGAAAGTGGCAGCAGCCTTGCTGTTTACCTTACCAGGCGCCCCTTATGTGTATTATGGCGAGGAGATCGGGATGCAGGGCAAAAAGCCGGACGAGCAGATTCGGGAGCCCTTCCTATGGGATACGAAAACCAACGACGCGTGCAGAACAACCTGGTTGAAGCCCGAATACAGCACTGAGCAAAAGGTGCAGCCAGTGGCACAGCAATTACAGGACCCCAACTCCATCCTCAACCATTACAAGGCCTATATCCGGTTGCGCAACAACAGCAAGGCGCTTACTCTTGGTGAGTTGGAGCCCGTGAACGTGAATAACAGGGCCGTTAGCGCCTTCCTGCGCACCCAGGATGCTGAGTCGGTGCTAGTGCTGCACAACCTCTCAGGCAGCGAAGTGAGCGTGGCTATACCTGCTGGCTTGAAGGAGCACACGCAGCTAATGCACCAGCACAATGGCGCAAGCCTAAACAAAGGTGAGGC
Source organism: Pontibacter ramchanderi (assembly GCF_002846395.1). Lineage (GTDB taxonomy): Bacteria > Bacteroidota > Bacteroidia > Cytophagales > Hymenobacteraceae > Pontibacter > Pontibacter ramchanderi. The sequence goes on from NZ_PJMU01000001.1 coordinate 1,207,857, forward strand.
AATGATGCCGCCATACAGCTCTCTTGTCCTTCGGAAATAAACCTAATCTGCCATTCGTTTATGATGAAACCTAAAGCCTACTGTTCCTTGCGCTTCGTAACTTTGTTGGGCAGCCTGGCTACCGCTACTTTAATGGGCTGCGGTGGCAAGCCGGGCCTGCCCGGGCATAGCTATAGTTCTGAAAATGCAATTAACATGGAGATAAAATCTGAGCCATTCGGCACCGCACCCAACGGGCAGCAAGTGCAGCTCTATACCTTAACCAATGCCAGTGGCATGACCGTGAAGGTCACCAACTACGGCGCCATCGTGACGTCTATCCAAACACTAGACCGGGATGGCAACTTTGGCGAAGTAGCCCTCGGCTTTGACAGTGTGGACGGCTATATCCCTAACGATCCGCATTTTGGCGGCATTGTCGGGCGCTACGCCAACCGCATCGCCAAAGGCAAGTTCACTCTGGACGGGCAAGAGTATACCCTGGCGGTAAACGACAAGCCCAACCACCTGCACGGCGGCATCACGGGTTTCGACAGGGTGGTGTGGCAGGCCGAGCCGCTGCAAAAGCAAAACGCCATCCGGCTAACCTACGTGAGCAAGGACGGCGAAGAAGGCTACCCCGGCAATCTAACCGTCGTGGTCACCTATACCCTGACCGGCTTCAACGCCCTGAAGATCGACTACGAGGCCACTACCGACAAGGCTACACCGGTTAACCTGACCAATCACAGTTATTTCAATCTGAGTGCGGGCAAGGAAAAGGACATCCTCAACCACATCGTGAAGATCAATGCCGATCAGTTTACAGCCTCTGACGAAACGCTTATACCTACCGGCGAGCTTGCTCCAGTGAAAGGCACGCCCTACGATTTCACGACGTCCACCCGTGTTGGGGACCGCATCGAGAACCTGCAGGGCTACGGTTATGACCTGAACTACGTGGTGCGCAACGGAGGTGACAAACTGGTACATGCTGCCACGGTAGAGGACCCAAGCACAGGCCGCGTCATGCAGGTGCAGACCACGCAGCCCGGCATCCAGTTCTACACCGCCTACCACCTCGACGGTACCCTGACCGGCCACAACAACACGACCTACAACCGCTACGCCGGCCTCTGCCTCGAAGCCCAGCACTTCCCCGATTCCCCGAATCAGAAGAGCTTCCCTTCGACAATACTCAGGCCAGGAGAGAAGTATAGTGAGACAACGGTTTATAAGTTTGAGGTGAAGGAGTAGGTGCTGGAATGGAGCAAGGTGCCCTGACCTCGCAGCGTCTTCCAGACCTGCGAGTGTCTTAATTGCTACACAGGAGTAGTTGGCTGAATCAGGATTTTCAGGATTAGAAGATTTACAGGATTCCGGTGCAAGGTCAACATCCACCTGCCCCCTTCGAAGGGCAGGGCCGTTAAGTTCTGCAAAAACTATCCCCTTGAGGGGATTATAGGGGTGTCAATTCGGTGCTATAATGCCATTGATTGTCTTGTTTGAGATTCGTCCGCAGCAAGAACACCCCTCTGCGCTCCCCTCAAGGGGAGAATTTGGTAGAACTTAACGGCCCTGCCTTCAAAGGGGGACTTGCTGTTACTGCCATTTGAAGGTATAAGCTTTGTTGTTTCTGTCACAGACCACTGGCAGGTATAGCAAGACTAACTTGCACGTCTACTACGCAGCAGACAGCAGTGCCAGGTGCGCTTTTTGACGCTCCACTGTTTGAGCGGTCAGCGAGTTTGGAGCGTCTTGATTTTTTTGCTTACTGGGGGTAGGGGCCCTCTTTCTTTTCATCAAGGAAAAAAGTAAGGCCCGCCCGGCCAGGGCAAAAGCCAGCTATGCAATAGCAAAATCCGCTATACCTGCAACAAACACAGGTATAATACATTACAAAGATTGACCATGAAAAAACACTATTACATACATACCCTGGGCTTGGCAGCACTGCTAACGGCAACAGCCTGCAAAACACAGCAGCCTGACTTAGGCGTTTCGGAATCACAGGTAGTCACAGCAGCTATTTGGGAATCAAACAGCTACAACGTATTCCACGACGCCATTACCCAAGGCAGCTACATAGCAAAAGCCATTTCCCCAACCGAGATCACCTCTAGCTACCAAAGCCCGGCCAATGAGTTCCAGTCGCCGGAGGTGCTCTTCAAGTTCAGCATCAACAGCAAAGACAACGAGATGCCACCGGGGATGGACCACCAGTTCATCTGCCTGGCCGAGGAAGGCGGAAGCTGCGAAACACCGATCATTAAATTTGGGCAGCAGCTGAAGGCCACAGCCCCAGCACCACCAAAAGCTTTTTTGCCTCCGAACACGCCGCTGACCGTGCGCGTGGACATGCGGGAAGTGCTGGCCGCCTTTGAGAAAGACGGTTTCTACACGGCTTACAATGGGAGTAAGGTATACAAAGATGATTTCAAGGGCGTCTACATTGCGGGCAACTCCTCCCCTCTCTCCTGGGATTTCGACAACCTGGCGAGTCGCGAAGGGATGCAGCTGGAGGACCCGGATGGGGATGGCATTTACGAAGTGACGCTCACCATGAACGCCCACCGTGAGGAGAAATTCACGGCTTCGCACTGGAAGTTGAGTTCAAAGATCGACCACTATCCGCAATACAAATCGGATTACCTGCTCACCGATGCCCTTTACAACATGACGCTGGAGGAAGTGGTGAAGAACATCGAGTCTGACAGTACGTTCCGGACCGGAAAAGAATGGGCCGGTGTGTGGACCCGCGACATCAGCTATGCCCTGGTGTCAGGGCTAGCCGCCATTGAGCCGGAGGTAGCCCGCAAAAGCCTGATGCGCAAAGTGAAAAACAAGCGCATCATCCAGGATACCGGCACCGGCGGTGCCTACCCGGTGTCGACGGACCGCATTGTGTGGGCTACCGCTGCCTGGGAAATCTATACCGTGACCGGCGACCAGAACTGGCTGCGCCAGGCCTACGAGATCACCCGCAACTCGATGGAAGATGATTTGCTCAACGCCTTCGACCAGAAGACGAACCTGATGCGCGGTGAGTCGTCCTTCCTGGATTGGCGTGAGCAAACTTACCCGAAATGGATGCAGCCAGCCGACATTTACGCTTCGCAGAACCTGGGCACGAACGCCGTTCATTATCAGGCCAATGTACTACTGAGCCAGATGGCGACGATGCTAAACGACAAACGGGCAGCCGACAGGTATAGCCAACTAGCCCAGCGCATCAAGGAAGGTATAAACGAGCAGCTTTGGCAAGAGGATAAAGGCTATTACGGGCAGTACCTGTACGGCCGCAACTACCTGTCACTCTCCCCGAGATCTGAGGCGCTGGGTGAGGCGCTGACCGTGCTCTTTGGCATTGCCGATGGCGACAGGGCTAAACAGATCGTGGCCAGTACGCCGGTTTACGAGTTTGGTGTCCCAAGCATTTTCCCGCAAATCCCGAACATGCCGCCATACCACAACAACGGTATCTGGCCCTTCGTGCAGGCTTACTGGACGCTGGCCGCCGCCAAAGCCGGCAACGAAACCGCTACTGTGGAGAGCCTGAATGCCATGTACCGTCCGGCTGCCCTGTTCCTCACCAACAAGGAAAACTTTGTTGCCAGCAACGGCGACTATGCCGGCACCCAGGTTAACTCCGACCGCCAACTTTGGAGCGTGGGCGGCATGCTGGGCATGGCGTATAAACTGTTTTTCGGGATGGATTTTCAGGCTGACCAACTGGTGTTCAAGCCCTTTGTGCCCGAACTCTACAAAGGCAAGCGCAGCCTCAGCAATTTCAGGTATCGGAACGCCATGCTCGACATCGAGATGGAAGGTTTCGGCAATAGTATCCGGAGTATCACGATGGAGGGACAGGCACTGGAAGGAGCCGCTATACCTGCCTCGCTCACGGGCCGCCATACGGTAAAGATCGTGCTGAGTGATGCAATTGATGACAAAGGAAAGCAGAACAAAGTAGCCCACCATGTATCACCGCCAACTCCTACCGCCACCTTTGCTAAGGGCAGGTATAGCTGGCAGCCAGTGGAAGGCGCGGTGAGCTATACCGTGTTCAGAAACGGCAAGCCGCTGCAGCAAACCACTGAGACAGGTATAGCTGTGCAGCCAGACGGCTACGCCGAGTACCAGGTAATAGCGACCGATGCAGCTGGTTTCGGTTCTTTTGCCAGTGAGCCAGTGGCGGTCTACCCAGCCGCGCTCGAACAGGTATACGAAGCCGAAGCTGCTGCTACACCAGCCAAACAATCTTACAAAGGCTACACCGGCAAGGGCTTTGTGGAAGTGAGCCAAAAAACCAACGCGACCATCAGCTTCAAAGTGAACGCGCCACAGTCCGGCCTTTACGCCATCGACTTCCGCTATGCTAACGGCAACGGCCCGATCAACACCGACAACAAAGCCGCTCTTCGCACCCTTCGCAAGGGCAAGGAGTTAGCAGGCACCATCGTGCTGCCGCAGCGCGGCATTGGCGAGTGGAGCGACTGGGGTTACAGCAACAAGGTATGGGTGCAGCTCAACAAAGGCACTAACCAGCTATCGCTCAGCTTTGAGCCACAAAACGAGAACATGAACGGCGAAGTGAACCAGGCCATGATCGACCACCTGCGCCTTATTAGGGTGCAATAGAGCCTCTCAGTGTTCCAGATTTGAAAATCCCCGCTTGTAGCGCACAGGCGGGGATTTTTTTGCACTTGCCGTACCCTATTTCTCCAATTCCAGTATAGTCTATACCTTAAAACACGAACGATGACCCAAAGAGAAGTAACTGACAACGAAAACACCACCTGGACCTGCGTGCAGGCCTATGGCACCATTTCAAAAGAAAATGCCGACAAGGCAGCCGAGCTGACCGAAGACACAAACGGCGAGGTAACGGTGGTTTGCACCCCAAGCGGCGGCGCCCAGACCGTGCGGCTGCAGCTGCCCAAGGACTGGCTGGAAGCTGTTAGCGACGAAGAATTGGTCAACCAGATCACGGCACAACAGCAATAAGGCCCACTTCCAAACCACAAGGCATTTCGTTATACTTGCATACACGCTAACGAACAGGTATGCTTTCTCACAGGCACGAGATTTTTATGGAAGTGGCGCGGCTGCTGAGCTTCACCAAAGCCAGCCAGACGCTCTTTATCAGCCAGTCCGCCATCAGCAAGCACATCAAGGCGCTGGAGGAGTTCTATAAAACCGGCCTTTTTGAGCGACTTGGCAACAGCGTGGTCCTGACTCCGGCTGGCAAGCTGCTGTACGATAAACTTTTGGCTGCCAAACAACTGCAGCACGAGCTTTACCAGGACTTCAAACAGCTCAGCGAGAGTTTCTCGCCACAGGTGAACATGGTGCTGGGGGCCAGTACTACCATCTCGCTCTACATCCTGCCACCAGTGCTCTCGGCCTACCTGCAGAAGAACCCCAACGTGCAACTCGACCTCAAGAACCGGAACAGCGAGAACATCCTCAAAGCGCTCCTCGACCACGAAATCGACCTGGGCATTGTGGAGGGCATCAACAAGGTGAGCAACGTGACCTATATCCCTTTCCTCACAGACGAGGTGATCGCGGTCTGCTCATCCCGTAATCCGCTCAAAAAGCAACAGCTCGAGATACGCGACCTGTACGACATTCCGCTGGCGCTGCGCGAGCGCGGTTCGGGAACCCTGGCCGTGCTGGAGCTGGCTTTGGAGCAGAAACAAGTGAAGCTCAACGAACTTCCCATCAAAATAAGGTTGGGTGGCACGGAGGCCCTCAAAAATTTTGTGCGGGTTGATACCTGCCTTTCCTTCCTACCCCGGCAGGCAGTGATCAAGGAGCTGCAGTCGGGTGAATTGGTACAGGTGCCGATAAACGGACTCACCATCAAACGGAGCTTCAACTTCATTCAGCGTAAGGGCACGGAGAACAATTTCCCTTACAAAAATTTCATTCAGTTTACCAAACGCTACTATTCCAAAATGGAATAGCCTATTCCTTATATCTATTTTGTTTGGTCATATCAGCGGTGCAATTTGCCGTAGATACTGATATGAAAACGACGCTTCAACCTCTTATAAGTCACCTGAGTAGTTTGACCTGCTCCAATTGTGGCGCTCTTTACTCACCTTTCGAAAAACAAACGGTTTCGGCCTGCTGCCAAATGCCGCTACTGGCTGGCTATGCGCCCGACGTACTGCCCGAAAAAGAGGCTTTGCTCACCCGCGAAGGCACCATGTGGCGCTACCTCGAAATGCTGCCTGTGCTGCACAAAGAAAACATCGTGAGCCTGGGCGAAGGCTATACCCCCATCCTGCAACTGGCTAACCTGGCCAGAAAGTACGAGCTGCGCAGTCTGTTGCTGAAAGACGAGGGCCAGAACCCAACCGGTTCGTTTAAGGCCCGCGGCCTGAGCATGGCCATTTCAAAAGCCAAAGAGCATGGCGTGGAGGGCTGCATTATACCTACAGCCGGTAACGCCGGCGTGGCAATGGCTGCTTACTGCGCCAAGGCAGGTATGCGCGCCACCGTGGTGATGCCCCGCCACACGCCGAAAGCGTTCCGGGATGAGTGCTACTGGTACGGTGCCGAGGTGGTGCAGGTAGACGGACTGATCAATGATTGCGCCGCCAAAGTGAAAGAACTCAACACTGCAGGCGAACTGCTGGACGTTTCGACCTTGAAAGAGCCTTACCGCCTGGAAGGCAAGAAAACCATGGGCTACGAAATTGCCGAACAAGGCAACTGGCAACTGCCGGATGTGATCCTATACCCTGCCGGTGGGGGCACCGGACTGATCGGTATCTGGAAAGCTTTCCGGGAAATGAAGAAAATAGGGTGGTTGCCGGAGGACGCCAAACTCCCGCGCATGGTAGCCGTGCAGGCCGAAAACTGCCGCCCGCTGGTAGAGACATTCTATGGCCGGCAGGCTAACGCACAAAACTACATGGGCAAGCCAACCATCGCCAACGGTCTGGCCGTACCACGTCCGCTGGGCGAGCAGCTGATGCTGCAGACGCTGCAGGAATCAGGTGGCACGGCCATCAGCATCAGCGAACAGGAAATGATAACCGGTTTGAAAGAGCTTGGCTCCAGCGAAGGACTCTTTGTGGCGCCCGAAGGAGCCGCCGTCTGGATGGCCGCCCGCAAACTACTGGACACAGGCTTCATTCAATACGACGAAGAAATTCTGCTGCTCAACACCGGTTCGGGCCAGAAATACATGGAGAACCTGAGCGGTTTTCAGCCGGAATAAATGACACACAAACAACTCTGATATCTGCCACCTTTTAACACAAACGGGATAATAAAAGGCCCCTCCACCTGGGCTTAAATTAAAAGCCCCACCGACAGCTGTTGGTGGGGCTTTTCGTTTGGCTAAAAGTGAAATTCTAAGCTGCAACACGGGCAGCAGCAGGTTGTTTACTAAGGAAGCGGTCGACAAAAGGGGTAAAAATGGCCAGCAGGCTAAACAGCAACAGCAGGTACAGGTACCAGGCATTGGCCCAGATGTCTGCAAAAGAGGCTGTCCCGTTGGTAAAACTAAGCAGGATCAGGATTTGAGCCCCGTAAGGCAATAAGCCCTGCACCACGCAGGAGAAAATATCCAGCAGGGCAGCAGCTTTGCGTTTATCTACCTGGTAGCTGCGGCTGATTTCTTTGGCTACCGGGCCCGTCACGACAATGGAAACCGTGTTGTTGGCGATAGCGGCATTGGTGCCTCCTACCAATGCACCTATACCTAGTTGCGCCGAGCGGTTGCCTTTGATCGCACCTGTGACTTTCTCCAGCAGGAACTGGATACCGCCTGCTTCACGCACCATTTCAGCCAGGCCACCGGTGAGCATGGAGAGCAGGAAAATCTCGAACATGCCCGTAAAGCCTTCATATACCTTTTTGCTGAACACCAGCACATCCAGACTGCCATACGCCAACCCTACCACACCAGAAGCGATAGTTCCGATGGTCAGCACCACAAACACGTTTACGCCCATCACCGCCAGCACGATCACCAACAGGTATGGCGCGATCTGCCAGAACATAAAGTCGCCTAGAACCGCCGGTACTTCCACAGCGGCAGATGGGTATTGCCCGGCGATTAGTAAGAATAATATGGTGATCAAAGCGGCTGGTCCGGCAATAAGCATGTTCACCCGGAACTTATCTTTCATGCTGCACTCCTGCGTCTGGGTAGCCGCAATGGTGGTATCAGAAATGAAGGAAAGGTTGTCGCCGAACATGGCACCGCCCAGCAAAGCGCCCAGCAGCAGCGGCAAGGCGATATGGCTCTGCTCGGCCAGCCCTACCGCAATGGGTCCCAAAGCCACAATGGAGCCTACTGAGGTACCGGTAGCCGTGGAAAGAAAAGCGGCCAGCAGAAAAATGCCCAGTGCCAGGTACTCCACCGGAAGCAGACTAAGCCCCAGGTTAACCGTAGCGTCTACTCCACCTACGGCTTTGGAAACAGTAGCAAAGGCACCGGCCAGCAGGTAAATCAGGCACATGGTCATGATCCTGGTATCGCCGCAGCCGCGGATCAGGGCCTCCACTTTAGCATTGATAGAGCCTTTCAAAATAAAGAAAGCGGAGATGATGCCAATGACCACGGCCACGGGAGAAGGCATGGCATAAAAGTCGTCGAGCAAGATGCCGGCTCCTAAAAAAGTAAAAACAAAAATCAGGAACGGGACCAGGGCCGTTCCGCCACTCTTCTGAATGTGCTGCATGTTAATGTGTATGAACGAAAAATTGAAGCGGAAGGCGCGACATCTCCGTCAAGATGCCACGCCTTCCACTCCTGGTGTGGAGTAAGTCTAGTAACCCGGGTTTTGGTCTTGCGGCCCCAGATCCGGGTCGGCCAGAATCTCGCTGTTCGGGATTGGGAAGCGGAGCTTGTTCGGGTCCGCTATACCTAGCACCGCCTGTGCCCTGCCCGTCCGGATCAGGTCGAACCAACGGTGCCCTTCAAAGGCCAACTCCACTTTGCGCTCCTGCTCCACAGCCAGCAAGGCAGCCGCCACGTCGGCTGTCACCAGGGATTGCAAGTCAGCCCGCTTTCGCACCAGGTTCAGGTCTTCCAGGCCGCCTGCCAGATTGTTTTGTCGCAGTCTCGCTTCGGCCCGGATCAGGTACTGCTCGGCGATGCGCAGGATAAAAGCCCCGTCTTCACCCGTCGCGATTTTGGTGTACTTCTGCCCGAAAACGGTTTCTGTGCTCCCGTTCACCTGCGATCCGATCAGGGCACTTCTGCTGCCGCCGATGGCCGGGTTGCGCAGGTCCTGCGTGATGCTGGCTGATGGCTTCCATTCGTAACGGCCGCCGCGGCTGCTGGTGAGCCAATAGTTGGCGTGGGAGTTGCGGTCGGCGTTGTCGTACACTAGTTCCAGGATGCTCTCCTCGGTCAGCTTGCCGGTATAGAAGGCACTGTAGGGCTGTACCAGACGCGTCTTGCCGTTGTTGAGAACCAGCGTGGCGAATTCCTCCGCCTTGTCCCAGTTTTGCTGGTACAGGTATAGCCTGGCTTTCAGGGCCCACACCGCTTCTTTTGAGGCCCTGGACCGAACGCTCAAAGTTGGCAACAACAGCTCGGCCTGCTCCAGGTCGGCCAGCACCTGGGCGTAGGTTTGCTCGAGCGAAGACCGCCCGATACCCTTTCCGCTGTTCTTGTCCTTGGTGGGCTGCAGCACCAGCGGCACCCCGCCCCAGGCACGGCCCAGGTCAAAGTAAGCGAGGGCACGCAGGAAGTAGGCCTCCCCCAGGATCTTCTGGCGCTGCACCTCCGTCAGGTTGCGGTCCTGTATGCCCGGCACCTTGTCGATAAGGTTGTTGGAAACGTTCACCACCCGGTAGATCTGGCTCCACACGGACTTGATGGAGCTGTTCTCGGCAGTGATGGCGTTCAGGTCGAACTGCTGGTAAAAGTTGAAAGAACCGGACCAGTTTACTTCGTCGGCAGAGAGATAGGCCAGCGCCGGGTACTCAAAGCCGTAGTAGCTGTTACTCTGGAGTTCGCTGTAGGCACCGAGCAGGGCCGCTTCCGCCCCACGCTTGTCGGTGATGGACAGCTCGGAGGAGATGTCGAGGCGGGGCTGTGGCTCCAGGATGTTGTCGCAGCCGGAGAGTGTTACCAACAGGGCCAGTGCGAGTGCTTTATAGTTATTCAGTAGAAATTTCATGTTTATTCGCTTCGTTAATAGACTCCGGCTATTTAGTTAGCTTACAGTGTGACAGGTATAGCCGACCTCACAGCCGGAGTTTTTATGTTTTAGAAAGTTACATTGATGCCTGCCTGAAAGGCCCTCGGCTGTGGCACTACGGCATGGTCGATGCCGCGCACGTTCTGGTTATTGCCGGCCACGTTCACCTCCGGGTCCAGGCCGCTGTAGTTGGTCAGCGTCCAGAGGTTGGTGCCGGACACATAGAGGCGCAGGTTGGCAATCTTATACCTGTTGAGCACTTCTGCCGGCACGGTATAGCCCAGCGTAACGGAGCGCAGGCGCAGGAACGAACCGTCCTCGATAAATCGGCTGCTTGGCAGGTTGTAGTTGTTGCCAACACGGGTCAGGCGCGGCACATCGGTCACATCGCCTGGCTGCTGCCAGCGGTCCAGCTGGCCCGGCAAAAACGTGATGGAGCCGTTGCGGGTGCCGCCGTGCTCCATAAAGAAGCGGTTCAGGTTGAGGATGTCGTTGCCGTACTCGAAGTAGAACAGGGCCCCCAGGTCGAAGCGCTTGTAGTTGAGCTGGTTGTTCAGGCCGCCGAAGAAATCAGGTGCGGCATTGCCCGCGATCTGGCGGTCTGCCACGTTGATCACACCATTTTGGTCCACGTCGTCGTACACGGCGTCGCCTGTCTGCGGGTCCACGTAGAGCTGGCGGTATACCCAGAACGCGTATACCTGGCCGCCCTCCTCCATGCGTATCCAGTCGCGGGAGTGCTGGTTGATCGGGATTGGTAGCTTCTCGATGCGGTTCACGTTGCGGGCGATGTTCAGGCTGGTTGTCCAGGTGAAGTCATCTTGCGCGATGTTGGTGGAGGAGATGTTCAACTCCACTCCTTTGTTGCTGATCTCACCCAGGTTCTCGAACACGCTGCTAAAGCCTGTCTTGGCCGCCACCGGCACTTCTAAAAGTAGATCGCGGGTATACTTGTTATAGTAGTTGGCTTCGAGTTTCAGGCGGTTTTGCAGCAAGGCCAGGTCGAGGCCCACGTTCCATTGGCGGGTAGTCTCCCACTTCAGGTCCGGGTTGGCCAGCTGTTGATGGCTGATGCCGGGCAGCCCGTCATAGTTGCGGCCGGCACGCCACAAGCCCAGCGAGGCAAAGTCGTTGATGCCGTTCTGGTTACCGGTCAGGCCGATGTTAGCACGGAGCTTTATCAAATCGAAAGGCAGGTCCTGGGCAAAGGCTTCTTCCGAGACAATCCAGGAAGCACCCAGCGATGGGAATACACCCCAGCGGTTGGCGGCTCCGAAGCGTGAAGACGCGTCGGCACGCACACTGCCGTCCACGCTATACCTGTCTTTGTAGGTATAGCCGGCCCGCGAAAAGAAGGATACCAGGCCGTTCTGGCTCGAGTTGGTGGAGCCGGTTTGCAGCGACGAAGAGGCTATCTCCTGGAAGTCGTCGCTCGGGAAGTTGCGGCCGGTCAGCGACAGCGTGTTATACCTGGTCTGCTGCACAGTGTTACCCAGGAGCACGTTCAGGAAATGGTCGCTGCCGAAGCGCTTGTTGTAGGTCAGCAACTGTTCGTTCAGCAAAGTCACGAGGCGGGTATCCACACGGCTGGCATTACCGGCTGGCAGGCCCACACTGATCTGCGTGTTGTTGTATACCTTGTCGGAGTAGTTGTTGTAGTCCAGGCTCCAGCTCGATTTAAAGGTCAGGCCATCCAGCACTTCGTACTCGCCATACAGGTTCGAGATCAGGCGGCTGCTTTCCCCCTTGATATTCAGGTTATCGATCAGGGCCAGGTGGTTGTCGAAGATAGAGTGGCGGGCATAGCTGCCGTCTTCGTTAATCACCGGTAGGTAGGTGGGCACGTACAGGGCCGAGTTGATCACCCCCTGGGCACTGTCGTCGTTGCGGCTCTGGTTGCGCTGGCTGTACGATACGGTGGTGCTGGTGCCGATGGTCAGGCGCTTGTTCACGAGGTGATCGTAATTGAAACGACCGCTGAAGCGCTCAAAGGCGGCAGGCTTCACGATGCCCTCCTGCTTGAAGTAGCCCCCGCCCAGGAAGAAGCGGTTGGAAGCGCCCCCACCGGAAGCCGACAGGTCGTAGCTCTGCGTACGGGCCGTGCGGAACACGTCGGGTATGCGTGAATAAGTGGTTTGCTCCTGCGGCGTGCCCAGGCCTCCCTCGCTTCTTGGGCGGAACGGCACCAAGGCTGGATTGCCCCCATCGTTCAGGAACGTCTCGTTGATGAGCTCCGCTTCCTGCTGTGCATTCACGGTTTCGTAAATCTTGGGAGCTTTCGCTATACCTGCGTAGGACTGGAAATTGATCTTGGTCCCGGCATTGGTCTTGCCGCGCTTGGTCGTGATCAGCACCACCCCGTTGGCACCGCGGGCGCCGTAAATGGCGGTGGCGTTCGCGTCTTTCAGGATTTCGATGCTCTCGATGTCGGCCGGGTTCAGGTCGGCCAGCGGGTTGGTGGTCTGCCCGCCCAGGCTCAATCCTGAAAGCGACTGGTTATTGATGAAAACGCCGTCCACCACATAGAGTGGCTCGTTGCTGGCGTTGATGGAGGTGTTGCCCCGGATGCGCACAAAGATGCCGCCACCTGGCGTACCGCTGGCCGCCGCGATCTGCACCCCGGAGGCCTTGCCCTGCAGCAACTGGTCAGGCGATGGCGCCGGTATACCTTTCAGTTCCTCTGGGTTCACCGAGGTCACGGCACTCGACACCGCCTTCTGCGACTGCGTGCCGTAGCCGACCACCACTACTTCGCTGAGGGCTTTGGTGTTTTCCTGTAGGCTCACCTGCACTGTTTCGCCCGCTACTTTCACTTCGCGCAGGGTATAGCCCAGGCTTGAAATCACGAGTGTCTGCCCCTGCTCCACCGGCAGGGAAAAGCTGCCATCTACACCGGTCACGGTACCTTTGTCGGAGCCTTTGAGTTGTACGCGGGCGCCTATCAGCGGCTCGCCCGTCTTCGCATCTTTTACGACACCCCTTGTTAAGGTGCCCTGTGCGAGGGCCGCTATACCTGTAGCCAGCACCAGGCCAAGCGACAGCAGTACCCGCACGAATCTATTTGTGTTATGATTTTGCATTTTGTTATAAAAATTTGGACAAAGTATTCCCACCCTGCAATTTTTAGGATTGCAGCCATTGGGTAAATCGACAAGAGTTATATTAGATTATTACAAGGCGCAGCGTTAGCAATAACAGCTACGCATGCGCATTCGCATGGTGCGGGGCAAAAAGGTGTGGAAGAAAGCAGTGTGCTGCTTCCCGGCGAATAAAGCCGGCGTATGGCTACGCAGCCTGGGTTGGGGTATAGGATTTCCCATGGTTAAATCAGAAAAAAAAGAATGGGTTAGAAAACGTGTTCAGCAACAACCAGGCACCACTACGGCACCAGGAATAACTAAACGAAAAAGAATGAAAGGATTAGCAACAACAGCAGTAACAGCACATTCGCATAGCAGGCGCTACGACAGGGGAAAAGGCTGAAAATAAACTGGCTGGGGTGGAGTACGGTGTGTTCATGTGTTTCAATTTATATGTCCCAAAACTGGGCAGGAGTTAGCACCTTTTCCGGCTTGCACCGATGGTTGCTAGAGGGTCGCGGAGCCTGCTCTCTCACCTCTTCTTTATAAATCTTCGATAAAGATGCTGCAAAGGTAAGGCGACAATTTTTAGGAATGCAAGTTTTTTTAGAAAAAAATATTTTCTCCAAAAATAAAATTAGTGATACTCCAGATTTTTCAGCATACTTACTTCAAAGCTTAAAAAGATCAAATTCAGTGTATTTACCTGCACGCAACACTTGTATAGACAGGAGTAAACTACCTCCTCCCCGACATTTCTTTTCTGTTTTAAAATTTTTTTTTTTGCAAGTCTGGCGTATCCGCCTATACCTTTGCAGTGAATTTATACCGAAGAGGTGAGAGAGCAGGCTCCGCGACCCTCTAGCAACCAGTCTGAGACCAGGTGCTACTTCCTGCCCGTTTTAGGGACCTATAAGTTTAATGACATGCAACAATCTTTCTGCGCTACTCTATCGCGCCACGACTTCATCTCTACTTTTTTGAATTCCAGTGCATATTCGCTTTCCTGCTGTTGTTGCAGGTAAGTCAGGCTTTGCTTCTCCTGGGTTAATCCGGGTTGCTATACCTGAAAGCCGTCCAACGGAGCAGCTCTCCTATACCTTGGCCCTGGCATTTTGCTGTGGTTTACTGACCTGAACCAGGGGGTTTTCCTCCCTGCGTACCGACACACCAGCCCGGGCAGGGTTCACGCAAATTTTCTTTCATCCTATACCTTGTTTTCATGAATTCTACCCTCCGGAAGTCTGCGCAAGCACTTCTCTCGACGCTCTTGTTATGGGCGCTTCTGGTGCTGCCAAGTGTGGCACAAAACAGCTACTACTTCCCTAAAACCAAAAATTTCGACCCGGCTATACCTACGCCAGAGCAATTTCTGGGCTACGGTATTGGCGAGCGCCAGACCCGCTACGACCGCGTGGTGGCCTACCTGCAGGAACTGGCCCGCTTATCCGACAAAGCCAGCATCGAAATCATCGGCTATACCTACGAGCACCGCCCGCAGGTGATCCTGACCATCACGGCACCGCAAAACCATGGCAGACTGGAGCAAATCCGGCAAGAGCACCTGCAGTTGGCCGACCCGGCCAAAGCGGCCCCTGCCCTGGCGAACATGCCGGTGCTGGTGCACCTGGGCTACAACGTGCACGGCAACGAATCGTCGAGCACCGAGGTGTCGATGCTGACGGCCTACTACCTGGTGGCCAACCGCGATCCGGAAACGCAAAGGTACCTGCAGGAGTCGGTGGTGTTTATCGACCCCGCGCTGAACCCCGATGGCCGAGACCGCCACACCAACTGGGTGAACATGCACCAGGGCAACCCGGCCGTGAGCGACCCGGCCGACCGCGAGCACAACGAGGTATGGCCGGGCGGGCGCGGCAACCACTACTGGTTCGACCTGAACCGCGACTGGCTCCCGATTGCGCACGTGGAGAGCCAAAACCGACTCGAATTTTACCACAAGTGGCTTCCGAACGTGGTGATCGACTTCCACGAAATGGGCACTAACTCGACTTACTACTTTGAGCCGAGCAAGCCCTACAGCTCCGAAAACCGCCTGATCCCGCGCAGCACCTACGATGGGCTGAACGTGCTGCTGGCCAAATATCACGCGGAGGCGCTGGATGAACTGGGCTCACTCTACTTCACCAAAGAACAATACGACAACATCTACCCGGGTTACGGCTCTACCTACCCGGACTTTCAGGGCGGCGTGGGCATTACCTTTGAACAGGCTAGCTCGCGTGGCAACAAACAGGAGAACTCGCTAGGTGTCCTGACTTTTGCCTTTACCATCCGCAACCACCTGGCCACCGGGTTGGCTACCGTAAAGGCTTCCGTAGAAAACCGCGAAACCCTGCTCAAGCACCAGCGCGAATTTTACCAGTCTGCCATTACAGATGGACGCAAGAACGGTGTGCGGGCTTATGTGTATGGCGAGAACTACGACGCGACCCGTTTACGTAAATTCACTGAACTACTGCTAGCGCACCGCATCGAGGTATACGAGCTGGAAAAATCGATCACGGCCGACGGCAAGAAGTTCGAGAAAGGCAAAGCCTATGTGGTACCGACCGAGCAACCACAGTATCGCCTGGTAGAGTCTATCTTCGCCAAGACAAAGGAGTTTGACGACAGCGTGTTTTACGACGCCTCTACCTGGACCTTGGCGCTGGCCTACAACCTACCCCATGCGGGTTTGAAGTCAAAGGCGACTACAGGCAAGCGCGTAACCGAACTCGCAACGGTCAGCCATACCTTACCAGCCCAAAGCCGCTACGCCTACCTGCTCGACTGGGCCGATTACAATGCCGCCGGTGCGCTCTACCTGTTGCAGGAAAAAGGCGTGGTCACGCAGACCGTGTTCAAGCCCTTTACGGCCAACACACCCGATGGGCCCAAGGCCTACCAACCTGGTGCCATCACGATTCCGGTGGCGTCACAGAAAATCTCCGCCGACTCACTATACAAGGTGATCCAGGAAGTAGCTGAAAAGAAACAGGTGCGCTTTGCCTCCGTGAAAACTGGCCTGAGTGTGCAGGGCATTGACCTGGGCAGCAACAACATTCACACCCTTAAAAAGCCCGAGGCACTAATTCTCACAGGTCAGGGCATCACCTCATATGAAGTGGGTGAAGTGTGGTTCCTGCTCGACCAGCAACTCCACATGCCCATCTCTAAGGTAGACCTGAGCGCTTTTGCCCGACTCAACCTGGCACGCTACAACACCATCGTGCTCGTGAGCGGTGCCTACAACAGCCTCGACAAAACGGCTGTCGACAGGCTGAAGCGCTGGGTTGCCGACGGCGGCACACTCATCACGTTCAAGTCGGCCTCGGAGTGGGCCATTAAGCAAGGTATAGCGCAGGGCAAGATCGTCCCTGCCCGCGACACAGCCAGCAAAGTCGCCCGCATCGACTTTGCCAACGCCGCGCCTACTGAGGGCGCACAGTCGGTGGGCGGTTCCATTTACGAAGTGGATCTGGACACCTCGCACCCGCTGGGCTTTGGTTTCACCAATCGCAAACTGCCGGTATACCGCAACAGCACCACCATCCTGACACCAGCCAAAAACCCCTACAGCACCGTGGCCCAGTATACCAAAGACCCATGGTTGAGCGGCTATGTGTCGAAAGGCAACCTGCGCAAGATCAGTAACTCGGCCGCGCTACTGGTGAGCGACCAGGGGCAGGGACGTGTGATTCTGTTTGCCGACAACCCGAACTTCAGGGGCACCTGGTACGGCACCAACAAGCTGTTCTTCAATGCGATATTTTTCGGATCGGTGATCAGGACACCCGGTACAGGTATAGCTGCGGAGTAAACCTTATGACCAGCTAAACGCAGGAGGCCAGTGCATGTAGTGCTGGCCTTTTGCTTTATTTTTGTGTTAAGTGCATCTGCATTCGTCCAAAAAATAGTACCTTCACTTATACCATTAGCCGCTCGTTCCGGAGCCGCTAGTAACTAATCATTCTACATTCGAATCATGGAAACCACCATTGCATTAATCGCCCACAACAACAAGAAAACCGAACTACTGAACTGGGTAAAAGAAAACCAGCAGGCCCTTCGTCACTATAAACTCGTCGGCACAACGAACACTTCCAAGCTGATAAACGAATTGCTCGACATGAACGTGGAGCCCTTCGGACACGGCCCGAGCGGCGGTGACATTTTACTGGCTGCACGTCTGCTTCAAGGTCAGATCCAAAAGGTGATCTTCTTCATTGATGTAGAAACCCCACACGGCCACGAACACGATATCCAGACACTTATCCGCACGGCAGTACTCAACAACATTCCCATCGCCTTGAATCGTGCTTCGGCTGATTTGATTGTGCTGGAGCGTGAGCGGTAGTAGGTCTTTATTTACAGCGCCGATAAGCGTAGGTTTACGCTTTTGAACAAGTTATATGGCATGCTAATTAAAAAATGAAAAGAAACTTAAATTTCAAGTTTGATTGCTCCAAGGAAGTTGCTTCACAAAAGGTAAAAGAATACTTCTTAAGCCAAGGGTTTAAACTACACAGCAACTATAAGGACCAATTAGTTTTCAAAAGGGGCAGTATACTTTTGAATATGGTCACATTCAACCCGTTCCAGTGGAACAGTACGATAACAATTGAAATTGCTGATTCTGTAATAAATTCTGAATTTGATATTAATACAGACTTTCAGGCTGTAACATTGAAAGAAGAACAGCTTTGGGAGAATTTTATAGATAATTTTAAAAAATCCATCATAGACAACTTAAACTACTCCTCTATCAACAAAAAGCTCCTTAGGGAGACAAAATATAATAGTTTGAAGTATGTTAAACCAGCCTTAATAGGTGGACTGGCGGCAGCTATACCTGGTGGAATCATAGCATATTTTACAGGTGCGGGAAGTGTGGTTGCCATAGCGGCAGCTGGCGGTGCAATGTCTTATGTGATGCATCAAATAGAGCAAGAAAAAAAGAAGAACAACGCCATATAACACTATACATAAATCAAGTTGTGGCTTTGCCTTACTCGCTTTATGTATCAACCGTTAGCCCAAAAAGATAAAGCCCAAACGAACAACTGGCTCGCAAGCCCTACCAGCCAGAAATCAATCACTATACCTGAGCTAGACCTGAAAGTCGAAATGCCATGACGATCAACATACCACATGTACTCGAAAACGACAAAGCCATCCTCTACCCGCTGCAGGAACCTGACTTTGAAGATCTGCTGGCCGTGGCCTCCGACCCGCTGATCTGGGAGCAGCACCCAAACAAGGACCGGTGGAAACGTGAGGTTTTCCGCACCTTTTTCGACGGAGCCCTGCAAAGCAAAGGAGCTTTCAAAATCATCGACAAAGCCACCGGCCAACTGGCAGGCAGCACCCGCATCTACGACTACAACGCCCAGGACAGCACCATCCTCATTGGCTATACCTTCTTTGGCCGTGCGTACTGGGGCAAAGGGCTCAATCTCTCTGTAAAAGCCCTGCTACTCGACTACCTGTTCGGTTTCGTGAAGCAGGTATACTTCCACATCGGGGCCGTGAACGTACGCTCCCAAATAGCCATCGGTCGCCTGGGCGCCACCAAAGTTGCAGAACAGGAAGTTGCCTATTTCGGCGAAGCACCTAAACTCAATTACGTGTACTGCATCAGCAAGCAGGATTGGCAAGGCCAGGTATAGCTCCCAACAAACCGATGCATCGGGCACAGGCAATTGTAACCTATACCTGTCTGGCTTACGTTGCATATGGCATAAGCTGCTATACCTGTAGCCGCTTCGCCAAAACCCCATGACAGAAAACCTCTTCTTCGACAACTGGGATAGCCTTTTGCGCACGTTTGCCGTCACGGTCATGGCGTATCTGGTCATCGTCTTTTTATTGCGCGTGTCGGGCAAGCGCACGCTCTCCAAGATGAATGCCTTTGACTTTATCGTGACGGTGGCACTAGGCTCGGTGCTGGCCACGGTGTCGCTGAACAAAGATGTAACCCTGGCCGACGGGGCCATGTCCTTTGGGGTGCTCATTTTCATGCAATACCTGCTTACCTGGCTCTCGGTGAGGTATAAGGCCGTAAAACGCCTGGTCACGTGTCAGCCGGCATTGCTTCTGTACAAAGGTGAAGTGCTACCCGACGCCCTGCAGCACGCGCGGGTAACCCTGGAGGAACTGCATCTGAGAGCACGCAAAGAGGGCATCGGCGACCTGAAGGAGATAGACGCCATGGTGCTGGAGGCAACCGGTGAGATCACTGTTATCTCAAAAATAAACACCCAATCGCCTCGTGCCTTGCAGGAAGTGCAAAACTTCCGCGCTTAAGCCTACGTCTCTTGTTATACCCGGCAACTTCCTGCCACTGCCCTGCGTACTCACACGAGTTATTTCCGAAATGCATGCAGATTCAACAAAATACCCGGACAATCCTCCATCTACAGCTCCCTATACCTGCCCGATTCGCTAAGTTTTCCTAACTTGCATCCTATCACAGGTTCTTATTCACCCTTGCTTAAAACGACGCACGTTCGATGAACATCATACGCAACCTGAAAATCAGGGACAAGCTCCTGCTCCTGCTGGCCCTGCTCCTCTTCCCGCTTGTTTACTTTGTGGCCACCACCGTGCAGCGCGAGATCGAAGAAAACGAGATGCTGCAGAATGAAGTGGTGCAGCTAAACGAGTCTGAAAAAATATCGGCCCTGGTACATGCCTTTCAGCGGGAGCGCGCCCGCATTCTGGCTGCCTCAGGCGGCGACTCCATTTTCATGCTCGATGCCCGCGCCCAGCGTGGCCTGACGGATGCAGCCGGGCTGGATCTTATCAATTTCCTGAGCGAGAACAGCCGCACCCTGCCCGCCATCAACATGCTGCAGAACCTCAACAAATACCGCTCAGAGCTCGACCAGGGCACGCTCGACCCGCTCGACTTCCGTCGCTATTCCTCGGAATTCATCTTTAGCATGCTCAACCGCATGGATGCCAGCGCCATCGGTGTGAACGATGCAGAAATCAGCAAGCAGCTAACCAGTTTCAAGAGTTTGTCGGAGGCGAAAGTGCACCTGGCCCGCATGCGCAGTCTGCTCATGAAGGCCCTGCAGGAAGGCGTCTTCTCGTACCAGGACTACGCCCAACTGATGGCACAGTACACGGCACACACAAACGCACTCGGCGACTTTTACCGCTACGGCGAACCGGAGGCGGTCAACGCGGTGCAGCAGACCGTGGTGTCAGACAAGTACAAGCGCGGCGAAGCCATCCTGAAGACCTTCCAGGACAACCCCGAAACAGACCTGAACGCATTTGATGCGGCCGCCGTGTACGCCTTGTTCACCGAGAATATCGAGGCCCTGCGCACAGCGGAGGTTACGCTGATAAACCAGATCCGGGAGGAAGTTGTGAACGAGAGCAAAACGAAGGAACGTTATTTACAGGTGCTGTTTGCCAGCCTGGTGCTGATTCTGCTGCTCGTTGGCTTCCTCTCCTATTACATCATCAGCCTGATCTCGAGCTCCCTTGCCACCCTTAAAAACGCCGCCGACCGCATCCGCCTTGGCGATACCGACGTGCAGATCGATATCGATAGCTCCGACGAGATCGGCAGTGTGGCGGCATCTTTCAGAGGTGTGGTGGAGAAAACGGTGATGCTCTCGGAAGTGACCAAAGCCATCGGTGAGGGCCGCTACGACATGGACGTACAACCGCAAAGCGACGCAGACATCCTCAGCCTCTCCATCCGCAACATGAAGGAGAACCTGTACACGTTTACCACCGAAAATGCCAACCGCAACTGGGTGCTCACCGGCGTGGCCGAGCTCAGCAATCTGATCGGGGGTGAGTCCACGCTCGACAATGTATCCAGACATGCCCTCTCCTACCTCTGCAATTACACCGACTCTGAGGCAGGTGTGCTATACCTGCATAACAACAACGGAAAACTGGAGCCGGCCGCCAGCTACGGTGTGCAGCAAAACAAGGCGCAACTACCGGTGTTCGAGGTTGGTGCTGGCCTGGTAGGCCAAACCGTGCAGGAGCGCAAGGTAAGAGTGCTGGAAGGCGTGCAGGAAAAGTACCTGCGCATCCGCTCAGGCCTTTCCGATATCGAACCGGCCACTGTCATCATCATCCCGCTTTACTTTGGCAACACCCTTGTCGGGGCGCTGGAAATGGCCTCGCGCACACCGTACAACGAGGTGCAGCGTCGCCTCCTCGACTCTGCCGCGGAGCGCATCTCGGTGCTAATTCATACCCTGAAAGCCCACCTGCAGACGCAGGAGCTGCTTTACGAAACACAAAACCAGGCCGAGGAACTGGAAACCCAGCAGGAAGAGCTGCGCCAACTGAACGCCGAACTGAAGGCCTCGGAAGAAGAGCTGCGCGTGAACCAGGAAGAACTGCAGGAAAAGAACGCCGAGCTCGAAGAGAAAGCCCAGCTACTGGAAGAGCAGTACGAAGCGCTCGGTGCCAAGAACAAAGCACTGGAAGATGCCCGCGAAGCCATTGAACTGAAAATACAGCAGGTGGAAACGGTGAGCAAGTACAAGAGCGACTTCCTGGCCAACATGAGCCACGAGCTGCGCACCCCGCTCAACAGCATTCTCATCCTTTCGCGCCTGCTCTCCGACAACACCGAGAACACATTGTCGGCAAAACAGATCGACCATGCCCAGATCATCCACAAATCGGGCAACGACCTGCTCCGGCTCATCAACGAGATCCTGGACCTGTCCAAGATCGAGTCGGGTATGGTGAAGCTGGAGACGGAGGAACTGAAACTGTCCGACATTTCGATGGAGCCGATGTTCAAGGAGCTGGCCGCCAAAAAGAAGATCAGCTTCAAAGAACGCCACCTGAACGGTGCATACAACAGCATCGTAACCGACCGCTTCCGCCTGGAGCAGATCCTGAAGAACTTTATCGGCAACGCCATCAAGTTTACCGACGAGGGCGGCGAAGTGGAGTTCAAGGTATACCCTGTGACGCAGCGTCCTGCCTTTAAATCGGAGCAGCTCCGCGATACACAGGACGTGGTGGCCTTTGCTGTGCGCGATACCGGCATCGGTATACCTGCCGACAAGCAGGAGGTCGTGTTCGAGGCCTTCCAGCAAGCCGACACCTCCACTACCCGCAAGTATGGCGGCACGGGCCTGGGGCTCACGATCAGCAAAGAGCTGGCAACGCTGCTTGGTGGCGAGCTGATGCTGGAGAGCGAGCCGGGCAAGGGCAGCACCTTTACGCTATACCTGCCCCGTATACCTGCCGGCGCAGCCAAAACCCCGACTGCGGCTCCTTTGCAACAGCTCGTGCATACCTACAAGGCGCCAGCGGCGGCAGCTTCTGCAGTTGCCGCAGAGTCGACTCCCCAGAACAAGAGCCGGGGCATGGGCCAGGTTATTCTGAACATGGAGCGCGAAGACAAAAAGGACATCGGCGTGCTGATCGTGGAAGACGACAAGGGCTTCAGCGACATTCTGGCGGATTTTGCCAAAGCGAAAAACTTCCGGGTACACCAGGCCTTTACCGGCCGTGATGGCCTGCGCATGGCCCTTGAGCACAAACCCGACGCCATGCTCCTCGACATTCACCTGCCGGACATGACTGGCTGGGACGTGCTCAAAAAAGTGCGCGAAGACAAAAACCTGCGCCACATGAACGTGCACGTGATGTCGGCCTACGACAAGGAGGTGATCGGCGAGCATGCCGAAAACGAAGAGTACCTGCCCAAGCCGGTTACGCTCGAAATGCTCAACAAGGCATTTGGCTCCATCGTGAACAAATCGGGAGCGAACATCGAGAACATCCTGATCGTGGAGGACAACGAGATCGAGAACAAAGCCGTGGCGGAGTTGCTGCTGGCCCATGGGCTCAAATCTACTTCGGCCTACTCAGCCGAAGAAGCTGAAAAGGTGCTGGCCAAGCAGAAAGTGGATTGTATTATCCTTGACCTGAACCTGCCGGGCATGAAAGGCTATGACTGGATGAAAAAGATCAAGTCGCAGACCAAACTCGGCGATATTCCGATCATTATTTACTCGGGCAAAGACCTGAGCGAAGATGAGGAGACCAGGCTGAAAGAGTTCGCCAACACGATCATCATCAAAAACGAATACTCGTACCTGCGCCTGCTCGACGAGGTGCAGCTCTTCCTGCACAAGGTAAACCAGAAGCTGCCACCGGGCAACGAGTTCAAGATGAAGCTGCACGTGCCCGAAGAAGTGCTGCGCGGCAAAAAAGTACTGCTGGTGGACGACGACGTGCGCAACATCTACTCGCTGAGCAGCCTGCTGGAACTGCACGGTATGCAGGTAATAGCAGCCTACGACGGCAGGGAGGCTTTGGAGAAACTTGACTCGGAACCAGGTATAGACATGGTGCTGATGGACGTGATGATGCCGGAAATGGACGGTATAGAAGCGACAAAACGAATCCGGAAGGATTTACGTTTTAAGCAACTGCCAATCATTTCACTCACCGCCAAGGCTATGAAAGAAGACAGAGAAAAATGCATAGAAGCCGGGGCTTCTGACTATATACCAAAACCAGTAGATACCGATAAATTGCTGACCCTGATGCGGGTCTGGTTGTATGAAGCCTGAGCAGGAAGAATTGTTTGAGCAGGAGGTAGAGGCGCTCATCAAGGAGATACACACCCAGTACGGATACGATTTCAGTGGCTACGCCCGGGCCTCGGTGTACCGTCGCATCAGGCGTTTTCTGGGGCAGAAGCACCTGCAGAGCATCGAAGAGCTGCGCAGGTTCCTGTTTACGGACAGCTTTTTCTTCGAGAATTTCCTGCAGGAGATTACCGTGAACGTGACGGAGATGTTCCGCGACCCGACTTTCTACAAGTCGCTGCGCGAAAACGTGCTCCCGATCCTGTCCACTTACCCCTTTATCAAGGTATGGGACGCGGGCTGCTCTACCGGCGAGGAGCTGTTCTCGCTGGCGATTTTGCTGGAGGAGGAAGGGTTGCTGGGCCGCACCAAGATCTACGCCACCGACATCAACCAAAAGGTGCTGCGGCAGGCCAAGGAAGGTATTTTCTCGGCATCGCACATGGCGGCCTATACCTCGGCCTATTACGCGGCAGGCGGTAAGCGCGATTTTGCAGAGTACTATACCAGCAACTACGGCAGCGTGAAATTTAACTCGTCGCTCGTCAGGAACGTGGTGTTTTACCCGCACAACCTGGCCACCGATAGTTCGTTCAACGAGTTTCACCTGATCGTGTGCCGCAACGTGCTTATCTACTTTAACCGGGCACTGCAGGAGCGGGTATACCACCTTTTCGATGAGAGCTTGGTTAGTTTGGGCTACCTGGGCCTGGGCAAGAAAGAAACGCTGGCCATGTCAGGCATCAGCGACAAGTATAGTTTTGTAGACAAGAACAACCGCATATACCGCAAAAACTCCTGATGCACGACAATTCCAGACTGATCGTAATGGGTGGCTCCTGGGGCGGCATACAGGCGTCGATGCGCATTTTGCAGGGCTTGCCTGCCGACTATAGCATTCCGATAGTGCTGGTGCTGCACCGTTTGCGCAACCACGAGGGCAGTCTGCAGGAACTCTACAGCAAAAAGCTGTTGCTGCAGGCCGTGGAAATAGACGATAAAACGCCTCTGGAAAAAGGCCATGTGTACATTGCGCCTGCCAACTACCACGTGCTGCTCGAAAAAGACCATACCTTCTCGCTCGACGACTCAGAGCTGGAGAACTACTCCCGCCCTTCCATCGACGTGACCTTTGCCAGCGCAGCCGATGTTTTCGGGAAAAATACGGTGGGCATTTTACTTAGCGGCGCCAGTAAAGACGGAAGTTCAGGATTAAAGTATATATTTGAAAAAAAGGGCACTGCCATTGTGCAGGATCCCGACGAAGCGGAGATCACTACGATGCCGCTGGCAGCCATCAACAGCACACCTGGCTGTAGTATCCTAAATGTCGAGCGCATACAAGCTTATTTGCTAACTTTACATGGACACTGACCACGACACCTTACCTATTACGACCTTGCCTACACCTACCCAACCGGTAAAGATTCTGCTCGTGGACGACAGGGAAGAAAACCTTGTCAGCCTGGCTAGCCTGCTATCGGAAGATGGCGACAATACCGACTACCTGTTTGCCAACTCAGGTGAGGAAGCCCTGAAAGTGGCGCTTCAGGAAGAGATAGCGCTGATCCTGCTGGACGTGCAGATGCCCGGCATGAACGGCTACGAAGTAGCCCGCTATCTGCGCGATATCTCCAAAACGCGGGATATCCCGATCATCTTCGTCACAGCCATCCACCAACAGGATGTGCATGTGATCGAGGGATTTGAGGCAGGCGCCATGGACTTCCTGTTCAAACCGCTTCACCCAGTCATCACCAAAGCCAAGGTAAGTGCTTTTGTGCGCTTCTACCTGCAGAAGAAGGAAATCGAACGAGCCCACAAGCGCACCCAGGAAATCAACCGCGAACTGGAAGAGCGTGTGAACGCCCGCACGGCCGAGCTCACCCGCGTAAACAAAGACCTGGACAACTTCGTCTATACCGCCTCGCACGACCTCAAAGCCCCGATCAACAACATCGAGGGACTGGCCATCGCACTGAAGGAAGTACTCGATAGCCCGGAACCAGACCGCGACGAGCTGAACATCATCATGGCCATGATCCAGGATGCCATCAGCCGATTTAAACATACCCTGATGGACCTGACGGAAGTGGCCAAGCTGCAGCACCAGGATGAAACAGCGGCTGAGAGTGTCCGCTTTGAGGAGCTGATCGATGACATCACCCTTAATATTCAGGACCTGATCTTCAAATACGACGCCACGATAGATACTGATTTCTCGGCAGCACCTGAGATGGTCTTCTCGCGCAAGAATCTGCGCAGCATTGTTTACAACCTGGTGTCGAATGCCATCAAGTACAGCTCGCCGGAGCGTAAGCCTATTATTGAGGTAAGCACTTACCGGGAGGATGCCTATACCGTATTCCGGGTGAAGGACAACGGGCTGGGCTTGAAGTCAGAGGACCGCGACAAGGTGTTTGATATGTTCAAGCGCCTGCACGCCCATGTAGAGGGAACCGGTGTGGGACTGGCCATTGTGAAGCGAATTGTGGAGAATTGCGACGGCAGAATAGAATGCGACAGCGAACAGGGCAAGGGCTCTGAGTTCAGGGTGTACCTGAAATAAAAAACTGGTATACCTTAGCTGGAATTATACTTTTAGATCTGGAAGGGGCGTCATAATGGCGCCCTTTTTGTTTCTCCATAAAAGCCAGGAACAGGTATAAGCCGCTGTAACGTCGGTTGCTGTTCATGAGCTGATTTGTTGTGCGGTCAGACGATGCGCTATACCTGTTGTATAAACCCCAAACAGAAGCTTCCGTTAAAGAACAGGAATTTATACCTGCGTGCCGCTGCGGCTACTACACAGGTATAGCAAACCAACATTCCTGTATGGCAAAAGAAGTTACCAACTGGTCAGGCAGTCTGTGTTTTACCCCAAAGCAGCTGCTATACCCCAAAAACGAAAAGGAAATAGCCAAAGCCGTCGCAAAATCGGCCAAAGAGGGGCGCAGTGTGCGCGTGACTGGCGCCCAGCACTCCTCCTCCCCCCTCATCGAAACGCAGGGCACCCTGATCTCACTCGACAAACTGCAGGGACTGGTCTCGCATGACAAAGAGGCAAACGAAGCCACTATTTACGCCGGCATGAAGGTGCACGACGCCGGGCAGGCGCTTTACAAGGTAGGGCTGGCCATGCACAACACCGGCGACGTGGACGTGCAGAATGTATCGGGAGCCATCGGCACAGGCACACACGGCACAGGCAAAAAACTGCAGAACCTGTCTACCATGCTCATCGGGGCCAGGCTCATCACTGCGTCCGGCGATATCATTGAAAAGCACATCGAAGACGATCCGGACTTTATACGGGCACTGCGCACGTCCATGGGTATGCTGGGCATATTCTCCCAGATCAGGCTGAAGCTGGAGCCGGCTTTCAAACTGCATCGGCGCGAGTGGTGCACCCATATTGAGAACTGCCTGGAGCACCTCGACGAACTGGCCGAAAGCAACCGTAACTTTGACTTCTACTGGTACCCCCGCTCCGACATGGCCAAGATCCGCACGCTGAACAAACCCGGAGACGAAACAGCCGACCTGCCCTACGCCACCTGCGTGAAAGAAGAGGAAGGCTGGAGCCACGAGATTCTGCCACGCAAGCGCACCCTGAAGTTCGACGAGATGGAGTATGCCCTGCCTGCTGAGAACGGCCCGGCCTGTTTTGAGGCTGTGCGCAAGCGCGTGAAGGAAAAGCATCGCAAAGAAGTGGCCTGGCGCGTGCTCTATCGCACCATTGCGCCCGACGATGCCTACCTTAGCCCCTACCCGACCGACTCCGTCACCATTTCGCTCCACCACAATGCGGGGCTTCCCTTCTGGGATTATTTCAAAGACATCGAGCCGATCTTTCTGGAGCATGGTGGCCGTCCGCATTGGGGCAAGAAGCACACGCTCACAGCCAAAGAACTACGCCCGCTATACCCTGAATTTGACACGTTTTTGAAGGTGCGCGAAGAAATGGACCCGCATGGCGTATTCCTGACGCCCTACATGCGCCGCCTTATGGGCATTGACTAAACCAGCGAAAGAGAAACATCTGACATGAAACCACAAAAAATAGGCAGCAAGCAATGGGTGATTCCGGGTGGCCATATTCCCTTTGGCACCAACGGCAAAGAGCCCGAATTCACAAGTCACGACCGGCTCAGCATCCTGAACACCTCAGGCAAAGAGGCCGATATTGAACTCACCATCTATTACCAGGACCGAGACCCCGACGGCCCCTACCCCATTTGTGTGGAGGCGCAGCGCATGAAGGAAGTGCGCTTCAACGACCTGATCGACCCGCTGGCTATACCGCTGGACACACCCTACGCCTGCGTGCTGCATTCGAGTGTGCCGGTGGTGGTGCAGTTCAGCCGGCAGGATACCCGGCAATCGGCCAACGCTATTGCCACCACCATGGCCTTTCCTGTCGCCTAAGCAAGGTATAGCAAACCCATGGACAACCTCTCCTCTGCCCTAACGATCCTTTCGGCCATGATCACCCCGGCCATTCTGATCATGGCCAGTGGCTCGCTCATACTCACAACATCGCAGCGGCTAAGTCGCAGCATGGAGCGGGTGCGCAAACTGAACGAACTCTACAGAACCCTAACCAGCAAGGAAGAACTTACCCAGGCTGACCTGGGAGAGAAGGCTTTTCTGCTGGAGTTGCTCATGCGGGCCACCCGCCGTTGCCGATTGCTGCAACGCGCCATGACGAGCCTCTACCTGACCCTCGGTGTTTTTGTGGCTACCAGCATCGCCATTGCCCTGCTGGACGTCTTGAATTTGCCCTACGCCTGGGCCGTAACGTTGCTGAGCCTGATCGGAGCCGGCTTTCTGTTCTATGCCAGCCTGCTGCTGATCGTGGAGTCCAGGATTGCGCTGCAGGCTGTGGATCGGGAAATGGATTGGGTGATGCGGGTGAGTAAGTGAGGTAATGGCGCTGGTGTCATGGCGCGCTACAGGTATTGTGAAGTCTCTGGCCCAAGTAACCTATACCTATACCTATACCTATACCTATACCTATACCTGGCGTAGCTTCTGCATTCCTGCACTCTAAGCCCGTTTTGTTCCATTGCTTCGCCTGTGCGGCGGGCACTCACTTTTTTCCTTGATGAAAAAATCGAGGGCCCCTACCCCACTCGCTGACCGCTCAAACAAAAAATCGTCGCTGGTGCACCTGGCTCAAGTTATCTGTTCCATAGCTGGAAGGGCAAATTAGTCCTGCTATACCTGCAAGTGTTTTTTGCTACAGCGCCTAAACCCATCGTATGGTAGTTACAGCATAGTCCCTCTTGGGGATAGGGGCTCTCGACAAAGAAAGGGGCAGGGTATGACAATCGTGCACGGCTTCCTCCCCTGTTTTTAGGGGAGGGCGGGGTGACCCATTTGCTGCGAAAATCCTGATTCAGACAAAAAAGGCAACAGTGCAACTTCGAGCATTAACAAACCATCCTAGACGTAAACACAGAAAAAAAGCCCTCCCCTATTTCTAAGGAAGGGCTGATTATCTTGTTAAGCGACATTCAGGGAATTATGCTTTTGCCGGTATCCGCTCCAGGGTATCGAGCAGGAAATCCCAGTATTTCTGAACGGAACTGATCTGCACTTTTTCGTCCGGGGAGTGGGCACCGCGGATGTTCGGACCAAAGGAGATCATCTCCATTTCCGGGTAATTGGCCCCGATGATGCCGCACTCCAAGCCGGCGTGGCAGGCGTTCACGTGGGCTTCTCCGTTATACTTTTCTTTGTAAAGGTCGCTCATGAGCTGCACAATGCCAGCACCCGGACGAGGCATCCAGCCCGGATATGAGCCACTTAGACTTACCGAGGCACCAGCCAGCTCTAGCGCGCTCTGAATAGCCGCCGCCAGGTCCATTTTCTCGCTGTCCACGGAGCTGCGGGTGAGGCACTGTACGGTCAGTTTGCCGTCCTGTACCAGCACACGGGCCACGTTATTGGAGGTCTGCACCAAATGCGCTATATCCGGGCTCATGCGGTATACGCCGTTGTGGCAGGCATAAAGCGCACGAAGCAGCTTAGCCTGATAATCGGCTGGCAGCACCTGCTGCGGTGCTTCAACCTGCTCTACCGTAACTGTTAAGTTCGGATCGGTTGTAGCGTGCTCGTTCTTCAGGATAGCGGTCAGTTCTTTCGCAAAATTTTCGAAGGCAGTAGCCTCACCAGCAGGTATAGCCACCACGGCCACCGACTCACGCGGAATGGCATTGCGAAGGCTTCCACCGTCAATCGAGCCGATGCGTAGCCCGGCCTTTTCAGCAGCTTGGTGCAGCAAGCGGTTCATCAGTTTATTCGCATTCCCGCGACCCAGGTAAATGTCCATACCAGAGTGGCCACCGGTCAGGCCTTTGATGCTTATCTTATAACCTTTGTAGTCCCCGCTTATACCTTCGGGCTGGTAGCTGCCGCTGGCGTTAATGTCTACACCGCCGGCGCAACCGATGGTCAGCTCGGTATCGTCTTCGGTGTCGAGGTTGAGCATGATCTCCGCCTCCAGCATACCGCCTTTCAGACCGAGGGCACCGGTCATACCTGTTTCTTCGTCCACTGTAAACAGCGCCTCGATAGCCGGGTGTGCAATGTCCTTCGAAGCTAACAAGGTCATGATCGTGGCTACACCAATTCCGTTGTCAGCGCCCAGTGTTGTGCCGCGTGCTTTCACCCAGTCACCGTCCACATACATGTCGATGCCCTGCGTGTCGAAGTCGAAATCGGTGTCGGCGTTTTTCTGGTGCACCATGTCCACGTGGCTCTGGATCAATACCGTCTTGCGGTCTTCCATACCTGCAGTAGCAGGCTTCTTGATGATGACGTTGCCGATCTCGTCCTGTATGGTTTCAAGGCCGAGCTTCTGGCCAAATTCCATCATAAAGGCGACTACGCGCTCTTCTTTTTTAGAAGGACGCGGAACGGCGTTCAGATCAGCAAAATTATTCCAGAGGGCTTTCGGTTCGAGTGCTCTTACTTCGGTGCTCATGTATGGTTTTCTATTTTTTTGATTGAAATGCTAGTGTATACCTGTATGTAGGCGTACAAATTAGTTGGCGCTAAGGTAATTTAATTTTTTTTCAAACCCTTGCGTCTTTCCCCCCGCCTCGCAGTCATCCTGATGAATTAGAAACTAAAACACTAATAACAATTCATCATATGGAACCGATCTATCAATTCGCAACACCACAGTCTATCGAAAACCAAAAAGCCGAACAGCAGAAACGAGCTGCTACGCGGCAAGTAAATACAGGCAAGTGCTGCGAAGCGGCAGAGGCCCAAAAAGTCAACTCCTCTTCTACCCTGCTTGCCCTTTCCTTTGTTTTACTGACCAGCTTGTTTGCCAACTTCGCAGCTAACGCGCAAACGGCTATGGTTTTGCATAGCAACAACAGCAAAACTTCTAAGGAAAATAAAGCTGATGTAGCCATTCGCTCCCTGGATGACATCACCTTCCCCGAAGCGGACTTTAAGCGTGGGGCTTACCTGAAGTTGCGCACGGTATACGTGGATGTGCCGGTGAGCAAGTTTAAGCTGAAACCTTTCCCGGCTAACAGCTCTGCCGAAACCCGCGCTGAACTCGACTTCCTGCTGCATTTGCAGAAGACCCGCAATGCTGAGGCTATTAACCGCACCGAAACCATGGCCAACATTTACTTCGATCCACTGACCACCAACCCTGCAGATGCAGACTATACCCGCAACATCAACAGCCTGTTCTATATCGGCCGTGATTTGGGTCCGTGGTTCAATGCAGAAAACCTGCCCGTTACTGCACAAGTGCTGCAAAATGTGATTCAGGACGCCACTTATTATATCTTCTCACTCAAAGCTGATTTCAATCGCCCGCGTCCGTACCAGCTCGATGCCCGTCTGGAAAATCTGGAGGCACCGGGCCACGCCTCCTACCCTAGCGGACACTCTTCTACCTCCCATGTACACGCCTACATCCTGAGCCACATTTTCCCGGAATATAAAGATCATTTCATGGGAGTAGCCAGCGATATGGCCTTTTCACGCGAGACCCGCGGTGTGCATTACCCAAGCGACTCGGAAGCAGGTAAGGAGTTTGCCCGCCAGTTTGTGGAAGAGCTGATGAAGAGCCAAAAATTCCGCACGGATCTGGAAGCCATGAAAGCTGAGATCGTGCAGGCAAGAGCTGGAAATCAGCTCTCTGAAAAGTAAAAATGGTCAGGCTAAAGGGCTGGTAAATATTTTAGGCCCAGACTAGCAGGAGAGAACAAAACCTGTCGTACTATTGCAGCCTAAAATTTAGAGAATAATGGAATCTTGGTTAGGATATGCACTGGTTGCCATGCTCACAGGGGGCGTGGCAATGGTGTTTGCGAAGATGGGAATGAATAACAACGCCAATGAACACCTGGCTTTGGTTATACGCACAGGGGTGTTGTTTATGATGGTGCTGGGCCACGCCCTCTACGCAGGTGGCCTCAAGACAGCCAGGCTGATCGACAACAAAACGCTGACTTGGTTTATACTGGCGGGCGCCTGCACAGCCGTCTACTGGATTCTCTATTTCAAAGCCATTAAAACAGCCGATGTGTCGGTGGTGGCCACGATAGACCGGGCAGGTATACTCGTCACGGTGGGCCTCTCCTACTTTCTGCTGAACGAGCCGCTCACGCCGCGCCTGCTGCTGGGTATGGGCGTGATCTTGTGCGGTACGCTTATACTTATCTGGAAATAGACAGATGATACACATTGAACCAATGCAAGTGGAGCATGCACACGACGTGCTTCGCATTTACGCCGAAGGACTGGTAACAGGCTTTTCCACTTTCAACACCGAAGTGCCTACTTGGGAGGAATGGGACCGCAACCACCTGCCGCATACCCGATTGGTAGCAACCGAAAGTGCTGAGGTGCTGGGATGGGTAGCGCTATTGCCTGTTTCTTCCAGGAGCTGCTACCGGGGTGTGGCCGAGTTCAGTATTTACATAGCTGCCCGCCACCGGGGCAGAGGTATAGCCGACCAGCTCATGCGCGCTATGATCGAAAAGAGCGAAGCCAATGGCATCTGGACCCTGCAATCCTCCACCTTCGCCGACAACCTGACCAGCCTGCGCCTGCAGGAGCGGCACGGTTTCCGGCAGATTGGCTACCGCGACCGCATTGCCCAATTACACGGCGTTTGGCGCAATACCATTCTGCTGGAGCGGCGCAGCGATAAGTTCTGAAACAAGAAAGGCCCTGTTTGAACAGGGCCCTTCTTGATATGCCCAGGTACAGTCTTTCGCTAAAACTATACCTGGGATGTGCTTACAGGTGACAGTCGCTTAGATCGTGCGCATGGTCAGTGCTTTGTAATCCCATACCGTGATATCGTGACCATACTGGGTCTGGTCGATGTAGGGTCCGCGGCAGATCTTCTCTTTGGGTGTTTCCACGTCATACTGCTCTTTGGCGCGTAGCAGCAATTCGTCCATCAGCCAGCGGGGAATAATATCGCGGTCGGAAGGGTATACGAAGTGAAAGCTCATGAACTGCGCCAGCACCAGTTGCCAGTGTTGTTCGGTATAAGACCACAGGCGATTCCAATCGAGTTTTTCGCCACAGCGAAGGATCAGGTGATTGATGTCGGAGCCGTCGTAGCGCTCCCGGTTCTGCACGTACAGCTTGCACCAGATGAGTTCTTCGGGCGGC
Source organism: Pontibacter ramchanderi (assembly GCF_002846395.1). GTDB lineage: Bacteria > Bacteroidota > Bacteroidia > Cytophagales > Hymenobacteraceae > Pontibacter > Pontibacter ramchanderi. The sequence goes on from NZ_PJMU01000001.1 coordinate 1,241,358, forward strand.
ATGAACTTCACTTTCACGCCGTACAGTTCTCCTTCGGTGGCATACTCAAACCAGCGGTCATCCACGGGGCAGAGGCTGGCTGGGTTGTTGTAAATCAGATCCATCAGGTGATCTCCCTTTTTGGCTTTGGCCAGCCAGCGGGCGTCTGTCATTTCGGTGTAGTAGCCGCTCTCGGCAAAGGTCTTGAGGATGCGGGGGCACTCCCCTACTTTACAGAAAATGTCGAGGTCTTTCGTGGCTCTGTTGATGCCGGTGTACATGTCCAGGGCGAGTCCGCCCCCTACCAGAAACTTAGCCTCGCTTTTTACCAGCAGATTCAGCGCTTCTTTGTAAAAGTCTTCTGCCGATAATTCTCCGGGTGCCTTCTGGCCATTCTTCCCCACGGGCAAAGCAGCTTTTACCGCCGCCGGGGCCTTCTTTATTTTTGTATTATTCAGTTGCTTGCTCATGTGTTCAATTCAGGCTCTTGGATCTTCGAAATGTTCAGCTGGAGACAGTATGGCCTGAAGACTGTGGTTATGGGCGACAGTCTAAATTGTACTACTCCTAAATCTAAAACTGAGGTAAGTGGTTTACTGCTGAAAAGCCGAATTGGTTGTAGCACTTACTAAATAAACAATCAGATAAGTTAAGTTGCGGTTGCTTAAATCAAAAACAGCGCAGCGAATTGCATACAAGGCTTTTGTTCTAGTAAAAATCCAAGGCGGAGCTGAAGGTGTTTCCGGCTTTCACATAAAACGGGAAGTTGGCGGTGGCCACATTTCCCTGTCCGTCATACACATAGGTATAGAGTCTGTAAGCGCCATCTTTTTCCGGAGCCTTCAAGGTAACGCTATTGCCTGATACCTGCTGAATGGCACCCTGTATCATCTCCGGTTTCTGCTCTTTTATGGCGTTTCCGTCTTCGCTCACGGTTTCGGGCAGCAGCTCCCACTTCACCTGCAGGCTATCGCCGTCGGGGTCGGTGGCGAACACAGCGGCCGTAGAGAGCTCACCGGGCTGCAGGTATACCTGGTCGGATGGGAAGATATTCTTGAGCGATAGGTAGGCAATATGCGGCGCCCGGTTAAAGTCGCGCTCTCCGCTCCAGATCTCCCGCATCACCTGCGCCATTTCGGTTTCTTCGCCTGTATCGGTCATGATGCTGAACCAGGTCGGGGTCGTTTCATACTTGTAGCCCCAGATAAAAGCATAGGCACCCAGGCAGCGGTCAGGGTCGTTTAGCACCGTCTTTTCATACCGTTCGCGGGCAAATGCGGCTTTCTCCGAGCTGGTTTGCTCGAGGGGCGCATACCACCAGGTGGTTCTGGTTTCCCAGTAACCCTGCCCCCCGAACTCAGCGATAACATAGGGCCCGTCCCAGTTGGTGTCGCGCAGTTCGGCAGACAAATTATGGAGGGCACCAAATGAGTTGATGGACAGGATATCAATGGCCGGACAGCGACGCTTGATGAGGTTCACGACTTGTTTTGGCACGTTCATGACAGTGGTCGTCGTCGGGTGATTGGGATCGATTTCATGGATCATTTCGGCTACCCCATTCACGGCATCCCATACCTTCACGTTCGAGCCTTCGGCGTACAATTCGTTGCCCACCACCCACATCAGCAGGGCCGGGTGGTCTTTATATTTCAGCACTTCCGCGCGCAGGCGCTCCTTCTGGGCAGCCACATCGTCTTTGTCGTAGTAATTAAAGCCCTCGCGCTCACGCTCCATCCATAGCCCCAGCATAACGGTTAGCCCCTGTTGGTGCGCTTCGTCGAGCAGGCGCTGGGTGTCTTCGTCGGTGTGCCATACCCGTATGGAGTTGCCGCCATAGGCCGCCACCTTGTCGAAATGCTCATAACCGGCGGCACCTTTTATAAAGTACGGTTTGCCATGGCGGTATAAGGTATACTTCTCGCCCTCCTTCACCACTTCTACTGTGCGGCCTGTTTTGGTATACCGCTGGTTATCAGACGATTTAAAAGAACAGGCGCTAAGAAGAAGTAAGCAAAACAAAAAAATTGTACTCTTACCGGTAAAAGTAACCATGCCGTGGGTGAACATATTTCGGGAATAGCAGGATAAGTGTGATAAAAATGAAGGTAAAGCAATAGAACTTTTGAGGCTAGTACGAGTATAAACTTCAGATGTTATTGCACATGACCATCTCAAACCATGCAAATCAGCACTTGCATGAAAATTAAGCCACCCTATTAAGATACTATACGACCTCTTTCGCTGATGTTTAACATTCCTGCCAGTAATCCGAAAGTTCAGCATACCTCTATTCCCGGCGTCGAACCCAAACAGAGAGACATTCTGACGATCCGGCTGATGATTGTGATGGGCCTGATCACGATGGCGCTTTTCCTGTACTGGTTTATAGACAAAGATCACATCGGCTACCTGCCGCTCTTCATTATGCTCACGACCGCCCTGGGCTTCAAGCTGCTCCGAACCCTGCACGAGTGGTATCATTACTTTGACGTGAGCGTGCCGGTAAAACCCAAGCTGCGCACGAAGTTTAAGGTAGACGTGCTCACCACGTTTTGTCCCGGCGAACCTTACGACATGATCATCAACACGCTGGAAGCCATTCAGCGCATCCGCTACCCGCACACCACCTACCTCTGCGACGAGGCTGACGACCCGTTTCTGCGGAAGGAGTGCGCACGGCTCGGGGTGATCCATGTTACGCGTACCCAGAAGATCAATGCCAAAGCCGGCAATATCAACAATGCCCTGAAACAAGCCACCGGCGACATCTGCCTGGTGCTGGACCCCGACCACGTGCCCGTGCCTGAGTTTCTGGATGAGGTGCTCCCCTACTTCGAGGACCCCGAGATTGGCTATGTGCAGTGCGTGCAGGCCTATTACAATCAGAAAGAAAGCCTGGTGGCTTATGGCGCCGCCGAGCAGACCTACAACTTTTACGGCCCGATGATGATGGGCATGAACGCCCACGGCACGGCCCAGGCCATCGGCGCCAACTGTACCTTCCGCCGCAGCGCCCTCGACAGCATTGGCGGGCATGCCGCCGGCCTGGCCGAGGACATGCACACGGCCATGCAACTGCATGCCAAAGGCTGGAAATCGGTGTATGTGCCCAAGATACTCAACCGCGGACTAGTGCCGGGCACGCTTTCGGCTTACTACAAACAACAGGTAAAGTGGAGCCGAGGCACTTTTGAGCTGCTGTTTACGGTATACCCGAAGCTCTTCAGGGACTTCACCTGGCGGCAGCGCATTCACTACGGTACACTGCCGCTTTACTACCTTTTCGGTGTGTTCAACCTGATTGATTTCCTAATTCCTTCGCTGGCGCTGATCATGGCGGAGTTTCCGTGGTATGTGTCGTTGGGGGAGTTCCTGATCATGTTCACACCGTTCTTTTTGATCTCCATTGCCATCCGGCAGTATGCACAGCGCTGGTACCACGAGAAAAACGAGAAGGGTTTTCACCTGTTCGGCGGCATTCTGCGCACCGGCACCTGGTGGATCTTCCTGCTGGGGCTCATCTACTCTATTTTCCGGGTGAAGGTGCCTTACATTCCAACGCCCAAAGACGACAAACCAAAAAACAACTGGCTGCTGAGTTTGCCAAACATGCTGATGGTCGGGCTGATGCTGGGGGCTATTGCTTATAGCCAGCACCTGTACGGCCACCTCTACACCAATCCCTATGTGCAGATGATGGCCATGTTCTCGCTGGTGAACATCGGTATACTGGGTGCCGTGGTGGTGATCGGGCAGGAGAAATTCATCCAGTGGTTGCGCCATAACGTGCTGCACGCCCGCCTGCTGCAACCTGTCCTGCAGCCGCTCCGGTTTGCCATTTGGCGTACGCGCCACAGTTTTTACGACGGCATCCGCTACGTGGCCATCGTCATCACCATGGTCTCGGTGGCTGTGTCGGCCAGTTTCCTCATGTTTGGCTACAAACCCTACAACACCCCACAACGGCAGGACCAGCCGCTTGTACAAAAACCTGCCAAGCCAGGGGCCCGCACCCATGCCACGCTTCCGGTGAGCATGCCGCCCGTTCCGCAATAAGTCGGGCACAAAATACCCAACAGTTGCTGTTCGCTCCCGTTAATAAGGATAGTGTATCGATGTAAAACGCTAAAACTTAAGACTATGAACAGATACTCATCAGACCGGGACCAGGATCGCCACGACAGGGATTTCCATACCCACCGCTCGGAGCGCTACCGCCATCCGGAACAGGACAGGGGCTATCGTTTCGACGATTATGGCTCTGCCGCGCACGGTGGCTACGGCAACGAGAGCTACCAGGACACCTGGGGCAACCAAGGCAACGAACGGGGCGGCTCGCGCAACTATTCCCGCACCAACATCACCGACAACAACACCTACAGCACCTCGCGCAACTACGGTAACATGGGCAGCTATGGCGGGGCGCAGGGCTTCGGCGACAGCAGAGGCGGCCGCCATGACTCGGAACATCCATTTGATAGCGGCATGGGGCAGCGTGGCAGGTATAGCGAAGAACGCAGGGATTACAACCGCCACAACAGGTATGGCTCCAGCCGCGAGGACCTGTACGGGAACGAGGTTTCGCGCCGATTCGAGGGTCGTGCCGGACAGGAGCGTTACGACTTTGAGCGCGATGACTACTATAGCTCTAATTACGGCGACGACCAGGGCAACTACATGGGCAGCGGCTACCACCGCGAGTCGCGCAGCCGGTATGGCGAAGGCGACTATGGCTCGAGTGGCTACCTGGAGCCAGGCAGTAGTCGCAACAGGGAACGGTACAGACAGAACCGCCCACGCGAATTTAACACAGCCCGCAACCGCTGGGGAAACGACTGGTAGTACCTAACGGCAAAATAGTTTCGGATTTAAAAACAACAAAGGCGCAGTTTATCGCTGCGCCTTCGCTGTTTTGGCTGGTTCCTTTGGTTGAATACACAGCTTAAGAATGTCTTTCTTAGTCCCGTAAAAGATATTGCAGTCCACAGGTCCCCGTATACCTTCGATCACGCCACGGTCGGTATGCTGCCAAAACGAGAGCAGGGCGCGGTCGGTGCGCTGCATCTGCAGCTCTTTCACGTTATAATGCGCGATCCAGAGAGTATACTCGTCAAAAAAGCCCTCCAGGTAATCCTTATAAAAGCTGTAACCGGTATAGATGATCGGTTTAACGCCATAGGCGCGCTCCACACGCACAAGCCACTCTTTTATGTCGCCCCGGAAATGGTTGAGCGGTTGCTTGCCGCGCACCTCCACATCGAGCACAGGCGGCAGGTCTCCGGGCTGCAGCACCACAGTTTGGATGAAGTTGCGGGCCTGCTCCTCCGGCGACACATTGGGGCGGTAAAAGTGGTAGGCTCCCCTAATGATGCCCACTTCCTGCGTTCCTTCCCAGTTACGCTCGTAATGGCTATCCTTTAGCTTAACCCCCTCTGTGGCTTTGATAAAGGCAAAAGACACGTCGTTGTCGCGCACCTTCTCCCAGTTAATCTTGCGCTGGTACTTCGATACATCTATGCCGAGAATGGTATTGCCGAGCGGACTATGGCCTTCTGGCCAGATGGGCTGCTCCTTTTCCGTAAAAAACTCCACGTAGAGCACCAGCAGGCCAATGGCAGCCACTACCCCTACCCCGATCCAGAAAGGCAGCCTGGACTGCTTTTTCTTGCCTTTTTTACGTTTCGGCGCGGCGCGGGGCACCCTGGGGGCCTGTGTGGCCTTGGGCGTTTTGATGGGCTTAAGCGGGGCAGGCGTTTTAACGGTGCTCATGGTTTGCGCTGGGGAAGGCAAATATATACCTTATCCGGCTAATTGCTCAGCAGGACATATCAAAATTTAGCGGCCTGTGCCCGACAGGTGCTCCAGTTGTGTGCCATCAAGCAAGGTATAGCCGCGCATGGCGTCGGCCGTCAGGCAGGAGTGCACGGGCAGGATCCCCACCAGGTCACCGATCTGATACCGGTCAAACAATGCTTTGCTGGCCCGTATGGTGCCATGCTCCTGCGACAGCGACACGACTTCTATACCTGCCAGCGGCTCCGACCAACCTGTGTCAGTTAGCTCTACCACTCGCCCATAAATCGTGGAGCCGTCTGCTCCTGTTAGACTGTCTTTGGAGAAATGCACACTGCCGCCGTGCACGATGATCTCGTTTCGCTCCGGATGTTTGGCAATGACCGGGCAGGCCATGCACACCGCTATCTGACTGTAGTGACAGGAGCCGATGTGCTGCTGGGTGAGGTCATAGAACACGTAATTGCCTGGTCGTATCTCGTCGACGCCGCTGATGGTTTGCAAAATACTGCAGGAAGGTGTATCGCCGATCGATACTTTCAGATCCGGAAAACGGGCCTTAAACCTGTCGCGCACCAGATTCAGGAGAAAGACCGTGGTGTGGTGGATGGTGCGAATGGCATCGGTGTCAGATTGTTTATAGGTATGGCCGTCGTGTGCGAGCACACCCGTGAAATGCAGTTTATCGCTTTGCTCCAGCAGGGCCACCATGGCATCGAGCTGCTCGTGGCTGTGCGGCAGAATCCCGGTGCGGTGATAACCCGTGTCGATCTTGAGCCAGAGGTTAACGGGGTACTGCAGCTGTTCAGTCAGCGCCTGCACCGTCTCGATGTTTACCGACACCAGGTGCAACTGCACTTTTGCCGCCAGTTCGTTCACTAGTGCCATGTCGCGGATGTTGACGGGTATAGCCACCAGTATATCGTCCCAACCGTGGTTGGCAAAGTAGCGGGCCATCTTTAGCGACGACACCGTAATGCCCGTTGTGCCCCGCTCCCGGAACCACTCCCCCACCTGTGCCGACTGATGGGTTTTGAAGTGCGGTCGCAGCCGGATGTTGTTCCGCTCCGCCTTCTCGGCCATCATTTCGATGTTCTGGCGACATTTTTTTTCATCGAGCAAAAGTGTGGTTTCTGTGATATGGTCGAGCATGTTGTTCTTCTTTAACAGGTATAGCGGGGAGGTCGGGTGCAGGTATAGCTCCTGCGTTTTGGGCATAAAAAATCTTTTTCATGACAAAGATCACCCCTTTTCGCTGTCATAAATTTGAGAAAAAAGGTTTGTACTGACAAATGTCATTTCTTCAGCGGCCTGGGTGCCCGACCTTTGTATCCATAATGAAGCAGCTGTTGCTTCGATGTACCATTTTAGAAGAACACAAGATGAAAACTGCTGCAACCCCTGCTGAATTACTGGCCAAGTACGATGTACCATCGCCACGCTATACCAGCTACCCGACCGTACCGTTCTGGGACGAAAGGCCCCTGACCGAGGAACGCTGGAAGAGCCATGTGCAGCAGGCTTTCCGCGCTACAAATAAAAAAGAGGGCATCAGCCTATACCTGCACCTGCCTTTTTGTGAGAAACTTTGTACCTACTGCGGCTGTAACAAGCGCATCACCAAAAACCACGCAGTGGAGTCGCCTTACCTGGAGGCTCTGCTGAAGGAATGGGAGCAATACCTGGCCCTGTTCGACGAAAAACCACGCATTACGGAGCTGCACCTGGGCGGTGGAACGCCTACATTCTTCAGCGCAGCCAATCTGAAAAATTTGCTGGAGCGCCTGCTGGCGCCTGCCGAGGTAACGCCTAACGCCGCTTTCAGCATCGAAGTGCACCCGAACGCCACCAACCGCGAACAGCTGGAAGTTCTTTACGATCTGGGTTTCCGCAGACTGAGCGTCGGTATACAGGACTTCGACCCTTATGTGCAACTGGTGATCAACCGCATCCAGACTTTCGAGAAGACAAAGGAGATTTTTGACATTGCCCGTGAGATCGGCTATACCTCTATCAACGGCGACATCATTTACGGCTTGCCGCACCAGACGGCAAACAGCGTACGCCATACCATCGAGAAAGTAAAAGAGCTGCGCCCGGAGCGTATCGCCTTCTATAGCTACGCACACGTGCCTTGGAAGAGCAAAGGCCAGCGCCGTTACTCCGAGACCGACCTGCCTGCGCCGGACGTAAAACGCGGTTTGTACGAACTGGGCCGTGCCATGCTCGAAGAAGCCGGCTACATCGAAACAGGGATGGACCACTTTGCTTTGCCAGAAGACGAGCTTTGCATCGCGGCCGCTAATGGCACACTCCATCGCAATTTCATGGGCTATACGCCACGCCATACTGAGCTGCTGATTGGCCTGGGCTGCTCCAGCATCTCCGACACGGGCACGGCTTTCATGCAGAACATCAAAGAAGTGGAGGCTTACGAAGAAACTGTTCTAACGGGTCACTTGCCACTATTCAAAGGCCACGAGCTGACTAGCGAGGACAAGCTGCTGCGCACCCACATCCAAAACCTGATGTGCCGCGACTACACCAGCTGGGAAGCCGAAGAACTGCCTTATTTTGTAGATGCGCTAATGCGTCTGCAACCGCTAGCAGACGATGGGTTGGTAGAATACAGCAACCAGGATATACAGGTACTGCCTGCTGGCAAGCCTTTCATACGCAACATTGCCATGTGCCTGGATGCACGCCTGTGGGCCAGCAAGTTAACTGTACCGATTTTCAGTAAGTCTGTTTAAGGTGAGAGGATTGATTTTGTAAATATTCAGACTGAAGAGCAAGGTCCGGGTACCGCAAGGTATACCGGGCTTTTGTTTTAGTATCACTATAGAGAGATCTTCCTCGCTCGTGATGGGTATAGAGGGGCCTCTGGCCTAGGTATAGCTACTGCTGTTAGCATACGAACCAGAGTTGTGTTATAGCTTCGCCTGTGCGGCGGGCACTCACTTTTTTTCTTGATAAAAAAATCGAGGGCCCCTACCCCCAGTAAGCAAAAAAATCAAGACGCTCCAAACTCGCTGAACGCTCTTGACAGGGGGACCCCTTCACCCCCAACAGTGGAGCGTCATTTAGTGCACCTGGCTGAGGTGATCTGTTTCATAGCTCAAGGGGCAAGTTAGTCGTGCGATGCGTGCCTGTGGAACGTGTACAACATCGTTTATACCTTTCGAATGGCAGCTACAAATTCCCAGCCTTGGATAATCGAGAACGTGAGTTCGAAGATTGTGAGCGTAGCTCTGACGGGCAGGGGTGGTTTGACACGGTATAGCAATATGGGAAGCTACAGCTCTTATACTTGAAAGATGGTAATAGCAGAAAGTCCCCCTTGGGGTAGGGGCCCTCGACAAAGAAGGGGGCAGGGGGATGACAATCGTGCATGGAAATCCTGATTCAGACTTTTGTTTTTAATACCTTTGCCTAAAAGCACCCTTACGGCCTATGTCCTTTTTATACATCAAAGCCCTGCACATCATTTTTGTGGTTACCTGGTTTGCCGGCTTGTTTTATATTGTGCGCCTATTCATCTATTTTGCCGAGGCGCAGGAGAAGCCGGAGCCGGAGCGCAGCATTCTGCAGAACCAGTTCCGGATCATGCAGCAACGTTTGTGGTATGGCATCACCTGGCCATCGGCCGTGCTCACGCTCATTTTCGGCATTAGCATATGGCATTTGTATGGCGGTGGTTTTCCGGGCTGGCTTGTGTGGAAGCTGGCGTTTGTACTGTGCCTCTATGTGTACCACTTTCTCTGCCATAGCATTTTCAAGCAGCAGCAAAACGGCGTCATCCGGTATAGCTCCACTCAGTTGCGCATCTGGAACGAAGTGGCCACGGTTTTCCTGATCGCTATTGTGTTTCTGGTAGTCCTCAAAAATACACTGAGCATGGTGTGGGGCATCGTGGGCCTGCTGCTTTTCTCAGCTATGCTGATGCTGGCCATCCGCATTTACAAACGCACCCGCGAAGCGAAGCAGCCACGCTAATCAGGCCAACAATGCGTGCTTTGCGCCGGATTTTGTACCTTTGAACAAACACTCAACACATGAAACAACCCGCACTGAAGCCCAACGAGAGAGAACTGATCAAACTGATACGCTTTTTTAGCAAGCGTGCCGCCAGGTTAATGGAGGAAGGTGAGCTCAGCGCGGAACACTCGCAACTGACCACTGCCTGCCAGAACCTGGAAACGCAACTGATCACACATGCCACCAACCGCAGCGCCATCATGGACAAGCGGGAGCGCCTGCTCAACATCATCGAAGATAATGCCCAGTGCCCTAAATGCGGTAAAGCCGACATGCTGAAGCGCACTGGCTCCACTACCAATGAGCACGGCTGGAAATGCAATACGTACAAGTGCCGCCGCTGCAATACCGGATTCACCTGGAATAGACCTAACAACCCATGGGACATGGTCGAGTTTCTGGAAATGTACATCGGGCAACTGCAGCTAGCCATAGCCGCCGAACAGAACGAAGCGGTGGTTGCGCACACTGAGGATGCCGTAGCCCAGATGAAAGACAGCCTCAACCGCCTCCGCCCGGTACTGCAAACATCCGACGAGGAAGTGGACGCCCTGCAGCAAAAGGAAAAGGAAATGGACAAGCTGATCCACCAGTTCAAGACCTACCTGCAGATCGAGAAGATCAAACTGAACGCCTATCCGGAAGAAGACACGGAGGAAGAGGAAGTTTAGTATTCCTATTGATTCTGTTAAGTGGCACATCCCGGACTTGCGTCGGGGAAACTCGTCCAAAAGTGTGGTAGGCCTACGCTAGGTGCGGAGGCAGTGGCCTACTAGGACCAAAATCATTTCAGGATGACAAAAAGGTGGAATGAAATGGCTTTGCCCTCCCGGAGACGATTTCCAAAAAAGTCTTATACCTTGATCTTCGGAGGTAAAAGTTGCTGCGTAATGTCATCAAGAGCTAATAAAAAAGCCGGTGCAACTTGGTATAAGGCCTAACTGCACCGGCTTTTGCTTCTCTAAACAGTCTAGCGTCTTTTGCGTCCGCCGCCTTTAGCTGCCAGCGCGTTTCGGCTGGCTCCTCTGGAACCGGCGCGGCTTTTACCTCCTGATTTTTTGGCGCCCGGTCCTTTTGAAGCGCCGCGCTGGCCCCTTCCGCCTTTGGACTCGCTCGCACCGAAGCTGCTTTTCTTGCCTGTGCCGTTATCTTTTCGGGCTGGTCGGTTGCTGGTGGCCGTTTTTTTTCGTGCCGGCTGCGCTGTATGCGACTGGTTAGCAGTTGACTTTTTCCTGCTACTTGAGCCCTCTTCCGTTTTTACAGAGTCTGCTACCTGGCTTTGAATCTCAGCGATCTCCTCGTCAGTCAGTTCGCGCCACTGGCCCAGCGGGAGTTTGGCTAGCGTGATGTTCATGATGCGGATGCGCTGCAGGGTCTGCACTTCGTAGCCCAACGTTTCGGTCATACGGCGTATCTGGCGGTTCATGCCCTGCGTGAGGATGATACGGAACTTGTTCGGCCCCAATTGCTCTACGAAACACTTCTTCGTGTTCACACCAAGTATAGAGACGCCATTACTCATTTTCTGCACAAAATCCTCGTTGATCGGCTTGTCCACCGTTACGATATACTCTTTCTCGTGCCTGTTACCGGCCCGCAGGATCTTGTTCACGATGTCGCCGTCGTTGGTCAGGAAGATCAGGCCTTCGGAGTCTTTGTCGAGGCGCCCGATCGGAAAAATGCGCTCCGGGTAATTGACGAACCGGATGATGTTGTCGCGCTGCGACAGGTCGGTGGTGGTTTCGATACCGGCTGGTTTGTTAAGCGCCAGATATACAGGCGGCACCTGGTCGATCTGCAGTGTTTTGCCATCTACCTGCACCTTGTCTTTGGCCCTTACGCGGGCTCCTACCTCCGGCAACTTGCCATTCACCAGCACCCTCCCCTGCTCGATCAGTTTGTCGGCTTCACGGCGCGAGCAAATGCCTGCGTCGCTGATGAATTTATTCAGGCGGATGCCTTCGGTTGTGTGTTGTGTCATAATTCGCAATAGGCCCAGGTATAGCCAGGCCTTGTGTGTATACCTTGTAAAATAACGAGAAATCTTCAGCAATAGCTAATTGGCTATACCTACAGTCCCTGCACCAGCAGGTACCAGACCGCGAGTGTGAGGAAGGAAAGCGGAATGCCGAAACCCACCATCATGGAGGCCAGCCGGGGTTTGAGTCCGTAGGAAATGGCCACGATGGACGCTGTGATCATAGGTGCCATACCTGCCTCAAGTATACTCACCTGCACCACCGGCCCACGAGCGCCCAGCACCAAAACATAGAGTACATAAATCAGCAAAGGAGCCAAAATTAACTGAAAAGCGAGCCCCAGAAACAGAAAGCGCCAGTGTTTGCTCTTTCGCTCGATGCGCAGCTGCATGCCCACGCTCACCAGCGCCAGCGGCGTAACGGTGCTGCCCAATCGGTTGAAAACATCCTTCAGGTCTTCGGAAAAATGCAGGTTGGCCACGTTCATGGCAAACGCCACGACAAAAACCAAAAATGGCGGGAAGGTTAGGATCTTGAGGCCAATGGCTTTCAAATCGGGCTGCCCTTTGGAGAAATAGGCGGCCAGGGCAATGCCGAGTGTCGACACCACCACAAAGGTACCGGGCAAATCAACAAGGATAGCTGTCTGTAAACCCTGCTGCCCATACAGCGCCTCGATGATCGGGAAACCAACAAAAGACGTATTGCCGAGTCCGGCGGTGAGGATCAGGCAACCTACCAGCTTTTTGGACCAGCCGTAGATGCGGCCAAGGGTATAGAAGAACACCGCCGCCGCTGCAAAACAGATCCAGGCCACCCCTACGGGCAGTAGCACGGTACTGTCGAGCTCCACTTCAGGTATAGCGTATAGCGCCAGGGCCGGTAGCGAGATGTGAATGATGAACTGGTTGAGCACGACGGGCGATGTGCTCGGGAAAGCCGGCACCCGCCGCAGCAACACCCCCACGATCAGGCAAAGAAAAAGTAAGATGATACTGCTCATGCAGGCTCGGGTATAAATGAAACCGCAAAGCTAGGTATACGGCGGCAGGTATCAGGTATGGCGCCGCCTAAAAATTATCGCTTCCGAAACAGCTCCGCGATCATGCACCGGATGCTGCCCCCTCCGGCCTTTTCGATCATGTGGATCGGCAGGTATAGGAGGTGCTCATTATGGGCCTTCAAGTGCTCCAACTGCTCTGGTGTCAGGCTTTCGTAAGCGGCTTTCGACATTACCAGTATACGCTCGCCCTGCTTGTTCTCAAGCTGTAGCATGTTGCCCGCAAAGTGCTGGTAGGTCTGCTCCTTGCTGATCTCGATGATCTCTTTGCCACTGCCGTGTAAGCTGGTATACAGCTTTTCACGATCCTGCTCATCCACGGTGTCCAGGGCTACTACGGCAAATGTATCGCCCACGCACATCATCACGTTGGTATGGTAGATCAGTTCGCCAGCCGGACCATAGGCTTCAAACGTAACCGCCTCGTAGCCCAGTTTATCGCAGAAATGCTGCAGCGCGACCAGGCTCGTGCGTGGCGACACAGCGGCATAGGCAATTTTGTTCACGCGGTCGAGTACCAAACTGCCTGTTCCCTCCAGGTATACAGGCGACTTTTCGTCCTCAAAGAATTCCAACGCTATATGCTCATCGCACTGGCAGGCGTGTTTAACCCGTTCGAGCACCTCCTTACGCCGCTCGTTGCGTCGGCTGACCGAGGCCATCGGGTAGGTAACCAGTTGTCCTTCAGCATGGGAGGAGAACCAGTTGTTCGGAAATACAGAGTCGGGCGTGCCCGAATTTTCAGGGTCGCGCATTGTAATTACCTCCACGCCCAACTTGCGCAATTCCGCCACCGCATTCTTAAATTCGAGCAAGGCTATGTCCTGTACCTGAGCGAGTGTAAAGTCCTGAAGTTCCCGTTGAAAGCTGTTGGTCTCGGCTGCTTCCGGGTTGTAGGCAAAGCCTGTCGGCTCGATCATTAGTATGGTGCTGGTGGTTTGCTTCATGGTATCGTGTATACTTGCAAATATACTTTGTTTCCGGCAAAGGTATAGTGTTCTATCTCTAGGTGATACAGGCTATGGTTTTGCTAGCCAGTGCACACATGTAGTTAGTGTTCTTTGCAGGTATAGGTATAGGTATACCGCAAGTTTAGCGACAGCGTAACTTGTGGTTGCGCATAAGGCCAGTTTGTAACTGGCGTAGCAAGCCTATAGGTAAAGCTGTTGCGCTATTGCATAGCTGGCTTTTCGCCTGTGCGGCGGGCACTCACTTTTTTCCTTGATGAAAAAAAAGAGGGCCCCTACCCCCAGTAAGCAAAAAAATCAAGACGATTTTGAATCGAGGGCCCCTACCCCCACTCGCTGACCGCTCAAACACAAAATCGTCGGTGGCGCACCTGGCACAGCTGTTTGTTACATAGCTGGCTGATAGTTAGTCTTGCTATACCTGCCAGTGGTTCGTGTGGTCTATGACAGAAACAACGAGAGTGATCTGAGATTAAATCTTGCAAACTCCAGATTTCTCACTTGCGTTCGAAATGATAGAACTGTACCTGCCAGCGGTTCGTGTTGTTTATAGCTGAAACACCGGAGTTATACTAGAGACCCGGTACAGCAGAGCAGTAACTACGGATCTATACCTGAAAGATGGCAGTAGCCAAAGTTCCCCTTGGGGGTAGGGGCCCTCGACAAAGAAGGGGGCAGGGGAATGACAATCGTGCATGAGAATCCTGTTAATCCACTAATCCTGAAAATCCTGATTCAGACAAAAAAACCGGCTATACCTTCAACAGGTATAGCCGATTCAACAATTAACAATTATCAATCAACAATCAAATAGCCTTTGCCTTTTCCTTGAGCCAGCTCAGCTCCTCCTCCGTCAGGTGCGGACCGAGTTTCTCCACTACCAGTTGATTGTAGTCGTTCAGCCATTGGATCTGGCGCTCGTCCAGCAGTTCTTTTTTTACTGGAGCGGTGTCGATCAGGGCGAGGGTGAGGTGCTCGAAGGTATAGAATTCGCCGAAGTCGTTGATCTCGTCCGGAATGGTGAGCACGAGGTTCTCGATGCGGATGCCGTACTGGTTCGGGCGATAGATGCCAGGCTCTACCGAGGTGATCATGCCCAGCTCGATGTCCACAGGTGTGGGTGTCGGATTGAACACATGCGGGCCTTCGTGCACGTTCAGGGCAAAGCCTACACCATGACCGGTGCCGTGGCCGTAGTTACGGGCGTGGTCCCAGAGCGGTTTGCGGGTGATGGCGTCGATCTGGTAGCCGCGGGTGCCTTTCGGGAAACGGGCGGTGGCGCCGTCGATCATGCCTTTCAGCACCAGGGTATAGTCGGTTTTTTCTGCGTCGGTGAGGTTGCCCAGCGAAACCACGCGGGTGATGTCGGTGGTGCCGGTGGTATACTGCCCGCCGGAGTCTAGCAGGAACAGGCCGTCGGCTTTGAGCTCCACGTCGCTTTCCGGGGTGGCTTTGTAGTGCGGCAAGGCACCGTGCGCTTTGTAACCGGCGATGGTGTCGAAGCTTTCGCCAATAAAGCCCTCCTGCTGCGCCCTGAAATCTCGCAACACGTCCGCCACTGAAATCTCCGTGATGGTGGTTTTGCCCAGGTTATCCTCCAGCCATTTGAAGAAGCGGGTCAACGCCACGCCGTCTTTTACCATCGTTTTGCGGGTATTTTCTACCTCTACTTCATTTTTTACGGCCTTGAAGAACGTGGTCGGATTGGTGTTATGGATCACGCGCACCCCCTCTGGCAGCTGCTTATACAGCGCGTAGCAATTGCGTTTCGGGTCGATCAGGATGGAAGATCCGGCCGGAAGTTCGGCCAGCAGACGCTCCACCATTTCGTAAGGCTGCAATTCCACGCCATCGGCCATCAGTTTCTTCTTGTCAGCTTCGCTCAGTTTGGCCTGGTCAATGAACAGCACCGTATTTTCCTGACTGATCAGCGCAAAGCTCAGCACTACCGGGTTGCACTTCACGTCGGCGCCGCGCATATTGAAGAGCCAGGCCATGTCGTCGAGCGAGGAAATCAAATGATAGGCGGCTCGCTGCTTTTGGAGCGAGGTGCGCAGTTTTTCCAGCTTGGCGGTGGTGGATTGTCCGGTCAGTTCCTCTCCCAGCAGGTAGGCGGGGGCGGTTGGCAGGTCCGGACGACCTTCCCAGATCGGGTCGAGCAGATCGCGGTCGGTGGCCAGTGCTATACCCAGCGGCGCCAGTTCCTGCTCCAGCAGTTCGGCCAGCCCCACCGAGATCAGCTTGGCATCGTAGCCCACCGTATCGCCCTGGTTCAACCGGCCCGCCAGCCAGCCAATGTACTCCGGTGCGTGCTGCACCTGCAGTTTCACCAGCTCGAACCCGCTGCCTGCCAGCTGCTCCTGGGCCTGCTCAAAATAGCGGGCATCGGTCCAGAGGCCGGCAAAGTCTTGAGTGATCACCAGGGTGCCGGCCGAGCCCGTGAAGCCCGAGGCAAAGTAAATGCACTTGTAGCGGTCGGGCAGGTACTCGCTGATGTGCGGGTCTGCGGAAGGAATGATATAGGCGCTCAGCCCCTGCTCTTGCATCTGCTGGCGTATGGCGGCCAGCCTTTCTGTATGACTCATAGATATGGTTGCTTTGTGAAAGAGGCAAATTAAGGAAAGATGGGGAGAAATGCGCAGTTATGGCACCAGATTGATGACGCGCTGTGCTGTTAATTTGCCCGAATTATAAAATTGCCGATCGGCAGGGGCCGGCTATACCTGAGTAGCAGGCATGTGGCTTCACTCCTCAAAAATCTCGATTTCCACCCGCCTGTTCAGGGCCCTGTTTTCATCGGTCAGGTTGTCTGCCCGGGGAGCTGACTCCCCTAGCCCGCTGGCCGAAATGCGGTGGGCAGCTATACCTTTATCTTCCAGGTATACCTTCACGGTGGTGGCCCTTCTTTGCGAAAGGGCGAGGTTATCGGCATCGGTCCCCACATCGTCGGTGTGGCCCACAATCCGGACGCCTACTTGCGGGTGCGTTGCCATAAAAGCAGCCAGGGAATCGAGCAGCGGGAAGGCTACCGACTGGATGGTATGCTCTCCGAAAGCAAAATTCACATCGTCCAGGGTGAGGGTACTGCCTATGGCAATAGGCGCATCAGTTGCCGATGCAAGCGGTGGCGCGGCATCGGGGATAGCGTCAGCTTCCTTGTCTGCGGCAGGCTTTGGCACAACGCTGATGTTGTCGTAGCAGTAATAGGTGCCTTTCTTCTTACTGCTTTTAAGTTCCTCCTCCACTTCTTCTGTTTCCGGGTTCATTACTTCCAGCGCAGCGGCGTTTGCGCCCAGAAAATTTCCAAGCAGCAGGTAGCGCTCCCCACCCCGGGCTTTGTAAAGACCGCTCACTTTTGTCCATTCCGTTCGGGAGGCTAACGGTGTGCCAGTATCGTTTTTGAGCGAAGTATAAGGTATAGCTGCCGTGGTGAGGGGGTGATCTTTGAGGCCGTATACCTGCCGGATGGCTGGCAGCGGCTTATTGAGGAAGTGTACCGTAATCTCACTGATGGGCGGCTCGATGGTCGAGGCCCGGATGGTGTAGAGCGATACCACATACTCCTGGTTTTTCCGGAGTGGCTTTGTTAGTTCTACCTGTGTCAGTTCACTCGCTTCGAAACTGAACCATTGGCACAGGCAAACCTCCCCGAATTCAATCGTGGAAACCTGCCTGGAGGGCGTATTGGATTGATAGGCATTAAAGTATGGCGGGAACTGCACGACTTTTCCTTCCACAGCGGCAACATCGGGCGTACCGCTCACCCCCTTGAACCCGATAACCCCGCCTTTCAGCTGCTCCAGGCTAGGATTCCGCACCAGGTTCTGCGCCATACCTTGAGTCAGGTATAAGCTGAAGATCAGGTATAGCAGCAGCGCTTTCATCTCTGTTATTACGGGGAGGAATGGTGGAGGGTGTGGGGTAAATTGGAGTGAGGGATTTGGGGTGGTTTTAGTTTAACAGTGTTAGTGCAGCCGATGGGCGAGGCGGAGCCGAGCATAAAGGCTGAACTTTGTTGTGTGGTGTTATTCTATCTTTTTGTAACTATTAAACTTTTCAGTCTTTGTTTCTCCTTTCCCTTCACCGAAGATAACACCATTCACATCCAGAGTATCTAAAAAAGCATACTTTTCATTTAATTTTATAAAGTGAGATTTAGTCATTGAGGTCTTTGCTCCACTTGTTTCTGTCACTATGAATTCTTCAATATTTTTAATCTCAATTGGTATGGTACCGCAAAATACTCTTCTGTCATCTTTTGCATAAGGCCAGTCAAAAGGTATAAACTTCTCTGGATTCGCAAATACTACCTTTGCATCATCAAGGAACACATTGGTCTTATCTTTTGAGTAAGTTGAGTAACCTTTACTTTGTATAATCTGAAAAGATTTCGGGTCAGCTTTCGGAATAATACGCCCCTCAAAAAAAACGTGGTTCCTGTCCTTCCCATACCTTTTATCCTTTAAAACCTGAAAGCTATTGATATCTGCCGATATGTTTCGCACGCGTTTTCCAGCTGCTTCATCGAAGGTGATATAAGCCCATTGCCCATTCTCAATTTTATATTTAGGACTGCAGGCAAATAGAATGGTAGACGAAAGTACTACAGTTACAAAGAAGAATACTTTGAGTCTTTTCATATTGATATACCCCACAACTACTATGTAAACGTCACTATGACGTTTACCCACCCAATATAGCATGTTATGCGTAATAGCTCACCTTTGAAGTGTATATTAATTTATATATATTCTACTCAAGCCAACATCAAACCTTTTCTCTACAACTCTCCTATCCACACATCCAAAACCGCACAAACTGTTCATTTTTGAACAGGTATAAATTACTGAAAGTCAATAAATTAAATCACAAACACCTGATTATCAGCAATATATAAATCTGGCATTTAAATTGGCTATACCCTCACGAGCAAAACTCCACAAAAAACGATGGACCGTGAATTATCAGCCAGCACCAGACAAGCCCAGAAGCAAAAACGCTTCTGGAAACTAGGTATAGCCGCTGCCCTAGTGGCAGTCGCCATCTTCGGATTCAGAAGCCTGATCACCCCGAGCATTTCACACACCGAAATCAGAACAGCGGTGGTGGAAGCAGGTCCCGTGGAAGCCACCATCACGGCCTCGGGTACGGTAGTGCCGGAGCACGAGCAGGTGATCACCAGCCCCATTCAGGCGCGCATCGAGCAGGTGGTGCATAGTACCGGCGAGCAGGTGCAGCCCGGCGACCAGATCCTGCTCCTCGACAGGGCCTATACCCAGCTGGCCTACGACAAACTAAAAGACGAACAGGAACAGAGCCGTCACAAAAGCGTGCAGCTCAACCTCAACCTCGAAAAGAAACTCAACGCCCTGGCCTCGCAGCTGGAGATCAAGCGCATGCATGTAAAAAGTCTGCAGGCCCAGCTCGAAGACGAGCTATACCTGCTCAAGATTGGGGGCGGCACGCAGGAGAGCGTGAAGCAGGCCGAACTCAACCTGAAGATCGCCCAGCAGGAACTCGCCCAGATCGAACGCGACATCATAACGGAGCGCCAATTACTTAAAGCTGACGAGCAGGAACTACGCTATACCCTGGCCATGCAGAGCCGCTCGATTGAGGAACTGCAGCGCAAAATGGAGCAGGCCGAAGTGCGCGCTACACAGCCGGGCGTGATCACCTGGGTGAAAAACGAGATCGGCAGCAACGTGAACGCCGGCGACATCATCGCCCGCCTCGCTGACCTGAGCAGCTATCGCGTGCAGGCCACTATTTCGGATGCTTTTGCCAGCCAGATGAGCGTCGGCAGTAGCGTTGTAGTCCGCATCAACGACACCAACCTGCAGGGCAGCGTGGTCTCCATTAAACCGACCGTCGAAAATGGCATCGTGACCTTTTTTGTGGCCCTGGAAGAGAAAGCGCACGAGCTGCTGCGCCCCAGCCTGCGCGTGGATGTGTATGTGCAGACAGCCGCTAAACCAAACACCCTGCGCGTGAAAAACGGCCCTTACTTCAAAACCGCCACCAAACCCCAGGTATACGTGCTGCGCGATGGGGCGCTGATCCGAAGGGAAGCCCAGATCGGCGTGAGCAACATCGACTTCGTGGAACTGGAAAGCGGCGTGCAAGCCGGCGAGCAAGTAGTGATCTCTGACCTGGCCGATTACCAGCACATGGATAAGGTGAAAGTGAAGTGAGGTTGGAAGTTTAAGAGTTTGGAAACAGGACAAAAGACCTTGTGACAAAGGACAAATGATTAAAAGGGAGAGGACTTATATCTTTTGTCAATTAGTCTTTAATCAAGAAAAAAGTCCTATGTCTTTTGTCAATTAGCCCTTTGTCAAGAAGAAAGTAGTGATACGCAATTTGAAACCATGAAAAAGCTATACCTGATCTTATTGCTGTTTGTGACGCTGCTGCCCTGTCTGCCAGGTATAGCACAGCCTGCGACGCGCACCTTGCTTCTTCAGGAGGTGATCGCCCTGGCGCAGGAGCAGTCAGCAACCGCACGACAGGCCGAGACTAGTCGCGAGAATAGTTACTGGCAGTGGCGCAGCTTTAAGTCAGACTACAAACCGCAGCTCAGCCTCACCGGCACCCTCCCCGACTTTAGCCGCACCATCATGCCGGTTACACAGCCCGACGGTACCACCGATTTTAAACCCGTATCGATCAATAACTCCGAGCTGGGGCTGAGCCTGAGCCAGGTGGTGAGTCCAACCGGGGGCCGTGTGTTCGTGACCTCACTGATGCAGCGCTTCGACGATTTTGACCGCGACGAGACGCGCTACAACGGCAACCCCGCCATCATCGGTATAGAGCAGCCGCTGTTTGCCTACAACGAGCTGTCCTGGGCCAGAAAGATAGAGCCGCTCCGCTACCAGGAGTCCCAGAAGCTATACCTGGAGGAGCGCGAAAAAATAGCCGTGAACGCCACCAGACTGTACTTCGATCTGCTGCTGGCCCAAACAAACCAGCGCATCGCGAGCCAGAACCAGTCGAGCAACGACACGCTCTACCAGATCGCCCAGGAAAAGTATAAGCTCGGTCGCCTTTCCAAAAACGATTTGCTGCAGTTGCGCCTGGCTGTGCTGAACGCCGAACTGGCCATGGCGCAGGCCGCCCTCGATCAGCAGACCGCAGCACTCGCTCTCAAAACCTACATCGGCATGAAGGAGACAGACCAGTTGGAGCTGACAACGCCGGAAGGTATACCTGCCACGACTGTGCTGGCTGAAGTAGCACTTGCGGAAGCCCGCAAGAACCGCAAGGAGAGTATTAACTTCAGCAGAAGACTCATGGAAGCAGAATCACTCATGGCCAAGGCGCAGGGCGACAATGGTTTGAATGCCAGTTTGTTTGCCACCTTCGGCCTCACCAACCGCGGCACCTCCTTCACCGACATCTACTCCCGCCCTGAAAACCAGCAGCGGGCCCGCATCGGGTTCAGCATGCCGATCATGGATTGGGGCAGGCAGCGGTCTATCTATAAAGTAGCCGAGCTGAACAAGCAGCTGGTGCAGTACACCGTGGACCAGGAAGACGCCAACTTCGAGCAGGCCGTGCTCATGCAGGTGAACCAGTACAACACCCTGAAAGCCCGCATCACCACCACCGCCGAAGCCGACGCCATCGCCCAGGAACGCTACGAGATCGCCCGCAACACTTTCCTGATTGGCCGCATCAGCATCACCGACCTCAACATCGCCTTAGCCGAAAAAGACCAGGCCCGCCGCGCCCACATCGCCTCCCTGAGCGAGTATTGGACGGCTTACTACAATCTGCGGCAGCTCACGCTGTACGATTTTGAACAGGGGAAAATAATTGAGTGAATTAGTGAGTGAGTGAATGAGTGAGTGTATAATTTGAAGATTTGAAGATTTGAAAATGTGATAGGTATAGCTGTAGGGACAGGTCGCGACCTGTCCGAATCGTGTAAGAGTTCCCCCTCTCGGGGCAGGGCGGTTAAGTTCTGCAAAAACTATCCCCTTGAGGGGATTATAGGGGTGTAAATTCGGTGCATTAATGCAATTGATTGTCTTGTTTGGGATTCGTCCGCAGCAAGAACACCCCTCTGCGCTCCCCTCAAGGGGAGAATTTGGTAAAACTTAACGGCCCTGCTCCCGAGAGGGGCCAGGGGTGGGTTAATCGTGCACCAACAATTAACAATCAACAATTAACAATCAACAATTAACAATCAACAATTAACAATCAACCATCAAGACATAAAACTATGATCACATTAAAGAACATCGAGAAAGTCTACCAGACCAAAACCATTGAGACGGTAGCGCTGCACAACGTCAACCTGCACATCCCGAAAGGTGAGTTTGTGTCGGTGATGGGGCCTTCGGGTTGCGGCAAGTCCACATTGCTCAACATCATGGGCCTGCTCGACGAGCCGACCAATGGCATTGTGGAGATTGACGGCACACCCATCAGCAGGTATAGAGACAAAGAACTGGCACACATCCGCAACCAGAAGATCGGCTTTGTGTTCCAGAGCTATCACCTGATCAACGACCTGAGCGTGCTCGACAATGTGGAGCTACCGCTCCTTTACCGAAGTGGGACCTCCGCCTCCGAATCCCGCCACATGGCCCTTACCGCCCTGGAGAAAGTAGGCCTGAGCGCCCGCACCAAGCACTACCCCACGCAGCTTTCGGGCGGACAGCGCCAGCGGGTAGCCATTGCCCGTGCGCTGATCGGTCAGCCCGAGATCATCCTGGCCGACGAACCAACCGGTAACCTCGACTCGGTGATGGGCGAGGAGATCATGAACGTCCTGCTCACGCTCAACCGCCAGGACGGCACCACCATCGTGATGGTGACCCACGACGAGAACATGGCCCAGAAGACCGAGCGACTGATTCGCTTCTTCGATGGCCAGCAGGTATCTGACGCGAAAACTACTGCTTACGACTATCAACAGGTATAGCCATGCTGAAAAATTACCTCAAAATAGCCTGGAAGGTACTCTTGCGGCGCAAGTTCTTCACCTTCATCAGTCTCTTCGGCATCAGCTTTACCTTGATGGTGCTTATGGTGGCTACCGCCCTCTATGACCATGCCTTTGGTCCGCAGATGCCCGAGAAAGACCTGGACCGCATCCTGTTTGTGAACATGATGCAGGAACGCAAAGACGGCGGCTACCAGATGAGCGGTCCGCCCAGCTATACCTTTCTCGACCGAAAAGTTCGTACGCTCACCACACCCGAGATGGTCTCTATCAACTCTATATTCCAGACCGTGAACAGCTACATCGATAACCGCAAGCTGGCTCTCGACATTAAGTTTACCGACAGTGAGTTCTGGCAGATTCTGGATTTTGAATTTGTGGAAGGCGGTCCGTTCGGCCCACAGGAAGTGCGCAATGCACAGCGCGTGGCTGTGATCAACGAGGCAACACGCCAGAACTATTTCGGCAATACCACGGCAGTCGGCAAAACCATTGTGGCTGACCAGGTAAGCTACACGGTGGTGGGTGTGGTGAAGGATGTGCCTGTGCTGCGCCTCCACTCCTACGCCGACATGTGGGTACCGCTTAGCCTGCGCACCGAAGACTACAGCTCTACGAGTCTGCGCGGCGAGTACTTTGCCACCATCAAAGCCCATAGCTCGTCGGACATCGACAACATCAAAAATGAATTTGCCGTGATTCTGCAGGATGTGGAGCGCCAGCACCCGGAAAAAGGCACCAAACTCTATTCCTACCCCGACTCGATTGTGGAAGGTTTTGCCCGCACGTTTCTGGGCAATGACGATGACACAGGTATGGCCAAGCTCTATGCGATCCTGGCCGCGGCAGTGTTGCTGTTCATGCTGCTGCCCGCCATCAACTTGGTCAACATCAACATCAGCCGCATCATGGAGCGCTCTTCTGAAATCGGCGTGCGCAAAGCCTTTGGGGCCACCTCTTCCACCATCATCGGCCAGTTCATCATCGAGAACATCTTCCTGACGCTGCTCGGAGGTCTGCTCGGATTCCTGCTGTCGGCGGGGGTGCTGTGGCTGATCAACGACAGCGGGGTGATCGTGTATGCTGACCTGGGGCTGAACCTGCGGGTTTTTGCACTGGGCTTGTTTTTCTGTTTGGTTTTCGGACTTGTTTCGGGGGTATACCCGGCTTATAAAATGTCGCGGCTGCACACGGTAGCCGCACTGAAAGGAGGTAATCAATGATACGCCATCTGTTTAAACTGATCTGGAACCGGAAGAAAAGCAACTTCCTGCTCATCTCGGAGATCTTCTTTTGCTTTCTGGTGCTCTTCGCCGTGCTGAGCCTGGTGGTGTACAACGTGCGCAACTACAGCAAGCCCCTTGGCTTTGACTACGACAACGTATGGCTCTTAACCGCCCGCGCCGACATCGACTCCACCGAGCTTCGGATAGCGGTAGAGGAGCAGCTGACTCAAAAGATCCGGTCCTATGGCGAGGTCGAAGGCACAGCCCTGGTCAGCAGCAACTCCCCTTTTGCCTTCAGTCAGATGAAGGTATGGGCGAAGGTGGGCGATGGCCCGCGTATCCTGGCTGAAAACCTGGACGTGGAAGATACCTTTGCCGAGGTAATGCAACTGAATGTGAGCGCCGGTCGCTGGTTCACGAAACAGGATGACGCCGCACGTTACAATCCGGTGGTGATCAACCGGGTGCTGCAGCAGGAGCTCTTTGGAGATGAAAGCGCGATCGGAAAGCTGATCACCCGGGACGACAGCAGCCAGGTGCAGGTCATTGGCGTGGTAGACCACTACCGGGGCAGCAGCGAATACGCCGAGGAATCTCCCGTGATCTTCACGCGCATCAACCAGCAAAGAGAGGCTGTTTTCTGGGGTGAGATACTGATCCGGGTGAAACCGGGCACAGGTATAGCCTTTGAAGAGCGCATGGTCAAAGACCTGAGCGGCATCGCCAAAAACTGGACACTGGAGCTGACGACCGTTGAAAAAATGCGCCAGAACAAGGAGAAGCTCTCCATGGTGCCGATGATCGCGATGGCAGTGGTCTGTGGCTTCCTTATTTTCAATGTGGCACTCGGGCTTTTTGGGGTGCTCTGGTATAACATCAGCCGTCGCAACGGCGAGATCGGGCTTCGCAGGGCTTTGGGTGCTTCCGCTAACCAGGTATACCGGCAGTTTATAGGCGAGGTGCTCGTGCTGGCTACCTTCGGCCTGGTGCTGGGTGTTGCCTTTGCCATCCAGTTTCCGATGCTGCAGGTGTTCGAGGTCGAGTCAATGGTCTATTTTATCGCCTTAGGTATAGCGGTGGGACTTATTTACCTCTTAGCTATTGGCTGCGCCTTCTACCCGAGCCGGCAGGCAGCTGCCATTCATCCGGCCATGGCTTTGCATGAAGAATAATAGCAAATAAGTCACAAAAAACTTAATTTAGAGCAGACATAAAGCACACCGCGCATGATCCTGATAATTGACGATGATGTGGCCGTTCGCGCCTCGTTGAGCATCCTGCTCAAACAGCACGGCTTCAAGACAAAAGAAGCGGCCTCCCCGAAAGAGGCGTTGGAAGTGGCGCAGCAGCATACGCCGCAACTCGTCATCATGGACATGAACTTCTCCATCGACACCACCGGAAACGACGGGCTGCAGCTGCTGGAGGCATTCAAGCAGCGCATGCCGGAACTGCCGGTCATCCTGATCACCGGCTGGGGCTCCATCAGTCTGGCGGTAGAGGGGATGCGGCTGGGAGCAGCAGACTTTATCACCAAACCCTGGAGCAACGACTACCTGGTGCAGGCCGTGCGCACGGCGCTCAGCCTTTCGCAACAGGCTCCTGCCAAAGACGAAGCCCTCACCCGCAAAAAGCTGGACCAGCAGTATGATTTCGGCTATATTGTAGGCCAGGACCCGCAGCTGCTCAAAATCCTGAAACGGATCGGGCAGATCGCGCCAACCGATGCCTCGGTGCTGATCGAGGGCGAAAGCGGCACCGGCAAGGAACTCATAGCGGAGGCGGTGCACCGCAACAGCCTCCGCAAGTCCCAACCTTTTGTGAAGGTGAACCTGGGCGGCATTTCGGCCAGTCTGTTCGAAAGCGAGATGTTCGGACACAAACGCGGTGCCTTTACCGACGCCAAAGCCGACCGCGTGGGCCGCTTCGAGATGGCCAACAAAGGCACCATCTTCCTCGACGAGATCGGCGAACTGGACCTCAACAGCCAGGTGAAACTGCTGCGCGTGCTGCAGGACCGCACTTACGAAGTGCTCGGCGACAGCCGCTCGCGCAAACTCGACATCCGGGTGGTATGCGCCACTAACCGCAACCTGGAGCAGATGGTGGAGGAAGGCAAATTCCGCGAAGACCTGTTCTACCGCATCAACCTGATCAAGGTGCGTATACCTTCGCTGCGCGAGCGACCGGACGATATCCCTTTGTTGGTGCAGTTCTTTGTGGAGAACATGAAGAAGACCTACAACCGGCCGGAGCTGGAGCTGAGCCCCAAAGCCCTACAGTGGCTGAAGGAGCTGCCTTTTCCCGGCAACATACGCGAGCTGAAAAACCTGGTGGAACGCACCGTGCTGGTGGCTGAGGACGATGTGCTGCGCGCAGAAGACTTTCAGGCACAGGCGCAGCAGGGCCCCGTAAAGGCCGGCGACAAAACATTGCCCGCCGTGGGCACCATGACGCTCGACGAAATGGAGGCCTCCATGATCCGCAAGTCCATGGCCTACTACCACAACAACATCAGCAAAGTGGCGCGTGCGCTGGGTTTGAGCCGTGCCGCCCTCTACCGTCGCCTCGAAAAGTTCGGCATCCCGTATGAAGCTCAGGACTAAGTTCATTTTCTTCGCGGTTTTCGTCCACGGTCTTTTGGCTGTGATGGCCTACTTCCTGCTGCAGGAAAACAAGTTATTGTTTATTGGGATGGAGCTGCTGGTGCTGCTCTCCGTGGTGCTGACCGTCAATCTGTACAATGCCTTTTTCAAGCCGCTCAACCTGATCCGGGCAGGTATAGAGTCCATCCGCGACAAGGACTTTTCGACGAAGTTTGTGCAGGTGGGACAGCCGGAGCTCGACGAGCTGGTGGATGTGTATAACCGGATGATAGAGCAGCTACGACAGGAGCGCGTGGCGCAGGCCGAAAAGCATTTTCTGCTCGAAAAGATCATCCAGGCCTCCCCTGCCGGCATCATCCTCCTCGACTTTGATGGTCGCATTGAAAGCATCAATCCCGCCGCGGAGCGCTACCTATACCTGTCCGGTCAGTCGTGGCAGGGCAGCGAGCTGGCGGCGCTGCCCAATACCTGGGCGCGTGAGCTGACGCAGGTACAGGTGGGCCAGCCCTATACCTTCCGTCTCAACGGTATCCGCACGTTCCGGGCACACCGGGCGCACTTCATCGACCGTGGCTTTCAGCGGGCCTTTATTATGATCGAGGAACTCACCGAGGCCATTATCAAGAACGAGCGACAGGCCTATGAAAAAGTGATCCGGATGATGTCGCATGAAGTGAACAACTCGACCGGCGCCATCAACTCCATCCTGGACTCGGTGCAGTTCTATACCCCCCAGATCGACGAGGAGCACCGCGAGGATTTTACCTATGCCCTGCAGGTAGCCATCGACCGGAACGCGAACCTGAGCCGTTTCATGGCCAACTTTGCGGATGTGGTGCGCTTGCCTGCCCCTTCCAAAAAGCCGGTACAGGTACAGGCCCTGCTCAAGCGGCTCGAGCGGCTGATGCTGCCCCAACTGGAGCAACGACACATTCAGCTGACGATGAAACTCCCCGCAAGTCCACTCTGCATCTACATGGATGAGCAGCAGCTGGAGCAGGCGCTGCTCAACATCCTTAAGAATGCCATGGAGGCCGTGAAATCGGATGGCAACATTTGGGTGGAACTGCAGGAACAACCGCTCTGCCTCACCATTTCCGACAACGGCGAAGGTATACCCGAGCACGTGCGCCCGAAACTCTTCACCCCCTTTTTCAGCACCAAAGAGACCGGCCAGGGCATCGGCCTGACCATGATCCGGGAGATCCTACTTAGCCATGGCTTTCAGTTCTCGCTGGAATCCGGCAGCAACGGGCTCACAAATTTTAAAATATTTCTCACCTCAGAGCAGAGTAAATAGAATTAATTCGTCAAAAAGCGTTTAAAGCGGCTTCTTTTAATTAATTATTTTAAGAGCGAGCTAAATTTTATTCTGAATGTAACTTCATTTACCAAATTTCGTAGCCTAACGCATACAACCTATGTTATTATCCCCTATATTGGTTCTATAGTTTGTTTATTTACACATTAAGATGGAATACAATATAGTAGTAGCCCCTAATCTAGAGACATTGGCAACAGAGGTTGCCGTATTATTTCCGCAAGGCTGGAAGCTAAAAGGTGGAATTATTGAACACGCTGGCGGTTACTCCCAGCAATTGATCCGCAAGGCCTCCGACAAATTGAAACAGAAACAAAACCAGATGCCTGCACCACGCGCCAAGCAGCGCCGCACCAAATGGATTGAATAACAAAGCATACTCTATACCCTTTATATAAGTAAGTGAGCCACCTTCTTCGTGCCGGGATGCATGGGGAAGGTGGCCTTTTTTATACCGGCCCTCTCAGCATAACAGCAGCCGTTGTCCTTACGGCCTTACCCTGTTTTAACTTCCCTATCAACGCTAAATTTTAGGATTATACCAATAATTCATTTATAAAATGAATCCACTGCTGCGTGCAGGAGTTATTGACCGGAGCGATTTTTAGCCAAACGCTTCATATTGCAACTTTTTGATTTACAGAATATTGCAACTAAAACTCTTAGCTGACAACATTAAATTCACATAATATTTTGGAAAACAAGCATCTTTTTGTGGCTCTCATAGTATATATGGCTGATACAATTTTTTGGGTACTGTATGTCAAATCACTATAGGTATACACGCCCGCTATCACAAAAAAACAAAATCAACGTACGAGTATCTTCATTCACAACACCCTTAAGCAACATACATGAGACGAGTCGTATACCTCCTGCTCCTAATGATAAGCGCGACATCCTGCCTAAGCAAAAAAGAGCTTGTATACATGCAAAACGACAACCTGAAGGAAACTGTGGCAACGCCAATGCAGACTACTTACAAGCCTTACCAGTTACAGCCTGCCGATGTCCTCTCGATTAAAGTGCAGAGCCTGGAACCTGAAATATCCAATATCTATAACATCGTGCCGCCATCCAGCGCCTTTGGTTTTGCCGACCCGGGCACCATGTTCCTGAGCGGCTACTCCGTAGACGATGACGGTAACGTAAACCTGCCCAACGTGGGTAAGGTGAAGGTGGCCGGTCTGACCCTACAGCAGTCGCAGGAAGTGATCCAGCGCAACGTAGACCGCTACATTACCAATGCCACGGTTGTTGTCAAGCTCATCAATTTCAGGGTAAGCGTGCTGGGAGAAGTTAACCGCCCCGGCCAGTACTTTGTGTATAACGAGCGGGCCACCCTTTTCGACGCGCTGGGTATGGCAGGCGACTTAACGCGCAGCGCCTCCCGCGAAAACGTGAAACTGGTGCGCCAAACACCCGGCGGATCTGAGGTGGTCCTGATAGACCTTAAAGACCCAAACATCGTACAATCCAGATACTACTTTATGCAGCCCAACGATGTCCTGTACATCGAGCCTTCGGTTGCGCAGGTTAAACGCGATAACCTGGTGTCGCTTAATGTGGTCACCATTGCCCTCGGAGTTATCTCCACGGCAGCTGTTATCCTGAATTATTTTAAGTAAGCATACCCCATGAAACGAAAAAATAAAGAGCACGAGATAGATCTTAGAAGCTGGCTTTTCAAGTTCCGAAGCAAATGGTACCTGTTCCTGGCTTTCGTCATGATCGCAATGGCAGGGGCTTATGTCTATGTCAAGAGCTCTACCCGCATCTATGCTTTTAAGTCGACCCTGCTATTGGGAGACCAGCACACCGGCTCTAAAAAGGCCCAGGAACTCCTCAACCTGCTCGACGTGCAAAGCAAGGGCATTAAAGTGGAGGACGAGATCGGTATCCTTACCTCGGCTGACATGATCCGCAGCACGCTGGAGCAGCTCGACTTTTCGGTATCGTATTACATGGTGCCAAACCACTGGCTGAACACAGGGCTGGATCTGATAAAAGAAGAACAGTACGACAACGCTCCTTTTGTGGTACACCTCGATACCAGCTCGCTCCAACTCGTGGATATTCCGCTGGAGGTGCGCGTACTGAACGATAAGCAGTACGAACTGACTGTGAAGGCTGAAACGCCAGGGCTTTATGATTTCAGAAAGCACAGCGTGGAGCAGATCGCACCCAACC
Organism: Pontibacter ramchanderi; assembly: GCF_002846395.1. Taxonomy (GTDB): domain Bacteria; phylum Bacteroidota; class Bacteroidia; order Cytophagales; family Hymenobacteraceae; genus Pontibacter; species Pontibacter ramchanderi. The sequence goes on from NZ_PJMU01000001.1 coordinate 1,271,477, forward strand.
TTGAGTTTACGAAGGTACTTGAGTTCGGCAAACCATTTAAAGACAAATACCTGAGCCTGACGATTGACAGAGCCAACCCGGAGGATAAGCTGGACGCCAAGAAATATTACTTCGTACTCAACAGTATGCAAAGCCAGGTGGCGCAATATGCTGGCAGCCTGCACATCAAACCCATTGAACGTGAGGCTCGCGTGCTGGAGATAAGCACCAAAGGCGCCATTCCGCAAAAAGAGCTGCTCTTCCTGAACACACTGATGGACACCTACGTGAAGCGCGACCTGGACGAGAAGAACATGAACGGCCAGAAAACGCTTGAGTTCATCGACAGCCAGATCGCCAGCCTGTCGGACTCGCTCCGCCAGAGCAAGCAGGCGCTCTCCTCGTTCCGCTCGGCTAACCGCATCGCCAACATCGATGTGCAGTCGAACATCAGCTACGAAAAGCTGGCGCAGCTGGAAATGGAGAAGTCGAAGCTGTCAACCGAGAAACAATACTATGTGACGGTGCTAGACCAGATTGAGGACGATGAGAGCTTCACCCAGGCGGTATCGCCGGCGGTGGCGGGTGTGCAGAACCCGAACCTGGCCAATCTCTTCACCGAGCTGTCGCGCCTGAACCAACAGCGTGCCTCATACAGTGTGAGCGCCACAGCCGACAACCCAAAAATAAAGGTGATCGACAGTGAGATAAAAAGCACGCGCAATGCCATCATCGCCAATATCCGGAACCTGATCCGCTCCACGGATATCTCCATTGCCAATGCAGACAAGCGCATCAGCCAGTTGGAAACAGGTATAGCGAAAGTGCCGGAGCATGAGCGCCGTTTGATGGACCTGCAAAACCAGGCCGATTTCGTGAACAAGAAGTATGACTTCCTGCTCGAGAAACGTGCCGAGGCTGCCATCGCGCTGGCTACGAACACCACCGACAAGAAGATAGTGGACAAAGCTGCCATGTGGGGGGCCGGCCCTGTGAACGTGAAGCCCAACATGATCTTCATGCTCGCCTTGATTCTGGGCCTGATCATCCCTGCCGCACTCATCGTGCTGCTCGACAACGTGGACAACACCATTCAGGGCAAAAACGACCTGAACAATGTGACCAACATTCCGTTCCTGGGTGTGATTGCGCACGGTACCAAGGCCGACAAACTGGCCGTGAAAAACAACCCGCGCTCTGCCATTGCCGAATCGTTCAGGTCCATTCGTATCAACCTACAGTACCTGATGTCTGAAACTGACTTCAAAATAGTGGGTGTGACTTCATCGGTGTCGGGCGAGGGCAAGACGTTTACTTCTGTTAACCTGAGCAGCGAGATGGCTATGGCCGGCAAGCGTACCATCCTGATAGAGTCGGATATGCGCAAGCCTACGTTTGGCAAGTACTTCAACACGCACAATGCAGCCGGTCTTTCCTCGTACCTGAGCCAGGGACTGCCGCTGGAGGAAGTGATCCAGAAAACAGACATCGAGAACCTGGACATCATTTCGTGCGGACCTATACCTGACAATGCCATCAAGTTGCTGGAGCACAAGCGCATGGCCGAGCTGATCGCAAAACTGAGAGAGCAGTACGACTATGTGGTGATCGACACGCCGCCGATCGGGTTTGTGGCCGAGTATTTTATCCTGATGAAGCACATGGATGTGAACCTGTATGTGGTGAAGCACAAGTATACCAGCAAGGACATGCTCACGCAGGTGAACGAGCTGTATGCCGCACGCAAACTGAAGAACATCTACATGGTGATCAACGACCTGGACTACAACAACACCTACGAGTACGGATACAAGAAAAAAGGCAGCTACTACTACGCGTAGTGCCTAAGCAGTAAATACATGTGCGCTTGAAAAGAAGGTGCTGTGGGATGCAGATTCCTGCAGCACCTTTTTTGAGAGCAGCACGACTACCTGAACTTACACATGAGTAAAAATTTAGCTTCGAAGGCGGTTAGTGGCTTGAAGTGGAGCTCGGCGGGCACCATCGCCAACGCCGTGATGCAGATCGGCTATACCTCGGCCATGGCCCGTCTGCTGGCTCCGGAGGCCTTCGGTCTGGTGGCCCTTTCGGCGGTTATCCTGCGCTTCGGGTACTATTTCGCCAACCTGGGCCTGAACCAGGCCATCATCCAGAAAGAAGAGCTTACCACCGAGAACATCCGGGCGGCCTTTACCTCCTCTGCCCTGCTGGGCGCGGTGTTCACGGTGCTCGCCTGGGTACTGGCACCCTACGCCACCCTTATTTTCGACATGCCGGAAGTGGTGCCGATCGTACGGGTGATGGCGCTTGCCTTTGTGATAGGCGGCGTATCGGCCACAGCCACCAGTTTGCTGCAGCGCAACATGCGCTTTAAGGAATTGAGCATTGTGGAGACAGCCTCTTACGTGGTATCGTACCTGGGCGTCGGCATTCTGCTGGCCTGGCTGGACTTTGGGGTTTGGAGCTTGGTGTATGCCTCGCTGGTGCAGCAACTGTTGGTAGCCATCGGCGCCCACGCCATGGCGCGCCATAATGTGCTGCCGGTAGTGCGCTGGGAAGCCTATCGGGCGCTGCTGGCCTATGGCAGCAAAATGTCTGTTATCAGCTTTTTTGAGTTTATCTATAGTGAGCTGGCTACGCTACTGATCGGACGCGTGTTCGGTGCCTTTAAACTGGGTATCTACAACCGGGCCTTTATGCTGGTAAACCTGCCCATGTATAACCTCACCCGCACCGTGTCGCGTGTGGTGTTCCCCTCGTTCAGTAAACTGCAGTCCGAAACTGCAACGCTTGCCAAGGTATACCTGTCGAGCACCACGCTGCTGGCCACCCTGATCATACCTGTCTGCCTGGGCATTATGGTGGCTGCCCCGGAGGTGGTGCACGTGGTGCTGGGTGACCAGTGGCTGGAGGCTATACCTGTGCTGCAGGTGCTCAGCCTGGCCATTCCGCTCAGCTTCGTAACCATGTTCGCCGGCATCGTCTGCGACGCCAAGGCCGTGCTCAACTGGAAGATCGTGATCACCATCACACTGATTGTCGTGATCAGCGGCCTGTTTTTCCTGCTCCGCGACTACGGCCTGGTCGGCTTTGGCTTTGCGCTCCTCATCAGCGAGCTTGTCCGCATCGGCATGTACCAGACCCTGATGAAGAAGATCCTATACCTCTCGTACTGGAAACAGCTGCGCGTATACCTGCCCGGTATACTGAATGGTGTGGTGGTGGCCATTGTCGTATACCTGATGAGCACCGTGTTGCGCAACATGCAGCTCCCGCATCTGGTTATCCTGATCTCGCAGATGATTGTGGGGGGCTTTGTGTTCCTGGCCATGATCCTGCTTTTCCCGCACAGTGCCCTTAAGGAGCAACTGCATATGATCTTTTCTAAAATGGGGCTGCAGGATAACCCCACCTCCTATTATGGCAAAATGCTGATGCGGTACAGAAAGAGTCTGGTAAAAGAAACTGAGCAGGTATAAACAAGGTATAAGCAAAACAATAACAACAGTTGATGACCAGCGATGGTCCATCGCATGCACACTAAACTACCTAAGAAGAAGACCAAATGACGATAGGAGTAGCCGGACCCGTTGAACTACGCATACTTGACTGGGACCTGAAACACACAAACTTGCCCTCTACCAACGCGTTTCCCCTCACCTCGCACTTTATCAATGCTTTGCTCAAGAGAGGTTTTAAAGTGATCGCCTACACCAACTCCACCGAGATTGCGGAGCCAATGGTGTTGGAGAGCGGCAACCTCAAGGTATGCATCAGCCGCCAGAAGCCGCAGCCGGGCCGTCGCTTTTTTCTGTTCGAGGTAGAGGATCTGCACAAGATGATGGTGGCCCACCCGGCTGATTTCATAAGCGCTTTCTGGAGCTATGAGTTTGCCTGGGCGGCCCTGAAAACCGGAAAGCCCACCGTGGTAAGTCTGCATGACGTAGCCTTCCAGATCCTGCGCAAAATACCAGACATGTTCCGATTGGTGCGCTGGATGATCAATTACATTGTCGTGAGCAAGGCCGATTTTCTGTTGGCCAACTCCGCCTATACCTACAACCAGCTCGACCGTAGAACCAAATCCAAAACCAGGATCATCGACAACTTCTACCCAAGCACTTTGAAACACCGCCTTGCCCCCACTACCAGGAAAGGAAACTATATCATCACGGTAGCGCAGGGCTTCACGCAACGCAAAAACATCGAGACGGGGCTGCAGGCTTTTGCCCTGTTGCGGAAGCAATACCCCGACCTAGAGTACTACCTGGTAGGCGTGGACTCAGAAGAAGGCGGCCTGGCGCAGCAATATGCCGAGAAACAAAACTTAACAGATGGCGTACGGTTTATGGGCCCGATGCCCTATGACGAAGTGTTCCAGCTCATTCAAAACGCCCAGGTGCTGCTGCACCCTTCCAGAGAAGAGTCGTTTGGCATGGTGCTGCTCGAGGCGATGATAGCCCGCACGCCAGTGGTAGGCGGCAAAAACAGCGGTTATATCCCGCACCTGCTCAACTACGGAAAAGCCGGTCTGCTCTGCGATGTGGAATCACCCGACTCCATGGCAACCGAAGTGGGGCGCATCCTGGCAGATGACGAGCTATATAAAGCGCTGGTGCACGAGGGCTATACCTATGCGGAGGAAAATTTCTCGGAGGACGTGATCGTGAAAAAACACCTGATGTACTACGGTGAAGTTCTTGGAAAACCACTGGAGCCTGTCGTGCAGCCAAGTACGCCGCAGCAGGTTGCCTAGTCGAGGTGCGGCTTGCCGAAGTGGCGGCCTAAAACTGAAAGAACAGTATGAAAATCAATTATAGCTTTCTATTTATCATTCCCCTGGCCCTGATCATGTTGATGGACAACATGTTCACGGAGCTGGCGTTTCCGCATAACCTTGATGCGCAGGGTAACATGCTCAACCTGTTGCTGAAAGGGATGGCCGTTGTTTCGTTTGGTTACAGTGCCTTTTACTTTAAGCGCATGTCGCCGGTCATGCGGGTGGCCTTTGTGCTGACCACGTTGTATGTGTTTGCCATGGTGTTTGAGTCGTATTATTTCTACGGTACTCCCATGGTATACCCGCACGTGTTCCAAAAGCTGTTCCTTTTCTACTTCATCTTCTTTGTCTATACCTTCTACAAGGGCAATTTCCACCTCAAATTCTCGCATGTAGTTTGGTTCATACTGGGCGGTTTCTGGCTCAGCGTGATTGTGGTACACCCCGATAAGCTCAGCTTGGGGGCCTTTACTTCACATGAGCGCGGGGTATACGCCTCCTCGGTATACATGCTGGTGATTCCCTTCATGTACTTCCTGAGCAAATACATTTTCCACAGTAAGATGACGAGCCTCTTTATGGCTTTCTTTATACTGGTTTCGATCGTTTTTTTCCAGCACCGGACCGTTTGGATCTCCACCGCTATCATTCTCGTGGTCTACTACCTGCTAATCCGGTTTAAGTCGGGCCTGTCTATTAACCTGGTGGCCAAGTTCATGCCGATCGGCATCGTCATGCTCATTGCAGGTATAGCCAGCAGTGCCTTCCTGTTCTCGACGAACCCGGAAATCATCACTAAAATCCAGGACAGCTTCTCGGACATCGAGAACTTTGACTCGCAGGGCACCGGCGGCTGGCGCTACATCCAGTGGATGTCCTACCTGCCTTTCATACAGGATAACTGGTTGATAGGCATGCGCTTCGAAGGTTTCGAGCTGCCCATTCAGTTCTGGCGCGACGACACCAACGAGCCTGTGTTCGATGATGGCCAGGGGCACCACTTCCACAGCTTTTACGTGGACATCCTGTTCTACACCGGCTTCGTCGGACTGGCCATTTACTCCATCATGCCCATTTATGCTATTGTGAAGGGCTTGCGCTCCAAGGCCATGACGGTACACCAGATCATCCTGGTCGCTTTCATCAGCACAGGCTTTGTGTACGGTTTCTCGTACGTGCTGCCCGTATTTTACTACGCCGTGCTCGGCTGGACGATCGTGTACATGGAGGAAGACGGCGTGGAGCAGAACAGCTACCTGCGCGATTTCGCCGCCCGTTGGAAAGCCAAAGCGGTGGGACACTACCGCAAGCTGACAACCGCCTGATAGCAGAAACTTCTGCCGGCAATTTCAGTATACAGACCAGACATATCGTTATACCTTAATATTATGAGTCATTCTATTCCTACTACCCCTTTGCACACACCCGTGCTGTTAATCATATTCAATAGAGCTCATACCACACAACAAGTATTCGACCGCATCCGTCAGGTGAAACCAGCGCGCCTTTACGTGGCCGCCGATGGCCCAAGACCTGGTGTGGAGACAGATATAGCTAAATGCGCCGAGACAAGACGCATTGTAGAACAAGTAGATTGGGACTGCGAAGTGAAAACGCTCTTCCAGGAGAAGAACTTAAAGTGTGGTGTGGCTCCTGCTACCGCCATTAGCTGGTTTTTTGAGCATGAGGAGACCGGCATCATACTCGAAGATGACTGCGTGCCCTCCAAGAGCTTTTTCTGGTTTTGCCAGGAACTGCTGGAGAAGTACAAGAACGACACGCGCATCATGCACATCAGCGGCAACAATTACCTGAACGGCTGGCGCCGGGACAGTGACTACTCCTATTACTTCTCCAACAAAGTGAACGCCTGGGGCTGGGCCACCTGGCGCCGTGCCTGGCAGCTGTTCGATTTCAACCTGAAGGCCTATCCAGAGCTGAAGCAGAAAGGTTACCTGAAGGGTCTGTTCCTGAACAAGTTTGAGGAGACCTACCGCCTGAGCAAGTTAGAAGAAGCCTTTGCCAGCATCCCGAACGGCGACATCTGGGACTACCAGTGGGAGTTTACGGTTTACAGCAACTCCGGCCTCTGCATCGTGCCTGAAGTGAACCTGGTGCGCAACATTGGCTTCGGTGAGGATGCCACGCATACCTTCAACACCCACGATAACAAGGCACAGATCCAGGAGAACGAGATCTCATTCCCGCTGCGGCATCCGCGCTTTGTCGTGCGCGACATTGAGTCCGACACCAAGAACTTCAATCACCTGATCCGTGGCAAAGTAAGTTCTAAACTCAAGAGCATCCTGAGCTTTAATTTATAAAGATAATCCTATAACAACTCTTCTGATTTTCGTAGACAATAGTCCGGCACTGCCACGTTGCAAAATCGCCAACACCAGGTGCACTAAAATCAGACCCTGATTCTAAAACCATATGATAAGCATTGTTATACCTGTTTTTAACAGAAAAGAATATACCCGGGAGTGCCTCCAATCTTTAAGAAAGCAAACAGACCAGCGGTTCAAAGTAGTGATCGTGGACGACGGCTCCACAGACGGAACGGAAGACATGCTCCGGGAGGAGTTTCCGGAAGTGGAGGTCATGAAGGGAAGCGGCAATCTGTTCTGGACTGCCGGTGTGAACATGGGCATCCGCCATGCCCTGAAGCAAGGCGCCGAGCTCATCATGACCATGAACAACGACGTGATCACAGACGAACTGCTTATCGAGAAGATGTACTACTGGCATGCCCAAAAACCAACGGCCCTACTGGGCGCGCTCGAGTTGGATGCGAACACCCAGCAGCCAATCTTTGGGGGCGAACGCCTCAACTGGCTGCTTAACACCATTGAGGAAGTACTGCCCTCCCTTCCGAAAGAAGCGCAGAAGGGACTGCACGCCGTCACCCACCTGCCCGGCAGAGGCTTGCTTATACCCAGAGCCGTCATCGAAAAGATCGGCATCTTCGACCAGGACCGTTTCCCGCATTACATTGCCGACTATGACTATACCCACACAGCCAGAAGAGCCGGCTTTGAGCTGTATGTGAACTACGATGCGAAGCTGCTTACGTATCCGGAGGAAAGCGGCGAGCGGCAAATCAGGAGCAAGAAGAACTTCCAAAACTACTACAAGCATCTGTTTGACCTGAAGGGCGGCGGCAACCTGCGCGACTTCACTCGCTTCACCCTCAAAAACTGTCCGACCCCTTATATTCCGTTTCACCTGGCAAACGGCTATACCCGCAGACTGCTGGGTTATTTCATCAAATAGGGTTACCCGTTTACGTTCAGTTTGAAGATATCCCTCCCATACCTTAAAACGCTAAGCATTGCTATTCCTCTCGTGGTGGTAGCAATGCTTTTTGCTTATTACTACACCCAAGGGCATTTGCCTGGGGCCAAAGCCAGTGCCAGTGCCACAACAGCCGGCTACCAAAACCCGATCATAATCAAAAAAGGGGGCACCTATTCCGGTAAGTGGGAATCAACAGACTCCGAAGTGGCTGCCGTCGAGATCAGGACATCTGAGCCTGTTGTGATCGAGAACTCCAGCATTCGGGGGGCTGGCTACCTGATCAAGAGTTGGGGGCATGCAGCCAACATCACGATCCGTAACACCGAGGGCTATGGCCTTGCTCCTACCCCATGGTTTTTGTACGAAAAGCCACGGCGCTTTCTGATCGTCAATGATTTCAGGCATGTGGTAGTGGAGAACTGCTATTTGGAGCAAACAGCCGGCATCTACATTGGCGATGCTTACAAAGGCAATGGCAATCCGCACAATACCATCAAGATCCGCTACAACAAGGCCAGGAACATTGATGGGCGCATCTACAATGGCTGGTACAGGTCACAGTTCGTGCAGTTCAACTACCGTGGCAGTCTGCCACACGCCGAAATCGCCTGGAACGAGGTGATCAACGAGCCGAACAAGTCGCTGGTGGAGGACAACATCAACCTGTCCAACTCACGCGGCACGTCAGCCTCTCCGATCCGCATTCACAACAACTACATCCAGGGCGCTTACCCTTACCCTGCTGATAGCGAAGAATACTCAGGAGGCGGTATCATCGCCGACTCTTGGTATGAAGATGGTATGGGCGACCCGAAACAGGTAGCCACCGCTTACGTGAAGGTATACGACAACCAAACCGTAAACCTTGGCAACTACAACTACGCCATTGCGGGTGGCAACAACATCGAGGTGTTCAACAATCGCGCTGTAAATGCAGCCCGCTTCGAAACGGGTGATAAGTTCAGGATGTGGACACAGGGGCTGTATGGCTACGACTTCTACAAGAAGAATGCAACCTTCAACAATACGTTTCATCACAATGTGATCGGCATTATGGGGCGGGACGGCAGAAACGACAACCATTACTTTCCGGATGGCACGGTGCAGGAGCATAGCAATGTGTTTATGAAAGGTCAAATAACGAAAGAAACTGAGCAAGCCGAGTACCGGCTATGGAAGTCGAAACTGGAAAAGAGCGGCATAAAGATTGGCCCCAACCCGAAGAAGACCAAGGAAGCACCTGTACTTCCGTAATTGGCCGACTCATCTTTTTGGTATACCCATGATGAAGGAAAACACCTGCAATATCTAATACCACTGGAGCATCCTCGTCTAATTTATTCCCCATCAATCATAGACATGAGTATCGAAAACAGGAGCAAATCAATGTTTCAACACCTTTAAAGACACAAACTTCTATCTGCTTCATTATTAAATATATTATATTATATATATTTATCGGATTTACCTGTTTTAGTCCGAAGCCAGAAGCATATATTATATATTTACAATTATTATTAATTATAAAATAACAATTATAAATTGTTTAATTTATATTAATTTACTTGTATTTTTCAAATTTATATAACCTTTTTTCTATACCTATCTATTACCAAAAGCGCTTATACGGGCTCAAAATGCACTTTTAAAGAAAAAAAAGAATTGAAACATTCAAAGCACTTATAAACTATTCAAGAATAAATCGAAAAAGACTGGTTTTTCTAAAATATTCCTACTTATATTTGCAACAACTTATATATGAAGGTAGAAACAGCAATTCAACAAGCTTAATATTTTCATAAAAACCACCTAACGCCGCACCTGCTTTCAAATAGAAAAATGGTAAAAGCCTGGTGACTTGTAAGGAGTACATTTTTTTAATTTTTCAACTTTTAGCCAAAAAGATGAATACAATTTCCACTCAGGAGACTAAGTGGGCGGGGACAACTTTGCCTACTTTGCTGCTCACACTCGTAGCCTTTCTAATCTCGGTAGGCTTCGTTCAGGCCCAGACATACAGCGGGCCATTAGTAATCACCAAAGGAGGTACTTACACAGGTAACTGGGAGTCAAGAGACTCAGAAGTAGCCGCTGTTGATGTACGTACTTCTGAACCTGTAATCATCGTCAATTCAAACATTCGCGGCGCCGGTTACCTGATCAAAAGCTGGGGCTATGCTGCCAACATCACGGTAAAGCATACCAAAGGCTATGGTCTGACACCAACCCCTTTCAAAGACTATAAGAAACCACGTCGTTTCGTTACGGTAAACAATTTCAAAAATGTGGTAGTGGAGAACTGCTACCTCGAAGGCACAGCCGGTATCTACATTGGCACGCGCTACGAAGGTGACGGATCTACTAACAACACCGTAAAAATCCGCTACAACAAGGCTAAGAACATTGACGGCCGCGTATACGGTGGTCAGCGTGAGCACTCTCAGTTTGCGCAGTTCAACTACCGTGGCAACCTGCCACACGCCGAAATCGCCTGGAACGAGGTGATCAACGAGCCGAACAAGTCGCTGGTGGAGGACAACATCAACCTGTCCAACTCACGCGGCACGTCTGCCTCTCCGATCCGTGTCCACAACAACTATATCCAGGGAGCTTACCCTTACCCAGCCACAGAAACGAAGTTCTCGGGCGGCGGTATCATCGCCGACTCCTGGTACCAGGACGGCATGGGCGACCCGGCTGCAGTAGCCACTGCCTACGTGAAGGTATACGACAACCAGACCGTAAACATCGGTAACTACAACTATGCCATTGCAGGCGGCAACAACATCGAGGTATACAACAACAGAGGGGTAAACTCTGGCTTGTTCGACGATGGCACGCGCGTAAACACGCACAACGTGGGCCTCTATGGCTACGACTACTATAAGAAAGGCGCCACCTTCAATGCCGTGATGCGTAACAACCTGACAGGTGTTATGAGCCAGGGTAGCCTGTTCGACAAAAACTATTTCCCTGACGGGCTGGTGAAGAACGAGAACAACCCTTATGTTGGTGTACTGATCACAAAGCAGCACGAAAAGAATGAATACACAACCTGGTTGAACAAACTGAGCAGCAACGGCATCGTACTTGGCCCTAACGGCACTACGCAGCCGACACAACCAGAGCCTACTCCAACTCCAACAGATCCGATTTCTACAGAGCCTGCCCTGACACCTCCAACCTCTGGTGGCTCAACTGGCTCTGCAACTGAACCTACTGGCACAGGCAAGATCACCCGCGATTTCTGGAATAACGTGCACGGCTCTACTGTGAGCGTGATCCCGGTGAACACCAAGCCCGTTTCGACCACCCAGCTCAGCTCTTTCGAGGCCCCGACCGGCCAGGGCAACAACTACGGCCAGCGCATCCGCGGCTACGTGACGGCCCCAGCCTCTGGCCAGTACACCTTCTGGATCGCCGCCGACGACGTGGCCGAGCTCTACCTGAGCACCAGCGAGGACCCGGCCAGAAAGACCCGCATCGCCCTGTCCAGCACCTGGACCAACCCGCGCGAGTGGACCAAGACGGCGGGCCAGCAGTCGGCCAAGATCACCCTGGAGGCCGGCAAGCGCTACTACATCGAGGCCCTGATGCTGCAGGGCGGCGGCGGCGACAACCTGGCCGTGGGCTGGCAGCTGCCGAACGGCACCATGGAGCGCCCGATCGCTGCAAACAGACTGTCTGAAATGGGAAGCACTGCACCTGTGGCTACCGCTCCTGTAACAACGGCGCCAGTTGGCAAGATCACCCGCGATTTCTGGAATAACGTGCACGGCTCTACTGTGAGCGTGATCCCGGTGAACACCAAGCCCGTTTCGACCACCCAGCTCAGCTCTTTCGAGGCCCCGACCGGCCAGGGCAACAACTACGGCCAGCGCATCCGCGGCTACGTGACGGCCCCAGCCTCTGGCCAGTACACCTTCTGGATCGCCGCCGACGACGTGGCCGAGCTCTACCTGAGCACCAGCGAGGACCCGGCCAGAAAGACCCGCATCGCCCTGTCCAGCACCTGGACCAACCCGCGCGAGTGGACCAAGACGGCGGGCCAGCAGTCGGCCAAGATCACCCTGGAGGCCGGCAAGCGCTACTACATCGAGGCCCTGATGCTGCAGGGCGGCGGCGGCGACAACCTGGCCGTGGGCTGGCAGCTGCCGAACGGCACCATGGAGCGCCCGATCGCCGGAAACAGACTGTCTCCGATCGAGACACTGACTGCTTCTTCGTCATCAGCCCTTACTGCTGAGACAGCGGACACTAACATCAGCTTCGAAAAAGTAAGCGCCTACCCTAACCCGTTCAACGACGTGGTAACACTGGACCTGGGCAATGAAGAGATCAAGCTGCAGCAAGTAGTTATTCTGGACCAGGCTGGCACAGTAGTGTACAAGGAAGAAAACCTGAAGGTAGAAAACAACAAGCTGGTGATGAACCTGGCTGCTACCGGACTTAGAGCTGGTCTCTACTTCCTGAAGTATACTGATACCGCTGGCAAGAGCGCGACCATTAAGTTGATCAAAGAGTAACGCATACAAGCAGAAAATCTTCCTGACTTTAGAAAGGAAGAAGAGACAGTACATACCAACGGTTGACTAAGGCCAGCCGGAAACAAAAGAAGCGGCGCAGGAAAATTCCTGCGCCGCTTCTTTTGTTCTGTGGTATCTAAACCTCTATTTAGTAAGACACGAAATAGAACTACTGGTACCAAATTATTAAACAGTAACAACAAAACAGCTGGATAGCCAGGTGTTTTATGTTTTTACTATCTCTTGCGTGTGAATCTCCAGGTATATACGCCTACCTTGGAAGTCGTTTTTTCAGACTCAGCGGCTTCTTCCGGAAAACCAGCCCATGGCTTTTCTTCTATCCAGGTCATCTCTGAATCTGAAATAGCAGCTATTTTGTACTGTCCCTTGTCGGCACCGCGCTGTATTTCAATGATAGTCGTATCAGCTGGGTTTGGGAAGGTATAGTTCATCACTTCCGGAGAGCCTCCCGGCACTGTAACAGTCAGTCGTTTTCCGTCAAAACCAAAGGTTGTCTGATATTGCACAGAGTCAGAGTACATCACTTCATCATCCATGGAGTAATACACCCTTTTGATCATCGTGTTCGTCCAGTCGCCGCGCATCTTGGCATCAATCTCAGAAACTGCTGGTTCCAGTTTCTCATCCTTCTCATCATCGCAGGAAGTGAGAAAAAAGGCAAAAAACAATATGGGTAATAGCAATAGCTTTTTCATAAAATATAAGAATTTAGATAAGTAAAGGAAATTCGATTTTGATGTCAGACCGTTTTTTTGACCCGGAAAATATGATGTATTTTCACACCTAGTACGAACAGTATGGGGCAGGGTTTATCAAAAATCTAATAAATGCGATATAATTTTTAAAAGTAACTGTCATTGAATGCCTTACTGAAAGTTTTATCATTTAATCCTATTTGCATATCCCAGTTTTTTTCCACGCTTTAGTACTTATTTGTGTTAATAAACAGCCTCCGCACTTCCAAATTCTTGTATGTAAGAGCCATAAACCAAATTCATGTGTATACCTTGTTAGTGACCATACCTGATCATCGGGCCACCACGAGCTTACGGTTGAGTGTTTTGTTGCTTCCGGCCACGGTCAGGTTATAAATGCCGGGCTTTAACGACGCCTCAACTGGCATGACCAGGTATAGCTCCCCGAGTTCATTCGTACGCACTTGCCGGCTGTGCACCTGTCGGCCAGCACCATCGGTTATCATAAAGGTGACGTCCTCGTTTTCCTTCAGATTGGCCACCTCTATGGTTATCTCATCACGCACCGCTGCCGGGTTCGGGTATACCCTGAATGAGGAGGCGGCAAGCGATCTGTCCTGTACCAGGATGATGTTGGAGTAAGTGGCGCTTCCGTCCAGGCGCACCAAACGAAGCCTGTAATAACCCTGGTCCTTTAGGGGCGTTTCATCGGTATAGGTATAGTCGATTGTGGCGGTTGTGGTACCCGAGGCCTTTACCTGACCAATGGCCGTGAAATTCTCGCCATCCTGGGACCGCTCTATTTCAAAATAGTTTGTCTCGAGCTCGTAAAGGGTACGCCAGTCCAGCACTACATTTTTCTGGCTGAAGCTTTCGCCATCCACGTAGCGTCCGTTAAAAGTCAGGATTTGTGTCAGGCTGTTGTACACATCCACGAAGCGCTCCCGGATCTCATCTGGCGAAAGGGCTCTGCCAAAAAGCTTTACTTCGTCGAGGTCGCCGTCGTAGTGGTAACTGTTGAGCATGCTCGCATTAAAGTACCCGATGGTAACAGGCGAGCGGCTGCTGAAACCGAAATCATGGCCAAAACTGCCCGAGGCCACCTGTTCACCGTCTACATACAGCCTGGTAGCGCCAGCGCCTCCGTCACGCACCACCACTACCTGGTGCCAGGCGCCGTCGTTCAGTTTGGGTCCGGCGCCGCCTACGTAATTGCCCTTAAACTCAATATCCGGTAAGTAAAAACCGGCCCTTCGGTCTTTGTCGAGGCCTAGCCACCACTGCGACGGCGAGTCGGTGGCATGGCGCCCGAGCAGCACCTGGTTCTGGGCCTCGCTACTTCCCTCCCGGGTTTCGGTGCGCAACCAAAGCTCGATGGTGAATGTCTCATTGGCTTTCCAGTCGAAGTTCGGGCTTCCGATCACATCCAGCCCGGTATCTCGTCCGTTAAATCGCTGTGCTCCCCCTACCACGCCTTTCACGGAGGCAGGACGGCTCCTTTCCTTTACCACCGCATCAATGGGCGTGTACACGTCCCGATATTTGGAGCCGGAGGTTTCGTTCAGCATCCAGTGATGGAGCATCCCGATCTTCTCCTCCGTAGCAGCCCTTACCTCGATCTGGAAGCGTTGCGGGGCGCTTTCTCCATGGCTGTTACTGGCTCTCACCTCCACCGTAACGTTTCCGGCAGCCTGCGGCACCCAGGAGATAAGGCCCGTACTTGCGTTGATAGTCATTCCATTGGGGCCTGAAATCAGGATATAACTCGGGGCAGGTTTACCAGCCGCATTCACATCATACCGGTACTGCTGATTGACTGTGCCGAAGGTGATAGGCTGTGATACGATCTCGGGCTTTACCGCCTCAGGACCGCAGTAACTGCCCGATCCCTGGTTGTAGCGGTTGCGCATCTCCTGCTCCGAAAGGTTCCGGTTGTAAACCAGAAACTCGTCCAGAATGCCATCAAAAAAATATTTGGAGTCGATGTCGATATACCCGATTGTGACAGGGCTGGAAGACTCCATGCTACCACGGTATTCCTTTGTTTCAATTCTCCTGTCATCTACCCGAAAGCCGTCAACGTACAGTTTCGTGATCTGGGGGCCACCTTCCCGCACCACCGCAATGTGGTGCCACTTGCCGTCGTACAGGTTTACGGCTTTCAGGTAATCCGTCAGGGTATGGGCCTCCCCGTAATTATCCTTCATATCGAACACGGCATACCCTTCGGGGTTTACGCCCAGCCACCACGCACTTAAACCGTTGCCAGACTTACGTCCGATGATCACCTGGTTAGAGGACTTGCGGTTTACCTGCACCCATACCTCCATTGAGAAGCTGGTGTTGGGTCCCCATTCAAAATTGTTGATTTGGCTAAACTGCAGCCCGGCCCCAGCACCGTTGAATCGCTGCCCGCCAGCGAAGCGGCCAACGGCAGGCTCAGGACAGGCGGTGCAGGTGGCGCTGGTGTTGGTCACGTAATCGGTGTAGTTGCCGGCTATCTTTTCGTCGAACCCGAAGTGATGCACCAAGCCAGAAGGGCAAGCAGTTTGAGCCACCGCTATACCTGAAATAGCAAAGCCCCATAACACGCTAAGTGTGGTCGTGAAGGCCAGTTTGCGCATAAAGCCCCATGTGTATGAAAAAAGGTATAGTTGAATATACCTGAAGGAAGATGCTATCATATAAGCTCACTATGTATCTGTATCACGGCACCTGTTCGATGCGCGCTACGTTATATCGGGTTGCTTTTAGGTAAATTATCAGAGTCTTACAGCCGCTGTGCCAGGCACAATGCTGGTTCGCAACATTGCATGTCCTGTACGAGGAGTATAGATTTACTGTTGTATTAGAGTACAATAATATTACGCCTAAGCAGCTCAGATGTTCGGCTTAGACCCATACTTAAATTGTCCATAAAACTGAAGGCCCGAAAGAAAGCCGCAGAGGGTGTTATGGTGACAAAAAAACAGGCAACTGACATTCTGGTAACACAACACACCTGCACTTATCTGTTGTAAGAGCAGAACCCTTATACCTGCCAATGCAATTTTTTTGTTTCATAAACAGCCATTTGAAATCTGTTACGTATAGAGGGCAATACAATTACAACGGTGCTTCTATCACAGCCGGATAACGCTAAAGTGTTTGACTTTGCCCCTGTTGGCAGCAAGTTTGCAAAGCGGCGATCGGTCAGGGGAAGTGACCACTTTACCAGGATCTATACGCTTCTCTTTATTCAAAACGGCGTCTGCATATGTTATTCAACTCCATTGAATTCTTCATATTCTTCCCGGTAGTAGTTACTCTATACTTTTTGACACCTTTCAACAGAAGGTGGCTTGTGCTGTTGTTGGCCAGTTACTACTTCTACGCTTCGTGGCGGCCCGCCTATACCTTGATCCTGATCGGGTCTACATTGGTCGACTATTTTTGCGGCCGGGCCATGGGCAGGTATACCGACGATGAAAAACAAAGACGAAAGCCTTTCCTATACCTGTCGCTGCTTTCCAACTTAGGCATACTCGGCTTGTTCAAGTACTACAACTTCTTCAACGACAGCGCCCGGGAGGTGGCTTCGGCCCTGAACATGGGGTATGCTGTGCCTGCTTTCGAGCTGCTGCTTCCGATGGGCATCTCCTTCTATACCTTCCAGACGATGAGCTACTCGCTCGATGTGTACCATGGCCGCATCAAACCGGAGCGCCACCTGGGCGTGTTCGCGCTGTTCGTCACCTTTTTCCCGCAGCTGGTGGCCGGCCCGATCGAGCGGGCAGGCAATTTACTGGGGCAGCTCAAATCACACCACGAATTCAGCTACGAACGCGTGGTAGGTGGCCTGCGGCGCATGGGCTGGGGCTTTTTCAAGAAGATCATGATCGCGGACAACCTGGCTTTGATGGTGAATCAGGTATACAACAACCCCACCGACTACGAAGGCATCTCGCTCATCATCGCTACCGTCTTTTTTGCTTTCCAGATCTACTGCGACTTCTCCGGCTATTCCGATATCGCCATCGGGGCGGCGCAGGTCATGGGTTTCCGGCTGATGGAGAACTTCCGTCGGCCCTATTACTCCAAGAGCATTTCAGAATTCTGGAGCCGCTGGCATATTTCGCTCTCGTCCTGGTTTAGGGACTACCTCTACATTCCGCTGGGCGGCAACCGGGTGGTGAAGTGGCGGTGGTACTACAACCTGTTCATCACGTTCCTGGTGAGCGGGCTGTGGCATGGCGCCAACTGGACCTTTGTGGTGTGGGGGGCCCTGCACGGTTTTTACCTGGTGTTTGCCATCGTGACAGCCAAACAACGGGATGCCCTGGCCAACTCGCTTGGCCTTACCCGCTGGCCACAGCTTTACAAATGGGTGCAGGTGCTGAGTGTGTTCACGCTGGTGCTTTTTTCGTGGGTGTTCTTCCGGGCAAATTCCCTGGCAGACGCGCTCTATATCTTACAGAGCAGTGTGGCAGGTATAGGTAACATAAGGCAACTGCTGGCAGGTATAGACCTGCAGCACCTCCTGTTCATGGACCAGGGCTTCAAGGTTTTTGCCGTGTCGGTTATCTCCATCCTGATCATGGAAACGGTGCACCTGCTCCAGCGGCACGGCAGCGTGTCGCAATTAATTGGCCAGAGACCGGCCGTGGTGCGCTGGGGCCTGTATTATGCGGCCATTGTGGCAGTATTGCTGTTGGGACAGTTTGGGCACCAGGAGTTTATTTACTTTCAGTTTTAAATGGCACAGGTGAAGCAAAATAGCGATGTAAGGCGGCTCGTCGGAAAACTGATGTTGCTGGTGTTGCCTTTTGTGCTGTGGCCCCTGATCGAAGCCATCGTACTGCCCATGGATTTCTTCACGTTCAGGGTATGGGAGACCATTTCAGTGAACAGTGTGCGGCTGCTGTCAGGACCATTTTACCCGAACATGCATATGCGCATGGAGGAAGAAGGCGAATTGGCCCCGCGCACCCCGTATGCCGAGAAAAGACAGGTAGAATGGTACACTGACGCCTATGGCTACCGCAACCGCCACACCAGGGCCGAAGTGCTGCTGATCGGGGACTCCAATATTACAGGCGCCAAGCTGTCGCAGGATGAAACGCTGGCCGAAGTGCTGGAAAAACAACTGGGGAAGGAGGTGTACTCCTTCGCTCCCGCCACCGTCAACCGCTTTCTGGGTACCAAACGTTTCGAAGAAAATCCGCCTGAGGTGGTGGTGGTTTCAAGCATCGAGCGCCGTATACCGGAGCTGCCTCCAGTGGGTGCCACAGGTATAGGCAACAAACTTCGCGACCGGACGGGCGCCATCATCTATGCATCGAAAGTACTCACCTGGCTGGCCGTGACGGCTGACCGCATCTCGAAGCTGGCGCTCTACCACCGCACCCTGGCCAACATCGAGCGCCGCTTTGGCAGAAAAGCGTACATCCAATACCAGGATGAGTTTTTCATGGAGGGAGAGCACGCCAACCGCACCTTCAGCAACGAAGAGATAAGCCAAATGGCCGACGTACTGGCGGGTTACAAACAGGCACTGGCCGAGCGCGGTATAACATTTGTGTTCATGCCTATACCTAACAAAGAAAACATCTACCACCAGCTACTGCCATCGGGCCGCAAACCGGATTTTCTGCCCCGCCTGACGGCTGAACTTGAGGGCCGAGGCGTGCACGTAGTGAGCCTGCAGGAAGCATTTGAACAACTTTACCACCATGAAAAAAAGAAACTTTATCCGGCAGATGACGGACATTGGAATGAAGTAGCCGTTGAAGCAGCCGCCAGCCTGCTTGCCAGGCATTTACAGCACAAGGAGAACCAAACGGAAAACAATACTCAGCATCTCGTAAAACAACTGGATTGAGGAAACCTTGCAGCCAAAACCGAATTACAAACGTATAGCCATTATTACTCACCGTATATATATGAAACCAAAAGTATTTTACGATAAATCCACCAAGCGTCTCAAGAAAATACTCGGGCGCGTCATCCCCCATAACACCCGCCTCAGGCCAATTGGCGTTTGCCAGGTCGATGCGAAAAACGGCAGCGAACAAGCCGGTTCTGAGATTAAGGTGCACCCTATTTACCCTAACCTGACCACACCGCTCGAAATAACCGAGGACCTTTACAAGGCCTGCTCCGACTACTGGAAACCCATGCGCAGCGTCAACACCGACTATGTGGTGGTAGAGGCTCCAAACGGACGCATCTACACCGATAACGAAAGCAGTGTGGCCATTGTATCGCAGCAGAACCGCATCATCGAGAATGTGTCGCTTAGTCTGATCAACGGGAAAGCCGGCAGTGCTGACAAGAACAACATCTTTCACCAAAGCTATTTCCAGGCGCCGACCCGCTTTCAGGGCACGGTGTTCAGCATGATTACGGGTGGTGCGGGCCTCAATAACATCGGGCATTGGTTCCTGGATGTGCTGCCGCGCCTGCACCTGCTCCGCGAGAGCGGCCTGTACGACGAGGTGGACTGGTTCCTGGTACCCGACACCCGTTACAGTTACCAAACAGAAACCCTGGAGCTGCTGGGTATACCTGCCGAGAAGATCATCACCTCCGTTGAGTACCACCACCTGACGGCCGACCGCGTGATTGCCTCCACGGCGCCGCGTGGCAACCATACTCTGGTACCCCGCTGGCTGGGCCAGTTCATCCGCAACTCCTTCCTGCCGCTGGTGCAGCACGAAGTCCTGCCGGATTCGGAGCGGGTGCCCTACCTGTACATCAGCCGCAGCGACTCGGCTATACGCAACGTGCTGAACGAAAAGGAACTGCTGGAAGCCCTGGAGCCGTATAAATTCAAGTCGATCGTATCGAGCAAATACAGCATACTGGAAAAGATCCGGATGTTTTCGCAGGCAAAGGTGGTCGTATCAGCTACCGGTGCCGGCCTGATCAGCATGTTCTTCTGCAAGCCAGGCACCATGATCATCGAGATCTTCCACGAAGGCTTCGTGATAGAGCCGTTCTATGACATCGCCACTAAAATAGACCTGGACTACGACTACATCATCTGCAAAGGCGACAAACCGGTACATAGCGCCGATGAGGGCCAACACCAGCATTTGCTCGTGGAAACGGATAAAGTCGTCCATATTCTGGAGAAAATGCGCAAGAGTGCAGGAAAAGAGTACAGCTTGACCTAAGCCAAGAATTAATTCAGGGGGATTACAACATACATTTCCATAAACAAAAAGGCCTTTATGTTTTCGACATAAAGGCCTTTTTGCTGTGTTTATACCTATTCTAAACCGCTGCGGCTTTTTCGCCCAACAGTTCATTTACAATATGATTGCCGATGGCAAGCGATGAAGTAGCGGCCGGCGAAGGTGCATTGCGCACATGGACGATGTTGGCGCTTTTCAGGATATTGAAATCATCGATTAGCTTTCCGTTTCTGTCGCAGGCTTGTGCCCTTACCCCAGCTCCGCCTGGCACCAGGTCGCTTTCCTGTACTTCTGGTATCAATTTCTGCAGCGCTCTTGTAAAAGCAGCCTTGGACAAGGACCTATACATTTCGCCCATACCTGTCTGGCCATATTTGGCCACGATCTTCCAGAAACCAGGCCAGCTCAGTGTGTCCTTTGTATCCTCCAGACTGAAGTCCTGAAATTTATACCCTTCCCGCTTGAAGGCCAGCACGGCGTTTGGTCCAGCCTCCACACCACCGCGTATCATGCGGGTGAAGTGCACTCCCAGGAACGGGAAGCTCGGATCAGGCACCGGATAGATCAGGGTTTTCACTAAGTGCTCCTTTTCTTTGCTCAGCTTGTAGTACTCTCCACGGAAAGGGATGATGCGCAGGTCATTTTCTTTCTCCGTCATGCTGGCCACCCTGTCTGAGAATAGACCGGCACAGCTCACCATGTTATCCGCCTCGTAGACGCCCTTGTCAGTTTCTACCTGCACTGTGCCTTTATTAGAAACAATATTGACCACCTTCTCCCCGAACACAGCCTCACCGCCATAGGTGTGCTGGTATAGCTCTAGCAGCTTTTCCGCCATCTTCGGGTAGTCGATAATGCCGGTCTGCGGCACGTGGATCCCCTTGATACCGGTGCAGTGCGGCTCAATCTCCTGAATTTCCTGCAGTGAGTTCAGTTCCCGCAGGTTCTGCAAGCCATTGCGAATGCCCCTGTCGTGAATCTCCTTGAGCTTGGTGACTTCTGCTGGCGTGGTGGCCACGATGATCTTTCCGCACAGCTCATAAGGTATACCGTGCTCGTCGGCAAACTCGATCAGGGAATTATACCCGGCGATGCAGTTCTTGGCCTTTAGGCTGCCCGGGGCGTAGTAAATGCCGCTGTGCATAACCCCGCTATTGTTACCGGATTGGTGTTTGGCTACTGTCTTCTCTTTCTCGATCAGGAGTACTTTGCTATCGGGATTTTTACGTTTCAGGTGATAAACCACGGAAAGACCAACCAGGCCCGCTCCAATCACAATGGTATCGTATTTTTTAACTGACATGCTGTCTGAGACTTTTTGAATTGTTCTGAAATTGACTTTTGCTTGATCCTGTACGCAGTATCGCACACGATTCGCTTCCGAAATTTGTACTCTTATACGGTCAAAAACATATAGCGTCTAACACATATAGAGATATTTAAAATAAAAAATTATAACCCGTCTTATTGCGGTAATTTTGTGACAACCAATGGCCTACCTATTCCAGCGGGTATATAACGCCTACTGTAGCTGTGCTACTTCTTTCTCAGGTATAGGCATCTTTTTGGCCGCTATAGCCTCCTGGTAAATGGCAACCAACTGGTGATAGTTAACTTCGGGCGTATACCTGTCCTCGTAGGTTTGGCGGGCGGCCCTACCTAAGTCCGCTGCCAGTTGTGGCTCGGTTAGCAATTTTTGCACTTTTTCGGCAAGCTCTGCGGCATTGCCGGGCGTATAGTGTAGGCCGTTTATCCCATGTTCCACCAGCTGCTCCGCTCCCCCTATTTTAGCAGCAACAACAGGTGTACCGGTTGAGAATGCCTCGATAATGGTCATGCCGAAAGTCTCCAGCCACTCCGATGAAAAAATTAGACCCTTGGCTGATTTAATAAGCTCCAGCGCATCATCCCGCTTTAGATAACCCAGGTACTCCAGCGTCGGATTTTGGGCGGCATGTGCCTCTACCAACGCACGTAATGGGCCGTCCCCCACGATTTTCAGCGGGAAAGGCTGCTCTGCATGTGCCCTCAACAAGGTCTCTATGCCTTTCTCTGGTGTCAGACGGCCAACATAGAGCATGTACTCTTCCCGCTGATTGGTGCCTATACCTAAGTCTTCCGTAAAATTCGGTTTTACGGCAAGCTGCTCTGGCCGAAGCTTAAGAGAAGAATCTTTAAATAGCCGCGCTGCGCCGGGAGTGAGCGCGATGAATTTATCGACTTTCCGCTCCCAGGTTCTCAATACTTTGTGTATGCCTGTGGTGAGCACCACCGAAGCCGTTTGCACAGCAGAGTCGCGGTATACCTTGTCCCGGATGGCTCCCAGCGGAAAAGTCTTGTGCAGGTTTTCGGTCTGTATTTTGCCCTTGTAGTAAAGCAGGGCACTGGGGCAAACCAACCGGTAGTTGTGCAGCGTCATCACGACAGGTATACGCAACCTGTGCGCCACGTAAAACACCGCCGGCGACAGCAAAGGAAAGAAGTTGTGCACATGAATCACATCTGGCCCGAAGGCCTTTATCCGCTGCTCCACAATTTTTGCACTGCCCGCATTATACACAACACCAACCGCTGCTTTCAGTTTTTCCGGCAAGCTGTTTACTTCTTTGTTTGAAAAAGTGAGCTTCTCTACCTGATGACCATATTGCTCCAGCAAGGCTGCTTCGGCATGAAACACGGTATCTTCGCCGCCAGCCTGTTTGTAAAAATTATGAATGGTAAGTATGCGCATGCACGGGATGTGTTAACTGTAGTTTCTGATAGCGGCCTGAAGGTCTTCGGGTGTACCTGTGTCCAGGCTGGTACCGCTGTCGAAGCATACGGATTGCACCTGCAGGCCGTTGTCAATGGCAGCCTGAATCACGGCTCCTACGCTCAATTCAAAGGCCTTATCTGGCTTATTTTTCCATGCCAGAACCTGTTGCAAGTGCTGGTGCATAAACTCTGTAAAAGCCGGTTTCCAACAGGCCAGCGCCCAGCCATACCTGAGCTTAGACTGTTTCGGTTTTGGATAAATGTGCTTTACCGCGCCGTCTTCTCCAAACTCCAGCATGTCCCATTTATGGGGCTGCTGCACCGGGAAAGCACCCAGTACCACGTCTGCCTGCGTGGCTTGCAGTTTCGCCAGCATGGTTTTCAGGGCGTCAGGCGGTGAAATCAAAATGTCAGGAAAGCCGAACACAACGGTTTTGTCCTTGGCAAAGGTATAGGCCTGGTCCAGCGAGAATGGCGGTCCATAGGGCTGGTTCATAATCAGGTAAGCCAGGTGCATGCACAGTTGGCTGCCGTCACCATAGTACTGCGGAATGTCCCATTTCCCTTTCCGGATCACCAGGTATACCTGTCGGGCACCGGCTTCCCGCATCAGTTCTAGCAGGTACTTCGACACTGGCTTGGGGTGCGGCTCTCCTGTCTCGGGATGGGGCTCAAAGCCGATGGGAAAAAGCTCCTTACTTCCGGGCAGAGGAGAAAGACGGGTCGCCTGCCCGGCGGCGGCTATCAGACCAATGGTTTCCATATGCGTTCAGGATAAGGTATAGCAACAAGGAAAATCCCGCCCAAATCATACCTGACCGGAGCGGGATTTTGCATGCTTTAATTTAAAAAGACTGTGACAGCCGCTTAAGCCAAAGCTTCTTTTTGTGGTTCTCGCCCTACAGCCGATTTCTCAGCCGAAGCAAAGTAGCGGCGCTGCTCTTCGCGCAGCTTGTCTACTAATCTACCTTCCGGCAGAATCACATCGTCATACGTCAATACCTTGTCTTTCGGCACGTCATGCTTCAGCACACAGCCTTCTGCTACACCAAGTGGCAACAGGTTTTCGCGCTCCGTCACATCAGCATTCTCGCACAGTCCGTAGGTCATGTAGTGGCCGATACCGTCTACCACCTCACCTGCTTTCAGGTCGATTTTGGCTGTCGCGACAACCTCTACACATGGGCCGTAAGTTGGCGTAAGCGCTGCGTCGTTGAACAGGACGGCACGCGCCACTGTAGTTGGCACCTCGAAGTGGCACAGGTGATACGGTGTGTAGAACAGGTATAGCGGACCTTCGCCCAGCTTGTACAAGTTCAGGTAGTGCTGCTGAATCGGGTGGTCATGCGTGCCCAGCACGAATACGCCAGGACCTGGCTCAGCTCCTACCACGTAGTCCACAATACCCGGACCTTCCAGTAGTTCTTCTAGTGGGTATAGGTTGTGCACGACATCCTTTAGTGGCGTACCTGACGCTACAGTTGGTCCGTGCATACCGCGTGTACCTACGCGCATGCCGGTTCCATTCGCCACAATGGCTTGCTCAAAAGAGATCTTGCTACCATCGGCAAAAGACGTTACCATGGCAGGATTCTGGCCCCACTTCTCGGCAAAGCCTTTCTGCGTGGTTGGGTTGCGGTATGGGTCGTGCAGACCTTTGATGTTGCCGCACAGCACCGGCTTCACACCCAATGTTTTCACGAAGCGGAACAGGTTCATCTCCACGCCCGGTTGGTCACCGTCGGCGTTTGTGAATACCACCCCTGCTTTGTCGGCGTATACCTTCAGGATCGGGCCTACCGTGCCATCCACTTCCGCATTCATCATAATGATGTGCTTCTTGTTTTCGATGGCGCGCATGGCTACGTTCGTACCGAATTCCACGGCTCCCGTCACCTCAATGATGGCGTCTATACCTTCGGCTTCGCACAGCAGCATGGCATCGTCCGTAATGCTATACTTGCCGTTTCTGATGTTGTCTTCCAGCGATGAAAGGCTGCTCACTTCCTGTACGCCCACTATCCCGGCCTCAGTATAGGCACGCTTTGCTTTCTCGGTATCGCGGTTGGCAATGGCCACCAGCTCCATACCGGGCACATAATTGCAGATTTGAAGCGCAATGCCGCGACCCATAAAACCGGCGCCTACCATTGCTACTCTGATTGGCTTGTTCTCAGCCTGACGCTTGGCAAGCGCCGTGTCTACTAATATCATCTGAAATTGTAATTAAAGGGTTGAAGAAGCGAAAGCCGCCGGTATTATACCAGCAGCTTTCCCTCAGTTGATGTCTCGAATTCGTTTTTGTAGTCCGGGTGCGCTCTGTCTTTCTCAGAGATGATCACCGGCTCAATCGGCCACTCGATGTTGAAGGCAGGGTCGTTCCAGCGAATGCCACGCTCAGCACCTGGGGTATAGAACTGCGTCACCTGGTAGGTAACATCGGTGTTGTCTTCCAGCGTAATGAAGCCGTGACCGAAGCGCTCCGGCACGAACAACATGCGGTAGTTGTCAGCCGTCAGCTCCACGCCAATCCACTGCTTGTAAGTAGGCGACTCTGGGCGCAGGTCAATGATGACATCATAGATCGCACCGCGGGTGCAGCGCACCAACTTAGTTTCTTCGTAAGGCGACAGCTGGTAGTGCATACCGCGCAATGTGCCTTTAGTATGGTTATATGATACATTAGCCTGCACTACGTTGGCATTCAGACCGTGTTCTTCCATTTCGCGCTGGCACCAGCTGCGGCCAAAAAAGCCACGCTCGTCTTCCAGTTTCTTAACATCAAGTATAAAGGCGCCTTTCAGCTTGGTTTCTGTAAAAATCATGCGTTGTAGCTATTATGCGGTTTCTAACTGAGTTTTCTGCTCCGAAGCTTTGGAGATGGTGTGCTGCCACTGCAGCTGTTGGTTGATGGCCTCCGACTCCTGCAGGCTGTTCAGCACCATCAGGCGCATGTACTGCGAGTTACGGAAGTTACCGTCTTTGAAGCGCATTGCTTCCAAGCCGTCACGCAGCTCTTCAATCGACTGCTTCAAGGTATAAATTGGCTGGTGGTTTGGTGCCAGTGACTTGAACAGGTCGAAGTTCACGCGGTAAGAACGCTTGTCCGGAGCTGCCTCCAGGTTCACGCTCACTTCAGTACCCGAAATTACTTCGGCCACAGCCTGAGCCAGTTCTTTCACCTGGTAGTTCCACTCGTTGCTACCAGCATTCACCGCCAGGAATTCGCCGCCGTTGGAAGCTTCGCGGGTAATTGCCCAGTCAATCGCACGCGCCATGTCTTTCACGTGAATCAGCGGACGCCAAGGGCTACCGTCGCTTAGGATCGTGATCTTGCCAGTGGCTACAGCTCCTGCTACGAAGTCATTCAGCACCAAATCCAGACGCAGACGATCACTCATACCACAGGCCGTTGCAAAGCGCAGACAGGTAATCGTAAAGCCATCGCCAGCTAGCGGCTGCAGGTCTTTCTCAGAAGCCACCTTAGAGCGGGCATAAGCCGTCAGTGGGTTCAGTTCAGAGTCTTCTGTTTTGGCATGCTCAGAAGCCGCACCGTACATGCTGCAGCTCGAAGCAAACACATAGTTCTTCACGCCGGCAGCTTTCGCCATTTCGGCAATGCGGATGCTCGAACGGAAGTTTACGTCCAGTGTTATTTCTTCGAATTTGTTACCCATCGGATCATTGGAGATGGCTGCCAGGTGCACCACTGCGTCAACGCCTTCTAATACTTCAGCTGGCATCGTGCGCACGTCGCCGTACAGCTGCTGGTCCAGCTTTGCTTCAGGCAAAAAAGGTGCATTGGTTAAGCAAGAAGCGAAGTAGGCCATGTCATAGCCGATGATCGTTGCTTCAGGATATGTTGCGCGGAGTTGGCTGACAACGCCAGGGCCCACGTAGCCCATATTTCCAGTGATAAGGATTTTCATATACTAGAACTTGTTTGAAATTATAGGTATAAGGAGAGTAAATGTGAATTAGTTAACAGCTGTGGAAAGCATCTTCTGCCAAACATTCCAAGGAGCTTTGCCTTTCTGCCACAGCTCTTCGAGCACATGTTTGTCGCGCAGGGTATCCATTGGCTGCCAGAAACCGGTGTGGCGATAGGCCGAGAGTTCACCTTCTGAAGCCAGCCGCTCCATTGGTTCGCGCTCCCAGGTAGTGTGGTCACCGTCTATATAATCAATTACTGAAGGCTCCAGAACAAAAAATCCCCCGTTGATCCATGGCATTTCGCCTCCTTCCGGCTTCTCCTGGAACTGGTGTATTCTGGTTGTTTGTGAGCCGAGTGTGAAGGCACCAAAACGGCCAGGCTGCTGAACTGCTGTCAGCGTGGCTTTGGTTCCCTGCTGTTTGTGGAACTGAATAACCTCTGTTATGTTCACATCGCTCACCCCGTCACCATAGGTCAGGCAGAAGGTATCGTTATCAATATAATCCTTCACACGCTTTAAGCGGCCACCAGTCAAAGTACCCTCGCCTGTGTCCACGAGCGTTACCTTCCAGTCTTCTGTGTTATTATTATGCACCTTCATGCTGTTGTTGCTCATATCGAAGGTCACATCAGCATTGTATAAGAAGTAATTGGCGAAATATTCTTTGATCATATGGCCCTTGTAGCCACAGCAGATCACAAAGTCATTGATACCGTGAGAAGAGTATATTTTCATGATGTGCCAAAGAATGGGCTTACCCCCGATTTCTACCATCGGCTTAGGTCTAACGCCACTTTCTTCGCTTATACGGGTTCCGTAACCACCTGCAAGTATTACTGCTTTCATTTTTGTAAAGGGTTTGGGTTAAAATTGAAATGCTCTATCAGAGAGGTTTTTCTTGTGTTATACGCTGTTACGAGAATGGCTATATTTTGATTTCAATAATTTCACTTTTTTTGCGACAGGTCACGCCAAGTACTTCAAAGCAAGTGAGATAGGTATAAAACAGCTAACTGATTATATGCTTAATTCGAATATATCACACAACATGCTAATCACCAGTTAGTTAACACAAAAATATTAATTATTAACGCCTACTACTTTGATCGCTAGGTATTGCACTATTTGAAAAAATGCGCTGCGGGATTTTATACCTGCACAGCGCATTTTCTGTTGCTAACCTACCGTCACGGCAGTGGCTTTGCTATGTTTATCTTTGGACCAGAGTGCGTCTTTCAATGTCAGATATACGAAGGTGCTGTTGGTGACCAGGTAGCGCTTCCAGAGACGCTTCGGCTCCTGATACAGACGGTACGTCCACTCCAGCGACCAGTCGCGAGCCCACTTCGGCAGGCGTTTCTCTAGTCCGGCATAGGTCATATACGCCTGTCCCACGCCCAACATGCAGGCTTTCACGCGGCCTTTGTGCTCGGCCATCCAGCGCTCCTGCTTGGGGCAACCCAGAGCCACAAACACCAGGTCAGCACCCGAATCGTTGATCATGTCCACAATGGACTGGTCCTCGGCATCCGTTAGTTTGCGAAATGGCGGCGAATAATGGCCGGCTACTTTGATCGTTGGATGTTTGGCCTTAGCCGTAGCCACCACCGCCTCCAGCACATCGTCTGTAGAGCCGTAGAAGAAAACCGACTTGCCTCTGGCAGCGGCTTCCTCAATCAGGCGCGGCATCAGGTCCATTCCCGGCACGCGGTCTTGGCTGTGGCCGTACTTCAGCTTCATCAGCTTCGAGAGCGGTCCGCCGTCCGGCGAAGCCACATCTGCCTCATTGAGAATCTTATTGAATCCGGGGTCCTGGTAAGCCTCCACCAACATGTGCACGTTAGCAAAGCAAACGTAAGACGATTCCCGGTTTTCAGTCATCCAGAAGACCTGCTCCACAAATTCATCGAAGCGGCCGGTAGTGATGTAAGAGTTCAGCAGGCGGCGCTTTTGCTGTAGCGGCGCTACAGTTTTAGCAGCCGTAGTCGTATCAGTCATGAGATTAGTATGCATTTTTCTCGCCTTTCACCATGTTCCATACGGTCAGGAAGATAATTTTCATGTCCATCATGAAGCTCCAGTTCTCCATGTATTTCACATCGTACTCCACGCGTTTCTCCATCAGGTGCACCTCTTTGGTTTCGCCGCGGTAGCCGCTTACTTGTGCGTAGCCTGTGATACCCGGTGTTACGAAGTGGCGCATTTTGTATTTATTGATCACTTTTGAGTAGTGGTCCAGCTGCGATACCAGGTTCGGACGCGGCCCTACTACCGACATATCACCGAGCAGCACGTTGAAGAATTGCGGCAACTCGTCAAGGTTTGTCTTGCGCAGGAAGGCGCCCACTCTTGTCACGCGCGGATCGTTCTTAGTGGCCTGCAGCTCCGTGTTATTATTCACACGCATGGTTCTGAACTTGTAGCACACAAACAGGCGGTTCTTTTTACCAGGGCGCAGCTGCTTGAAGAAGATTGGCCCCGGTGAGCTGATTTTAATGGCCAGTGCGATGATTGGCATCACGATTGGGAACAGCAGGAGGATAACAGCAGACGAGAAAGCGATGTCGAAAACGCGCTTTACCACGCGGTTGGTCACCTGCTCCAGCGGCTCTTTGCGCACACTGATCATCGGGATGTTCTGGTAAAAGTACATGTTCACCTCACGCTGCACAATGGCGCTGAAATCAGGCACAATGCGGAAGTAGATAAAGTTCTCGTCCGCGAACTCAGTCAGTTCGTCGATGTGCTCCTTGTCGTTTACAGGCAAGGTATAGTATACTTCATCGATGTTGTTCTGCAGGCAGAAATCTTTCAGATCAGACACATTGCCTTTCACCATGCTGCTATGCTTGCTCAGTTCGTCCGCCTTGTCTGTAAAGAAACCCATGAACTTGCGGCCTGGCGCTTCGTCGCTGCTGAAGGTCTGGTGCAGGTTAATGGCTGCCGGCCCCATCCCCACGATCACGTAGCGGCTATAGGCCATGTCTGATTTCGAGAAGTAGCGCTGGGCCAGGAACAGGATCACACGGCTCAAACCGATCAGAAGGGCTGTAAACAAGTAGGTATACAGCAGCAAGAGACGGGACAGATGCTCCAGATTGAAGATTACGATACAGCTGGCCAGTATGACGGCGTGTATCGCAAAGGCATTCAACAGGTTGCCTGTTCTTCGGCCAACCGGCAGGAAGCCGTCGATTCGGAAAACAAAGTTTTGGAACCCGGATACGATCCACCAAACGAGCGCAAACAACACGAAGAAAATACTGTACTGATGCGTAAGTTCTAGATCACCGTATCGGAAAAGGTTTGAAAGCTTAAACGCAAAAGCAATCAGTGTGATGTCTAGTATTAATAAGAGTATTCTATTAAAACTATTATAGTGTCTGTATTTGTGCATAACCTGTAATTGTACTTATTGAATCATAATTCCCTTTTTCACTTAATTGACTTTTCTACATCTCGCGCCTTCAATCACTCTGTCAATCCCCACATTGCTCCGGGAGCCATGACAATCTCAGTGTCTGTATTCACCCTCAGCTTTAATTTCATTCTACCGTTGGACTAACCTCCGGAATTTAGACTGAAATACGACTGCATTTATATTTAGGTTTATTAATTTATCGCTAAATCATGAATAAAATTTAAAGTGATAATATTAGCATATTTATATTAATAAATAGAGATAGGTATAAATGATAAGATACATCTTTGATATATAACTATTCCAATAAAAACCGTAGCATACGATGTAATCCTTGCCTCTCTTCAGCTCTACAAAGATTTAAATTGGAGGGGCTGCATGATTTAAATTAAAGCTATCTAGCAATAGGTAACAGCAGCAAAGTTTAAGGCGAGCGTGAAATGAAAAATGGAAGTGATGCTATAATTAATTCTTTATAGGCATTAATCCATAATATAAAACCGTATTAAAATAATTCAATTAAAAGCACTCATGCTTTAGAGAGAACCAAAAAATAGCTTAAACAGTGATTTAAAAAGGCACGAAACGAGCCTAAAATTCATCTTCCAACAGGATTCGCCTGAATGGCGCGAAGCGAAAATTCCCGCTTCATAAAAAATTTACAATTATTTGAACCAAGTGCCTGCGAAAAACATTTTGCACAATACGGACAGACCATAAAAATGTTCGGCTAATGGCGAGAAAAATTTCAGGGCATCAGCATCCAGTTGCATGCTGCCCCGATGGTGGCCAGATGACATGTAAAGAGGCAGTGATTACTTTATTTTCTCTTTATGCTCGTCGTGTAGCTGAATTGAATTTTACGGCCATACCTATTTTCAATATACAGCATTTTTCTATAGCAAACTTATACAGAACCCTTTATGCAACCGGTACAAAAGAGCCTCGCATTTGTAGTGCTCACCCTGCTTTATGTGCTGTGTTTTGGTGCAAAAACCTCAGCACAAAGTTGCACTCCTCTTATAACTATTACGGGCTCAACCTCGCTCTGCGCGGAAGGTGAAACGATCCTTACCGCCACAGAAGCAGCTAGTTACAAGTGGTCGAACGGCGCTACCACCCAACGTATTACCGTCACAACGGCAGGCACTTACACCGTTACCACCACCAACCATGAGGATTGCACTGCCACCTCTGCTCCTGTCCAGATAAGCGACCGGCCTGATGCCACGATCAAAGACCCGCTCTACGATTTCACTTATTGCAGCTATACCGGTAGCGCCAATTCTTTTAAGCTGGAAGTAGAGAATGCTTCCAAGACCGCAGCCACTAACACGGGCTATACCATTAACTGGGGCGATGGCAAGAGCAATACCTTTGGCCCTGAATTCGAGAAAACAAGCCATACCTACACTGCTGCGGGTCTCTATACTATTACGGTAACCGCCACTGACGCCAGCGGCTGCGAGGGTACCTTCACCGAAAAACTTTTCATCGGTAGTAACCCCGGCCTCGGCATCACCAGCGATGGCAATAACATCGACTGTGCCCCGGTGTCTTACGGGTTCAGAATCACGGGTGTAGAGGGTAACTCCCCGCACACCGTCTATACCTTCCAGTTCGACGATGGCACGCCAGCCTATGTTTTTAAACACAGCGAGCTACCCGCCGACCGCGTCCTCCGCCACGAATTCCTGGAGTCTTCCAAAGACAAGCCCAACGGCTTTACCCTGAAAGGTACTGCCACCAACCAGTGTAACGTGTCAATTGCTACCTTCACCGGTATCCGTATTTCCAAAGGCCCTATCGCTGATTTCGCCATCGGCAATGTGTGCTTGAACGAGCCGGTGCGCTTCCAGGACAAGACCAAAAACGGCTACGACGCCTCTGCCCGAAACGATCGCTACCGTGTGCAGTGGGAGATTTTCCCGGCAACAGGCTGGAGATTCTCTTCCGGCAACAGCACGACGCTTTCACCAAACGTGGTGTTCAACGAACTGGGTGAGTACATGGTGCGCCTGACTGCTTATCCGCTGGATCCGAACTCAACCTGTTTGCCTACTGTGATGGAGCAGATGATCGTGGTGAATGATGTGCCCAAAGCCGCTTTTGACCTGACGCCGGACGGCGGTGTGTGCGCCCCTTCCATCTTCCGAGCCCAGAACAAATCCACAGGCGCTGACCTGAAGTATACCTGGACCGTATCGGCCCAGGAAGGCTGGAGCTTTGCTGAGGGCACTGATGCCAACTCCGAGAACCCGGTTTTCAGCTTTGATAAATCTGGCACCTACACCGTTTCACTCCTAGCCAGCAGTTTCTGTTCTGCCGTTAGCAAGCAGGAAACAAATATCGTTGTCATCCACAAACCGCTGGCGACTTTACCGGCGGCACAGACCTATTGCGGTCCTCAGACCATTGCCTTCTCTGAAACCAGCGCAGCCCACCGGCCAGTGTACGACGCTCAGTCCGGCACGATCAGCGCCTATCGCTGGGAAGTAAGTGGTCCGGGCAGTGTAACCTTTGAAGGAGGTTCTCACGCCGGGTCAGCCTACCCAACCATGCGTTTCACGGAGCCGGGCACTTACGAAGTGAAAGTAATTGCCACGAACGAGTGCGGCGACTCCGAGGAAGCAACGCAGCAGATCACAATCGACGCTATACCTGTGCTAAACCTGAGCGCTCCCAAAGAAGTAGTCTGCCTTAACAGTGGCATCATGCAATTGCAGGCCTCGCACGAAGGCGGCAAATGGAGTGGCTCTGAGTATGTATCTGCTGACGGCCGGTTCAATCCTGCTGCAGTTGGTACCTATACCCTGACCTATACCTACCGCTCAGGTGTGTGTGAGGTAACTGAGCACATCACAGTGACTGTAAAGGACCTGCCAGTTGCGCCAACCCTGCAACCGGTAGCAACGCTTTGTCCGGGGAGCCCGGCATTGCTACAGGTGCTGCAGGCCGAAGGCAGCGTGCAGTGGTACGACCAGCCAACCGCCGGCAACCTGCTGCACGAAGGAAACACGTACCAGACAACTGCCTTAGACAAGACAACGACATTTTATGCCCAGACGACAGTGGAAGGCGGGTGTTCCAGCGTGCGCACACCTGTTAAAGTAGAGGTATACCCGGCCACCCCGGCTCCTCTAGTAGCTCCTGTTACCCTATGCGGTGCTGGCAGCAGCGCCACCCTGATCGCGGAAGGCAATGCGGGCGCCTACGAATGGTTTGCGGATGCAGCGGCTACGCAGCAGCTGGAAACTGGCAGAACCTTTACAGCCCAGAACCTGCTGGAAGGCGTGAGCACGTTTTATGTACGCGGCGTAACGAACGGCTGCTTCAGCCCTGTGGTGACAGCGACAGTTACCATACTACCAGCCCTCGACCGCAACACCTTGAACGAAGTGGCGGTGATCTGCGCTGGTCAGTCCCCTGCCATGCTAACCGGCTCTGCCCCTGTTGGTGGCAACGGCAGCTATACCTACCGCTGGGAAGCCAGTGTGACAGGCGCTGAGGCTGGTTTTGAAGTCATTAATGGCGCTACTGCTGCCACTTATCAGCCGGGCACGCTCAACCGAACCACCTGGTTTAGAAGAACTGTGTTGTCAGCAGGTTGCTCCCATACCTCCGCTCCGGTTGCTATTACGGTTACCCCTGTAATAGATAAGAATACGATTACCGCTATCGCTCCTATTTGCGAGGGCGCGGAGGCCCCTACCCTGACGGGCAGTGAACCGACTGGTGGCACGGGCAGCTATACCTATACCTGGGAGTTCAGCACGACAGGTGCCAGCGACAGCTTTAAAGCAGCCAACGGCAGTAACCGCGAGCAACACTACGAGCCGGGTGTGCTCAACACCACCACCTGGTTCCGCCGCAAAGTAACTTCCGGCACTTGCCAGGTGCATGTGAGCGAGGCAGTGAAAGTGACGGTGGTGAAACCGATCACGATGAACTTTGTGTCGGTGCAGCAAAGCACCATCTGCAGCGGCAGCACGCCATCTGTTATCATTGGCAGCATGCCGCAGGGTGGCACCGACCAGAAAACCTACCGTTGGGAGATGCGCAGCGAGAACGGCAGCTTTGAGCCAGCGCTCGGCACCAATACGGGTCTGAACTACACCCCGCAGATCAAAGATAAAACCATGTGGTACCGCCGTGTGGTAGCAGGTGGCCCTTGCGGCGAGAGCGTGAGTAATGAGATCCAAATACTGGTGCAGCCAGCCATTGAGCAGAACACCATCCTGATCACCGGACAGCCGGTTATCTGCGAAGGTACTGCCGCAGCCATGCTCACGGGTGCGCAGCCTACCGGCGGCAATGGCAGCTATACCTATCGTTGGTTACAGAACATAAGCGGTCCGAACGCTCCCTTCAGCCCGGCTCCCGGCAATAACACCGGCCAGCATTACACCAGCCCGACTACCCTCACGCAGACCACCTGGTACATCCGTGAAGTGGTGTCAGGTGAGTGTATCAGCAACTCGGAGGTGATCGAGGTGACGGTCGTAGGCCTGCCGGCAGCGCCAGTAGTGGCCCCTATTACGGTTTGCGAAGGCAGCACCGCCACGCTCACCGTGAACAGCAACACCACCAACACCTTCCGTTGGTATGCCAGCGCTTCTGCGCAAAACCACCTCTACGAAGGCTATAGCTTTGAAACGGGAGTATTGCAGGAGACCACTACCTTCCTTGTGGAGGCCGTGAATGTGAACGGCTGCGGCAGCAGTGAGCGTCGCCCGGTGACAGTGACGGTAAACAAGCGAATTGACAATAACACGCTGACGGCTCCGAGCGCCTCTATTTGCGCCGGCCAGCGTCCGAACACACTCACAGGCACGACACCAACCGGCGGCAATGGCAGCTATACCTATACCTGGGAGTCCAGCACGACAGGGGCCGATGCAGGCTTCAGTCCGGTAGCGGGTGCGACTGCCGCCACGTTCCAGCCAGAAGCATTGACCGAAACAACTTGGTTTAGAAGAATCGTACTGTCCGGTCCGTGCGAGGCGCATACCAGCCCTGCCGTGAAAGTGGACGTACTGCCGGCGATCAGCAACAACACCATCACAGTAGAAAAGAGCACGATCTGCGCGGGTGATGTCCTACAGCAGTTAAAAGGTACGACGCCGGCAGGCGGCAATGGCAGCTATACCTACCTGTGGGAAAGCAGCCGCGATGGCGTAAACTTTACGGCCGCAGCAGGCACCAACAACCAGCCGGACTACCAGGCTCCTGCCCCACTGACCGAGCGTACGTGGTACAGAAGAATTGTCTACTCGGCTCCTTGTCAGCAATCGGTAAGCCCGGTGCTGCAGATCGTGGTACAGCCGGTCATTACGAATAATACCATCATCACCCAATCCCACGCCGTCTGTGCGGGCGATACTCCAGGCGAGCTGAAAGGCACAAGGCCAACGGGTGGCAATGAGCAACCGGTATACCTGTGGGAAAGCCGCACCGAAGACACTGAATTTGCGCCAGCCGCCGGCAACAACATGGGCATGAACTACCAGCCGGACCAACTGACCGAAACTACCTGGTTCCGCCGCAAAGTAGTGGCCGGAGAGTGCTTCAACACCTCGACAGAAGTACGCATCCTGGTAAATGCTGTGATTGCGAACAACAAGATCTCCACAGATCAGGTAATCTGTACAGGCACTGCTCCTGCTAAACTAACTGGCACACAACCGACCGGTGGCACCGGCAGTTATACTTATTACTGGGAAGCCGCAGGCAACGACGGCGTGTTCCGAAAAGTGAACAACAGCGCCTCTGCTGACCTGACTGTGGGCATCCTGACTAAAACAACTTCTTTCCGCCGCGTAGTGGAGTCCGGTCCGTGCCAGCAGGTGTCGAATGTGGTGACCATCACGGTTTCGCCGGTCATCAGCAACAATACTATTGGCCTGAACCAGAGCATCTTCCGCGGCCAGACACCGGCTCCGCTTTCGGGCACCAACCCGAGCGGTGGCGCAGGAGCAGGCACCTATACCTACCTGTGGGAAAGCAGCAATACCCAGCAGGGTGGCTACCAACCAGCCGCAGGCATCAACAACGGCCGCCACTATACGCCGGAGGCGCTGCACGAGTCCACCTGGTTCCGTCGCCGTGTGTTCTCGGGTGGTTGTGAAACAGTATCAGATCCAGTGCTGATCGAGGTGCACAAAGGCGTTACGAACAACAACATCCACAGCGACCAGGTAATATGTGTGGGCAATAAGCCGGCTACCCTGCAGGGCTCAGTGCCGGTAGGTGGCGACGGAGACTTCCTATACCTGTGGCTGGCCAGCACAAAGGGCGCCAAAACGGGCTTCATGACAGCTACCGGCCAGAGCACGGGCAAAGATTACAGTCCGGCTGCACTTACGCAGTCTACCTGGTTCCGTCGTGTGGTGCTCTCAGGCCCTACTCCTGATACCAGTGCGGCCGTGTTCATCAACGTGCGTCCGCAAATGGCGAACAACCGCATCAGCACCAGCCAGACCATTTGCTTCGGCACGGCACCTGCTGTGTTGGCGGGTACACTGCCAACTGGTGGCAGCGGCAGCTATACCTATAGCTGGGAAAGCAGCACCAGCGGTCCGGACAATGGCTTTACAACCGCCAGCGGTGCGAACAATGGCAAAGATTACCAGCCGGCTGCCCTTACGCAGACGACCTGGTTCAGGAGAGTCGTAACTTCTGAGTCTTGTGAGCGCCTGGTAGGTGAAGCGGTAAAGATTACAATAACGCCGCTCCCGGCTAAACCAACCGCCAGCGGACAGACGATCTGCCACAGCACCAAAACGACCCTGACAGCCTCAGGGAATGGTGGCAGACTGGAGTGGTTCACCGAAGCACAAGGAGGCAAGCCGATTCAGGTAGGCGCCAGCTTCACAACGCCTATACTGACCAGCACGACGACTTATTATGTGCAGGAAGTAGCCTCATCATGCGCCAGCGAGCGTAGGCCTGTAACGGTAACAGTGCCTGCTCCAAGTGCCAACGCAGGTATAGACCAAACCCTGATGCTGGGCAGAACAGTGCAGTTGGAAGCAAAAGGCGGCGCGACCTACAGCTGGTCACCGGCCGAGGGACTGAGCAACCCGAATATCGCCAACCCATACGCCAAGCCGGAGAAGACCACGACCTATACCGTGACGGTGACCAACGAGGCGGGCTGTGTTTCCACAGACGAGGTGACGATTACAGTGCAGCAGCTGGTGTACGTGCCGAATACTTTTACCCCGAACCACGACGGTGTGAACGATGTGTGGGAGATCCTCAACATTGAGCAGTACCCGAACTGTAAGGTACAGGTGTTCAACCAGTGGGGCAATGTGGTGTTCAGCTCACAAGGTTACAAACTGCCCTGGGACGGACGCCAGAATGGCAAAGAACTGCCAATCGCCACCTACTACTACTTGATTCAACTTGATCATAATGAAAAACCGCTTTCAGGAAGTGTGACAATTGTTAAATAACAGCCTATGAACAAACTTTTAGCTTTAGGATTTGTGCTTCTGCTAGCTACCCAGGCCATGGCGCAGCAAAAGCCGCAGTACACGCAGTACACCCTCAACAACTACCTGCTCAACCCAGCCATAGCAGGTATAGAGGATTATGCGGATGTGAAGATCGGTACAAGACAGCAATGGTCAGGACTGGAGGGTGCGCCGGTATCGTACTATGCCACCTTTCATGCGCCGATCATGAAGGAAGTTGCTCCTGTAACAGCTGCGCAGCGCAACAGCTCACCGGCCAAGGAGGCCACTTCCAAAAAGCCTACCACTTACCGTCGCATCCGGCCACACCACGGTCTGGGCGCGATGGCCATGACCACAGCTACTGGTCCGCTCAAGCGCAGTAGCTTTAACGCCAGTT
Source organism: Pontibacter ramchanderi (assembly GCF_002846395.1). Lineage (GTDB taxonomy): Bacteria > Bacteroidota > Bacteroidia > Cytophagales > Hymenobacteraceae > Pontibacter > Pontibacter ramchanderi. The sequence goes on from NZ_PJMU01000001.1 coordinate 1,309,926, forward strand.
ATGCCTATCACCAGCCGCTCTCCCGTACCCTGCGGATAGCAGCCGGGGTTTCTCCCGGCCTTATCCAATACAGCCTGGATCCTTCGGCTGTCCGTGTCATCAATCCGAACGACAAGGCCATTAACGACGGCCGGATCAACGAGATGAAGTTTGATTTGAACATGGGCCTGTGGTTATACTCCTACAACTATTATGTCGGTATAGCCGGTGCCCAACTTGTGCCCAGCAAGCGCGAACACCTCACCTCCGGCACCGCAACCGATAACAGCGGACGACTGCAGCAGCACTACTTCCTGACAGGTGGTTACCGCCTGGATATATCGCCTGACCTGGCACTTATCCCTTCGGTAATGGTGAAAATGGCCCAGCCCAGCCCCGTGTCGGTCGATGCTACACTGAAGGCGATCTACAGCGACCGCATCTGGGCGGCGGCATCTTACCGCCACAACGAATCGTTGGCGGTGATGGCGGGCATTAACATCAGTTACCTGATGGACCTGAGCTATGCGTACGATGCCAGCGTATCGCCGCTGGGTAGCACAAACTCGGGTAGCCACGAAGTAGTATTGGGTCTGAAACTCCGCAATGCTGCTAAAGTGATCTGTCCGCAATGGGCCTGGTAAAGGTCTTCGTTTACAATTTCAGGTTTTAAATAAAAGGAGTGGCTGAGGCTGTTCCTTTTGTTTAAAAGAGGCTATTAAAACCAAAAACTTTTATATATTATTGCAGTATAGTAATATTATATAGGAGTAAGCTATGACCATCAAACAAATTATCCCAGCTCTTTTAGGCATCATTTTCATTGTTTTTGCGGCCATGCATTACACTGATCCTAATGCAGTAATCTGGATAGGTGTTTACCTCCTGGCAGCAGTATTTAGTTTCCTGACTTCCCTGAACAGGATTAACCAGGCTGTATTGCTCAGCGCATTCGCTGCCTATGCTATCGGTGCCGTATTTTTCTGGCCTGCCAGTTGGGAGGGCATTGCCGTTGGGGGTGGTGTTATTAAAAACATAGAGGAAGCACGGGAATTCCTGTGCCTGATCTTTACCAGCATTGCCATGCTGGCTTATGCCTTGCTCAACCGGAGCAAAGCCCGCCTCCACCCGCGCAAACCCATTTACAAGCAAAGAAAATGGGCAAACTGAAAATTCAGCTTGCCCATTTTTGATAGGAAAGGTGATGTCTTTACATACCCAACACCTTCAAATTTTGCGAGCTATACCTGTTCGGCTTTGAATCCCGCCTTCTCCACAGTGCCTTTAATGGTTTGCGCATCCAGGTTCTCTGTACTCACTTCCAGGATCTTGTCCGGATTATCAGTATCCACTTTCCAATCCTGTACTCCTTCCAATTTGTTCAGATGAGGCGTTACGGCTCTCACGCAGCTTCCACAATTAATGGTTGTCTTAAATTTATAGGTTTTCATACTTAACATAATTTACAAACTAATTAAAAAACATTTACAATTTCTTTCCCCGCAGGCGCAGGCTGTTACTTACCACCGAAACAGAGCTCAGGGCCATGGCAGCGCCGGCCAGCATGGGGTTGAGCAGGAAACCGGTGAACGGGTACAGCAAGCCGGCAGCGACAGGTATACAAATCACGTTGTAGATAAAGGCCCAGAACAGGTTCTGTCGGATGGTGCGCACAGTTGCCCTGGAAAGATGGATGGCCGCGGCCACCTGCACCAGGTCAGAGCGCATCAGCGTGATGCCGGCCACATCCATCGCTACATCTGTGCCGTGCCCCATCGCAATGCTGACGTCGGCTGTGGCCAGCGCCTGTGCATCGTTTATACCATCGCCAACCATCGCAACAACTTTGCCCTGCTCTTGTAGCTTTTTCACAAATCCGGCTTTGTCGCCGGGCAGCAGCTCGGCTTCGTAGTGGTTTATACCCACCTGCCGCGATACGGCAGCGGCTGTCTGGGCATTGTCGCCGGTGAGCATGTATACCTCCAGACCCGCTTCTTTCATTCGGGCTATACCTTCGGCAGCTGCGGGCTTGATCGGGTCGCTTACCGCAAACACGCCCAGTGCCCGCTGGCCATCGGCAAAGTATACGGCGGTTTTTGCATGCTCCTGCAACTGGCGTGCTGCATCAGTCAAGTGACTTTCAATGCTTATACCTTCCTGCTGCAGCAGCTTTTTATTTCCGGCAAAGAATTTCTCACCCCCGAAGCTCGCTTCTACCCCCATACCGGTGACACTGTTGAAATAGTCCGGATCCAGCGTGGCTATACCCTGCTCTTTGTAATAGGTATAGATGGCCTGCGCAATCGGGTGCTCTGACTTCGCCTCTATCGAATAGAAAAGCTGCTCCAATCGTTCCTGCCCTGTTATACCTTGTGCCCACACAACATCCGTAACGGAGGGCTTGCCCAGCGTGATCGTGCCGGTTTTATCCAGCAAGATGGCATTGGCTTTGTAGGCGTCCTCCAGGCTCTGCGCGTCTTTGATCAGGATACCGTTCTCAGCCCCTTTGCCCACGCCCACCATAATGGCGGTTGGCGTCGCCAGGCCAAGGGCGCACGGACAGGCTATCACCAGCACCGAGATCATCGACACGAGCGCCTGCGACAAATAAGCCTCTCCTCCAAGCACTATCCAGGCCACAAAGGTCAGCACCGCGATCAACAGCACGACCGGCACAAATATACCCGCGATCTTATCGACCAGTTTCTGCACCGGCGCTTTACTGCCCTGCGCCTCCTGCACCATTTTGATGATATGCGCCAGCATGGTCTCGCCACCTGTTTTGCGGGCTATAAGCTGCAAGCTGCCTTTCTGGTTGATAGTACCTGCAAAAAGCATGTCGCCTACCTGTTTCTGCACCGGTAGGGGTTCACCGCTCAACATGCTCTCGTCTACATAGGTGCTGCCCGAAAGCACTTCACCATCCACCGGCACCCGATCCCCAGGCAACAGCAACACATGATCGCCGATGCGCACCTCTTCGATGCGGATCTCGGCCTCTACCCCGCCGCGCAGCACACGCACCGTTTTCGGTTGTAGCCCCATTAGTTTTTTGATAGCGGCCGAACTGCGGCTCTTGGCCCCCTCCTCCAGGTATTTACCTAACAAGATAAAGGCAATGATTACGGCGACGGCTTCGTAGTACACGTGTGGCTCCAGCCCCCGGCTCAGGAAAAACTGTGGGTATACCGTGTTGAACAAACTAAAAGCGAAGGCTATACCTGTACTCAGGGCCACCAGCGTGTCCATGTTCGCACGCAAGTGCTTCGCCTGCCCCCAGGCGTTCACGAAAAAGTGACGGCCTGCCCAAAACAGGATTGGGGTCGTAAAGGCCAGCATGGCCCAGTTGCCCCAGCTGAAGGCGTTATGAAAGAACATGCCCAGCACAAAAACCGGAAATGCGAGCACAGCTGCTGCTATGGTCTTGGTCTTCAGCACAGTCAGCGCTTTCTCCTGACGCTCTTCCAATTCTTCTTCGGTATGCTGGCCAATCAGCAGCTCAAAACCGATCTCCTGCAAGGTATCGCGCAGCTGGTCTGGTTTCACCTGTTCTGGCGCGTAGGCTACCTGCACTGTTTTGCCGGCAAAGTTCACATTGGCCTCCTGAACGCCGTCTACGGTGCGCAGCATGCTTTCAATACTCGAGGCACAGGATGCACAGGTCATCCCCTCTACCGGAAAGGTATCTTTTTTGAGGGCTTTTTTTGCTATCGTCTCCATAGTATGCTCTTGCTAAATTCTCCAATCAATACAAAGGTAAGGCCCATGTACGCCCTCGGTGTTACAATATCTGCAGAAAGGTTTACATATTTCTGACGGCCGCGTTGCCAATATTTATTAATTACAATATGATATTTTATTGATTATCAAAATTATATAAACTACAGTGGTAATTATTTTTGTTTTTAGTGTCACAATTGTTTATGTTCGAGTATAAACACCGATTTCGATCGGTGCAAAATTCGCTACTCATTTACACGTGCTTCTTAACTTAGTAAGCACCTTCACCTTACCTTATGTTGAAAACAGACCAGCCGACGCATTTGCATGCCGCATCGCGCACGACTTATCTTGTGCTGCTCGCGTTTGCAGGTTTACTCGTAACGCTTCTTGTTCTTACCTCCTATACCTTCCTGCAGGCCCGCCAGGTTCAGCTCAGCCACGATGCCTTTGTGGTACTGGCGCTGCAGGAGCTCGACCTGATCGATGACCTGCAGGCCAACGACGATGCCGTGCACAAAGCGGTGCTCCTCCACCTCACCACCGACAGCGAATCCGAAAAAACCAGCTACGAGCGCCACATCCGGTCTACTCAGGCGCAAAACACTGCCATCACCAGCCGGCTGATGGCCATGATCGAAAGCGAAGAACGCAGACTCATACTCCGCAAATTTGAGCAGGAGGCCGCAGCGCACGACACCCTGATCACGCACCTGCTGCAGCTTAGCCGCAGCGGAAATACAGCCGAAGCTCTGGCCTTCAATCGTACCGTAATTACACCCGAGTACCTGCAGCACCAGAACCACCTCAAGGAGCTCAGCAGGAGTGTGCGGCAGGCTACCCGCCAGAGCAGTCAGCAGGCATCTTTGTCCATCGCCTCGTTTACGAACAACCATAAGTTTATCCTGGCCATATTAGTTATGGTGAGCCTGGTGGCCCTGTACCTGCTGCGCAACGTTATCCAGCGGCTACGGCGCGACTACAAACTGCTCAACGCCGAGATGAAGAGGGGCCAGGAACTGCAGCAGGCGCTGCTACACAGTCAGGTTCAGTACAAGATGCTGTTCGACCTGAACCCGATGCCCATGTGGGTCTATGACCGGCTCACCATGCAGTTTCTGGACGTAAACCAGGCGACCTTGCAGGAATACGGTTACAGCAGGGAGGAATTCCTGACGCTTAACATATTTGACATAAGACCGGAGGAGGATGTTCCGGTGCTAAAATCGAGGCTGGAGCAGGTAGACAAATTGCAGTCGCAGCAGAGCCGTGTGCGTCACAAGCGCCGCGATGGCAGCACGTTCGTAGCGGAGATCATATCGCATGCCATGCCCCTTGTTGGCGAGACGATGCCGCGCCTGGTCGTGGCCATGAACGTGGATGAACGCCTCCAGATGCTCGAAAAGCTTCAGACAAGCGAGAAACAGCTCCGTGAAATAAGCTCCAGCATACCGGGTGCCGTTTTTCAGATGGAAATGAAAAGCCAGTCGGACTATACCTTCACCTTCGTGAGCGACGGCATCCGGGACCTTTTCCAGATAAGCCCTGAGGAGGTATATAAAAGCTCGGCAGCGCTGTACCGGCACATAGAGCCGGAAGACGTGGCGCAGGTTCGGCAGGCCATCAGCGACTCGTATTTAAACCTGTCTCCGCTGGTGGCGCATTTCCGGATCAGGCAGTTGCAGGAAGGCAAGTGGAAATGGGTGCAGACACACGGACTGCCCACCTGGAAAGACACCGGCCATGTGATCTGGAACGGCACCATCATCGATATTACAGACCAGATCATTGCACAGGACAAACTGATGGCCAGCGAAGCCAACCTGCGGGCGCTGCTCGACAGCTCTCCGCAGGCCATCTACCTGCTCGATGGCTCTATGCACATTATGATGTGCAATGCCGTGGCAAAGAAGGATGTGCACAACCTGCTGATTGCCGAGTTAAAACCAGGTATGAATTTCCTGGATTTTGTATGCGCGGAGAAAGCCCAGCTATTCAGAGAGCAGCACATGCGGGCTATGCAAGGCGAGACGATCTTGTATGAAGACGGGCACGGGGATTATTGGCACGAGATCGCACTCCGTCCTGTACTGGGGTCGGACAACCGCGTGCTGGCGGTGGCCCTCAGCGTACACAACATTTCGGAACGCAAACTGGCGCTGGAAACCATCAAGCGTAACGAAGAGCAATTGGCCCGGGCCCAGCAACTGGCACAACTCGGTAATTGGGAGATCGACATGGAACATGACCTGGTTAGCTGGTCTGACAGCGTGTACGACATTTACGGAGTGAGTAGAATGTCCTTTATACCTTCGCAGCTCAATTTCATACATTTTGTGCCAGAGGATGAGCGTCAGGGCATACTGGAAGCTATCAAAGAAGCTTCGGAGAAAAAAAGCATCCTGTCGCTGGAGCATACCATTGTGCGGCCTGACGGCTCCAAACGCACCGTATATGAAATTGGCGAGCCGGAGTACGACGATCAGGGCAGGCTGGTGCGGTTCCATGGCTCGGTTCAGGACATAACAGACCGCAAACGGACAGAGCAGGAAGCCCTGCGGACCAAAAACCTGCTGCAATCCACACTGGAGAACATCCCGGAAATGATTTTCTCTGCCGACACAGCCTTTAACATGCTGTATGTGAGTCCGCAATGCCGCGAACTGACCGGCTATACCGAAGAAGAATTCACCGGTCAGACAGGCCTCTGGTACCGCACCATTCACCCCGACGACAGCCAGTACGTGGCGCAGCATATTTTGCCTGCCCTGCTCAAAGGGAAGCGGCAGCACTACGAAGTACGCATCCAGACAAAAGACGGGCAGTGCAAATGGCTGATGCTGCGGGTTTCGCCCCGGAAAGATGAAAACGGAATGGTTTACCGCATCGACGGCTCTGCCTCGGACATGACTTCGTATAAGGAAGCCCAGCAGAAACGCGACGAGTTAACGGACCAACTGCTGAAGCAAAACCAAAACCTGCAGCAGTTCGCCTACATTGTGTCGCACAACCTCCGCGCCCCGATCGCTAACATACTGGGCCTTACCACTATATACAACAAGCACAAGCCTGACTCGCCTACGAACCCGCGGGTGGTTGAGAACATGTTCAAGTCGGCCAAACTGCTCGACGCCACCATTCGCGACCTCAACGACCTGCTCACGATCCGGAGCGAGCTAAACAATGTGCGCGAAGAGATAAAGCTGGAAGAGGTGTTCGATGAGGTATACGACAGTCTCCCGACGGAATGGCTCGGGGAGCACACGACGATAGAACGGGACTTTGAGGAAGCGCCCGCTGTCATTGGTGTTCGCAGCTACGTGCACAGCATCATGCACAATCTCATCACAAATGCTTTGAAATACCGATCTCCTGACAGAAATTTGCATCTGCGACTTAAAACTTTCACTATTCCTAACTATATTTGTCTCAGCGTATCAGATAATGGGCTCGGGATCGACCTGAGCAAGGAAAAAGAAAAAGTTTTCGGTTTATATAAGCGGTTCCACTCTCACGGGGAAGGACGGGGGTTAGGATTACACCTTGTCAAGACCCAGGCTGAGCTGCTAGGCGGCAAAGTGGAGGTAGACAGCCAGGTGAACGTGGGTACTACTTTTAATATTTATTTTAGACACACCTTGTAGTAATGAATACATTGAAAAGAGTAGTTTTGATTGATGACGATGAGGTGAACAATTTTGTTTGCGAGAGCATCATCCGAAATGAAAACTTTGCCGAGGACGTTTTCAGCTTTCAAGCAGCTGAGGAGGCGCTTGATTTTCTGAAGTCTTCTGTAGAGCCCTCAGGAGAGAATTTCCCTGACCTGATTTTCCTGGACATCAACATGCCCGGCATGGATGGCTGGAATTTTATAGAGGAGTACCGCAAACTACCGGAGTACGTTACCCAGAAGTGTAGCCTGTTTATGCTTTCGTCGGCTGTTGACCGCAAGGACATTCAGAGCGCCCGTAGCCACAAAGAAGTAAAAGAGTTTTTCTCGAAGCCACTTTCTCCCGAGATACTCGAGTTTATAAAAGAAGAGTTCTTGGTGCGGGAGGAGTAACTCTCCCTGCCAAAAGCAGAAGCGCATGCCTCGTCAGTTGTGATGGAGCATGCGCTTCCGCTTTTGGAGAACCTGATGTGCGGCAAACGACCTAGTCCACCCGCTCGAGGATCTTCTCCATCTCGGCAATCTCTTTCTTCTGCGTCCGGATAATCTCCTCGGCCAGCTTTTTCAATTCCGGGTCCTGTATCCTGGCCTCCTCACTAACCAGTATGGCCGATGAGTGATGCGGAATCATGGCCTGGATAAAAGCCTCGTCGCCAACAAAGGACTGGTTACGCAGCATGATAAACGACCCAACTGTGGCGATGATACTTATGGCGGCAATAATGGCGTTCAGCTTTTTGTCCTTGTACATCGACCGCATGACCAGCAGCATGATCAAAGCCATGGGGCCTACCATCAGGATCGTCATATACAGGCGGTTGAGGTTCAGGTGGAAGTGGCTGATTTCGGCTACGTTGCTAAACATGACAACATACATCACCACAAAGGAAAGGCCCAGCATCAGCACAAACTTTCCATAGTTCCCCTTTTCCATAAGCTCCTGTTTCAATTAAGGTTATCAAGCGGCTTCCGCGCCGGGGCCGCCGCTTTCTTATACTCCGAGGGCGACATCCCGGTTACCTGCTTAAACTGTGCCGACAGGTGCGCCACGCTGCTATACCCCAGCTGAAAACTGATCTGACTAAGGCTCAGCTCATTGTAGGCGAGCAGCTCTTTGGCCCTTTCTACTTTCTGCAGCACCACATAGCGTGCAATCGTCACCCCTTCTTCAGCCGAGAAAAGCGTGCTCAAGTAATGGTAATCGCGGCCCAGCTGCTGCGCCAGGTAATCCGAGATATTGATGCTCAGGTTTTCCACCTCGCCCGAGCGGATCAGCTCGATAATGGCGATCTTGATCTTCTCGACCAGTTCTGCCTTCTTGTCCTCTATCAGTTCGAACCCGTTCTCCAGCAAGGCCTCCCGCAGCTGCTGCAGCTGCACTGCCGAGGGCTCCTGCTCAAGTTTTACCTCACCCAGCTGTATGGCCACTGGTTGCAGATCCAGCTTGTCCAATTCCTGGTTCACTACCTTCAGGCAGCGGGGGCACACCATGTTGCGGATGTGCAGTGTATGTGGTTGTGACATTTTGTTTATGTTCAAGCCTGTTTAATGCAGCTACACCATACAGTATTTTTTGAGCGCAGCCTGCCTATACCTTCACAAATCTAACAAAACTTTCTACCCAATCACTCCCCGCCGGTATAGCGCCTCCGGCTTGGAAGTGCCTGCTTTGAATTATTAGGGGGCTCTTCCTGTTGTAACCGTAATCAGCCTTCCTATACCTGCTGCGAGGCAATAACGGGAAGGTATAAATAAAAAAGAGCAAGCCGGAATAATAGACTTACCTTTGTAGCTTGCAATAATCAATCATACATGACATTTAGCGAATTAAATTTAATAGAACCGATCCTGAAGGCGCTTCAGGCAGAGGGCTATACCCAGCCTACGCCGATTCAGGAACGGGCGATACCGCATCTTTTGGCAGGCACCGACGTGCTTGGCTGTGCCCAGACGGGTACTGGTAAGACGGCCGCTTTCGCCATACCTGTGCTGCAAATGTTGCACAACCAGAAAAACAGATCCGCAAAAACCATCAAAACGCTTATCCTGACTCCTACCCGGGAGCTGGCTATACAGATCAATGAGAGCTTTGCCGCTTACGGCAAAAACACCGACGTGCGCCATACCGTTATTTTCGGCGGCGTATCGCAGCATGCGCAGGTTCAGGAACTGAAGCGTGGCGTGGACGTGCTCATCGCGACGCCCGGACGCCTGCTCGACCTGATTGGGCAGGGCTTTATCTCCCTGAAACACGTGGAATTTTTCGTGCTCGACGAAGCGGACCGCATGCTCGACATGGGTTTTATCCACGACATCAAGCGCATTATACCCATGCTGCCGAAGCAGCGCCAGTCGCTCTTCTTCTCAGCCACCATGCCTCCTGTCATTCAGGCGCTGGCCGATACCATTCTGGTTAACCCGGTGAAGGTAGAAGTAACACCTGTGTCGTCTACAGCTGAGAAAGTGGGCCAGACGGTATACTTTGTGGAGAAAAACGACAAACGCGACCTGCTCCGCCACCTGCTCTCTGATCAGGAAATTGAGCGTGTACTGGTGTTTACCAGAACCAAGCACGGTGCCGACCGCGTGGTAAAGGACCTCAACAAAGCCAACATACAGGCGGAGGCCATCCATGGCAACAAGTCGCAGAACGCACGCCAGCGGGCGCTGAGCAACTTTAAGGCAGGGGCAACCCGCGTTTTGGTGGCCACTGACATCGCCGCCCGCGGCATCGATGTGGAAGAGCTGTCGCATGTGATCAATTTTGAGCTGCCAAATGAGCCCGAAACATATGTGCACCGCATTGGCCGCACCGGCCGTGCCGGCAACGCAGGTATAGCGCTATCATTTTGCGATGAAGAGGAACGCTACTACCTGAACGACATCCAAAAGCTGATCAACAAAAAGATAACAGTAAAGGCAGACCATCCGTTTGCGCTTCCGGAGCATCTGTCGGTGAACCTGGAATTGGCCAAAAAGCCAAAGGGCCCGGCGGGCAGAGAACCGCGCAACCGCGATGCTTCTAATAACGGTAACCGTTCTGCCGCTGCTGGCAACAGACCGTCAGGCAACCGCAGCAGCAACAGCCGCGGAGGCGGAAACGATGGCGGCAACCGCGAAGCAGCAAGTGCTGGAAATTCCGGTCGCTCATCAAACGGCGGTGGCCGCAGAAACTGGCGCAACAAAAAAGGCAATGGCCAAAGCAGGCCATCCGCGAAGCGGGAAGCATAGCCCTGGCTATACCTAAAAAAGCCCTGCCACTTGTTAAAGGTGGCAGGGCTTTTTGCTTAGATGCAGGTATAGCTATACCTTAAATGCGGCTTTGGTCACTGTCGTGCGGTTCAGAGTCGTCTTCGCCAAAAGGCTGCTGGCGACTGCGGATGCCATTCACATCATCGTCCATGGCCGTGTCGCTGCCCTCGTACTCAAAACCAGGGCCCTGGGCGAATTCCTCTGTGCTTTTTGGGTTGTTTGCACCATAGCCGGTTGTTTCATTGCCTCCTATGTGCAGGTTCTCCAGGCTGTCCTTTTGGTCGCCTCGCTCCAGTGCGCCTCCATACCCTACATTGCGCTTGGCTGAGGGGTCTGGCTTGTTGCCCATGGTCTGGCCCTCGCGGTGTGTTTCGTTCACATTCTTCGGTCGGTTGGGCGTGTTCCGTATATCTTCGTCTCTTGTAGCCATAATTCAATTGGTTTGTTTACCTGTGTATACGCTCATGTGCCCGATCAGTTAGGTATAGCACACTTTACTTAACATAATTAAACAACCAAACAATTTATACATCTCCCGTTTCTTTCGATTATCTTTGAGCGAAAAATAAAGGGCCTATGGCACGTATGGCGGCCCGATTGCGTTACAGAGTGAACCGGCAGCGAATAAGCATATGAAACTTTCAAAAATATACGACCCGCGGGAGATGAACTCCTACCAGTTTGTAGCCATGACGGGCTTGGTGATGACCATTCTGGCGAATGTGATCCTGCTTTTCATTGGCAAGACAGTGGAGAACTTCAATGCGCTATACCTGTGCTGGTTTGTTTTCTTTGGAGCAGGCACCATTGCCAATTTCAACAGCAAACCCGACGACCACGATCATCACCACCATCACTAGGCGCAAGCACTTAGGTATAACCTTATTGCTTTAAAAACTCCAGCAGCGCTTTGTGAAATTGCTCCGGCGCCTCAATGTGCGGGATGTGTCCCACTCCTTTTAGCTCCAGCAGCCGCGCGTTAGGGATGGCGCCTGCCGTTTGCTGGCCCAGTTGCGGGTACTGCCCATATTTTTTTCGCTCCTCCTCGCTTTTAATGTACGCTTTGCCCACCACTGTGCGGTCCTCAAGCCCAATGGCAAGCAGTACAGGCATTGTCAGTTGACTGAACTCATACACAACCGGCTGCTCATAAATCATGGCGTAGGTATGCGCTGCCACCCGTGCCACAAGCGGGTAGTCGGGGCTGCGGAGTTGCGCGGCAGGTATTCGCACCCACTCGTCATAGGCCGGTTTCCAGGAGGTATAGTACGTTTTGTGGTAATCCCGTATGCCGGTTTCGGTGCGTTTCAGTTCTTCCTGATAAAGCTCATCGAGGTTCCTGTATGGCACTATGCGCCTGTAGTCTTCCAGCCCGATCGGATTTTCGAGCACGAGTTTGGTGGTTGCCTCCGGGTACATGAGCGCAAAGCGCGTGGCCAGCATGCCACCCATGGAGTGCCCAACCACTACGGCCTCACTGATCTTGAGATGCTCGAGCAAATGCCGCGTGTGCTGCGCCAACTGGTGGAAGCTGTACTGCACTTCCGCTTTGTCTGACTTGCCGAAGCCCAGTTGGTCGGGCACTACCACCCTAAACCCCTGGCCGGCCAGGAAGTGCATGGTTTGTTGCCAGTAGGCACCCAGAAAGTTTTTACCATGCAGCAGCAGCACCGTTTGCGGGTTTTTGAAAGGGGCAGGCGGCGACACGTCCATATACGCCATCTTGAACTTTTGCCCTTCCTGTTCTACTTCCAGGTAGTTTACCGGGTAGCGGTAGGCATAGTCGCTCAGGGTGGCGTTGTAGGTCCGCTGCGATTGCGACACAGCCGGGAAACACAGAATGAAAAGGAAAGTGAGTAGGTATAGCTGTTTTTTCATCAGGCGCAGGTATAGTTTCAGGTATGGTACTGCTCTTTTTACTTGCAGCTGATGCGAAGAGTTTTAAAACAGAAAGCCCGGTACTGCAGACACCGGGCTTCTCTACTGAACCAAATTGCTAAACAAACTTACTGCACCAGTATTTTTTTGGTATGATAACGGTCTCCCTGGGCCACTTGCAAAAAGTACAGACCCCGCCCAAAAGGCGTCAGGTCGATTTCGCGTTCGTAGGTGCCGGACAGTTTCTCTACGGTGTCCACAAACACTTCCTGCCCTTTGTCGTCCATCACCCGCACCACGGTGGTGCCTTTGTTCTTAAGCGAAAACTTCAGGTTAAAGCGCCCCGAGTTGGGGTTTGGCGAGAAGTTGATCTCCTCCACCTTCAGCTCCTCGCGCGATTTCATTTCTACCGGAGCACCGGTGGCTTTCAATTGCTCCTTGTCAGCCTTTGTCACATCCTCCACTTTGGCCTTACGCACAATAAAGATGGCATGACCATCTCGGGCCAGCTGCAGGTCGATCTCCTCGTCAATCAGTTCACGCTTGTTTCCGTCACGGTCGATGCGGTATACCTTTCTGTTCTCTCCGCCCTTCAGGATCTTTACATAAGCCTTGCCTTCTTTGGAGAGCAGTGAGTCGGTTATAAGTCCGCGGGGCATGCTCTCCACAATGATCCGCTCAATTTCTTTCGGATTAATGGCCATGATTCGCTCACCGTCTTTCCACGTAAAGGTATGGGAAGAATCGCTAAGTGAACGGATGTGAATCTGCGGGTGGCCCTCCAGGGTTATACCCATGTGCTTCATCTCCCCCTGCAATGCTTCCATGCGTTTCATCATTTCTTTGCTCATACTATCCGCTGACAGCGAGAGGACGCGCACCTCTTTCATGGCACGCCTCATGGCACTGTCGGCTTTCAGGCTGTGAACCCTGGCCTTCAGCATGGCCTCCCCCTCCTTGCCCAGGGTATAGGCCCTTATTTTTTCGTCCAGCAGGCGCATGTGGCCCGTGTCCAGGCGGGCGGCTTTCAGGGCTTTGGCAATGGCCTCTTCCGTTTCGGCTGCAAAAGTAGTATCGACCACCACCGTCTTGCCATCCACGGTGCGAATCATTTTAATGTGCATGTTGCGCTTCTGCTGGCCAGCCTCCTGTGCCAGCGCATGATGGAAAGGCAAAAGGCCCAGTAGCAGGGCAAGTGCCAGTTTAAGTAAGGTTTGAATGTGGACGAAGAGGTTCATAGTGTTCAGGAATAAGGAGTTAGCGAATCGTTTACACAAATGTACGCTGGCCCACATCACCGAAGCGTTAAAGACAGGTTAAAGTCTGTTAAGGAAAAGTTAAAGTAATGGACAAGCCAGCCGAAATACGTAAATTTGTTATGTGAGCAAGCTGTCTATCATAGGGGTTATCGTGCTGATGAGCATATCGTTACTCGGTATGGTCGGTCTTCAGCTGTATTGGATTTCGGATGCCATACAGGTGAAGCAGGAGCAGTTTGACCGCAGCGTACACGAGGCACTTGCCCGGGTGGTCGAGAAGCTGGAGACACAGGAGGCCGTGTCGGCAGTGGCCAACGGCATGGCAACGTTGCAACAACCCACTCCTGCGCCCGAACCAGTCGCAGAGCCGCTGAGCCCTGCTGCTATCTCCTTTACCAGCAACACCCAACCAACGGCAAACGAACAGGCCCGCGTCAGTAACCCTCCTGCCCCACCCGCTCCACGGGCTCCACTAGGTATAGCCATCACAGAAAGACAGCCGGAAAGGCCTACACTGTCCGGAACTCCAAAAGGACACGTATTCCTGCATCCTGGGCTTCAAAATTTTCAGGCGGAGTTCAAAGCCCTGGACTCTGTAATGCAGCAAATGCTGGCTTCAGGTATACGAATGCCAGTCACGCCCATGGAGCACCAGCAGTACATGGCGGTCTGGCAGGCGCAGGCAGACTCTATGCAGGCCCGTGCCCGTCGTCTGAGCCAGAACAGCACATTCCGAATCCACCGCTTCCCGGAGCACACCGTCAGGTATAGCCGACAGGTAAATGGCCGTAACCTGCACTTTTCAGTGGATACACTGCAATACATCGCCCTGCATTTGGACAGCCTTCGTCGCAGCAATTTTCTGGACCGGGCCATCAATGCCGCCGAAATAGCCTCCATCAATGTGCTCAAAGACAGTGTCTATATTTACAAGAAAGCAAACGCTGCCCGCAAGAGCCTGTCTGAGGCAATGGCGGCGGATCATGCGGCTGTGATGGCAGGCAGTAAGATCACGATCCGGAACGTAAAAAGACCGGAGGAGCCAATACAGAAGCAGCAAAACACGCTAAGCGGCCCTGCCAACAAAGCCAGCACTGCCTCAGCCGCCTTATCTGGCAAAGCAGAAGAATCTGAAAAGCGCAAAGTCGCTCAACTCACCTCACCCAGCACGCCGGACCGCGCCAAAATAGAGGCCAAAAAGGAAAAGCTGAACGATGTGGTGGAAAAGATGGTGGTGGAATATGTCGCCAAGGATATCCCTCTAGAGCAGCGACTGAACCTGGAGGAAATTAAACCCTTGCTGCAAAGCGAACTGCAGGACAAAGGCATTTGCCTGGACTTCGGTTACTGGGTGCTATCTAACCAGCAGGACACTATTTCAGCGGCCCACCTGCCCACCAGCGACACCCGCAACTTTGCTACCTACAAGGCCAGCCTGTTCCCTAACGATATATTTGATAAGTCTGAATACCTGGCCGTATACTTCCCTGACAGCCGGGCCTATGCCATCAGATCGCTCTGGATGATGCTGGCCTTCTCAGCGCTCTTTACCCTGATCATGGTGGCTACGTTTGGCACCACCATTCACATTATTTTCAGGCAGAAGAAGCTATCGGAGATGAAGAACGACTTCATCAACAACATGACGCACGAGTTCAAGACGCCGATCGCGACCATCTCGCTAGCTGCCGACGCCATTTCGAACCCCAAGGTATACGGCCTGCCCGAGAAGGTGCAGTACTACACCGGCATCATCCGGCAGGAGAACAAGCGCATGAACGCCCAGGTAGAGAATGTGCTGCAAATAGCCCGACTCGAGAAGAACGACTATGAAATGACCCTGAAACACACCGACCTGCATGCCCTCGTGCGCAAAGCCATCGAGAGCATACACCTGCAGGTGGCCGAACGCCAGGGAACCATCACCACCAAGCTCCATGCCGCCGCTCCGGAGCTCGAACTGGACGAAGTGCACTTCTACAACGTCATCTGCAACCTCCTTGACAATGCGAACAAATACTCCCCGGACCGCCCTGCCATCTGCATCCAAACCTATGACACAGCTGGCGGCATTGTGCTGGCAGTAGAGGACAAAGGCATGGGCATGACGCGTGACGCACAGTTGCGGGTATTTGATAAGTTTTACCGCGTGCCGACCGGAAACCTACACAATGTGAAAGGCTTCGGACTCGGGCTTAGCTATGTAAAGGCCATTGTGAAGGCCCACCACGGCACTATAAAACTGCAAAGTGAGCTTGGCAAAGGCAGTCGGTTCGAAGTATTTTTACCAGTTGGTGCCTGAAATTGCTGCACCATGCAACTTAAGCGCCCGTCGCGGCATCTTTAAACAAAAGCCTATACCTAAACAGCCTCCTATGAGCGACAAAGGACTACACATACTGCTGGCCGAAGACGACCCGAACTTTGGGATTGTGCTGAAAGACTACCTGGAGCTGCACGACTATGAAGTGACCCTCTCCACGGACGGCTGCCAGGCTATCACCGCTTTCAGAAAGGGGACCTTCGACCTGTGTATCCTTGACGTGATGATGCCGGGCAAAGACGGCTTTACGCTGGCCCGCGAGATAAAGAAGATACAGCCTGAAATGCCGCTCATTTTCCTGACGGCCAAAGCCATGCGGGAGGACATGCTGGAGGGCTTTAAGATTGGGGCTGACGATTATATTACCAAACCTTTTGACTCGGAGGTGCTGCTTTACAAAATAAAGGCCATCATGCACCGCACCGGTGGAGGACCCAACGCTGAGAAGCCGGAAGTGACCGAGTATACCATCGGCCAGTATCGCTTCCAGTACAAACTGCGCTTGCTACATCACAACGGCGACATCCAAAAGCTATCGCCAAAAGAAACGGAGCTATTGCACCTGCTCTGCGAGCACCTGAACGATGTGCTGCCGCGCGACCAGGCACTTTTGCGTATCTGGCACGAAGACAGTTACTTCACAGGCCGCAGCATGGATGTGTACATCGCTAAGCTTCGCAAATACCTCCGCCACGACCCCAGCGTGGAGATCATTAACATTCATGGGCAAGGCTACAGATTGTGCGCCTATAATGGGGTAATGCTTTAATTTCATTTGCATAGCCCATCTTCGGGCAACCTGCCATCAATTGTTTTGCCACCACCTCCCCGGTGCAGGTGTGGTTGGCTACACCTTATGCAATTTATACCTGCCAGTGGGTTAAAATATATTTTACCATAACACTAGATATATATAACCATAATATTATATTTGATCCGCAATTTTTTAAACAAACTTAACCTCCATTCAAATTTCACACATGAAAAAAATTCTACTCTTTTTGTTGCTGGCGGTAACTTTCACAGCCTGCGGACCTCAAATCTACACGGCTGCCTCTTTTAAGGAGGTGAAGGCGAAGCATCAAACGCTGGCCATTGTGCCTTTCGATGTACTGATCGAGTCCAGAAAGCTTCCGAAAGGCGTGACACCCGACATGATGAAGCAACAGCAGAAAGACTATGGCTATGGCTTGCAGGGCGATGTGTATGGATTTTTCCTCAGGGAGATGTCGAAGAACAAGTACACGGTTAATTTCCAGGATGTGAACAAGACGAATGCACTGCTTTCGGAGGCCGGCATCACGTACGAAAACATGAACACCGTTTCAAGAGATGAGATCTGCCAGATACTGGGCGTGGATGCGATCATTTCCGGAAAGGCCACCATGTCGCAGCCGATGTCTGATGGGGCCGCTATTGCGGTGGGCCTGCTGGTGGGCGCCTGGGGGCCTACCAACAGCGTGAACACATCCATTACAATACATGAAGGCGAAAAGGGCGATCTGCTCTGGAAATATGACTACACTGCCTCCGGAAGCATCGGCAGCAGCAGAAAGTCATTGTCGAATGCGCTGATGAGAAACTCCTCCAAGAAATTCCCATACAAAAAATCTTAATCCGGAGCGTACGCTCGTCCCTAGCACTGTTCTCACTATACCTATTCAAACAAGAAATCCCTGCGGCTTATACCTGCAGGGATTTTTTTTGGGCTTACATAAAAAAAGCGCAGGCCGCTCCCAAAGGGAACGGCCTGCGCACCTCACCAAAACACATCTACAAACAGTAATACTTAACCAATCATCTATTTTTAGAAAGTAAATCCTACAGAAGCCTTGATCACCCGGTTGAAGGTGTCGAAGTTGCGGTTGGAATCCACGGTGGTCAGGCCGTAGTCGTAGCCGGCGCTGATGTTGAAACCACTGGCAAAACGGTAGCCTATACCTCCGGTGGCCGCCACATCCAACTCACGGAAGCCATTGTTTACATCCCACTCCTGGTTCAGGGCGTTAAAGCCCAGGGCGCCGGCCCGTACCTGCACTTTGTTCGAAACCAGGTATGAGAACTGCGGACCCGCAAAAATATGGAAGCCGTCGCCGATGAACACTTTGGCCAGTATCGGGAGGTCTATGTATTCGGCTTTGTTGGTTACAGTAACGCCCGCATTAAGGAAATCGAACTGTTCCAATGGAATTTTACCTGTCAGGCGCATACCTTTCTGTGAGTATAAAAGGCCCGGTTCAATCTCGAAACCAGGTGCCACAGGTATAGACACCACGCCACCCACATGGAAGCCTTCGCGCATTTCGCGGTTTAGGGAGCCGTTGGTCATATCCATCAGATCCTGGGCGCTGTTCACAGTCTGGCCTTGCCATTCGGCCATGTTCACGCCTGCTTTTATACCGATGCGCACAGGTTGTTTTTGCTGCGCATTTGCCCGAGTAGCCGCTATCCCCAGAACGACGGCCAGTAGTAAAAATATCTTTTTCATCACTCCTATCCTTAAATTTTGAATACTAAAACTCCAAGCTGCGCTGCTTGCCGGATGGAATGAAAGAACCGTGCCAATTTGTTATAAATAATTTCCAAAAAAGTTCATTATCAATTATAAATAATTAAATATCAATCTGTTAGCAATTAAAATATTTTTCAAAAGAAGAAAACTGCTTAAAATAAAGCGCATTTAATGATGCTGTGTATTTGCCCGCAGGTATAGTTACACCTTACCTTTGCAGCCCCATGGCTCCAAGACGAAGACAGGTATAAAGCAACAGGCAGATGAATGATAAAAGACAGGTGCGGCTGAACAGGCTGGCCGTGCACCGGGTAGGCAACAAGGCAAAGGAAGAAGGCGTGATCGCTTCGAAAGAACTCGTCGACTTGCGCGACGAGCAGCTGACGGATCTGCTGACCAATTACTTTCTGGCCCCCTTTAAGCAGGAGGAGTTTTTCCGCTTCCACCATACCTCCGACCTTGCCCTGAATGAAATGTTCGCCTACTCGGCGCTGATGTTCACGGAGCCCCGAAAGTTTCTGGAGTATTCGGTGCATGTGCTCAACCACCTGTACGAGCAGTCGGACCACCCCAAAGTGAAAAGCGGCGAGCTTTACGTGGTGCATCTCTCAGGGTGCGTGATGGAAGACGACATTGTGGATGCGATCGGCATTTTCAAGTCGGAGAACAAAGACACCTTCCTGACCTTTCAGGAAGAGAACGATGACCTGAGCATGAACTACCACTTCGGGGTGAACATCAAGAGCGTGGACAAGGGCTGCCTGATCTTCAACACCGAGGCCGAAGACGGTTTCCGGGTTAAGATCGTGGACGCCAACAGCACCGACGCCGTGTTCTGGAAAGAGGACTTCCTGCACGTAACCGAGCTCAAGGACACCAACTTCAACACCAAAACGGCGCTCAACCTCTGCAAGGATTTCTCGGAGGAGGTGTTTGCCCAGACCGACAGCAAAAAAGCGCAGGTGGACTTCATCAGCCGCTCCGTGGACTATTTCTCCAAAAGCGAGACCTTTGACCTGGAGGAGTTTACGAGCAGCGTGATCGACGAGCCGGAGACGGCAGAGCGCTTTAAGAACTATACCCAGGCCTTTGCCGAGGAGCGCGACATCGAAGGCTTCACGGATTTTGCCATCAACAAGAACACGGTGAAGAACATGAAGCGCAAGTTTCGCAACTTCATCAAGCTCGATACCCAGATCGAGATCAAGTTCAGCGGGTATAACCCGGAGCAGAGTGAGCAGTACGTAGAGCGCGGCTTCGATCAGGAGCGCGGCATGCATTTCTACAAGGTATACTTCCACTCGGAGTCATAGCGTTAATTGCTAAGCACACAGGTATAGAAACTATACCTAGACAGGCCGTGTTGCAAATAGACTTGTGCCAAAATACCGGAACAGTATTTGATAGAGAAGAAAGCACCGATGATAAGCTTTAAAAGAGATATGAAAAAGTCAGTTTTTGCTGCAGTATTTTTTGCCTTTACCGCCACCGCAGTGTTGGCACAAGCACCCGCTCAAAAGGCCCGAACCGCCCAGAGTGCCCCGACTACCATCGAGCAGCGGGCCGATGAGATAACCGCCGGTATGGTGAAAAACCTGCGGCTGAGCCCAAAGCAGGCGGCTCAGTTGAAGGATGTGAACCGCAGCAGCATGAAGTTTGCAGAAGAGGCACGCAAGAAATACCGCGATAATCCGCCTAAGCTGGCCCAGCAAATGGACATCATCAGCCAGACCAGACTATCACAGATCAAAGATATCCTCACTGAGCAGCAGTTTGCCCAGTACCAGTCACGACGCGAAGAGAAAATGGGTGTGCCGCGCGAAGCCAGAAGCAACCCCAGTCAAGGCCAGGGCCAGCAGTACGATAACAATTACTAAGCTGCCAAGTGTAGCCCAAACAGAAAAGCATGGCGGAGGCCATGCTTTTTCTTTTAGCCCACTTGCCTACCCCCGGTCGGGCTAATCTGTTGCTCCAATACCCCCTCGCCAGGTATAGCCGAAGCCACATGCAAGGCGGGCGCATCATCCAACACCTCATTCTCCTGTGCTCCCAGTGCCTCCTGCTCCCGTTGGTAGGCCGTCACGATGGCTCCGGGCGGCTTGAACAGGATATCCCATGCCTCCCGGAATGAACGGGCGTGCCGCAGGTCTTTCCAAATATCCACCCACTCATGAAACACCAGGTAGATGGGGTTAAATGAGTTAACAGGCTTGGTCAGGCCATAAACGGGGGCCTCTTCCTCCTGCTGAAAAGTACCGAACAGCCGATCCCAAACGATGAAAGTTGAGCCGTAATTCTTGTCGATGTACTGTGGGTTGGAGCCGTGATGAACCCGGTGGTGAGAAGGTGTCACGAAGATGTACTCGATGGGCGCGGGAAGCCTGCGCACCAGCTCGGTATGCACCCAAAACTGGTAGAGCACAGCCAACTGGTGACACACGAAAAAGGTAAAAGGGTCGAAGCCCATAAAAGGCACTGGCAGGAAGAATAGAAACTTGATGTGCTGGGTCCAGCCGGTGCGAAACGAGACGGAGAAGTTCATTTTCTCAGACGAATGGTGCGTGACGTGCGTTGCCCACCAGAAGCGCTGCTCGTGCGAGATGCGGTGCGCCCAGTACCTGCAAAGGTCCACCAGCACAAAGGCTAGCGCAAAGCCCCACCAGGATCGTGGGATAGCCCACGGCACCGCATTGTAGATCTCCAGTGAGATGTAAAAGAGCGTAACCTTGAGCATGGCCCCCAGCACCACACTCCCCACCCCAATCGCTACGGCCGCCAGAAAGTCGCGCTTTTCGTAGTAGTTTCTTTTTTTCCGGATGCCTACGTACCACTCTAGCAGCACAGAGGCCACGATTATGGGCGCGGCAAAATGCATGATGGTGAGGTTATCCAACTCCGCAATCTGGTCCATTGTAAAAATTTCTTTCTCCATAAGCCAACCGTTCGTGCAGGGGTATAGCTTATAGTAACGATGTCTCCGGCCCAGAGTTAATCAAGAAAATGAAATTGCGGACCTGAGCTCGTGTCACTAAGCCAGAGGCTGTCCATTCGGCCGAAATGCAAATCCATTAATTGCTTTTGTAGAAACCCATGCGTAATCTTGTTAAAAGCTAAAGCGACATGAACATCCGAAAGAAAGTAAAAGCTACTATACCTGCGGGCACAAACCGTTACGCCGCCATCAACCTGTTTGTGAAAGCAGCCGAGAAAGAGCATTGGAGCGAGCAGGAGATCCAATTTGTGATTGATGAAATAGTGGAAGCCGAGGACAATGCCAAAGGGTTGGAAGCCCTGCAATATTACCTGGCCTAAAGCGAAAGCCGTGCCGGCGCAACAACATGCACCGACACGGCCCTTGAATCTTGCAGCACCTGTTCTCAGGCTTCGTTTTGCGTTATAGGCGCTAGCTGCAGCTCAGCCTGATGCTGTTGCAGCACGCCAATAATAAAGTCAATGTGCTCGTTCAGGTTCACCCCGAAAAGTTCGGCGCCTATGCGCACCTCTTCGCGGTCAACAGAGGCAGCAAAGCCGCTTGTCTTCAGTTTCTTTATCACCGATTTGGCCGTTAATCCCTCCAGGCGCTGGGGACGTACCTGGGCACAGGCCACAATAAAACCAGTTATTTCGTCGCAGGCGATCAGGGCTTTGTCGAGCGTGGTTTCGTAGGGCACGCCCCAGTGGGTATAGTGCGCCGATATGGCGTGGGCAATGTGCTCCTCACCTTTCTCACGCAGCATGTCCACGATCACGTTCGGGTGCCTGTCCGGGTAGGCCTGGTAGTCGGCGTCGTGCAGCAGCCCTGCGATGGCCCATGCTTCCGGGTTTTCGCCCAGTTTGTTGGCGTAGGCCTCCATTACGAGTTCCACGGTACGGGCATGGCGCAGCAGGCTTTCGCTGGTTGTCATTTGCTCCAGTATGGTGCGGGCTTCTTGTCTTGTCATAGGTATGGCTTTTACAAACCTGAAGTTAGCAATTTCGATCCATACCTGTATACCAGGCAAGCTTAATCCCTCATGGCAAAACCAAAGTCACTTGGCTGGAAATTTATCTCGCTTTCGTCGGAAAATTCTGATTTGGCAATTTTAACGTTTTCCCACCTGCCGTAGATGTTGTCTTTGCGTCCCACCAGAATATCGATGCGGTTGCGGAAGCGGCGGTTCATGGTATCCCGGACAATGTACTGCCCGTCCAGCTCTTCTGAAACCCCACGCACCCAAACGGTGTCGCCATATTGAATGTCGCCACCCCAGCGCGCCAGCATATCGCGTGAGAGGGCAATCCAGCGGTGTTTTTTAGGGTTTTTGGGGTTGATGCGGGAGCCGTCCGCTGTGATGAAGGGGTTTCCGTCTGTCTGGCCTTTTTCGGGGTAGTAGACTGTGGCCGTTACGGTGAAGGTTTCCGGATAATCGGGGTAACTGGGGTAATCTTGTACTTTTTTTATGAGTCGGGGTGATAACAGTTCCTGTGCTTTTTCCTCGCTTGGAGGGCTTGATTCTTCTGGGTTGAATATCGCCATTTCATCGAAAAAAGTGACATAAATGGAAATCACTACTGCTAGTATTTTGACCCTAAACATATGCAATCCATTTCGTGAAACATCATTTCTATAACAATAAACCGCTTAAACGGCCAGTTTAGAAAATAGGTTTTAAGCACTGCATGAATCTAGGACTGTTAAAGGCTGTAGAATAAAGTCTTAAAAATGCCTAAATACGGGCAATGAATTCAAAATTCGAAAGGAATAGCGGAAAATTGTTATCCAGAGAAAACGACAAATGTCACTAATTTTTCATAAAATAAATTACAATAGTTTCATTATAAAGGTGTACAAACATACCCAAATAAACCATTTACTATGATCCTAATTGTAATTTATAAAGCCTACTCATTTAATGATCAGAGCCGGCCTACGGGCCCTGAGGCTACTGCCCTTTCTTGAAATACTTGTCGTAGACGACATAGCCAATAAAGACGACCAGGCTTGCTCCTCCAACCCAGATCAATCCGTTCATCAGGCGGTCTTTGTCTTCCCCGAGCCAGGCCAGCAGTATAGTGAGCGGTGTAATGCCTGCCACAGTGGCCCCTATAAATTTAAGATAGCCCATTTTAGTGAGGCCTGCCACAAAGCTAACCGCATCATTCGATAGGAAGGGAGAAATACGCGCAATGATCACGGCCCAAATTCCATAGTCCGACACAAAACCGCACACCTTCTCCTCTGCCTTGTGCCCAATGATTTTGCGCACGCCCGTTTCGCCGAGACCGCGGCCAATCAGGTACCCGATGGTGGAGGCAACCAGCACCGCCACAATGGCAATCCCCGAGCCCCAGACCGGTCCGTACGCAATAATGGCCACCAGCATCAGGGCCACCACGTTCACCACTAACAGAAACATCTGGGCCACCATTGCCAGGATAATGAAGAAAGGTCCCCAAAAGCCGAACTGCTCCACCCAACTGGAAATGCGCTTTTCTTCCCCGCTCGTCAGCACCTCCCAGCCTTCTTGAATATTGGCCTGAAAACCGGGAAAAACGAAGTAAGCCAGCACCAGCAAGGCGACAATGCCTGCCGTGACCATTAAGGGCCATTTGCTCTGCTTTGTTTCTACTTGGGGGGCGGTTGTATTTTGCGACATAGGTGCTCGTTTCTGTGTTTAGACGTAGGTTAGTCTGCCTGGGTTAGGGCTCCAGCATACCTGTTTTAGGGTGAAGCCGGGCTTTTTGGTCATACTTTCTAGCAGGTTCATCGCTCGCCAGGGTATAGCGCCAGGTATAGCGCACTGCGCCGAGCGTACTGCTTTGGTGTAGCTCCTGCGCCGTATATTCATTCTGGCTGAGTGGTGGCTCTGCAGGTATAGCAGGCTGCTTCTTATCGATGTGTTCGCCGTAAAGCACGGCCGCAACAAGTCCTGTCAGTAGGCCGCCCAGGTGCCCTTCCCAGGAGATGCGCTCCTCTGAAGGAAACAGGCCGTAAAATAAACCGCTATACAGAAACAGAATGGCCAGCGATACAGCCAGACCCGCCCTGTCGCGACGCGCGATGCCGTTGAACAGCAGGAAACCCGCCAGGCCATACACAACCCCGCTGGCGCCCACATGATACGCATCGCGGCCGATGAACCAGGTGAACAGTCCACTGAGTACGTAGACCAGCACAAACACCCGCAGCGCAACAGAACGATGCAAAAACAGGATAAAGCCCGAAAGCAGCACCAGCGGAAACGAATTAGAAAGCAAATGGATGAGCCCGGAGTGGATGAGCGGCCCCAGGAAAACGCCAACCAACCCGAGGAAATCGCGCGGGTGGATGCCCAGCCAGACCAGGTTCACATCGTTCAGGTATGAGAGAAGCGCTACCAGCCAGATGAGGCCCACAAACAAGGCGCCTGGCAGAAAACTATAGGCAAAGCGTTCATTTTCGGCTTTCAGGTTTTCGGGGCTTTGCAATGGAGTGGCTCGCATCATAGGGCTTCGTGGGGAGAAGGCAATTCTTCTCCTGCTGTGTCGTGTCAGGCTATACGTGCAAGGGTACTGTCAGATCGTAAAGAAACAGCACCCGCACAACAGCAAGATACAGGCTGCCGGGCAAAATTCGTATGCGTTATCCGTACTTTTCACGTTCTATACCGTATCACTTCCATTTCAACTATGCCCTGAAGCGTATAAGACCTGTAGTCCTAAACCTAACCCGAAAGTGAGAAGCAATAAAGGTGATTTCACCACGCGTACCATGCATGTCAACCCTCTTCACCCGATTACCTATCTATACCTTGGTCTGCTTTGCTGCCTTCTGCTATTGCCTTCCTGCGAGAGCACAGACACTAAAGGGGCATCTTATGCAAGCAATGAGGAGGTGCATCGTGAGTTTTTTCCAGAGGAGGCGCCCTATACCCGACCAAACTCCCTGATCGAGGCGATCGAGCGCCCATCGCCCTGGGTTGATTCCGTTTTCAATACGCTGAGTCCGGCGGAGCGCATCGCCCAGCTGATCATCATCGAGGCGTTCTCCAACAAAGGGCCCAAGTATGAGGCCGATGTGATGAACCTGGTAAAGCGGTATAAAGTGGGAGGCGTTATCTACTTTCAGGGAGGGCCTGTGCGGCAGGCCGTACTGAACAACCGCCTGCAGGCCGCTTCCAAAGTGCCGCTCCTGATCTCGATGGACGCTGAAACTGGGGTGGGCATGCGACTCGACAGCACGGTGCAGTATCCGTTCCAGATGATGATGGGCGCCATAGAGGACAATGGCCTGATCTACCGCATGGGCGCCGAAGTGGCGGAGGAGTTCAAACGGCTGGGCATGCACGTCAACTTCGCCCCCGTGGCCGACATCAACAACAACCCGCAGAACCCCATCATCAGCTACCGCGCCTTTGGCGAAGACAAACTGGACGTGACCGCCAAAAGCCTGGCCTATATGCGGGGCATGCAGGAAAACGGTATCATTGCGGTGGCCAAGCATTTCCCAGGCCATGGCGACACCGATGTGGACTCGCATTACGACCTGCCCATTATCCCGCACGACCGCGCCCGCCTCGACTCACTGGAGCTATACCCTTTCCGGGAACTGATCAAGCACGGCATCGGAGGCATTATGGTGGCGCACATGCACATGCAGCAGCTCGACACCACGCTTAACTTACCCTCTACCCTCTCCAAACCCATCGTGACCAACCTGCTCAAAAACCAACTGGAGTTCAAGGGGCTGGTCTTTACAGATGCCATGGTGATGAAGGGAGTTACCAAATTCTTCCCGCCGGGCGAGGCGGAAGCGCGCGCCCTGATTGCAGGCAACGATGTGCTGGAGCGGCTCAACAGCGTTCCGAAAGCCATACAGGCCATACAGCATGCCATTGCCGAAGGCTACATTACGCAGGAGGAAATTGACCGACGTTGCAAGAAAATGCTGGCTGCCAAAGCCTGGGTGGGGCTGGACAGGTATAAGCCCATTGAGTTGGAAAACCTTTACGAAGACCTGAACCCAGGTATAGCCGATAGTACCAACCACGCCCTGGCCGAAGCCGCCATGACCCTGCTCAACAACCGGAAGAACTTTCTGCCTATCCGACAGAAAAAGCGCCAGCGCATTGCCACGCTCTCCTTTGGTGCGGTGCGGCCAAGCATTTTCCAACGTGAGGTTAACAAGTATGGTCGCATTGGTGATGACTTTGTGATATCCCGGAAGGCCAACGCCAAGGAAATAAAGCAGCTCAGGCAGAAACTGAAAGGCTACGACCTGGTGTTGGTGGGGCTTTATGGCCCGAGTGTGGCGCCCAGCAACCGACTGGGTTACTCGAAGGAGGCTACGCAATTTGTGACAGAACTGGCCCGCTCCAACCGCTCTGTCATCACGCTGTTTGATAACCCCTATACCTTGAACCAGTTTCCGGACATACACAAGAGCCGCGTGCTCATACTGGCCTACCAAGCCCACAAGCACGCACAGGTGGCAGCAGCCAAATTACTGTTCGGCAAAATACCTGCCCGTGGCAAGCTGCCCGTTACCGTAAACAGGCATTACCAGTATGGCCATGGCATCAGCAAAGACAAGCCTTTGTTGGCCGTTAAACCGTAATAAGTATCTTGTAGGATTGCTTTGCGTATTATGGCAGATACAGGCACCGCCTGAGAACACCAACCCTAAAACTGTGAAAAAGAAATGATTGTTAATAGAACAACCTTGATCGCCGGTGCGATGTCTGCTTTGCTGCTCTGGGGCTGCGAAGGCAACCGCACCGCGCAGGAAACAGAAGAGATAACCGTAGACGTCCCCGCCGACACGGCCCGCGTGGAGCGCACCGGTCGCACCGTGGGCGAGCGCCTCGAATCGCTGCGTGGCTGGATGAACGAGAAAGTGGAACGTGGCGATACGGCCATACAGCGCGAGATGCCAGGTATAAAAGAAGACTTCAGGAAACGATCTGAGGAGATAGAGCAGAACCTGGACAGCCTTTCAGCCGACTCCAAAGCAGAATACGCCCGCCTGAAGGAGCGCTACGAACGCTGGGAGAACAGGCAGGAAAGACGCCTGAACACTCCGCTCGACCAGGCCGAGCTGGAGCAATGGGAAGAGCAGTTGCTTCGCGAATTCCAGGAAATTGAGAGCATCGCCCCACAGGACATGCGCGAAGCTTACCTGACCTTTATGGGTGTGATCAGGGCCAAGCGCCGCAACTGGACGCAAAACGACTGGGACTATGTGGACAATGTGTACGGGCAGCTCAACCAGCGACGCGGCCAAGTGGAGAACCAGATCTCGAACAGCGATAAACTCAAGATCAGAGCCTTGCAGGCCGAATACCTGACCCTGGAGGGTGCCGCCGACGCCCAAAGCACCATGCGCAACATGCGTAACTAAACCAAAGGAGGACATTTTGGTTTAGTACCTATACCTTTGCACAGGTATAGCACACTTACTTTTGAAGAAGAGGCTATACTTTAACTAAATCGAACAGAATGGAAAAAGCGACATTTGGAGGAGGATGCTTCTGGTGCACCGAAGCCGTGTTTCAGGATCTGGCGGGCGTTCAGAAAGTGGAGTCGGGCTATGCGGGCGGCCACCTGGAGAATCCTACCTATAAGCAAGTCACCTCAGGCACGACAGGGCATGCCGAAGTGCTGCAGATCACCTACGACCCGGATACCATCAGCTACGACGAGCTACTGGAAGTATTCTGGAAAACCCACGACCCGACTACCCTGAACAGACAAGGAAACGACATCGGGCCGCAGTACCGCTCTATCGTGCTTTACCACAACGACGAGCAGCGTGAAAAAGCCGAAAAATACCTGAAGGAACTCGACGCCTCCGGCGCCTTCGATGACCCAATCGTCACGACGATTGAGCCGCTGCAAGAGTTTTATCCGGCTGAAGACTATCATCAGAACTACTTCAACACGCACGGCCACGAGCCATACTGCAGCTTTGTGATCCGCCCGAAAGTGGAGAAGTTCAGGAAAGTGTTTGCCGGCAAGCTCAAACCCGGGGCGGTAAAATAAGCCTGCTAAAACGAGAAAGCCTCAGCTACCTGGAAACGGTGACTGAGGCTTTTCTATGCCTGTGTAATGGACACCTAGCCTTGCAGCTGCACCCACTGTTGTGCAATAATGGTCTTGGCATCGGCAAAGCTTTCTTTCAGCAGCTCTTCCCGGGTATAGCTGACCAGTTCTATGTCTTCATGCTCGTCGTCCTTGCCACCTCCTGCAGCATGCTGGTGCGACACTTCTGCATAGTACAACAGCACCTTTTCGGTAGTGCCGCCCGGCGATGAGTAAAAGGTATGCAGGTGCTTCAGGCTGTCAACGCTGTAGCCGATTTCTTCCTCAATCTCGCGGGCAATGCTGGCCTCCGGGTTTTCGCCATCGTCTACCATTCCGGCGACCACTTCCACCAGCTCCGACTCAGAGCCGACCCGATACTGCCGGGTCAGAATGTAGCGCTGTTTTTCGGTGTCATACACCATGGCGGCCACAGCGGTGCCCCGGTCAAACTGCTCCCGGGTAAAGGTATGGCCATTTTGCGCAACCGTCAGTTTATAGATCTTGAAATAGCCATCGTAGGCCGTTTCTCTTTTCTTGATTTCCATAAGGGTAAAGATAGGCAAAGCCAGGGTATAGCCCGCCATCAGGTATAGTTAATTGCTACAGTTCGTTATTTCGGAATGCCGCCTTTTGTGTGCGCTCCGTCAGGCCCGACATAGAAAGCGGCGTTTCACTCTCGTAGCCTTTTTTGGCCCGCTGCTCGCCGGTTGGCCCAGGGAGCATGCGGTTGAGTATGGCGAAGATATCAGTTGTGGTTTCCGGGGAGATGCCGTGTATGAACGCCCCGATCTTGGCGGGTATAGAAGTGACCACTTCCGCATCGCCGTGGCGGCAGGCATCCAGAATAGATTTGGCGGAGCTTTCCGCGCTGATGGACGTAACTGGGCTCGAGTCAACGATCTTGAACAGTGTGTATTCCTCCTCGTGCTGCCCTTTGATATTGGCGTGCCGTGGACTGCCCGTCTGCATCAGGCCCGGCGATGCACAGGTAACGGTGATGTTGTACTGCTTCAACTCCGCACGCAGGCCTTCGGATAACCCAACCAGAGCAAACTTGCTGGCGCTGTAAGGCACCAAATGCGGAACGCCCAGCTTTCCGCCAATCGAGGCGATGTTGAGGATCCGACCACCGCCACGGGCTTTCATGGAGGGCAGCACGGCCAGCGTAGTGTAAAGCGGCCCCCAGAAATGCGTCTGCATGGCTTCCTCAAAGTCTTTTACGGTCATCTCCTCCAACGGACCCGCCGTGATGATGCCCGCGTTATTGATCAGCACATCGATCTGCCCGAATTCCTGCTGTACCCGCCCAATCATCTGTTCTACCTGCGCCTGCTGGGTTACATCGCATGGGAGCACCATGACCTCGGCCCCATTGCCGGCCAGTTCCATACGGGCATCTTCCAGTTGCATTTCGTCGCGCGAGCACAATATTAGGCGGGCCCCTTCTTTGGCCAGTTGCCGGGCCATCACAAAGCCCAGCCCACGGGCACCGCCCGTTATCAGCACCGTCTTGTTTCGGAAGCTATAGGCATTCAGTTTACGGGAAATGGCACGGGCCATAAGCAATGCGCCTGCTCCGGCGGCCAGCCACCAGAGGTTTCTTTTCTGTTCTGTTTTCATGGGTTTCAGGTATAACGAAAATAGCCAGCACAATACAAACAATGCTGGCTATTTCCTGTACGGGAAGGCAAGGTATGTAGGTTCCTTTAGTTAGGAACGCATAGGTATAGCGGGGCTTACTTTTTCTTCTTGAAGGGCTTTATACCCTGCTTCTTGCTCGTAAACACTTCGTTCTTCGGCATTGGTGTGTACAGCAGCTTAACCGAAACTACACCGTAGTGATCTTTATTATTCAAACTTTGATTGTTGTTATCAAGGTAGTCTGTGGTAGTTAAGTGGTACATAACTTCTGGTGCCACACTAATTTGATCAGAAAAACGGAAGCGCATACCACCACCAACTGTAATTACACCAGCAATGGCTGGGTACGAGCGCAGGCGATCATAAGTAATATCAGAATTGGGAGGCCTATTTGTAGGATAAGAACTAGGTGTGTAATACACGAAGCCTCCCCCGCCCTTCACAAAAGGCACGGCAAAACGTTTGCGAAGGGAGCGATAGTTGTTGGAACCGGCATAGCTGTCCATCAGGTTATACACCAACATCCCAGACACATCTATAACCCTTGACTCAACAGTAATATTTTTAGAATCCTTCGATACCGCCTTCAATTTGAGATATTCTACTTCGCCACTAACTGACCAGAATGGGTTATACTTAAACAAGGCTCCTATACCGAAGGCAGAGCCAATGTCATTGCAACCATAACTCCCGCATACGTCACTCTTTATGGCTGCTACACCTGCACCAGCCTGGATAACGAGACCACGCTCCGGAATTTTGCTAATGCCCATCCGACGTATAACACCATCCTGCGCCTGAGCGGTAGTGTAAACTAAAATGGTGAGCGAGAATAGTAGTAGAAGAAAGTATGTGCTCCTGTTCATGCTTCAGACAGGTTTCTCTTTAAGGTTTGTGTGGCACGCAGCCCTGATACTGTCTGAGTCGGGCCCGTTCCCCCTATCTACGCAAGGCTAAAAGAAAGGATCATCAAAATTTATGAATACATTATAATATAGCCATGATAAAATGATTACAGCTATACCTGCATGTGTTCGGAGTTAATTTAGCGACTCTTCACAAAGGAGATTAAGCACCAGTCTCTGAATCAGTTGCGAGAAGAGCCGGGCGTTTCTTGTTGAGAAGCTTCACAAAATCGATTACCAAAGCAGCCGCATCCGGATAAAAAGTATGGTTGATGTTTTCATACACATCGGTGGGCTTATGGTAGTGCGCGTGGTCCTCAACGCCGAAATAAATGAATGGGATCTGGCGCTTGTGGAATTGATAGTGATCTGACTGCCTGGTCCAGTCGTTTTTCCCCTGCTCCGGCCGGTCGTGGCCTGTTAGCAGGCTGGCCTTTGGCCGGGGCTTCACCTGCTGCAACAGGGGCAGCAGTGCTGGGTAATGATAGGCCCCGCTGGCATAGAGCTCACCTTTTTCGTTCAGGCTGAGCATGTCCATGTTCACATTGAGCTGAATTAGCTCCAGTGCCAGCGGAGGATGCTCAAGAAAGGCATTGGCTCCCTGCAAGCCCAGTTCCTCGCCGTCGAGCGCAGCAAATACCAAAGTATAGTAAGGCTTGTTTTTCTTAAAATAGGCAGCCGCAGCCAGTAGGCCACCCACACCTGAGGCATTGTCATCGGCCCCATTAAAAACCTCGCCCTTTCGCTCGCCCACATGGTCGTAGTGCGCTGTCAGGACGATGGTTTTGTCGGTTTTGCCAGGTATAAAGCCGATTAAATTGACGGCTTTTTCTACTACAAAACCCCTGCCCTCCAGCCGGAAAGTATGGCGGTAGCTCTTGTTATAGGCTTCCAGCCCAATCTCATTGAAACGCTTCTCAATGTACTCCTGCGCCATTCGGTTGCCTTCGGTGCCGCTCAAACGGCCTGCCATCGAATCGGCGGACAGCACCTGTACATCGCGTAGCAGTTGCTGCGGGTCGAGCACCGCTTTTTGGGCTTGTGCAGAGAGTTGGAGCCCGCAAACAAGTAGTATAACAAAGGAGAGATAGCGTTTCATAGCCCTTATTTTATGCAAATTTACTACAAAATCGCCAGGGTGTCTCTAAAGAATATTAGCTGTTCACAACAGGCCACGAGATCCAGCTTTTCTGACGGGCAGTAGCTTTCTTCTGCTCCGCTACGCGTCGCTCCACTTCCTGCGTATAATTTCCGTCCTTCTCAAATACCTCACCTTTCAGCACCCAGCCAGTTTTCACGTAGTCTTGTACTCTGTTTACGAGGGCCTGCAAATCGTTTGCTTCAATTACATCGAATTCCATGTTCGTTCCTTTTCTAATGGTCTTACAAATGGTTGTCAGATGTGATTTAAACAAGGAGTGTGCCACTTACGTTCACCGGCTGCAAATGTTACAATTATTTTAAAACAAATTGCAGAAACCCTTTCTGGCACTTCAGGATATCGTTTTAATGGCCCAAAACAGCACGAGCCAGTCAGCTGACCGGCTCGTTTTAAACCTTCAAACAATTGTATTCTAATTCCTTACATTTTCTTTACATCAATAAAGGCAGGTACCTCTACCGGACCTACTGAGGTTTGGATAGTGGGTTTGATCTGTAGCAATATATCCGGTCGGCTGCCCCCCTCCTTCTCAGAAAGCATAGCAACGAGTCGCAACAGGTTGTTCAAACCGGAACTGCCGTTTTCCTCAGCCAGTTTGATGGGCGTACGCACATTGATGGTATTCAGACCATGCCGGAGTTCAACCGGCTCATCCACGATCCCGCTCAGTGTCTGTTTGCCATCCAGCAGCAATTGCCATTTAAGTTTGGTCACGGTCATGCTGCGGTCCTGGTTGGCTTCGTCCAGTTCTACATTCAGCCCCAGGCTTGAGAAAGCAGACAGGTTATTGTCAGAGAAAGCCGACAGCAGCAAGGCGGCCTCGCTGAATGAGAAGTCCTCGGGTCGCTTTTTGTTCAACACATTCACGCCGTTCAGCTTCACTTCATTAATACCCGACAGGCTATACTTTGCCTCTTTAAAAGCATCTACATCGCTCTTGGTGCCGCACGAGAATGCGAACAAGGCTATACCTAGCAACAGGGCAAAACTTAGGAGATTGATTTTTCTGTTCATCTGTTCTGTATTGCTCAGCGCTTTATTACTTTGCCTGAGCCTGAAATAGTTGAGTTAATAGTTGGACTTCCCTGGTAATACACATTGCCGCTTCCGGAGATCGTTACGGCCAGTTCGTTGGCTGCATGCACCTCCACGTTTCCCGAACCCGAGAGGTTTACACCGGCACTTCCGCTGCGCAGACCAAAGGCTTTTACGTTACCCGAGCCCGACAGGCTGATTTCCTGTGCACCCGCCTCCCCTGCAAGGTCGATGCTGCCCGAACCGGTCAGCCTGCTGGTTATTCTGCCGGCAAGCACGTTTATTCGGAGTTGGCCTGAGCCATCGAGCACAGCCAGGAAATCATTCGTCTCAAATTCATCCAGCAGCTCTATGCGCCCCGACCCGATCAGTTCAGCAGATCGCAATTCTGGCACTGTCATTTGCACCTCTATCGTTTTATGGCTGCGCAGGCATCTGTCCAGGCTAAGGTCCCACACGCCGTTCGATACATTGGTGCTGATCGCGTCCAGCACGTTTGGCTGTGCCCTCACCTCGATGCGCTGCGTGGCTCCTCGTCTAACAAATACGCGGGTATCGCCGTTCACTCGCAGTCCGTTCACCGCATCCAGGTTAAACTCGCGGGTTTCCACATCGCCCCTTCCCCGGATACAATCCGCTTCGTCGTCGCAGGAGGCAAGGAGGAGTACTGGCAGGATGAGCAGGAGCATCCGAGGCCAAAAATTTGCAGGTTTCATAGTTTTAGGTGGCTTAATGGTGAGCTGCAAGTTATAGAATCCTGCTGCAACTGCATAAAGCCTCCGGCACCGTCTACTCATTATTATGGTGCCACTACTAATTTTTAGCTAAAGTGCCCCACCGTTTGCCCGCGCTGATTCACCAGCACCCCGTTGGCTGTTACAAACAGGCCCTGCAGGTAATCGCTCTCGAAATAAAAAGGATAGTCGCGGTTATTGGTGCGGGCCAGCTTGCCGATGATGCGGGCGCCGCGTTCTGTCATATGCACCAGTTGCAGGCGCGTGGTAAGAAAGAACTGCTCACTTGGCGCGTTGTTGAATACGACCTGGCGGAGCACCAGTTGGCTGTCGAGCCCTCTCGATACGGTGTTTCCTCTGGTTGGCTGCTGCCGTACCTGTTCGCGTGGTTGCTGGGGAGGCTGGCTGCCGGCCAGGGGCTGCTGCACACGCGATTGCCCGTTGGCGCTGGCCAGCAGTTGGGCATCGGCATTGCCCCACCCTCTGCTGATGGCCGCCAGCCGGTAGCTGCGACCCGGATGTGTGGCAGAGCTTCGCTCATCTGAAAGCACTTTCATGGCAGCCTGCGCCTCTTCCAGACTCGCCCCCATCTTGCGGAGCACAAAACCAGAGAACTCATCGGCCTCCAGTTCGTCGGCATGGTTGCTGCCCTGACGCGACAAGGTATGGCCGTTCAGATGATGCCCGATCTCGTGCGCCAGAATGCTTACGCCAGCCCAGTCGGTATGCACGGCGTTGTTGATCGCGTCGAGAAAGCGCTCATTGTACAAGATATAGCGCTTGCCGTTGTAAATCACGGCAGCAGCGTTCTCGATATTGGCAGCGCGCACCTCGAAGCGCGGTTTCAGCCCAATCACATCGATTATCTCACCGATTACGTCACGGGGCGCGGCTTTGGTGGCTGCATAAAGCACTGGGGCGGGTACTGTTGCCGCCACCGAACCCAAAAGCGGAGCCAGAGACAGCAGCAGGGCCAGGCTTAGTTTACTCAATCGATTCATGATATTTCCCTTTCTGTAGCTAAACGAACACAGCATATCCAAAACGAAAAACGGACGGAAGCTGGTATACCCCACAATGCAAGTACTTTGCCAGAATTTCACCCAAATTATGACAAAGAGGCTTTTTGGCAGCTGCCCGAATTATTTCTATTTTAGCCCGACTGAATCTGAGGCATGCTGGTAATTTTTGTGATCCTCTACCTGTTCTTCAACATTGGGGTGGGTTTTTGGGCATCGAGTCGGGTACACAACACCAAAGACTTTCTGCTAGCCGGCAGGAGCCTGCCTTTCTATATCTCCACCGCTGTGGTGTTTGCCACCTGGTTTGGCTCCGAAACGCTGCTCGGCGCTTCCTCGGAATTTGCATCACACGGGTTGCTCGGCGTGATCGAGGACCCCTTTGGCGCCGCGCTCTGCCTGGTGCTGGTCGGGCTTTTCTTCGCCAGGAAACTCTATCGTCTCAACCTGCTCACCATCGGCGACTACTACCGCGTCCGCTACAACCGCACCACCGAGCAGATCGCGGCTTTCTTTATGGTGATCTCCTACTTCGGCTGGATCGCGGCGCAGCTGGTGGCCCTGGGAATAGTGATGAACCAGGTGTTCGGCATTTCTACGGCCTTAGGCATTATTATAGGCAGTGTAATTGTGGTGGGCTATACCTACATGGGTGGCATGTGGTCTGTCTCGATCACCGACTTCGTGCAGACCGTGATGATCATTGGCGGTCTCGTGTTCATTACCTATACCTTGCTGCAGCGCATGCCGCTGGAGCAGGTAACAGCCTCGCTTCCCGACGGCTTTTTCCGGATGACACCTCCTAACCATAGCCCTACAGCCTGGCTCAATTACATAGCCCTCTGGATCACGATCGGACTCGGTTCCATTCCGCAGCAGGATGTTTTACAAAGGGTGATGTCGGCCAGGTCGGAGAAGGTGGCGGTGGCTGCCTCTTTGGCTGCAGGTGTGCTATACCTGACAGTAGCCTTTATGCCGCTGCTATTGGCCCTGTATGCCCGCACCTTGCAGCCACAGCTGTTGCAGGAAGATGCCCAGTTGCTGGTTCCCGGCCTGATCATGGGGCTGGATTCCCTGCTGATCAAAGTACTTTTCTTTGGTGCTCTGATCTCAGCCATCATCAGCACGGCCAGCGGCGGCATATTGGCCCCGGCTGCTGTACTCAGCGAAAACATGCTGCGCCCCCTGCTCGGCCGGCGCAGCGACAGGCAAATGCTCCTGCTATCGCGTATCAGCGTGCTGATTGTGGCGGCTGTGGCGCTCGGTATGGCGCTGCTGCGCAGTAATATTTACGAACTGGTGAGCGAGTCGTCTGCTCTGAGCCTGGTGTCGCTGTTTGTGCCGCTGGTAGCTGGCCTGTACTGGAAACGCGCGACTGCCTTGGCCGCCAATGTCTCCATCTTAGCAGGTATGGGCGGCTGGTTGCTGTGCCTTTATCTGCAAACGGAAGTCAATCCTATACTTTACGGCCTGGCTGCCAGCATAGCCGGTCTACTCGTTGGGCAACTGTTTTCGCGGCGGCAGCCAGCGCCTATACCTGCCGAAGCAGTTGCCATAAAAAAACAGGTATAGCACACTGCCATACCTGCTTCGCGTCTACCTGAATTCTTTTACCTGAAAAAGGCGACTATACCTGTCGGTTTACTCACAGTGATATAGGCCGGAGATTCCACGTTCCCCACGGGTGTTTTGATCGTTGGCTTGATCTTGAGGGTGACATGCTGCCGTATATCCACCTTTTTCCCCAGCAGGGTGATCAAGCGGGACAGACCGGTGTAGTTGGGCAGGTTGCCGTCGTTAGCCAGGCCGACAGGTGTGGCGATTGGCAATGAGTTCATGCCCTCCTGCAATACCATGGTCTCGTCAATCGTGCCGGTCAGTGCGTCCTCTCCATCTACTTCGAGCAGCCACTTCATGCGCGTGATGGTCAGGTTCCTTTCTTCTTCGCTTTTCTCCTGCAGCGTTACATGCAGGGCCAGGGTAGCGCTTACCTCCAGGGTATGGCTGGTGACAGCGGCCAGCAGACTGTCGCGCTCCTCGTTCGAAAAGCCACGCCTTTCCTGAATACGCTGCTCTATGTCCATGCCGTTGAGCTTCACGTCACGCACATTTTGCAGGCTATACCTTGCCTCTGTAAACGCCTTTATGTCCTGTGCTTGCTTGCACGAAAAACCGGCCAGCAGCACTAGCAGCAAAGCCGTGTTCCATAGTTTGTTCATTTATAACTGGCTGTTATACATACCAATATACAAGTAACACAATAGTTTACAAAAATCTGTTTCGGGCAGCAGCAAAAAAAGCAGGTATAGCCCATGGCCATACCTGCTTTTTAGCGTGAATTCTGAAGCGCTATACCTACCGATCAGGTTGCACCCAATGGCTGGTGATGCTTGTGCACCTCCTCTCCTGTTTCCATGTAACGCTTAAAGTAGCGCAGGTCTTTCTCCACCATGCTCTTAAGCATCGGGTTCAGCATTTTGGCCGCCAAGCCGCCTACCGAACCTGCCGGTGGGCTATAGGAAATCACAGCCTGCACAATGGTACCATGCCCGTCTGGGGAATCAGAGAAGCGCACTTCGCCGGCATTGTCGATGTCTGCATTGGGCAGCGAGCGCCAGGCAATGAGCTCATTCTCTTTTTCGCTGATAATGTCCGCATCCCACGCCACGGTACCGACACCGCCCGGTATTTTGGCTACCCAATGCGAGCGCTGCGGACCGTTGGCCTGCACGCTTTCCAGGTGCTGCATAAACTTGGGCAGGTTTTCGAGCATGCGCCAGAACTGGTATACCTCAGTACGGGGCCGCTCCACGGTAATGGTCTTGATGATGTCCACCGATATATCTTCATTTTCGGCCGTGTCGCGCCCGATCATCTGGTTAAGAGGACAGTAGCCTGTAAAACCTCTGAAGAGCAGCAAGCCCCCGGCAAGGGCTGAGAGTATACCGGAAGTACCGGATTGCCGCAGGCCAACCAGCGCCATTGCCGCGCCGCCAACCGCCGAAAGCACGCGCTCCGGCCGGCTTACATTGATGTGGCTCGACCCGGAAGCAGGTGGAAATATATGCTCTGTGTGAAGCATTTTGGCATAATTGGGATTGAATGTATCCATAGCTTATTGGTTTTGTTCTATTTCGTTTTAATGGATACGTGCTTTGGGTCTATTATAGTTGCTGTGGGCTGACTTTAATGGACTGGTACTTGAGCAGAACGCCCTAAATGCAACAAGGCAGCCCTTGTGAGGCTGCCTTGTTGCTATTCTTGCGAATCAGTATGCTTATTTGCCGAACAAGTAGGCTACTGAAATACCGAGCACGCGGTTTCTGGATTTGCTTTCGCCAGACTCCGTTTCGTACAGGCTGGTAAGGCCCAATCCGTAGCGCACGTCCAGGTTAAGCGCGCCAAAGGCTAAGCCTACGCCAAAGCTTGCGCCAAGCTCCATTCTGTTGTCTTCGTCTTCAAACTCGTAACTTTCGCTCACTTCGTTGTCACCATATTTGATCGACGATTTGCCGCTTACCAGATAGCCTGCTGTCGGCCCCCCCGTTACAAAGCCTTTCACCTGCTCTGAACCAAAAGTGATTTTAGCAAGCACAGGTACTTCGATGTAGTTGCTTTTGCCTTTAATGTAAGCATCGCTGTCACCAATTTTAAAGCCCTTCTGCATAAAAAGGAGCTCTGGCTGAATAGAAACCAGCTCGCTTATAGCAAAGTTGGCCACTGCACCTACCTGCAAGCCTGGGTTATACTTAATTTCATCTTCCATTTCATCGTCTTCGCCTTCTGACAGGCTAATCTTTGAGAAGGTGGCGCCCACTCGTGGACCAAAAGAAACTGATTGCGCCATG
This sequence comes from Pontibacter ramchanderi, assembly GCF_002846395.1. Lineage (GTDB taxonomy): Bacteria > Bacteroidota > Bacteroidia > Cytophagales > Hymenobacteraceae > Pontibacter > Pontibacter ramchanderi. Next base: position 1,348,904 of record NZ_PJMU01000001.1, read on the forward strand.
GATGTGAAGGCCATACCTACAGCAAACAGCAACGTGAGTAAAAATTTGATTTTCATAAAAATGGTTTGGTTTAAAATATGCACAAAGCACATGATAAATATTCAAGTTTCAAAATATATAATAAACTTGATATATTTCAATTGCTGCCTGATCAGGCAACTGAGAACCTACTCAACTCATATTCAATTGCTAAGAAAACAACATATGACACAAAAAAAGGAGCCCCGGCTATGAATCAGGGCTCCTTTTGTACTAGGATCAGGTATAGCTCTTATTTAAACTTTCCTTTCAGCATGGCCAGTTTCGCTGCGAAATCATTGGCTGGCTCTTCTTCTTTTTTAGCACCGCCTTTTCTGCTGCCACCGCCGGTTGGTCGGGCTGCAGTTGGGTCGCCTTTCATGCTCAGGGAAATGCGTTTGCGCGGCACGTCCACTTCCAGCACCGTCACGTCTACCTTCTGCCCTACTTTCACCACATCGTGCGGGTTGGTCACAAAGCGGTCTGACAAGTGGCTCACGTGCACGAGGCCGTCCTGGTGCACGCCGATATCCACGAAGGCGCCAAAGGCAGTGATATTCGTTACAAGGCCCGGCAGCTTCATGCCTTCGCGCAGGTCCTTGATCTCGTTCACGCCTTCGGTGAAGCTGAAGGCTTCGAAGGTCTGGCGCGGGTCACGTCCTGGCTTAGCCAGTTCACTCAGGATGTCCTGCAGCGTTGGCAGACCAACTTTATCAGTCACGTAGTTTTTCAGGTTGATCTGCTTACGCAGCTCTTCTTTCTGCATCAGGTCCTGCACGGTCACGCCCAGGTCTTTGGCCATCTGCTCCACGATCGGGTAGCTTTCCGGATGCACGGCTGAGGCGTCGAGCGGGTTCTTGGCCTCACGAATTCGCAGGAAGCCTGCGGCCTGCTCAAAGGCCTTGTCTCCCAGACGCGGTACTTTTTTCAGTTCGGCACGGCTGCTGAACGGACCGTTCTGGTTGCGGAAATCCACGATGTTCTGGGCAAGGGCTGGTCCCAAGCCGGATACATACGTCAGGAGTTGTTTACTGGCGGTGTTCACTTCCACACCTACGGCGTTCACGCAGCTCATCACTACGTCATCCAGCGAGTTCTTCAGAGCAGTCTGGTCCACATCGTGCTGGTACTGGCCAACGCCGATCGATTTCGGATCGATCTTCACCAGTTCGGCCAGCGGGTCCATCAAACGACGGCCAATGGACACGGCGCCACGCACGGTCACATCCTGATCCGGGAATTCCTCACGGGCTACCTCGGAGGCCGAGTAGATAGAGGCGCCGCTCTCGTTCACCATCACCACCTGCACCGAAGCTGGCAGTTTCAGGCTCTTCACAAAGGCCTCCGTTTCGCGGCTGGCAGTTCCGTTACCGATGGCAATGGCCTCTACCTCAAAACGGGTCACCATATACCGGACAGCCTGGGCTGCTTCGCTTTCCTTGTGCGCACCTGTATGTGGGTATATTGTTTCGTTGTGCAGCAGTTTGCCTTGCTTGTCGAGCACGACCGACTTCACGCCGGTCCGGAAACCCGGGTCGAGGGCCAGCACCGTTTTTTGGCCAAGTGGCGAAGAAAGCAGCAGCTGGCGTAGGTTGTCGGCGAACACGCGGATAGCCTCTTCGTCAGCACGCTTCTTTGAGGTGAGGCGCACCTCCGTCTCCATACTCAGCTTCAGCATGCGCTTGTAGCAATCCTTCGCGGCCAGCTTCACCTGCTCAGAGGCGGCATTATTGCCTTTCACGAACATGCGTTCGAGTTTATCCAACGCCTCTTCCTCATCGGGTTGTGCACTGAGCAACAGCACCATTTCGGTCTCACCGCGGCGCATGGCCAGGATGCGGTGCGAAGGTGCTTTCTCGATCGGCTCTTCCCAGTCGAAGTAATCTTTGAATTTCTGGCCTTCCTCCTCTTTGCCCATCATTACGCGGCTTTTGAACGTGCCTTTCTTCTCGAACAGCTGACGCATGGTGGCACGGGCCTCGGCGTTCTCGTTCATCCACTCCGCCATGATGTCGCGGGCACCGGCCAGGGCCTCCTCTGCATCCTTCACTTCTTTCTCTTCGGAGATAAAATTGGCCGCCTCAGCAGTTACATCGAAGCTTTCCTGCTCAAACAGACGCTGCGCCAGTGGCTCCAGCCCTTTTTCGCGGGCAATGGTAGCACGGGTGCGGCGCTTCGGCTTGTAAGGCAGGTAAATATCCTCGAGAACGGCCATCGTTTCAGCGGCCATGATCTGCTCCTCCAGTTCCGGTGTGAGCTTCTCCTGGTCACGGATGGATTTGAGGATGCTCTCACGGCGCTTGTCGAGCTCACGCAGCTGCTCCAGTCGGTCGCGCACGGCAGCTACCTGCACTTCGTCGAGCGAGCCGGTGGCCTCTTTTCGGTAACGGGAAATGAAAGGCACAGTAGCGCCTTCGTCGAGCAAGGTTGCCGTCGCCTCCACCTGCTTGATGGTGATGGAGAGCTCGGTGGCAATCTTGATTAAGTGGTCAACGTTTAATTCCATGTATTTTTGTAAAAAATAAGCAACACAGTGGCGGGAAAAGATGCGTCAGCAGGGTATACAGACAGCCTTACATAATCCTTCCCACATTTTCCTCTCTCAGTAAGGAATACCCTTTTCGGATAAGGAACGTCAAATTTAAGTGATATTGCCTGAAAGCGAAACAACTTGAGCAGGTAAATTGGCTGCGCTGCCGAAAGGCCGATCTGCTGTTTGCTGATTATTTTTATACCTTCGTACGCTTGAGATCCCGGAAACACGCCCATATTGTCCTGCTGACGTTACTCAGTTTGCTGCTTTGCACAATGCAGGGCTGCCTGCTGAAACGCGTTGACCACACCCCGTACACACAGACCGATTATTACCGGGCTACCCTGCAGGAACTCGGGCAGCAACCTCCGGTTACGGGTGAGAGCGACTCGCTGCAGGTGGGGTGGGCCAAGGTGAATATCACGCCCCCTGCCGGCTCCCCGCTGGCCGGCTACGGCAAGCGAAGAGGACTCAGGTATAGTGCCGTGCACGACTCGGTGTGGGTGCGCACTTTCGCCTTCGACAATGGCCACACCGAAGTATTTTTTGTTTCGCTGGACATGCTGATCGCTCCCATGACCGTGACGGCAGAGTTGGAGAAGGCGTATCCCGAACTGGGGCTCAAACCCGGGCAGGTATACCTGAGCGCTACCCACACCCATACCAGTTTCGGAGGATGGGGACAGAAGCTGATAGGCTGGGTAATGGCCGGCAGGTATAGCGAGCAAATCGTAAAGCAAACGGCGGCACATATTGTGCGAAGCATTCAGCTGGCCAGACAAAACAAGCAGGCTGCCCGGCTCGGCTACGGCGAGGCTTATATTTCCCGCCTGGTCCGCAACCGCCTCACAGGCTCCCTTGCTGGTCGGGATACGACGGTCCGGTTTTTCAAAGTAGAGCAGGCCTCTGGCAAAACGGCTGTTCTAGCTACGTTTGCAGCGCATCCTACCATTCTGCCTTCCATGGATCCGGTGCTTTCGCGCGACTACCCGGGGGAGTTTGTCGACCAGTTAGAAAAAACTGTGGATTTTGCTGCCTTTTCAGCTGGTGCGGTTGGCAGTCAGGCGGTAGTGGCACTCCATGGCGATTCCTACCAGAGCACAGCCGCCGTCGGGCAGCAACTGGCGGCCGCCATCAAACGGAAACTGCCCGCCGTCGAGATGCAGTCTAAAGTCCGCCTCGGCTATTCCAGGCACAGGCTTTTCCTGCCCGAACCCCAATGGCGCCTGACTGACAATTACCGTTTGGCGCCTTCCCTGTTTCACTGGCTCTTCGGCAAATACCCTACTTATATGAACAGCATGCAGCTTGGGGAGGTAGTATTGCTGGGCGTACCTGCCGACTACTCGGGTGAGTTGCTGCCTGAGTTGGAGCAGCAAGGGCAACCCGTAATGGTCACCAGCTTCAATGGCGGCTATGTCGGTTACATAACGCCGGACCGGTACTATAAGCTCGATGAAAATGAAACGCGTGCCATGAACTTTTACGGCCCGCAGAGCGGAAGCTATTTCACAGAAATTATGAAAAGAATCAGGCGCAGCTATTTGTTAAAGGGGAGCAAAACAACTAAGTTGTAAAAAAGTTTAATATTTTTTAATACAATTACAGTACGCTATCACTGCGCACCAACTATCTCCAACAAATTTAATTTATCCTATTTTATATTATGTTAAAGCAATCCTTCGGTGCTTTAAAATCCAAAACACAAGTTGCCTGACACCGGCACATTATCCTACATCTTGCCTCCAGGATACTGATTTCGCTCTTTAGCCCAGCTCCTAACCCAACAGCTTCCCTCCAAGTTTTTATTGCTCAATAATTTAGCGGCCACCTTTACAATCATCCTTAAAAGGTACAAAAAGGGATCCAACCATCTGACGACTGATGTTATGACGCCTACATCCTGGGGCAATAAATTGCCGTAAATGCATCCATGTCAGCGAAAAACTGGTCGTTGCCCCAGGCGCTTCTTTTCGCTCAGCAGAATCGTCATACTTGTATAATGCAATACACAGTGACTGCACCCTATCTGTAATACCTTGTAAATAGTACCATATGTAACATTTTTAAAACAATTCTCACCTCTATGAAACTAAAATTACCGTGCAATCCGCTGTATCTACTGGGGTTGATCTTCCTGCTGGCTTCGGGTACCGCCAGCGCCCAGGCAAGCCTCGACATTGCCCTGCGGCACATCGACCAAACCAAGGCAGATTACAAGCTCAACACCGCTGACCTCTCCGACTATGTAGTAACTGACCAGTATACCTCCAAGCACAATGGCATTACACACATTTACCTGCGCCAGCGCCACCAAGGTATAGAAGTAGTGGATGCAAATATCAACATCAACATCGACCGCGAAGGCAATGTGATCAACATGGGCAACCGGTTTATACCTAACCTGCGCGGCGCCATCAAAGGCAATGCTGCCGTCCTCTCGCCTGAGCGGGCCGCCAACGCCGCCGCTGCCGCCCTCAAGCTCACACCCAAGCAGCCCATCAGGCTAAAAGAACGTAAGGCCCCCAGCCAAAAGCTGCCCGCTGCCGCAAAGGCCGTGGTGCTGACCGATGGGGGCATTTCGCTGCAGCCTATACCTGCCAAACTGGTATACCAACCCATGCCCAACGGCGATGTGCGCCTGGCCTGGGAAGTGGATATCTACAACACCGACGCACAGCACTACTGGAACATGCGTATCGACGCGGCTACCGGGCAGGTGCTGAAACAGCAGGACCTGGTTATACACGACAATTGGGGACTGCCTGTGGTGACAGACGACCCGCACCAGAAAATGGCCATTGTGCAGCAGAACAGACAGGGCCGTGTGGCAACTAAAGCAGAGCGCCTGAAAGCACAGCAGGATTTTTATACCCAGGCTTTCGCACCGCGCAGTGTGGCAGCGGCTGCAGTCGCCTCCAGCGGTACTTACCACGTATACGATGCTCCTTTTGAGACACCAAGCCATGGCGACAGAACCCTGGTTACGGGCAAGGAAAACCCGACTGCTTCACCGCTTGGCTGGCACAACGACGGTCTGCTGTCTTACACCATCACCAAAGGCAATAACGTGCACGCCTACGAAGACCGTCTTGGCGCCAATGCCGGCACCAGTCCCGACGGCGGCTTCGACCTTAACTTCGACTTCCCGCTTGACCTCTCCAAAGAGCCGGACACTTACGTAAAAGCGGCCACTACCAACCTGTTTTACTGGAACAACATCATCCACGACCTATTCTACCTCTATGGTTTTGATGAGGCAAGCGGCAATTTCCAGCAGAAGAACTTCTCCGGTGAAGGCGCTGGCCTGGATGCCGTGATGGCAGAGGCACAGGATGGCGGGGGCACCAACAACGCCAATTTCCTGACGCTGCAGGACGGTGTACCTGGCCGCATGCAGATGTACCTGTGGACTTCTTCGGTGCCTGCCAAACTGCTTCATATTACGGCTCCTTCTTCAGTGGCGGGCTCATATACCGGTGTGCAGGCTGCTTTCGGTCCGGCAGTCGACGAAACAGGCGTATCGGGCAAGATCGTGATGGCTGACCCAGCCAACGGCTGCAATGGCGCTCCTGACTTGCCAGCTGGCTCTGTACCGGTGCCTTTCAACAACCAGGCAGAGATCTCCGGTAATATTGCCCTGGTTGACCGTGGCGAGTGCTCTTTCATATCCAAAGCACTCAATGCACAAGCATCTGGCGCCACAGCAGTGATTGTGGTCAACAACATTGACGGTCCGGCCATGTCGATGGGCGGCGATGAAACAGGCACCGCCGTGCTTATACCTGCCATCATGATCAGCAAGGCCGATGGCGACAAACTGAAAACTGCCCTGGCCCAGGGTCTGACCGGCGCCCTGCGACTGGAAGGCGGCGTACCTCCGATGCGTGACGGCGACCTGGACAACGGTATCATCGCCCATGAGTATGGCCACGGCATCTCTACCCGCCTCACCGGTGGCCCAAGCACACAATGCCTCTCAGGCGCTGAGCAGGGCGGTGAAGGCTGGAGCGATTTCTTCGGCCTGATCATGACCATGCGCGATGGCGACACGGGCACACAGCGACGTGGCATTGGTACCTATGTGCTCTCAGAGGGTACAGACGGCAACGGTATACGTCCTGCCCCTTACAGCACCGACATGGGCATCAACCCTTATACCTACAAAATGATCGCTAACCCGGAGATCTCTGTGCCGCATGGAGTGGGCTTCATCTGGGCTACGATGCTTTGGGATATGACCTGGAACCTGATCGAGGAATACGGTTACGACCCGGACCTGCACAATGGCAAAGGCGGCAACAACATCGCCCTGCAACTGGTGATCGACGGCCTGAAACTGCAGCCTTGCAGCCCCGGCTTCATCGATGCCCGCGACGCCATACTGGCCGCCGACCGCATCAACAACGGCGGTGCCAACCAGTGCCACATCTGGCGTGCCTTTGCCAAGCGTGGCCTCGGCTACAGCGCCACCCAGGGCAGCAACAACGACCTGACCGACGGCACCGAAGCCTTCGACCTGCCACCATCCTGCGAGCCACAGTTTGCCATTAAACTGCAGGCTACTCCTTCGCCGGTGACGGATGGTGAGGAACTGACATACAAGATCACGGTAACAAACGAAACGGCCGGCTCAGTAAGCAATGTGGCCATCACCAATCCGCTGCCAGAGGGAACCTTGTTTGTTGAACAAGCAGGCACAGACGCCCCTAAGCTGACAAAAGGTGTCGTAACCTTCAAGTCAGTGAAAATGACGCAGGGCGAGACCATTGAGCGCAGCTTCAAAGTGCGCGTAAACAAGGGCACCGGCACCACGGTATACTTCCACGACGATATGGAGAACGGCGGCGGCAAATGGAAGACAGCCCGCGGCGTAGGCCTGAGCGACTGGCAGCTGAGCACGAAGAACCCGCATAGCGGCAGTACCTCCTGGTTTGCCGTAGACCCGGATGCCTTCAGCGACCAATACCTGATCACGGCGCAGCCTGTTGCCGTTGGAGAAAATGCCCTGCTGCGTTTCTGGCACAGCTTTGCCACCGAGGCCGGATTTGACGGCGGCGTGGTCGAGATCAGCACAAACCGCGGCCTCACCTGGAGCGACTTAGGCAGCAAGATGATCCAAAACGGATATAACAGCGAAATTCCACTGCTCAACGCCTCCACGATCGTTGGTCCGGCCTTTACGGGCAATAGCGATGGCTATATACAGACCATTGTGGACCTGAGCAGCTACAAAGGTCAAAATGTCCTGATCCGCTTCCGCATGGGCTCCGATGTGCTCACAGGAGCTACCGGTTGGTATGTGGATGATGTGGACATTGTGTCGAACCCGACTGTGGTGAGCAGCACCTCCTACGTTACCTCCCGATTCGGCGGAGATGCCAATGCGACAACTGAAACGCTCGTGCTTAGAACAGGTAGCCTGTCTCAAAGCAGTGTGCTTGCAGCCAAAGCATCTGAATCACGTGAGATTCTCTTCCCGAATCCAGCCCAGAACAGGATCAATCTTAAACTGGCTGAGCAAGCTGCGGGACCTGTGCTGATCACCATTGCCAATGCGCTGGGGCAGCAAGTGGCGCAGCACGAAATTCCGGCTGAGGATGCGGTAGGCGGCGCCTCTATTTCGCTGGAGGATCTGACCGATGGTATCTACTATTTCACGATCCAAAACGGAGAGAAGCGCAGCACCCACAAAGTGATCATTAGAAAGTAAGAAACTATAAACCCTGAGCAAAAGCCATCCCTGATTAGGGGTGGCTTTTCTCTTTCTATACCTGATCAGGCAAATAATTATAATATATCATTTCTATATAACTCATATTCATATCATTGTATTGAAATAGTTATAAACAATTCCATACCTATCCGGGTTTAAAATAGTGTAAGGCTTATGTGCCTTGCTTTGTGTTACTTAATACTTTGGATATGGAAACGTTTTTGCCGGATATAGCGAGTTTACTTTTTATTTTAACCTTTACTATTTACTCATTACTGGTAGTTTTTATGCTGGTATGGACTTATCATGATGCAGAGAGTCGTGGAGTGATGGGGTGGCTGGTGGTTATACCTGCTTTTATGACGGGTACCCTGCTGGGTGTGATCCTGTGGTTGGTGTTCAGGCCAGCCCTTAAGCCAGAGCCTGTATGGGTGCGGGTGCGCGAGTAAGGCACCTTTAAGAATATAGCTAAACAGCAGCCGGGCGACTTGTCCGGCTGTTTTTATTTTAGCCGCTCCATGCCACACTATTCTCGATTTTATAGACCATCAACCGGATTAAGTTCGTTAATTTGCAGTATAGTTTATGAATTTATGAAGTCAATTCGCTTGGTCTTATACCTGTCGCTGTTTGGTGCAAGCCTGTGGCTCGCCTCCTGCAACAATTGCGAAACCTCCGTAGCCCAGTTCCAGAACGGCGACAGCAGCTGGACCGTGTATAACTCCGGTGACTCGCTGGAGATGGTGGACAGCAGAACTCCTGACACCGTTCGCGTATTTCTGAATACCCGCGTGAACGCCGAGCCCATCCCTGGCGATGGCTTCGGTCCGGCCGATGTGTGCATTGAACAGTACTATACCCGCCGCGTCAGTGTGATGCAGCACAACAACCGTCGTTACCCGGCTTTAACAGTAGTGGCCGTTCGCATGCCCGACTCCATCCGCGTGAGCCTGGTAGTAGCCGACAGGGCCGAGCTGCGCATTCCGGACATCAACACGCCTGACCATGCTACACTGGCCGTGGGTGGCATCACCTATCGGGATGTGTATGATGTGACCAATCCGGAGAGCAGCCCTACTGGTGTTAGCCGCATTCTGTTTAACCGCGAGTTTGGATTCCTGCAGGTAGCCTATGCCAATGGCCGTACGCTTACGCGCTATGTTCCCTAAGCCTATTTCGTATTTATTTTGAGTTGCAACAATAATTTTTAGACTCGCTTGCAACGCTTTGCCTCCAAATAGACTCTTACTTTTAGATAGAGCTATACCTGATCTACAACAAAAGAACCATTTACCATTACAACCTAATTTCACCCCAATGACACAAAGTTTTAAACTTGTCGGCGTATTTGTGCTGGCAACCCTGCTTTTCACGTCTTGCAAAGATTGCGAAACCACCACCACCCAGTTTGACCAGAAGGATGTAGAATGGCTTGTGTACGAGCGCGGAGACACCATCCGCTTTCTGAACGAGACGGGCGACACCGTAACCTATGCCAACACAGCCCTTATAGCGGAGCAGGTACCTGGCGAAGGCTACAACATATCTGACAACTGCATTGGCCATTTTGATGTGCAGGCCTTTAGTGTGATGGAAGACATCGCCAAAACCACACCTGGCACAACCAAGAGCCCGGGCATCGCAACATATTTCCTGAAGCGCGAAAACAGCCTGGAAGTATCGCTGGCCGTGAACGAACGAGGAGAGTACAAACTCAACCTTGCCCAACCCGCCTACCCTTCGGTGGAAGTGAACGACATGCTCTACACCGATGTGTACGAGGTAACCAACAACGACGCCAGCAAGGCGACCAACGTGAAGCGGATCCTGTTTAACAAGCAGCACGGTTTCCTGAGCGTAGAGTTCCACAACGACAAGAAACTGGAACTGATCTCAAACCAGTAGGTATAGCAAAGGCCCGGTGCATATAACACCGGGCCTTTTCATTTATGGGTTTTACAAAACTCAGGCGTACTGTGCTACGCTGTCGTGGTTGATGTCGTACAATACATCCAACACCTGCTGCACGTGCTCGGCTGGCTTGGACAGTGAGTTGAACACATACTGCACCTCCCCTTTCTTGTCGATGACGTAGATGGCGCGGCCCGGCATGATGCCAAACTTGCGCGGCACCCCGTACAGGTTGCGGATCTGGGCATCGCAATCGCTCAGCAGGGTAAAAGGCAAACGGTACATCCGCTCAAAGCGCTTGTGGGCATCGGCCTTGTCGTAGCTGATGCAAACGATCTCCGTCTCCAGATCCTGAAACGTATCGTAATGGTCCCTGAACTCGCAGGCCTGCTTCGTACAATCAGCTGAGCTGTCCTTTGGGTAAAAGTACAGCACTACATTCTTCTTCTTCAACAACTCGTAAAGTCGGAAAAAACCACCATCCAATCGCTGCAATTCAAAATCAGGGGCCTTGTCTCCAATCTTAACAACTTCTCTGCTCATAATATAAAAAAGTGCTAACCTTCTAAAGTCTTTCGTCTACCGAAAGGTTCAATCTGCAAAGGTAATACACGAACTACCACAAAAGCCATACCTGACCCTCAATAGCTTAGGAAATTATTTTTGCCCAAATTGCAGCATGCCCCGAATCAGCGTTATCATCCCGGCCTACAACGAAGAAAAATCCATCGCACACGTTATCAGCGACATACCTGCAGAATTGGTGCAGGAAGTGGTCGTAGTGGACAACAACTCCTCGGACAGCACCCCTGAAGTAGCCCGGGCGGCCGGCGCCACGGTGCTCCACGAGCCACGGCCCGGGTATGGAAACGCCTGCCTGAAAGGTATAGCCTACTTTGCCGCCAAACCTGCAGACGAGCAGCCTGACATCCTCGTGTTTCTGGATGGCGATTACTCGGACTTCCCCGGCGAAATGCCGCAGGTGGTGCAGCCTATTCTGGAGGGACGGGCCGATCTGGTGATCGGTTCGCGGGTGCTGGGGCAGCGTGAAGCAGGCGCCCTGATGCCCCAGCAGGTTTTCGGCAACTGGCTGGCCACTACCTTGCTGCGCTGGCTCTACGGCGTGCGCTATACCGACCTGGGTCCTTTCCGGGCCATCCGCTTCAGCACGCTGCAGCAGCTGGGCATGCGCGACCGCAACTACGGCTGGACCGTAGAGATGCAGGCGCGGGCAGCGAAGCAAAAAGTAAGGTATGCCGAGGTGCCCGTGAACTACCGCAAACGCATCGGCGTGTCGAAAGTATCGGGTACGTTGAAGGGATCGGTGCTGGCAGGGTATAAAATTTTATTGACTATCTTTAAGCTCCTATAGCCTAAAAACAGAGCCGCCGCATGACGATTCTCCAGCTTCTTCTTGTTGCCGTGTATGGTCTTTGCCTGGCCTTTATTTTCTGCTACAGCCTGGTGCAGCTGCACCTCACCTACCTCTACTGGAACCGACGGAAAACGATGCCAGCCCCGGAGGCTATACCTGACGAACGCTATGCCTGGCCTGCCGTGACGGTGCAGCTCCCGCTCTACAACGAACGCTATGTGGTGGAGCGCCTGATCAACGCCGCGGCCGCCCTCGACTACCCCCGCCACCTGCTGCAGATCCAACTCCTCGATGATTCCGACGACGACACCAGCCAGCTGATCCTGCAGAAGATCGCCAGCTACGCCGACACCGGCCTGCAACTGGAACATGTGCAACGCCCCGACCGCAGCGGCTACAAAGCCGGCGCCCTGCAATACGGTCTGCAGCAGGCTACCGGCGACTTCATCGCCATTTTCGATGCCGACTTTGTGCCAAACCCTGATTTCCTGAAGCGCACGATAACTGCTTTCGATCACGGGCAGGTGGGGGTGGTGCAAACCCGCTGGGGACACCTGAACGAGGATTATTCGCTGCTCACCCGGCTGCAGGCCTTTGGTTTGGATGCGCACTTCACGGTAGAGCAAGTCGGTCGCAACAGCGGCGGGCATTTTATCAACTTTAATGGCACGGCCGGGGTATGGCGCAAAAGCTGCATTGTGGATGCCGGCGGCTGGCAGGCTGATACGCTCACCGAAGACCTGGACCTGAGCTACCGTGCCCAGTTGCGGGGCTGGCATTTCCGTTACCTGCAGGATGTAAAATCCCCCGCCGAACTGCCTGCCGCCATGGGGGCGCTTAAGTCGCAGCAGTACCGATGGACCAAGGGTGCCGCCGAAACCGCCCGCAAGCATCTAGGCAAAGTGCTGCTCGCGCCCATGCCCTGCTCTACCCGGCTGCATGCTATTTTCCACCTGCTCAACAGTAGCATCTTCGTCTGCGTGCTGCTCACGGCCTTGCTCAGCATACCCATGCTATACCTGAAACACAGCGTACCCGGGCTTGAACTGCTTTTTGCGCTGGGTTCGCTGCTGATCGTCAGTCTGCTGGCCCTGCTGGCCTTTTACTGGACCTCCCTTTACCAAAACACCGGTTCTGCATGGCATACCACCAAACGCTTTATACCTGAGTTTTTCCTTTTTCTATCCATGTCGATGGGGATGTCGCTGCACAACACGGTGGCGGTACTGGAGGGCTACCTGGGCCGGAAAACACCTTTTATCCGCACCCCGAAACATAACCTGCTGCACCGCCGCGACTCCTGGCGGCAACATGCCTACACCATTTCCAGCCTGCATCCGGTTACCTTGTTGGAGGGGCTGCTCACAATATATTTTGCGTATGGCATTCTGGTAGCTTTCAGGTTGCAGGATTATGGCTTGCTCCCATTTCATGCCATGCTGATGCTCGGTTTTGGTGCCGTTTTCGTATACTCGCTCAACCATAGCCGCAGCGCATGACCCTCACCCGAAAGCACATAGCGACCTATACCTTGCTGGGGATTTCGGCCCTGGTATACCTGGCACTGGGCTATGCGACACCCCGGGAAAATTTCACGCAACTGCTCCTGCTCACCTTACTGGCCTTTGGCATTTACGCCTACGTCACCAACCAGAAGCTTAACGTATGGCACGGCATCGGGGCCGGGCTGCTTTTCAGGCTGCTGTTTCTTTTTGCCATACCTGCGCTGTCCGACGACTACTTCCGTTTTGTGTGGGATGGGCACCTGCTGCTGGCCGGCGAGAACCCTTACCTATATCTGCCCTCGCAGTTTACGGGCGAAGGCGCCCCTGCCATACCTGGACTCACGGCCGAACTGTTTTTGCAGCTCAACTCACCCAATTACTACTCCCTATACCCGCCGGTGCTGCAAGGCGTTTTCTGGCTTGCAGCTGCACTTTCACCCGAAAGCCTGACGGGTAGTATACTGCTGATGCGCGTGATCATACTGGCCGCCGAGACCGGTTCAATTTTGCTTTTGCTTCGCCTCCTGCGCCGCATGGCCCTGCCCGACAGGTATGTACACCTTTACGCGCTCAACCCACTGGTGATTCTTGAGCTGTCGGCAAACCTGCACATGGAGGCGCTGCTAATCTTTTTCCTGCTGCTTTTCCTGTACCAGCTGCACTACCAGCGCTACCTTATTGCGGCGGTGCCTTTTGCGTTGGCCGTTGGCAGCAAGCTCCTGCCGCTTATGTTCCTTCCGGTTGTATGGCGCAAGCTGGGGCTGAAACGCTTTATCGGTTTCGGAGTAGTGGTGGGTGTTGTGCTGGTGTCGCTCTTTCTGCCGCTGCTCTCACTGGAGGTGCTGCGCAATATCTGGCAGAGCATCGACCTGTATTTCCAACGCTTCGAGTTCAATGCCAGTGTCTACTACCTCTTTCGCTGGCTGGGTTACCGACTGACCGGCTACAACCAGATTGCGGTGATCGGTCCGCTCCTCTCGCTGGCAACCTTTGTCATGATCCTGTCGATGGCGGCGGTGAAGAAGCTGGGCTCGGTACGCCGGCTGGCGGGCTACATGGCGGCTGCCCTGACGGTATACCTGTTGCTGGCCACCACGGTGCATCCCTGGTACATTACCACGTTGGTGGCGCTCACCACGCTCAGCCATTTCCGCTATGCTGTTGTCTGGAGTTGCCTGGCTGTATTCAGCTACTCCGCTTACCGCACCAGTGCCTACACCGAAAACCTGTGGTTAGTTGCCCTGGAGTATACCCTGGTCGGACTGTGGCTGGTGGCCGAGCTATACCTGTACCGCCAGCAAAAGAAGCATGCCAACCTGACCCGGCAAAGCGTTGTGCTACCACAGTGATTTTCATACCCTAGTCTGGTTTCAGCGTTTGTATGAAGTCAGAAACTATGCTAAATTGTATAGCTGGTGTTTGTTCAATCCGGAGGGAGGTGGACATTAAGATAACCTGTAGAGTAGCACCAGACATAGTATGGATAGTGGGTCCTCATTTCCAATTCACAGCAAATAGGTATGACAGAATTCTGGGAGTCAAGCTTTAAAGAAAAGGAAACGATGTGGGGCTTTGAGCCTGCGGACTCCGCCCTTGCAGCCCTTGACCTGTTTAAAGAAAACGGGCTGACTAAAATATTAATCCCTGGTTTTGGCTACGGCAGAAATGCAAAAGCCTTTGTTGATGCCGGCTGCGAGGTGACCGGGATTGAAATTTCGGAGACCGCCATTGCCCTGGCCCAAAAGCACTTTGGTGCCCATGCAAAGGTATACCACGGTGCCGTCGGCAGCATGCCCTTTAACCAGGAAGTATACGATGGGATTTTCTGCTACGCGTTGATTCACCTGTTGGACGAGCAAGGCCGGATAAAGCTGCTTGCGGATTGCTACAATCAACTAAGACCCAACGGATACATGGTTTTTGTAGCAATTTCGAAAAATGATGCCGCTTATGGCAAAGGGGAAATACTAAGCAAGGACAGATTTGAAACGAGGCATGGCATGCAGCTTTTCTTCTACGACGCAGCTGCTGTGGAAGAAGAGTTTGGCAGGTATGGCATGATCGGGGCAAAAGAGATAGCGGAACCAGCCAGGAATACGGGTAGCAGGCCCTCCCAGAAATTCTGGTTCATCACCTGCAAAAAACAAGAAAAGTAGAAGTACCCTTGACGAGTCTCTTCGCATAAATTCATTCCAGCCACCGCTACTATAAGCCGCGACTTACAATTTTATATGGAATTCAACAATTATATCTTGCTTTATGGTCCGCAGCCGGAAGACGTGGTTGCTGCCGTGCAACAAATGACGGACCTCTATGCTGACTCTGGCTTCACGGAGGGCATTAGGGTGTACAGGGCGACAGCCAAAGATGACCTCTTCCTTCTAAACTTTACAAATCAGCCGGATTTTGAGCGGTTCAAATACTTTGTTAATTACCTGACCTACCCTGAAGTCGAGAATTTCGAAGCGAAGACCCTGGGATATTGGACAGTGACCGCCGGAGACAAGCTGCCCCAGCAGTATACAGGTCAGCGTGCTTTGGTTTATGTATCAGAGCAGGATACGGAGGGTGACAATGTGCATGCTGTGTTTGAGGAACAGGACAACACTATCAAGATGGGTTTTGCAAGCGGTGAGGAGTTCAAGGTATTAGGGAAAAAGGAATTCCCCTTTTCTGAGCCTACTTTCGCAAGCGAGGACTTTTCACTGATGAGCACATTTACCCCTGCGCCAAGCCGCCAGAAAGAAACCAAACCTGGCTGCTCCTTTCTGATGGCCAGCTTTCTGGCCTTTGGAATATTCTGCCTGTGGTTGATCATTTAATTACCTCCTTGCCGTTTGCCTTTACAGATTCCTATACTATCATCGCTCATCTGAACCGTATCCACCGAGTCAATCGTGACGGAACTCATATAGCCTTTTACCTAACCTATACCTATGAAAAAGAGCCATCAATACCTTAAAAGATCGTCAGCAAAATCTTCGTTATGGGCGGGTGTTATATTTGTGGCCAGTTGCCTCTCCTGCCAGACACCCAGCGGCAACAAAACTAAAGCTGTAAAAGAAACCCTTAACGCCCAGCAAAGCTATACCTCCAAAACACTGGAAGTCCACCCGGTCACAGATCAGGTATACCAGCACCTGTCTTTTCTCCAGACTCAAAGTTTCGGAAATGTGCCCTGCAACGGAATGGTGGTGATCGACGGGAAGGAGGCTGTCCTTTTCGATACTCCAACTACAGAACAGGCCGCTGTGGAATTGATCGATTGGGTAGAGCAAAGTTTGGGAGGTAAGGTAAAGGCGGTGATCGCCACGCATTTTCATGAAGACTGTCTGGGTGGGCTGGCAGCTTTTCAGCAGCGAGGCATTCCTGCCTATGCCAGCCACGAGACCATCGCGCTGGCTAAGGCTAACCAGGCAGCTGTGCCGGACCATGGTTTCGACGAGGAGTTGGTTATGGAAGTTGGAAGCGAGCAGGTGCTGGTCCTATACCCAGGCAGAGGTCACACTTATGATAATGTGGTCGGGTACTTCCCGAAGGCGGAGGCTTTATTTGGCGGCTGCCTCATTAAGGAGATGGGTGCTGGCAAAGGCAACCTGGCCGATGCCGACATAGTGGCCTGGCCGCTGACTGTCACCCAACTGAAAGCTAAATTCCCTGGAGTAAAGCACGTTATACCGGGGCATGGCAAGGTGGGAGGCCCCGAACTGCTCGACTATACTGTTCGTCTGTTTGAGCAAAAGTAGTGTAAAATCTTGCTTCACTAAACCACACGGCACACGAGAGCACTGAGCTTGTTTCTATCTTCTTTCCTGCTTCAAGCGACATTTTCGCTACGCTATTACCTGGAGTTACCTGGTTATTTTCTGCTACGCTGCCAACCGTGCCAACACCTATACCGAAAACCTGAGGATGATCACCCTGAAGCATAGCCTGGTCTCACTCTGGCTGGCGGCTGAGCTACATCTATACCGCCAATAGGAGAAGCACATCAACATTCCAGGTCAAGGTGTGGCTGGATAAAATTTGAGAGTAAACCGGTCATATCTGTTACCTGATTTTTTACTATATTTAAAATGCAATATGCTTTAACCTCTACGGTAACTCATGAAATATATACTTATAATATTTCTGTCACTTCTGGCCTCAATTTCTATTGCTCAACCAAAAGTAAAAATATATTATGAGCAGACCTCTGATGGCTACAAACTCTATGCTGACAACACCGAGTACTGCCCCGTTTCTATAAAAATTAAGTTTGAATTAACCAATTACAGAGCAGTGGGTGGGGATAACCGGGTTTTAGTACTACCTGCGAGGAGCAGCCGGAAGAATGTCTCTAGCCTGCAAGTAGTGGATAAAAGCAAAGCATCCAACTTCCGCTATACCTACACAACTAATTATGGCGACCATAACCTGAAAAAGTATACGGAGGATTTTAACTATTTCCTGCCTTACAAAAAAGGAACCTCCCACAAAGTTTGGCAGGGTTATAACGGAAATTTCTCGCACCAGGGCGAGAATTCATTAGATTTTATCATGACAGAAGGTACTGACATTCATGCCGTCCGGGATGGTGTTGTGGTAAAGGTCGTGCAGGAAAATAACATCTCATGCGTAAGCCGAGACTGCGCTAAGTTTAATAATTACATCCTTATTTACCACTCAGATGGCACTTTTGCAGAGTACGCGCACATCAAGCACATGGGCGCCCTTGTGAAGGAGGGCGAAAAAGTAGCAGCCGGGCAGTCAATCGGGTATAGCGGTAATGTGGGTTATTCCTCCGGGCCACACCTTCACCTGGCCATTTTTATGCAAAAGCTGGATGAACGTGTTACATTAACTACTCGGTTCCTGACCGGTGACGGATCACACGCTGAAGCATTGCAGGAGCAAACAGAGTATATCCGTAGTTACTGAACAAAGCGATTACAGTCCTAACTCTGCTATCAATCTTCTACTCCCCCCCAATATCCCGCAGCGGCGCCGTCAGGAAGTCATTGAAGGGCTTCACGGCTTTGAAACCATCCAGCAGCGTGTGCATAAAGTCTTTACTGAGCACCACTTTGTCGGGTAGCTGCATGGTGGCGTTCCAGCTTTTGAAGCGGAGGTACTCGATGGCAGGGTTGTCTTTGTCGTAGCCCTTGGGCGTGGTTTTGAGCTGCTCGCCCTGTATGCCACCGAAGCGGTTTTTGAAGTCTGGGGCCTGAATGATGCGCTCCAGCTCACCCAGGTTATAGTCGATCTCCTGCCGCACGGCTTTCAGATAATCGGCAGGCGGCATCCACAGGCCTCCGGCCAGAAAGGAGTTGTTGTTGGCAGCCAGGTGCAGGTAGTAGCCCGGCAAAATAGACTTGCGCCCCCCTTCTGCCACGTAGGCCCCGAAATGGTCTTTGTAAGGCCTTTTGTCGTTCGAAAACCGCACGTCGCGGTAAATCCGGAACACCAAATCCTTGCCCTTCTGCCCGATCGCCACGGGCTCAAACAGCGCCATTTCTTCGAGCATTTCATCCAGAAAAGCCAGGTAGTTCTGGCGGGCGGCATCATAGCGCTTCTTGTTCTCCTGAAACCACTCGCGGTTGTTATTCTGTGTCAGATCGGCCAGGAAGGCCAGCGTGCTTTTGTCTATCGTTGTTGCCATGGGCTTGCGTTGTCGTGCTTTTAGGGCTGCGTTGGGCTTTATACTGTCAGGCAGGAGGCTTTGTTTGCTCCTGCAGCCGTGCAGCCAAGTTATACCTTTCCCGGGAGCAAACCAATCATTGTCGTAAGTTGTTAAAACAGAGCGGAAAGCACTTTATTGCGGTCATTTGCGTACATCAAAATACCACCCCTTTTCCTTTGCTCATGGCACGCCTGCTGTTTACATTTCTATTGTTTCTATACGCCCTGCCAGGTATAGCCAGCGACTCTACGGAGGTATGGCTGCTCGTGCCGAATCAGAAACAGCAACTCCGGATGGCCATTGCGCAGTACGAGCAACTGAAAGACAGCGTCTGGTATACTTTTCCCAACAACCTGCTTCTCCGCCCCGGCGACACCAGTCGCTATACCGCTCACCTGCGCGCCAACTTGCTCCTCACCGGCGACCTTACAGGCCCCGACTCAACTGAAAACTCAAGCCACTATACCCGCCAGCTGGCAACGGCCCTCGTCCGTTTTCAGGCGAGGCATGCCCTTAAGGCCGACAGCATTGTGGGCCCGCGCACGCTGGCTGCCCTGAATGTACCGCCCCTGCAAAGGCTTCGACAGCTGCAGAACAGCCTGTACCGCTGGGAGGCCTTCAGCCGCGACCTGCCACAGCCCTACCTTATCGTGAACATACCAGACTATACCTTGCGCCTGATCGACCGGAACAGCGTGTTACTGCACCTGCGCACGATCGTGGGCAAGCCCAACCTGCCAACGATCGTGAACCACACGCAGCTCCACACCATCGTTTTTAACCCGTACTGGTACATCCCCAACTCCATTGCGTCCAAAGAGATCCTACCTATTCTGAAACGGAACCCCGGCTACCTGGCCAAGCGCGACATGGAGCTTTTCAGGCATACGGCGCTGGGAGGCTGGCAGAAAATAAGTCCTTGGAGCGTGGATTGGAGCACAGTGACCGCCGCCAATTTTAACTACCGGATTGTGCAGGTAACCGGACAATACAATGAGCTGGGCCATCTGAAGTTCCTATTCCATACCCGCGTGAGCCAATACCTGCACGACACCAACGACAAGCACTTGTTTGCTTCGGAAAAGCGGGCCTTCAGCCATGGCTGCATCCGGCTACAGCACCCTGAGGAGCTTGCACTATACCTGTTGCAGGAACGCAGTGGCATGTCGGAGCAGCGGATAGAAAAGGTAATAGCTACCGACAAAGACGAGTACTACATCCGGCTAAAGAAACCGGTGCCGCTGATCATTGTATACCTGACGGCATGGGCCGACGAGTTTTCTGTGATTCAGTTTCGGGAGGATATTTATGGGTATGATAAATCGGAAGTGGTGCGACTGGAGCAGTAAGTCTAGCTGAGCTCTGGCCAGTTTTTCTGCAGGTCCTCCAGCTCGTCCACGTCTGAGAGGTAGGGCAACAGGGCGTGGCGCAGGTGCAGGCGCTCGATGTCGGCAATGGTGTCCGGAAACACATGCTCGGTGCTCCAGCGCTTGTCCTCGAAAAGGTCGCGGTAAAGCTGTGTCATCCCCAGCAGGTAGTAGCCACCATCCAAGGCCGGACCGATCACTACCTCGTTCGTTTGGAGTGCTTCAAAGGCCTGGTTGATGATCTCGGAGGTAAGTTGCGGACAGTCGCTGCCAATGATGACCACGGAGGTATAGCCTTCGGCAAAAGCCGCCTCGAAAGCCCTTTTCATTTTCTCACCCAGGTTGCCTTCCGGGTGCTGCCGCTTTTTCTGGTAGTGTTGGTCTGGCCAAAGATCGTTTTCCTCCACTTTCTCGGAATAGTAAACTACTTTGTTCAGAGGCAGGTGCTGGGTGATATCGCGGGTATGGCGGAGCAGGTGAAGGTAGATATCGAGCGCCGTTTCGGGGCCTACGCTGGCCGCGAGTCGGGTTTTTACCTTGCCCAGCTCCGGGTTGCGAACAAAGAGCATCAAGAGTCTTTTCTCAGTCATATACTTTCTCTCCTTTGCACAGCCAAATGCCCCAGGCGCGGGTATAGCCATGCACTTTTGTTGTAAGTCCTTGCGCATTATACACAGGTAGCCCCTCGTTCACCCAGGCAAACAAGCCGCCGTGCAGGTTGCGCACATCCGTATACCCTGCCGCCTGCAATTGCTCGCCTATCTTTTCGCTACGGTATCCGACGGCGCAGTACACCACCAGGGGTGTATGGGGAGGTACGTCTTTCAGAGCGGAAAGGTCAAACTCTGCATAGCCCACATACCTGGCACCAGGAAGATGGCTCACCCTGTACTCGCTTTTACTGCGGGTGTCGAGTAGCAACGGGGCTATACCTTGCTTTAACTGCTGCTGCACTCGCCCTACCGAAACGGTATCCACGCTATGGCTGTAGACTTGCCGTAGCATCAGGTGATAGGCCGCATCCGAGGGCTGCTGGCAGGACGGCAGCAGCAGGCTGAGCAGCAATGTCAGGTATAGCCGAATGTGCAGGGTATAGCGCATAAGCACGTCAGGTGGTGGAGCCGCCACAGCTGGAGCCGGCGCCTGCGGTGCATCCATAACAATGCTGGTTCAGCACGATCTCTCTTTGGTCAAGTTGTCCCAGATCGAAGTCGCGGATGTGCTGTGGTGTGCCGGGCTGTACTTTTAGCTCGAGCATTTGGTTGAAGTCGCAGTCGTAGAGCGCACCGTCCCAGCCTACCGAAATGGTGTTACGGCACATCACATTGGCCGCCGCCTCGGGATTGAATGCCGTCACCAGTTTCTCCATGTAGCTGCTGTAGTTTCCGCTTTCGATCAGGTAGTCCAGGTAACGACTGATGGGCAAATTCGTGATGCAGAACAGGCTGTTGAACACTACACCATATGCACCGAGCAGCCGCCGCTTAAACTCCGCCTCCAGCGATCTCTGGCTGGCCGGCAAAAATGCGCCCGAAGGATTGTATACCAGGTTCAGTTCCAGGCCGCCTCCCTCCTGTCCGTAGCCTACCACATTGAGCATCTGAAGCGCCTTGATAGATTTCTCAAACACACCATCACCGCGCTGGGCATCGGTGCGGGAAGCTGAGAAATAAGGCAACGACGACACTACCTGCACCTGGTGCTTCTTGAAAAACTCCGGCAGGTCGTGATATTTCGGGTTAGCCAAAATGATGGTAAGGTTGCAGCGCACGATTACCTGCCGCCCCATACCAGAGAGCTGCTCCACAAACCAACGGAAGTCCGGGTTCATCTCCGGCGCACCGCCCGTCAGGTCAACAGTGGTGAGCTGCGGAGATTTGGCCAGCGCATCGAGGCAGAGCTGCATAGTAGCACGGGTCATGATCTCTTTGCGGTCAGGGCCGGCATCTACGTGGCAGTGGCGGCAGGTCTGGTTGCACATCTTGCCCACGTTCACCTGCAAAATGGTGGTGCCGGTGGGTTGCAGCGGGTATAGCTGGTGCTCCTGCAATTTGGCCCCGAAGTGTGGAAAATCGCCTTCCTCTGTCCCCGCATGCTGCAGCACCTCCAGTTGGTAGGCAGGGTTGGCAAACTGGTGCTGCTGCGCCTTCAGCGATTTAACAGGTATAGGCATAGCTTACATGGTCAGGTCTTTGATCTTGTTCATCATCTGCACGCCGTGTACCAGCGCGGCACCACCTTTAATGGCTGCGGCCACGTGCACGGCTTCCATCATCTGGTTTTCGTCAGCGCCTTTCTCCAGGCAGTCAGAGGTATAGGAATCGATGCAGTAAGGGCACTGCACGGCGTGAGAAACAGCCAGGGCGATCAGGGCTTTTTCGCGCTCGGTCAGGGCACCCTCTTTAAACACCTCGCCATAGTAATCAAAGAATTTACGGCCCATTTCAGGCTGCAACTCTGTGATGTTACCAAACTTTTTAAGGTCTGCTGGATTGTAATAGGTATTTTCCATAGAAAAATAAAGTCTTATTTACCCTTAAAGGTAACAAGAATCTATGGACTCCGGTTTGGTTAGCTCAGAATAGCGCTGAGTTGCCTGTGCAAATGATGGTATACGGGGAGGATATCGAGTTGGCGGGAAAGCTCGATTCCGCTGCCTGCCTCTGTTTTTTCGTCGAGCACGGTCAGGTTTCCCATGCTGGCCTGCATGCGGTACCCATAGAGCACCAGTTCGTTGAGTAGTTCGTCGGTTTGCCAGTTGAGCATGGCTAGCGCTTCGGGGTCGAAACAATCGATGTGCAGGCCCACCAGGTAGGCTCCTCCGTTCGTTCCCGGTCCCACCACCATGCGGCCCTTGCTCAGCGCCTCCTGGGCCAGTAGCAGGTCTGCCGAAGTCAGGTCCACGCAGTCGGCCCCGATGCAGATCACCCGCTGGTAGCCCATGGAGTATACCTCCTGGAAGGCATTGGCTAGGCGCTCTCCAAAGTTGCTTCCCTCCTGACGCTCCGGGTAGATCACCACCAGCGGTATGCCAGAACCCTTGGCCACAAACAAGGTATGCTGCAACAGCAGGTCGGCCGCTTGCTGGTTCAGCTCAGGGCCATGCTCCTGCGTGAACGTTCTGTAGCGGACCTGCTGCTCAGAAGTCTGGGCAAACAGTAAAATGACGGTATCGTGGTATGGTGTATTCAAAAGGGGAAATTTAAAAATAGAGAGCCCGCCTCTAAAGCATGCAATCTTTTGGAAGCTCTAACGGAGGGCAATTTAGCAAGAAACCATATATAAAAAAGGGAATATTCATGAAAGAAGTAACAATATCCGCAAAATACCGCAAATTGAACTTTAACAACACTTTATTTAATCATCTTTTTACCAGCCAATTGGACGCTACAGCACAAATAGCCTAGCTTCCGTATATTTACAGCACATCGCACTAAAGATCTGAAACGAATGGCCATACAAACGCTAAACCCCGCCACAAACGAAGTACTCAAAACTTTTGAGGCCCACACTTCCCAACAGGTAAACCAGAAACTGCAGGCAGCCGATACAGCCTTTCAGCAATGGAAGAACACCAGCTTTGAGGAAAGAGCCCAACTGATGAACCGTTGCGCGGAGATACTGGAGCAGGAAGCAGACCAATACGGTCGCATCATCACGCTGGAGATGGGCAAGCCATTGAAAGACGCCGTAGCCGAAGTGCAAAAGTGCGCCAAAGTGTGCCGCTACTATGCCGAGAACGCCGCCGAATTTTTGAAAGACGAGGAAGTGGAGTCCGGCGCCAGCCGAAGCTTGATTGCTTACCAGCCCCTGGGTGTCGTGCTGGCCGTGATGCCCTGGAACTTCCCTTTCTGGCAGGTTTTCCGTTTCCTGGCCCCTGCCCTGATGGCCGGTAACGTAGGCGTGCTTAAACATGCTTCCAACGTTCCGCAATGTGCCCTGGCCATCGAGGAGATCATTCGTAAGGCCGGCTTTCCGGAGGATATCTTCCATACCTTGCTGGTAGAGTCAAAGGCCGTTGACGCGATCATTGAAAACCCGATTGTGAAGGCCGTTACCCTGACCGGCAGCGAAGGGGCTGGCTCCAAAGTGGCCGAAAAAGCGGGTAGCGAGATCAAGAAAACGGTGCTGGAGCTGGGCGGCAGCGATCCGTTTATCATTCTGGAAGATGCCGACCTCGAAGCCGCTGCCACTACCGCCGTGAAATCGCGCATGGTGAACACAGGCCAGAGTTGCATTGCTGCCAAGCGCTTTATCGTGGTGGAAGGTATAGCCGATGCCTTTCTGGAGAAGATGAAGGAGAAGATGCAGGCCTTAAAAACAGGAGACCCCCTTACCGACGACTGCGACTATGGTCCGCTGGCCCGCAAAGACCTGGCCGAAGAGTTGGAGGAGCAGGTGCAGGAATCGATCAGGAAAGGCGCTAAAATGGTGCTGGAAGGTGGTCATAAAGAAAAGGACTCTGCTTATTTCAAACCCATGATCATAAAAGATCCTAAACCCGGCTCCCCCGCTTACGAAGATGAACTGTTTGGTCCCGTCGCTATTGTGTTTGTTGTTCGAGATGAGGACGAGGCGATCCGGATAGCCAACGACCACCGCTACGGCCTGGCCGGTACGGTCTTCACCAGCGACCATGAGCGCGGCCTGCGGGTGGCACGAAAGGTCGAGACAGGCGCCATGTTCGTCAACGCCATGGTCGCGTCCAGTCCCGAAATGCCTTTCGGCGGCATTAAAAAGTCAGGCTACGGCCGCGAACTCTCCTACATCGGCATCCGGGAGTTCACAAACCAGAAGAGTATTTGGATTGGTTGATGGAGTGAGTTAGTGAATGGTTAAATTGTTGACGGTTAAATTGTCGAAGTATTGTCCTATACATGATTCATAGCCAAACTATAGATTTTTTTGTCATTTTGACCTGGGGGTAGGGGCCCTCTATTAGGGAGAAATCTGGAATAGTGCCTATCGTTTGAAATAATCCAGATCCCTCAATTCTTTCGGGATGACAATTCGAAATCCCTGCTACTTAGTGCACAAGCGTTAATCAAAATTACTTAATCGTACACAGAACAATTTAACCATCAACAATTTAACCATTCACTAACTCACTCAATCACTCATTCACTCAATAGAATTACGCATACCCTACCACCTTGTAAATAACAAAACCAGCAATCTCGTGAATGATGCGGTGCCAGAGGCGGAAAGCGTCGGGGTTGGGGATAAGCAACTCGTCGGGGGTATAGCGGAGCTCGGAGGTATAGAAATCGGTTGGGAAAATATCGGTGGCTATACCTGCTTTGTCAAAACAGGCTTTGGCGCGACGCATGTGGAAGGCGGATGTCACGA
This sequence comes from Pontibacter ramchanderi, assembly GCF_002846395.1. Classification (GTDB taxonomy): domain Bacteria; phylum Bacteroidota; class Bacteroidia; order Cytophagales; family Hymenobacteraceae; genus Pontibacter; species Pontibacter ramchanderi. Next base: position 1,374,340 of record NZ_PJMU01000001.1, read on the forward strand.
GCAGACGGCGCTTTAATTCGGGATGCTTCTGCAGCACATCGCCAGCGAAGATGGCATTCTGGTAGGTGTTATCGCTGCGGGTCTCGATCAAGATGTCTTCCTGCGGCACACCTGCCAGCAGCAGAATTTCCTGTAGCATTTCTGCCTCCGGCCGGCGGTCCAGGGCGACGGTGCCTATACCTCCCGTGATCAGAAATTTGTCTACCTTGCCCATGCGGTAAAGCTTGAGCGGGTGCAGGAAGCGGTCGGCCCCTTTATTGGTATGCACCCGGTCTTCCGCAAAGCCGATGGCTTGGGTTACACCTGTCAGGATGATGGCGATATCGTAATTTTCCACCTGTTCCAGCGGCACAGCTTTCAGTTCCCAGGCGCGCATGGTCACGTTCGCCAGGAAAGGATTTGAGAATACCAGCAGTAACACCGTAGCTGAAATCAAGGTATAGCGACGCCATTTGGCCGATCGCAGGAATATGGCCAGCAGAAGCAGCACTGCGATCCAGATAATGGGCATCAGGAAATACTGCAGCAGCTTGGAGAGGATAAAGAACATAAGGGTTGTCAGGTATAGCAGATGCCGCAAAGGTATAAAAGGGTTTTTGACAAAGGAATTTTTGACAAAGAACTGCCTGAAAAAGGACTTTTTGGCAAAAGACTGTTTGACAAAAGACAAAAGACTTTTTAATGAACGTCAATCAGATCGTAAACAAAGAGCTATTGGCTTGACTTGAATAAGACGTTGTAACAGAATCTTGCCGGAGCCCATCAGGGATAGCGGTATGTAAAGACAGGGCAATTTATGAAGTCTGGTTCAAATAGTATTCTGCCAAAAGCTACATCATCAAAAATCCCTTTGTCCAATAGTCCTTTGTCTTTTGTCAAAAAAACTCCTTTGTCAAAGATTTAAAAGAACCTGCGAAAGACCCAGAGCAACAATGAAAGAAGGATGCTCACCAGGATCATGCTGGTGATGGGCATGTAGAATTTGAAATTCTCGCGCTCCACCCGGATGTCGCCGGGCAGGTTGCCGAACCAGCCGAGCTTGTCGCCTGCCAGCCAGACGATCAGACCGATGACGACTATGGCTATACCTATGATCACAATGTATTTTCCGAATGGCTGCATAATCATTTTATTTAACGTTCAGACCTTACTTAGGGCAAAGCAAGTTTAGGGATTTATACCTTAAAAGCGTAAATTTGAATGTTAGAGTCACCCTAAAATTACCCTATACCTTGAAAGTTTGCATTGCTGAGAAACCGAGTGTCGCCCGTGAGATAGCCAACGTAATTGGTGCCAAAACCAGAAAGGATGGCTATTACGAGGGTAACGGCTATCAGGTCACCTGGACTTTCGGCCACTTCTGCACCTTGCGTGAGCCCGACGATTACCGCCCCGAGTGGAAACGCTGGAGCCTTTACGACCTGCCCATGCTGCCCGAGAGGTATGGCATCAAGCTGATGCAGGACAAGGGTGTGGTGCAGCAGTTCAACATCATCAAAAAGCTGCTCGACAATGCTGAAGAGGTGATCAACTGCGGTGACGCCGGCCAGGAAGGGGAAGTGATTCAGCGCTGGGTGCTCACCGAGGCCAACTACCGCAAGCCTTTCAAGCGCCTCTGGATCTCCTCGCTCACCGAAGACGCCATCCGGCAGGGTTTTGCCCGACTGCGCGAAGGCTCCGAATTCGATTCACTTTACCAGGCCGGTAAAAGCCGCGCCATCGGCGACTGGCTGCTGGGCCTGAACGCCACACGGCTCTTCACGCTCAAGTATGCGCAGGGCCGGCAGACGCTCTCCATTGGGCGGGTGCAGACCCCTACCCTGGCCATGATCGTGAACCGCCACCACGAGATCGCCAACTTTGTGCCGCAGGCTTACTGGGAACTCAAAACCGTATACCGCGACACGACTTTTTCAAGCACCAACGGCCGCTTCCACAAAGAGGAAGAGGGTCAGCAGATACTGGAGGCCATTCAAAAGGATGAACTCACCATCACCGACATCGAGACAAAGAAAGGCACTGAAAGTCCACCCAAGCTGTTTGACCTGACCTCGCTGCAGATCGAGTGCAACAACAAGCTGAGCATGTCGGCCGACGAAACGCTCAAGACCATCCAGAGTCTCTATGAGAAGAAGGTGGTGTCTTACCCGCGTGTGGACACGGTGTTTCTGCCAGACGATATCTACCCGAAGATTCCGGGCATTTTGCAGGGTCTGAGCGGCTATCAGCAGGAAGTGGCCCCTTTGCTGCAAAGCAAGATCCGGAAGAGCAAAAAAGTATTCAACAACAACAAAGTAACTGATCACCACGCCATTATACCTACCGGCGCACAAGCCAGTCTGTATGGGCGCGAGGCAGAGGTATACGATATCATTACGCGTCGCTTTCTGGCCGCTTTTTATCCGGATTGTATTGTGAGCAACACGACCGTGATGGCAGAATCAGCAGGCTATACCTTCCGGGTACGAGGCAAGCAAATCCTGGAACCGGGCTGGCGTGTGCTGTATGGTGCGGAAGACGTGAAATCAGACAGCAGCACGGCCAAGGACGGTAACAAAGAGGAAGAGGAAACCGCCGGAATCCTGCCCAATTTCGAGAAAGGCGAGCACGGTCCGCATGCGCCACTGCTAGACAAAAAATGGACGAACCCACCAAAGGAATACACTGAGGCCACCCTGCTGCGTGCCATGGAAACTGCCGGACGCCAGATTGACGACGAGGAGCTGAAAGAGGCGCTGAAGGAAAACGGCATTGGCCGACCTTCTACCCGCGCGGCCATCATCGAAACGCTGTTCAAGCGCCAGTACATCCGCAAAGACAAAAAGAAAATCGTGCCGACGCAAATGGGCATCGACCTGATCGGTGTGATCCGCAACCAGACGCTCAAGTCGGCGGAGATGACCGGACAGTGGGAGCGCAAGCTGCGCCAGATCGAGGGCGGCAGCTTTAAGGCCGAGGCTTTTCTGCAGGAGCTGCAGGAGTTTGTGGTGAGTCTGGTGCAGGAGGTAAAGTATGACAAAGCCACTGTGACCATGGAGGCGCAGCCGGAGCCTGCCCCCGCAAAAGGAGGAGCTGCCAAAGCCGGAAAAGAAAAGGGCGCCTCTAAAAAGCCGAAAGCCGAGGCTATACCTGGTGCAGGCCTGGGCGCCTGCCCTGCCTGCGGCGAAGGGCACATTCTGAAAGGATCAAAAGCCTACGGCTGCATCCGCTTCAAAGAGGGCTGCCGTTTTCTAATTCCGATCGAGCTGCAAGGCAAGGCCATCACCGACAAACAAATCACAGCCCTGCTCAGCAAAGGCAAGTCGCCTGTGATCAAAGGATTTAAAGACGAACAAGGCAACAGCTTTGACGCCAGCCTGAAACTCGACAGCAACAAGCAACTTGTGTTCGAGAAAGCGGAAAAAGCCCCGGAGGTTGATCCATTCGCGACATGCCCGAGATGCCAGCAGGGCAGTATGCTCAAAGGCAAGACCGCCTATGGCTGCAGCCGCTTCCGGGAAGGCTGTCAATTTGTAGTGCCTTTTGAGATGGGTGGCAAACAACTTAACGATAAGCAGATTGCTACCTTGCTCACCAAAGGCAAAACCGGCAAAATCAAAGGCTTTACCTCAGCCAAGACTGGTAATTCCTTCGATGCAGCCCTCACCATTAACGATAACTGGCAAGTTGTATACCTGCTAAACTAGGCAACTACCCGGTAACAGGTATAGCCTACAGGTATACAACTTACTTCACCGAGAAAAGCACTTCATCGGTTGCCACGTTCGTGCGGTAGTCTGTGGCGTCGATCCTTAAGGTATAGTCGCCCTGTGGCAGTTCGGTGGCGCTGAGGAGCGTATCAAATTCCAGGATCTTCTTATCGGGCATCGTAGTGAAGTTGATGTGATCTGCATCGCCTCCGACAGCCCGCACTCGCACCTGCAACTCCTTCACTTTGTCCTTGTCAGAAGCTGTCAGTTTTACCCGAAGGCCAGAAGACTTCAACAGCTTTTGGTTGTTGGTCGGATTCCGGATCGTCAGCGCAGGCTTGGAACCATCCGGTTGCAGGCTCCCATCCTCAAACACATCTTCACATGCCGTTAAAGAAACGACAGCAACCACTGAGGCCAGCAATTTTGTAAATTTCATAAAATAGTAACTAACGTAAAAGTCTAAAGGCCCGCAAGTTACTAAATCAGTATAATTTACAAAAGACAAAAAGTACAAATTTTATCTAATAACAAAAACAGATTAAGCTGCTTTTTAAAACAATAAACCTCACATAATTAACTTTATTTCAAACACAAACAACATATATCGAATTCACTCTAAAAACAGCCCGCATCCTATAATTCAATTTTATCTATATAACCTAACTCAGTTTATCAATATTCTTACACAATTTACAATTGCACTGATTTCATGCAGGCAAAGGTTCTAAATTACCACTTCTGTGTTTCACTCTCCCTCCCGACACCTTCAATAACTTAAAAGCACTATAACCGTAAAAAATACCTGCGCACCTTTTTAGGGGAAGCATTTGAATTGTTCTTTTTTTTAAACCTAAAATTTAACGAAAGCTATGAGAAGCTATGAAAATTCGGGTTCAAACCCATACAATGACAACTTCAGGACTGAGAGCAGAGGCTCAGCAAGAAACTATTATTCAGGAGATTATGACCCAAGCAGCCGTTTAAGAGGTTCTTACGGAAGCTCATCTTCGGGCTCTTCCCGTTCAGGTGACTTCGGTAGCGGACGCGACAGCTATTCTACCTCGGGCTACGGTGGCACATCAACTTATGGCCGCTCAGCCGGCAGCTCAAACTACGGCTCCGGTTCTACATATGGCTCTGGCTCAAACTACGGCTCTGGCTCTAACCGCCGCTACGGCAGCAGCGACTGGGATTCTTCTAATCGCTATGCCGATCGCGACGCCTGGGATCGTGGCTCAGACGAGGTGAAATCATGGTTCGGCGACGATGACGCAGAGCGCAGAAGAAGAATGGATGACATGCGTGACCGTGGCAGCGACAGCTATCGTTCAAACCGCGGCTACAGTGGTTCATCTAACTATAGCGGCTCCAACTATGGTGGCTCTAACTATGGTTCAGGCTCATCAAACTATGGTTCAGGCTACGGTTCAACCGGAAGCTACGGCTCTGGTTCAACTGGCTACGGTTCAGGCAGCTATGGCTCCAGCTCTTCTAACTACGGCTCCGGCTCTTCTAACTACGGTTCGGGCTATGGTAGCGGAAGCAGCTACGGTTCATCTAACTATGGCAGCAGCAGAAGCTCCAGCGACTGGGATCGTGACAGAGATCATGAAAGGGGCTTCTTTGACCGCGCAGGCGATGAAATAAAATCATGGTTCGGCGACGAAGAAGCAGAACGCAGAAGAAGAATGGACGAAATGCGCGACAGAGACCACGACAGCGACTATAACAGCCGCTACAGAACACATACCAGCTACGGCAATACCTACAGTGGTCCTCCGTACTCTTATGGTTCATCTTCCCGCAGAGACTACGAATGGTAAAGAGCAGGTAACGACTTATTAGTCAATTACCTGACCTATATATTCATTAAAACTGAAAAAGCCCGGCCAACTTTGGCCGGGCTTTTTGCATAAGAAAAATAGTACAATTTATATATATCCTCCCTTGACCTGTTTTTTCCTTCTAAGTAATTTCACCCTCATTAAACCAACCTCAAAAACAGGTATTTTCTATGAAACGATTCTTATTAGCCATGTGCTGCCTGGTGCTTGTCACAGGCACTGGTTTTGCCCAACAGTTAGGTTTTAAAGGGGGCGCTACCTATACCACCTTCAGCGGCGCCGATACCGACAATTATAAGTATCGCGTGGGGTACACCGGTGGTATATTCCTGCAGAAGCATTTTAACAACATGATGGCCATGCAACTAGAAGCGCTATACACTTCCAAAGGGGCCCGTCGCGAAATCTACTCAGGCAGCAACCTGCAAACAGCCGAGGTGTTCAAGCTCAACTACATCGATATCCCAGTGCTCTTCCACGTTTCGGCCAGTGGTGTCTTTTTTGACCTGGGCCCGCAGGTGTCTTTTATCTACAACGCCAGCCATGTACACGAAGCGCACTCCAGCAGCGGCGACAAGATCGTGACAACCAAGCATAACATCTCCGACAACCCGTATACCATAGACTTCGCCTATGTGGGTTCTGTGGGCTACCGTGCTACCAACGGCCTGGGTCTTGAGGTGCGCTATACCGGTGGTCTGAAAAAGATCGACGATGAAGGGGCTTTTGTGAACCGCGAGCGCCGAAACTCCGGCTTCAGCCTCATGCTAAGCTACCTGCTCGGCGGACGCTAGACAATACGTTTCCCAATTGTGAAGCCCTCCCAACCCGGAGGGCTTTTTTATTTGCCCTTAGCTGCCTAAGGTATAGCAAATTGTTTTTATAACTGGCATTGGCACAGCTATACCTGTTCGCGTTCATTATGCCTATACCTAGCAGATAATCTCTGCCTTCAGGCATTGTCTCACCGATAGCTGACTTACCGGTAAATATATTTTCAAGGTCAAACCCAGCCGAAAAAGGCAGTTGCCGATTTGCTGGAATTAAACAGCTGCAGCATGGCTTAAAAACACAAAACCCTCACAGATGCGAGGGTTTTGTCCGATATACATGAATCGGTAGGTATAGGTAGTAGCAGTTCTTCGTTAAGTTCCGGATTTTTCCTCCATCAGGCTGTAAATGTGCTCGTAGCGCTTTATGCTATTCTCCTGCTCCATCACATTGAGGTCTCTCAAAAGGCCTTCCTTCAGATCGTACACCAGGCCATAAAGCTTAGGCGGATCGTCTGTTTGCATGGCGTTCTGTATGATGGATGTCTTCGACAGGTTTAGCACCTGCTCAGTAATGTTCAGCTCCACCAAACGTCGCTGGCGCTGCCCTTCATCCTCAATGCTCATCAGTTCCTGCTCGTGCAGTCGGATCACATCCTTAATGTTGCGCAGCCAGTTGTCGATCATGCCGAACTGCTTGTTGCTGGCCGCCGCTGCCACACCGCCGCAACCATAGTGGCCACACACGATGATGTCTTTTACTTTTAATACCTCCACGGCATACTGCAGCACCGAAAGCAGGTTCATATCGGTATGCACGACCATGTTGGCGATGTTGCGGTGCACAAAAATCTCACCTGGTCCTGTACCCGTTACTTCGTTTATAGGAATGCGGCTGTCGGAGCATCCTATGTACAGGTAACGAGGCTTCTGGCCCATCGCCAACTTGTTAAAGTAGTCCTTGTCCTCGTTGAGCTTCTGGGCTACCCACTTTCTGTTATTCTCAAATATCTTTTGCATAATTGATCTATTTCTAGTGCATGTCCAGCACCTGTACTTCTTCTATGTTCAATACTTCCACAAATATACCACGCTCATGTGCTGTTTTCTTGAATTCCTGAATCGCCTCCAGCACATCGTAGTCTATGTATTCTGAATTGGCACCGTCAATGATCACGTGGCTGTTATCCGGCAGTTTCTCGAGTGTGAGCACAATGCTGGCTTTGTTCAGGAACGACACGTGCTCGCTCAGCTTGATGCGAATTGTTTCCTTATCCCGATGCTCCTCTTTGTGGAAGAAGTACGGCGATTTGTAATTGGCTTTCAAGATAAAGAAAATACCAACAGCCAGACCGATCAGGATGCCAACCAGCAGGTCGGTGAACAGGATAGCCACAATGGTTACCACGAAAGGAATAAACTGCTCGTGCCCCAGTTTAAGCTGCCCTTTGAAAAGAGTTGGTTTCGTCAGCTTATAGCCTACCATCAGCAGCACGGCGGCCAGTGCAGAAAGGGGTACCTGGTTGAGGAAGCCAGCCAGGAAAAGCACTGCCAGCAGCAGGAACACACCGTGTATAAAGGCCGACATCTTCGTTTTGCCGCCCGCCGCTATGTTGGCTGAGCTGCGCACGATCACAGCCGTCATCGGGATACCGCCCAGCATACCGGCTATGATGTTACCGACGCCCTGCGCCTTCAGCTCGCGATTGTTCGGTGTGCGGCGCTTATGCGGGTCGAGTTTGTCCACCGCTTCCACACTCAGCAAAGACTCCAGACTGGCTATGATGGCAATGGTAAAGGCCACCACATAGAGCGACGGATTGGTGAGTTGCTCAAAAGCCGGGAAACGAAGTTCGTTCTGCAGCGCTCCGATACTGGAAATCTCCGGAAGGTTAACCAGGTGCGTACCTGCAATAGCCAGTTCAGGAAAATAATGAATGAACATATAGTTTATACCTACAGAGCCAACCACCACGATCAAAGCGCCAGGCACCAGCTTAAACAGCTTAATGCGTTTCATAAACGGCTGCTCCCACAAAATCAGCACCGCTATGGAGATAAGACCAATGATCAGGGCCCCCACCTGTATGGCACTGAACGCATGGATGATTTCAGAAAACGTGTTGCGGCCATCCGGTTGAAAGAAGTTCATCTCTCCGAAGAAATCATCGTCAGCTCCCATGAAATGGGGTATCTGCTTCAGGATCAGGATCAGACCAATGGCCGCCAGCATCCCCTTGATAACAGAAGAAGGAAAATAGAGACCAATGACGCCGGCTTTGAGAAAGCCCAGCGCTACCTGCAGAACACCTGCCAGCACAACCGCCAGCAAAAAGGCCTCATACGACTGCAAGGTCTCAATGCCATTCAGCACGATCACGGTAAGGCCAGCTGCCGGACCGCTCACACTCAGTTGCGACCCGCTCAGCCAGGAAACAACCAGCCCACCGACCACACCGGTAACGATACCGGCAAAGAGAGGGGCGCCAGAAGCTAATGATATACCTAAACAGAGAGGAAGAGCAACCAGAAAAACAACCAGGCCTGCCGGAATGTCCTTTCCAAGGCTTGCCAGGTAGTTTGGCTTTAGAGTAGTATTTTTCATATAATAGGGAATGCTAAGAGAAGGGGTCCCAACTCATATCCCTGCACCGACCAAAAGGTCAGCAGCAGGAACACAAGTCAGAATACTCACCTTATGTGTACAAAAGTACGGGGAGGGTATTAAGGCAGCATTAAAACCACATTAAAAACAAATTAAAATGTGTTTTTTGCTGAAATTAATCCGATTGCCTGGGGCAAACGCAATGTCACAACGGTTCCTTCATCCACACGCGAATCGATGGAAATAGAGCCTTTGTGTAGTTTTATGATGCTTTCCGTAAGGGGTAAACCGATGCCGTGCCCGGTAATGTTACGCACATTGTTTGCCCTGAAAAATGGCACAAACACGTGCCGCAGGTCATGCGGCGCTATGCCCACGCCCTTGTCCGTTACCTGCAATACCACCTCCCGCCTGTCAGCCGAAAGCCGCACGGTGCTATACTCCCCTTTAGGCGAGAACTTGGCCGCATTTTCCAGCACATTCACAATGGCGATCAGCAGCAGCGCATCGTTTCCTTTCACAATCAGGCGGTCCTCGTCGTCGGGCAGGTTGTCGAAATCAATGTCGAACAGCGCGCCCGGGTGGCGTTTCATTGCCTGCTCATGGGCCATCCACAACAATTCATCAAAGCGAAGGAGTGAGAGCTTGATTTTGGAGGTGTCCACGCTGGCCTGCGCTATCTGCAACAAGCCGTTGGAAAGCTCTGCCAGCAAACGGGCATCTTCCAGTATGGAGGCCAGCACCCGCTGGTATTCTTCTTTCTCACGGGGTTTCATCAGCGCCACTTCCAGCTCACCGATCATGGCTGTGAGCGGGGTACGCAACTCATGCGAGGCATTCGACACAAAGGTGCTTTGCATCTCAAAGGCCATCTCCAGTCGATCCAGCATTTTGTTGAAGGTCTGCGCCAGGTGCGAGAGTTCGTCCTTGCCTTCTGCGTCGCTCAGGCGCAGGTGCAGGTCCGAGGCGCTTATCTTCTCTACCTCCCCCACCACCTTGGTGATGGGCCGCAGTGCCTCCCGCGCAAACGCCCAGCCGGCCAGCACCACCACCACCATGGAGCCCAGAAATCCGACGATCAGGATAACTTTCAGGTGCTGAAGCTTGCGTAGGCTGTAGGCATCCACTGAAGAGGAGAACACGGCGAATTCGCCTTCATTATCTTCATAGAGCATTCCTACTACCTGGCGCTCTTCCTGCTCGTAATGTACCATGCCCTCCTGCTTCACACGTTCCAGCACGGTGGGTGCCACTTCCAGCTGCCCGTCTCCATCTGAGAAAAACAAGGTCCCGTCCAGCCGGTATATGCTTACTTTTTCGAAAGGAAGCACCTGGTAATAACGGATCTGGTTGCTGCGGCGGGCCCGCTCGCTCACTTCATCCGCCTCCAGCACATGCGCGGCCGTGTTATAGGCGCGGCCTTCAATGCGCTTAAAAAAATCGTCCTGCCGGTAAAGGGAGGTGAAGTAGTAGATCACCAGCGAAAACAGGAAAAGGATAAGGGCGAATATACCTGCAAACTGCAGGGTTAGTTTATTGCGGATCGTCATGCCTCGTCCTCCTTCAGCACATAGCCCATGCCCACCAGGGTATGGATCAGTTTACCGGGAAAGCCTTTGTCTATCTTTTTGCGCAGGAAATTGATGTATACATCGATCACGTTGCTGCCTGTGTCAAAAGAGGTTTCCCACACGTTCTCTGTTATATCCACGCGGGACACCACACGCCCTCTGTTGCGCAACAAATAATGCAGCAGCGCAAATTCACGGGCAGTTAGGTTGATGGGCTTACCGCCACGGGTCACGGTCTTGCTCCCCAGGTCCATTTCGAGGTCACCGATCGAGAGTTTCTCGCTTCCCCCACCCTCACCGGATCGGCGGGCCAGGGCGCGGAGGCGGGCCAGCAACTCTTTAAACTCGAAAGGTTTGGTCAGGTAGTCATCAGCGCCGGCATCCAGGCCGGTTATCTTGTCATCGGTGGAGCCCAGGGCAGTCAGCATCAGAATCGGGACCTGTGGCTTTTTCTTACGAACAGCCTGGCAAACCTCCAACCCGTTCATGTGGGGCAGTATTATGTCCAGAATGATCAGGTCGTATTCGTTTTGCAGCGCCATCTTCAGCCCAAAGTTTCCGTCGTAGGCCTGGTCCACTTCATACGACTGTTCTTCCAGCCCCTTTTTGATAAAGGAAGCTACTTTGGGTTCATCTTCTACCAGCAGTATTCTCATAATCCTGTCACTATTTGTGTGTGTTTGCCCGGACAAGATACGATTTCTGCAGCACTGAGCCGTCCGGCAGCTTGCAGTTGCGCCAATATCTGCATATTTTAGATGAAGTTAATCAGTTTATGGCACACGATCATCACCAGCACGAGGGCCACGGCCATCACCATCACCATGGAGGCGATAACATCAAGGTAGCTTTTTTCCTGAACCTGAGCTTTACCGTGATCGAGGTGTTTGGCGGACTCTGGATCAACAGCATGGCCATCCTGTCGGATGCGCTGCACGACCTGGGCGACTCACTTTCGCTGGGCCTGGCCTGGTATTTTGAGCGACTCTCGCGCAAGGGGAGCGATCAGCAGTTCTCGTATGGGTATAAGCGCTTCTCGCTCCTTGGCGCCGTCATCAACTCGGTGGTGCTACTGCTTGGCTCTGGCATTGTGCTTTGGGTATCTGTTCCGCGCCTGTTCAACCCGGAACCGGTGCACGCGCCCGGCATGATCGGCTTTGCCATACTGGGGGTGCTGGTAAACGGCGCCGCGGCCTTTCGCCTCAACAAAGGGGAGTCGCTGAACGAGCGGGTGGCCATGCTGCACCTGCTGGAAGATGTGCTGGGCTGGGCGGCTGTATTGGTCGGCGGCATTCTGCTCTACTTCTTCGACTGGCCGATCATTGACCCCTTGCTTTCGGTGCTGATCACGGGGTTTATTCTCTACAATGTGGTGCGCAATCTCCGTAAAGGCCTCCAGATTCTGCTGCAAGGCACGCCAGCCAACATCAGTTTGCAGGAAGTGCGCCGCCGGCTGGAGCTACTGCCTGAGGTGCGCTCCGTGCACGACCTGCACCTGTGGACGCTGGACGGGCTCAGCCATGTACTGACCCTGCACGCCGTTGTGGGAAATAATTTGAACCTGGAAGAGGCCCATGAGGTGAAGCAACGCATACGCGGCGCCATGCAGGACGCCCAAATAGACCATGTAACGGTGGAGCTGGAAATGCCCGGCCAGGAGTGCAGTCAGGAGCACTGCACGCCGGATTTGCCTAGTTCTGATTAAGGAGCACTGCCTGGCGCACCAAGTCGCTGAAGTACTCACTGTCTATATCCTCAAGCGTGCGCAATTTAATGTGAGGCAGTTGTCCGTTGCGGCTTACCAGGCGTTTGTGCGGATCCGACAGTTCTTTTCCGCGGAAAAAGCCGAAATGCAGCCCACTGCGGGAAGAGGCAAAGTAGCATACTGGTCCGTAAAAGAAATAGCAGGGATTTTCCCAGCGCACACATTCCTCCAGGTGCGAAGCCGTCTGGTTAATGATCTGGCGTACTGCCTGTGCTAACAGCTGTTTCTCAGTCGATAATTTGTCGATGTACTCATCGACCTGGTTAGTAGATATCTTGCTTCTCATACAGGGTATGTATTGGCCTTTTGGCCAGAGCCGTTAATTGACAGCTAAATATACATATCTTTTAATATTAGCGCAAAAAATCTCTCGTGGTCGTTATTCAAACGGCTGTGCTACTTGGTCCGCCCAGTAAGGTAGGCAGTAGACTAAATTCGTTGCTACCAAATACTTATACCTGGCCGCAAGCTTATACCATCTCTAAATGCTTCAGCAACCTTTCTTCCAATTCATCGAGCTGGCAGAAGCCACTAGTCAGCAATTCGGGACCCATGCCGCCCTCCATATAAACACTGGGCAGATTCGTGACACCGAGCATCTCCACAAACTCAAACTCCTTTTCGGTGGCATCAATTATCTCTTCGGCTTCAAACAAGGTATAGAACAGGTTTTCGCGGATGCCGAAGGGGCGGACCACATGCGCCAATACCTGTGGGTCAGCCAGGTTGAGGCCATCGGCGTAGAAAGCCGAGTGCATGGCCCGCAGTATCTCGAGTGTGAGGGCAGGCCTGAGTCGGCGCACCACGTGCAGGGCGCGGCAGGCAGGCTCCGTGTCGTACACAAAGTCTTCCTGCAGGAAGAGCCCGTAGTTGAATGGCAGGCTGGTGCGCTCCTGTACCCGATGCCAGCTCACGGCCAGACGCTCCTTCTGCTCCCGTGATAAAGGTTCCTGCGCAAATGGGTGCAGCCCCCCTGCAATGACCTCCACTGTCAGTCGCCCGTACCATAGAGCACGCAGCCGGCGAATTACGTGCGTGAAGCCGTAGCACCAGGCACACATCGGGTCGGTTACGTAAAGCAGAACCGGATTATAAGGACTGTTGACCATAGGTATCTTATACATCTTCCTTAGAGCTTGTACCCCAATGCAGGGGCTTAGGTTCAGGCGTAAATCATCTTTATCGTCATTCCGCCATCAATGACCAAATGCTGGCCCGTAATAAAACCGGCTTTTTCGGAGCACAGGAAGAGGGCGGCTTCGGCAATATCCTGCGGCTCCCCTACCCTTCCGGCTGGGTGCTGTTCTTTGTCCTGCTGGGTGTGCTGGGGCTCGTAGCGGTCACTCTTCTTTTGCCAGGGGCCTGTCTCTATCCAGCCCGGCGCAATGGCATTTACCCGGATGCGGTCCTGGGCCAGGCTTACGGCCAGGGAGTGGGTCAGCGCCTCAAGCCCGCCTTTGGAGGCTGAGTATGCAAAGGTGTCCGGCTCCGACATAAAGGCCCGCGTGCTGGTGATGTTGAGAATGGCGGGGTGCTTTGCTTTGCGTAACAGCGGAAGCGCATACCTGGCGCAAAGCACTGGCCCCCGCAGGTTCACCGCTAAGACCCGATCAAACTCCGATAACTCCATCTCGTCCAGCTTACCGATAAAAGGGTCGGCTATACCTGCGTTGTTCACCAGTGCATCCAGCTGACCGTGGGTTTCCTTCACTTTTTCCATCAGTGCCACCACCTCGGTCTCAGCGCTCACATCGCAAGGTATAAAAGTGGCCTGCAGCTTTTGGCTCTGCAACTGCTGTAGGGCCTCCTGACCGGCCTCCTCGTCGGCATCCGTTAGCACTACCCGGGCGCCCGCCTGCCCAAAGGCCAATGCCATACCTAAGCCTATACCTTGCGCAGCGCCGGTGATCAGTACTGTTTTGCCTTTGTACTCGCCTGTTGCCATTGTCTGTGATTTTTATACCTGTCTATACCTAACAGCAGACCCGCTGCCGGCCGGTGCTATACCTAACCTTGCAGCGGGTCTGCCTGGCGGCGCATGGCGCCTTATCTTTTCTCGAGCTGGCGCTTGAGCTTTTCTTCCACGTTCTTCAGGAGTTCATACCAGTTGTCGCCGTTGTCTTCTGCAAAGGCGTCGTTGCCAGGTATACCTACGCGCATGCTCAGTTTCTTGGCGTCGGTGGCATGGTTGGTTTCTTCTTTAAAGTACACGTCTACCGAGTCAATCTTTTTGGCGTGGCGCTTCAGTTTGGTGATGGTGTTGCGGATGTGCTGTTGCACGTCGTCCGAGATCGAGATGTCTACCGCCTGCACATCAATCTTAATTCCTTCGAAGTTTTCTGTATAATTCATGTTCTGTTTTGTAAGTAATTGCTGGTAACGGGAAGCCCAAATGGCGAAATCCCAATGCTGAAATTAAACGGAGGCAGGGCATTAAAGTTTAGCTAGCCCAAACAGACTCAGCGAAGCAACATCCCAAACCCCTGGTTCGTTTTTATGCATATTCACCCAAGGTTTACCGTTATGCAAAACTTACCGATCAATTGGCTGACAGAAGGATTGCTTGACTTTGAATACAAGAAATATCGCCTGCTGGCTTACCTGCAGGCCGTCCGCTCGGAGTTCGGACAGCAGCGGCTATACCCTGTTTTTTCTGACCTGATCATGCACTACCGCCACCTGCAGCAGGTGCGGGAGCACAAAAAGCTGGTGTACGAATCCTTTCCGCAGCAGATTACCCGCGCCGATTTCGAGAAGCTTGAACTGGTGTATGAGAAAATCGTGGAGGACGACGAAACCATGGCGCAGATAGAGGAGGTGATCCGGTATGCGGCGCCACTCTTTAAAGATGCTGTGAGCCAGGGCAAGGAACTGTACGACTTCATTGAGCGCCACCTCGAGATCAACCCGGTAGGCATCACGCCCATGTACTTCAACGAGGGCTACCTTTTCCTCGACGCCTTTCCGGGAAAGGAAACGCAGGTATACGTATACCGCATCACCGTTTTTGAGAACACCTACGAGAAGTACAGGGGCATCAACACCCAATTGCTGCGCACAGTGCGTCGCGGTTTGGCCCTGACACATGAGCACCTGAAGGTACAGCTGGTGAAAGAAAACCAGGAACTGCCCAACCCCGCCACCTTTGTGGTAGTGGCCAAAGTGCCCTGCCCGCTCGACAGCGCGCTGCTGCCCATCGCCAAGCGCTCACTCGTGAAGTATGTCACGCACCTGGCTGCCTGACTTGTCACAACGGGTAGAATTGCATACCTTCGAACCTCAGAAAACGAGACAAGCAACATGGAGATCAACCTCACCCGCGTAGACCAGGACTTTCATTTCGAAGCCCGAGGCGCTGCCAACGTAGCCATTAACATAGATGCCAACCCCGAAATTGGCGGCCATAACGCCGGTGCCCGCCCGATGGAGCTCATGCTGATGGGCCTGGGGGGCTGCAGCGCCATCGACATTATCAGCATCCTGAAAAAACAACGCCAACCGATCGACAGCTTCGACATTAATGTAAAGGCCGAGCGCCAGAAGGTGCAGGAGTTCAACCTGTTCAGCACGATCCATGTTCACTTCAAGCTGGGCGGCCAGCTGGACGAGGACAAGGTACGCCGCGCTATTGAACTCTCTTTGGAGAAGTACTGCTCGGTGGCGGCTATCCTTTATAAGACTGCCACCATCACGCATTCTTTCGAAATCGTGTAGATAGAATTGCATCAAAAAGGCCTGTCCATCTTATTGGGCAGGCCTTTTTTGAGGTAAAACTTACTAAGGCTATACCCTGGCCCTGCTATACCTTGGCCAGTGCCTGCTGTATATCGGCGATCACATCATCCACATTCTCCAGGCCCACCGATATGCGCACCAGTCCGGGCGTGATGCCGGTCGCCTGTCGCTCTGCCTCCGTTAGTTTGGAGTGCGTGGTGGAGGCCGGATGTGTGACGATAGTACGTGTATCACCCAGGTTGGCGCTGATGCTCACCAGGCGTAGGCTGTCCAGAAACTGTTTCGCTGCCTCGTAGCCGCCTTTCACGGCAACGGTTACAATACCACCACCTCGCCGCATCTGTTTTTTGGCCAGTTCAAATTGCGGGAAAGATCTCAGGAAAGGATAGCGTACCTGCTCCAACGCCGGGTTCCCCTCCAGCTCCTCTGCTAACTTCAGGGCATTCTCGCAGTGCTTTTCCACCCTTAGCTGCAACGTTTCCAGACTCTTGGACAGCACCCAGGCATTGAAAGCCGACATAGCCGGACCAGTGTGGCGAGCGAAAAAACGTATCTCGCTGATCAGTTCTTTACGCCCGACAGCTATACCTCCCAGCACCCTTCCCTGCCCATCGATGTACTTCGTGGCAGAGTGCACAACAATATCGGCACCGTAGTCCGTGGGGTTTTGCAGGATGGGGGTGGCAAAGCAGTTGTCTACGATCAGCACCAGGTTGTGCTTCCGCTTCAGTTCGCCGAGCCACTCCAGGTCGATCAGCTCAAGTCCCGGATTAGAAGGCGTTTCGATCAGGATCACCTTTGTCGCGGGCGTGATCAGCTTCTCCCATCCCTCCGGGTCGGCCACATCGGCATAGGAGTGCGAAATACCCCACTTAGGAAGCACTTTGGACAGCAACTGGTGCGTGGAGCCAAACACGGCACGGCACGCCAGCACATGGTCGCCCGCCTGCAGCAGGGCCGCCAGACTGGCAAAGACAGCGCCCATGCCGGAGGCAAAGGCAAAGCCGTCTTCTGCTTTTTCGAGGTGGCACATTTTGGCCAGCAGCTCATCTACGTTGGGGTTGGAATAACGGGAGTACACATTCCCTTCTTCTTCTTCGGCGAACACGGCACGGGCCTGTTCGGCGCTTTCGAACACAAAGCTGGAGGTGAGGTAGAGCGGTACGGAGTGCTCCCGGTGGTGCGATCGATCGGCCTGTAGCCGGATCGCGCTGGTTTCATTGTGAATGGACATGTATGTAATCGTTTTATATTTCCCTTTTTGGGCAGGAATTGGCACCTTTCCATGCGGATGGTTGCCAGAGGATCGCAGAGCCTGTTCTCTCACCTCTTCTTTATAAAAATTTGCCTGGGCAGGAATTATTATGCCGCTAAAGTAAGCGCTAAATCTGAGAATGCCCAACGAACGCCCCAATCTTTCCACCAACCTCCCCTATTTACCGACGAATGCCTGATAGGTTATATTAGGCTATTCATATAGAAATGGAGCTCCTTGGTATATTCTGTTTTCGGGTCTCAGAAACTAGCTTTTCCTTTACACTGAAGATTTATTACAGAAGACCGGAGATATGAATAAGACACATTTACACCAACTAGAAAAAACTATGAAAAAGAGCCTGCTGCTTGCCCTGCTGGGACTGAGCACTGTGCCGGCTCTCGCACAGGCGCCGCAGGCTGCCCCACAACAAGCCACTGCAGTTATGGCTGCCCCGCGAGGCAATGCCACCATCGTGGGCATCGTACAGGACGCTGACACCAAAAAACCGGTGGAGTTCGCCACGGTGGCTCTTATCAGCATGGCAACCGGCAAGCCGATCGATGGCGCGATGGCCGACGACAAAGGCCGCTTTACGATCAGCAAGGTAGGCGTGGGCAAATACAGACTGCAGGTGAGCTTCCTGGGCTATCAGCAAAAGTTGGTAGAGGATGTGACTGTAACGTCTGACAACGCCAGCGTAAACGTGGGCGTGGTAGCCATCGCCTCCGATGCCAAGAAGCTGAACGAGGTGGTGATTACGGGTGAGAAGCCGCTGGTGGAAGAGAAGATTGACCGCACAGTATACAACGCCGAGAAGGACATCACCAACACGGGTGGCAACGCAGCCGATGTATTGCAGAAAGTCCCGTCGCTGGCGCTCGACAACGATGGCAACGTGCAGTTACGTGGTAGCTCCAACGTGCGCGTGCTCATCAACAACAAGCCGTCTGCGATCATGGCGGGCAGTGTGGCCGATGCCCTCAAGCAGATCCCAGCCGACCAGATCAAGTCGGTGGAAGTGATCACCAGTCCGTCTGCCAAATACGATGCGGAAGGCACGGCCGGTATCGTCAACATCATCACCAAAAAAGACGGTGGCCTGCAGGGTGTGACCGGTTCGGTGGCAGCAACAGCCGGCACCCGTGCCAGCAGCGGCAACGCCAGCCTCAACATCCGTCGCGGCAAACTGGGCATCAACGGCACCTTTGGTGGCAACATGTTCTATAACCACGGCAACATGACCAACACCATTATTTCAGAGAACAACACCAGCTTCCAGTCAGGTAAAACGCGCATAAACGGCAGATTCATGAACGCGCTGCTTGGCTTTGACTATGATATCAATCCAAAGAACAACATTTCGGGTGGTATCCGTAGCAACGGTGGCATTTTCCGGATGGAAAATGACCAGGACGTGTTCAGTGGACAGGGTAGCGCACTAAGCCAGGATTTCCGCAACGAAATCCGTAACCGCAATGGGCGAATCGGCACTGACTATAACCTGGACTATACCCATACCTTCAAAAAGCCAGGCCAGGAACTGGCACTGCTGTCGCTCTACTCCATTACCGACACCGAGAACAACATCCGCCAGGATAACTTTAATACAGGCCAGGATCCATTCAGGCTGATCCGTAACATGAACGATGGTGCGAACAAGGAGCTTACTTTCCAGGCAGATTATACGCACCCATTTGCCAATAAGACCCTGTTTGAGATTGGCACCAAATCAATTCTCCGCGATGTAGAAAGCGACGCCCTCAACAGAACAATTCCTGTAGGAAGAAGTGAAGACCGTAATCTAGTCGACTTCCTGTACGAACAGGATGTGTACGCGTCTTACATGACTTACGGATTCATGCTGAAGAAAACACTGAACGTGAAACTGGGCGGTCGCTATGAGTATACGGACATCAAAGGTCAATATAAGTCCATCGCAAACGACAACGAGCCACAGGAAAGCAATTTTGTCGACGACTATGACAACTTCATCCCGAGTGTAGCCTTGTCGTATACGCTGAATCAGAAGCATACCTTTAAGGCGAATTTTACGCAGCGCATCCAGCGTCCGTCATTTTTCTTCCTAAACCCATACGTGCAGGAGCAGACCTCCAACACTCGTGTGCAGGGTAACCCAAAACTTGATGCCGAGCTGACCGATCTGTATGAATTGGGCTACAGCACTTTCTTTAAAACCACATCGCTGAATGTGACTGGTTACATGCGTCAGACTGATAATGCAATCGAAACGGTGGCAAGCATTTCCTCTGAGTTCGACGAGCAGACTCAGAAAAACATTGACATCACAACGCTGACCTTTGCCAACATCGCTAAAAATAAAACCTATGGCGTAAGCTTGTTCGGTAATACCAAGCCTACCAACAACTGGACCATAGGCGGTAGCTCCAACTTTTACTATGTTGACTTGAATGCAGGTGATAACAGAAGAAATAGTGGCTGGATGTACAACGTCAACATGAACTCCTCTTACAACCTGGGCAAGGGTATTACAGCGCAGTTCAACGGGGGCTTCAACTCCCGCCGCATTCAGTTGCTAGGTGAGTTCGCAGCCTTTTCCTACCATACCCTGGCCTTCAAAAAGGAGTTGTTCGACAAGAAAGGGGGCATCAGCCTGGGCATGGATAACCCGTTCCGCAGAAGCATGAAGATGCGCAACGATGTGGACGTAGCAGGAACTGAAGAATCGAGAGGCTATACGCAGCAGATCCGCATCAACAACTTCAACCGCGGCTTCCGGGTGAGCTTCGACTACCGCTTCGGCAAGATGGACCAGCAGCGTGCTCCTAAGCGCAAGAAGAGCATCCGCAACGACGACGCCAAGCAGGGCGACAGCAATGGCATGAATTAAGCATTAAAACCCAAAACCCTTAACCAGCAAAAAGCCCTCCTGATAGGAGGGCTTTTTGCTTATGCTTTAAACTGTGAGAGCCATTGCACGGCTTCTTCTTTGCTCGTAAACATGCGGGTTGGATTTTTTGGCTTGTTTACATGAATGTAAATATTGGCCGCCATCTTCACCATCGGCGAAGTTACCAGAATGGCACTGGCTACCACACCGGCATTGCCTTCAACGGCCATGTAGTCACGTGCTTCTTTGGTAGAGTGCTTTACCTGCGTAATGTCGAACAGGCTCGGGTATACCTGTCCGTCGATGTAATCTAAGCGGTCCTGCACGCATACGCGGGCTGTATCCAGGTCAAGTTCCTTCACCTCGTTATAAATACAGTACAAGATTCCCTCCCTCAAATAAAGTTCGAGGCACTCTGTTTTCTTTGGACTCTTTTCGCCTTCTTTTTCGAAATTTGCCATTCAAATTTGAATTGGATCTAATGTTTGCATGTTCAGCTAGGGCAATAGTGCAGGCATAACAAAACACATGGCAAAGATACGATATAATAACATCATTGATACGGTAGATTCCGTACTTTCTGTTTCTAAAAAAAAGGGGATTATTCACCTGCATGCCGAGGACCAAAGCCTTAATGGTCAGCACTTAACGTTGCACGGCCAGAAGGTTCTACACTTTGGCACCTGCGGTTATTTAGGTCTAGAGCACCACCCGCAGGTCAAGCGCTGCGCCATCGATGCCATCGAGCGTTACGGCACACAGTTCCCGATGTCGCGCACCTACATCTCCAATCCCTTGTATCGTGAGCTCGAGTCTTTGATCAAGCAGCTATACAACGCGCCTGTCGTTATCTCTAAAAATTGTACACTTTCGCACCTCACCGTCATACCTAGTATCATACGCCAGTCGGACCTGGTTATACTTGACCACCAGGTACATGCCAGCGTGCAGGAAGCGGTAAAGAAACTGCTCAGCCAGGGCGTAACCGTGGAGATGGTGCGCCACAATAACCTGGAGATGCTCGAAGATCGCATCAAAAAGCAGCGCGGCAAGTTCGAGCGCATCTGGTACATGGCCGATAGCGTCTACTCCATGTATGGCGACTTCGCCCCGATCAAAGACCTGATCGCCCTGGCCGAAAAATACGAGCAGCTATACCTGTACGTGGACGATGCGCACGGTATGAGTTGGGCTGGCAAAAACGGTACAGGCTATGCCATGAGCCAGATGCCAGACGGCCTGTACCGCAAAATGATCCTGACTGCCAACCTGGGCAAGGCCTTCGGCGCCTGTGGTGGCTTATCGCTTTTCCCGAACGAAGAGTGGTATAACAGGGTCAACAATTTCGGCGGCCCGCTCACTTTTTCGGTGCAGATAGAGCCGGCCACACTGGGAGCCGCCATTGCGTCGGCCAAAATTCACTTGAGCGACGAGATCTATACCTACCAGCAGGAACTGCAACGCAAAATCGCCTACTTCAACCATTTGCTCAAGCAAACGGACCTGCCCCTGGTACACGAAAGCGAGAGCCCGATCTTCTACATCGGCACAGGCACTATGGAAATGGGCAACCACCTGGTACAGGCCTTGCTGCAGGATGGCGTGTATGTCAACCTGGCTACCTTCCCGGCCGTGCCTGCCAAAAACATCGGGGTGCGAATCACCATCTCGCTCACCAACTCCGACGAAGACATAGAGGAACTGGTGCGTAAGCTGCAACACCACTTCCACCTGGCCCTGACCGCTACCAACCAGACGCAGGAGAACATCCGGAAGGCCTTCAAAATGACACCGCTCGCGCAGCCCCTCGCTCCGGCAGCAATTCAGAAAGCTGTTGCCAGTGGCATCCAACTGCAGTGCTATACCTCCATCACGCAAGTTGAACCCGGACAGTGGGACGAGTACCTGGGCCACCGGGGAATGTTTGACTGGGAAGGCATGCGTTTTCTGGAGGATTCGTTCAGCAGCAATCCTGAGAAGGAAAACAACTGGGATTTCCGCTACTATACCGTGCAGGACCCGACAGGAAAAGTGGTACTGATGACCTTTGCCGCCATTGCCTTGCTCAAAGAGGACATGTTCTCGCAAGCCTCCATCTCCAAAGCACTGGAGCGCGAACGGGAAGCCAACCCCTACTACCTCACCACCACCGGCATTGTGCTGGGCAGTCTGTTCACAGAGGGCAACCACCTATACCTGGATCGCAACAGCCCCTACTGGAAAGAAGCCCTCAAGGCCTTGCTCTCGGAACTCAGCAAAGAGCAGGAGGCAAACCAGGCCAGCAGCATTCTGCTCCGCGACCTCGACGACCATGATCCGGAGTTGGATGAGTTTATGGTGGAGCAGGACTTCGTGAAAATGCACCTGCCGGAGTCCTGCGTAGTGGAGAACCTGAGCTGGACAGACGAGGAGGGTTTCAGAAAGACACTCAGCAAAAAAGGCCGCGAGAACTTTGTGCAGAAGATCAAGCGCAACGAGCACTTCTTCGACGTGCAGATCAAAGACAGGCTCGAAGCCGAAGAATTGCAGCACGCCATGGCCTTGTTCCGCAACGTGAAAAACAACAACTTCGCCATTAATAACTTTTTATTTCCGGAGAAGATGTTTCAGCTGCTCAACGAGAGCAAGGCCTGGGAGTTTGTCGTACTCTATATAAAAGAGGAGTACTCGATCAACCGAAAGCCGGTAGCCGTCGCCTTCTGCCACAGAAACGCCGCCAATGTCTACAGTTTTATGCTGATCGGGATGGACTACGAGTACCTGATGACCTACGGTGTGTACAGGCAGACGCTTTACCAGGTGATAATGCGTGCCAATGCCCTGCAGTGCACGCAGGTGAATATGGGCATCTCGGCCACCATCGAAAAAAAGAAAGTTGGCGCAACCCCTTACCCGAAAGTTGGTTATTACCAAAGTAAAGACAACTTTGCACTGGAAATGATGGGCGCCACCTTTGCCGTTGAAAAAGAATAGAACAAGACCACCGGAAGCGGTGAAAAAACAAAGCAAGTGAAAGTACTGAAAGAGCGAATAGAGGAGATCATGTCACTGATCACCGAGGTTGCCAGCGGAAACTTCGACTACCAGATCGAAACGTCCGAAACAGGTGATGAAATGGATGCTGTGATCGCAGGGATCAACATGCTGGGCCAGGAACTCAAGACTTCCACTGTGTCCAGGGATTTCATGCAGAGCATCTACCAGGGCGTGGTAGACATGATGCTTATTCTTAACCCGGACTTCACCATCCGGTCCGCCAACGAGTCGGTGGAGGAAGCTTTGGGTTACAAGGAAGAAGAGCTGAAAGGCAAGCACCTATCCCTCTTGCTCACCAAGGCACACATCCCTACGCTTGTTTCGCTGATGGAGCAGTGCCGCTCCCAGGATAAATGCCTGAACAAAGAATTGCTTTTCAAGACAAAGCAAAACCAGGAGGTACCCGTGGCCTGCTCTTTCTCGCACATACGCAACAGCCACAAGGAGGTGGACGGCGTGCTGATTGTCGCCAAAGACATCACGGAGCTGAAACAGACTGAGAAGGCGCTGCGCAAGGCAAAACGCAAGGCAGAGGAGGCGAACGAGGCCAAGAGCAATTTCCTCTCCAGTATGAGCCACGAGATCCGGACGCCGCTCAACGGCATCATGGGCTTTACGGACCTCCTGCTCAGCACTGAGCTCAATGCCACCCAAAAACAGTACATCAACCTGATCAAAACGTCGGGCGCAACGCTCACCAAGCTGCTCAACGACATTCTGGACCTGCACCGGGTTGAGCAGAACAAGATATACCTGGAGGCCATCCCCTTTGAGCTGCGCCACGAGCTGGATGCCAGCCTGAGCCCCTACCAGCATCTGGCCCAAAGTAAAGGGCTGCGGTTTGCGTGCTCTTTCGATGCATCCGTGCCCCAATGGGCCATTGGCGACCCCACCCGCATCAACCAGGTGGTCGTGAACCTGGTGAGCAACGCCATCAAGTTTACTGAAGAAGGCAGCATCGACGTGCTCTTTAAGGCCGAACCGCTGTCTGAAGAGGAGTTGCTGCTGTACTGTTCCGTAAGCGACACTGGCATTGGTATACCTGCTGACAAGCAGGCGATGGTATTCGAATCCTTTACGCAGTCCGACCAGTCTACCTCGCGCAAATACGGTGGCTCCGGGTTGGGGCTGGCGATCAGCAAGAAACTGGCCAAGCTGCTCCAGGGCGACCTACAGGTGATCAGTCCACTGCCTGGCCAGCAAAAGGGCTCCCTGTTCTGGTTCACGATCCGGCTCAAGCGCATGCAGGCCAAACAGCCGCTGCAGCAGGAAACCGAAGACGACAGCAACTACCAGGTGCCCGCAGGCAAGCACCTGCTCGTGGTGGACGACAACGAGATCAATGTGATGCTGCTCGAGACAGTGCTCGAAAATTTCGGGGCAAAGGTGACCACCGCTTTCAGCGGACAGGAAGCTATTGACCTGGTGCGCAAAGATAAGTTTGACCTCATTTTCATGGATGTGCAGATGCCTGGCATCAGCGGTCTGGAGGCTGCCCGTACCTTGCGCCAGGAAAATTATACTACCCCGATCATCGCCTTCTCGGCTAGCGCCTACAGCAGTGACATCGAAAACAGCCTGGCCTCGGGCATGAACGACTACCTCTGCAAACCCTTCGAGCAAAGCGAACTTATCGGGCTGCTCAAGAAGTGGGTATAAGCGCCCCTTCAAACGACTCCGCTGTTTCAGCCGTATAAACAGGTATAAGATTTGTTTAATTCAAAACGGAACATACGATGAACGAGACAGAATATAGAGCCCGAGGTAACTGGAATGAACTGAAGGGCAAGATCAAGA
Source organism: Pontibacter ramchanderi (assembly GCF_002846395.1). Taxonomy (GTDB): domain Bacteria; phylum Bacteroidota; class Bacteroidia; order Cytophagales; family Hymenobacteraceae; genus Pontibacter; species Pontibacter ramchanderi. The sequence continues at coordinate 1,399,282 of NZ_PJMU01000001.1, forward strand.
AATCTTACGCCGACCTGACCGAAGACGACCTGACTTACCAGGAAGGACAGCAGGATGAGTGGCTGGGCAAACTCCAGCAAAGAACCGGCAAAGCCAAAGGCGATCTAAAACGATGGATCGACTCCCTATAGGCTAAAACAAGTATTTAACAGCAAAAACACCCTGCATCGGCTACGGCCTGATGCAGGGTGTTTTTTTATGCTTGCACAAAAACGCACAAGGTTATAACAATTAATTCTTTTATATTAATTAAATATATCCTATATTCAACATATCTAACCTCACCACTTTATAACAACTTATCTAATTATGGGAAAAAAATTACTCTCGATCATTTTACCGCTTATGGTGCTTTGGTCCGCCAGCGCCTTTGCCCAGGAGAGGGCAGTGAGCGGCAAGGTGACAGACGCCTCCACAGGTACTGGCCTGCCCGGAGTGAGCGTGGCCGTTAAAGGCACAACAACCGGTATTGCCACCGATGCCGAGGGCAACTACCAGCTTCGGGTGCCTGATGCCAACGCCACCCTGGTTTTTCGCTTTCTGGGCTATGTTACCCAGGAGATGGCCGTGGGCAACCTGAGCACGATCAACGTCAGCCTAAAAACAGACACCCGCCAACTGGACGAGGTGGTGGTAACCGCACTAGGCATTGAGCGCAGCGAGCGCTCGCTGGGCTATGCCACCCAACAGGTACAGGGCGATAACCTGACCTTCACAAAAGAGCAGAACGTGCTCGGCTCCCTGGCTGGTAAAGTGGCCGGTGTGCAGGTAACGGGCTCCTCTGGTGCCAGCATGGGCGGTACCCAAAAGATTAAGATACGGGGCGTGAACTCGATCAACGGTGGCGACCAGCCCCTGATCGTGGTGGACGGCACGCCAATCTCCAACGCCAACTTCGCCGGAGCCGACCAGGCAGACTACGGCAACCTGGCACAGGACATCAACCCAGAGGACATCGAATCGATCAACGTGCTGAAAGGCCCTGCGGCCTCTGCCCTGTATGGTATCCGCGGCCAGTTCGGTGTGATCATGATCACCACCAAGAAAGGCCAGAAAGGTCCGAAGAAAGTAGGTGTACAGATCAACTCGGCCTTCTCGGTAGAAAAGGCTGTGAACTTTATGCCACTGCAGAACATGTACGGTGGCGGCTCGAGCCAGACCTGGCGCACCCTGCCAAACGGCGACAAATACGTAGACATGTCCGTGGACGAAAGCTGGGGCCCTAAAATGGACGGCACACCGGTTCGTCAGATCTTCAGCTTCTACCCACAGGACCCGGAATACGGCCAGCTCACGCCGTTCGTACCGCATCCTGACAACATCAAAGACTACTACGAGACAGGCTACAACCTGAACAACGGGGTGACCATCACAGGTGGCAACGAGAACAGCACCTTCCGACTAAGCGTGAATGATACCCGCGTGGAGGGTGTGGAGCCTAACACCTGGCTGAATCGCAACAACGTGGGCCTGAGCGGCAGCCTGGACCTTTCCAAGAAGTTAATGGTGTCTACCAACATTAACTATGCCCGCAACAATGCCCAGCGTCCTGCGCAGGGCTCGGAGTACGGCTCCCGCTACATGGTGCAGTGGTTCCAGCGTAACGTGGACATGAAGCGCATGAAGAACTACAGGTATGCAGACGGCACCTTCCTGAACTGGAACCTGCGCAGACCAAGCACCACCACAGGCGAGATCACCAACTTCAACCCGCTGTACTGGAACAACCCTTACTTTGAGGCTTACGAAAACATCAGCAACGACAACCGTGAGCGTGTATTCGGCGACGTGGGACTGACTTACCAGATTCTGCCTTCGCTGAAAGTGAGCGGCTTTGTGCGCAACGACAGCTATACCCAGAACATCGAAACGCGCCAGGCCTTCGGGGGCAGAAGAGTGCCTGCTTTCACGACCGGTAAGTACCAGGGCCGCGAAACCAACTACGAGTTGCTGGCACAGTACACCAAAGAGTTTGGCGACTTCTCGCTGAACGTGAATGCCGGTGGCAACATTTTCGACACCCGCTACACAGCCCTCTATATGGCTTCTGAAGGTGGACTCGCCAACCCAGGCTTCTACAACATCAAAGGCTCCATTGACCGCCCTACGACTAACCAGACGCTCCGACGCAAGCAGATCCGCAGCTTGTACGGCATGGCTTCTGTGGGGTATAAAGACACCTACTTCGTTGATGCCTCCCTGCGCAACGACATCTCCTCTACCCTGCCGCCAGATAACAACTCATACTGGTATCCATCGGTGTCTGGCAGCATGGTCTTCAGTGAGTTGATCGACTGGTCGCCGCTGTCTTTCGGTAAGATACGGGCCAGCTACGCACAGGCCGGTTCTGACCTGTCGCCATACGAAACGACGCCTTTCTACAGCGTAGGAACCGTGTACGGTGGTCCTCCGACAGTGAACACCCTGTTTGTACCGGATAACCTGAACAACCCGAACGTAAAGCCATCTTTCGCGCACTCGTATGAAGCTGGTCTTGATATGCGCTTCCTGAACGGTCGTCTGGGACTTGACGTAACGCTTTACCAGCAGAAGAACAAAGACCAGATCCTGCGCCTGCCAATTTCCGGCACCAGCGGCTATAGCAGCACCACCATCAACGCCGGTCTTATCCGGAACAAGGGTATAGAAGTGGTGCTCAGCGCCACACCGATCCAGACAAGCCTTTTCACCTGGAACACAGTGTTTAATGCTAACCGCAACCGCAACATGATTGTGGAGCTTCACCCGGACATCGACGTGCTCACGCAATACTCAACCACGTACTCCTCTGTTACTTCTTACCTCAACCACTACGTTGGGCAGCCTTACGGTAGCCTTGTGGGCCAGGCCTACCAGCGCGACCCGGCCACAGGCCAGAAGCTGATCGGAGCCAATGGCATGCCGCTGTACACGGACGCTACCCACAACTTTGGCACGGTGCAGCCTGACGCGACAGGTGGCTGGCAGAACATTTTCAAGGTATGGAAGTTCGACCTTTCAGCCATGATCGACTACCAGTTTGGCGGCCAGTTCTTCAGCCGCTCTAAAATGCTGGCCGTGCGTACCGGTCAGGACCCGATCACGGTGGCGACCAACGACCGTGGCGCGAACGTGCGCGACGCCCTGGAAGCAGGCGGTGGTGTGAAAGTGGAAGGCATTTACGCACCAGGCACAAAAGTAAATGGCGTGGATGTGAGCGGTCAGCCGGCCTCTAACTACGTGAACGCACAGTCTTACTACAACACCGTGGTAGGCCGCCGTGTGTATGAGGAGTGGCTCTACGACGCTTCCTACATCAAGCTGCGCGAACTTCGCCTGGGCTACACCCTGGATAAGTCGATGCTGGGCCGCCTGCCGTTCCAGAGTGTGGGCGTGGCGCTGATCTCCCGTAACGTAGCACAACTGTGGCAGAAGGCGCCGGAGGGCATCGACCCTTCTGAGATCTCGACCGGTTCGCAGTCCATAAGCTGGTACGAGTCCGGCATGAACAACTCGGTTCGCTCGTACGGCATTAACCTAAACATTACTTTATAAGGAAGATGAGAATGAAGAAAATATATGCAGTGCTTTTGTCTTGCTTTATGCTGGCCAGCTGCGATAAGTTTGACGAGGACATCAACATTAACCCGAACGAGCCAAGCGCAGCCACCGCTACGCAGCTGATTGCCAATGCGCAGCTGTCGCTGTCGAGCCTGAGCGCCACGCCTGCGGCCCAGTTCCATGCCCAGTACCTGTCCGAGACCCAGTACCCGGGAGCCTCCCTCTACCCCGACGGCGGTACCAGTTTTTACTGGATCTACCAGGGGCCGCTTATGAACCTGGAAACCGTGCTGACAACGGCTAAACTGAGCACAACCGAAGGCCCGATCAATAACCAACTGGCAGTGGCCAAGATCCTCAGGGCCTACTACTACTGGCACGTGACCGACCGTTGGGGCGATGTGCCGTACAGTGAGGCCCTGCAAGGCGTCGAAAACTTCACGCCGAAGTACGACACCCAGGAGTCAATCTACAACAGCTTGTTCGCTATGCTGGAGCAGGCAAACAACGAGATCACGGCCGGTAACATTTCCAACGACATCATTTACAACGGAGATGTAAATAAGTGGAAGCGCCTGGGCAACACCATCCGGATGCTGATGGCCCTGCGCCTGTCGGAAGTAGACCCGACTAAGGGAGCCGCCGAGTTTAACAAGGCGCTGCAGGCCGGCATCATGACCTCCAACGCCGATAACCTGGTGTTCCGCCACCTGGCCGATGCCAACAACCAGAACTACTGGTATGGGCAGGTATCGAACCAGAACCGCGAGTGGTGGGCTTTGACGGAAACGCTTGTAAATAAGCTGAAACCGGTAAATGACCCGCGTCTGCAGGTATACGGCGCGCCGGCACGGACCTCAGGCGAGTACAGAGGCCTGCCATATGGCACCGTGCAGGGTCTGCCAAACGTGACCAATTACTCGCTGCTGGGCCAGGCGATCTGGAAGCAGGACGCGCACATCCAACTGGTGACCTACGCTCAGGCCCTGTTTGCCAAGGCCGAAGCCGCCAAGCGTGGCTGGATACCAGGCGGTGACGCCGAAGCAGAAGCTAACTACAACAAAGCCATTGAGCAATCGCTGTTACAGTGGACAGGCAGTGCAGCTGGCGCTTCGACCCTGCTGAGCCAGGAAGGTGTGACCTATAACGCCGACAATGCGATCGAGCAGATCGCAACGCAGCGTTGGATCCACCTGTTTATGCACGGCTACGAAGCCTGGGCCGAGTGGCGCCGCACTGGCTACCCTGCCAATCTGGTGGAACCTGACGGTGGTCGTGCTGTGCCACGCCGCAACAGCTACCCGGCCAACGAGGCATTTAACAACACCACAAGCTATAACGAGGCAGTGCAGCGCCAGTTCGGCGGACAGGACAACCTGTATGGCCGCGTTTGGTGGGATAAATAGAAAATCTGTTTGTTTGAGTGTGTAAGAGAAGGCCGCTCCCTGGTTTGGGAGCGGTCTTTTTGTTTAGCATCCTTTGAGCCACTCCATCCCCTCCCGTTCCATGAGAAAGTACTGGGTATCGAAGAAAGGCGTTTGTTCTTTTACCCGGCTGTCGAGCTTCTCGTTTGTATGCTGCTGAAAGAAGTCGGTAGAAGAGATAATAGCTAGCTGCTTCAGGTTGCTCTGCGAGATCATCCGGATCGAGATGGCTGCCAGCCAACCCTGGTCATCCATTGTTAGCACGCCCATCCGCTGGTTGTTCACAAGCAGTTTCTCCAGCCCCAGTTTGAGCAACACACGCCCTGTTTCCTCTATACCCAAGCGGTATTCATGGCTCTGCACGGGCCGCAGCCAACGCACAAGCAACGTAGCGTGCAGGGCATCGTGTATGATCTCTACAAAATCGTTTGAGAGCAGATATACCTGCTGCAGGTTTTCGGAAGGGGTACTGGTAAGCATCATTAAAATTGCACCCTGCTATATGAGCAAGGGTTGATGATAAAAAGTAAATAGTAGGCAGGAGCCCGGCTTTCCAGCGCAGTCATCAACCTTAAGTAATTGAATAAAAACTTCTTAAAGAAAAAGGATCCTGTTCCACAAAAGTAGCTCTCTGCCACGATATCCCCAGTATTTTTTGCACTTTTTTTAACAAAAAGCAGCTACATATGCCTAATTCCGTATTTACACGGAACAAACAGGTATACATAAACCACACAAGATATGAAGGTAATTAGAATGGTGATCGGAGCGATGAGGTCTGGGAGTGGCAGTTCTTTTTAACCGGGGAGGGGTATAATCCAGGTATAGCGGTCTAATTTCCTACACTAAAACTGAATTATGATATTAGATAAAACTGATAAGTTTAAGCCTTACTAGTATAAAAAGTTAATTATGAAATGAGCTGGATAAGAACTGCTCTTAAGAATTGCACTAATATTAATAGTGTTTTAACAATATATTATTTATTTTGCAGTAATATACTTTCTTATTACCAAGGGCCTGAACCTAATGGAGCACGTCGCCTTTTTTGACCTGGAAGTAAGCCTGCAGCCTAAAAAAAGGATTCAAAGTATTGGATCTTGGTTTCAAGGTCGGATCCTCCATTCCCAATCTGTCTACAACTTTGAGCAGTTTCAGCAAGAGGCTAAATTCCTTTGCGGCCATAACATTCTGGCGCACGACCTCCCTATTCTAAAAGCTGCCGGTGCATCTGAGAGTTTCTTTCGTAAGCGGTTCATTGATACGCTCTATCTCTCTCCACTTTTCTTCCCAAATAGGCCTTATCACCGGCTTGTAAAGGATTACCGGTTAGTTAGCGAGCATTATAACAACCCGGTAGAGGACTCAAAAATAGCGGCTGATTTGTTGGAGGACTGCATTAGCGCTTACTTCAATCTTTCTGCTCAATTAAGGAAAATCATTTACCGGCTACTCTGCAAGCAGGAAGCCTTTCGTGCTTTTTTTGAGCTGTTGGATGAAGACAATTCAGTACAAGTAAATGATTCATTGGCAGAGGACATACAATCCTTTTTTGATAACAGGATCTGCACGAACGCAGGTCTTTTTCCACTCATCTACCAGCAGCCTGTGCCTTTAGCTTATGCACTTGTGCTCCTTAATGCTCCAGACCAAGGCTCTATCATTCCTCCCTGGCTCCTGCACCGATTTCCGGAGATCGTTACTGTTCTGCAACAGCTCAGAGGCACTTCCTGTCAGCGGCCCTCCTGCCACTATTGCGAAAAGTATCTTTCGTCGGTAGCAGGTCTTAAGAAATACTTTGGATATGAGGGGTTCCGGAAGTTTACCGAGAGTGAGCAAACTCCACTGCAACAGCAGGTAGTGGAGGCTGGTTTAAGGGGCGAATCACTCGTGGCAATTTTCCCGACGGGTGGTGGTAAATCGCTAACGTTTCAATTGCCTGCCCTTATGAAGGGGGAGGCAAACCGGGGATTAACCGTCGTCATCTCTCCCCTGCAGGCGCTCATGAAAGACCAGGTGGATGTGCTCCGAAACCGCTTCGACATCACGACTGCCGTGGCCATCAATGGACTGCTTTCTCCGTTGGAACGTGCCGATGCTATTCAGACGGTGCAGGAGGGTGGTGCAACGCTACTATACATATCACCTGAGTCATTGCGCTCCAATACTATTTACCGGCTCCTTAAAGGCAGACAGATCGAACGCTTTGTGATCGACGAGGCCCACTGCTTTTCTTCCTGGGGACAAGACTTCCGGGTAGATTACCTGTATATCGGCCGCTTCTTAAAGGAGCTGGCTGAAGCTAAGAACCTACAACATCCTATACCTGTCTCCTGCTTTACTGCAACGGCTAAGCCTGAAGTGGTGCAGGACATTATTAAGTATTTCAAGGAGCAGACAAACCTGGACCTCAAGCTGTACCAAACCAATGCCTCTCGTAAAAACCTGACCTACAATGCCTCAAAAGCTGAAGGAAAGGAAGCCAAGCTACAGCAGTTAAAAGACCTGTTGCAGGACATGACGGAGCCGGCCATCGTGTATGTAAACCGAACCAAAACGGCAGAATTTGTTGCCGAAGAGCTTAAAAAGTCAGGTATTCAAGCAGCGGCTTTTCATGGCAGAATGGAGTCTGATCTGAAGATCAGAATTATGGACAGCTTTATGGCCGGCGACACCAATGTGATTGTGGCCACTTCCGCTTTCGGGATGGGCGTTGACAAGGAAAACGTAAAGCTGGTTGTGCATTATGATATCTCCGACTCGCTGGAGAACTACCTGCAGGAGGCAGGTCGTGCCGGAAGAAAGCCTGACTTACAGGCTGACTGCCATTTGCTCTTCGACGAGAACGACCTGAACGACCACTTTGCCCTCTTAAACCAAACCAAGCTCTCCAAAAAAGAAGTGGGTCAGATATGGAAAGCGGTAAAAGATTTTAAGCGGCTCAAGTTCACGAAATCGGCCCTGGAACTGGCTAAGCAGGCGGGTTGGGACACAGACATGATGAACCTGGAAACGCAGGTAAAGGCCGCCATAGCTGCGTTGGAAGATGTAGGCTACCTTAAGCGGCAAATGAACTCGCCCCGGATATTTGCCCAAAGTATCCTGGTGCGCAATGTAGAAGCGGCGAATAAAATCATACATGCCAATACGGATAAGTTTCCGGGCGATCAACTGCAACAGGCTATAAGGATCTTTCAGTACCTCATCTCCCGCGAAGACACGATGGTTGACGCGCTTTCTGATCATTTGGGTATTGAAAAAGAAACAGTAGTCAGAATCCTGCTTCACTTCAAGGAGCTCGGTTTGCTTGGCGATACCAGAGATCTGACAGCACTCATCAATCCTGCCCGAAGCGAGAAGAACTCTGAGCGTTGCTTCAAGCGCTATGCAAAACTGGAGAAGGCGCTACTGGAGGTATTGTTACCGTCTGATGAATCACCTGCTGTCTTCCAGATGCACCTGCGGGACATCAATGAAAAGCTGATCGACAAAGGATGTGATGACAGTTCCATAGAGGCCATCCGAAACCTGCTGCAATTCTGGGAGCACAAGCATTACATCAAGAAAGAACGGATAGATGCCCATACCCTGCTTTACCGCATTGGCTTCCGTAAAGAGAAGCAGGAGATAAAAAAGGCAATCTATGAGCGCCTTACCCGGGCAGCTGACGTCGTGCAGTGGCTGTGCCAACAGAACGCGCTCGAGATAGCCAACAAACAGAAGCAGGATGAGGCTGCCTTCGAATTCTCGATGGTGGAGATGAAAAAGCAGGTGGAGCGGAATAACATCATGCTCCCTAAAGCCTCCCTTACGGAGTATGAGGCTGACCTGCTATACCTGCACATCATTGGCTCCATCAAACTGGAAGGTGGTCTGTTTGTACTCTATAACCCGATGACCATTGAGCGGCTCATAGAGGATAACCGTAAGCAGTACACCATTGAAGACTACAGCAAACTGGAGCGTCATTATGAGAAAAAAGTAGAGCAGATCCATATCATAGGCGAGTATGCTAAAAAGCAGCTCCGCAACCACATCGAAGCACTTAGCTTCGTGGATGACTATTTCCGCCTGGGCTACGAAAACTTTGTGCAGCGGCATTTCCGAAATGAAAAGGGTAAGCTGAAACAGCCTATTACAGATAAGAAATATCGGGAAATCTTTGCGGCTCTCTCTCCTGATCAAATGCAAGTCATCAAAGACAACAAGAGCCCTCACATATTAGTAGGTGCCGGGCCTGGCAGTGGTAAAACGCGGGTGCTGGTGCACAAGGTGGCCGCTTTGCTGATGATGGAAGACATTAAGCCGGAGCAGTTCCTGATGCTGACTTTCTCCCGCCCTGCCGCCACCGAGTTTAAAGAAAGGCTGCACAAGCTGATCGGAAAATCTGCCTATCACATTGACATCTATACCTACCACGGCTTCGCCTTTCAGCTTTTGGGCCGCGTTGGGGATCTGAAGAAATCTGACAATGTGATCAAACAGGCTACAGAAGGTTTGGCAAATGACGATGTGCCAAGCGACCGGCTCAAGTGCAAGAGCGTGATTGTGGTAGATGAGTACCAGGACATCAGCCAGCAGGAGTACGACTTCCTGAACAAGATTATCGAGTTGGCAGATGATGTGCGGGTGATCGTAGTCGGAGACGATGATCAGAACATCTATGAGTTCAGAGGTTCTTCCGTGTCCTTTATGCGTGATTTTGTACGGGACAAGCAGGCAACAACATACCTGTTTAGCCTTAACTACCGGGCCCGCTTCAACTTGGTGAGCTTCTCTAATCAGTTCCTTAAGCTTTTCAAGTCCGACAGGCTAAAAGCCGCAATGCCCCTAAGGGCCTATAAGCAGACCTTTGGGGATATTTGCCTAACGCGTTACAAGCCGAGTTCTGACCTGGTGACTCCTTTGGTGCAGGATGTAGTAAAGCAAAAGCTCACAGGCACCGTAGCCGTATTGACGCACACCAACGAGGAAGCCTTGCTGGTACAAAACCTGTTGCTTCAACATCATATTCCTACCCGCCTGATCATGGCGCAGGATGGCTTCTCTTTGCGGCAGCTGCTGGAGCTAAAGTGTTTCAGCTGGTACATTCGGGATAAAGTCAGCAGCGAGCTTGGCTTTATCACAAAAGAGGACTGGAATCAAAGTCGCACCAGGATCGAGCAGGAGTTTGCCGGTTCAACAAATTTAAGCCTGAGCTTAGACGTGATAGCTGAATTTGAGCGAACAAGTGGCGAACGGAAGTTTTGGTCTGACTGGCTGGCTTATGTACAGGAGGCACGTGCCGTGGATTTTATTTACCCGGAGGCGAACAAGGTGTTGGTATCCACTATGCACAAGGCCAAAGGAAAGGAATTTGACCATGTGTTTTTGCTACTAAAAAATTACAAGCTGAAGAAAGAGTCGAATAAGCGCGTTGTATATGTGGCCATTACCCGAGCCAGGCAATCCCTGCATATACATACCGACCAGTCTTATTTTGACCAGATAAAAGTTGATCAGCTGACGAGAGCCGAAGACCATACCCTATACCCGGCGCCGAAAGAGCTGCAACTGGAAACGAGTATGAAAGATGTGAAACTAGGTTTATATAAGCAGCCGCATACTAAAGAAGTGGTTAGACAACTAAAGGCCGGTACGTCTCTGGAGTTATCAAAAGAACCCGCAGCTGGTTTGTTGTTCTCAGCTGCCCCTGTCGTAGCCTTCTCTCAGAAGTTTAAACAAGAGCTCGCGAAATTACATGCACAAGGCTATACCCTGCAAAGCGCCGAAATAGCGCATGTTGTAGTTTGGTATTGTGAGGACTATGGGAAAGAATACCGAGTGGTTTTGCCAAGGCTCTTTCTTACAAGACAAACTAACAGGTCTAATCTAGACAAATACGGCATAGATATTTCTTCCCTTACTAGTTGCGAATATGAATAAAGAAGAGGCTTATATTATTCTGGATGCATTGGCCGAAGGATGTTCCCCTTTCACCGGTGAACTTTTAGAGAATGAATCTATATTGAACGAGCGGAAAGTTATCAGAGCCTTACAGGTGGCACTTGATGCACTAAATGTTAAGCCTATTCCGAATCAGCAGCTTAGCCCTAAATTGACAAGTTTAGTGGATGCAAAAAATGTGATGGCTGTGATAGGAGTTATGAAAGTTGCTAGTTTGGTACCCACTGTAAGTAAGCTAACAAAATACCTATTGGGCAGCAAGCAGTTCAAAAACAGTGAGATTACACAGCATGCACTTTATGGCTCACTAAGACATGAGTTTACTTACACATCCCTAAAACCAACGATAGCTCAATTAGCAAAAGATAATCACGACATTTCAGCGGCTCTGGTTGTTGCTCCGAAAGTAAAACCGTGGGACAATGTTGATTATTTTGAGCAACCGACATTTTGTACCCTATCAGATAAAGGTATTAATCAATTAAAAGAAAAAATAACTGAATTAGGTATACAAAAGCATCCCCCGCTCCTTTCAGACTATATCATCCAGGCACGAACTGTTTATGCAAGAGCATATGAACCTTGGTCAGCAAAAGAACTAGAGTTTTTAAATAAGGCTTTAAAATACACCAATGATTTGCAGCTCCTGTCTTCATGTTTCCAACGAGGTGAAAACTCACTTAGAGGAGTAGGTAAAAGATTAATATATGAGGGTAAGGTAAATGAGGCGTAGTTTGACTTAATGAGTAGTTAATATTTAGGAAAAGGTTAACCTAACAAAAAAGCCATCATACTTTTTTAGTAGAATGGAGTGAGTTTCTACTATTTATTTTATCAAAAATAAAACAGAAGTTGTTTCATGCATCCTATTCGCTGTTGTGTAGCACTTTATTTTATATTTTCTATCCAATTCCGCCCCACCTCAGTTAAAATAAATTCATTAAAAACTTTTTCAATCGAATAGATGATTATATTCTTTTCATCTCTAGGATTATCTGTTTTACTAAATAAAATAAGAACGTTATTCTCATTTCGGTACTTCAATAACTTGTTTATCTTAAATTGAGGTTCTTTACTATATGTTACTTGAGCAAAAATTTTAGTCCCAGTTGCAGAAATCCCAACTATATCTACATCCTTCATTGTCCTACCTACAGGTGTAAGCAAAGAAACCAATCTAGGTAGTCGGTCATCCGAGTGCACTCTCAAAAATTCAGAACACATTACTTCCTGTAAGTCTGGAGTTAAATCACCTAAAATCTTACTACTTATTTTACCATGAAAGATGTTCTTTACTCTTGCACCTGTGCTTCTCCAAATACAAAGTGTTCCTTGTCGTGGTTGTGCACAAGTGAGTGAAATAGCTTCACTACTATTAAGAGTTAAGCTTGACTTAAATTTTAAACCTTTTAAAACTGCTACCCTATTTCCAACCCCATTTTTATTTCCCCACTTTCCTTTTATAAGCTCAATCTTTGTATTAGGGGCTACGAAACCAATTTTATAGTTGCGTTTATTTTCATACACGCAGAAGATATATCCTCCATTCTTAGAAATATTTATAAGAGCATTTAATGCTTTCTTTCCAGAAGTATCGTAATCATTTGGATTTAAACTTTCAGTATCCTTATATCCATTACTACTTTTAGTATGTGGGTAATGAATTGCCATGTAGTCATTGTCCCACAAAAAATTAAATGTATCAACGTCAATATCAAGTGATGACGAATGTCTGCAAAAAAAAGTCTGCATAATCTTAAGAGTATATTTTATCAGAAATGATATTAACAGAGATTATATGCTGACATTAACTTTTTACAAAACTCTACTTCTTTATCACTAAATAATTTTTGATACTTAGGCCTAGATACTAAGTACTCCAATGAGAGGTCGACTCTGTGAGGAATTGGTTCTTCTAGTTTTCTAAACCCCGACTTCATTTCACCTGAAGTCATTTCATCATGAAGGATCCGTTTAATGAACTCCACTCCGCCTCCGTCTAATTTCATTCGTTCTAAAAGTAAAATGCTGATTGGAATTTCAATTCTCAAAGCTTCATCAAATGATTTCTTTACATCATCTTCTAACTCCTGTCTTAGTCGGATTTCATCTTCGTCAAGTTGTGCAAGCAATAATGCAGCAACTTTACCTTGTTCTTTAAATTGATTTAAATCCGCAATTTCATTCATTAATTGCGATGCTTTGTCGCAAAAGAATTTATGTTTGGCTTCAAATGCAGTCAGCAATTTGGTGTCTTCGTGAATGGCAGTGTCTAACGTAATAACCAGGATATTTTCATCATTGCTTTGAGCAAAATAAGTCCAGTTATATGATCCGTTAATAATGGTTTTGTTGTCAATGATGCAAAACTTGTGATGCAGAAACTTGGGAGTAGCGATATGTAATTTGCCACCGTGCCTCAAAAAGTCTTTCCACTTTGAAATGTTACGGAAGTTTTCTTTGGATTCACTCATTACAACAGTTACATTCAATCCGCCTTCTGCTCTTTGTGTTAGTGTCCTGATAATATCTTCATCTGTAAGCCAAGCAATTGCTACTTTGATTTCTCGGGTAGCTTTTTTGAGTTGCCCAATAATTTCATTTCTGATATTACTAAAGTGTACAGATGAACGCATATTATATATTCATTCCTGCTTCTTTGCAGCGTTTGATATAAAGTTTTACATTTTGGTTAGCAAGTAATTTCTTGATTTCAATCACGGTTTCAATTGCTTCCTCAATTTCTTCTTTGAAAAGAGGTGATTCATTAAAATGAGCACCTGGATTCAAACATCTATTCTTTATTACTTTAATCTGTGAAACTAACTCATTCAATTCTTCTGATTTTGATTTTTCGTTCTTTAATTTGATAAGGAAGTTAGTCCAATGTCTTCTAAATGATTTGAGCTCGCCCCTTCTAATCTTTGTTTCTTGAGAAACATCATATTTTGCATTGCTATCTAAGTCTTGTTTTAAATCTTCCATTTCCTCTATTGTAATATCATTCCTAGAAACAAGTCTTCTTAGGTCTACCATTAATGCTGATTCGTCTGTAGAATTTATTACCTTTTCAATCATTGAACCGAGGCTTGTCCAGCTTGTGTTTGCCCAAATGTATTTCAGTTCCGGGTCAGTATATTTTCCAAGTATTGATTCTGTCTCTTTTCGTAAATACAACGCACAAGCTTCATAATCTCCATTTTTATAATTGTCAATCGCTTTGGTAAGTAAATCACTCCTGTCATATCTGATTTTCGGGTTTTCATGAATTGGAGTTGGTTCAAAAACCATTAATTGCCATTTGCTAATATTGTCGTGGATTTTCCTTTTTAGTTCGTTATAAAAGCCTTTTTCATGCGTTAGAATTATAATTTGATAATCATCAGAATACTTGTCAATTATCAAATCAATTACTTTTAGGCGATTATTTAAATCTAAACTTATTAGTAAGTCGTCTAATACTAACAAGTTCAAATCATCTTCATGACCTGCAATATTATTCTTCTTTCTGACCTCCATCAAAACAAACCTAATAGCTAATGCGATAGCGTTTATTCTGGCTTCATTAAAAAAGATGTGTGGTTTACCGATATTAATCAACCCTGTATTGGCATCACCAAATGTTGAAGTTAAGTGGATTTTGATTTGCGACAACTGACGTTTCTTGTCAATTTCCGCCAATGCACTTTCAACGTAAACTCCAATAACAGCTTTCTCTCCATTCCTTGCCAGATAATCATTATAATAATCACTAACTAAGCTTGTACTTCCCTTTAATTTAAGAGGGTCAATAAGATCTTCCAGAGCATTATTAAATTCCGTTCGCCACTTATTAAGTGTGGCAATTTTTTCTGTTGTTAAACCATCAAGAATCTTGTTATAAAGCTCAAGAAGATTAACCCCAGTACTGCTTTGAGCAAATGGAATAATATCTCGCCAGAAAAATGGCCAAAGGTTAAGTGGTTCTGAGTTTCTGAAATTGCTGAAATTTAGAAGAAGTCTATGCGTAATAAATTCACTAGATGAATTTACCTGTTTGATGAATGTATCTTTGCATTCATCATCTGTTTCAGAGAGTTTAAAGGAATGAAATGTTTTACTGTTTTTCTCTTTGAAGTTTAATTGAACGAAAGAATCCACTTCGTCTTTTTGATAAACATTTCTTAAGCTTTGAGAAAGCGGATCAATTTTTTCAAAATACTTTTTATGCTCGTTCGGTTTTTTACTGCTACACTGAAGTGCTGTATATAAGGCCCAAAAAATGGACGATTTACCACTACCATTAACGCCAAAAACCAACGCATGACGACCATTAAATTTGATTTCTGCATTATCAGGAAATGCCTTAAAGTTCTGCAATTCTATACTGTGCAAGTATTTCTTAGCCATTCTGTATAATATTGATAATGTCTGGACTTTTTACAGGAAAGTCTAAAATGCGTCGGCGGATAATGTTGTCGGTGCTTTTGTATTCGTCATAGACCACATTGATGATGTTTAAAATCTTGTCTACCTGTGTTATCTCATCCAGATGATCTATGGGTTTTAGCAGTTCGTTTACTTCTTTGAGCACAGTAATACCTTTTTCCTGCATATGCTCTTTGAAATACAACTCATACACACAGGCATCTGCCAATTCTTCAAAGTTTGCAGCCATATGGTCGTTAGGAGTGTATGGACTGATTCGTTCATGACATGTTTTAATAAAAGTGATGTAATCCACCAAAATCTCAAACGGCCTCATTTCAGCTTTTGGAATTTCAGGAATGGGAATCTGTTCAATGTAAACCTTTTCCCATTTATTTGTTCCAACCCCTGAGCTATTAGTGATTTTATCGTAATACCATTCAGAAACTTTTGAATTTAGTACAGCAAGAACAAACTTTAAATTATTGCCAGTAATTATAAACGCTGCGTTATTTGTAAATGCTCCTGTTCTATCAATGCAAAATTTTGCCCTATCAGTAAGAACTAGCCAAACAATCTTTTCTCTGCTGAACTCATTATAATATGTACTGGCACATCTTTGAAGAGCGTACCATTCATATCGTATACCAGTTTCTGTTTTATTTCGAGACAATAGCTCCTTTTTAAAAGTCTCTAGATGTTTATAGACTGACGGGAACTTCTTTATAAATGCTAATTCTGCTTCCTTTGAAGATCCTGTAATTGTAGCATCTTCATGTAATGGAAAGTGCCATGGAATAAATAAAAGATAAATGTTTTGAAATCTTGGAATGAACCTATCAATGTCTCTACCTCTTAGTAATGGTTTAATGTATTCACTTATTTCAGGATGCTTTCTTATAAAGTCATCCTTTTGCTCTGCGGATATTACGAATGCATTATTGAAGCCGGTAACAACACCACGGTAAGAATTGAAATCCCAGTCCTTGAAAAGCTTACCTGATTTGCTGATTTTTTCTTTAATATTTTCAACATCTTTATCTCCAAAGGTCCAACCTTCATCACCAAGGTAATGTGCCGGGTACATGTAGCCACTATCATTAATATAGTTTATAAGTGGTTGATTCTTTGGGAGGTCATTCACAACTTTACAAAAAGAGAATGTGTAATTGAGAGTATTAACTTCACGTTTTTGAAAGAATATAATGGATGTATCAACAGTTGCTCCAAAAACCTGCACCTCGTTAAAATCAACATATCCACTTATTTGAGTTTTTGAGAGGAGATATTTTCGTAAGTTTTGACCATATTTAGCTCTGGTATATTTCTTCGAGCAGATAAAAGAGAAGACACCTTTATCTGACTTTAAAATTTTATGTCCCAATTCAAAAAAGTAAGTATAAATATCACTAGTGCTGTTATACACTTCATAGTTGGGTTTACCGTCTATTCTTTCTATGTATGGTTTTATGTCGGTAATGCTTTCCTGCCTGATATATGGTGGGTTACCTATTACAATGTCAAAGCCACCTTTGTCAAAAACGTCTTTAAAATACAAGTGCCACATAAACCAAGGCTTTTCATCCTTCTGCAGATATGGCTTTATTTCGACCAAAGCATCCTTAGCTTCATCAATTTCCTTATTCAGACTGGCTAGTAATTTATCCTGCTTCTTTCGCTCTTTAGAGCCCTCAGGTTTTAGGTTTTTGGTTATAGAACTGATGTTCTTTTTTTTCTCAGAAATGAGTTCTTTAAACGACTCTTCAATGCTATAAGCTACCAGAGAATCAATTTCTGTTCTGATTGCTTCTTTTCTGTGGTTATTTTTAGGATCGAAAAAGTCTTTTTCAAGAGCGACTAAGTTGGTATGGCTCTTTTGAAAGATGTTGATTTGGGCTTGCTTCTGGAACAAATCTATTTGTTCAGGTTCTTGCTTCTTGTCGTGATACTTTAAAGAATAGCCTTTAAAGCTCTCGAGCAATGAATTACCCTGCATGATTTTGTAGTCGAAGTTTGGTAGAGGCTTAGGTTTTTTACCACTTTCCACCTCTTCATCCACGATCAAGCTTAACCAAAAACGTAAACGGGCGATATCTACAGCTCCTTTGTCTTTATCTACTCCATAAATGGAGTTTTGGATAATTGCACGTTTTACTTCACCTTTTTTGTCAAGTAGTGTCCAATCTAAAGCCAATTTTGCATGAAATATTTCCTGCAACAAACCCATAGGGAAAGCACCCGAACCAATGGCAGGGTCACAAACCTTTACATCATCTAGTAGCTTATCAATTTTAGAAGCATTGTTACGGATAAAATTGTCTTTGGCATTTTCATCACCACGGTCTTTGTAGCGTATAAAATTGGCGATAGCTTCATTTTTTTCTAAGTGCAGTTCAAGATATTGAATCAGCACTTCCTGACACATGTATTGTACGATAAGCTTTGGCGTATAAAATGCCCCTTTCTCTCGGTTATCTTCCAGAAGGTTCTCAAAAATATGCCCGAGCATTTCAGGGTCTATACCTACATCCAAATCATCAGGTGTACTTTCATCAATAGTGAAATTATACTCGCCAAAAAAAGAAAACAGGTTTTCAAACAACTCTTTTTTGAAAACGATGAAATCAGCTTTCGCCTGCTTTTCAATTTCGTCTCGTTCAAATAGACCACCGTTAAGGTAAGGGAACTTAGTGTTCGTTACCTTGAAAATTTCATCATTTGGGTTGTTCAATGTTTCAAAGAACAAGGGAACAAGACAACTGGTGTAAAAGGCGTCACTATTATTTGCAGCAAAAAATTCAGCTAAAAATTTTTTATTGCCTTCACCGTAATTCTTGTCAACTGCAACATCTAACCAACCCTTTTTTTGCAGGAATTGTAGGAAGACAATTCTACCTAACATTTTCTTTACAAAGTCGCGAATGGCCTTTTCATTGCTCCCAAAAATGTTGGACTTATATGGTGAATCATTAAGACAATCAACAAATGACTGGTAGTGCTTTTTATACTTAATGAAAAACTCTTTTGAAACTTTTTCAACTGAGAAAGCTTCCAAAACATCTTTGATTGTGCGTGTTCGCTTTTCTACCAAATGCCAGAAGCGTTCAAGAGGCGTCATGCAGGTTTCGCCTTTGCCTAATACATAGGTATATCGTTTAGGATGAGTTTCTTTTTTTATCTCATTGCCTTCATCATCCCAATATTTTGATTTTGAATAAAATGAAAATCGCCAGTCTTGTGGTAACGAAAGATTTATGTCCGTTTCATTTTTTTCAGGATAGTGATAAACTATTAATGCTCCATCTACAATTCCAGGTATTATTTCTGAATCTACTAAACTCCGTAGGCCGACACGGTTGCGAATTAAATTTATCGACTCTGGTTTTAATGTTATATCATACAAAGCCAATTGATTGCCATCGTCTAACAACACATTGCCAAAACGAATTATAGATAAGCACTTATCTTTCTGTACATTTTTAGTAAATGGCAATGTTTGCTCGGTAGCAAAAAAATCCCGGTTGGGGAAGATCGCGTTTATAATCTTCTTCCAATTATCCCTTGTATATTCTGATCTTAAGTGTTCGTGTAATTCTTCTTTTGTCATTACCCTACGAATGATTCTGATATGATGATTTGTGGTGCATTGTATTTGGTTTCAACCTTTTTTGGCTTCGGTAGCTGCTCGTCTTCTTTGATAGCATCAATTAACGGATAGGCTTTAAGAATTTTGACCAATTTTTGGAAAGCATCAACGTTTGTCATAGGCTTTACCGTAGGATTCTTCTTTGAGTCATCTGAAAGTTCTTTCCGCTCTTTTGCTAATTTGTTTATTTCTCTTGGCAATTTTTGAAATTTACCTTTTGAAATAGCGGCTTTAGCAGCATTCAGTAACTCCTTTTCATCAGCACTTACAAAGTCAAAATGTATTTGTCCATGCAGGTATTCAATTGCTCTCTGGTCGTTCGGACCCATTTTTACCGTTCCAGCCTGACCCAACGCAGCAAGATTTTCTTCTTCTCTGAAAGTTTGCAGGGCTGTTCCGATTTGGTCGTGATGTAAATGATGTAGCTTAACTGCTTTTTCAGTTATATGTGCTTTAAAAATTCGGGCTGCTTCAACAAAAGTAAGTTCCTCAAACTCTAGTTTGTTGTTGATATAGTAGAAGCTATCCCGCTTCTGATTTTTGATATACACCAAGGAAGTTTCTTTACGGCTTTTATCGCTTCGTCCTGTTCTTGCTCTCTTGGGGACACGGTCTCGAATTTTCTTATAAAGCTCTGGTTGTTCATCTCTAAACTTCCTCAGTTCATTTAGGAAGATAAGTCTTTCATCTCTATCTTCTTCGGGTACTTTTTCAAACAACCCGAAAGTACCATATTCTTCATCATCAGAATAAATTTGGCTGTCTTCGCCCAATGCAGAGTGAAAGGCTTGTAGTTTTATATATGCCTTCTTGTTCAGCTCTATTTCATTATCAGTCTTAGCGGTAGGAAAAAAGTTGTAGATATATACTCTGTCCGAAGGCGTTCCTATACGATTTACACGTCCGATACGCTGCATTAAACGAGTGGCATTCCAAGGAATATCATAATTCACAATTACATTTGAGCGATGTAAGTTTACACCTTCTGCCAGAACCTCAGTTGTGATAATGATATCAAAATCATTCTTTTGCTCCCCAACTTTCAGATTTGCGTCAAAGTTAGCAGCAATGGTATCAGATAAATCTTTTTGGTTACTACTATCAACTGATAATATTTTCTCAAAGCCATCTGATTTTAACCTGTTGCTTATGTATTCAGTTGTTTCTTTCGATTCGCTAAAGAGAATAAGTTTTCCATGGTCATTGATGTCATTCTTCATTAATTCATTATGAAGCCGGAAGACTAATTCATCATATTTGGGATCTTGCTGAATTTTGCCCCAGCTGTCAATTAATCTGTTAAGTACCAGTTGATCATGGTAGATGCCCTCAATAAATTCTGAATTGAACTCTTCTATAGAAAATGCTTGAATGATATTTGGGTCTTGAGTGTCTTCAAGTATGGCTTGTAGTGTTTCTTCATCATCATTAAGAATATACTCGTTTACCCCCAATTTAGGAGCAATAAAGATCCTGCCGTTTTCGATCATTTTCATCATGGCAGTATTAGCTTCATGGTAACGTTTTAAGCTCATCTTGAAAGCTTCAAAACTGCTGTCAATACGCTTAACTAGAAGCGTCTTCATGATTTTAGCCAATGAGTCAGAAATGACATCGGCGTTTTTATTGAAAAACTTTTTCTTTATTTCATCAGGTAAAAACTTGATTGCCTGATAGCGAAAATATCTCAAGCCATTCTTTGTGTCTTTTAGCTGCCGAAGTGTTTCATCATATAAATCACTTAACTCTTGATCCATTTGATAAAGAATCTGCTTGGGAGCTTCAATGTCAGGAAAAGTATAACCTTGTGCTTTAATGTCTTTCCAGTATTCTTCAGTATTTCTAATATCGGTTCTAGTTCTCCTTACAATGATAGGTTCAAGAACTTTTACCCTGATTTCATCATAGATTTTTTTGACTTCCGAAGCTATAACTGCTTTATCTTTTTGCTTTTTAAGCTTCTCGTATCTTTCAATCAAAGGCCTAAAAAAATGCTGTAAGTTTCCAATCTCTAGAGTAGAGTTTTTGGCATCCTGGAATAAGTATAATTGGTTTCGGATGTCGTCAGGCCGGTTGTTCAGCGGAGTTGCAGTAACCAAAATCACCTTCTTTTCTCTACTGCCATCAGGTGCAGGATTCTTTCTAGAAGTCTTGCAAATCTTTTGCAAAAAATTGAACATTTCGGATTCATCGCTTCTGAATTTATGGGCTTCATCGACAATGATTAAATCATAAATTTCGGGGTGAGTAACTTTATGTAAGCTACCGTTGGTAATCAGCGTTACGTTCGGTACCTCAAAGTCCCGAATAGTCCTTTCCCAATTATTTTTCAGAGCAGGAGGATGTATTATGAGAATCTTGGTCCGATAGCCATTAGAAAAATAAAACTTCTTGGCAACGATTGTAGCTATTATGGTTTTACCTAATCCAACTACATCAGCCAACACAAATCCATTATGCTGAACTAATTTGTTGTATCCATCATTGACTGCGTCAATCTGATAATGTAGTTTCTTATAGCCTTTAGGTAAATCTGTTACTGATTCTGGATCATACTCAATGCTTTTCCCAAAGTATTCTATGAGAAACTTGATGTAAACTTCAAAAGGAGTGAAGTCTTCGTTTAGGTAGGTCTCTTTTTTGAGATCTCCAATGGATGCAGGTAAAATACTTACACCCTCTTCCCAAAGCTCATTGAATGTTTTTAAAGCAAAAGCAACATCATCAAAATCTCTTAATTCCACATTGAACTCAAAATTCCTTTCAAGTCCTGATTCCGATAAATTGCTTGAACCTGTGATTACTGAGCCTGAATTATGTTCATTGAAATTCTCAGGACGGAAAATGTATATTTTTGAATGAAGCTTCTGGCTTGGATGCGCTTTAATTTCGATTTTATTATCGAGTATATCATTTACAAATTCAATTATTCCTTCCTCAACATTTCTCTTATACTCGGCATTTTGAATATCATTTTTAAGCTCAGTAATAAACTCATCTCTTGTTACATCAGCATTAAAGTTGAACTCGAGCCCTTTTCGAGCTGCTTCACTTATTAAGTGGTCAACATCAATCCCAACCAAAATTCTGATATTGGAAACATTTTTTAGTAGAGGTCTTACTCTGAAATAACCCGATGCTCTAAAAAAGCCTACTAAAGCATCAAAGTAATGAACTTGTGTATTATTGAAGATCCCTTCAAACTTATTAATTAATGTTTTGCCTTCTTTATTGGTAAAAAATTTAGTAGCCATTCTTATTCTCCCCCTTTACTATCTGCTGCAAAAATCACAATGAAACTCATCAAATGATCGTACCGGTTATGCTGTACAAATGCCCTTATGATTACAGGCTTGTGAAGTTAGAACATTATATAATATGATAGAGAATAATATTCAGGAAATCATATAAGTTTTTATATGGGTAAATTTTCAAATGAAAGACAATTCATCAGCCGCAGAAAAGATAAATGATACATGGAATCAATTCTCTAGTGGCAGGAAAATCCTTTGGATGCTTTTGGTTAAACGTTCTTTAGCATCCTCAAATAGTTCAGCCAAACCAACAGCTGTCCTCTTCTCTTGCACCAGCAGGTTCTCGTTAATAATCGGAAGCTGAAATGCCCTGATCTTTACCTGCTTTCCTCCTGCCAAATTATCCTCAATAAGCACCTCACTTACCTGCTCCTGGTAACCTTGTATGGTATTGGGGTAGAACAGAACAATTTCATCTGTATTGAAGCGCACGGCATAGGCCAGCATCTGGTACAGGTCTCCTTGTGAAATGCCTTTCTTAGGGTCTCTTTCATCAGAATAAACGATTTTATACTTCGTGTCCGCTATAACGCTCCTCTCCCCTATCTTCAAGAGTAAGTCCGGGCGAAGAGCAAAAGCTTCCTCCTTATCCAGATAAGTAGAGCTAACCTGTGCCTTTGCCTGCACCTCCTTGACCTCTTTTTCGATGAAGCCAAAGATGAAGTCTTCAAAAACGTACTCCATCGGAAGCAGGAAAGCAAAAAGCTTCAGGTCCTGCTTATAGTTAAAGGATATGCAGTTGCTTAAGAATAAGTAACAGTAGTCCCGCACTGTTTCGAACTCCCCAAACATGGGGTTAAACTGTATGTTGGCACACTCCTCGGCTGTAGCCTGTACATCAGTCACTTCGTCCAATATAAACAGGATCTCCCTTAGATACTTTTTATTCTCGGAGCTGGTCGTATTCCGGAACAGCAAGCTCGCCACATACTTGATGATCCGGTTAAACTTGTTATCCAGCACGAAAGCGTTATAGGTACAGTTTAGTTTATGCCACCTGCCCCTGGCGATATTCTCATGAATGTAAGTACTGGTATTCAGCCGGCCTTTAATGAAGGGTAATTCATGGCTGATTTCTTCATACTGCTGGTAAATGGAGCTGGTCAGCAGCACACGGGTATACTTGGAGAACAGGTAGATCAGCACCTCAAAGAAGTCACTTTTCAGGTTACCGAGTGCCGTCTGGTAATTGGGGAATTTGATCTTCCGGCAGTAGCTCAGCCACCAAAGGATATGACACTGCATCGCCTGAATTTCCTCGGGAGAGCTCTCAGCATCTGGCTTGTAAAAGATCTTCGGAAGCAGGTTGATGCGCTGCCCTTCAAAGTGAATGACGCCTACATACTTGTTTGACTTTACTTCTTTGGTCTTGTGCAGAAACTGCACAAACTGCTGCACTTCTATTTTATCCGCCTGCCCATTGAGGTAGAAGTCTGTCTTCTCCCTGTTCTTCCATACCTCATCCAGGAACTCCTCAAGCCCTTCCCATGAACTGGGTAGGGCTACCTTATTCTGGTATTCGAACAGATTAATCACGCTTTCCCTTTATTCTGAGTGGCCAGGCATTATCCTCTGCTTCAAGACCGGCATGTGCCAAAATGCCGCTTACCTCTTTCTCATCATTCAGGAAGTACTCGAGTAGCAGCGGGATCACTTTCTTGTTCATCCGTTCCACCAGGTTGTTGTTCTCTCCCATAAAGTAAGCATGGCCAATCTGGAAGTCGTGCCCCTTCAACTCCACCACCTTCTTGTTGATCTTCTCCAGCACCTCCGTGTCGTATACCTGTTGCCCATCCAGCTGATACTTCGGATACATGGCTTCAAACTCAAAACGCCTGCGTAAGGCAATATCCAGCAGCGCAATAGACTTATCTGCTGTGTTCATGGTACCGATGATGTAGAGGTTGGAAGGCACCACAAACTCTTCGCCGGAGGGAAGTGTACACTTGAGCGGTATAGCCCCGTGGGAACGTTTGTCAGGCTCTATCAGGGTGATCAACTCACCAAACACCCTGGATATATTGGCGCGGTTAATCTCATCTATGATGATGACGTAGTTCTGTCGCTTAACTTTGGCTGGTGCCTCAACATTTTGAGGTATGTGTTTTAAGATTTGCTGATAGACTAGAAAATAGTATGTGATATCATGATAAGCTGAACGTGATATACTTTTCAAGCTTTTAGCTTCTTGCCTACTAGCTATACCATGTATGTATAGCTCACGCAAATCGCTAAATTTCATCCGCAAACCATTGGCATGGTTCCATCTGTCCCCTTTGTATCGAAAGGCATCTTCTTCTACTTCAAAAATGTATGCAGCTTCTGTGATCTTATATTTCCCCTCACTTTCCTGTAACTCCTCAATAAACTCATCAAGGGCTTCCTCAAATTGCAGTTCTCTTGAAACTTCCTCAGGCGCCTTTTCAGAAAGCCTCAAGTTTTTTAAGGCTCTGTCTGCAATGCGCTTGAAAACACCGTCCACTTTTTTGAAAGACAACTCCGCACCGTTATCCGTATCTGGCCTCAGGCCCTGAATAAAGTCCTCGTAGCTGTAATTCTGATGGAAGGTGATGAACTCAATTCTGTCACCCAAATTATCATTGAAAATCCTTTTTGCTTCCTCGTAGTCTTCTATTTCTCTATTTTCAATTATCTGTGCAGCTCGAAGGAGTGTGGTATAGGTCTTCCCTGTGCCGGGAGGACCGTAGAAGATGGTATTAAGCGGAAAGTTCATAGATACTGGTTCTGCAAGTTTATTATTCCAAATAGCCTCGATGTGATCTTGATTGGTTACTTCCTTTATAGTTGCCCAATAGCCGCCTGGGAAGTCTACTTCGAAAGGCTTGAATCCAGACTCCCACTGGACATTTAGTCTTCTCCCATCTTTCGGATTGCCCGTCACTATCCCTCTTGCCTTAATAGCCATGACAGATTTCAATTTCTCTTTGGTGAAGACCGCTTTAATGGCAATTTGGCTACCAACAGGCACCTCGTTCACTTCTTCCAAGAACTTGTCATCATAGCCATTCTCCCAGATACCATTTCCTACAAAACTTTCTGTCTGATTCTCGGGTGTTGCACCTTCCCAATAGGCCCCTACTACATAGTATTTTGAGATACTAAAGAGATTACTTCTGACAGCAGGATTCAAAGCCGCCTCAATAATCCACTCATTGTGCTGTTTTGAAAACTGGGAGCGATGGGGTGACTTTTGCCCCTTCTTGTTCAACCTGGCCAACTCTAAAACAGGCTCTAAAAAGTCACCAATCTCGGCTTGGTCTGCCTTAATATCCAGCCAGACGAAATCCTGTGCATCACTTATACTATCTGCTTCATGCTTTAAGTTTGGATACTTTTGACCAAGTCCATTAAGAAACTTAGCAGGGATATAGAACCCTAATACAACAGAGCCATTCTTTCTTTTGATGTTCGTGACGTACTTCCCTCCTACAGTTAATTGAATGTTGTTGATCGCGGAGGCATAAACCAGTTCGTCTTCATTGGTTAGCCCTAACTCGGTCAATACGTGCTTTGCTGTATCAAAAAATTTGTTGACTGCTTCCGAATCGTTGATCTTATTGATTACCTTTTTCAGGTCCTGCCATTTATCCATGCGATAGATTCTATTTCCTCATAAATATATAATATTTTATATAAGATACAAGAGCAATGCAAAGAAGTAATCACATTCATTGGTAGAGTTATAACATAAAGGTCATTATGCTAAAGGTATATGAAAGCTTCGGGGGCTTATTTCAATTTCTGTTCAGTTTAACAGAAGGCATCATTTGAAATTAAAAAAGAATAACTTGAATATTAAATATTCAGTATAATATGTATGATTGATATATAAAATTTAAAAATATAGTTTTTAATTAATATATTTTAATTAAATTAGTACTGGACATCAAATCTACTTTCGAACATAAAGGCAAATTTGCCATTCCTTCTTTAGCTACTCTGCTTCAGAGTTGATAAAGAAAGCGCCCCCACAAATTACCTAGTACAAAATAAGACTATTGAATTTCCTTTAAGTCTTTGGACAGCGGATAGCTATGTCCGATGAATATCCCTTTTGTAAGATCCGCACAACTGGCGCATCTATAATCTCACTTTATAACCCTTAAATTCAAATTTTATGCAAACAACTGTACTGGATCACGAGCTTAAAACACATTTTCTCAATCTCTATTTCCTTGCCCTCTCCGATACCCAAATCGATACACAGGAGCTCGAAATGCTTTTTAAATTGGGGCAGGAAAGGGGTATCCAGAAAGAAGAAATCGAGCAGATCATTCTGCAGCCCGACAGCACGAAATTCACCATTCCTCAGGATACCGTTACTAAAATTGAGTATCTCTACGACTATGTGACCATGATTCTGGCCGACGGCAAAGTAGACGAACATGAACATCTTACATTAAAAAAATTCTGCCTTAAGTTCGGATTCGACGAGCGCAACGTCCCGGCTATCATGCAATTCCTGATTGAGGAAGCCATGAACGGGACAGACAAGAGAGAAATAATTGAGCAGGTAAAGCAAACGCTATAGTCATGGTCAAACTATTCAAAGGCATATTCGATAGTGCAGCACCAGCCGAAGTACTGGAGCGCACCCCATCTTACCAGGATTTTGTACTGATCGACTGGTACGACGAAGGCAAAGCAAAAGCACAGAATCACGGCGCTTCTGAGACAGGGCTAAAAACCTGCATTGGCAAAATTTACCATAACCATAAGGAGATTCTGCGCCAGGACGAGATAGAGCAGGAAAAGGCGAAGCAGCCTTTTCGGGTGAAGCTTAGGGAATACATGATGAAGAACGAGGTATACCACAACCGCCTTGAGAAGATCAAGCATGTAGAGGTACCTAAGATTGAGGAGAAAATTGAAGCTCTGCAGGAAGAGATCCGGGAAATGAAAAGGAACCCGCAGGATTTCATCGGCGACAAGGTGGGTAAGGCCGGTTTTGTGATCGGCACCATTATCCTCACTTTCCTGACAGTATACCTGTTTATCTTCTATAGTTCAGCTTCTTTCTCCGCTTTCTTCAAAGAATTCACAGTAGGTGAACTGGGAGTTGCTAACTCCATCTTTGATGCACAAGCCCTCTCAAAGGCTTACAAAGACGGGTTTACAGAATTGGTGCTCATCCTGACTATTCCCTTTGTGTTCCTGGGCCTCGGCTACCTCATTCACAAATTTCAGGAAGTAAAAGGCTGGGGCAAATATCCTAAAATTGTCATGCTAATAGCTGTTACTTTCATTTTTGACGCTATCCTTGCTTATGAGATTACAGAGAAGATCTATAATATAAAGGCAGAAAACAGCTTTGACGACATCCCGCCATACACCGTAGCCATGGCATTTCAGTCAGTCAACTTTTGGCTCATCATCTTTGCAGGATTTGTGGTGTATTTAGTCTGGGGTTTAGTATTTGACTTTGTGATGGAGGCCTACGGCAAATTAGATCAGTTAAGCGTGATTGTAAAAGCAAAAAAGGAGGAAATCGCTAAGAAAGAAGAGCAACTGCATAAGCTTGATGAAGAAACAGATAAACTGAACAATATTATTGGCAGCAACAATACTGAGATAGAAAAGCTCAAGACCATTCTTGACCATTCGGACATCATTAAACCAAAGGAGTTGGAGCACTCCCTCATGCGGTTCCTGGATGGTTGGCTGGAGTTTCTCAATTTCAACAGCCGCGATGAAACAGCACGCCAGAACGCACATAACCTGGTAGTAGAATTTATACAAATGAATGTTAAACCCATGGAAGCCCTCGCCCAAGACAATGAAAAATAAGCTCCTATCCCTGTTTCTTGCCTTCGCCCTATTCAGCTGCGGCAGTTCTGAAGAAGCAAATATTGAGAAGGCATCTGTAGAGCCACAGACTGCAGAAGTTAAACCCCAGATGCTGAACATCAGCATTGTACTAGACTTGTCAGACAGAGTAATTCAGCCCATGCAGCCCACGCAGGCTGAGCGTGATATCCAGATTGTAGGTAAGCTGACGGAGGTATTCAGAAATAACATGAAAGCAAAGGGCTCTTTCCAGTCGAAAGACAAAATAAGAGTGCTGTTTAAACCTGCTCCTAATGATCCGAACATCAATAATATCGCCAAGAAGCTGTCGGTGGATCTTTCGAACATGAACAGCAAACAGAAGAAAGAAGTATACGACAACATCACTACCAATTTCGAGGAAGGTCTGAGAGAAATCTATACCCAGACCATCAACAGTAAAAACTGGGTAGGCTCTGATGTCTGGCGCTTCTTTAAAAATGATGTAAAAGATCTTTGCATAGAGTCTAATCCTGAATACCGCAATATCTTGGTTATAGTGACAGATGGCTATCTCTATCATGAGCAGTCAAAGGACCGTCATCAGAATAAAACCTCTTACATCACACCGAAGTTTCTGCAGGACGAAGGCTTTAGAAAAGGCGGTGATTGGCGAGAGAAAATGAAAAAGGAAAGCTATGGCTTACTGAGCACCAACCAAAAAATCGAAAACCTGGAAGTTATGGTGTTGGAAATTAATGCATCTGATTCTCACAAGAATGAAGAGGATATTATCAAAG
This sequence comes from Pontibacter ramchanderi, assembly GCF_002846395.1. Taxonomy (GTDB): domain Bacteria; phylum Bacteroidota; class Bacteroidia; order Cytophagales; family Hymenobacteraceae; genus Pontibacter; species Pontibacter ramchanderi. The sequence goes on from NZ_PJMU01000001.1 coordinate 1,428,146, forward strand.
CATATCTTAACGAATGGTTTCGGGATATGAGCATTGAAGATCCGGTGCTGCATACTACCGATCTACCCTCGAACACAGACAAGAGAATTGAGAACTTCTTTAGAAGCTAAAAAGAAGGGCCCCAGGATTGGGGCCTTTCTTTTTGAAAGTGTTCAGTTTTAATCAGGATTACAATTCCTTTGGGTAGTTTAATCTAAACTGTGTCATTTCCTGATTTCAAATTACCAGTCATAGCTATTTTACAGATCAGTAGCCAACTCAAATACCTCCCGGTACGCCTGCTCCATTCTCTCGATTTCATCGTCGGTGAGCTTAGCAAAGTCTTTTCTCCGGCGCTTCGGGAAACTACCCTTGTTCTGGTGCAGAAACAGGATCATCAGATTCAGCTCCTTGTCGGGCATGTCCACAATTTGCTGCAGCTCCCTTTTTGCCTCGTTATAGCGCTGAATAAAGGTAAGTTCCTGCGGCATATCATCAGTAATTGTCGACTGTATCGTGTGGGCAAGAAAAATAGTTTGGTCCGTCAAATCCGGGTAGCGGAAATACCCCTCCACTTCCTTCTTGTTGGTCACCTCCAGTTCTCCATTGGCTGTTTTGGTGTACTGCACCAGCCGCATCAAAGGTTTGGAGTAATTTTCAAGTGTTTTATCGTAGTCGCGCATGTGGCTAAGCATGTGGGCCGACACCGGAATGATCAGCCCATCGGGTACCACTCCGTCCCGTACGAGCATGTCATGGATCAGAAAACGGTGCAGCCTGCCGTTGCCGTCTTCGAATGGATGGATAAAGACGAACCCAAATGAAATGACAGTTGCTCTTACCAGAGCAGAAGCTCCCTCCGATTTGGAAGCGGTTTCTTTCAGACCCTCCATCAGTGAAAGCACAAACTCTGGTGGCGGACAAATGAAATGAATCATTTCCACGTAGTTTGGGAGTGTCTGCCCGATATAGTTCTGAAAGTTACGGTAACCGGAAGCCGCAAACCGGGGATCGACAATGGCATTTTGCAGTTGCGTCAGGTTTTCTTCGCTCAACAAATGTTCGCTTGTCCCCCTGCCGGCGTGGCTGAGCAGCGCTATAAAACGCTCCATTCTTTCGGGAGAGGGCTTCTCTTTTTCAATTTCATAGGAAGAGCGGGTTTCCTTACTATACAAGTAATGTATCGCTCTGCTGAACGTGTCCAGGTCAAAGCTTTCTTTCAACTGGTCCACTTGCTGCCGCAGGTCTTGTTGTAGTACATCTGCCAGTGCACTTGTCTTCCGTACGATGGGGCAATAAGCAGCCGTACCCAGCAAATTGTTGTTAATGCGCCACTTCTGGACTTTTACCGCCTTGCCTGTAAAGTATTTACCCTCTTCCAGCAAGTCAACATAATTTCCTCCTACCGCTACAGCAAGTGCTACTTGCCTGCCGGTTAGGAATTCGTACAGAAAACCGATCTTTCGGGCATACTTACCTGTTGGGGAGCTTTCTACATAGGCTACAATTTCCACTTCCGAAACGAGCGCAAAAACAGCCTGCAGGAAAGCGAGATGGAGGTCATCATACTTTAAAGAGAACTCCAGGTGCGCCATTACTGTATTTGAAGCCGGTGCATATTTCGAACCATAAACCTGATTGACCTCCCCGCTAGGGGTCAGCTCCAATTTAGCGTTCTGTCCGATGTATGAACGGTGCGTCAGTGCAAAACGCATCAATTTAAAATGCTCCTGCAGCCACAGACTACCGACTGTTTGCAATTTCATCTGTCTCTTTATGTAAATTGATTAAAATTACAGTAAAATAGTTAAAATGAATTTATTTTACAGTAAAACATATAAAAATTAAACAGGACATATTACACATACTAGAATTACTGTAAAATGAATATAACAAGCAATAGCTACTGTAAAACAATTAAATTATTAGGCGAAACAGACGGCATAAGCTTCATAAAAATGAACCGACACCAATATCCTGAAGCGGAGATGTGTCATTATTACTAAATATATGCATATTCACACTATCGCTAAAGCAATTTTGCTTTTTTAGGTCTGTGTGCAAATCGTGTGTAAACAAAAAAAGCACCTACCTCTCTGCGAGATAAGTGCTTGATTTTGAGTGGGCCCACCTGGAATCGAACCAGGCACCTACTGATTATGAGTCAGTTGCTCTAACCGAATGAGCTATAGGCCCGTTCCCTTAAGAAACCCCTTTTAAAAAGCGCTTTCTTTGATTTGGGAGTGCAATTCTACATATTTGTGGGGACAATTTCAAATACCAGACCAAAATATTTTCGTGGACCTGACTACTGTTAAAAACATCATCTTCGACCTCGGCGGGGTCATCATCAACATAGATTACTTCAAAAGCATTCGCGAACTGGAGCAGTACTGCACCCAGGGCCATACCATCGAGTACAGCCAACGCGCACAGTCTCACCTGTTTGACCTCTTCGAGACCGGCAACAGCAGCCCCGAGGAGTTTCGCCAGCACCTGCGCGAAGCCTACCACCTCGATGCCACCGACGAGCAGATCGACGAGGCCTGGAACGCCATGCTGCTCGACATTCCGGCCGAACGCATTGAGCTGCTCCGTGAGCTGGGCAAGAAATACCGCATCTTCCTGCTGAGCAACACCAACGCCATCCATTTGAAGCGCTTCAACGAGATGGTGGCCCACAGCTTTACCATGCCGAGCCTCGACTCGCTGTTTGAGCAGGCTTACTACTCGCACCTGATCGGGCAGCGCAAACCCGACGCCATTGTGTTTGAACAGATCCTACAGGAGAACGGACTGAAGCGCGAAGAGACCCTCTTTATCGACGACAGCATCCAGCACATCGAGAGTGCCAACAAGATCGGCCTGCAGACGTTATTCCTGGAGCCGCCGCTTACCATCAACCAGGTATTTAAGAATGTGGATGCCTAAGCAGCAGAACAGGTATAACCTGCACCTGCTGCTCTTTGTGCTCACTCTGATCACGACGACCATTGCCGGGGCCGAGTGGCGCTTCGGCAAGTTGTTCTTCTGGGGGCCGGAGGGTTTTTCGTGGACGGGTTCTTTTACCTGGGCCGAACTGGCAGCCGGGCTCTACTTCTCGCTGCCTTTTCTGGGCGTTCTAACGGTGCATGAGTTCGGGCACTACTTCACGGCCAAGCACTACCGCACCAATGTCACGCTGCCCTATTACATCCCGCTGTGGTTCGGCATCACGTCCACCATCGGCACGATGGGCGCTTTCATACGGATCCGGAGCCGCATCTTCTCAAGGCAACAGTTCTTCGATATAGGTATAGCCGGTCCCCTGGCTGGCTTTGTGGTGGCGATCCCGCTGCTCTGGTATGGCTTCACGCACCTGCCCGAGCCTGATTTTATCTACAGCATTCACCCGGAGTACCAGCAGTTCGGACAGGACTACGCCCGGTATGTCTACCAGGGAGAGGGTAATTTTTCGCTGGGCAAAAACCTACTTTTTCTATTTTTTGAACGATATGTCGCAGATCCGGCGCTGGTGCCCAATGCCTATGAAGTAATTCATTACCCGCTGCTTTTTGCCGGCTACCTGGCGCTGTTTTTCACAGCCCTCAACCTGCTGCCCATCGGTCAGCTGGACGGTGGACACGTGCTCTACGGCCTGATCGGGTACAGGCGCTTCAACCAGCTCTCGCCCATCTTCTTCACGCTCTTCATCGTGTATGCCGGTATGGGGATGATCTCGCCGCATCGCCAACCGCTCTGGGACGATAGCCTGTTGGTGGTGCTGGCGCCTTTTGTGTTCTTCGCCTTCCGGGGCATTCTGCACGACAATCGCCGCGGCCTGCTGGCGGCGCTGGGGATGCTGCTGGCGCAGTACAGCCTGGCCGAGACCTTCCCGGACCTGGCAGGCTACATCTGGGCATGGCCGCTATACCTGCTATACCTGTTCTTTGTGTTGGAACCCGCCACCCCAAAACTGCGCTTCACGGCTTACCTGGTGCTGATCGTGGTAGTGGTGCAGGTCCTGATCGCCTGGCTATACCCTGCCGCCGACGGCTACAGCGGCTGGCTGGTTTTCGGCCTCTTACTTTCGCGTCTGATGGGCATCTTCCATCCTTCCTGTCCAAACGAAGCGCCAATCACGACCGGACGTAAGGTGTTGGGAGTACTAGCCTTTGTGATCTTTCTGCTGTGCTTTACGCCTACGCCGTTTGTAATTGGGTAGTTCCCCGGCCATTATCACCTCCCCCCAAGCCCCACCTTTTGTAGTGGTCCCCTTCCCCCAAAACAGGAGGGGGAAGGGGACCTCGATTTGTGTCAAGACAAAAAGGAAGGCCCGCTGGGCCAGGGCAAGCAATGCGACAACACTGGTTGCTATACCTGCAGCAAGCAGCCGCTACACCAGTTACAAACTGCCCTCATGTGTAACAACATTTGCGCTAGCGCTAAACTTGCGGTATAGCTAAATAGAAAAAGGGGCCAAAGGCCCCTCTATAGTAGTCACAAACGAAGACGCTCGCGCCATATCCAAAAAACTAATTATCCCTGGTAGCCAGTAATGCCCCCAAGCAGGTTACGAACCTGCTTGAACCCCTGCTGCTGCAAAAACGCTTTGGCAGAGGCAGACCGCATACCCGACTTGCAGTGCACGATCACTTCCTGCTCTTTGTAATCTTCTAGATCATCCAGGCGCTGTGGCAAAGCTCCCAGCGGGATATTCTGTGCGCCTTCAATTCTGCTTTCCTGGTGTTCCCAGTCTTCGCGCACGTCAATGATAACGGGTGTTTCCCCTTTGGCCAGTCGTTCCTTGAGCTCTTCGGCCGTGATATCTGTTGTAATCATAATTTTAGTAGGATGCGTTTGGTGGTGAATGTATGATGGTCGGTTTCAATTCGGATAGTGTATAAGCCCGGCGCTAGCCTGGGAAGTTGTATGGGCTCTTGCCAGACCGTTGCTTTATGACGCAAAATCTCGCGCCCGGTTACGTCGTAGAGCGAAAAAGAACGGTAAGGCCCGGAAAAATGGAGTATACCGGTATTCGGGTTAGGGTATACCTGCAGACTCGCCTCTACTGCCTCTTCCTCCAGACCCAATGCCTGGCCCGCCATAACAGGGCGCAGCATCACGGCACCGGTATTCACGCTGTCCTGTTGCCAGCCGCTGACTACGGTGTTGTAAAACAAGCGGCCAGTAGCACCGGCATTGCGGTCAAACCCGATGTTCAGGTATAAAGTAGCAGGCTGACTGAAGCCAACATAAAACGTCCCCTCTACCGGTACCGGCTGATTCAACTCAACTTCATAAAAGGTGTTAAGCCCTTCGTTCTGCTGCACCGGAAACGACTGTTCGTGCAGCGTGCGTCCCGGGTGTCCATTGTCATCAGCCCATATTCTGAAAGTGATCGCAACATTGTTATGCCTCACCCCTACCTGCGGGAAATGCACCCGGAAGGCTCGCACCATGTCTGCAGTGGCCACCTCGAAGCGCTGTGCCACCTGGGTATTGCCATAGGTATAGAGGCTGCTGTAACCGGCTTCGGCTGTACCATCGTCCAAGGCGAAGTAGTCGCTGAAGGTAGTGCGCTGCAGGGTGCTGTCGTTGGCACGTTGGCGGGCGTTCTGCTCCTTGGTGTCGAGCCAGAAACCGTGCTGCAGCACGAAGCCCTCCGGATTAAGGTTGAGGTTGTTGATGCGCGGTGTGGCCGTGATCTGGCGCTGTCGGGCCTGTCCAGGTATGAGCCCTTCTTCGCGCTGAAAGGTGTCGGCTGGTGTAGTGCCCACCTGCTGGATGAAGGCCCGCCAGCCGATGGCGCCGGGCAGGTCACCAAGGTTGTTCAAACTAGCAGAGATTTCATCGCGCAGGTATAGGTCGGGGTTGGCCAGGAACTGACGTGCAGGCACGGCACTGTAGTCCATAAGGGATGTTACGCTTTCGCTGATGCCGATGTCGCGGGTCGTGTTCTGGCCGCGGCGGCGGTTACGGTCCAGCTCCACATAGTCCAGGTTCCAGACATCGCGCATGGCATTGCGGGTGCCTTCCGTCCGGAAGCGGAACTGGAATTCGTTATGCAGAAAACGTTGCTCCCGCACGGCTACCCAAGCCTGGGCAAACTCCGTTACCAGTCCCGGTGCAGGTTGTTGCCATACCTGCACCCAACTGCCATTCGCATCCTTAAACTCCAGGCGCAGCAGACGTGGGTTGTTATTGTTGCGCTCCGGTGCGCTCCCAAGCCCACCCGACTGCCAGTAAAAGCTCAGGTATACGGAGTCGGCCGGTGTAAGCCCACTTAGCTTAATGGACTGGGAAGTAAGCGTATCGGTTGGTCCGCCAATATTGCTGCCATAGGGGTCTCCCTGTGCATTAAGCCCGTCGAAAGTGGCAACATTGCGGGTAAGGGGCCGCAGTGCGAAGCGGTTGTTGACGTAAGTGCCGCCATTGATCCAGTAGGCTGGATCGGGGGTAATGGAGGCACCGGAAAAATCGTCGAAAAAAGGAAGGGAAAGGTGGTTGCTTTCTGTTCGGAGCTGGTAGGGACTGGCTGTAGGTATACGCTGCGGATCCTGCTGCAAGGGCGTCAGGACGCCCTGCGCCGAGGCAAAAGAGCCACAACACAGCAGTACTAGCGTAAACAGAAACCTTCTTATACCCATACCTTGGTTATATAAAATACGCCCGCCACAAAGCGTAGCGGGCGCACCTATTAGTCTATACCTTGCACAGGCTCCTCACCGGCCACCCAAAGGTCCACCAGCTCGCCTGTTCGTATCTTGGCTTTCACGTCTGCGATCGGACGCTGACGAATGACAGTGCCATCCGGCTTACCGCTGCCCGCCACATAAATGATGTTACCCAGCTGCAGCTTCTGACCCACAAGCAGTACCGAGGCTTCGTCGAGCGGCATACCTACCACATCCGGCACTTCAAACTCGGTATTGCCCAGGCCATCGCCTACATGCAGGTCTACCACGGCACCTTTCGGCACCAGATCGCCTGGCTGTACTTCTTTTCCGTCCACAAACTGCTTCAGCACGGCGCCATGCTGCAAGTCGGGCACGTTGGTGATCTTACCGCGACGCAGGCTGTAGCTTTTCAGGATCAGTTCTGCATTTTTCACCGAACCATCAATCAGCTTAGGCATCTTGATCATCGGCGGGTTTTTCATGTTGATGCTGATGTAGATCTTGCGGTTCTCCTTTACTTTGGAGCCCGGCGACGGGTCTTGCGTCAGAATCTCGAAAGGCTTGTATTCCGGGTGATAGCTGGAGTCGTTTACGAAATAGCGTAGGTTCTGTTCTTCCAGAAAAGGCTCCGCATCCGGCAGCTGCATGCCCGTGATTTTAGGTACCGAAATGGTCTCGCCATGGTTTGTAGCCGACGGCAGGTATAGGTAGAAGAATCCGAAGATCAATCCCGCCACGATCACTCCCATCAAGGCCAGGTGCACCAGCACTCCCACAAATGAATTCGTCTTTAGCATTTATATTTTATTGTTGATTGTTCGCCCCATAGGGGCTTTTGTTGATTGTTTATTGTTGGATTGCTGATTGTTAATTGTTGATTGTTAAAAGATGGAGTAGGCTTCGTAGGGACAGGTCGCGACCTGTCCGAATCGTGCACCGAAATTCCCCTCCTCGAAGGGGCAGGGATGGGTGAATCATGCACCCAACAATCAACAATTAACAACCAACAATTTAACTATTCCTCGCCTTATACCCCTGCAACTCTTTGGCTCGCTCGTTGCGCTCCACACCAAAAGTCAAAATCCTGTCGATGAACTCGTAGGGCTTATAGCCGTTAATGGCGGTCTGGTGGAAGATGCAGGTGGCTGGGGTCATGCCGGGCAGGGAGTTCACCTCGATGATGATGGTCTCCACCTCGTCGTTTTCCAGCACGCGCACAAAGGCGTCGATGCGGGCATAACCTTCAATGTTCAGGATCTGGGCCACGCGCTTCAGGTCCTCTTTCACCTGGTCCGATATCTTCTGGCGGCGCTCCGGGTCGGTGGCATAGCGGGCTGGGGTGATGTTCTGCCCCTCCCCTGCCAAAAACTTCTCTTCCAGCGACAGCACCTCGCCCTCGGCTAAGGCTTCGGAGGCTTCGAACACCTCGTACTCCACCGTGCCATCTGGGTTATACCTTGTCAGCAAACCGCCAGTGATCTCGAGGAAGTGCTTCGCGCCGTTTTTGCTGATGAGCGTCTCTACAAGGAAGCCCTGCTTGTTCGGGAATTCCTCTTTAAAGCCCAGCGACAAGGTACGGGCGCATTCTGTGTCCAGTTCCTCCATCTCCCGGAAGATCAGGGTTGTGAAGGCGTCTAGTTCTGCGCGGTTCTTGATCTTTTTCACAGCCGAGCTACAGCCATCATCGGCTGGCTTGGCGATGAACGGATAGCGGAACTCCGATTCGAGACTCTGATAGAAAGCTTCTTTATCTTTTTGCCAGTCGTCCTTCCAGGCCATACGGTGATGTGCTACCGGTACGCCGTGTTTGGCCAGGATTTCGTTGGTGTCGTATTTGTTGATCGTGATCTGCGACGAGCTGATGCCGGAACCGTTGTAAGGTATAGCCAGCTTCTCGAGCTCCTGCTGCAGGGCACCGTCCTCACCCGGACGACCGTGCAGGGCAATGAACACCGCATCCACCATATTCTGCAACTGGCTATAGGTGATGCGCTGTGGCTCCTCCAGGCTCTTGCCAGTATACTTGCGGGTAATTCCTTCCGCCTCCCGGATGATCTCCTGCAGCACCGGGTGCGGCTTACCGCCCTGCTCGAAGTACAGTACTTTCTCCTTGATGTCGTCGGCATTGTCTTTCAGCATGATGTTGATCGGAATGCTGTAGAGACGATGCTCCTCGTTGCTACCCGTCAGAAAGATCGGCAGCGGCTCGTATTTGGTTGAGGAAGAAAGTTTTTCGTAAATGTTACGACCGCTCTCTACCGAAATATGTCTTTCAGAAGAATAACCACCCATGATTACACCCACGCGGATCTTGTCGTGGCGGTGGGCGTTTTCTTCGCGGATCGCATTGTCCAGCTGGCTCAGCAGCCTGGTCAGGGTCACGGTGTCTTTACCGGTCTTGAGTCGCTCTGCCACCGAAGTACGGATGATATAGGTCAGGAACTGCGACGGGTTCAAACCGATCTCAGCCGCCTGATGGAAGAAGAACGATGAAGGCAACATACCTGATGTCGTGTTCGGGTCATTCAGGAAAATGGTACCATCTTCCGAAAGGAAGCCATCGAGACGGGCGTATACGTTAAAGCCAAGATCCACGAACAATTTGCTGCAGTTCTTGCGGATCTCTTGGATCTGCTCGCTTGGCAGGTTGATCGGCGTGATCTTACGGGCCAGGCCCGGCAGGTATTTGGAGCGGTAGTCGAACACCTCGCTGCCCTTCACAATTTCGGTCGGTGGCAAGGCGATTGGCGCACCTGTCTCGTCCTGCACCACGATGCAGGAGAACTCGCGCCCTTTAATGAAAGCCTCTACCAGCACCTGTTGCTCATGCTCTACGCTTGTCAGCACGATCGTTTCAGTATCGGTTGAGGCGAAGGTATGGTTGATGTGGTTCAACAGCTCCTCTGGGTGATATAGGATCTTACCATCCTCGAGTACAACCGGCATGCCGATGCCCTCGCGGATGTCAACCAGCTGCTTCATGCTGGCCACCTGTTTCTCCTCGCCCAGCGCCTGCCATTGCGCTTTGTAAATATTCTTGGTAAAGAAACTGCGGTCCATGCCCTGCTCAAAAAGCTCGTAGTTGTGCTCCTTGATAATGGACACGCCAATAGAAGAACCCTGATGCGGGGCCTTGAGTACCAGCGGCAAACCTAAATCTGCCACAAGCGACTCGAACAGCTGCTGGCGGTTGCTTACATCTTTCCACTCCGCATACTGCACCTTGCGGTAATCCGGCGTTGGGAAGCCGTGCTGCTTGAGCATTTCCTTTTGCGCGGCTTTGTCTATACCGATGGAGGAAGGCAGTATGCCTGATCCGGAGTAAGGAATGTGGTACCACTCGAGTAAACCCTGAATGCTGCCGTCCTCACCGTACGGTCCATGCAGGGCGAGGAAAGCAAAGTCGAAGTGGTTTTTGAATTCGTGCGGCAACAGGCGCTTGCCGGCTTTGGCAATGATGCGGTCCTGCTCCTCGATGCTCAGTTCGCCCAGCGACTCCAGGTAGATCTGCAGTCCGTGCTCACTCTCCGGCAGAGCCTCCACTGGTGGGTAAAAGTCGCGGATGGTGCCTTTGTAAATGTACTGCCAGTCCAGCAAGATGAAATTGCCGAGGCTGTCGGCAAACACCGGAACGGCTTCAAAAAGGGCTTTATCGAGGTTATCGTACACGGTACGGCCGCCTGCGAAAGAAATCTCGCGCTCACGGGACGGTCCGCCAAAAATTATTCCTACTCTCATGGTATGCAAAGGTAACAAATACGCTCAGTATTTTAAGGGGCAAAAGATACAGGATGCTTTTGGAAATACATAGCAAATTCGGGATTTATGATTGTTTGCTATAGGTATAACGTTAAGGCGTAGGGAAAATTCAATGTTTAACCAAGGGGGAGTTCGTTTAGCGGGGTGCCTGCTAGCGTTGTTGAAGTTACTTATGCCGTTGAGCGTCTTCGCTTGTGACGGCTATGGTGGGGCGGTATAGGTACTTTGTAGCGACGGCTGTAGCGGGTATAGCAACTGATTTGTTTCATGGCTTCGCCTGTGCGGCGGGCACTTCCTTTTTCCTTGATGAAAAAAGGAAGCAAAAAAATCAAGACGATTTTGAACTCGCTGACCGCTCAAACAAAAAATCGTCGTTTATGCACATGGCTAATGCTATACCTTCGTAGGCTCAGGGGCAAGTTAGTTTTACTATACCTGCCAGGGGTCATGTGCTACAAAGCTTATACCTGTTGAATGGCAATAGCAGAAAGTCCCCCTTTGAAGGGGGCAGGGGGATGACAATCGTGCACAGGAAACTGCAGCCACAAAGTTTATACCTTAGAATGGCAATTACAGATTCCCCGCCTTGGAAAAGGAGGGGTAGGGGTGGTTGGACCCGGTATCTGCCAAAATCCTGTTAATCCTCTAATCCTGTAAATTCTTGGGGTAGGGGCCCTATAGAAAGATTCAGACAAACATGGCAGGAGGATGACAATTATATCCTTAGCGCCCACCCCTGCTCTTAGGGGAGGGCTGGGGTGGGGTAAATCATACCCTTTTCCCTATATTTGTCCAACCATTTACACATACCGGAAACAAAAACTCCGCAAAAACGAAAAACGAGTAAGACTAACGAAAAAGACAAGTACATGAGAACTGTAGACGCGTATAACTTTGCCGGCAAGAAAGCTTTGGTCCGGGTGGACTTCAACGTGCCCCTCGATGCTGACTACCGCATTACCGACGACACCCGCATCCGCGCGGCCGTGCCGACTATCCAGAAAATATTGAACGATGGCGGCGCTGTCATCCTGATGTCGCACCTCGGTCGTCCGAAAACCGGGCCGGAAGAGAAATACTCGCTGCGCCACCTCGTGGACCGTCTTTCAAAGGAATTCAACACTACCGTCAAGTTTGCCACCGACTGCGTAGGCCCTGAAGCGGCACAGTTGGCCCAGGACCTGAAGCCGGGCGAGATCCTGCTGCTCGAAAACCTGCGCTTCCACAAGGCCGAGGAAAAAGGCGATCTGGAATTTGCACGTGAGCTCTCCACGCTTGGCGATGTGTATGTGAACGATGCCTTCGGAACTGCGCACCGCGAGCACGCCTCTACTGCCGTAATCGCCCGCTACTTCCCGAACGACAAGGTGATGGGCTATGTGATGCACGCAGAACTCGACAATGCCCGCCGCGTGATGGACAACGCCGAGCGTCCTTATACCGCCATTATGGGTGGTGCCAAAATCTCCGACAAGATCCTGATCATCGAGAAGCTGATGGACAAGGTGGACAACCTGCTGATCGGTGGTGGCATGAGCTATACCTTCGTGAAGGCGGACGGTGGCGAGATCGGTTCTTCGCTGGTGGAGGAAGACAAAGTGGAGCTGGCAAGACGCCTCATTGCAATGGCCCGCGAAAAAGGGGTGAATCTGATGATCCCGGTTGATTCGATCATCGCTGATGAGTTCAGCAACGAAGCCAACGTGGACACTGCCCTCAGCCACCACATCAAACCGCTCTGGATGGGCCTCGACATCGGACCTAACGCCCGCGAAATGTACGCCGACGTGATCCGCAACTCGAAGACCATCCTCTGGAACGGCCCGATGGGTGTATTTGAAATGTCGAACTTCTCGGTAGGAACTGAAGCCGTGGCCGAAGCGGTGGTAGACGCCACCCGCCGTGGTGCCTACTCGTTGATCGGCGGTGGCGACTCGGCCGCAGCCGTGAACCAGCTGGGTTACGCCGACCGCGTGTCTTACGTGTCGACTGGCGGTGGTGCCCTGCTCGAGTACATGGAAGGCAAGACGCTACCAGGTGTGGCAGCCATCGAACGCGATGATTATTAAGGATTAAACTAAAGGTATAGCACGAGCACCCTTGTTCGCGCTATAGAATTATCAAGATAAAAATCCCCCGCTGCTCCCGGTAGTGGGGGATTTTGCTAAGCGGTAGCCAAAAGTACTTCTCACCCACTTCTGCCTGCCGCTAAATCATACCTGACCACACCGGTGCTTCTTTAGCTCTGATGCCCGGCTTTATCAACCAAGAGCAAGAGACTGAACATGAAAATTTATACCCTGTTGCTGGCGTTCCTGCTGGCCGGTTCCGCTGCGGCTGTGGCACAAACCCCGGAAGGAAATCCTCCTCTATTTAACTTCAAACGTGGCGTAGGCCTGGTAACGCCAGACAGTTCCTTTTCCATCAACATGCGTTTTCGTGTGCAAAGCCGGGCCATCTACAACTCAACTTCAAAGGATGATTTTGGGGTGTCGGAATATGAGATGCGGGTGCGCCGCCTGCGCCTGCGCTTCGAGGGTTTTATGTACTCACCCAAACTGACCTACAACATCCAGCTCTCTTTCTCACGGGGCGACATGGATTGGAGCTTACGCGACGATACCTACATCAACATCAGCCCCAATGTGGTGCGCGATGCCGTGGTATACTACAAGCCAAATGACCAGTGGCAGTTCGCCTTCGGGCAGACCAAACTCCCCGGCAACCGCCAGCGGGTGATCTCATCAGGCGATCAGCAGTTTATCGACCGCTCCATCGTCAACATAGGCTTTAACATCGACCGCGACTTTGGTTTTCAGGCTGTCTACAACAACAGCATCGGCACTTTTCATTACCTGATCAAAAGCGCGCTGACGGCTGGCGAGGGTCGCAACGTATTCTCGACTGACGGTGGTCTTGCCTATACCGGACGTGTGGAGCTCCTCCCCTTTGGCAGGTTCACCAACGGCGGCGACTACTTTGAAGGCGATCTGGAGCGCGAGCCTACCCCAAAGCTTTCGCTGGCCGGCGGTATGAGCCATAACGAAGACGCACGCCGCATCGGGGGCCAGATAGGGCGCGACCTGTATGAGCAAACCGATATCCAAACTTATATTTTCGATGGACTACTTAAGTACAAAGGCATGGCCCTGTACGCCGAATACATGGCCCGCGAAGCCGACAACCCGGTCACTCAGAATGCAGCAGGACAGCAACGCAACATTTTAACCGGCCGTGGGCAAAACTACCAGCTGAGCTACATTTTCCCAAGCAACGTGGAATTGGCCGGTCGTTACTCGCGCGTTACCCCTAATCAGGAAGTGCGAGCCTTCGAAAACACGGAAGAGGCTTACCTGGTGGGCGTAACCAAATACCTGCGTGCTCACCGCCTGAAACTGCAGGGCAATGTGGGCTATCATTCCCAGAACCCGTTCCTGCCTGTGAACAACGACTACCATTGGTCGGCCGGTTTACAGATAGAGCTGGGCATCTAACCACCCGAACAGGTATAGCAACGCGTTATAAAATTGCGTATTCAGGATAATGTCCGGAACTTGCGGACTGAAAAAGACAAATGGAAGAGCAGAAAAATAACCCCTTGCACGGCAAAACGCTGGAGCGCATCCTGGTGCAGCTTGTCGATTACTATGGTTGGGATGAGCTGGGGTATAAGATCAACATCAACAGCTTTAATAACAACCCGAGCATTAATTCGAGCCTAAAGTTTTTGCGGAAAACCCCCTGGGCACGAGAGAAAGTGGAAGAACTCTACATCAGAACATTTTACAACCAATAGCTGCCTCCCAACAGACCGAACATGAAAGACTACAAAAAATATTTTATCATTCCGGCTGCCCCTGAGGAGGTATACGTGGCGCTGACCAACCCCAGCACCATCCAGCTTTGGTCAGGCGACCCGTCCGAGATGTCGACGGAGCCGGGTTCTGAGTTCTCGCTTTTCGAGGGCAACATTGTGGGCAAAAACCTGGAGTTCGAGGAAGGCAAAATGCTGATGCAGGAATGGTATTTCGGGGACCAGGCCGACCGATCGATCGTTACCATCAAACTGCACCCGCACAAGCATGGCACCTCCGCCGAACTGCGCCACCTCAACATACCCGACGAAGCTTACGACGACATTGTGGAGGGTTGGAACGAGGCGTACTTCGGCGCCCTGATCGAGTTTTACGAAGACGAGCTTTAACCCTTGGATTTTCTGGAAGTAACCGGCCTGCAGATGCAGGAAGATGGCCATACCGTGCTGCACGGCATCAGCTTTCGGCAGGGTGAGTATGAGAAACTTGCCATTGCAGGCGAAACGGGCTCCGGTAAAAGCACGCTGCTGCAGGCCATTGCCGGGCTGGTGCAGCCCAGCGCCGGGCAGATCACCTTTGAGGGCAAGCGCGTCATCGGTCCGCACGACAAGCTGGTGCCGGGCCACGAAGGCATCGCCTACCTTTCGCAACACTACGACCTGCCCCAGTTTTTGCGCGTGGAGCAAGTATTGCGCTATGCCAACATACTGCAGGGCGATGAGGCCGAAACCCTGTACGAGGTATGCCGCATCAGTCATCTGAAGCAGCGCAAAACCCACCAGCTTTCAGGGGGTGAGCGACAGCGCATCGCCCTGGCCCGCCTGCTCAGCACCTGGCCCAGCCTGCTGCTGCTCGACGAGCCTTACTCCAACCTCGACAAAGGTCACAAAGAGCTGCTAAAAGAGGTTATCCACGACATCACCGAGCGGCTCGCCATCACCTGCATACTCATTTCCCACGACCCGCACGACACTCTCTCCTGGGCGGACCGCATCCTGATCATCAAAGGGGGACGCATGGTACAGCAGGGCACGCCTGAGCAGGTATACCGCCACCCGGTTGATGCCTATACCGCCGGTTTGTTCGGCAATTACAACCTTATACCTGCGCACGTAGCCTTGCCATTTGCAGAAAAGCTAGGTATAGCCGTTACTGCGCGCGACCTGCTGGTGCGCCCGGAGCATTTCAGGTTTGTAGCTAAAGAAGCCGGATCCTTAAACGGTACCGTCCAGAAAGTAACTTTCTTCGGTGGCTATTACGACGTGCAGGTACAGGTAACGGGCTTTAGCGTTACAGTCCGGACACAGGCTATACCTGCCACTGTAGGCGATCAGGTATACCTGGCGGTGAAGCAGGAAGACATCCGCTTTGTCTGATCAGGTATAGCTTCAGTCCACCATATTGCCATTCGTAGTTTCCCGCTCGCGCAGCACGCGCGCCGTTACCAGCAACTGCCCTACATGGCGCATGCTGTGTTCTGCGGCATGAAATAGCAGCCCCATCACCGTAGACTCTACCTGCGCACGCCCCACCCTCCTGCTCTCGGTCAGACTGCTTTCATCTGTCTGCTGTAGTTGCGCCATGGCCTTGTCTACCTGCTCGTTAAATTTCTGCACCAGCGTTTCAGATTGCTTGTCCTGCCCCACTGGCTTGCCTTCCGCATACAGATAGGCCAGTTGCTGCTCGCTCAGTTGCTCGCCGCGGGCGTAGGCAAACAGGCGCTCCAGTATACCGGTGAGGTGCTGCAGGTGATAGCCCACCGAGGCCACGCCGGCAGGTCGCTCCCAGAGCAGCTCGTCCGGAAAATCCAGCATGAAATTGCCGACTTCTTCACGGGCCTGCAGTAGCGCATGAGCAACCGGCTGCAGCAAAGCGGGTACGTCTGGCAGCGGTCCGCGCAGCCACACTTCGAGGTTTTTAGTTTGTGTCATAAGATGAAAGGATTGTGTATGAGCGATGTACGCAAACAAGAAGTAAAAAGCCCAGCTATTTTGAATTTTTCAGATCTGGAGGAATCAGCGTGCCTGTTCAATTTTCGGTTTGCTCCATCCACAGATTATACCTAATATGCAGTCATCCTATTTACAACCAAACAACAGTATTATGCCAGCTTACATTATTTTAGACATAGACGTAACAGACGCCGCTACCTACGAAGACTACAAAAAACTGACACCAGGCTCGCTGCAGCCTTACGATGGCAAATTTATTGTACGGGGCGGCGCTGTGACACCACTGGAAGGAGACTGGAACCCGACCCGCATCGTGGTGCTCGAGTTCCCGACCATGCACAAAGCCAAAGCCTGGTGGACTTCTGATGAATATGCGCCAGCCAAGACCCTGCGCCAAAGCGCTTCCCGCACGCAAATGATCGCAGTAGAGGGAGTTTAGAAGTTTGAGAGTTTGGGAGTTTTGAAGGTAGAAAGGTAGAAAGTTTGGAAGTTTAGAAAATAAGATGTCAGTGAAGCTTTAGACCTGCTATACTCACCAATTCCCTAATTCCCAACCTCACAAACTCCTAAACTTCTAAACTTCCCCTATCTCTCCTGTTCAGGTAGCCGAGCGCCTCGTGCACCGAGATAAGGTCGTTCTGCTCGTGGTAGCAGCGGATGCGTTCCATCTCCCCGGCAATGAGTCCGGCGCGGGTATCTTCGAGCTTGCCTTGGGAATGCGTTACCTCCTCCTGCCAGGACATCGTCTTGCTGGGCAGGCTGTATAGGTATAGCGCAGGGTAGTCGCGCAGGGCAGCGGTAATGGCCGTCATAAAAGCACGGGGCTGCTGGAAAGGGGCCGCTGTAACGGCCAGTCTTTTATAGCCCCGCTCCTTTGCATAGCGCACAGCCGAGGTTGCCTCGATCAGGGTATGCAGCAGGTCGGTATCGGCGGGAACGGGCGGCACAGGTATAAGCTGCCCAGCTGCTATACCTAGCTTTTTCATTTCCTTTTGCCATACCTCAAATCCGGGGTAGCCGCTCATGGCGCTGGTGCCCAGGCACATCACTTTATCGGCGCGGCCGCTTTGCAGGAAAGTCCGGGCCGTTTCGAAGGCTGCCTGCTGGTTGTCTTCGGTCTGTCCAAACAGGAACAGGGCGTCCACTGGCTCGTCAGGTATGGTATCGCACAGAGCGCGAATGATGAGTTCTTCTATCATAGCTACGCTTATACGCAACAGAAATGCGCAAGGTATATCCCCACAAAAATGCCTAATTTTGCGCATGATCCACTATTTCCTATCCCTTAGCCTCTTATTACTGGGCACGACCAACGCCATGAGCCAAAGCAAACCCGAAACGCCCGCCGTTGTAAAGCCGGTGGAACTGCAGTTGAAAGGCTATAACAGCCGTGACATCGACCTGTTTGCCAGCGCCTTCAGCGACACGGTGAAGGTATACCGCCAGCCCGGTGTCCTCACCTACCAGGGCCGCGACGAATTGCACAAGCGCTACGGTGCTATGTTTGCCAGCACCCCTGACCTGCATTGCGAAATCGTGAACAGAATCGTGGCAGGCGATGTGGTGATCGATCAGGAGAAGGTGCAGCGCAAGAAAGGAGAACCACGCACTGACGCCATTGCTGTGTACCGCGTAAAGGATGGGCTAATCGTGGAGGTAACCTTTATACCACCTCACAACCAGTAGCCTATACCTGCTACCGTTTATATTTTATACTTCGACATGACAAACAAAATAGACAGCATTATATTCGACCTGGACGGGACCCTCTGGGATGCGGCCGAGACCGTGGCCAAAGCCTGGAAAGCCGCCCGGGAGAAAGTCGACTTCCAGATACAGGAGATCACCCCCGACAAGATCCGCTCCATAGCCGGTACTCAGCACAACCTTATTTTCCCGATGCTTTTCCCAGACCTGCGCCCGGAGCAGCAACAGGAACTGATGGAGGTCAGCGCCAAAGAGGAAATGGCCAAAATACGCGAGCACGGCGGCGAGCTGTACGAGGGGCTGGAAGAAACACTGGCATACCTGCACAGCAAGTACAGGCTTTTTATCGTGAGCAATTGCCAGGACGGCTACATCGAGGCTTTTATGGAACGGCACGACCTGGGCAAATACTTCGGCGACTTCGAGTGCTCCGGCCGCACCGGCGACTCGAAGGACATCAACCTAAAGGCCATTGTGGAGCGCAACAACCTGCAGGCTCCTGTATACGTGGGCGACACCCCCGGCGACCTGGAGGCCAGCAAGAAAGCGGGCGTTCCGTTTATCCACGCCGGCTATGGCTACCGCGATGTGGAGGAATTTGAGCATCGCCTGGAGCGCATCAGCGACCTGACCACGCTTTTCTAACATTTCTGCCATGATCTTCGAAGCACAGCCTGACGACATTGACGAGCTTTACGAACTCTGGCGCCTGCTCCTGGACATGCAGCAGACTTACCATGTGGTGTTCAGGTATAGGCCAGGCAGCGAACAGGCTTTGAAGGCTGAGTTGCTCCAACGCCTCAAAGACAAGAGCACCCGCGTGTTTGTTTATCAGGAGGGCGATACTTGGGTAGGTATGCTGTTGGCCAGTCTGCGCCCAGGCTCGGCGGGGTTCAGACTTTCCAGCAAAGGCTACATTGGCGAAACGGTGGTGCGGGAGGAATTCAGGGGAAAAGGCATTGGCAAAGAGCTGTTTGAGGCCGCCCGGAAATGGCTGAGCGACCAGGGTGCCGACCACCTGGAACTACAGGTATCGGTGCACAACCCACAGGGCATTCACTTCTGGGAATCGCTGGGTTTTACGCCTTCTACGCAACACATGGTGCTGCCCCTGCAGGCGCCGGGAAATTCGAAAAAAACAAAGTAAAAAGCGTAAACGGAAGCGACGGGGTTGCGTAACCCTCTATAGGCAACACCGCGTGTTGCCTTCCCGCTTTAGCTTCTAATTTACGAATAGTATGGCTTTACCTCTACGCACCCTTGCGCCCCTGCTGGCGCTTTTGTTGCTGCTTACCAGTGGCTGCGACAAAGAAAATGACGACACGTTGCCACTCCCCGATCCGCCTGTTTATAACAAGGAGATCATGTTCAATATATTCACCGAAACCGATTACAGTGAGGAACGCTGGAAGGACTCTAAGGTGAAGCTGAGCCTGAAACTGCGGCGCATCAGCACCAACCTGCCCAAAGACGCGATCGCGCTGGACACTACCTTCGGTTGGATGCCCTTTCAGAAGCTGCCGCTGAAAACAGCCCCCCTGCAGCTGGAAAAACAACTGCAAGGGGTGCACAAAGAGCAGGACCAGTTGGTGCTGGACGTGACCAAGGTGGTTTCCATTAACGGTTACGAAACGGTGTTCCGCTACGAACAGGCCCTCGACCATGGCAAGCGGCAGGAGACGGTAGAAGTGAAACTATAGCGGGCCCGAAACTCAAGGGCGCATTTCGTATACCTTGTCGTACCAGGTTTCGACTACTTTGCGGAAAACCGAGAAGCCGGCTGCCGTGGCTGCTTTCTGCAGTTCGTACTCGTGCCTGTCGATGCCCCGCTCTACCCGGTAAACGTGCTCTTCCGCCACAGGTGTGACCCTGGTAGAGCGCAGGCGCTGGTATTGTTCTTCACTCACGATGCTACTCTCTTTGGCTTCGGCCACGACCAGCACTCCATCTGATTTAAGCACCTGGCGGCACTCGCTCAGCAGGTCCTGCAGGCTTTCGCCCATCTGGTGCGCGCTTTCGATCAAAGTAATCAGGTCGTACTGGTAGGCGTATACGTTTTCGTCGGTGGCCCACTCAAAATGGGCGTTGGCGATGTGCTTTTCCTTGGCCAGCAGATTAGCCCGCTCCACCGAAGATACATACCTGTCGAAACCCAGAAATGAGGACTTGGGAAAGACGCGCGCCATCACCAGTGTTGAAGCGCCGTGCCGGCCGCTGCCCAGGTCTGCTACCACAATGCCGCTTTCCAGTTTCTCCGACAGTCCCTCTACGCCCGGTATCCAGCTATGCAGCAGACTGGCCAGGTACTCCTCGTTAAAAAACCGGGCCGATGCATCGGCTGCCAGCAGGCTTCTCACTTTGAAGTGGTTCCCTGCCATATCCGTAGGCCTTGCCTGGTGGTTTCCATTCTCTTTCAGGAAGCGGTTGCCGACATAGTAAGGGCTGGTTGGGTCTGTCAGGGCGGTGGCGTGCGCTTCAGGAAGGCAAAAGGTATCGGCTTCGGGCTCATGGTACAGGTAACCGTCAGCGGCCAGGCTGTCTGCCCAGTGCTTCACAAGTCTGACGCTGGCTCCGGCGCTTCGCGCAATCTGACCCACCGTCATGGGGCCCGCTCCGGCCATTGCTTTGTAGAGCCCCAGTTGGCTGCCCAGGAATGACATCCGCACCCGCTCGGCAGCACTCAGATCGTCCAGCACGTGGTGAGCAAAATCCTCCACGCGCTCCGGGCGACTTCTTTTCCGTTGAATTGTGTTCTCTTTCATGGTAGTAGTGTTTAGGATAACGATAACACCCTAAAATTAAATCACTTACCACAATAAGTATTGTATATATTTCGGAATAATTTGTACAGATTAGAAGCTTTTCCGGATTTCCAATGGCGTGTGTCCGGTTTTACGCTTCACAAAGTGACTAAAGTGGGACTGATCATCGAAATGCAGCGTGTAGGCGATCTCGGCAATGCTCATTTCTGTGTTGCCAAGCAGCGTACGGGCCTCTTGCAGCAAGCGGTTGTGAATCATTTCGTGAGGAGGCTTGCCGGTGGTGCTTTTCACCACATCGGAGAGGTGCTTGGGGGTTATGTTGAGCAGGCTGGCATACTGTTGTACCTCGTGCATGTCACGAAAGTGCTCATCCACCAGGTGCTTGTAGGCGCTTGTCAGCTGCACGGCGCGGGTCGCTTTTTCTTTGATGTAAACGGTATACCTGGCCTTGTAGCAGTCGCGGATGAGCAGCAACAAGATATGCACATAATCGCGGAGAAGCTGGGTTTTCTCCCTTGAGTGGCCGTTGTATACCTCTATGATGTTCTCGAAAGAGCGTTGCACCAGGTTGCTCTCGTTGGCGTTGAGACTGATGACGTGCTCGGCATCCAGGTCGAAGAAAGGAAACTGCTCGGCTAGGGCTCCCTGTAAAAGCGACTCCAGAAATTCCGTCTTAAACTCGAGGCAGAAGCCCTTGCAGCCTTTTATGTTCGTGGAGGCGTACAGCACATTGGCAGGCACGATTACCAGGTCGTGGGGCATCAGCCAGCGGAGTTGGTCATCTAACCGGATATCGTGCAGGCCGTCGAGCAGGAGGTAGATCAGATTAAAGTTCCTTCGCAAGGCTGGAATACCCAGCTTTGGGTCAACATGTTGGTGCCTTTCCTCCATGCGTCCAGGCAATATTTGAAGGCCCGGATCATAAGGCCGAGTATCGTGGTTTATTTTTCTTTCAAAGGCAGCAATTGTTTCAAAGGTCAATATTTCGTTTCTGGGCACAAAAAACCATTTAAACTTCCCTAAATACCCTTCCACTTTAAGTTCGCCCGTAATGCGAAGGATGCTTTCCCCGCAAGAAATCTTCAGTTTTCACTTGAGTTGGTTGCGTTCAAAACTTGCAGGGTGTTTCTATAATTTACTAACACAATATCACTCAAAAAAGTAACACTTTTTCAGAAGTAAATTAAACTACTAAGCAGATTTTGGGTGAACTTAACCGCTGTGCTGATGTAGGGGCTGTCAGCGTAAGCTAACAACTCATGTACCAAAAAGCGCACGATATGAATTGCATGGGAAAATAGTAAATCCGGATAGCAGCATGTAAAATAGAGACCCCATCGGTTCGCCTGAGGTGGTGCAAAATCAGGTATAGCTCAGGCCTTCACTTCGTTTTCAAGCGGCTTGCCTTGTTCAAAAGTCGTAATGTTCTGCAGCGTAATGGCAGCGATGCTCTCCAGGGCATTGCTCGTAAAAAAGGCCTGGTGTCCCGTTATCAGCACGTTGTTGAAAGACAGCAGCCGCATGAACACGTCATCTTGGATCACCCGGTCCGACAGGTCTTCGAAAAAAAGATCGGCTTCCTCTTCGTACACGTCAATGCCCAAATACCTGATATGCCCACTCTTAAGCCCGGCTATGACCGCTTTTGTATCGACCAGCGCCCCACGGCTTGTGTTGATGAGCATAACACCCTGCTTCATCTGCGCGATGGTAGACCGATTGATGAGGTGAGAGGTTTGCGGGGTGAGCGGGCAGTGCAGCGAAATGATGTCGGAATTGGCGTAAAGGGCGGCCAGGTCTGTGAACTCAATGCCGATCTCGTCAAATTCTTTTTTCTTCTCCACGTCATAGCCCAGCACCCGGCAGCCGAATCCCTTCAGAATTCTGGCCGTCACCAACCCGATCTTACCCAGCCCAATCAGTCCCACTGTTTTGCCGTGCAGGTCGAAGCCCATCAATCCATTGAGGGCAAAGTTGCCTTCCTTTACC
Organism: Pontibacter ramchanderi; assembly: GCF_002846395.1. GTDB lineage: Bacteria > Bacteroidota > Bacteroidia > Cytophagales > Hymenobacteraceae > Pontibacter > Pontibacter ramchanderi. Next base: position 1,450,768 of record NZ_PJMU01000001.1, read on the forward strand.
CGGTTGTAGGCGCGGTGGGTTTTTCGGTTGAGGGTAAGGATGAGTGCGAGTGTATGCTCTGCCACAGAATAAGGTGAGTAAGCCGGCACCCGCACCACTTTTATGCCGAGGGCAGCGGCTGCTTCCAGGTCCACGTTGTTGAAACCGGCGCAGCGCAAGGCAATTAGTTTTATCCCCCCCTCTGCCAACAGCCGCAGCACTTCCGCGTTAGCCGTGTCATTCACGAAAATGCAGATCGCTTCGTGCTCCTTTGCCAGCAGAGCGGTCTTTTTGTTGAGTGGTGCTTCGAGGTAACTGAGCTGGTGTGAGTAGGCTTGGTTGGCTGCGTTAAAGAAAGTGCTGTCGTATACCTTCGAACTGAAAAATAGGACATTCATAACGGGGCAGTATTGGTGATCAGGTATAAACCTATACGCAAAAGCCTCAGTGGGTTATACCTCTTCCTGCGCCAGGTATAGCTTGCCGCTCTCGGCATACCTGAGAATGCCTGTGTCCACCAGCTCGCGCAGTAAGTCAGTTACCGCTTCGCTGTGTCGGGCCTCGAACTGCTGCACCAGCTCTTTTGGCAACAGTTTTTTCTCCTGCACCACTTCCAACAGCTTTTGTCGCAGGGCCTGTTGCTCCTGCCCTTCCCGCTCTTTTTTGCGCTGCGCCAGGCAAATGTCGCAAATGCGGCAGCTTTTGTCGCTGATCTCATTGAAATACTCAAGCAGCAGTTGGGTACGGCAGCGGTCCGTGGTCTCGACATAGTGGGCCATTTCTTTGGCCTGCTCCATGGCGCGATCGCGCAGTTGCTCCAGCTTTTTGTGGTTGAGCGGAAGATTGGCGGCATCCAGGCGTGGCGCCGTGAAGACCACTTGGGGCGCGTCGTGCTGCGGTTCGTATACCAGCACCTGCAGCTTGTGCAGGTACTCGAGCTTGCGGCGCACCTCCTGCTCCGGCTTTTTGAGCTGCTCAGCCAGTTTGCGCTCCGAAATCTTTACAAAGCCTGTAAAGGCCTCGCCGCCGTACATCCGCAGGACCAGGCGCAGCAGGGCGTCGTGCTCGGCATTGGCCACCTGAAACTCGTAGAGCGCCATGTTGTCGAGCAGCAGGTATAGCCGCGAGGGACTGTAGTAAGCTTCGTTAAGCTGCACGTAGCCTTCTCCTTCCAGTCGCTTGATGGCGTGGTGGGTTTCGAGCGCAGACAGTTTATAGTTCTTGGAAAAGGCTGCCAGGTCGAAATCGAAACTGCTCATAAAGCCGCTCCCCACCGCGATCTGGAAGTAATTGGCCAAACACTGGTATACCCGTCGGATCAACTCCAAAGGCGGGTGCGCTTCTTTCACTTTCTGAAGCAGGTCTTTGGTGTCGCTGGGCCCATAGAGCAGCGTGGCGTAGGCGTACTTTTCGTCACGACCGGCGCGGCCAGCTTCCTGGTAGTAGGCCTCGAGGCTCTCCGGCAGATCGAGGTGCACGACCAGCCGCACATCTGGTTTGTCGATGCCCATCCCGAAGGCATTGGTTGCTACCATAACCCGCACTTTGTCTTCGATCCAGGCCTGCTGCGTCTTGTTGCGCTCCTCAAACTTAAGTCCCGCATGATAAGCGGCGGCAGGTATACGCCGGCTCTGCAGGAACCGGGCGATCTCGACGGTCTGCCGTCGGCTGCGCACATACACAATGGACTGCCCCGGCATGCGGTTCAGGATCTCGAGCAGGCGGCCCACTTTGTCTTCGGTATAGAGGCAGGAGTACGACAGGTTGGCCCGGGCGAAGCTCTTGACAAAGACGTTCTGCTTTTTGAAAGCCAACTTCTCCTGTATGTCGGTGCGCACCTGCTCTGTAGCGGTAGCTGTAAGGGCCAGCACAGGTATAGCAGGCAGTGTTTCGCGCAGAGCGGCCAGCTCCAGGTAGGGCGGACGGAAGTCATAACCCCATTGCGAGATACAGTGTGCCTCATCTACGGCCAGCAAGCTCACTTTCATGCGTTTCACCCGCTCCTGAAACAGCTCAGTCTGTAAACGCTCCGGCGACAGGTATAGGAACTTGACATTGCCATACACACAGTTGTCCAGGGCAATGTCGATCTCGCGGCGGTTCATGCCCGAGAAGATGGCCACGGCAGGTATACCGCGTCTTTTGAGCTGCTCCACCTGGTCCTTCATCAGCGCAATCAGCGGCGTGATCACCAGGCAAATCCCCTCCATAGCCATGGCCGGCACCTGAAAGCAGATCGATTTACCCCCACCTGTTGGCAACAGCGCCAGCGTGTCCTGCCCTGCCAGCACCGAACGGATAATATCCTCTTGCAAAGGCCGGAACTGATCGTAGCCCCAATAGGTGCGCAATATGTGGTGGATGTCTGGCAAGGGAATGTAGGTATGGGACAGCGAAGATAAAGTATAGAAGACAGAAGTCAGAATTTTTCGTTCCGGCCACTGTCATTTCTATGGCGAGTGAGAAATCCTGATCTGGTGTTTACGCAAAATTCGAAAGCGCTAAACTAAAGTCCTATACCTAACTGAAAGAACGAAAATGATGATCGTGCACCCGAGCAACTCGCAGCGTAGCAATGGCAGCAGAATAATGTGAAAGCTAAAAGACATAAAAAAGCCTTCCGGAGCTAGCTCCGGAAGGCTTTTCTGCTATGCCAAATCAATTACAGGTTGATCGAAACACCCAGTGTACCAAAGCCGAATGCGCCGCGTCCACCTTCAAAGTAGACACCTACTCGCTCGTTGAACTTATACTTTACGCCCAGCACCGGTCCGATGAAAAAGTTGGTCCCGTTCGCATAAGATCCCGGAAAGTCCTCGTCTCCGGAAAAAGTTCTGAATTCGAGCCCTACGAGCAGCGCACCGTACAGGTCCAGTTTCTCTTCGCTGATGCTGGCTCCCAGGGCTTCGTTCAAGAGGGGAACAGCATGGAAAGTACCTCTGGCACCTACCGAGGTGAAGTTCCATTTGTAGTTATAGCCGTAGTGGCTGTACTTCCAGCTGGCGTAGCCAATGTAAGGACCTACACTTATACTTTCATGAATTCCCTTCTCGATGGAGGCTGTCACCGGGATAAATGCGCCCGATCGGTTACCTGTAAAACCATAGCCATAGTAGCCCAGCGATGTTCCTGCGTGAATAAACAGATCGCCCTGTTCGTAGGCCTTCTTCTGAGCAAATAAACACTGCACCATCAGGCAGCAGGCAAAAGTTAAGAGTAATTTTGCTTTCATAATATTTCGAAATTTAAACGAATAATACTGGCTAATATATATGAAAATCTATATATTAAAAAATGATTCTCTACCTCTTGAAGAAACCTCCTGTATTCGTTTAATTGAATCGTATAAGGACATTCAAAACCCGATACTGGAGATTAGCTGTACAAAAAAAAAGCGGCCTGTCTCTAAGAGACAGGCCGCTAAACGTTATTATACTTATGCTTCTTAGGCTGCGGCAGACTGACCATCTTCACGGTCCTCGATCACTTTCTTCAGCTTCTCGATCGCCTGTGCAGCACGCTCTTCATCAAACCGGTTGATGTTGAGCAGCATCTTGGTCTTTTCCTGGCGCGTGATCACCGGATTGTTCAGCAGACGGATGATCTCTTCTTTCTGCTTGGCCGAAGCATAACGCACGCCTGCTATCTGCTCTTCTGCCACAGGCGCATTATCAGCGACTGGCGTAGCAGCGGCAGCTTTCATGGTTGCTTTCTTCTCGGTTGGCACAGCAGGCTTGGCCGATGGCTCGTTACCAGCATAATCCATCTCCTCAGACGGAGTAGGCTCGTAGCCGGCAGCGCGAATTACCCAAGCCAGGATGTTACGGTACGCCTTGCCAATAGCACGGGTCTGTGCCATGGAGGCAATCGCGAACTCCTGGTAGTACTTTTTGCCCTGCTCTTTGTTGGAGCAGATCGCAAAGCCGGCACCCACCACCTGCTGACTGCGCAGGTCGAGTAAGTTCACCTTTGCCTGGTACTTAATCTCGTCGTCGGTGCTGATGTTGACCACATGCTCCACCACTGGCAAGATACCCAGTCGAGAGCCAGCATATTGCCAGCCTTCAACGTTCACGTACTCTTTACCTTGTATATTTTGATATAACCTATTCTCTTTTATAAACTTAGCCAGGTCAACAGCTAAGTGAAGCGTCTCATCAGATTTAGCTATGTCATAGCTTTCTACCTTCGGCTTCCTCTCCACTTTTGTCTCTTTATTCACTTGACTCATACCTTCGTTAGTTTTCATGTTTTAGTACATATATCAAACATAGTTACTCCTGAAATGGTGCAAAAAAACACAAAAAATATACATTATAAATAACTGATTATCAATTACTTATAAATTATTTTCAGGAATACACTTCCCCTCTCCCATCCACCGGCTTAATTAGCACAGAAATGCAAAGGGGGGATATATTGTACGTGAAAATTACAATTGAGATAGGCGTAGGTTTTTCTTTAGACCAGGTTTAAAAAAGGGACATGCGAGAACGACCAGCCATCAGGTGGCCAGGTATAGCAAAGCAACAAGAACAGGTATAGCTTAGGCCTTGACTTCCTGCACGATCAGCCCGTCCTTCATAACAAGTTTGCGGTCGGCCATGGTGGCCAGCTGCTCGTTGTGCGTTACGATCACGAAGGTCTGGTTGAACTCGTCGCGCAGCTTAAAGAAGATTTCATGCAACTCCTGGGCGTTTTTGGAGTCGAGGTTACCGCTAGGCTCGTCAGCGAAGATAATGCGGGGTGAATTGATCAGGGCGCGCGCCACGGCTGTGCGCTGCTGCTCACCACCCGACATTTCGGAGGGCTTGTGGTGCATGCGGTGGCCAAGGTTGAGCATGCTCAGTAGTTCGGCGGCCCGCTCGGTTACCTCCATCTCCGGGCGACCGGCCAGGAAACCAGGCAGACAGGCGTTTTCGATGGCTGTAAACTCAGGCAGCAGGTTGTGAAACTGGAAGATAAAGCCAATGTGGCGGTTGCGGAAGCGCGCCAGTTCCGATGCGTTGAGGCGGGAAATGTTCTTATCGTCGAAGAGCACATCGCCGGTATCGGCCGAGTCGAGCGTACCCAGAATGTGCAGCAGCGTGCTTTTGCCAGCGCCCGAAGCGCCTACAATAGAAACTACTTCGCCGGCATGGATGGTCAGGTCTATCCCTTTGAGCACTTCCAGTGAACCGTATTTCTTGTGAACGTTAACGACTTGCAGCACGATCTGGCAATAATGTGTTTGACGATGGATTATCTGTCAAAGCTACAAAACAAAAGGTATAAGTGAGGTACCTGCCGTCAAAATTTAGCAGTAACCTCCGTTCCCGGGCCGGACAATCAAGGGCAGAGATGGCTTATGTTATCATAAAATTGCGATGCTGCGGTCCAGAAACGGATACTCAGGGAAGAGTGGCTGCTACAGTGGTGCAGGTCCCAAAATCAATTCTCCGACCCCTCTCTCCTGTCTTCAGGCATCTTATTGCCTTCGTCTCTGCTCTCACTCTCCAGCACGTCCTTCACATACAGTTCGTTAATGACTACGGTAAGCACAGCCAGCAGCGGGGCCGCCATTAGCAAGCCCAGTCCGCCTTGCATGATGCCGAGCAGCACCTGGAAAAAGAGCAGCAAGGCAGGAGGCAAGTCCACGGTTTTCTGAAAGATAATTGGGGTGATGATGTAAGATTCTACCATTTGGATGGCCCCATACACGACAATGACAAGCAGCGCCATGTCGGGACTTACGGTTAGCCCTACCAGCACGGCAGGTATACCTGCCAGCCAGGGCCCGATGTTTGGTATAAAAGCCAGAAAGAAGGAAATCAGACCTAGCGCAAAAGCCAGCGGCAGGCCCATGATCGTGTAAGCAATGGCCGTGCTAACACCTATGATCGCCATGGCAGACAACATACCCAGCAGCCACATTTTCAAGGTATGGTAGCAGATATGGAGTACCTCCAGCATGCGGGTGCGCCGATGCTCAGGAAAGAGTTTTACAAAACCGTGGGTATAGAGCGTAGGGTTGGCTGCAAAGAACAGCGCTGTGATCACTACTATAAAAAAATCGGCCAGAATGCTGAGTGTAGAGGAAAAGGCGCCCGTCAGGCGTTTCAGTATCTCCTTTTGCTCCGGCATCATCCGGTTGTAGTCATCGGGTAGGCTCTCTACCAGGCGCCGGCCCCAATTGTACTGGCCCAGCCACTCCTGCAAGCTACTGAAGGCCTGTGGTATGGTCTCGCGCATCTGGTCTGCCTGTTCATAAATAGTGGGCGCAACAACCCAAAAGGCACCGATCAGAACGCCGAACACCAGCATCGTCACCAGCAGCAAACTCAGGCCGCGCTTCAGGCCAAGGTGCTTTACCACCCAGTCTGTGAGTCCGCTAAACAGTACGGCCAGCAGAATGCCGGCAAACACCAGCAGGAAGAAATAGGCCGCCTTGGCGAGCAGATAAAATCCGGCGACTATGAGCATCACAATGAAAGCGGCCAGCGCCACACGTTTGGCAAATAAATGTTTCGAAGGCATGATTCGCTTTATCTAAGATTAAGTGCGATGCAGCAGTTGCGTATACTTACTCAAAACTATCTTATACAGTTACTTTTCCTGCGCACAGGCGACGGGGCACCCTGTCTGGCGCGTTGCTGCAATAGCGACACGCGCCGGGCGCCTGTATCATCAATATTTTAAAAACCTATTTCTTGAATTTAAGCCGATAAAGGCTTACTTTCGTGCGTCCAATAAAACTGAGAGCATGAACATACACGAATATCAGGCTAAAGAGATTCTGAAAAGCTACGGCGTTCGCATACAGGAAGGCATCGTGGCAGAAACGCCAGACCAGGCTGTAAAAGCGGCTATGAAACTGACCGAAGAAACCGGTACAGGCTGGCACGTGATCAAAGCGCAAATTCATGCGGGTGGCCGTGGTAAAGGCGGCGGGGTGAAACTTGCCAAAAACCTGGATCAGGTAAAGCAGATCGCCAACGACATCCTGGGCATGACACTGGTAACGCACCAAACTGGTCCTGAGGGCAAACTGGTACAGAAAGTACTCGTAGCACAGGACGTATACTACCCTGGCGAATCTGATCCGAAGGAGTTCTACCTGAGCATCCTGCTGGACCGCGCCAAAGGCCGCAACGTGATCATGGCATCTACTGAAGGTGGTATGGACATCGAGGAAGTGGCGGAGAAAACTCCCGAAAAGATCATCAAAGAGTGGATCGATCCGGCTGTAGGGCTGCGTCCGTTCCAGGCGAACAAAATTGCGTTTGCATTTGGTCTGCAGGGCGAAGCTTTCAAAGAGATGGTGAAATTCATCACCAACCTTTACAGAGCTTACGTGGAGACAGACTCTTCTATGTTCGAGATCAACCCTGTGTTGAAGACATCTGACAATAAAATTCTGGCCGTGGATGCCAAAGTGGATCTGGACGATAACGCCCTGTTCCGTCACAAGGATCTGGCCGCGTTGCGCGACATCACCGAAGAAGATCCGTTGGAGGTAGAGGCAAGCGCTTCGAACCTGAACTACGTGAAGCTTGACGGTAACGTAGGCTGTATGGTAAACGGCGCTGGTCTTGCGATGGCGACTATGGATATCATCAAGCTATCTGGCGGTGAGCCTGCTAACTTCCTCGACGTAGGGGGTGGGGCAAACGCACAGACGGTGGAGGCTGGTTTCCGCATCATCCTGAAAGACCCGAACGTGAAAGCTATCCTGATCAATATCTTTGGTGGTATCGTTCGTTGCGACCGTGTTGCCAATGGTGTGGTAGAGGCTTACAAAAACATCGGCGACATCAAGGTGCCGATCATCGTTCGTCTGCAGGGAACGAACGCCGAAGAAGGCGCCCGCATCATCGACGAGTCTGGCCTGAAGGTATACTCTGCCGTAGCCCTGAAAGAGGCTGCTGAAAAAGTAAAGCAAGTATTGGCTGAAGTAGGAGCTTAATCAGCTTTAAATCAACAAAACAGAAAGGGGCTACCAGTAATGGCAGCCCTTTTCTGTTTTATATGTGCCGGAAGTTTAAGAGTTTGGGAGTGCTGAGAAATACTTCCTAAACTCCCAAACTATTTAACTCCTAAACTTAAACCACTTCCAGTTCTACATTTATATTGCCACGCGTGCCGATGGAGTAAGGGCATACCTCGTGTGCTTCATTCACCAGTTGCTCTGCTTTCTCTTTGTCCAGTCCCTGCAAATGCACTTCTAACTTCACCCCCAGCCCATACTTTCCGTCCTCAGACTTGAGCAGGTCTACGTGCGCCTTTACAGTAGACTCCGGATTGATCCGGATATGCTGCTTGCCGGCCACCAATAGCAGCGCGCTCTGGAAGCAGGCCGCATAACCTGCCGCAAACAGCTGTTCCGGGTTAGACTTTCCTTTCTCTCCTCCCAGCCCCTCCGGCAATGAGAGTGGCATATCAAGCACACCGTCTGACGAGACAACATGGCCTCTACGACCTCCTGTAGCAGTAACTTCTGCCGTATATACTGTTTCCATAGCTTCTTGCTTCTTTTCTCTTGATTTAAAATATTATTTATTAACTCCCAGATTCTCCTTATTGTTTTAGGTATGAAGCAATTAAGATAATACTCGCCCCTTTTACCTACATGCCACACCTTTTTGGATTATAATAATTGATCCTAAAATTTCCTTTTTAGCGCATTGTTTCTATTTTTGCAACACATAAAGCACCCGTAGTTCAACTGGATAGAATATCGGATTTCGGCTCCGAGGGTTAGGGGTTCGAATCCTCTCGGGTGCACAAGTACAACTTCAAGCGCCAGCTACTGCAGAAGTAGCTGGCGCTTTTTTTATGTGCTATTGGTAACCCGCTACAGAAATAAGCTATTGATGGATGAGATGGCCAATGCAATGACATAGATCAGGAGCAGCCACCTGAAGAGCTGCTTTCTGTTGATTAACCTTCGTAGAAACGGGTAAAACAGAAAGTAGGCTATACCTATGATGATCAAGAGGTAAAGAAGTGCTTTTAACAATTTGAATGTAACTTTATTGCATCGCGGTGGAAAAGATCGAGATCCGCCTTACTCAACAAAGGTATAAAATTGGCTCGCCAATCCCTACCGCTGGCTTATCTTCCCGAGCTTTAGCTGTTGATCGAAATACCTTAGCTTTAGCACCATGAAAGAAAACGCCCTGCACTAACAACATGAACTTATTCGTGCACTTATACTAAAAGACGCGGTAGGTTTTGGGCTGCACTAGCCCTGATCGGCTGCCTGGCCATGTCCGTGTCGTTGCCTCTTTCAGTGATATTTTCAGGTATAGGCCTGCTTGTGCTTGGCTTTGTGCTCCGATTCTTTCTTCACCAGGAATACGACAGGTAGTTGGCGCCAGCATATCTTTTCCCAATGTCATTATTTTCGACTTAAACGCATACCGTATTGCAGCAATTGGTGCTTTTTAGTATGTTGCAGAAAAATTACGGGGTGTAGCGTAGCCTGGTATCGCGCCAGCATGGGGTGCTGGAGGTCGTGGGTTCGAATCCCGCCACTCCGACTGAAACAAAAAGTCCTTGTAACAAAATGCAAGGACTTTTTTTATTAAATATTAAACCTACTCACGACGGGATCTCCTCTACCAGCTGGGCTATACCTTTTTCTATCTGTTCGCGCAGCTTTTCAGGTCTGTCGGAAATGATTCGCTCTGCCGTGCCTTGCCACACCAGCTCGTTCTGCACCGGGTCTACCAGGTGCACCGACACCGTGCCCACATTATAGCGCCCTACTTCTACTTCTTTGCTCTGCCAGGTATAGCGCCGCTGCCCAATGTAGCGGGGCGGGTCTGTAATAATATTTGTCTCTCTTGTCTGCACCTGCTTGTCCACCACAATGCCCAGGTTGATCAGCAGATCCGCTTCGTCCGCAGCCTCCACCTGTCTCAGTCCGCGTTGCTCCAACTGCTGGGCGATCTCCTGTTTCAGAAAGTGTATGTGCCCCTGATAATTGGGCCCCGCGTCCTCTACCTCAGAGCTTACTTCCATAAAGGCAAATTGGCGGTAGGTGCTCAGCGCAAAGCCGGGTGCAGGCTCCGATTGAATGTTGGTGGCAGGGCTACAGGCCATAAACAACAGGCATAACAGGAAGGCAGTACTACTTACTAGGTTTCTCATTTCCACAAATCCTTAAGTGTTCGCATGAAAATAATTGTATATACGCATACGGTAATTCGGAACGTATGCTTTGATTGCAATTTTTATACCTAACTTAGCACCTGCCCTACTACAGCGTTTCGCGATGTAAAACGGTAACATTGCTTAAACCATATGTCCATAAGCTACGTTTTGCCCTACCATGAACACAACAGCACAAGTACTAGAGAAAAACAAAGAGCGCATCCTCGAGCAATGGATGCAGAATCAGATGGCCGACGCCTCATTGCGCGAAGACCTGATGACGAACGATGAACTGCAGCGTCAGTCAAAAGAGATGCTGGATGGTCTGCTGCGTGCCATCTCAAAAGGCAACTACGACAATATTTATGAAACGGAGTTTGAGCAGGTAACTGACACGCTCCGCGACATTTCCATTACCAGAGCAAGACAGGGATTTAGCCCGCGCGAAACCGGCACCTTTGTACTCAGCCTGAAGCAGGCACTCATTGAGGTACTGGTTGAGCAACGGCAAGGTGATACCAGCACGCTCTATCAGGAAATCATGCAGCTGAACACCCTGCTCGATAACCTGAGCATCGTTACCTTCGAAACCTTCATTAAAGGACGCGAAGAGGTGATCCTGCGTCAGACAGATGAGATCAGCGAAATATCCACGCCGGTAATCCGGGTATGGGACGGCATACTTGCCCTGCCGATCATCGGAACCCTGGACAGCGCCCGCACCCAGATTGTGATGGAAAACCTGCTACAGGAGATCGTAAATACCGGTAGCACTATCGCTATACTCGATATTTCCGGCGTGCCGGCCGTAGACTCGTTGGTGGCACAGCACCTGATCAAAACCGTGAGTGCTACCCGCCTGATGGGTGCCGAGTGTATCATAAGCGGTATCCGGGCCGAGATTGCGCAAACCATCGTGCACCTGGGCATTGACCTCTCTAACATCAAAACCAAGGCTACCTTGGCTAGCGCCCTGCAGCTTGCCTTCAACATGACAGACCTGGAAGTGCGCCGGTCAGACCGAAACAAATCCAATAAACTACTGCGCTAGAAATATGGAAAGGATACCGATTTTAAAAATGGGCCCTTTCCTGCTGGTAACCATTCAGATCGACCTCTACGACAGGCTGGCCCTGACCCTGGAGAACGACCTGATCAACATGGTGAGCCAGACCGGGGCACGGGGCGTTTTGATAGACATTTCGGCAGTGAGCATTGTGGACTCATTTATGGGCCGCATTTTGGGCAACATCGCCTCTATGTCGCGCATCATGGATGCTGAAACCGTAGTAGTAGGGATGCAGCCCGCCGTGGCGATTACGCTAGTAGAACTCGGCCTGACGCTACAAGGTGTGCACACCGCCTTGAATGTGGAGAAGGGCATGGAATTACTTAACACTAAACTAGGCGATAACCTGGGACCAGACGACGAAGAGGAGGAAGACCAGGATGATCGTAATGACTAAAGACACGATGGACATCGCGCGCGAACAGGATGTGGTTCCCTTCCGCAACCGCGTGCGCGAATTCAGCACCCGCATCGGTATGAGCCTCGTAAACCAGACCAAACTGATCACGGCGGCAAGCGAACTGGTGCGAAACATGCTCAAATACGCCAGCGGCGGTAAAGTAATACTCGAAATCATCAGCCAAAACGCCAAAACCGGCGTAAGACTAACCTTCAAAGACGAGGGCCCGGGTATAGCCGACATAGCCTTAGCCATGCGCGATGGCTACTCTACCGGCAGAAGCCTTGGCCTCGGACTGCCCGGCGCTAAACGGTTGGTCAACGAGTTTGACCTCAAAAGCACCCCGGGAGAAGGCACAACCGTTACTGTCATCCACTGGAAACATGGACGTTAATCAACATTACCGCTTCGCTGTACCCGACCGGAGTTACGCCAGTCTCACAAAAAAAGACATTACCCGCCTTGCCGAAAGCTTTGCCCTCTCTGAAGGAGCCGTGGGCAGGGTCAACATCATCGTGTCGGAGATGCTCACCAACCTGGAGAAGCATACCACACAGGGTGGCGAGCTGCTCGTGAAAGCCATCGGCAAGCCCATCAAAGGAATCGAGATCATCAGCCTGGATAACGGTCCCGGCATGAACGATCCTGATCGGATGCTGCAGGACGGTGTATCCACTTTCGGGTCTGCTGGCGAAGGCCTGGGCGCCATCAAGCGGCAGTCCGACATTTTCGACATGTACTCCCAACCCCAGGTAGGCACAGTCATCGTGGCGCAGGTATACAAATCGGCCAAGTCTATACCTGCGGCGCGGCGCTACGACATCGGCAACATTATGGTGCCCAAACCGAAAGAGGTGGACTGTGGCGACGGATATGCCGTTATTCACCACGAGCGGGGGGTATACCTACTGGCCCTCGACGGGCTGGGCCATGGAACGCATGCCCAGGAGGCAGCAGCCTCCGCCGTTAAGATTTACTGCGAAGACCCTCTCCCTGATCCGGCCCTGGCACTGAAAGTGATCCACAATGGCATTCGCCGAACCCGGGGCGCAGTGGGCCTGGCTGCCAGCATCGACATCGCCCAGAACAAAATCAACTACTGTGGCATTGGCAACATAGCCGGCAAGCTGTTCACGATCGAAAATTCGATCGGAACGATGCCCTATAAAAACGTGATTTCTTACAATGGCATCCTGGGGCACAATGTACCAGGCACGTTCAATACGCAAAGTTTGGACTGGAACCGCAATAAGGTGCTCATCGTGCACAGCGACGGGCTTAAAGCGCGCTGGGACCTGAGCCGCTACCCAAACCTGCACCGCCACCTGCCCACCACCATCGCGGCTGTCCTTTACAAAGACCACAGTCGCCAGACAGACGATACGCTCGTATTGGTATGTAAAGCTAAATAGTAGCCCATGGCAAATAGTCTTCTCAAAATAAACATCACTAACGAACTGGATGTGGTGCTGGCCTACAGACGGGCCATGCAGTTGTCTGAAAAAACAGGTATGGCGCAGGCCAACCAGACCAAATTTGCCACGGCCGTATCGGAGATCTGCCGCAACGTGGTAGAGCATGTGGGCAATGGCACCATTCAGTTTAGTATTGTAGAAGAGAATGGGCACAATTATCTGGAAGCCAAGATATCGGACCGCGGGCGTGGTATCGGCAACCTGGATCAGATCTATGACCGGGGCAGGTATGGCAGCAACCCCCTGGGGCGCGGCATGGGCATTGTCAACTCACGCAAGCTTGTTGATTTTTTCGAGATTAAAACCGAGCACGAGCAGGGCACTGCCGTTACCCTCCGCAAGCGTATACCTACCCAGTCCCCGATTGTCACCAAAAGCCTGAAAGAGATCTGGCTACAGGAGTTTAACGACGAAGAAGGCATATCGCCCTACGAGGAGATCAAGAAGCAGAACATGCAGCAGCTCGAACTGCTCGAAAAGCTGCGACTGCGCAACCTCGAAGCCGAGCAGCAGCTTCAGGAAATCAGGAGGCTGAACCTGCAACTGCAGCAGTCCAACCTGGAGATTCAGACCCTCTCGGAGGAGCGCGAGCGCCGGAACAAGGAGCTGCAGAAAGCCAACGAAGACCTGGACGCCTTTGCCCATACCGTTTCGCACGACCTGCGGTCTCCTTTGCAAAACATCGGGGGCATCCTTAACTTTCTTGAAAACAGCCTGCACAACGGCAACACCGAAGATGCGGCCTCGCTCCTGCCCATGCTGCGCGAACAGACAAGCAAGATGGACAAGCTGATAACAGGTATACTGGCTTACTCGCTTGCCGGTCACCACAGCCTGCACCGCCAGATCGTGCCTGTGCACGATGTGCTGCACAAAGTGCTGGATTCCCTCTACATACCGCAATCGTTCAAAGTAACCTTGCCCGATGACCTGCCTACGCTCTATACCCAGGAGATATACCTGTACCAGATTTTCAGCAACCTGCTGGGCAACGCCATCAAGTATCACGACCGGCCGGATGAGGCCCTGATTGAAGTAACATGCAGCCGCCAGGCAGACGTCGTTCTTTTTGCTGTGCAAGACAACGGCCCAGGTATAGCCACGGAAGACCAGGATCAGATTTTTGGCAAGTACGAGGCGCTCGGCCACAACCTAACGCGCCCAGACAGTTCGGGACTGGGCCTTGCCATTGTGAAGCGCATACTCGAAGAAAAGCATGGCGACGTTTGGGTAGAGTCGACGGGGCGCGGCACCCGTTTTGTGTTCTCGTGGCCCGCCAGCGAGGTAGTGACGGAACCGGAAGAGGCTGAATAAACAAGAACGCCTGTATACGTTGCGGTATACAGGCGTTCTTGTTTAGGGCATGCCAAGTTATTTTTTACGGTTCTGGAAAAACTCTGCCAGTATTTCCTTCACATCGTGGTTGGTCAGGGCCTTTGAGTAGTGTTTCTTTACTTTCTTAAAGCTCTTGATGCGCTCCAAGTCATAAAAACTTGCCGAAGAAGTCAGCATCAGGATGATCACGTGATCGCCGGCATCGAGGCCTTTGCGTTGGTACTCTTCCAGAAACTCAAAGCCATCCATAGTTGGCATCTTGATGTCCAGAAAGATCAGGTCCGGGCATTTGAAGGTGCCCTCCGGCTGCTCGCTACATGCTTTGCTCAGGTAGTCAATCGCTTCTCTTCCGTTCTTGAGCACCATTATTTCTTTTGCCACCTTCATATCGGTGAGCAGGCGCTTGTTCAGGTAATTTGTGGTATCGTCGTCGTCTACCAACAGCACTAGGTCAAGCATTTCAGATGCTTCCTTCATAGTCAGTTCTTTTCTCTTAAATCAACGGTAAGGTATAAATATTTACCTTGTATGCTCTGATACCCGGTAGAGCCACTAACATATTGTATACAATTAATGTTCAATATTGCGCCTCTTTAAATGCTTTGTTGCCAATAACAGCCCAAGTAAAGGACTATGCTACATTGCGTCACTGCAAAAATACAGTTTTGGGTGTAAAATTTAAAGTTTGTTCACCAGTTATCTTCTCTAAATTTTCAGGCCTTCGCACTGCTGCGCACTTGCACATAGCCCCTTTTCTTTTTTTTGTTTTTGCCACGCCATATCACTATACCTGTTACCCACAGCGTGGCGGGCATCAGGCCCAGAAAGAACCACAGAATCCGGGTTAGCCAGCCACCTATCTCGCCAAAGTGTATCGGTACAAACCAGTTGCGCGTAAGCTGCCGCCCGAGAGGAGCAGTATGCGGATTATAATCGTACACGACAGCTCCGGAGTATTGGTCCAGGTA
This sequence comes from Pontibacter ramchanderi, assembly GCF_002846395.1. Taxonomy (GTDB): domain Bacteria; phylum Bacteroidota; class Bacteroidia; order Cytophagales; family Hymenobacteraceae; genus Pontibacter; species Pontibacter ramchanderi. The sequence continues at coordinate 1,466,131 of NZ_PJMU01000001.1, forward strand.
TACCATCGGCCTGTCCTGTGGGCCAGCCTCCAGACCGGATGAAGCCAGGTAAGTCAGGTTGAGTGTCCCGGCACTGTCTGGAGCCATCACAAGAGTACGCTTGACATAGTGCGGGTATAAATCATCCATGCGGTCGAGGGCCTGGTAAACGGTGAGCGGGGCTATACCCTGTGTTGGCCGGGAGGACTGAAGCGCTTTAACATAAGGTGTCGGCTCTTTGGCCAGCGTCAGTTTATCCACCACAGCCTGGGTCTCTTCCTGAAAGCCGAAATACACGCCGGTGATGGCGGCCAGGAAAAGCGGCAGGCTGAAGTAGAAGCCAAACACGTTGTGCAGATCGTAATTGCGCCTTTTAAAAGAGGCATTGGCCTTGAGGCGCAGGCCGTCCTTTAAGTTTCTCCGTTTGCGTGGCATCCACAGGTATAGGCCTGTCGTCAACAGCGCAAAGGCCAGCAACAGCGCACTTATACCTGTTATCAGGGCGCCCGTGTCGCCGATGGTCAGTTGGCGGTGCATTTCCAATACGGTATCCATCACGCCGCGCCGCTTCTCGAGTTGGCCAACATACTGGCCGGTTGCCGCATCAAAAAACAGAAACTGCTTGTTGCCTTTTACTTTGATGATGTAATTCTCCAGTTCCCTTACCGGAAAAAAGATATTGGTCACAGGGGCGCCAAATTCCTCTTCGGCGTTGCTCACCACCTTCCGCACATCAACTGGAGCCGCTTCCGGGTTGGAGTTCTTGTAGTACGCAGGGTATAGCGCAACCGTCAGTTCGGGCTGAAAAACGTAGAGCGACCCTGTCAGGCCCATGAAGGCCACTACGGCACCTGCTGTCAGGCCGATCCAGAGGTGTAGCTGAAGGAGAAATTTGCGCATATACCTGAACTTGAAATCGGCGGCACCGCCCCTTGCAGGGCAATACCGCCGATGTACTGGTTGTGTATGTTTCTATGTGTTAAAACCTCACGCCCACTGTGCCCTGCACGGTTGTAGGCGCTCCTGGCATGATCACGGTAACTGACTGTGAGCCCTCGTAGTATTTCACATTCGTCAGGTTCTTCACGTTCAGGGCTGCATGGAAGCGTTTGCTGTTGTAGAACATGGTCGCGTCGTAGCGGGTATAGCCAGGCAGCATAAAGCTGTTGGCGTCATCCACCGGACGGTCTTCCACATAGGTAAAGCCACCGCCAATGCCCAGGCCTTTCAGCAGACCATCCTGCAACTCGTAAGTTGTCCAGAGGCTGCTGTTGTTATACCCTACTCCTCTGAAGCGACGGCCTACGGTACGCTTCGGGTCGTCTGTGCTCAAGGCATCTTTCGTTACGCGGGCATCGGTATAGGTATAGGTGGCGATCACGTTCAGGCCCGGCAGCACCTCTCCTGTTATGTCGGTTTCTACACCTTTGCTCTGCACTTCGCCTAACTGCACGCTGGCGCCGCTTTGCGTCGGGTGTGGCACCACCACATTCTGGCGGGTGATGTCGAAGTAAGCCGCCGTCAGGTTCACACGGTCGTTCAGCAACCCGATCTTAGAACCGGCCTCGTACTGCACCGATGTGATCGGCTTGAAGGCCTCGCCCTCCAGCGTTTGTCCTATACCTGGCTGGAAGCCCTTGGAGTAGTTCGCATACACAGAAACCGGGCCGTATACTTCGTACAGCACGCCCAGCCTCGGGTTAAAGGCCTTGTTACTTTGCTTCGTGGTTTCATCTTTCATGCGGTTCTCTTTCTCCTGTTCCCAGAAGTCGTAGCGGCCGCCCAGCAATACTTTCAGGCGCTGGTTGATGGTGATGAAATCCTGCAGGTAAAAGCCCAGCACATCCACACGGTCCTGGTAGTCTTGCGAGTAAGTCAGCAGCGAATAGTCCTTTGGCTTAGGGTTGTACTGCGGATTCAGAATATCAAATACATCATAAGGAGCACGCTTCACCCAGATGTCGAATATCGAGCGCGAGATCTCTATACCTCCCACCGCCTTGTGCTCCACCAGTGCGCCTGTGTTGAAGTTGGCGTACAGTTCGTTTTGCGTCGCGATGTTGCGGTCGTAGGTGTCCTGGTCCTGGTGCTGGCGGTTGATGCGGAACGAGCCGTCTTTGAGCACAGTGGTCTGCTCCACTACATCGCGTGTTTCGGTGGCGTAGTTGTAATTGAAGGCATGACGGAAGCTCAATGCCTCGGAGAACTTGTGCTGCAGGTTGTACTGCGCCATGCGGTTGGTAAACTCACCGGTGTTACTTGGCTCTATCAAAACGCGGCTTCTCGAAACCGGGGCGATCTGCCCGTTCACAGAGAAGATGCCGCGGTCCGACGGTTGGTCGTGGTTCAGGAATTCAGTCTCAACTGTAAAGGAAGTCTTGTCAGAGAAGTCGTAGGTAATGGCCGGGGCCACGAAAATGCGCTTGGTCTTCACAAAATCGCGGTAGCTGTCGGCACGCTCGTATACGGCGTTCAGTCTGTACTTGAAGGTCTTGCTCTCGTTAAAAGCACCGCCCAGGTCAATGGCCGGTCTCACCAGTCCAAAGTTGTTGGATGTGATCTGGATGTCCTGGAAGGTATGGGCGGTCGGTTTTTTGGTGGAGATGTTCACCATACCGCCCGGGTCGCTCACGCCGTATAGCACTGAGGCTGGTCCTTTCATCACCTCAATCTGCTGGATGTTGGCGCTTTCGCGGTAAGTGCGCACGGTGTTGCGGAAGCCGTTTTTGAACACGCTCTGCATATCGGTACGGAAGCCACGGATCTGGAAAATATCAGAACGGCCGCCAAAGCCTGTCTCCATGCTCACACCGCTCACGTTGCGCATGGCATCCTCGAGGCGCAGCACCTGCAGCTGGTCCAGGGCGCGGCGCGACACCACCTGCACCGACTGCGGCACCGATTTGATGGGCGCCTCCATTTTAGTGGCGGTGGTGGCCGTGCGCTGCAGGTACTCACCGCTGCGGTGGGCCGTTACCTGCACCTCGCCCAGCGAGTGTGAGGAAGCTGCCAGGTCAATGTTCACAAAGGCGGCCTTACTGCCCGATACCTCCAACAGCTGCTTTTGCAAGGTATAGCCAATGCCGGAAGCGACCAGGGTATAGTTACCAGCCGGGATGTTTTTGATCAGGAATTTGCCTTCGTCATCGGTGGTGGAGCCATAAGAGGTACCTTCCAGTCCTACGCTGATACCGGCTATACCTTCGCCTCTTTCTGACTGGATGCGGCCTTCTATACGGCCTGTTGTTTGAGCAAATGCCTGTTGTACCAGAAGCACAAGGGCAAACATAAGGGTGAGTGTGCGTTGCATTTATTCTTATTTAGATTTATTCTAAGAATTTCTGCAAAAGTAAATACCATATACATAGCAGCAAAGAGTTATTTAGATATTTTCTAAATAAGTGACAAAAATCATCTGAGACTCTTCATCACACGCCTGCATACATCCTTTTAAGCACTTTTAGAGTATTTAGAGTTGTTACCCGACAGCAGTCGACAGGTATGCTAAAACTTGAACCTGAAACAAAGACCTATGGATACTTACAACCTGAAACCCGAACACATGCGTGCGCCCAACAACCTGTCGCGCGAGGAGATAGCGAAAAGCCTGGATGAGTTGGACAGCAAGATCAAGACCCTGAAGGCCCGTGTAAATGCCACCACCGCCGACTCGAACCATACTTACCACGAGCACATAGCAGCCCTGGAAGCCAAGCGTGAACTGATTGCCAACAAACTTGGCGACCAGGAAGACAGCCAAAGCAAATGGCAGGGCCTGAAAGACGGCCTCGACAATCTTAAAAAAGACATGGACAACTTATTCAAATAAAAAAGCCCCGGCGCTAGGTATAGCGCCGGGGCTTTTTACTTCTATCTAAAGCGCTGATTAGCCGGCTACCGGCTCCCGGAAACCTACCCAGGTAAAGCGCTTGATCACAAACTCGGGGTTGGTGAACGAGGCGTTGCCAGCCGGGTTGCCGCCCGTTACGTGGAAGTCGGAGAAAGCCGCGTTCTGGTTCACATAGATACCACCCGTCAGGTTGAAACTTACCGGAGTACCCGCCAGACTCATCTCATCCATGATCTTCTCTTTGGTAGCCTCGTCTGTGGTATAGGCACCGCAGGAAATCGCTCCGTAGTTCATCGCCATTTCCTTGGCCAGCTCAATTGACTGATCCGTGTCTTTTGTTTTGATCACCAGCGCAATCGGGCCGAACAGTTCGCGGCTGAAGCTTTCCTTCTCGGATGCGTCTACTTCGTAAATCACCGGCGTGCAGGTACGGGCGTTTTCGAACATTGGGTTGCTAAAGTCGCAGGTGCTCAGTACTTCCTTGCCTTTCACGCTGGCGGCCTCTTTCACTCGCTCGGCTGTGGCTGGGTTTTGGATAGCGCCCAGGATGTGCGGACCCGCTTTCGGATTGTTCACCAGACCTGTCACGGCATCGGCCAGTTTCTTCACTACCTCTTCGTAAGGCATCATCTCCTCTCCTACCTTCACGCCAGATGCCGGCACAAAGAAGTTCTGTGGAGCCGTACACATTTGTCCGGAGTAGAGGCTAAGCGAGAAAGCCAGGTTCTGGGCTACTTTGTCGATATCCTGCACTGAATCCAGGATGATGGAGTTCACGCCTGTTTTTTCGGTAAAGGTGATTTTGCCTGGCAGGCTCTCTACATAGTTACCAAACTCGGTACCGCCAGTGTAGTCGATCAGCTTCACTTTCGGGTTTTCGGCCAGCTCTTTCGTGATCAGGCGGTCGTCGGCATCCACGCCCAGTTGGCAGATGTAAGGGCTCAGGCCATTCTCCACCAGCACCTTTTGCACCTCAGCCACTACAATCGCGATCGGCAACACCGCTTTCGGGTGTGGCTTCACGATAACCGGGTTGCCGGTAACAAGGCTTGCATACATGCCCGGCACCGTATTCCAGGTTGGGAAGGTAGAGCAGCCAATCACCAGGCCAATTCCTTTCGGCACGGCACGCCAGCTCTTGTTCAGTTTCAGATTGTATTTGCCCATTGGCTTTTCCCACTCGGTTTGCTCCGGGAAACGGGTCTGCTCCTGGTAGCCAGCCGCAATGGCTTCCAGGGCACGGTCGGCGGCATGCGGACCCGATGCCTGGAACGACATCATGTAGGCCTGCCCGGTGGTGTGCATCGTAGCATAGGCGATTTCAAAGAAACGGGCTTTCATACGTTCCAATGATTCCACCAGAATGGCGGCACGGTCGGCAGGTTTTACTTTGCGCCACTGATGGAACGCCTCGTCGGCCCTGGCCACCAAGGTTTCTGCACTGAAGTAAGGGTACTTTATACCTAAAGCCTGCTGCTCGTAAGGGGATTCCTCCTGACCAGCCCAATTTTCAGCGCCATCGTGCACCAATTCTGTAAATTTGGTGTTAAGGTGCTGCTTATACTTCTCACGACCTTCTTTATCAGCGGTTTCGCCATATATATCGGGCATCGGATTTTCGGGATACTGGGCAAAAAAACGACGCTCATGCAGGGCTTTCACGGCGTTTTCTATGATGGGAAGATGTTTATTTTTTAAATCCGGGGTCATAGTATTTATTTTATATAATTAAACACATATATTAGAATCAATTGTTGGAAAGTTACGTATTTTTTTAATAAGCGCGGGATGCATCTTTAAATTTCGCCGCGCTGTATGCACTTTACCTTCTACCTCTGTCCGCTGAGCGGAGGTTGTATTCACCTAATAGTTTAATATGATTTAATGTTTACCCCTGGGCCAGTGGTTTACCGCTGCATTTTATCTTTACTGTGTATAGTTCTGGGGGCTTCCCTGCTGAGGGCGCAGCATCTGCCCGCTCCAACAGGTATAGGCACCGCGACTAAACCGCATACCGTTGTCTACAAGCTGAAGCCCCAGTCTGTCAACCAGCTTCGCATGGCCGGAGGCAACCCCATGCAAAAAGCCCTGCAAAAAGTAGGAGCCAAAACCGTGGAACAGAAGTTTCCGGGCAAAGCACCTGCTCCCTTTGCCCGGAAAGCACGCGTAGACCTCTCCCTTATCTACGAGCTGGCCTACGACCCGGCGCACAACCTGGAAGCCGTGCAGCAGGCTTTGCTGGCAACCGGCATGGTCGAGTATGTAGAGCCCCTGTACGAACGCGTTCCGCTTTATCAGCCAAACGACCCCTCTGCCGATTCTACCAAAACTACCCAGGCCTACCTGAAAAACATCAGCGCCTATGGCGGCTGGGCCGTGCAGAAAGGCGATACCAACATCGTGATTGGGGTGCTGGACTCAGGTTTCCGCTTCAGCCACGAAGACATCCGCAACAAGATCAAGTATAACTACGACGACCCCATAGACGGCATCGACAACGACGGCGACGGCCTGATCGACAATTTTTACGGCTGGGACTTTGGGGACCGGGACAACACGCTCAACGATGACTCTCCTTACAAAGGGCACGGCACAAAGGTGGCCGGCGTGGCCATAGCTGAGGCCGATAACCGTGCAGGTATAGCAGGCGTGGGTTTCAACACGAAATTCATGCCCATCAAAGTGTTCCCATCGACTTCCTACGGCAGCTTCGGCGGCTACGAGGCCATTGTGTATGCAGCAGACAAGGGCTGCAGTATCCTCAACCTCTCCTGGGGCGGAACAGGCTTCTCGAGATACGAGCAGGATATTATCAATTATGCGGTACTGGAGAAGGATGTGGTGATTGTAGCCGCAGCCGGCAACACCAATGCTTTTGTCAACATTTACCCGGCAGCTTACGATAACGTGCTGGCCGTGGGCGGTACGCACAACGATGTGAAAACGAACGGCCATACCTGGAACTACAAAGTCGGCCTGACTGCTCCCAGCCAGAGCGTTTACAGCACCACTTACAGCCGCGATAACTCCTATGGCAGCGACACGGGCACCTCGTTGGCCTCACCGCTTGTGGCCGGTGCCGCTGCGCTGCTGCGCTCACACATGCCGCATCTTAATGCATTGCAGGTTATTCAGCGCCTTCGGGCCACTTCCGACGACTTTTACCACCTGCCAGGCAACGCCGCTTACCACGAGATGCTTGGCAAAGGCCGACTGAACGTGAAAAGAGCGCTGCGGGATGCCCGGGCGAAATCGGTGCGCTGTACCTCCTTCGGCATCGTCGACAACAAGGTAGCCCAGATCGGCGACACACTGCTGGTTAACCTGAGCGTGATGAACTACCTGGACCCGACCACTGCCCTGAAACTTACGCTCACCTCCACCTCACCCTTCATAAAAGTGCTGCCTGATAACGAGCTCAGCATTGGGGCCATGGGTACCCTGACAACACGCGACAACCATGCAAAGCCCTTCCGTTTTGTTGTACTGCCTGATGCACCCAACAATGCCATGGCTACTTTCAGAGTAGGATTTGTAGATGGCGCTTACCAGGACTTCCAGTACTTTCAGGTACCCGTTAACCCCGATTACCTCACTCTCACGGCCAACAACCTCCACATAACCCTGAACAGCAAAGGCAACCTCGGCTACAACGGGTATAATTTCGGGCAGGGAGTCGGCATTACCTACAAGGGCAGCACCTCACTCCTTTTTGAAGGCGGACTGCTGGTGGCCGCTGCCCCGGACCGTGTATCGGACAATGTGCGCAATGCCAGCTGGCAAACCGACAACGATTTTGTAGCGGTGAGCGCTGCCCGCCTCCGCCATAACACGAGCGAGGCAGACCAGGAGATCAGCGGTGTGATGCGCGATAAGTTTCCTGCTCCGGCCCAGGCAGGCGTGCAGGTGAGCTACAAAGGAATGGCCTGGAGCGATGATCCGGATGCTGGTTATATCATCTTGGAGTACCGCATCCGTAACATCACCTCCGACACGATCAAAACCCTGCATGCCGGCCTGTTTGCCGACTGGAACATTACAGACGCTTATATGAACGTGGCCGAATGGGACGAAACGCTGAACCTGGGGTATGTCTACAACATGGGCCAGGCTTCGCCTTACGCGGGTATTAGCCTGCTCTCGGTTACCCCGCCCTCATACTATGCGATCGATAACCTGTCTGGGGGTACTTCTACCTTTGCAATTGCCGACGGTTTCAGTGCTCAGGAGAAGTACAGGGCATTGTCCGGTGGCGTAGCCCGCAAAAAGGCATGGGGCAGTGGCTACGGCAATGATGTAGCACATGTTGTCGGCACAACGGCCAGCAACTTAGCCCCCGGACAAAGCCAGCTGGTTTCGTTTGCCATCGTAGCCGGCGACGATCTGGAAGCGCTTCGACTAAATGCCAAGGCCGCTCTCGTAAAATATCAGGTGATGAAAGCAGGGCCGGCTCCGCTGGCGGTCAGCGATACAGTATGTGCTGGCGCTTCGCTAAGCCTGGAACCTGCCGGCGGCAAACGTTTCAAGTTTTTTGCGGACGAAGCCAAAACCACCCTACTGGGTGCAGGCAACAAGTTAGAGCTTACCGCCCTCGACAAAAGCACGACGCTGTTCGTGTGCAATGCCGACTCCCTATTCGACAGTCCGGTGGTACCTTTCGAGATCGTAGTCGCCAGTTTGCCGGTGGCTGGTTTCAGCATAGCGCAACAGCAGGAAATACTGGAGCCCGGTCAGCGCATCGACTTCCGCAACGAAAGCGAGCACAGTACCAGCTGGCGCTGGAATTTCGGAAATGGCATCACTTCCACAGAACAGCACCCCAGCTATACCTACGAACTGCCCGGTACCTACGACGTCACGCTGGTGGTAGGCAGCGCGTATGAGTGCTCCGAAGACACTGTTATAAGACGCATAGAGATCAAGCAGAGTGGCACAGTGATCCCACCGCAGGAGGCACCAAAGCAATTTCAGGTATACCCCAACCCGGCTGTGCACGAACTGCATGTGACGATGCCTAAGGCTGATGCTGCTCTCAGTGTGCTGATGACTGACAGCATGGGGCGACGGGTTAGTCCGAAGTTAAGGAGCCGTATGACGCACGAGGCCATTTACGACCTGAGCGGTTTGGCCGAAGGACTTTACATTGTGCAGCTCACTTACGAACAGACCACTACCACAAAGCGCCTGCTGATCATCCGTCCTTAGACCACAATAGGTATAGGTGTGACTTAACGCTATACCTGCCCTAAAACAAAACGCCCCGCTCTTTCGAGCGGGGCGTTTCTATTAAAATCCAGCTGTTGCTTACGCGCTGGCGTTTTGCTTCTGCTGCAAACGGATCAGGTTAAGCGCTGAACCAGCCTTGAACCACTCGATCTGTCCTTCGTTGTAGGTATGGTTTACCATAAAGGCATCCTGAGAACCGTCTTTGTGCGTCAGAACCACTTTCAGTGGAACGCCAGGCGTGAAGTTCTCCAGACCCAGGATATCGATTGTGTCGTTCTCCTCGATCAAGTCGTAATCCGCTTTGTTGGCGAACGTAAGACCTAACATACCTTGCTTCTTCAGGTTGGTTTCGTGGATACGTGCAAAAGATTTCACGATAACCGCACGAACACCCAGGTGGCGTGGCTCCATGGCCGCGTGCTCACGAGATGAACCCTCACCGTAGTTCTCGTCGCCTACTACTACTGTACCGATGCCGGCAGCTTTGTAGGTACGGGCAGTTGCAGGTACTGTGTCGTATCCGCGGGTCATGTCGTTGTATACCTTGTTGGCCTCACCGTTAAACGCGTTGATCGCACCGATCAGCATGTTGTTGGAGATGTTGTCCAGGTGACCACGGTACTTCAACCACGGACCAGCCATAGAAATGTGGTCAGTCGTACACTTGCCTTGTGCTTTGATGAGCAGCTTCAGACCTTTCAGGTCAGTGCCTTCCCATGGCTTAAAGCCTTCCAGCAATTGCAGGCGGTCAGACTTCGGATCCACTACTACCTCCACGCTGCTACCGTCTTCTGCTGGGGCTACATAGCCTGCATCTTCTACGGCAAAGCCCTGCGGAGGCAATTCAACACCTACTGGCTCGTCCAGCATCACCTCTTCCCCATCCGCGTTGATCAGCTTATCAACCAGTGGGTTAAAGGTCAGGTCACCGGCAATGGCGAAAGCCGTTACGATCTCAGGAGAGGCCACGAACGCGTGCGTGTTCGGGTTGCCGTCGTTACGCTTGGCGAAGTTACGGTTAAACGATGTAATGATCGAGTTCTTGCGGGTTGGGTCGTCGGTGTGACGGGCCCACTGTCCGATGCATGGACCGCAGGCGTTTGCCAGCACCACACCGCCCATCTGCGCGAATGTATCCAACAGACCATCGCGGGCTGTAGTATAGCGTACCAGTTCAGAACCCGGCGTGATGGTGAATTCAGCCTGAGCTACCAGTTTCTTAGATACCGCCTGCTCAGCAATAGAAGCTGAACGGGTCAGGTCCTCGTAAGAAGAGTTGGTGCATGAACCGATCAAGCCTACCTCAAGTTTAGCTGGCCAGTTGTGCTCTTTTACTACAGCGGCGAACTGCGAGATTGGCCAGGCTGCGTCTGGTGTAAACGGACCGTTTACGTGTGGCTCCAGTGTACTCAGGTCGATCTCGATCAATTGGTCGTAGAACGAAGCTGGGTCCGCGTATACCTCGTCGTCAGCACGCAGGTACTGAGCTACTTCGTCGGCCATACCTACCACTTCTTCGCGGTTGGTGGCACGCAGGTAAGCACGCATGCTGTCGTCGTAGGCAAATACCGAAGTAGTCGCACCAATCTCAGCACCCATGTTACAGATTGTACCTTTACCAGTACAAGACATGGACTCAGCGCCTTCGCCGAAATACTCCACGATCGCGCCTGTACCACCTTTTACAGTCAGGATACCAGCTACTTTCAGGATCACATCTTTCGGGGAAGTCCAGCCGTTCATTTTGCCGGTCAGTTTCACACCAATCACTTTCGGGAACTTCAGCTCCCAGGCCATACCGGCCATTACGTCCACGGCGTCAGCACCACCTACACCGATCGCTACCATACCCAAGCCGCCCGCGTTTGGCGTGTGCGAGTCGGTACCGATCATCATACCGCCCGGGAAGGCGTAGTTTTCGAGCACTACCTGGTGAATGATACCTGCACCCGGCTTCCAGAAACCGATGCCGTATTTGTTTGAAACAGAAGCCAGGAAATCGTATACTTCTTTGTTTTCGCTGTAAGCGTCCTGCAAGTCCTGGTCAGCACCTACGCGGGCCTGGATCAGGTGGTCGCAGTGCACGGTAGATGGTACGGCCACCTGCGGTTTGCCCGCCTGCATAAACTGAAGCAAGGCCATTTGTGCCGTTGCGTCCTGCATCGCCACCCTGTCTGGAGCGAAGTCCACATAGGACTTGCCGCGCTCGAAAGACTGCGTCGCGTTACCATCGTAGAGGTGCGCGTATAAGATTTTCTCTGTCAGGGTAAGCGGTCTGCCTACTGCGTTACGGGCAGCATTCACGCGCTCGGCCATCCCGGCATACACTGCCTTGATCATTCCTAAATCAAATGCCATAGTTTTGCTATTGTTATTATGTTTAATGCTTCGTTGTGAAGTTTACAAATGTACGAAATATGCCTGTTTAAGCACAACATTAGCCGCGATGAATATAACATTTCCGCATCCGGGCAAGCTAATTGTTGCATATTTCGCTTTTCACGAATTCATCTGTTAATTTTGCCGTATGAAACTTACTTGTTTTAATACCCCAATGAGGCTGATTTTGTTGTTAACACTGTCCGCTACGCAGCTTTTAACTTCCTGTGGCTCTTCCACATCTACCGATAACACCTTACAACCCGGTCCGTGGCGCGTGGCGCTGCAGGCACAGGGTCAGGAAATCCCGTTCATCATGGAAGCCGAGGAGCAGAACGGCAAAACGGTGCTATACCTGATCAACGCCGACGAACGCATTCTGGTAGACGAATTTCACCAGGAGGGCGACTCACTTCGTATCCGGCTGCACATCTTCGACGCTGACCTGATTGCGAAGGTAGACGACGACAAGATGGCGGGCCGCTTTACCAGAAATGACCTGGCCTATCGCTATTCGGTTCCGTTTGTAGCGGAGCACGGCAATGCCAACCGTTTTAAGGCTAACCCCGACCCTGCCAGCTATACCTACACCGGCAAGTGGGAGGTGGTTTTCACCGAGCCGGATGGCAAGCAGTACAACGCGATCGGTATATTTGAGCAGAAAGACAACCACGTAACCGGCACTTTCCTGACCGAGACAGGCGACTACCGCTACCTCGAAGGACAAGTGGAAGGCAATGGGCTGAAGGTGTCGACGTTTGACGGCAACCACGCCTACCTGTTCACGGCCACGCCAACAGATAACGACAACCTGAGCGGCCATTTTTACTCCGGCCCTTCGCACCACGAAACCTGGGTAGCCAAGCGCAACGAAAATGCTGAACTGGCCAATGCCAACGAACTGACTTTCCTGAAGCCTGGCCACGAGTCGCTGGAATTCACCTTCCCTGACCTGGAGGGCAAGCAAGTATCGTTGTCGGATGAGAAGTACAAAGGCAAAGTGGTGCTGGTGCAGCTGCTCGGCTCCTGGTGCCCGAACTGTATGGACGAGACCCAGTTTCTGGCACCATACTATGCCAAGAATAAAGACCGCGGTCTGGAGATAATCGGCCTGGGCTTTGAGCGCGCCAAGGGCTACGAGCAAGCGGTACCGCGCCTGAATAAAATGAAGGACCGCTTCAACATTGAATACGACTTGCTCTACGCAGGTACATCCGATAAAGAGGCAGCTGCACAGGCGCTTCCGGCGCTCAACCACGTCCTCTCCTTCCCAACCACTATCTACATCGACCGCCAGGGCAAGGTGCGCAAGATCCACACAGGCTTCTCGGGCCCCGGCACAGGCAAATACTACGAAGAGTGGGTAACGGATTTTAACAAGACGATGGACGAGTTACTGGCCGAGGAAATTTAATTGTTGATTGTTAATTGTTGATTGTTTGATCGGCAGGTATGGCAAAGGCCGCTACTGGTGCAGTAGCGGCCTTTGTAGTTATAATGGCTTACGAAGCCGCACGATCCGAAAGGTGCCTCCAAAAGCAGCTGGCTCGTTTAATTCCATCTGCAGCGAGGTATGGCTGACGATGTTGCCAATGCTGCGATTCACATCAGAGAACAATGTGCTGGCAACTTGATTGAAAAGGCGGCGCAGCAGCGAGGGCTTCTGTCCGTCTGGCAGGAACTTGTCGAAGACCACGACCGTGCCGCTCGGTTTTAGTACCCGCTCCACTTCACGTATGCAGGCTACCGGGTCAGGTATAACCGCGATGATCAGGTGCAGCACTACGGCATCAAAACTGTTGTCGGGGTAGCTGAGCTTTTGGCCGTCCATCACGTGTGCCTCCACAGGTATAGCCAGTTGCTCGGCACGGGCTTTCAGTTTGGTGATCATGCCAGGCGTGATGTCGTTGGCGGTGATGCGGGTATAGCCTTTCAGGTATGGGAGATCCAGCCCTGTGCCTGCTCCAACAATTAGGATGGCGTCGTCAGGATGAACCTGCAGCAGTTCGATAGAGCGCTTACGGTGCTTGCGGAAAATACGGTCAGCGATGAGATCGTAAATCGGCAGGTAGAAGGTATAGCGCAGCCGGTTCCAGGTGTTGGTGTTGACACTCATTTTTCATAGGGTATTTTGTACACGCAAAATTACCTACGCCCCTGTTTCTCAAGCTTACAAATTTCAGAGTAGTTTTTACAGATATTACTTTTTAGCTAGGTATAGGTTTAGCCGGTAGAAATAGTGACTTTTTACCTGTCATCTCGACAGCATGGAGGGATCTGGATTATTTTGGAGTGTAGGCACTATTTCAGATTTCTCACTAGCGTTCGAAATGACAAAGAAATTGTGAGCGACACATAAGTTATGAAGCAGGTCCACCTCTACTTGTCAGGTATAGGTATGGCTCATATCTTAGACTCTCGCGGGAACCCCCGAAATGCTTCGGGGCAGGTGCGCACACTGCGAGGTCATAACCGAACGTTCAAAACAATTTAACCATCAACAATTTAACAATTTATTTTTCCCTTTCGATGGTATAAGCGATGAGTTGCTCCAGCGAGTGGCGCGACGGGGAAGCCGGGAAGGTATGGAGAATGGCGAGTGCCTCGGCATGGTAGCGGTTCATCACCTCGATGGTGTATTGAATACCGCCGGAGGCTTTCACGTAATCGATCACCTGCTGCACGCGTTTATTATCACCGTTGTTGTTCTTTACGTTGTAAATCACGCGGCGGCGGGTCATCCAGTCGGCTTCGCGCAGGGCATGGATCAAGGGCAGGGTCATCTTCTTTTCCTTGATGTCGATGCCCACTGGTTTACCGATCTCAGCGGTACCGTAGTCGAACAGGTCGTCTTTGATCTGGAAGGCGATGCCCACTTTCTCACCGAACAAACGTGCTTTCTCGATATCTTCTTTCGAAGCGCCGGCCGAAGCAGCGCCTACGGCACAGCAGGAAGCAATAAGTGAGGCGGTTTTCTGGCGGATGATATCGAAATACACACTCTCGTCAATATCCAGACGACGGGCTTTCTCAATCTGCAGCAACTCTCCTTCACTCATCTCCCGCACGGCATTCGACACGATCTTGAGCAGCTCGAAATCGTCGTTTTGCAGCGATAGCAAGAGGCCTTTGGAGAGCAGGTAGTCACCTACCAGCACAGCAATCTTATTTTTCCAGAGGGCGTTAACGGAGAAGAAACCGCGGCGGTAATTGGCCTCGTCCACCACGTCGTCATGCACGAGGGTGGCCGTGTGCAGCAGCTCAATAAGGGCAGCCCCGCGGTAGGTGGCATCGCCAATGGCATCGCCGCGGAAGAGCTTGGCCATGAAGAACACAAACATGGGCCGCATCTGCTTGCCTTTGCGCTTTACGATGTAGCTCATGATCTTATCGAGCAGCAGTACCTTAGACTTCATCGAAGTCCTGAACTTCTTCTCGAACAGCTCCATCTCCTGGGCAATGGGCGCTTGTATTTCCTTTAGGCTAATGCTCATGCGATATTCCGCAATATTACTAGGTGCGGGGGTCGTTTCCAAACAAGTATAGCAAATCAGCGTTTAAATAATCGTAAGTTGAGCATAGCGGTGTCGTTTACCAACAGCATGGCCCCATGCTGGTTCGCCGCTAACTTAAAATAACTAACTTGCCTTCTGATAACCCAGCGCATCTTGCCATGGCAGACACACTCAAAGTAGACTTCGTGGTATACCCGGAGCACGAGCGTCCGTTTACCGCTGACGCCACCTTTACCCAGGACGGCAACAAAAAGCCCGTCGTGCTCTATACCCACGGCTTTAAAGGATTTAAGGACTGGGGGCACTTCAACCTGCTGGCAGATTACTTTGCCCGGCAAGGCTTTGTGTTCATCAAGTTCAACTTCTCGCACAACGGCACCAGCATCGATAACGATTCGGACCTGCACGACATGGAGGCTTTCGGACGCAACAACTTCAGCATCGAACTCGATGACCTGAAGGCGATCATCGACCTGGTGCACGACGAAGAAGGGCCGCTGCCGCAAAACGAGATGAACCTGGACCGCATCTACCTCATCGGTCATAGCCGCGGGGGTGGGTCTGTTATTCTCAAAGCTGCCGAAGACGAGCGGGTGCGGGCGCTGGCCACCTGGGCGGCTGTAAACAATTTCGACCAGCGCTGGGACGAGCTGGAAAAAGACTCCTGGAAAGAAGAGGGTGTGCAGTGGGTGACCAATGCCCGCACAGGTATACGCATGCCGCTTTATTACCAGATCGTGGAGGATTACCTGGCCAATGTGGAGCGTCTGGAGATTCCGACAGTGATCCAGAAAATGCAGCAACCCCTGCTCATTCTCCATGGCGAGGAAGACGAAACCCTGCCCGTGAAAATGGCTCACGACCTGCATACCTGGAAGCCGGACGCCGAGCTGCACCTGCTGCCTGGTGCCGACCACTCTTTTGGCGGACAACACCCTTACGAGCAACACGAACTGCCCACGGCAGCCAAAGCCGCAGCCGACCTGAGTATCGCCTTTTTCAACAAACATGCCTAAGCTATACCTGCTGCTGGGCGGCAACCTCGGTGACCGCCCGCTATACCTGTCCCATGCCCGCGAACGCATTGCCGCTCAAATCGGCTCCATTGCACAGAGCTCTGCCCTGTACGAAACTGCCGCCTGGGGAAAGACGGACCAACCCGCTTTTCTGAACCAGGTGCTGGAGGTACAAACTGACTTGAGCCCCGAACAGGTGCTGCAAGGTATACACGGGATCGAGCAGGAACTGGGCCGCATCCGGCACGAGCACTGGGGGGCACGCGTGATTGATATTGACATCCTGTTCTACGACCAACTGGTGTTGCAATCGCAGCGTCTGACCATTCCGCACCCACAACTACACCTCCGCCGGTTCACCCTGTTGCCGTTGAGCGAGATCGCCCCGCATTTGCTGCACCCAGCCCTGAACACAACTGTTACACAGCTTCTGCAAGACTGTCCGGATGAACTGCCTGTCCAGGTATACGATCCGGCAGCTGACTAATTACTGGTCTCAAATCCCGAAAAACTTTCGCCTTCAGCTATACCTGGCTCTGCGTCATACACAGGGACCATAAAAAAAGACCATTGCAGCAAACACTGCAATGGTCTTTATGATTAGCTCTAAATTAGCGCTATACCGCTGAGCTAACCTCAGCCGTGCGCTCTATCTTTTTCACGAGTCCCTGCAGCACTTTGCCTGGGCCGCACTCTATAAAATGTGTTGCACCGTCTGCTACCATCTGCTGTACCGATTGCGTCCAGCGTACGGGAGCTGTCAGCTGGCTGATAAGGTTTTGCTTGATCTCCTCTGGATCGGTGTGCGGCATGGCGTCTACGTTCTGGTAGATCGGGCAGATGCCCTGGCTGAAGGTGGTTTCGTTGATGGCTTTGGCCAGTTCCACTTCGGCTGGCTTCATCAGCGGAGAGTGGAAAGCACCACCCACCGGCAATGGCAGCGCACGCTTGGCGCCGGCTTCCTTCATCTTCTCACAGGCAATCTCTATCCCTTTGTTAGAACCGGAGATCACCAACTGGCCCGGGCAGTTGTAGTTGGCTGCTACCACCACTTCGCCTTCCACAGAGGCGCACACCTCTTCAACCTTCGCGTCGTCCAACCCAAGGATGGCCGCCATCGTGGATGGGTTGGCCTCGCAGGCTGCCTGCATCGCCATCGCTCTTTTGTACACGAGTCTCAGGCCATCCTCAAAGCTCAGCACCTTGCTGGCCACCAGCGCCGAGAACTCACCCAGCGAGTGACCGGCTACCATATCCGGGTTGAAATCCTGGGCAACGGCCGCCTGCGCCACGGAGTGCAGAAAGATAGCTGGCTGTGTTACTCTCGTCTGCTTCAGTTCCTCTTCCGTTCCACTGAACATGATCTCTGTGATGTTAAAACCCAGGATCTCATTTGCTTTGTCGAACAACTGTCGAGCCGTTTCGTGCTGCTCATACAAGTCCTTGCCCATGCCCACGAACTGCGACCCCTGTCCCGGGAAGATGTATGCCTTTTTCATGCTGATACTTATTGTTGATTGCTGATTGTTGATTGCTGATTGTTGATTGCTAATTGTTGATGGTTAAATTGTTAAATGGTTGAATTGTTAGATGGTTAAGAATTTAGGTGTGCTTACATATATGCCAAACCTATACCTGAGCTTAGGCTATACCTCTATTATACCTGCTCTTATGTTTGAGCTTACAGGTATAAGTACATTTCCTATCGGCTCTACCTCTCCGCATAGCAAGGTATAAAAGGGGGCAATAAAGCCAGTAGCCGTTCGGACAAAGAAAGACCCAACAACCATTTAACCATCAACATTTTAACAATTGATCCAATTTAATACGCCACAAACCGGGCCCGTTCTTCGGGGCTGGGCAGCATGCAGGCTTCGTTGCGTCCTGCTATGCGGTAGCGGTGTTTCGCGATGAAGCGGTACACAAAATTGCGGAAAGATAAGGGAATAAACCTGAAATAGTAAAGCGCCGACCACGGAAAATTGAGATGCCGGGCAATGCGCAGGGCGGCTTCGGACTCGGTGTAGAGCTGGCCGTTTTCAAAAAACAGAATGGAATCGGGCAGTGGATCAGGTACAAGCTGCTGCGGCACGAGCTGCTCCACCAATCCGGACTGCAAGGCGGCAAAATGCAGGTTTTGCCGCTCATTATACTTTAAGGCAATTTGAATGCTGGCCTGGCAAAAGCCACAGGTGCCATCGTAAAACACGATGGGCAAACCCTGCAGCCGGTCCAGTTCCTCTTTTGTCATTAGCGTACTATTTCAACCCAGCCTTTGTATTTACTGCGGCTGCGTTCAGGGTCAATGGATATAAACTCAACCTCGGCCTCGTAGTAATAAACTCCATCTGTGAGGCGCTTACCATCGTTATCGGTGCCTGGCCAGTTGATATACGGATCTGAGTTGCTTTCGTATACCTTCACGCCCCAACGGTTAAATACCTTGAAGGTAGTAGAGCGAATAAAGGCCGCCCTCGGATCCGGCCTGAACACATCGTTCTTTCCGTCATCGTTTGGCGTGATGATATTCGGGAGCTGGAAGAAGAAGCAGTTGTCCTTGCATTCTTCGTTGCTCGGCTCGCTTTCCTCTCCTGCCAGGCTCGTAGCCGTTACATAGTAGCAGGCGGCAAAAGACTCCAGCCCGGTATGGGTATAGGTGGTTTCTTTTGTCGTTGCGATGGCGCGGTATTCTGTTTCGCCCGGCCCTCTGAAGTATACGGTATAGAAATCGATCTCATCCGTGCATCCATTGCCGATCTGTGGTTCCCAGTTCAGCACGTTCTGGTATGGTGGCCTGGTCGGGTTAGCGAAGAAGGCCTCGCAATCCAATACATCCAGCGTGAGCTTTGGCGGACAGATCAGGAGCGGGGTTTCCACACAAACCTGCTGGCTGAAGTTTTGGAGAGGCTCCGGCAAACCATCGATCTGGTAAGTACCCTGCGTGCGCACAACATAGCAGTAAGTTTGACCACGCTCCAGCGGGGCGGCGGTAGTGCCTCTGTCTACAAAGGTACCTCCCGTGGCCGATGCCGACACACTGCCTACCTGCACCAATTCGTTTCCTACAACCCGGAAAATCTGATGCTCGAGCACCTCGTTTTTCCAAGGCACAATGTAGTTCCAGTTGAGCGACACCGCAAGGTCGTTGCCTGTGCTTTGTACTTCGGCCGCCAATCGCACACTGGAAGCGGAAGTGGAATCGCGCAGCATGTTCGGTGTGGCGCCGCCCGCAGTACGGGTGCTGTAAAACTCCAGCTTATACCTGTAGCCATTCGCCTCAGTGTTCAGTCCGCTGTTCACAAAAACCGTGTCGCTCAGTCTGCGTGAAGAGAAGACCTGTTGGTAGACCCCTCCCGGCTCCTGCCCTGTCTTGCGATACAGCCTATATTCGAAAGGCGGGTTCAGGCGCTCTATACCTGGGCCGGGCTGTGTCCAGCGCACCGTAATCTGTCCGTTGGTAGTGGCCGTGCGGTCAATTGTCACGTTGGTAATATACGGTATGTCCCGCTCCAGCACCACACAGGCTTCGAGCGAGGCGATACTCTGCCCACCGGCAGGTCTTGGAAACTCAGCATAAATCACATAGCAATACTCGGCCCCGGCAACAAGCCCTTGTCCGTTGTTATTGTCTAAAAACTCTGTCTTGTCCTTGCCCACTTCGCCTATCAGTGTATAACCCGCACTGGCCGGCACGCCGGTCTCACAAGGCCCTGGTCGCCAGCCCGATGGTCCCTCCCGCCTGTAAATGCGGATAGTAGAAGCGTTCTGGCAAATGTATTTGTCCCAGGTCAGGAGCACAGACCGATCCTCGCCGGTAGCAAGCAGATTCTGAGGCGCCGGCCCAATCACCGTAATGCGGTAAGGCTGCAAGTCGGCCAGCTGCCTGCCCGGAGGAGGCGGATTATCTTCTGCCCTGAAAATAAGCTGGTAAGGATTGG
Organism: Pontibacter ramchanderi; assembly: GCF_002846395.1. Classification (GTDB taxonomy): domain Bacteria; phylum Bacteroidota; class Bacteroidia; order Cytophagales; family Hymenobacteraceae; genus Pontibacter; species Pontibacter ramchanderi. The sequence goes on from NZ_PJMU01000001.1 coordinate 1,486,034, forward strand.
CACGCACATCACTGCAGGAAGTATTCCAAACCAATTGTCCGGCGGCCCGGCCCGGCTCGTTTACAGTCGATCTAAAAGTAGCAGGAGGCAGTATGCCGCCGGTACCAGGTACGGTAAGGGTGATTCGTTGGCCAATACCATTAGCGTCTCTGTCCGGGTCAGTGGCGGTGATGGTGGTACGCAGTGTCTCGCCGGCCACAATACAGGTATCGCGCGGTACGAGCACCGGCGGCCGGTTTCGGGCATCCACTACTAGGATCTGCATGTCGCGCACCACAGTGCTGATCAGCACAGGGGCGGCACCCGTTACCCGCCACTCCTCTACTACAAAGGCCACGTTGTATTCGCCCAGGCGGCAGGGGGCATCCCAGGTGATCTGGCCGGTAATCGGGTCGAGGTTAAAGGTCGAAGGTCCGGTGTTAGTAGAGTTGCGGCAATTATCAACGGTGTGCGGATCGCGGTAACCGGGCACATTGGTGATCAGGCCTGTCTGCGGATTACGGTACTGTGGCTGAATCAGGCGGAAGGCCAGGCTGTCGCCATCCGCATCGATCGCGCCCGGGTTGTGCACCCAGCGCTCGCCGACAGTTGCTTCATCAATTGGAGCTACTTGTAGTATAGGCGTGCTATTGAGGCCACGCAGTGGGTTAATTGAAACAGTGGTCGAAATAGAAAAGGTGAGCTGATCAGTTGGAGCAGCCATGTTCAGGATGCCGCCGTTCCGGTTTTCGCCTACCCACGTTACAGTATAGGTGCCATTAGCCGGAAAGGTATACTCCCACTTAAATTCTTCGCGGTCTACGTCCGGTTTAATGTTCGTAACAGACAGGCGTTCTACTGTAACGGTCTCCCCTGTTCCCATGGAGATGAACACGCGCGGGTCGTCGGCTGTGGAGGATGTTTTGGTGTACATCACCATCGTAAAAAAGAACTTTCGGGGGTTGGGGTTGGGTCCGGTGTCCCGGACGGCGGTGATGTCCCCGGCACGGATGTGCGTCGCCTGCGCCTCATATGCATATCCCAACAGCAACATCAATACCAACAGCACTATGCGGCCAGGCAAGCAACAGCTCAAGCGTAAACTATTTGGCATAAGCGTAGAGTTAGATTTGGCGCTGAACAAAGGTAAAATGAAAACTGAATTTTTACCTTTTTATTATCAACAAAAGCGAGAAAAGTAGGTTTATAATATATGGTTTTCAGTCCTACGCATTGCAATTTAGATTGATTCAAAATATGCTATTTAATTGTTTTATACGGGCTCCACTTGTACCTTTGGGCATTAAAAAGCATTCATTACTTAACCTTCTAACAAATACAGATGAATTGGTTTACTAAAACGTTTTCCAGTACAATCGGACGTAAGATCATCATGTCGGTAACGGGCCTTTTCCTGTGCTCCTTCCTGGTGGTGCACCTTGTAGGTAACCTTACACTGTTTTACAGAGATGGCGGCGAGGCATTTAACATCTACTCCCATTTTATGGCTAATAACCCTGTTATCCGTACGATGGAAATAGTGCTGGTACTCGGATTCCTGTTCCACATTTACGATGCCATTGTATTGACGCGCCGCAACAAGGCTGCCCGCCCTGTTGGATACGCAGAGAATCACCCACAGGAAAACTCCACCTGGTCTTCCCGTAACATGGGTCTGCTGGGTACGATCATCCTGGTGTTCCTGCTGGTGCACTTATGGAACTTCTTTGTACCGGCTCGCTTCGGAGAGCTGGAGGGTGTTCCAAACGCCGAGTACACGAACCTGTACGCTGAAGTAGTAAAAGCATTCAAAAACCCGATCTACGTAGGCCTTTATGTGATCTCGATGATCGCCCTGGCCTATCACCTGATCCACGGTTTCCAGAGCGCGTTCCAGTCGCTGGGCCTGACGCACAAAAAGTACACGCCGTTTATCAAAACATTTGGCGTGGCGTTCTCTGTGCTGATCAGCCTGGGCTTTGCGCTTATCCCGCTCTACTTCTTTTTCTTCGTTAATTTGTAATTAAGCTAATATACTTGCTATGATATTAGATTCTAAAATCCCGGAAGGCGCCTTAGCTGAAAAGTGGGATAAGCATAAATTCAATGTGAAGCTGGTAAACCCAGCCAACAAGCGTAAATACGATATTATTGTAGTAGGTACCGGTCTTGCCGGTGCATCTGCCGCCGCCACACTTGGCGAACTGGGCTATAACGTAAAAGCGTTCTGCTTCCAGGACTCTCCACGCCGTGCGCACTCGATTGCGGCGCAGGGTGGTATCAACGCTGCCAAAAACTACCAGAACGACGGTGACTCCATCTTCCGCCTGTTCTACGATACTATCAAAGGGGGCGACTACCGTGCCCGCGAGGCCAACGTTTATCGCCTGGCCCAGGTATCGGTTAACATCATTGACCAGTGCGTGGCGCAGGGTGTTCCTTTTGCCCGTGAGTACGGCGGTCTGCTGGCCAACCGTTCATTCGGTGGTGCACAGGTATCGCGTACGTTCTACGCTCGTGGCCAAACCGGACAGCAGCTGTTATTAGGTGCCTACTCTGCCCTGAACCGTCAGATCGCTTATGGTAAAGTGAAGATGTACCCACGCACCGAAATGCTGGACCTGGTGATGGTGGATGGCAAAGCTCGCGGTATAGTGGTGCGTAACCTGATCACGGGTAAAATAGAGTCGCACAGCGCGCATGCGGTGGTGTTGGCAACAGGTGGTTACGGCAACGTGTTCTTCCTCTCTACCAACGCAATGGGCTCGAACGCCACTGCAGCCTGGAGAGCGCACAAAAAAGGGGCTTTGTTCGCCAACCCTTGCTTCACCCAGATTCACCCAACCTGTATACCTGTATCCGGCGACTACCAGTCCAAACTGACGCTGATGTCGGAGTCACTGCGTAACGACGGTCGTGTATGGGTTCCTAAGACAGTAGAGCTTGCCCAGCGCCTGCGCAAGGGTGAGATCAAAATAAACGATATCAAAGAAGAAGATCGCGATTACTACCTGGAACGCAAATACCCTGCTTTCGGTAACCTCGTGCCGCGCGACGTGGCTTCACGCAACGCCAAACTGGTATGCGACGAAGGCCGTGGCGTAGGTGCCTCTGGTCTGGCCGTGTTCCTCGACTTTGCTGACGCCATCAAGCGCGAAGGCCAGCCGGCGATTGCTGCCAAGTATGGTAACCTCTTCGAGATGTATGCCAAGATCACGGACGAGAACCCATACGAAAGTCCGATGCGCATTTACCCTGCGGTGCACTACACCATGGGTGGCCTTTGGGTAGACTACAACCTGATGACCAACATCCCGGGTCTGTACGCAACCGGCGAGTGTAACTTCTCTGACCACGGTGCAAACCGCCTTGGTGCTTCGGCCCTGATGCAGGGTCTGGCCGACGGTTACTTCGTGATTCCTTACACAATCGGTGATTACCTGGCACAGACGCCTTACGCGAAAGTAAGCACAGAGCACCCTGCCTTTAAGGAAGCCGAGCAAAACGTGAAAGCGATTACAGACCGTCTGTTGTCTATTAAAGGTAACCGCACGGTAGATGACTTCCACAAGGCCCTTGGCCAGATCATGTGGGATTACTGCGGTATGGCCCGAAACGCCGAAGGTCTTCAGTTCGCAAAACAGGAGATCCGTAAGCTGCGCGACGAGTTCTGGCAGAACGTGAAAGTTACTGGTGTGAACGAAGAGCTGAATCAGACACTGGAGAAAGCACACCGCGTAGCCGACTTCCTGGAACTGGGCGAACTGATGGTAGACGACGCCCTGAACAGAAATGAATCGTGCGGTGGTCACTTCCGTGAAGAGTACCAGACACCAGAGAACGAGGCCCTGCGTGACGACGAGAACTATGCCTATGTAGCCGCCTGGGAGTATACTGGCCCTGGCAACCAGGCCATCCTGCACAAGGAAGATCTGAAGTTCGAGAACGTGAAGCTAACGCAGCGTAGCTATAAATAATGAATAATTAATAATTAGGAATAATAATTAGTCCGCAAACGGGCAGTTGAAATTCTTAATTCGTAATTTTTAATTCGAAATTAAAAAAGAAATGGCTGGAAGTAATCCAAATGCTAAACCAATGGATCTCACATTGAAGATTTGGCGCCAAAAAGATAAAAACTCTGCAGGTCAGCTGGTAACCTACCCTTTGAACGGCATTTCCCCGGATATGTCTTTCCTGGAGATGCTGGACGTGCTCAACGAAGAACTCCTGGTAAAGGGCGAAGAGCCTGTAGCTTTTGACCATGACTGCCGCGAAGGTATTTGCGGTATGTGCAGCTTGTTCATCAACGGCCGTGCACACGGACCGGAGCGCGGCACTACTACTTGCCAGCTGCACATGCGCCACTTCAAACACGGCGATACGATCACGATCGAGCCTTGGAGAGCTGCTGCCTTCCCAGTGCACAAAGACCTGATCGTAGACCGTTCCGCCTTCGACCGCATCCAGCAGGCGGGTGGTTATGTGTCGGTGAATACAGGTGGCGTCCCTGACGCAAACGAAATTCCGATTCCAAAAACTATCGCTGACAAAGCGTTTGACGCCGCTACCTGTATTGGTTGCGGTGCCTGCGTGGCGGCCTGTAAGAACGCCTCTGCCATGCTGTTTGTGAGTGCTAAGGTATCGCAGTTGGCTATGTTGCCACAGGGCAAGGTGGAAGCCAAAACCCGTGTGGAGAACATGGTGGCTCAGATGGACGTGGAAGGCTTTGGTGCGTGCTCTAACACTGGCGCCTGCGCTGCTGAGTGCCCGGTAGGTATATCACTGGATAACATCGCGATGATGAACCGTGAGTATCTGGGAGCAAAAGCCAGCTCAGAGAACGTATAGTTTTCCTGATCCTAATAAGCTTAAAAGGCGAGACAGGCAACTGTTCTCGCCTTTTGCTTTTATATTCGCACTAATATTCTGAAAACTATACCATCCTGTGAACTGGATCGCACAGCAACTGTTTACAAAAGGACATAACAAGCTACTATGATCACGATTATAACCGGCACCAACAGAAGCTCCTCTAACTCCAGGGCAGTAGCCAATTTATACGCCAAACTGCTGAACGAGCGGCAGGTGGCTAGCCAGATACTGGACCTGGCCGATCTTCCCGCCGATTTTACATCCTCCGCACTTTACGACAACCTTGGCAAAAACCAGGCTTTTAACGAGTTAAGCGCACTCATCGGTGCGTCAGAGAAGTTCGTATTCATCGTGCCGGAGTACAATGGTTCGTTCCCGGGGGTTCTCAAAGCTTTCATAGATGGCCTGTCCTACCCCAATACTTTCCGTAACAAGAAAGCAGCATTGGTGGGGCTCTCTTCTGGTGTGCAGGGCAGCGGCCTGGCCATGAGTCACCTGACGGATATCTTCAACTACCTGGGCATGCATGTGCTCGCCCTGAAGCCCCGACTGGCCCAGATAGAAAAGAACTTTGATGGGACAGCTATCACCAATGAGCTATACCTGGAGTTACTAAAACAGCAGATCGACCAATTCATCCATTTCTAATCCAAACAGGTTCTAATAAACTTTCTCAACTCCAAGTATAGGCGTATCCATACTTCGCTGGCCGTTGTATTTAATTGGTTTGCAATAGCGCTGCTTGTCAATAAAGTTTGGTCAGGAAAAGAGAAAGTACCCCTCCTGCTGCTATTACTCTACCCACTGCTCTTACTACTCAACCTGGTAGTTTGGCTTTCACTAATAGCAATGCGGTGCCAGCAGGCGAAGGTATACAAAGCTACTTCGCTAATGCTACTGCTTATACCTGTTCTTCTTACCGCTACCTTCTTTTAAGCAAATAGCTCACGCAGGTATAGGTATAGGTATAAAATAAAAGAGCCCGCAGTAAATGCGGGCTCTTTACATTATTAGAAAACAGGATAAATGATTAGTCTACATTGTCATGCAGGAAGCGGTTATCGCCTAATATCTCGTTATCGTCGTTCAGGTTGAAACGGGATATGTTGCGCTCAGAAGAGTGTGCTACCGAGTCGAGTGCCACATTGCGACGCAGGTAAGCTGGCACGTCCATCTTCTCCTTCATCGCTTCGCTTGTCGTCATGTCGGCGCTAAGCATTTTCAGGCGCTCGCGGCGCTCAATAGCCTTCTGACGCATTAGCTCACGCTCTGCCTCTAGGCGTTTCGCCTCACGTGTGGCATAGTCTTCTTGCTGCTGCGGTGCTCCGAACCCGTTGCTGTACTCTTGTGTGGTAGAGCCTTCCAGGTTAAACACACGGCGTTGCGGCTGCTGCTGTACCGGTTGCTGTGGCTGTGGAGCCTGCGGCTGCTGATACTGCTGTGGCTGCGGCGCTTGCGGCTGAACAGGTTGCTGTTGCGGCTGTTCTACCACCGGGCGGCGAATCTCGAACTGCTGCTGCACAGGCTGTGGCGGCTGCGGTGTAGCCACAGGTGCCACTACTGGCTCCGGCACAAAGTTTACCATTTTAGGCTGCTCTGGCTTGGCTGGCTCTGCTACTTCAATTTTTTTTTGGCTCTCCAGATCAAAAACCGTTTTTTTTGGCTCGATGATCGCCTCAGCTGTGCTCGCGAAACCAGTAGCAATTACCGTTACACGGATGCTCTGACCCAAAGATGAGTCGATGCCGTGGCCGAAGATCACCTCTGCCTCCTGACCAGCTTTGTCCTGGATGTATTCCGTAATCTCGGTCAGTTCATCCATCTCCAGTTCCGCCTGATCACCAGACATAATGGAAAGAAGGATTTTCTGAGCACCGTGGATGTCGGTGTTGTTCAGCAATGGAGAAGAAAGCGCCTCTTCAGCGGCACGGAGGGCACGGCCTTCACCTTCTGTCGTTGCAGAACCCATCACTGCAGCGCCAGAGTCTTTCATAACCGTCTTCACGTCTTCGAAGTCAACGTTGATTTCGGCTGTTACGGTAATGATTTCAGCAATAGATTTAGCAGCTGTGGTGAGCACGTTGTCAGCCTTCGCAAAAGCCTCACGGATGGCCAGGTTACCGAACATCTCGCGCAGCTTGTCGTTGAGGATCACCAGGATCGTGTCGCAGTTCTCGCTCAGTTCCTTGATACCATTCTCAGCAGCCAACTTCTTCTTTCTGCCTTCGAAGGCGAAAGGAGCCGTTACGATACCTACGGTCAGGATACCCAGTTCTTTGGCGACTTTAGCAATGACAGGTGCAGCACCTGTACCTGTACCACCGCCCATACCGGCAGTGATAAACACCATTTTGGTATCGTTGCTGAGCAACTCGCGAATCTCCTCTTTGCTTTCAAGGGCAGCGTGCTTTCCTTTTTCGGGGTTAGCGCCGGCACCCAGACCTTCGGTCAGGTTTAAACCGATCTGAAGTTTGTTGGGTACGCTGCTGCTTTTCAAGGCTTGCATATCCGTGTTGCAGATCACGAACTCTACATCCTTGATGCCCTGGCCATACATGAAGTTTACCGCGTTGCTGCCTCCACCTCCGACGCCAATCACCTTAATGATGGACTTGCCGCTTGCCGGCAGGTCAAAACTGTACATTGATGTCATGCTAAAATCTCCTGCTATTATGGGTTTCTAATAATTTTGCTTCTAACTAATCGATATCATCCGACAGAAGACCTTTGATTCTGTCGAGGAATCCTTTACTGCCGCTGTTTTCTTTGCTGGCTGTTTTGGTTACTACTTTGTTGAATACTTCCTGCTGCTGCACTTCCACATGCTTCTCTGCGCGCTGATCAAGCGACTGGTAGCCGGCCAACACCAAGCCAACACCCGTTGCGTGCATCGGGCTCTTCACGGCATCAATCTTGGATTTGCCCAGGTGCTCGTTCGGGTAGCCAATGCGGGTATCCATGCCCGTGATGTATTCTACCAACTGCACCAGGTTCTGCAATTGGGCGCCACCGCCCGTAATTACAATACCGGCAGCCAGGCTGTTGCTATATCCTGATCTTACGATCTCGGAATAGATCAACTCTACGATCTCCTCCATTCTGGCCTCTATTATATAAGCCAGGTTTTTCAGGGAAATTTCTTTCGGTGTACGGTCGCGCAGGCCAGGTATAGAAACGATCTCGTTTTCAGAAGCCTCGTCGGCAATCGCCTTTCCGAACTTCACTTTCAGCTGCTCGGCCTGGTTCTGCATCACCATGCATCCTTGCTTAATGTCGGATGTGATGATATTGCCCCCGAAAGGAAGAACTGCTGTATGACGGATAATATTGTCTTTGAAGATGGCAAGGTCCGTTGTGCCACCGCCAATGTCGACCAGTGCCACGCCTGCTTCCTTCTCCTCATCGCTCAGCACCGACATGCTCGAAGCAAGCGGCTCCAGGATCAGGTTGTCAATCTCCAGACCGGCACGGGCGATGCATTTGTTAATGTTGCTGATCGCGTTGGACTGCGCGGTGATGATGTGGAAGTTACCCTCCAGGCGCACACCCGACATGCCCACCGGATCGATAATTCCTTCTTCGTAGTCTACTTTGTATTCTTGCGGCATCACGTGGATGATCTCACTGCCCGGAGGAGTTACCAACCGGTACATATCGTTCGTCAGACGATTCACATCATCTACCGTAATCTCATCGTCGGTCATCTGACGCGTGATACTGCCATTGTGCTGCAAACTTTTAATGTGCTGGCCGGCAATGCCCACGTTCACCACCTTGATGTTGATGCTCGCCTGATCTTCGGCCTGCTGAACGGCTTTTCTGATCGCTTCCACGGTTTTGTCGATATTGCTCACAATACCGCGTACTACCCCTTCCGAAATGGCTTTACCCATCCCCAGGATCTCCAGCTTCCCATACTCATTCTTCCGACCAACAAGTGCGCAAACTTTGGTTGTGCCGATGTCCAAGCCTACTACTATTTTGTCGTTCTGCATATGCTGTATATGTTATTCACAAATAATCTGATCTTCGTATTCCACATTGACTCTCTTATATTTATCCCAGCCCATCACGGGTAGTACTTCTTTATAAAAGACCATCAACTTTTTAAATTTCTGCTCCGCTTCGTCCGGTTTTCCAAACTCAATGGTGTGCTCCCCTACCTGTGGCAGGAAAGATACTCGGCCCTTCTCATCGATATGCATCTGGGCTAACTGGGCTTTCCAAAACTGATCGGTTTCAATGAAACGCAGCAAGGAAAGATAGGCTTGGCCAGTAGAGTCCTGGAAGAAATCCCTCCCAAACGGTCTGCTGGACTGGGTCTTCGTAATGGGTATTACACGAGCGGTATATCGGTCGGAAAGAGGCAGCATATTGCCCTCTGCGTCGATGTAGACATCCTGATCTGGTCGTATAATTCTAGCTATAGGCCTGTTTTGTTTTATGCTTACTTGTATGTTTCCGTCCAACGCCTTAAACACCTCCGCTTCTTTCACGAAGCTATGCGCTTCGATGCGCTTTTCAAGGTTTTTCAGATCTATTTGCTGGTTCGGTAAACCCTCTAATTTTCGTTCGCCCTCACGGGTGAGAAGATCTCTTACTTCTTCTTCCCCAATAAAGTAATTGTTGTACTCATTATCAATAATTATTGAAACTTTCTCACACTTTTTTTCATTTTGGCGAGAGGAAGCAAAACCTGCAAGCGCAGCAATTGTGAGCACGCTACAACATGCAAAAATTAAAGATTTTATTTTACTATTCAAGCCCATTTCAGTTATTTTCTAAAATATTTTTTATAGGCTTCACTAATGTGTCAATATCACCGGCACCAACAGTTGTCAGCACCTCAAAATCAGCGTTTTCTGCAAAATACGTCACCACATCTTCTTTATGCAAGAGACATTTTTTTGGACCGTTTACAAGCTCCAAAATCATTTCTGAAGTTACGCCTTCAATTGGCTTTTCCCGTGCTGGGTATATGTCCAACAGAATCAGTTCATCAGCTGCGCTCAGACTTTGTGCAAATTCAACCGCGAAGTCGCGGGTGCGGCTGTACAAATGCGGTTGAAAGACCACCGTCAGCTTTTTATCTGGGTAAATGGCACGCAAAGATGTCAGGAACGCATCAATCTCTTTCGGGTGGTGCGCATAGTCGTCGATGTATACCTTGCCCTGCCCTTCATACACCACTTCGAAGCGGCGCTTCACGCCTCTGTAACTCGCCAGCGCATCCCGCAATTTGTCTTCTGACACGCCCATAATCTGGCCTGCGATCAACGCGGCCAGCGCATTCTCCACATTGTGGTACCCGGGCAAAGCCAGCATCAGACGGGCTATGTTACCGAAGGGTGTTTCAGCGTCAAAACAAAAGCTGTATCCCTGTATGTCAAGCTGTTGCACATGACCTTCGCCTTCATTCAAACCGTATCGAATCACCTGCACGCCAGCCTGTACTTTCTCAAGCAAGCGCGGGTCAACGGCGCTATGCAAAATCAGGTAACCGCCTGACTTTACCTGACTGATGAACTTCTGAAACGTACGAATCAGTTCCTCTTTGTCGCCATAAATATCCAGGTGATCGGGATCAGCCGAAGTCACGATGGCGATGTCTGGGTATAGCGTCAGGAAAGAACGGTCGTACTCATCGGCCTCTACCACAATGGTCTCCTTCTCTGCCGTACCTTTGCCTATTAGAAGGTTCGAGTTCAGGTTGGTGGCAATCCCTCCAAGGAAAGCCGAACAATCTACGCCGCCTTCGTGCAGCAAATGCGTCACGATGGAGGAAGTCGTCGTTTTGCCATGCGTTCCGGCCACGGCCACGGTATAAGCCGAACCCGTGATAATGCCTAATACCTCGGAGCGCTTCTTGATGGTATAGCCTTGCGCTTTCAGGTAGGCCCACTCCGTGTGCTCGGCAGGTATAGCCGGCGTGAGCACCACTAAAGTGGTCTCCTTATTCTCCAGTATTTCTCGCGGCAACTGGTTTACATTATCTTCATAATGTACCCGAATGCCCTCCTGCTCCAGCGCTTCGGTGAGTGGGGTGCGCGTTTTATCGTAGCCCCATACCGGAAGCTTCCGGGCATTGAACCAGCGGGCGATGGCGCTCATGCCGATGCCGCCGATACCCAGGAAATAGATATAGCTATAATCTTCCAGTCTCACTTGATCAACTTTAACAGTTCGTTTACAATATCGACAGCGGCATTTGGCCGCGCCAATTTCAGTATGTTCTGCGACAGACGATGCCGCTCTGCTTCATTTCCGGCCAGCTCCAAAGCGGCAGGTATAAGTTTCTGCTGTGCTTCGGCGTCACGTACCAGCAGGGCGGCCTGCTCCTGCACCAGCGACATGGCGTTTTTGGTCTGGTGGTCTTCGGCCACATTCGGAGAAGGCACCAAAATGCTTGGCTTTCCGGCCAGACACAGCTCCGAAATCGAAAGTGCACCGGCTCTGGAGACCACCACATCGGCGGCTGCATAAGCCAGATCCATCTGCCGGATGAAATCGAAGGCCCGTATACCTGCATCAGCAAAAGGCTTCTCCAGTTCCTGCGCCTGCGGATAAAACGCTCTGCCCGTCTGCCAGATCAGTTGATAACCTGCATCTGCGATTTGTTGCAGCCCTGCAGCTATACTTTGATTTATGGTTCTGGCACCAAGGCTTCCGCCTATTACCAATATGGTTTTCTTCTCAGAAGTCAGTCCGAAGTGCAGCAAGGCCTCGCGGCGCTTGCCTTCGAGCTCCATGATGTCTTTTCGAACGGGGTTGCCTGTCAGCGCCAGCTTTTCAGCCGGGAAGAAGGCGTCCATGTTGTTGTAGGCAACGCAAATCTTTTGCACCCGCTTAGCCAACAGCTTGTTGGTGATGCCGGCATAAGAATTCTGTTCCTGTACAAGTGCCGGTATCTTTTTAGCGGTTGCCGCATACAGCAACGGACCGCTCGCATAACCGCCTACTCCTACCACGGCATCCGGCTTAAAATCACGGATGATTTTGTTAGACATCCGGATACTGGAGATCACTTTCCAGGGGAAAGAGAGGTTTTCCAGTGTGAGACGACGCTGCAATCCGCTGATCCAGAGGCCCACGATCTTGTAACCCGCTTCCGGCACGCGTGTCATTTCCATACGCCCAATCGCTCCCACAAACAGGATCTCCGCATCAGGGTGCAACACCTTGATCTGGTTGGCAATGGCAATGGCCGGGTAAATGTGCCCGCCGGTGCCACCACCGCTGATGATGAAGCGATATGGACGCTGCGAGTTAGGCATTGGCCGTCACTTTAGCGGTTGTACCCAGTGTTTCCTCCGCTTTCACGGTGCGGCTCACGCTCAGGATGATCCCGATCGATATACCTGTGAAGATCAGCGAGGTACCACCCATACTCAGGAGCGGCAATGGCAGACCCGTGATCGGACCAAGCCCAACGGCCACGCCCATGTTGATCATCCCTTGCAGCACTAAACTGAAACTCAGGCCGGCTGCCAGCAAACCGCCAAAGGCCCCGTTACTTTTCGTGACCGTGACCAGTCCACGGTAGAGCAGGGCAAGGTATAGGAAGAGCACTAACACACCTCCCATCAATCCATATTCTTCCAGTATGATCGCATAGATAAAGTCAGAGTAAGGGTGCGGCAGGATATCGCGCTGGTCGCTGTTGCCGGGGCCTTTGCCCACCACGCCGCCTGTTGCAATGGCGATGTAGGACTGCTCCAACTGGAAAGCTGTTTCGGACTCATCAAAGAATGCCTCTACCCTGCTGATGGCCGTGCCCAGACGCTGACCGGCTGCCAAACCCACGCCTCCTAACATGGCACCAGCCACTACAAAAGCAGCCAGCGATTTCATTGGCACGCGACCGATGAACATCAACAAGAGGCTGGTCATGAACAGCAAAACAGCTGTTGAAGTGTTCGTCAAAGCGATCAGGGCACAAATGAAGCCCGTCCAGGCGAAAATCGGCAGTAAGTTGCGCTTCCAGTCGTCTAGGTTGTTCTGCTTCTTCGAAAGCATACTGGCCAGATAGGAAATCAGGGCCAGTTTCGCCAAATCCGAAGGCTGGAAGGTCTGGTTGATCACCGGAATGGTAATCCAGCGGGACGCTTCGTTGATGTTCGAACCGAAAAAGAAGGTATAGAGCAATAGCGGCACCGACAGGATAAGCGCCACCAACGACAATCGGGAATAGTAGCGGTAATCGATCTTGTGGGCCAGCCACATGAAGGCCAGACCGATGAAAATCAGCGAAGAGTGCTTGAAGAGGAAGTACTCCGTGTTACCGTCTTTTTGCTTGTACGCCAAGGTACCGGTAGCCGAATACACGACTGCCATGCTGATAAGCGAGAACATCAGCACGATGCCCCAAAGCACCGCGTCCCCTTTCAGGTTCCGCTGTAACCACTGCTTGATCATATTACCTTTGGCTAAAAATTAAAAATCTTACTTTTTCAAAACTATCTTCTCCACGGCCTCCCTGAAGCGCTGCCCCCGGTGCTCGTAATTGTTGAACAAATCAAAACTCGCGCAGGCCGGCGACAACAGTACCACATCACCCGGTGTGGAAAGTAATTTGCCCATGCGCACGGCGTACTCGATGGAAGTGGTCTCCACCACAACCGGCACAATGCGGCCGAATGCTTCCTTCAGCTTGTCATTGTCCTTTCCCAGACAAACCAGCACTTTCACTTTCTCTTTGGCCAGCTCGGTCAGTACACTGTAGTCGTTACCTTTGTCTACACCACCCGCGATCCAGATGATCGGCTGCCTTATACCCTCCAGAGCATAGTACACGGCTTCCACGTTGGTCGCTTTCGAGTCGTTGATGTAAGTGACTTCTCTTGAGACCGTGATCACCTGCAAGCGGTGCTCGGCATTTTCAAAAGTTTCCAGCCCTTTTTCAATCTGGCTGTCCTCTACACCCATCAGCTTGGCGACCGCCACAGCGGCCATGGTGTTGTACTGGTTGTGCTTGCCGATCAGGGCAGAGCGCGAAGCGTCAATGTCGCCTTCAAAGAATTTGACGTTGACCTTTACATGCGTCCCTTCACATAGTACTTTCGTACCTGCCGCTCCTTGGAGCGAGAATGGGATTGTGGTTCCGCCAAAAGACGCAGAATCGAACGCATTACGGATAATATCATCATCGTTGTTGTAGATAAAGTAGTCCGCGCCGCTCATGTTCTGCGCAATGCGCAACTTCGAGGCGGCGTACTTGTTTAAGTCATAGCCATACCTGTCTAAGTGGTCTGGCGTAATATTTAACAGTACTCCAATATGTGCTTTAAACTGGTACATGTTGTCGAGCTGAAAACTGCTCAGCTCCACCACGTAGTACTCGTGTTTATTGTCAATAACTTTCTCAGCCAGACTCTCGCCGATGTTACCGGCCAGTCCTACGTTGATACCAGCGCTCTTCAGCAAGTGGTAAGTCAGCAAAGTGGTCGTGGTCTTACCGTTAGTACCCGTAATGCAAATAAACTTCGCGTCGGTATAGCGGCCGGCAAACTCTATTTCGGAGATCACCGGAATTCCCTTTTGAGTCGCTTCCTGAATGATGGCTGCCTTATCTGGTATACCCGGGCTTTTCACGATCTCGTTGGCGGCCAGTATGCGCTCAAAGGTATGCGTGCCCTCTTCGTAAGGTATAGCCGCTGTTGCCAACTTGGCCTTGTATGCCTCCTTGATCTGCCCCATGTCCGAAACAAACACGTCAAGCCCCTTTGCCTTTGCCAGCAATGCCGCTCCTACGCCACTTTCTCCCGCTCCGAGTATCGCTAGTTTCATCGTTTGTTTTCGTTAGGTTTTAGCGCAGTTTCAGGGTTGCCAATGTCAAAATCGCCAGCATGATGCCCACAATCCAGAAGCGCGAAACGATCTTGGACTCGTGGTAGCCGTTTTTTTGGTAGTGGTGGTGCAGTGGCGACATCTTAAAGATGCGTCGGCCCTCCCCGTATTTCTTTTTGGTATACTTAAAGTAGCTCACCTGCAGCATTACCGACAGGTTCTCGATCAGGAAAATGCCGCACAGGATCGGAATCAGCAATTCTTTGCGCACGATCAGGGCCATCACCGCGATGATACCGCCAATGGCCAGACTGCCCGTGTCACCCATGAACACCTGCGCCGGATAAGAGTTATACCATAGGAAACCCACACAGGCTCCCACAAAGGCCAGCGCAAAAATGGTCAGCTCACCCGAGTTCGGGATGAACATGATGTCGAGGTAGTCCGCGAAAATGGTGTTACCGGATACCCATGCAAAGATCGCCAGCGTGAGGCCAATGATGGCTGAAGTGCCAGCCGCCAGACCGTCGATACCATCGGTGATGTTAGCACCGTTGGACACGGCCGTGATCACCAGAATCACGAACGGGATGTACAGGTAGCACGACCAGTCTGCGAAAAGCGGACCCGCGAAAGAGAACAGATTGCAGTAATCGAGCTCGTTATTTTTGCGGAAAGGAATGGTCGTAATCATGGATTTGATGTCTACCCACTTGCTCGTGGCGTTCACAGCGGAGGTAGAGCCATCAGTGAAAATGTACTGTCTTACGACAACATCGTCACTAAAGTATAGGGTCAAACCCACAATAATTCCTAAGCCAATCTGACCCAGCACCTTAAATTTTCCGGCTAGTCCCTCTTTGTTCTTTTTGAACACTTTGATGTAGTCATCCAGAAAGCCGATTAGCCCCAACCAGATAGTTGAAACGATCATCAACAGCACGTAAATATTGTCCAGACGGGCGAACAGAAGCGTCGGTACGAGGATGGCCAACAGGATGATCAGACCACCCATAGTTGGGGTGCCTTTCTTCTCCATCTGGCCCTCTAGCCCGAGGTCGCGGATACTTTCGCCTACTTGCTTGCGCTGCAAAATCTTAATCAGTCGTCCGCCAAACATCATCGCAATCAGCAAGGATGTTAGCGTTGCCATACCCGCCCTGAACGAGATGTACTGGAATACACCCGCCCCTAATAGGTCGTACTCACGGTCAAGGTATGTAAAGAGGTGGTAAAGCATTTAATCAGTAATCGTTTCCTTTGGTCTTTCTTAAGTTTGTCTTATTTGCCAAGCTGTTGCAGGGCTTCCTGCAGCACTTGTTTATCGTCAAATGGGTATTTCACGCCTTTGATCTCCTGATAGGTTTCGTGGCCCTTGCCCGCTACCAGAATGATGTCACCTTTGCCGGCCAGCATACAGGCCGTGCGAATGGCTTCTCTCCTGTCGAGCACGCTCAGTGTCTTCTTGAAGTCGAGTGGCTTCACCCCTTTCTGCATGTCTTCAAGGATGGCCTGCGGCTCTTCGAAGCGCGGATTGTCGGAGGTCAGGATCACCTTGTCGCTCAGGCGGCAGGCGATGTCAGCCATCACCGGGCGCTTTCCTGCGTCGCGGTTGCCGCCACAGCCAACTACTGTTATCACCGTCTGCAGCGGCGTACGGATTTGCTGGATCGTATTCAACACATTCTCCAGCGCGTCCGGCGTATGGGCATAGTCCACTATACCTGTTATCTGCTCTGTCTCCGACACGATGTAGTCGAAACGACCTGCCGCTGTATCCAGACTCGAGAGAATGGTGAGCGTTTCCATCGGATCTTCCTCCAGCAACACGGCCACGCCGTAGGCACCCAGCAAGTTGTAGGCGTTGAAAGCGCCGATCAGCTTCGCCCAGATCTCGTGACCGTCTATCTCCAGGTGCAGGCCCTGCAGTGTGTTGTCGATCAGGCGGGCTTTGAAGTCAGTTACCTTACGCAGCGAGAAATAGCGTACCTCTGCTTTGGTGTTCTGCACCATTACCGGACCACGCTTGTCGTCGGCATTGATCAGGGCAAAAGCACTGGCCGGTAGCATATCAAAGAAAGATTTCTTCGCTTTGATGTACTCGTCGAAGGTGCCGTGGTAGTCAAGGTGGTCGTGCGTGATGTTGGTGAACACACCGCCGGCGAAGGTGATACCTGCCACCCGTTGCTGCACCATCGCATGCGAACTCACTTCCATGAAAGCGTATGCACAGCCCGCTTTCACCATCTTGTCCAGCAAAGCGTTCAGCGACACGGCGTCCGGTGTGGTATGCGTCGACGGGATCACCTCCTCGTCGATCTGGTTCTGCACCGTGGAGATCATGCCCACATGGTAGCCCAGTTCGCGGAAGAGCTTGTGCAGCAAAGTCACCGAAGTGGTTTTGCCGTTCGTACCCGTCACGCCCACCAGTTTCAGTTTGCGGGACGGATGGCCGTAAAACGCAGAAGCCATCAAACCAAGGGCCTGACCGCTGTTTTTTACTTTGATATAGGTAACCCCACTTGCCAGTTCTGCCGGCAACTCCTCACACACAATGGCAACGGCCTTCGCCCCCGCGGCTTTCGCCATGAAGTCGTGTCCGTCTACCTGCACACCGCGCATGGCCACGAACAGCACCCCTGGCTGTACCTGGCGCGAGTCGAAGGTTATCGACTCAACCTGCACATCCAGCGGGCCGTGGCTTTCCAGCACGGTAACGTCTTTCAATATGTCCTGCAGTAACTGCATTAGCTCAATACAATCGTAATCTTTGTTTCCTTGTTAATTTCAGTGCCCGGCTGCACCGACTGGCGCATTACCCGTTTACCAACACCCTCCACACTCACTTTCAGATGTTGATTGCCCAAAATGTATAGGGCGTCGCGCAGCGTCATCCCGGTCACATCCGGCACCTGACCGCCCCTTACCGGGTTTGGTTCAAACTTTAGTGAGCGCATTTGCGGCGTTACGCGCACCCACTCGTCATCGCTTGTGGCGGTGGAGTGGTTGCTCACGCCGATCTTGTTCAGGATCAGTCCCAGATCATCCAGGCTGCCGGCTTTCACCTGTGGCAGACTGTCCTTGTTCGGCACCACTCTAGCACGCAGCGGCTGGTGCATGGCCAGATCGCGGGCATAGGCTTTGTCAGCCACTTCCTTAAACACCGGTGCGGCCACATCGCCACCGTAAACGTTTACCCCTCTCGGGCTATCGATGATCACTATGCAGCTGTACTTCGGGTTGTCGGCCGGAAAATAGCCTGCAAACGAGGTTGAATATAGCCTCACATACTTGCCGTCCTTCACCTTTCGGGCAGTTCCTGTCTTGCCGGCCACTTTATAGTCGGCGCTGCGCAGATTTTTCGCTGTACCGTTCTGAATCACACCCTCGAGCATTGTGCGCACTTTCTTGATCGACTCCTCAGAGGCAATCCGCTCGTTCAGTACTCGCGTCTGAAAGGTCTGAATCACCTGATCAGCACGGCGAATCTCCTTCACAATGATTGGCTGCACTTTCACGCCGTTGTTGGCGATGGCATTATAAAAGGCCAGCGTCTGCAGCGGGGCCAGCTTCATCTCGTAGCCTATCGACATGGAGGTAAGCGAAGTGCCGTACCAGGTTCTGTCGCTGGTGTTCTTGATATAGGGCCTTGCCTCGCCATCCATCTGGAAACCCAGCGTGCTGCTCAGGCCGAACTTGTGCAGGTAGTCTACAAAAGCCTGCTGGTTGTCACCGAAGTTTTCCTGTATCAGCTTCGCTATACCTATGTTCGAAGATTTCTCAAACACCTCCTGTGTCGTGAGTTTGCCGTAACCACCGATTTTCACGTCGGTCATGGTCGTGTTTTTAATGCGGTAGCGGCCGTCGCCTGTGTCCACGGTATCGGTCAGTTGCACGTCGGAGTGCTCGAACAAAGCCAGCATCGAGGCCAGCTTAAAGGTAGAACCCGGCTCCGTACGTCCCTGGTTACCAACCGCATAGTTATAGTCTTCTATGTAACCACCCTTGGTTTTGCCGAGGTTGGCGATTGCCTTGATCTCCCCTGTCTTCACCTCCATCAGAATCACGCAACCGTAGTCGGCGTTCTTCTCCACCAGCGCCTTATAAAGGGCGTTCTCCGCCACGTCCTGCAGGTTGATGTCGATGGTGGTCTTGATGTCGTACCCGTTTAGCGGGGCCACTTCCGTGCCATCGTAAATCGGTTTGCTGCCGCCCGCTATACGCTCAAAAAGGGCCTCCCCGTCGGTGCCCGCCAAGTCGCCGTTGAAGCTATACTCCAGTCCGGCGCCATTTTTATCCTCGTTAATAAACCCGATTGTTCGCTCGGCCAGCATGCCGAAGGGCTTAAATCGTTTCTCCACTTTCTCGAAGATGACACCGCCTTTGTTTTTGCCCTCTCGGAAGATCGGCCAGCCCGCCATCAGCTTTTTCTCCTGGTAGTTTATCTGGCGACTGTTCAGTCGGATGTACCTGCGGCCAGCATGTCGTGCGTTCTTGATCTTGCGGCGGTAATGCTCTGCCGACTGGTCTTTGTAAAAGCGCGATAGCAGCAAAGCCAGCGAGTCTATACCCCTATTGAACGTCTCTGTCTGGGCAATGGCTGGGTCAAAGGCCACACGGTAAAACGGCAATGACGTGGCCAATATGCTCTCGTTGTCGGAGTAGATATTGCCACGGGTAGCCGGCACAGGCTGATAGCGAATACGGCGCTCTTTCGAAATCTCTTTCCACTTCGTGCCATCGAGCACCTGTATCTGTACAATTTTGTACACGATAGCACATGCAAAAAGGCAGACCAGTAAAAACACGATCCGCACCCGCAACACTATGGATTTCTTAATATTCATCTGCCGCTACTTCTACTTGATAAGGTGGAGATGAACTTTCAACAAGGCCGATGGGGGCTACGCTGCGCGCTACCTCCGACTGCTTGCTGGCACTCATATAATCCGACTTCAGGGTGGTGTAATCCGCCCGAAGGTCTTCCGTCTCAATTTTGATCTTGGCTATTTTACGAATCGTCTTCTCGGCGTAGTGGGTGTTACCAATGTAGAAGAGCACGATCCCTGTCAGGAAGAGCACGTGCGGCAGATACCTGGTAGGCACGCCCTCCTGGAACAGAAAATCAACGTTCGTATACCTGTCCAGCAGCTGAAACAGGCTGAAACCTTTCTTCTTTGCCTTTACCTCCGGCTTTACCTCTTCCGCTGGTTGCACGCGTGGCGTGTTCCCCTTGGGTGCGGCAGCTGTCTTAGTCATCAGGTTAGGAGCCATAGTGGAATGTTGGTATGCTACGCTGTTGATTGATTCTGTTTTTCTATTTTTTCATTCGCTATCTCTTCTCTGCGATTCTGAGTTTGGCACTGCGGGAGCGGCTGTTTTCGAGCAACTCCTGTTCTGAGGCCGTTATCGGCTTGCGGTTAACGGCGTCGAGCGGCTTCTTTTCGTTTCCGAAGAGGTCTTTCTCCACTTCCCCGAAGAACTTGCCTTTGGCTATAAAATTCTTCACCAGCCGGTCTTCAAGGGAGTGGTAAGACATCACCACCAATCGTCCGCCAGGCTTCAGCACCTCGGCCGCTTGCTCCAGCATTTCCTCGAGCGCCTTCAGCTCATCGTTTACTTCTATGCGCAGTGCCTGAAACACTTGCGCCAGGTATTTGTTCTCCTTCCCTCGCGGGGTGCAGGAGCTGATGGCTTGTTTAAACTCCCCGATCGTCTCGATCGGCTTGCGGGCCCGTTGAGAAACAATTACCCCGGCCAGCGTCTTGGCGTTTTTCACCTCGCCGTAAATGCCGAAGATCTTGTGCAGCTGCTCCTGGCTGTAGGTATTCACCACCTCGCTTGCCGGTATACCTGACTCCGGGTCCATGCGCATGTCCAGCGGACCGTCGAAGCGGGTCGAAAAACCACGCTCGGCTTCGTCGAACTGGTGTGACGATACGCCCAGATCAGCCAGAATGCCGTCTACTTCTTTCACGCGGTACAGGCGCAGGTACTTTTTCAGGTCGCGGAAGTTGGCACGCACAAATGTAAACGCAGGGCTATCAATCTTTTTCGACTGCTCCTCGGCGTCGCGGTCCTGGTCAAACGAGTAAAGCTGGCCCGTTGTCAGCTTGCTGGCGATTACCTTGGAGTGACCGCCGCCTCCAAACGTCACATCCACATACACGCCGTCTGGTTTAATTTCCAGTGCGTCTATGCATTCCTGCAGCATAACCGGTCTGTGGTACTCCATTAAATCAAAGGCGCTTCCGCCGGTTTATCTCCTAAAAACTTCTCGGCCAGTTGCGAGAAACTCTGCTGGTCCTTGATCAGGAAGTCTTCATACCTGTCCGGGTTCCAGATCTCCACGCGATTTCCCAGTCCCACCACAATGGCTTCTTTCTCCAGATCGGCGAAGCGGGCCATGGTGCGGGGCACGATGAAACGGCCGGTGCCGTCCAGCTCGATCTCCGTGTTGCCACGGAAGAAGTTGCGCTGAAACTGGCGGTACTCCTCGTTAAACTCATTCAGACCTGCCACCTTGTCGTAAATCGTCTTCCACTCCGATTTCGGGTAGAGCACCAGGCAAGGTTCGAAACCCCTCGTCAGCACGACATGATTGCCAGACGCCTCCGGCAGGTTGGCTTTTATCTTTGCAGGTAAAACCAACCTTCCCTTTGGATCAATCTTGCATTCGTATTCGCCAGACAGGAAGTTCATGTATATGACAGTTTGGTCCGTGTAGTTTTTCGGAGTATACAAATGTAACGATTCAACAAAATACAGCAACCACAATCTCCCACTTTTTACCACTTTGTGGATAAATTATGGTTATCCACCCCACTTATCCACATTATCCACATTTCGGTGTCGCATTTTGCGGATAAGTTTATTTGCATAAAATATGCCCGTTTGCTAATATACGAGAGGTTGTATATTTTAAACAATTGAAAACTAGCTAGTTAACCCTAAACCCAAGCATAACCAGTGCTTCCCCTGACGCGTTTTCGGCAAAAGTGGGACAAAGTGGAGAATGTGGGACGAAGTGGGGCGCTATCCCAGGAGTGGATAAAGTTTGTGGTAAAAGTGGGGGAAATACCCTTATATTTGTGCTGTGAATCAGACTATCCGCCATACGGTTACGCTACTCCTGACCCTGAGCATTTTGCTGGGCTCTTTTGGCGTGGCCCTGAGCGAACAACTCTGCCTGATGACTGGCCTGAGAATGTCGGCCACGCAGGAGCAAACGGATGGTTGCTGCGCAAAACCTGACGCGCAGGCGCATGACGAACAAGAAAGCGACGAAGACGATTGCTGCACGACAGAGCTCTCTTTCGAAAAGCTGGAGCCGGTCTCCTCTATTAAAAGCCTTTCGCTTGAGATCCCGGTATTCGTTGCCGTAGCGTTCACACCACTTTTTACCACTTGGTCACCAGCCATCGCCACCGACCAGCGCATTCTCACCTATTCCGACAGCTCTCCCCCGCTCTTTGGTATTGAGCTGCTCCATCGGCTCCATATTCTTATCGTCTAGACGTAGCTGCACCCCAGGGCGCTGGTGCTATACCTGTGCCTATACCTGCATGTTTTAGTTTAAACGATTAAGAAATATGTATTTCAACATTCCTTCGCGAGTTCTATACCGTGTTTTCGGCACGCTCGCACTCTTTACAAGTATCCTATACCCTGTCGCTGCCCAGCAACTGACGGGCACAGTGGTAGACAAAACCACCAATTCACCGCTTATCGGCGCCAACGCCGTCTGGAAAGGTACTACCAAAGGCACATCCACTGACACAAGCGGCAGCTTCTCTCTGCAACTCAGCGACGCCATTACGCCAGAGATTATTGTCTCTTATTTAGGCTACAAGCCGGATACCATCGACGTCAGCGGCAAAACTGCCATCACGATTGCCCTCAGCCCGACGGGTTCGCTCAAAGAGGTCGTCGTGGAGGGACAGCAAACCCGCTACTCGGCCCTCACGCCGACCAACTCGCAGATTATCACGACGCGCGACCTGGAGAAATCGGCTTGCTGCAACCTGGCTGAGAGCTTTGAGACGAATGCCTCCGTGGAAGTCAGTACCACCGACGCGGTCTCGGGGGCCAAACAAATCCAGATGCTGGGGCTCGACGGCTCCTATACCTTGCTCACCACCGACAACGTGCCCGCCCTGCGCGGCCTCTCCACCCCCTATCGCCTCAACTATTTGTCCGGCACCTACATCGAGTCGATTGACATCATTAAAGGTATGGGATCGGTACTGAACGGCTACGAGTCAATTTCGGGACAGGTGAACGTGAAGCTGAAGGATCCGGAGAAAAGTGAGCGGCTATACCTGAACCTGTATGGTAACAGCCTCGCCAAGTTCGACGCCAACCTGAACGTGTCTGCACAGGTGAGCCCGAAATGGAGTACGATCCTGATGTTGCACTCGGACCACCTGGGCAACCGCGTGGACCGCAACAAGGACGGCTTTATGGACCTGGCGCTGGGCACGCACCACAATGTATATAATAAGTGGAAATACAAGAACGGCGATACCTGGGTGTCGGAGTTCGGTATAAATGCCCTGCGCGAGACAAAACTGGGCGGACAGATGGAGTATGTGAAAGGCGAGCCGATTAGCCCGACACAGCGCTATGGCACCGAATCGGAGACGGACCGTTTGTCTTTCTACAACAAGACCTCCTATACCTTTCCGGGCAGGCCGTACCAGAGTCTGGGGTTCATTTCCTCGGGTGTACACCACAAGTTTAATTCGCTCTATGGCCGTCGGACTTATAACGGCGAGCAAAACACCGGCGACCTGCGCTTCATCTTCCAGTCCATTATCGGGCACACAGGCCACACCTATAAAGTAGGCGCCAGCTTCCTCTACGACGACTATACCGAGCGCCTGGAGCAAACCCGACTGGCCCGCACCGAACAAGTACCGGGCATTTTCGCGGAGTACATCTTCAACAATGCCGAGAACCTGACCATCGTGGCCGGCGCCCGCACCGATTTCCACAACCTGTACGGTACGGTGTTTACGCCTCGCCTGAACGTGAAGTATGACCTTACCCAAAACACGATTTTCAGGGTGGCGGCAGGCAAAGGCTTCCGGGTGGCCAACTCGGTTGCAGAGAACACCGCGGCTTTGGTGAGTAACCGCGCCTTTACGTTCCGGGAAACGCTGGAACCGGAAAAGGCCTGGAACCTGGGCGGGTCTTTCACGCAGTATTTTGAGCTGGGCGGTCGTCCGGGCGCTTTCATCACCGACTACTATTATACCACATTCCAGAACCAGGTGGTGGCCGACGTGTTTAGTAGCGCCAACCAGGTGGAGTTTTACAACCTGCAGGGTCGCTCTTTCTCACGCAGTTTCCAGGCGGAGCTGCAGTACGAGGTGCTGAAAGGCTTTGACGTGAAGACGGCCTATAAGTATTACGACGTGCAGACCACCTACAACGGCGCGCTGCAACAGCGACCGATGATTCCTCAGCACCGCTTCTTTGTGAACCTCGGCTTTGCCACGCCATTCGATAAGTGGCGCGCCGACCTGACCACGCAGTACTTCGGTCAGATGCCACTGGCCTACATAGAAGGCCATAGCGGTGCCGCCAACGTGCGCCAGTCCGACACTTTCTATACCTTGAACGGACAGGTATCGCGAGCCTTCAAACGCTGGGAGCTATACCTGGGTGGTGAGAACCTCTTGAACTTCCGCCAGCCAGAGGCGATTAGAGGAGCCAACAATCCCTTCGGTGCCAATTTCGACGCCAGCATGGTATGGGGACCGATTACCGGCCGGGTTATTTATGCAGGTATGCGCTTTAAGATCGAGTAGCGACACATCGTTTGCATAGCTCCACCGGCTAGATTTGACATTATCTTTTACACTTAAACCTATAGTAACCTTTAAACCAATTCTTTTATGAAAATCTTCAGAAACCTCGGATTAGCACTTGTTATGTTTTTCGCCACCTTGAGCGCACAGGCTCAAACCGGCAACGAGAAAACGGTTCAGATCAAAACCTCGGCCGTGTGCGGCATGTGCAAGAAAAGCATAGAAAAAGCAATGGCCTATGAAAAAGGCGTGAAAGCTTCAACACTAGATGTAGATTCTAAAATGCTGACCGTAACCTACGACAGCAAGAAGACCAATGAAGACAAAATCCGCAAGGCGGTGAATGAAACCGGCTACGACGCTGACGACAAGCCAGCCACACCGCGTGCCTACAACAAGCTCGATGATTGCTGCCGCAAGGATTCTAAAATGCAGCACTAAGTCGCCTATACCTTAAAATCAAAAAGGGTAGCTGATTTCAGAATCGGCTACCCTTTTGCTTTATACAGCTGCCACCACGGCAGATACGGCTTGTCGTGGTGCTCGTAGTGGTAGCCGAAAAAGTAGCAACTTACAAAAGCCCACAGGTGATTCTTGTCCTGCGTGCCGGACTTATGCTTGTTCTCGGGCGCATGCTCGCCGCGGTGCGGCAAGTAGGTACCGAAGTAGAACAGCTGGAACGTAGCCAGTATAGCCGGCACCATCCAGAACATGATGACATTCTCGAGCGGGAAAAACAGCTGCAACACGTTGTAGGTAATCGCCATCAGCACAATTTGCCACCAGGTGATGTAGTTTTTGAGAAAGCTGTAATACCAGGGCCAGAATGAACCGTGGTGATAGTCCGGGTCCTCCTCCGTCGCTACATGCTTGTGGTGCTGGTGGTGCTTGGGCAGGAGGCGCGGGTACCAGTTGTAGGCAAATAGAAAAGCGGTGACGGTTCCGATCAAGCGATTCAGCTTCGGGCGGCCGGGAGCCACCACGCCGTGCATGGCGTCGTGCGCCGTAATAAAAAGCCCCGTATACATGTGCGTTTGCAAGAGCATGAATAGGTATGGCAGCGGCGAAGTGAAATCAACCGGAAAACGCAACAGGTATACGAGCAAGCCAAACCAGCACGCCACGATGATAGCGGCAATTGCTATCCCTCTGTTATCTCTGTTGATTGTCTTTGCCATGTGAATTTTGAAACAGCTATACCTTGCCTTTCTTATACCCGAACCATTCTTGTACCTGAAAGTTCAGTTTAGGCTATATCTGACTACGGTGTTAGTCATGGACTCCAGTCTATATTACCTATGCCTATACTTATACCTGTGCACGATTGGACAGGTCGCGACCTGTCCCTACAGGCTATACCTACACCGCTTCCCGCAGCAATAAATCCCGCACTTCCTCCATTAGCCACATCGGAGTGGAAGTTGCGCCGCAAATGCCCACTTTGTCGCCGTCGGCAAACCACTCGGGTTGTATCTCCTCTACTTTCGACACAAAGTAGGTAGCCGGGTTGGTGTCTTTGCACACTTGGTAGAGCACTTTACCGTTGCTGGATTTAGTACCTGACACGAAGATAATCTTATCGAACTGGGCGGCAAACTTTCGCAGGTCTTTGTCGCGGTTCGATACCTGCCGGCAAATGGTGTCGTTGGCGTCCACTTCGTAGCCTTTTTGCTCGAGCGTGTCTTTTATGTTGTAGAAGCTGTTCGTGCTTTTGGTTGTCTGGCTGTAGAGCGTGATCTTGGACGGCAGCTCGTGCTGCATCAACTCGTCCAGATTCTCAAATACCACCGCCTTGTTGCTCGTCTGCCCCAAGAGGCCCATCACTTCGGCGTGCCCGTGCTTGCCGTAAATGAAAATGCGCTCATCTTTGTCATAGGAGGTCTTGATCCGGTTCTGCAGCTTAAGCACCACCGGACAGGAAGCGTCGATCAGGGTCAGGTTGTTCTGCAGGGCCACGTGATAGGTTGCAGGCGGCTCACCGTGGGCGCGAATCAACACGGCCTCGTCGCGCAGTTCACGCAGCTGGGCGTGGTCGATGATGCGCAGACCCCGCTTTTGCAGGCGCTCCACCTCCACGTCGTTGTGCACGATGTCGCCCAGACAATAAAGGTAGCCTTGCTCGTCGAGTAGGTCCTCGGCCATCTGGATGGCATAGACCACGCCGAAGCAAAAGCCTGAGTTAGAATCGATCGTGACTTGAAGGTTCCGCATATACCTTTATACAGCCAAAGGTTGATATTGTTTAAGAGCGAAGCGCTGTTTTAAGCCCTCGTAAATCGAAATCGTAAGCAACAGCATGAGCATGGAGTACATCGTGTCCTCCACAGGTATGGACACAATGCGCAGACTCAGGTTGTGGCTGTTGTTATACCACACGATCGGCAAATAGGTCAGCACCCCATTCACCAGCAAAAACGGCACCAGGTGCACAAGGTACGCCAGATAGAACCGCCCCAACCGCTGGGTGTTGAAATAGTAGTAGTGCACCCCCAGCATGATTGCCAGCAAAGTGAAGGTGATAGAGGTATAGAGTTTTTCGAGGTTGAAGACCGCCAACAGCAAGAGCACAGGTATAAGCGCAAAGGTTATCGCTTTGGCATAGGGCTGCAAGAGATCTTTTGTGATGTAGGCATTGAGGCACTCGTAGATGAAGACGCAGGCGTAGGGCACTGTGATGAAAAAGAGCACCTCCTCGAGCGGCAGGTTAAACAGGTATATCCCTATTAGATACTCCGGGTTGAAACCCCATATACCTGCCTGTGTGAAGAGTTCGTCCCAGATGATGAACAGGACCGCGTTGATGATGATGGCCGGCCACAGGTAGGGCCAGTTTTTATAAAAAGTCACTTTCCTGTCGAACGAGAGCAACAGGGGGAACAGGATGGTGAATATGTTCAGGTACAGGTATAGCGGCATCGGGGTTTAAATCGGTATGCGTTTGAGTCGTTGTTTCTCTTGCTCTGTGCAATGGTCCTTAGAGAGCATAAAAGTGCGTATATCGCGGGCCATGTCGGTTGACAAGCCAGACTTTGGGTGGCGCTCCAGCCCAGCAATTATCGCTGCTTTGTCGCTTTCCAGGTTTTTGCTCATGTTGAGGTAGCGCGGCACATAGTGCTCTACCGTGAAGCGCAGAAACCGAATTTCAGGGCTTGCAGCGTCAAGCTGCACGGCTGTTTCAAATATTTCGGATGACCTCTGCAAATGCTTCATTTTCATGTAAGGGTTCCAGACGTGTTTGGCCATAATCGCCTCCGAAACCGCCTTGTAAGCCAACACCACGGGGTTATTAGCTTCGTAGTTGTTCATCAGCTTGTGAAAATCGCGCCCGGCCTTGCTGTCTTTACTAGCCTCCAAAAACTGTACACGCAGCACGGACAATTTGTAATCTTTGGAATTATCAGCTAGGGCTGTGAAACTTAAAAACAGGAAAACGAAAAGTATTTGTAAGCTATTCTTCACGATGTTAGATGGCGTTAAGTTGATACCTGACATAGGAGCCTAAAAGTAAGGCAAACTTTGTATTATCAGGTACTCTTACGCGCTCATTCAAAATATGGGTTGCTGGCAGCCCTTTGATTTTCCGGAAAAGCTTTTGGTAATAGACATAGGCCAGGTATACGCCCATGCGCGCCGATCGGGGCAGCGCCAGTATACCCACATAGGCATCCTTAAAGTCCTGGGCAATATCCGTTTCTATTTCTTCTTTGCTTGCATTGTTAAAGGTTCGGATGTCCACAGCTGGGAAATATACCCTGCCACGGTCTTTGAAATCGCTCTGCATGTCGCGCAGGAAGTTCACTTTCTGGAAGGCTGCCCCCAGGCTGCAGGCCGGTTTCTTCAGCCGCTCAAACTGCTCTTCGTCGCCCTGGCAAAACACCTTTAAGCACATCAGGCCTACCACCTCCGCAGAGCCATAGATATACTCTTTATATAGCGCCGGATCATACACGTGGTCATCCAAATCCATGGCCATGCTCTTCAAAAAGGCCTCAATATAAGCCCGGTCAATCTTATACTCGTTTACCACGCACTGAAACGCATGCAATACCGGGTTTAGGCTGATACCTTGCTCTATAGCCTCGTAAGTCTGGCGGCTGAACTCGTCGAGCAATTTGCGTTTGTCGTGCTCATGAAAGGTGTCCACGATCTCGTCGGCACAGCGCACAAAGCCATAGATGGCATAAATTGGCGCATGAAACTTGCGGTGCAGCGTTTTGATGCCGAGTGTAAACGATGTGCTGTACGCCTCGGTAATGAGCTTACTGCACTTGAGGCAGGTGTCTTTAAATAGATCCATAGTTTTACAGGGGCGTTATTAATTACTCACTGGTAATCGCTGGCCCGCAGCCAGCGCAAAATCCTTCGCCACTTCCTTCGCCACCACTTGCCCCGATATAAGGGAGGGCGGCACACCCGGACCGGGCACTGTCAACTGACCAGTGTAATAGAGGTTTTTCACTTTCTTGCTCTTGAGGCTCGGCTTCAGCAGCGCGGTTTGCATGAGCGTATTAGCCAGACCATAGGCATTGCCCTTAAAGGCGTTGTAATCAGTTATGAAATCGCGGTGTGCGTAGCTGCGCTTATATACCACAGCGTTTCGCACCTCCTGTTTGGTCAGGTGCTCCAGCCGGTCCATGATCACATTGTAGTAGCGTTCCCGCAGTTCTTCCGTGTCTTCCAGGCCCGGCGCCACCGGCATCAGCACAAATAAATTCTCGCAGCCTTCCGGCGCTACGCTGCTGTCTGTCACAGAGGGAGCCGATACATAGAACAGGGGCTTGGCAGGCCATTTCGGATCTGTGTAGATTTCGTGTGCGTGCGGCCCGAAATCCTCGTCAAAAAACAGATTGTGGTGGCGCAGGTTTTGAAGTCGCTTGCCTATACCTAAGTAGAAGATCAGGCAGGAAGGCGCCATCACGCGTTTGTCCCAATAGTCTTCCGTATAACTACGTAAACCCGGAGCGAGCAGCTGACGTTCTACATGATGATAGTCGGCACTTGCCACCACCACATCGGCCTCAAACATGCCTGAAGCGGTGCGCACACGGCGCGCTATACCTTGCTCCACCTCTATCTGCTGCACATCCTGGTTGTAGAGAAAAGACACGCCCATCTCTTCTGCCAACTGCACCATCCCTTCAATAATCTTATACATACCGCCCATCGGATACCAGGTACCCAGACTGATGTCGGCATAGTTCATCAGGCTATAGAGTGCCGGGGTATTCTGTGGCAGCGCTCCCAAAAACAACACCGGAAACTCCATCAGCTTGATGATCTTCTCGTGCGAAAAAAAGCGGCGGATGTGCGTGTGTATGGACTGAAACACATCCATTCGAAGCACATCCAGCAGCAGGCGCAGGCTCATGAACTCTTTTACTGAGCGGCCGGGCTTGTACACCAGTTGGTTTATACCTACCTCATACTTATAAGAGGCCTGTTCCAGAAACTTGTGGAGTCGGGCGGCACTTCCCGGTTCCCACTTCTCGAACAGGGCCTTCAACTCATCTAGCGAAGCGGGCAGGTCCACGAAGTCATCTTCGCCAAAGACAACAGTGTAAGACGGGTCAAGACGAACAAGATGGTAGTAATCGGAAACGGTTTTGTTGAATCTGTTAAAATAAGACTCAAACACATCTGGCATCCAGTACCAGCTTGGGCCCATGTCAAAGGTATAGCCTTCGGCCTCGAAGCTGCGGGCGCGTCCGCCGGGCGTGGCATTCTTCTCCAGCACCGTCACTTCATACCCCTGATCAGCCAGGCTGGTGGCAGCTGAGAGACCCGAGAAGCCAGCACCGATCACGATTACTTTTTTCGACATCATCTAGAAATTTACTAAAAAATCTGGTTTAAGTTGTAGCTAGTCGCCGTAAACCTGCAGCATCGCTTTCAATTCCTTGCGCGCAATGTGGATGCGGTTTTTCACAGTGCCGATCGGAATATTCAGTTTCTCAGCAATTTCTAAGTATTTATACCCAATGTAGTACATCAGAAAAGGCCGGCGATGCTCCTCATTTAATTTTGCAATGGCCGCCTTAATATCGCTCATCACGAAAGCCGCAGTTCCCTTGTTCACGGTCACGAAGCTATCATCTGTATTGAGGTATTGCAGGTATTCTGTGCTGTCGATGTGGCTGCTTCGCTTGGTTATCTTGTTGTAGTTGTTGATAAACGTGTTCCGCATGATCGTGTAGAGCCATGCTTTCAGGTTTGTACCGGCGTTAAACTTCTCTCGGTTTGAGAGTGCTTTGAGCAGCGTTTCCTGCACCAGGTCTTTGGCATCATCCGCATTGCGGGTTAGGTTCATGGCTACCGGCTTCAACGAACCAGCTGCCAGCTGAATATGATTTGAAAATTCTAATGCCGTCATACTGTTTAACATTTTAAGTAAATAACTAAACAATTATACGGCATTAATAAATTTATGTCAAGTTTTGTTTATTATTTTTTTCAATAAATTAAACAAAATAACATTTCTTCAGAATCTATTTCTAGCACTATTACTAACAAAAAAGGCCAAACCCTACCGGATTTGACCTTTTTTGTTGAACTATACCTGGCCAGGTATACTGTTTAACTTTTAATTTATCTTCTTCAACACGGCATCAAAATCTGCTATGCAACTGAGTCGCTGTGTGTTTTTTGGAAAATCGAGGAAGCTGTGCTGAGCCTGGTAGCCGTAGAAATAAATCTGCGCATTGGGGAAGGTTGTCGCCACCCTGTCTATGTATTCCTGCACAAATTCCCGCTCGGGCACAATCGTCAGCACCGTGCAGATTATGGCTGGCCTGAGCTGCTTATAGGTTCGTTTTAGGTCTTCGAAGGGAAGGTTTTGCCCCAGGTAGATCACCTGGTAATGCTGTGCCCGGATCAGGTAGTTCATGAAAAGCAGCGCGATCTCGTGCAGTTCCCCTTCCGGCAGGTATAGCAGAAAAGCAGGGCTGCCCTCAGAGCGCTTTACCACCTGCCCGTCAATGGCTACGATTAACTTCTGCCGCACCAGGTTGCTCACGAAGTGCTCATGCGCCGGAGTTATGTTATTGGTTTGCCACAGAATACCGATTTTGTGCAGAAAAGGGTACAGCACCTGCAACATGGCATCCTGAAAGCCGAGCTGTAGCGTAACAGTTGAAAAAGACTTGTCGAAGCGTTCCTCATCCATGTCGATCATGGCCGTGACCATGTTGTTGATGTGATGCGAAAGCGTTGTATTTTCCTGCTCGGCCAGTTGTTGCACCGTGAGCATCAGCTGCTCAGGACTCATCTTGGCGATCTTGGATATCTTATAGCCCTGTTCGTTCAGGAGCGAGATGTTGAGCAGTGTCTTCAGGTCTGCGTCGCTGTAGTAGCGGATGTTGGTGTCGGTTCGCTGAGGACATAGCACATGATAGCGCTGCTCCCAGATGCGGATCGTGTGAGCTTTTATACCTGACAGGTGTTCTAGCTCTTTGATGGTGTATTGCGCCACGTCTGTTCCCCTTGTTGTCGTTTTTGTAAAAGTGAGTATGCGGACCTGAAATACTTCGGTGCCACCCACAGCATACCATAAGACTCAGAGCCGTCGCGCTCCGTGTGCTTGTGGTGCACTTTATGCGCCATGTTTAAGGCTTTAAGGTAAACATTAGACGTACTACCGAAAAGCCTGATGCGCCTGTGGATGAACACGTCGTGTATCAGGAAATAAGCCACCCCGTACAGTGTAATGCCTGCGCCTATCCAGAACCGATAGTCGATGGGTTCGCTGCCAAATACAAAGAAAAGCATAGCCAGCGTTCCATAATAGGCAAAAAACAGGTCATTCCACTCAAAGGCGTGCTTGTGATGCGTGTGATGAGACTTGTGCAGGAACCACAAAAAACCGTGCAGCACATATTTGTGCATGACCCACGCCACGCCCTCCATTGCCACAAAAGTAATCACCATGATTCCTAGTCCCATCAGCATACTCATCAAACAACAAGTTTAACAAATGGTTTTGAAAGTTTAACAGAAATCTACCAGGTCAGCGCCTGTTTGTTCAGAAAGGCGTCTATACCACGCTGGCAGTCCTCGCTGCCACGCGCCACGGCATTCATCTCGGCCGCATACTGCAAGCCCTCCTCCAGACTCATCTCCTGCACGCGGGCAATCATTTCCTTTGTCACTTCCATGCTCTGCCGTGAGTTCTCGCGGCAAAGTTTCTGGGCAAAGTCGAACACCTTCCCTTCCAGCTCTTCCGCCGGTACCACATAGTTCACGAGTCCATAGGTTTGGGCTTCCTCAGCCGAAATCAGGTCGCCAGTGAGCAGCAGTTGCTTGGCGCGGGCCTCTCCTATTTTACGGAGCAGGAACACTTTTACAATAGCAGGTATAAAGCCGATCTTCACTTCGGTATAGCCGAATTTAGCCTCGGGCACGGTGAAAGTAAAGTCACATATCGCCGCAAGTCCGCAACCGCCCGCAATGGCGTGGCCGTGTACCTGGGCTATGACAACTTTCTTTAAGGTATAGATCTGCCGGAAGAGCTCCATCAGGTGAGTGGAGTCGGCCAGATTGTCGTGGTAGTCGTACTGCTGCAGGCGCTGCAGGTACTCGAGGTCGGCGCCGGCGCAAAATACTTTACCCTCAGCACGCAGTACAATTACTTTGCAGGCTTCGTCTTCTTCGGCGGTGGCGAAGGCGCGCTTCAGTTCAGTCACCATCTCTGCATTCAGGGCATTTCGCTTCTCCGATCTTGTCAGGGTGATGTATCCTACACGCTCTTTCACTTCGTAGCGGACGAAGTCCATCGTCTGCGTGATAGCGGGTTGTGTTGTATCAGTCATGGTAGTGTCTCCTAAAGTTAGTTTTTTACACAGGTAAGCCGGTAACAGGTATACGCGGACAAATTGCTAATGCTCCAAAAAGATAAACAAAATAGATGAATGTCCGCATAAGCAAACACTAAATCTTTCCTACAGATCAATGCACTTGCATTCGACTCACTCTACCTACTCCGACCTAATCAATACAAGACATCCGGCCAGGCAAAATGTTTAGGTACTTGCACCAACCCGCCGCCTTGATCTTCGTAAAATTAATTTGCTAACGAACGTTAGGTTGTTTACATTTGTTGTTATCTATATAAGAAGTATACATTGAGCAGGAAAGAACAGATAGAGCAAACGGCAACAGCCTTATTCAGGACCAGAGGATTTTCGGCTACGTCCATGCGTGACCTGGCCAACGCCTTAGGTATAGAGGCGGCCAGCATTTACTCGCATATCCGTTCAAAAGAAGAGATTCTGCAGCGGGTATGCTTCCGGATGGCAGACGAGTTTTTTGGGGCCATAGAGGCGGTGAAAGACAATGACGCCAATGCGACTGAGCAGCTGAAGCGGGCTATCTCAGCGCATGTACAGGTGCTTACGCGTAACACAGAGGCTTCGGCAGTTTTTCTGCAGGAGTGGCGCCACCTAAGTGAGCCTTATCATACAGAGTTCCTTGCCCTGCGCGACCGGTACGAGAATTATTTCCGCGAGATTATCCGCCAAGGTATAGCCAGCGGTGAGTTTCAGGTGCCGGACGAGAAGTTTGCCGTGCTGACCATTCTTTCCGGGCTGAACTGGATCCATACCTGGTATAAGCCAGATGGGAAGATGAAGCCGGCTGAAATTGCCGAGAACCTGTCAGCCATGCTGCTGAACGGACTAAAAACGAACCTTAACTAGTTTATCTATACCTAACCCTAGCCGGACTGTCTCACCTTAACAGTCCGGCGCCTTTTACTGAACCTTAAAACTGAGAATATTATGTACGGAGGAGGAAACGTTTTTGAAGCTACCAAATTCGACGACCTGCAGACCGAAGATCCGGTAAAGCTGGCCGAATTTGAGGCACGCATCGCCCGAGGCGAGAAAATTGAGCCAAACGATTGGATGCCGCAATTATACCGCAAGCAGCTGATCCGCATGATCGAGCAGCACGCGCACTCTGAGATTATTGGTGCTTTGCCGGAAGGTACCTGGATTACCCGTGCGCCGGGCTTTCGTCGCAAAATGGCCCAGATGGCCAAGGTACAGGATGAGGTAGGACACGCACAGCTACTGTATAGCGCCGCTGAAACGCTGGGCAAAACACGTGAGCAGATGCTGACCGACCTGATCAACGGCAAGAGCAAGTATTCCAACGTATTCAATTACCCGGCCTTTACCTGGGCTGATTCCAACATCATTTCCTGGC
The DNA here is from genome assembly GCF_002846395.1 of Pontibacter ramchanderi. Taxonomy (GTDB): domain Bacteria; phylum Bacteroidota; class Bacteroidia; order Cytophagales; family Hymenobacteraceae; genus Pontibacter; species Pontibacter ramchanderi. Next base: position 1,520,689 of record NZ_PJMU01000001.1, read on the forward strand.
TGATCGATGCGGGTGCGATCGTGAACCAGATGGCCAACGCCAAAGGTTCGTACGGCCCTTATTCCCGTGCGCTGGAGCGTATTTGCGCTGAGGAAGCTTTCCACCTAAAGTATGGCCACGACGCCGTGGTGCACATGGCGACAGGTACACCGAAGCAGCGCGAAATGATCCAAGCCGCCCTGAACCGTTGGTGGCCGCCGATCATGACGTTCTTCGGCCCGTCTGACAAGATGAGTACGCACACCGAGACGCTGATGCGCTGGAAAGTGAAGATGGCCTCGAATGACGAGTGTCGTCAGCAGTTCCTCGACATGTACGTGCCGAAAATTTGGGAGCTTGGCCTGACCGTGCCGGATCCAAAACTGAAGAAGAACATGGAAACCGGCCAGTGGGAATACACCGAGCCGGACTGGGATGAGTTTAAGCGCGTGATCAATGGCGATGGTCCGTGCAACGCTGAGCGTCTTGCCGTACGCCGTACTGCCGAAGAGCGCGGTGCCTGGGTACGCAGAGCCCTCCTCAACCCGAAAGCAAAATACGTCCGTCCATTGGCATAGCTAATGGTAGTTAAAAGTTGAGAGTTAAAAGTTTGGAGTGGATTTCTATTTCAACTTTTAACTCTCAACTCATAACTCTAAACTAACAAAACTATGTCTTTGACATCACTAGACCCAAGAGTAACCCGACTGAACCTGCCAGAAGAAATGCCTACCATAGAGCCGAAGCCGGAGCTGGATCAGTTTGAAACATATGAAGCCTTCCATCAGAAGAAAGAAGGGGCTGCCCATACCTATGTAGGCCCTGTGCACGCCCCAAACGAAGACGTGGCCTTTCTGTTTGCCAAAGAACAGTACAGCCGCCGCTTCCCTTGCGTGGGCCTCTGGATTGTGCGTACCGAAAACGTTATGGTAACGCCTTATTCCGGCGACGGAGAAAACGTGTACGACATGATGCGTGTGGAGGAGCCAGCTGAGCGCAGCGCTCAGGCAGAGGCTTATGAGATCTTTCACCTGAAGAAGCGCGGTAAGGCCCATACCCATGCTGGTCGTGTAATGGCAACTTCTTATCAGGAGGCGCTACAGGAGGCCCGCACTCAATTTGGCGATAAGGGCCCGATTGTGAATGTATGGGTAGTTAAATCGAAGCATGTACTGCAGTCAGCGGAAGAGGACAAGGACATGTGGACCACTATACCTGAGAAGAAGTACCGCGAAGCCATTGCATACAAGGTGATGGATAAGATCACGAAGTATAAAGAAGAACACAAAACGACTGCCCCATAATGAACGAGCTAGCGATAAAAGACCTGTTATACAAACTGGCTGATGACCAACTGATATTGGGCCACCGCAACTCCGAGTGGACCGGCTTTGGCCCGATACTGGAAGAGGACATTGCTTTCTCGTCGATGGCGCAGGATAAGATCGGCCACAGTCTGGCCTTCTATACCTTGCTGCAGGAGCTAGGCGAAGCTGATCCGGATACAGTTGCCTTTACCCGCAACGCCAATCAGTTTCACAACAGCCAGTTGGTAGAGCTGCCAAATGGCGAGTACGATTTCAGCCTGATCCGTCATTTTCTGTACGACAACGCCGAGATTATTCGCTTCGAAATGCTGAGCCAGTCGGGCTACGAACCAATTGCCAAGGTAGCTACCAAGCTGAAAGGCGAAGTGAAGTATCACGTGCTGCACGCTAACACGTGGATCAAGAACTTGGGCACTTCCACCGAAGAGGCGATTCTGCGTTTGCAGACTTCTTTAAATGAAGCGATACCTTACGCTTTAGGCATGTTTGAACTATCGCAATACGAGCAGCAACTGATCGATGCTGGCGTATACGCTGGCGAAGATGCCGTGAAAGCTGAGTGGTTTAAGCGCATCCAGGCAGTGATTGAAAAGACAGACCTGAAATTGCCAGACCTGAATACAATCGAACCAAAGCTGGGAGGCCGTTACGGCGAGCACACCGAGCACCTGCAGCCGTTGCTGGACGAGATGGCCGAGGTGTTTAAGATCGACCCGACTGCGGAGTGGTAGTTTTGTTTTGGACAAAAGACTATTTGACAAAGGACAAAAGAGGCAATGTAACTCGATTTAGTCCTTAGTCTTTTGTCAAAAAATTCTTTGTCAAGAAGTAAGCATGGACCTGACGAAAGAGAACATATTGACCCTGTTGGAGGAGGTGAAAGACCCTGAGATACCGGTATTGTCGCTGGTGGACCTGGGGGTGATCACGGGTGTGGAGATTTCAGAAGAAGGCCACGTAACCGTGAACATGACCCCGACCTTCGCCGGCTGCCCCGCCATGGATTACATGAAAAAGGACGTGGAGCGCACGCTGGAAAAACACGGCATTCCTTACCATACCGTCATTATGTCTTTTGATCAGCCCTGGGACAGTAATAAGCTTTCTGAGAAAGGCCGTCAGCACCTGAAAGAGTTTGGGCTGGCACCACCTCCCAAGTACGACCTGATTCTGGACCTGGACATTCTGGAACACGTAAAGTGCCCCTACTGCGACAGCGAGAACACCGACCTGCGCACCCCTTTCGGTCCCACCCTCTGCCGCTCCATGCACTACTGCAATGACTGCCGGCAAATGTTTGAGCAGTTTAAGCCGCTATAAAAACTTTTACAAAGTAATAAAAAACGCCTGTTGGAATGACAGGCGATTTTTCATTCCCTACCTACTCAACTCTTGTGAAAACGGCAACTGTTTTTCCTGCCAACATTAATTCCAATCGCTCCTCACTCACCCTATACCTCAATTCCTCATTGCTCACCACCTTCAAAAACTGATTCTCCACTTCCATATTCGGACAAGCCATTCTTGTGGCGGCCATGGGACCGAAATTAATCTTATCACCAATCGGCTCGAGCGTACCTGTTAATCTGTTGCAGCCGGCGCTGCCTGATACCCTGCCTTCGGCAAGTGATATAACCAACGAAGGATGATTTTGCTCGAAATTTTTTGGGTTGATGGTTTTGCCCTGCAATTCCACCAGGTTCCAGGTGCCGTCGAGGCGGGAGTCGCGGAGGTACATGCCACAGCCTTTGTATTCCATGTCATCTTTCAGCACTGTTACGGTATAGGGAAACTCGCGGCCCGACATGGTATTGACACAAGTCTCCTTCATCAGCCGGATCTCCAGATTACCCGATACCGTCTGTACTTTATAGATTATCCCCTCCCCTGTCTCAGGCTTTTCGGCGACGGGCACTGGGGTAAGCACGCTGCCATTTTCCTCATCCAGGGCTCTGAATTCGATCATCTTTTCCAGATCAATCTCTAGCGACCAGAACGGTTCATTTCCAACTGCGGCAAAGTCTATCCCACGCTCATACTTCTCACGCCATAGCTTTGGGTTGTCTTCCGGTTCTTCCGGGTTCTGTCGGCGCAGTCGGTAGGCCTCCGCATGTGTCGATTCAATCCGGCTCCCTTCACTATCGAGCATCACTAGCGCTTCGCCGTCTATGGCAAACTGGTTATTGCCGGTGCCTTGCTTAGTTAGCCTCACCCTGCCATTGCCCACACCCCACTTGCCTGACTGCACAAAAGGTGTTGCGCTTCGACCTTGGTATACCATGCGTTCGCGGTAGGTGCTGTCGGGGTTCAGCTCCAGACTATAGTCTATACCCGGGCAGTCGGCGCAGGGAATGCTACCTACCCAAGTACCCATAGCTGCCCGCGCCACCTCAGCATTGGACATATCAGCATTGGATTGTGAAACGGAGCCTGGTTTAGTTGAGCAGGCTGCAGTTATGCACAGCAAGAGCACTGCAATGGGAATAAAAAATTTGAGCGGGCGCATTTTTCTTCTTGATCAGGTATACAAATCTCTACGACAAACAAAAGGGAACAGGTAGCGGCAATCCAAGAAAAAACCCCGCCGTTACCTGATGTGGTAACGACGGGGTTTCCTTCCAGGTATAGCTATACCTTATATTTTGGCCATCTCGCCTTTCACAAAGTCTACCAGACTCTTGATGTAGTCGGTGCTGAAATCGAACTTGATACCAGCGGCTTCATACACTTCGCCAATGGATACGGTATAGCCCAGGCTCAGTGCTCGTTTGTAAGCGGCCAGTCCTTCAGAAGGGTTTTCTTTGTAGTTCTTCCAAACCGCGATCGCTCCAAGTTGGGCCATGGCATACTCTACATAATAGAACGGCACTTCGTAAATGTGCAACTGCTTCTGCCAGATGAACGGTTTGTACTTCTCCAGTCCACTCCAGTTTACCTCCTGGTGGTTGAAGCGCCCGAAAATGTTGAGCCACTCCTGATGGCGTTGCTCCTGCGTATGCTCAGCATTTTCGTACAGCCAGTGCTGAAACTTATCCACAGTAGCCACCCACGGGAAGGTCTCGAGCACGCTCTCCAGGTGCGTGCGCTTGGCGCGGCGCAACTCGTCTTCGTCGCTGAAGAAGGTATCCCAATAATCCATCGAGATCAGCTCCATCGACATAGAGGCCAACTCAGCTACTTCTGAAGGCGGATGTTTGAATGCACCCAATGTCAGGTCGCGGGTTAGGAAGGAGTGCACGGCATGGCCACCTTCGTGGAGCATCGTGATTACGTCACGGAGGCTGGAAGTGGCATTCATGAAGATGAACGGTACGCCGATCTCATCCAGTGGATAGTTATACCCGCCCGGTGCCTTGCCTTTTCTTGACTCCAGATCCAGGTGTCCCATTTCGCGCATGGTAGCCAGGCAATCGCCCAGGTAGGTGTCAAGGTTATAGAATACCTGAATGGTTTTCTCTAGCAATTCTTCGCCTGACGTGAAGGGCTCCAGGGGCGCTTTTCCGCTCGGGTCCACGTCCAGGTCCCAGGGGCGCAGGTCAGCTATACCTAGCATCTCTTTGCGCTCACGGTCTATACCTGTCAGCACAGGCACAATGGTTTCTTCTATGGACTGGTGGAAATCAAAGCAATCCTGCGGCGTGTAGTCGAAGCGGCCCATGGCGGCGAACATGTAGTCGCGGTAATTGTCAAAATCGGCGTTTTTGGCCAGCTGTGTGCGCAATTTCAGCAATTCATCGAACAGATCGTCGAGTTTCTGGCGGTCCTGGATGCGGCGCTCCTGTATGGCACGCCAGGCCTCCTCACGCACTTCGCGCTCGTTGCGCTTCAGGCGGTCGGCGGCGCGTTGCAAGGTCATTTCCTCGCCGTCCAGCGTAACGGTCATAGCCCCTGTTATGGCGGCGTATTGTTGTTGTTTGGTGCTGATCTCGGTGTTGAGTGGAATGTTCTCTTCCCGAAAAATTTCCAGGGCTCGCTCTACTCCGCGCAGGTAAATGCGGTACTTGTCTTTGTCGAGGCCGCTCACATAAGGCGAATGCATGAGCTTTAGGTTGAGCTCGTGGTCGAATGGGGCGATCTGGGGTTCTATCTCTGATACGAAATACTGGAAAGCCTTCGTTATATCTTCGTTCTGGGTATCGCAGGTCATGCGGATGTAGCGCCAACCAAGGTCTTCGGAGAGCACGCTCTCGAGCTCGCTGCGATCCTTCATCCACTTTTCCAGTTCATCCACCGAATGGATAGGGCGGCTTTTCAGTTCTTCAAAATATGGCTGTATGGTTTCCCAATTATCTATTTTAAAGTCTTCGGACAGGTAAACCCGTTTCTTTCGTTCGGGTACTTGTATCATAGCTTCTGTTTTACTCATAGGAGGTTGTGTAAAGAAAAGGTAATATAGGCACTTCTTCTGAAAGTACAAAAAAAAGCTGCACTATATATCTAAAATATAGTGCAGCAAAACTGAAGTTACAACAGATATCTCCTATCCTATTTCGATGACTACGTTGGATGTTAAAGGATGACCCACGCAATTGAGCACGTAGCCTTCGTCCAGCTCAGCATCAGAAAGTCCTTCGCGCTCATCCAGGTGCACTTTCCCGCTCAGGCACTTACCGCGGCAGGCAGTACAAAGGCCAGCCTGACAAGAGTATGGCAGATCCACGTCTTGGTCGAGCGCTGCTTCCAGTATAGTCTGGTCCGGCTCTACCACCACACTGTACTCGGCACCTTCGTAAATTATGGTAACGGTCTGGGTCGTAATCTCACCATCGTCATCAGATGATGAGACATCGCCGTGATGCTCCTGTTCCTGCTGCTCTACCAGTTTGTTGCTTACAAAGCTCTCGCGGAAGATACGATCGGCAGGCACATGCAGTACGTTCAGGGCCTTGCGCACCTCCTCCATCATCCCCTCCGGACCGCACATGTAGTAGAGGGCCTCGCCCGGCTTGGCCAGTTGGCGGCGCTCCAATATCTTCAAAACCATGCTCTGGTTCATGCGTCCGCGGTAGTCGCAGGCTTGCTTGGGCTGGCTGTAGATGTACTCTACGTGCAGGCGCTCGGGGTTGGCAGACTGCAGTTCCTGCAGTTGTTGCTTAAAGATTACAGAGTCTTCGTCGCGATTGCCGTAGAGCAAAGTCACTTTTGTGTTGGGCTCTTCCCGTAGCACTGCCCGGAGCATAGACATGAGCGGTGTAATGCCGCTGCCTGCCCCAAAAAGGATGATGTGGCGGCTCTTATCGGCCTCCGGCACGAGGTTGAAGTTACCAATTGGCTCCATTACTTCTATTTCCTGCCCAACCTGCAGATTATCAAGCAAATAATTAGAAACCAGACCGCCTTCTACACGTTTAACAGTTACTGACAGACGACTGCCCTCGTTCGGAGCGCAGCAGAGTGAGTAAGAGCGGCGGACTTTCTTTCCCTCGATCGGGAGGATAAGTGTCAGGAATTGACCTGCCTTGAATGGAATCGGTTTTTTATCGGGATGTTCTAAGTGTATCGTAATCGCATCTGAGGTTTCGCGGGTTATCTCCACTACCTTCAGCATGAAATAGGGGTTACTCATATCGTATTATTACTAGTCTTTTAGGGGGAAACATGGTTTCGAACTGAAAGTTACGACAATCTGGGGTGTTGAGTGAAAATTTCGGGGAAATTTTAAAACCGATTTCACCAATCACGTATTATAACCAAATCATTAACAGAAGGAACGCGGAATGAAAAAAAAACTGCACATTTGTAACATAGTACATACAAGTGCTGTAGTCGGGTAATAACCAACCCCACGTTCCGTTCTTTACCATACAATTACTGAAAACACCAATGCTCTACAAACTAACTCTCAAAAACTGTGAAAAAACCGTAATGGTGGACGACCGCACCTACGAGTATATTCAAAACAACGCCTATTTGCAGCAAATTGATTTTCTGAAGCACCTGCGCATCCACTCCAACGGGTATGCTTTCTTTCAGAAAAACTGGCCGCTTAAAAATGGCAAGTACCGCAACGAAACCATCTACCTGCATAAAATGATCGGCGAGCAGCTGATCGAGAAGCCCGAAAGCAACATCAAGCTTTACGTGCATTTCAAGAACGGCAACAAGCTCGACTGCCGCCTCGAAAACCTGGAATGGGCTCCGCTCTGCAAGATTGTGCGCAACACATCCAAAACAGAAAACAAGTTGGGCGTACGCGGCGTGCACAAAGAAGCACAGAAGTACCGTGCTATCATTCACCATAACAAGCAACGCATCAACCTCGGCACCTTCGACACGCTGCAGGAAGCTGCGCAGGCGTACAGCAAGAAGTCCGAAGAGCTTTTTGGCAAGACCAAGAGCCTGAAGACGCTCTCCAAGTATGTAGAAGAACTCGCATAATTCTTCTTATACTTGCGTGGCGGCACATTCCCCGCCTTACCTATACATGCTGAACACCGAAAAGAAACTTAGCGAAATTCTAGGACGGCACACTGTTGCCTTCGGGCCCGTACTTGATGCGGACCTGAATGGCGAGCACGTGTGCCGTCTTGATTTTACGGCAGCCAACGAGCTGCTGCAGCAAACTGACCTGCGCAACACCGACACCTTCAACGACGCCGTGAACCAGATGCTGCAGGAACGGAACGCCACCATCGGCGTGGGCGGCTACATGGAGAACCGCTTCATCTACCGTCGCAGCCAGCACTTCGACGTGGCCGAGGAGAGCCGCGACCTGCACCTGGGTATAGACGTGTGGCTACCTGCGGGCACGGCCGTGCTCGCCCCGCTCGACGGCCGGGTGCACAGCTTTGCCGATAATGCCAACTTTGGCGACTATGGCCCTACGATCATCCTGGAACACGAACTCGAGGGAGTAACGTTCTATACCTTGTACGGGCATCTGAACAGAGGCTGTCTCGATGGGCTGTCGGTCGGCAAAGAGGTCCGCAAAGGCGACAAGATTGCCGAAGTGGGTCCTTACCCTGAGAACGGCGACTGGCCGCCACACCTGCACTTTCAGGTGATGTGCGCGATGGACGGAAAAGTGGGTGACTACCCAGGCGTAGCGCGGCTCTCGGAACAAGCTGTGTACGAAGCACTCTGCCCGGATCCCAACCTGATCCTGAACTGCCGCCACTTGGCTTAGTTTTGCCTTTGCTATAGAAATTGATCAAATTTGAACTCTGGTACCTCTGCATAAGTACCAGAGTTTTTGTTTTCACCCTCAACGAGAAATATGCTAAACCTCTTTGATTTTGACACTTACAGCGCCAACATCACCAATTTTGTGATGGTCTACGGCATGCGCCTGGTAGCTGCCATTATTACACTTTTGGTCGGACTTTGGGTTATCAACTGGCTCAACCGCGTTATTTTTAACCTGATGGTGAAGAAGGATGTGGACATTTCGCTGCGACCTTTCCTGAAAAGCGTATTTGCTGTTGTGCTGCGCATCCTGTTGATCATCATTGTTATCGCGCAGCTGGGCGTTGAGATGACCTCGTTCATTGCCATACTGGGTTCAGCGGGTCTGGCCATCGGTCTGGCTTTGCAGGGTAGTCTCTCCAACTTTGCGGGCGGGGTGCTCATCCTCACTATCAAGCCTTTCCGTGTGGGCGACTTCATCGAAGCGCAGGGACAGTCCGGCACCGTGGACATGATCAACATCTTCAACACGGTGCTGAAAACACCGGATAACAAAACGATCTTTATACCAAACGGCCCTTTAGCCAACAGCGTGGTGGTGAACTTTACGATCGAGAAAACCCGCCGCGTGGAGCTGAAATTTGCCGTATCCGTGAACAACGACATTGGCAAAGTGCGCCAGATTTTGCAGGACCTGATGCATGCCGACGAGCGTGTGCTACCCGATCCGGCGCCTGTCATTGTGGTGACAGACTTTGCCGAGCACTCCCTGACCCTGAGCGTGCGGGTATGGGTGAACAAAGAGAACTACTGGGCCTTCTTCTGGGACATGAACGAGCGCGCTAAATCAGCCTTTGAAGAACAAGGTATACAAATGCCTGTGCCACGCAGAGAAATGGTAGGTGGTGCCAGTGGGCCGGCTCCGAAAGCAGCGGCTCAGGTATAGCTTAGAGATTATTAATGAAAATGGAAACGGCAGCCCATACCTGAGCTGCCGTTTTTGTTAATCAAACTTAATCGCCCTTACCGGCTTAATGCGGGCGACCATGGCGGCTGGTATCAGAATAGCAAGCATGGTCATCACAAGGGTAATCACGTTGAGGGCGATGATGATGCCGAAGTTCCAACTGATGGGCACGGTGTCCATGTAGTAGTTTTCAGGGTCGAGCGGGATGACCTGGAAGTAGTACTGGATGGCGCAGAAGCCCAGACCGATGACGTTGCCCCACAGCATCCCTTTCAGCGTCAGGCTGAGGCCACGGAAGTAGAAGATTTTCCGGATTTGGGCGTCGGTGGCGCCGATGGCTTTAAGCACGCCGATCATGCTGATGCGTTCGATAATCATGATGAACACTGTGGACACCATGTTGAAAGTCGCCACGAAAATGATCAGCACCAGAAAGATGACCACGTTCTTGCGCAACAGCTGCAGCCAGTCAAAGAGCTGGGCGTGGCGATCGGTTATTTTCTCGAGCTGCAGGTCGTAGTTCATCTGATCGAACACTTGGTCGGCTACCTGGTCAATCTGGTTGAAGTCCTTGAGCAAAATCTCTACGCCGCCCACCAGGGTATCGGGCCAGTTGTTGAGCTCCCGAACAAGTTGCAAATCGCCGATCACAAACACCTCGTCAAACTCCTCGAGGCCTGTGTTAAACACCCCCACCACCTTCAGCTTTCGGGCGCGCGGTGGGTTTTGGATGAAGTAGAAAATAGCCTCGTCGCCCACCTTCAGCCGCAGCTTATTGGCGATTTTACGGCTAAGCATCACGTCTTTGGATGAAGCCGTGTCCGAAAAAGTCACCACGCTGCCCTCGTCCAGGTTCTGTTTCATGGCGCTCAGGTCGTAGTCTTTGTCCACTCCTTTCATCACCACACCCAGCACCTCGTCGTCGGTCTTGATAATGGCTGTTTTGCGGGCGAAGGACTGAATGTGCTGTATACCTGCTATTTCTTCGGTGCTGTTTATACCTGTGGCCGTGCTGATGGGAGCGCCTTCGAAGGAATTGTTGGTGTCGTACTTGCTGATTTGCAGGTGTGCCCCGAAGCTGAAAATCTTGTTTCGTATCTCGTCACGGAAGCCTTCCAGAATCGCAAACGACACAATCATGATGGCAATGCCTGCAGCTATGCTTATAATTGCTATTTTTGTCACAGACGTGGTGAAAGAACCAGCCTGTACTTCGGAAATCTTATCAGATATGAATTTGGATACGTTCACTCGCTTGCGTCTAAACTGCCTTAAATATAGGTATGAATTTTGACTTCGTACCGCTTAAATTCGTTTTTGCCACCTAAACACACACATACACTTACCCAACACGCATGATACAACCCATCTTAATCCTCGGTGCCTTGGTGCTTGGCCTCAACAGCTGTTCGCCGAAGCAAAACCCTGCCACTACCTCGGAGCAGAACACACCCGTAACTGAAACCGCCACTGCTCCAGAAACGCCTGCGGCTAAACCACTCGTGCTGGGCGCTGAGCAAATGGACCGTTACCTGAAGCAACTGGAAGGCAAGCGGGTCGGCATGGTCGTGAACCAGACCTCCGTAATTGGCAAGACGCACCTGGTAGACACCCTGATCAGCCGTGGCGTGCAAGTGACGACTATTTTTGCCCCTGAGCACGGTTTCCGTGGCGAAGCCGACGCTGGTGCGCACATCAAAGACGCGAAAGACACCAAGACGGGCTTACCGATTATCTCGCTCTACGGTAGCAACAAGAAACCATCGAAGGATCAGATGAAGAACCTCGACGTGCTGGTATTCGATATCCAGGATGTGGGCACGCGCTTCTATACCTACATCAGCACCATGCACTATGCCATGGAGGCCTGCGCCGAGAACGGCAAGAAGATGCTTGTACTGGACCGCCCGAACCCGAACGGCCACTATGTTGACGGCCCTGTGCTGGACATGGCGCACAAGTCCTTTGTGGGCATGCACCCGATTCCGATCGTGCACGGCCTCACAGTAGGCGAACTGGCCGAGATGATCAACGGCGAGAAATGGCTGGAAGGCGAGAGAAGCTGCGACCTGACCGTGATTAAAATGGACAACTACGACCACACGATGGCCTATGAACTGCCAGTGCGTCCTTCCCCGAACCTGCCGAACACGCAGTCTATCGCGCTATATCCTTCGATCTGCTTCTTTGAAGGCACGAACGTGAGCGTAGGCCGCGGCACACCGACTCCGTTTCAGGTAATCGGCTCACCGTTCTACCAGAAGAAAGATTATTCGTTTACTCCTGTGAGCATGCCAGGTGCCACTGACCCACCCCACAAAGGTGTGAAATGCTATGGTATGGATCTGACTGACGCATCGCATGCGCAGCCGTTCACGCTCAAGTACCTGCTGGAGATGTACAACAACTCGTCGAACAAAGAGAAATTCTTCAACAATTTCTTCGAGAAACTAGCAGGCACTTCTGAGTTGCGCAAGCAAGTGATAGCAGGCAAAACAGAAGCTGAGATTAAAGCCAGCTGGGAGCCAGAGCTGTCGGATTATAAAGTGCTCCGCAAGAACTACTTGCTATACCCTGATTTTGAATAGAACTATGCCCGAACTGCGAATCGTGTTTATGGGTACGCCCGACTTTGCCGTGCCTACCCTACAAGCACTCGTTGAAAATAAGTATAATGTGGTAGCTGTGATCACCGCTCCTGACAAACCAGCGGGTCGTGGTCAGAAGGTACAGCAGTCGCCGGTGAAGGAATACGCCGTGTCGCAAGGTATACCTGTGCTGCAACCAACCAACCTGAAGTCCGAGGCTTTTCTGGAAGAGCTGCGCAGCTACCAGGCCAACCTGCAGATTATCGTAGCCTTCCGTATGCTGCCGGAGGTGGTGTGGGCCATGCCGGAGTTGGGCTCTTTCAACATACACGCTTCCTTGTTGCCGCAATACCGGGGCGCCGCTCCTATCAATTGGGCCATCATCAATGGTGAGCAAGAGACTGGCGTTACCTCTTTCTTCCTGAAACACGAAATCGACACAGGCGACCTGATTTTCCAGGACCGTGTGCCGATTCTGGACGAAGACGATTTTGGCAGTATGTATGAGAAGTTGAAACACAAAGGCGCCGAACTTGCCGTGCGCACCGTGCAGGCCATCGAACGAGGTGAAGTGCAGCCACAGCCACAGCAAACATCTGCCGAGACGAAGCATGCTCCGAAGATCTTCAAAGAAACCTGCGAGATCAACTGGAACCTGCCCGCTCGTCAGGTACGCGATTTTATAAGAGGTCTCTCCCCCTACCCCGCAGCCTGGACGCGATTTGATGGCAAGACATTTAAAATCTTCAAGACGGAAGTGCTGGAGAACACTGCATATACGGTAGCACCAGGTAAGCTCAAAACCGACAACAAAACCTACCTGCACGTACAGACTGCCGAGGGAGCTCTGGCTATTTTGGACTTGCAGATGGAGGGCAAAAAGCGCATGCCGGTGCAGGACTTGCTCAGAGGGTATAAGTTTGAGGTATAGCGAAGGGAAATTCAGGTATAGCAGGTATAATGATACAGGTAAGGTGAACGTGTCTGACTTTATGCTTACCGAAAGGCACATTCGCCAGCGAGTACATTAGCACATTCAAAAATTAGCACATTAACCTATGATCGCCATCGTCGTCGCCATTGCTGAGAATAACGTTATCGGGAAGGACAACCAGCTGATCTGGCACCTACCCGCCGACCTGCGCCACTTCAAGCAAAAGACCATGGGGCATCCCATGATCATGGGCCGCAAGACGTTTGAATCCATTGGCAAGCCTCTCCCCGGCCGCACTACCATCATCGTGACGCGACAGGAAGATTATAAGGCAGAGGGCTGCATTGTAGTGAACTCGGTAGAGGAGGCAATTGCAAAAGGCAAAGAGTTGGACAGTGAACAAGTAAGTATTGTAGGCGGTGCTGAGATTTACAAGCAGGCCTTACCTATGGTAGATATGCTATACCTGACTGAAGTCCATCATGCCTTTAATGGAGATACTTTCTTCCCGGAGTTGAAGGAAGAGGAATGGCAGGAGTTGAGCGCAGAAAGCCACGAGCCTGATGAGAAGAACAAGTACCCCTATACCTTTAAGGAGCTACGCCGCAAGGTATAGCCGCAAGGTATAGCCGCAAGGTATAGCCGCAAGGTATAGCCGCAAGGTATAGCCGCAAGGTATAGCCGCAAGGTATAGCCGCAAGGTATAGCCGCAAGGTATAGCCGCAAGGTATAGCCGCAAGGTATAGCCGCAAAAAAAGGAGCGCCGTTGGGCGCTCCTTTTTTAATTAGGTGGAATTCAGGTGTTCTACTTATCGCAGGATGTAGACCTTACCATAACCATTCACAAAGCCTTTGTCGCCTTTCTTCCAGATGTGCTTCATTTCCTCAGCATCTTTTGGCATCACGACACGGTACAGGTATACACCATTAGCCAGCTTGTCGCCATACATATCGGTGCCGTCCCAGGCATACTCCGTTTTATTGTTACCAATACGAATCGGACCGATCTCCTCCCGCATGATTTCTTTAACAATCTTTCCCGTCACAGTCATGATCTGGATCTTGAAATCGCTCGGAATCACACCTCCTGTTAAGGTAAAAATAAATTGTGTTTTCGTAGAGAATGGGTTCGGGTACGGGTAGAAATTTGTGATTTTCGATTCGTTGTCGACCTCAAAATTAATTTTGTAGTCACTACCTGCACTCTTTCCTGAAGCATCTCGCCCCCGAACAGTTAGAGTGTAGGTTCCCGTCTCTAATCTCTCAGGTTTATACTCGAAACGGAAATCGTTCTTCTCGTCGGCTGGGCTCACCCGAAGTTCACTCGCTTTAGCCTCTTTCTTCACATCATATTGCCCTTGGATATTTGTACCCTCAAGGTAAACTTCCATCGCATCAGCATTCTCCAGAAAAACATGCTTGTTCTCATCCTTCATTGTGATGCTAATGAGTGGGCTCGGCGAAACCAATTCACCATCCATAATATGCACCCCATCAAAAGCAACATCCATGATCGGGTGCAGCTTCGATTTCACCCCAAAATTCACTTCATAAATATTGTTCTGGTACTGCTGCTCAGGCTGCAGCTGTGGGTTCACATACATGAGCAATCTGTAATTACCATCTAAGTCTGCCGTCGACATTGTATAATTAAAGGTTGCTGTTTTGTTACCTCCCAGCGCCTCAATCTTAAACCGTGACACACGGGGTTCTATCCCTTCCCCCGTTAAAGTCACTTCGACTGTAATAGAATCCTTAAAGGCGTAAGGCGTCACATTTTGGAAAGCCATTGGCATGGTTACCCTCCCACGGTTGGCTTGTTGCTCAATAATCTCATCGTTGACCTCTACTAAGTCTGGCCTTATTACGCCTTCTGGCGTGGCCTGGTAATACACCATCCATTGCCTTAGCTGTGGTGCCGATCGGTCTTCCGTATCAGATAACTCCGCTTGCAGTTGCAGATGCGGGTATTTAGCCGCATCTACCTGACTCAGGTCAAAAGCTTTTGCAGGAATGTTGTCGTTGAGCAACTCTCTAGCACCATCAGCACCAATACCGAATAATTTCAACTTGTAACTATCGTTTCCTGCCTTGTAGCGCTCAATGTTGTGGTGTAAGCTGCCCCAGCTTAAGGCCGGACCTATGAGGGTGGAGGTAATAGAGCCTTGGGTGTTATATGTTTGCAACTTAGTTACTAACATCACTTCTTGCGAGGTAGGGGCTATATTACTACCGAGATCTGCAGACACTTCATTAGCTGTTCCAGTGGCTGCCCCTTTTTGACTAACCATTGCAAAAGGATATCCTGTACTTATATTGTCTATCAATTCGGAACCGAGACTCCTAAATGCGGCCTTTAATTCAGGTGAGAATTGATCAAATGGAACTCTATTTATACCCATTACGACGACGTGTTGTCCAGTTGGTATAGCCTCCATAAACCGCTGCATCGTTGCTCTAACTGTAGCATTGTCTAAGTTTCCAAAGTCGTAGGTATTATTACTCATCCATCTACAAGGAGCGAATCCAGGAACTGTAGTGAGTTCTAAAGTTTTATTATCAAGTACATAAAAATACATTCTTGGCGCACTTGAGCCTTTAAAATTTCCACAGGAATTATCAACCTCAGATATACCATCTATATAAATACCATAAGGCGTAGTATCGAATCTTCGATCACCGCCTACAGCTCTTATTTCTATATTTCTAGAGATAACTCCAAAATTTAGCTTCCCCCGATCATCCACCTCAATTTTATCCAAATCAGATTTTATAATCTGGTCTGGATGACTTTGAGACCAACCACCTGCATTATCCTTCACATATCTAAATGAACTCATTACCCACACGGTGTCTTCCTCTGCCTCAAAACTGTCAAACCTTGCCCGCCAAAAGAATACGGTGCTATCATTATCCAAATTTTGAATGGGCAGATCAACTTTCCATGTAGGCACAACACCTGCCTGAGTTGAATATGTTTTCTTTATAGCTGATGTAAAAGTAGAGATAGTATCTAGCTCAAAGTATACTCCTTTAGGTTCCGCTCTAAGTTGAGTTGATTGAACAAAAAGATCTACTGATTGACTGTTCACTATGGAAAATTCCATAGGAGCTAGTAAAGATATCCCAGAGCTGGGTAAGAAATGGCGTATAATTAAAGAATTGTTATCCTCATTTAGTTCATCGAATTGACTTGTCGCGTCCAAAATAATTTCGAATTTATTAATTCCTATACCTGTAGAGTCAGTATTTGGAAGAACTATTTCGATTTGCTCTCTATTATAAATGGGCTTTACTTTTTGTAAAACAGGTGTTAGCTCCTTCCCACTAGGTAGTATTCTCTTTATACTAACACTTAAAGAGTCACTAATTGCTTTACCAAGGTTAATTACATTGACACGGAGAACATAATTCTTAGATACAGCAGTTGGTGCAGCACCTGAAAGTTCTTTCAATGAGTAATTATTATTGTAGTAAGCATAATCAGGTTTGCTAGGTGCATAAAGCTTGACAGCTGGATCACCCTGCAACACCATCTGAGTCATTGTCGTTATGTACTCTTCGTTATTGAAGCTGGTTATACTGTTACTGTATCTCCTTATTGTTTCTTTATGTATATCCCCTATAGTATGTCCATAGTAGTTATTATCTGTGAATGCTAAATGATAAAATTCCTTAGAGAATCTATTTAAAGGTTCATCACCACCGATGTACGACTGTGCCATGAAAGAAATAGCCCCTCTATCAGGTGTGATTAGCCAATCTTCGCCAAAAGAAACACTTCTATAAAAGAAGGCATCTCCACTGTAGCAACCATTCATTAGTATTGCGGGATATTTACCCTTATTCCTATACCCATTCAAATTTGCAGACGCAAACCCAATTTCAATATCGGAAACATCCACGGAGCTATGCCCATAAAAGGTAATCAAGGAAAGACCAGCATTAACCTCCTCTGATACATTAACATAAGCTGTAGGCTGACTAGAGTCAAACCTATATTTCTCTATTACATTTCCTCCAAACAAGGGGCCCTCTGCAACAACTTTATGCTCGTTAAGCCATCGTTTAAATTGGTTTATCTGAGTACTACCAGATCCTCCCCCTAATTGTAGAATATTTTTACGCCAAGCTAAGCCCTCGGGCAATGCTTCATGTTCTTTAACTTTATTTAAGTATGCAATGATATTTTCGGCTGAGGTAGCTGGTAAGCGCCCTGTTGGCACTTTAGGCTCAAAGCGGTTGTTTCTAAAATCTGAAGTAAAAAAGACATCGGATGCTGGTAACATACCAGTTGGAACCAAATCCATTTCATGTACTTTTGGATGTCTTCCGTCAATGTGGTAGAAGCTATATCTGTTATGTGCGCCTGTCCAATGGGCATCTTGAATCGAACGATAGTCTGCATGAGCATACTTCATCCCCTTTCCTATAATGAATAAGTATTTTGAACGATCAGATGTTTGCAAATAGGTCATAAACTTCCGGATAGCATTAGATGAGAACTCACCATAATGAAATTGGTCTACGACTTGGTCCATATATACTAATAGAGTATCATAACCACCACCCACTGAGGAGGCACGATATGATGCATACTCAAGAGGAGCAGGCCGTTGAGTACCTGCGGCTACCTTCATGAGGCGCTTGTTTGTCAAAATAATGTAATTATGACTACTGGGAACTATACGGCGAAAGCGTATATGTTCAGTTTTACCGGTAGGCTTTAATGCTTTAGCTGAATTGGCAACCAACACTTTACTTGATGCACCAGATCTTGTCGGAATTACAAACCCTTTACCATTTCCACTTACCCTTCCTTCTATACGTACAGGACTATATGAGTCTGACACATCATAAGCAAATGTTGCTACAGGAGCCAAACCTACTTCATAATATGGATTAGCTGCACGAGTTGAATCCGTGTAAAATAGTACAGAGTTAGTGGTCAGTTCAGTCTTCTGAGGAAAGGTTAATTCTATATTTGACATACTAACATTACTCTTCTGTACAGCATTAGGAACAACTCGAAAAGTAACTCTTCCGTCAGCTAGAATATCAGAAAATTCAATATGACTTTTTACATGCTGATGCCCAAATGCTCCAAACATAAAAGATGATACTTCTCTTGCTCCCCCCACAGCTGGCATAACATTTATCAAACCCGTTTGAGTCGCAGCACTTACACCAATTAAATTAAACTTAACAAGTGGTTTGGGTCCTGTAGGGACTACGCCAGTTACAGAAGCTAGATTATAGTTCTTCGCACTCGCACTACCAGTAGCTGTAAAACCCTCTCCAGTATCTATCCAAGAGAGCTGTGATTTAGTCGTCCCATAGATCTTTCCATCATAATACCGATCCACAAAATATTGCGTCACCTTCCGCAGCACATATGGTTCCGGCGTCTTCCCTGCTGGCGAGGGATTTACCTCCTGCATCCGCTTTCCTCCGGCAGGATTCACCGTCAGGAAGTAAGCGGCAGTATCTGTGTATAAACTGTAAAGCTGATGCGGCTGATGTGCCGGGTTCTTATATAGGTCCTGGTCCAGTCGACCGTCGTTGCGCTCGCCGTAGAACTCGATGAAGTCTTCCCTGTCCAGGCGACCGTCGGCTTCGCCGGCTACGTGAATGGCAACCTCTTTGCCTCTTCTGAAAAGCTGAAAGTGCTGCGGGTTGGTTCCGGCAAGGCCGAGGCTATCCAGGAAGCCGTGGCTGAGGCGATGGAGGCCTGTGTTTACTACCTTGAGCTTATAGTAGGTTTTATTATAGTCAATCCACTCATTTCCGTAGGGCGTCGGCGATTGGGCTTGCACCGATGCCTGCAGGCCGAGTGTCAACACGCTTATAAGTAAAAACTGAAGAAAGAGTCTGTTTATTTTCATCGGCTGTAAAACTTGAAACCGCATGTCTTTAATTAAAAGAATAACCTAAGGAGATGATAATGGAGTAAAGCCCCGCCGCATTGGCAGTGTTACCGTCGCGACCGTTGATGCGTGACATGGCCAGGTCGATGTTCAGCCCGTTGTTCTGGAAGCCAACACCAAAGTTGGGCTGTACCTTGGAGGACATGCCTCCGTCAAAATTCTGGAATTGCTGGTAGTTGTTAAGACCTCCGCGCACAAACACGGTCTGGGCATAAGCCAGCTCCATACCTATGTGCGGGTCCACAGAGGCGAAGTCGGACTTGAGAAGCACATTGCGTCTGCCATCGAACGTAAAATCTACATCAGCGGCCAGTATACCTGTTATTTTATCGGAGAACGTGAAATTCTTGGCTGTGCCCAGCACCAGACGGGGCAG
This sequence comes from Pontibacter ramchanderi, assembly GCF_002846395.1. Classification (GTDB taxonomy): domain Bacteria; phylum Bacteroidota; class Bacteroidia; order Cytophagales; family Hymenobacteraceae; genus Pontibacter; species Pontibacter ramchanderi. Next base: position 1,539,913 of record NZ_PJMU01000001.1, read on the forward strand.
TGTCAGTTCGGCAGTGCTTTCGGGCAGGTCGTTTCCTGTTTGCTGGTAAGTTTCTTCGAGCGCCTCCACATTATGCGTCCAAGCGGTGAAGGTGGTGGTCACGTCTTTGGCCATCACTCCAAACTGCCAGGTGCCGCGTCGTAATTGGGCGCCTGCATCAAACCCAAATCCCCAGGCATTGGCAAATTCCCCCACATTGCGGTATATAATCTTGGCGTTCACACCGAGCGTCAAGCCCTGAATCAAATTGCTTTTACGGGCATAGGAAAGGAGCATGGCGTAGTCGGCCACGGAAAAGAAACGGATACTGTCGTACTGAATGTAGCCGTACTCGTTCTGCAGTCGGCGGGTGTCCACGATGTCGTCCACGCCGAGGCGGATGACGGAGACGGCCAGCGCACTGCTCGAGTCGATGGGCATGGCAAAGCTGCCGAAGTCATTCTTGGCAATACCCGCGAAAAGCTCTGAGTGCATCAGGGCGATGTTATACTTGTTCTGCAGCTGCACCAGGCCTGCCGGATTCCAGAAACCAGCCGTAGCATCGTCGGCAATGGCTACCTGCACATTGCCCATGCCAAGCGCCCGGGCTCCCACACCGATGTTCAAGAACTCGTTGCTGTACTTGGGGGTGGACACCTGCGCCTGCACAGCCCCACTCACAAAACACAGCACGGCAATTAATATAGAAAGGGTAAATCTGTTCATAGGCACAGGTATACTGTCACTTCAGAGGTGCTTTTAAAAAAAATATCCGCTCGGCTAAAAAAAATTTACCGCTTTCCGGTTGTGTCAATTTGCCTCCTAACACTTCAAAAACCGAATTAGTTGACTTCTTGAGACATTTTTTTGCATCCAAAAATAATCATTTTTATCCACAAATAGCTGCCCCATAAACCCTTTGAAAAAAGTTTCGTAATTATTTTTAAACAGTACCTTGTTTTACATAGTACCTTTTAATAACTTTGCTTCAACATTAAACGGAATCATCATGAAAGTAGAAAACACACAAGTGCAGATGCGGAAGGGAATTCTGGAATTCTGCATCCTGGAGATTATCGCTCGTGGTGAGGTATATGCATCCGATATGTTGGAGGAGCTGACAGCTGCCAAGATGATAGTAGTGGAGGGTACACTCTACCCACTGCTTACTCGCCTCAAGAACGCGGGGCTTCTCGACTATAGTTGGGTCGAATCTACCTCAGGGCCACCCCGCAAGTATTACACGCTTACCGAGACCGGGCGCACATTTCTGGACCAACTCCGGGAAACATGGGGCGAACTGGTAGCTTCCACCGAATTCATCATCCAAAACAAGAAAGCGCAGCAATTATGAAAAAGAACATAAACGTCAACCTGCAAGGCATCATCTTCCACATTGAGGAGGATGGGTATGAGCAACTTAGCCGCTATCTTTCCTCTATCCGCCACTATTTCTCGAGCTACGAAGGGCACGAGGAGATCGTGGCAGACATTGAGGCCCGTATCGCGGAGATCTTTTCAACGCGCCTTTCCCCAAGCAAGCAAGTTATAACGCAAGAAGATGTGCAGGCACTTATCGCACAGATGGGCAACGTGACCGACTTCGAGATTTTGGAGCCAATGGATGAGGAGATGCCGCATGGCAGGCAAGCCTACACCGCCGGTGCTACAGAGCCAGGGTATGCCGAGGCAGGAACTGCCGCAGCAGCCGCTACTGCAGCCCGCCCAAGGCGCCTCTACCGCGACGTGAGCCGCAAAGTGGTAAGCGGTGTTTCGGCAGGTATAGCCAACTACCTCAATGTGGACCCAGTCTGGATTCGACTGATCTTCGTGTTCCTGGTGATCGGCACGCCGATAACAGAAGGTATTTCTGGTTCCTTCGGCCTGATCCTCTACATCATCCTCTGGATTGCGTTGCCAGTGAACTATACCTTGCCTGAGATCACAGTGAAGAAACTCTTCCGCGACCCGGACGACAAAAAACTGGCTGGCGTGGCAAGTGGTATCGCCAAGTATTTCGGAGTGGATGTGGCCGTTATCCGTATCCTGTTCCTAGCCCTGATCTTTGCGGGCGGCTTTGGTATACTGGCTTACATCATCCTCTGGGTAGCGGTCCCGGAGGCGGCCAGCCTAACCGAGCGTATGCAAATGCAGGGCAACCCCGTTACGCTGGCCAGTATTGAGCACTCGCTCAAGGAAAACCTAAACATGAAGGACCAGAACGGTGAAGAAAGCACGGCTGCCAAAGTACTGCTGCTGCCTTTTCGCATCATCTCGCAGGTGATCAACTGGCTTGGCCGTGGTTTAGGCCCCATACTTGCCGTCCTGATCACACTCATAAGAGTAGCTGCAGGTATAATTCTGCTGGTTATCTCACTTAGCCTGACAGTGGCACTTTTCACCTCCCTGTTTGTGACGCTAGGTATAGTGGATGCTGACTCGACGTTCATGATGGGTGAATTTCCGGCCTCCGTGCTCCTGGAGGGCTTTCCCCGGCTCGGACTGGTGGCAGGTTTTTTTGTAGGCCTCATCCCGATTCTGTTCCTGATCCTGCTGGCCATTGGCCTCTTGGCAAAGCGCTTCTTTATGCGCCCGTTGGTAGGCTGGTCTTTGTTCGGTATCTGGCTGATCAGCTTGTTCACCATGATCGCCTTTATCGCGGCGCACGCCGAAAACTTCCGTCGCTCCGGCGAGGTCGTAACCTCCCAGTCATTCCCGGTAGGTCCGTACCCGACCATTACGCTGGATGGGTATAACACGAACTCGGCTTATGAAAACCGTATCTATTTTGATTTGCAAAGCCACAGCGGCTCGAATGTAGAAGTACAGCAGCGCCTGCAGGCCAAGGGTAAGACGGAGGCCGAAGCGCAGCAAAATGCCCGCATGGTAACCTACCGTGTGGTGCAGACCGACTCAACGCTCCGTTTCGACGACAGCTTTGAATTTGCTCAAGGAGCCGCCTACCGCAGTCAGCGCATCGACGTAACACTGATGATACCGCAGGACAAGCAACTGCGCCTGACCAATAACTTCCTGCGCATGGTGCCAAGCAGCGCTTTCGAAGAAGAGTATAGCCGTGAGAAAACCCTGCGCAACCTGTGGCAGGTAAAAGGCAACCTGCTCAGCTGCATCACCTGCGCCTCCGACACGCTCGATGTAGCCGACAGTGATTTCACTTACAATGCCGCTGCAACGATGGGGGCCGGTGGAAGTGTGCTGATGAACGAAGCAGAGTATAGCTCGAACAAGCAGACTTACGACTTCAGTGACTTCGACGCCGTTACGGTGAACGGGGCCTACCATGTGCAGATCACGCAGGGCAGCAAATACAGCATCACAGCCAGCGGCGACGCCGACGACCTGAAAAAACTGGAAATCCGCAAGAGAGGCGACGAACTGGTAATTGAGCACGAGGACCGCACCATCAAATTGTTCGACAGACAGAAGACTGTACTGATTCAGATTGTGGTACCCGAGCTGCGTAGCCTTGACCTGAACGGGGCGATCAAAGCGGACATCGGACACATCAAAACCAACAGCCTCAACCTTGCCCTAATGGGTGCCACGCAGGCCTTTGTAGATGTGAATGTGAATAGACTGAAAGCCGATATAGCGGGTGCCTCCAAAAGCACTTTCACTGGTCGTGCCGATGATGTGGACATGGACATTGCAGGTGCCAGCAAGTTGGACGCCTCCAGACTGATTGCCAACACGGTGGAAATTGAAGCTGCAGGCGCATGCTCTGCCGATGTACACGCCACCAACACCCTACGGGCCGACGCTGCAGGTGCCAGCAAAGTGCGCTACAAGGGCAATCCGAGCAACGTGATCACGGATGTTGGGGGAGCCAGCAAAGTGTCGCGCATGTAGAAGCTTTACAACAAAAAGGGATAGGCCATTTGGCTTATCCCTTTTCTATACCTTTTATACCTGCCTCTTAGTACAAAATAAAACTATATACCCCATTGCAGGTGCTATACCTGAGCGATCTGTTTGTTTAGTTGTTTGGTGAGTTTATCTGGCGAAGCCCCAGTTCTTCCCCTTTTTTTAGGAGGAAGGCGAAGGCTTCGTCAAACTCGTTTTTAACGGTTCCTTCCAAGATGGCCTCTGTCAGGGCCTCTTTCAGTACTCCCACTGTTTTAGATGGCTTCAGGTCGAAGGTTGCCATGATGATCTCACCTGTAATCACCGGCTGGAAGTTGCGCAGTTTGTCGCTCTCCTCTACCTCAATCAGTCGCTTCTCCACCTTATCGAAATTCTGCAGATAGCGCTTTACCTTATTGTCGTTTTTGGAAGTGATGTCGGCGCGGCACAGTTTCATCAACGCGTCTATGTCATCCCCCGTCTCAAACAGGAGTCTGCGGATGGCGGAGTCGGTCACGGTGTCTTTAACCAGCGCAATCGGCCTCAGGTGCAGGCGCACAAGCTTCTGCACGAACTTCATGTGCTCGTTCAGCGGCAGTTTCAGGTCTTTGAACAGCTTGGGCACCATACGGGCGCCGCGCTCTTCGTGTCCGTGAAAGGTCCAGCCTACTTTTTCGTGGTAGCGCTTTGTATCGGGCTTGGCAATGTCGTGCATGATGGCAGACCAGCGCAACCACAGGTCATCCGACACTTCCGCCACATTGTCGAGTACCTGCAGGGTATGGTAGAAGTTGTCCTTGTGCGAATTGCCTTTGATGGTCTCCACCCCCTGCAGTTCCGCCATTTTGGGGAAGATGAGCTGCAACAGCCCGGAGGCAAATAACAACTTAAAGCCATAGGAAGGCACCGGCGACAGCACGATCTTGTTCAGTTCGTCGGTGATCCGCTCCTGCGACACAATCTTGATGCGCTCCTTGTTGTCGATGATGGCATCAAAGGTCTCCGGGTCTATGTCGAAATTGAGTTGGGAGGCGAATCGGATGGCGCGCATCATGCGCAGCGGGTCATCTGAGAACGTGATGCCTGGCTCGAGCGGCGTGCGGATGAGCTTGCGCTTCATGTCCTTCAGGCCATCGAAGCGGTCGATCAGTTGTCCGTAAGTGCCCTCGTTCAGGCTTATACCAAGGGCATTGATAGTAAAGTCGCGGCGTTTGAGGTCATCTTCCAGCGTACCGGTCTCCACTTCAGGTTTGCGGGAATGCTCCTGGTAAGACTCTTTGCGGGCGCCTACAAACTCTACTTCCCACTCGCCGGAGCGGAGCATGGCCGTACCGAAATGTTTGAAAACCGACACCTTTGGTTTGTGCGGCAACTTCTGCGATACCCGCTCAGCCAGCTCAATGCCATTGCCCACGCACACTACATCTATATCTTTGGAGGGCCTTTTCAGCACCAAATCACGTACAAAGCCCCCAATCACGTAGGCGTCTACACCTACCTCAGCGGCAGCAGCGGCCACAGTATCGAATATGGGGTGCTCTGGTAATCTTATTGTATCCATTCAGAAAAATCAAAACCTCGGGGAGTGCTCATGCGCATACCCGAGGCACAAAAGTAAAGAGATAAATTCAGAGCATTGGCAAAATTTAGACACCAGGCTCCAAACATCAGGAATAGCGGATGCTATACCTGGCCTTATTCCCGGATTATCGTCTGCTTGCCCTTTTCATCAATCCTGATAATGCAGGACGGCCGCGATTCCACCTCTTCTTCCTGCCGCCACTGCACCACGTAATCCACACGCTCTTTTATAGTGTCAGATATTTCCGCGAAGGTACGTGGGGAAGGTTCGCCGCTCACGTTAGCCGAGGTAGATACCAGTGGGCGACCAATCTGTTGCATCAGGCGATGGCAGAATTCGTCATTGGCAATGCGTATACCGATGCTGCCATCTTCGGCAATCAGTTCCTTGGGCAAGTTTTGCGCACCCGACAGCACAAAGGTCGTTGGGCGCTCCTGCGATTCGACCAGCTTCTCGAAATCTTCCGGAACAGACTCGATATAGCGGCGAAGCATTTCCACATTGCTCATCAATACGATCATCGACTTCGACTCCTCCCGCTCCTTGATCTTGTAGATCTTCTTCACGGCCTCCGCATTCTCAGCATCGCAGCCGATGCCCCATACCGTATCGGTCGGGTATAGAATCACGTTGCCAACCAGCAATTCCTCTTCCGCCGCCTGTACCTGTTTCACCAATTGGTTCATATCTTCATTGTTAATTGTTAATTGTCAATTGTTGATTCTCTCCTTACGATTGCTCCACAATATTTGGGGAAAACAACCAGCAATAAACAATCAACAATTTACTTCATCTCCTGCGTCAGTTCTACCAGCACGCCGTTGGCACTTTTTGGGTGCACGAAGCACACTAGCTTATTGTCGGCGCCTTTCTTGGGCGTTTCGTTGAGAAGCGTAAAGCCTTCGCTTTTGAGTCGCTCCATTTCGGCCAGAATATCTTCTACCTCGAAGGCAATGTGGTGTATCCCCTCTCCGCGCTTCTCGATAAACTTACTGATGGCGCTGTCAGGGGTTGTGCCTTCCAGAAGCTCTATCTTAGTACCTCCTACCTTAAAGAAAGAGGTGTTTACTGCCTCTGACTCCACAAACTCGGTTTTGTAAGGCTCCACGCCCAGCAGCTTAAAATAAAGGGCATTCGCCTCACCAAAATTTTTAACTGCTATACCTATATGTTCTACGTTTACCATTTTGTATTTGTAATTAGTCTAAGTAACCTTTTTTTGTTAATTTTGCAGGGAATTCAAAACTAATAATTTCTCACAACTGTTAATCAGACAGGATAAAAAGAGATAAAAAATAGTGATATGCTAACATTTCCGATATACTTAGACAACAACGCCACTACACCGCTGGACCCGCGTGTGCTGGAGGCCATGATGCCATACTTCACTGGTAAGTTTGGTAACGCCGCTTCCCGTAACCACGCTTTTGGCTGGCATGCTGAGGAGGCTGTTGACTATGCACGTGAGCAAATCGCCTCACTTATCAACTGTTCACCAAAAGAAATCATCTTCACATCGGGTGCCACGGAGTCTGACAACCTGGCCATCAAAGGTGTGTTTGAGATGTACGCCTCTAAAGGTAACCACATCATTACGGCTACCACCGAGCACAAAGCAGTACTGGATACTTGCAAGCACATCGAGAAAATCGGTGGCAAGGTAACGTACCTGCCAGTGAACGCGGAAGGTCTGATCGACCTGAAGCAACTGGAAGAAGCCATTACCGACAAGACCATCCTGATCTCGATTATGTATGGTAACAACGAAGTGGGTGTGATTCAGCCGATCCGCGAAATTTCTAAAATCGCTAAAAAGCACGGCGTGCTGTTCTTTACAGATGCTACGCAGGCAGTTGGTAAAATTCCTGTGGATGTAGAAGCTGATGGCATCGACCTAATGGCGTTCTCTGGTCACAAAATGTACGGCCCGAAAGGTGTCGGTGCACTTTACGTACGCCGCAAAAACCCGCGTGTGAAAGTTACGGCCCAGATGGACGGTGGCGGACATGAGCGCGGCATGCGTTCCGGCACGCTGAACGTGCCAGGTATCGTTGGCCTTGGTAAGGCTTGCGAAATTGCCAAACAGGACATGGAAAAAGACACTGCCCGTCTTTCAGCGATGCGTGACCGTCTGGAGCGTGAGTTGCTGACAATCGAGGAGTCTTACGTGAATGGTTCGCGTGAGCACCGTTTGCCGCACGTTACTAACATCTCCTTTAAGTATGTAGAAGGTGAAGGCCTGATGATGGGCGTGAAAGATATCGCCGTTTCTTCTGGTTCTGCCTGTACATCAGCCTCTTTAGAACCATCTTACGTACTAAAAGCGTTAGGATTAAGTGACGACCTGGCACACTCTTCGCTGCGTTTCGGCCTGAGCCGCTTCACTACAGACGAAGAAGTTGACTACGCCATCTCGCACGTGAAAGAGGCTGTTGCCAAACTGCGTGAGATGTCGCCACTGTGGGAGATGTTCAAAGAAGGCATCGATCTGAACTCAATTGAGTGGGCAGAACATTAATCAATTAAGAATTAGGAATGAGGAATTAAGAACGACTTAAATCTTCACTCCTAATTCAATTCATAATTCTTAATTCGTAATTCTTAATTAATCATAAAGCCATGGCTTATTCAGATAAAGTAATTGACCATTATAACAACCCACGCAACGTTGGTACGCTTGATAAAGCGAAGAACAACGTGGGTACTGGCCTTGTAGGTGCGCCTGAGTGCGGTGACGTAATGCGCCTCCAGATTGAAGTAGACGAAAACCAGATCATCACCGATGCGAAGTTCAAGACCTTCGGCTGTGGTTCTGCTATCGCTTCTTCTTCTTTGGCTACTGAGTGGCTGAAAGGCAAGTCTGTTGACGAGGCCCTTGCCATAGACAACATGGACATTGTGGAAGAACTGGCATTGCCGCCTGTGAAAATCCACTGCTCTGTACTGGCGGAAGACGCGATTAAGTCTGCCATCAACGACTACAGAGTAAAGAACGGCCTTCCAGCACTGGAAATGCCTAAGTCTCACCACTAAGAAACAGACTCGCGCATGGAGTCAACGACTGAGGTGCACGTAGAAAGTGCCCGCATTCAAAAGCAGATTGAGAACCACTTAGGCTTAAGCGGTGACAGTCTGCTTTTCGAATTCAGACCGATGGATAACAAAGTGCGTCTGGACCTGATTACGGTAAATCCACGTCACTTGCAGTCGTTCCTGTTTCACACAGAAATAGGGTATGACAAAGTGGACGCGCTCCGTAAAATGTGGGACTATGTGCAGAGTTACAAGGAAAAGGAGAGCCCTTACACGGTACAGTGGATGGCTCGCGGAGACAAGGAGTTGAACACTTCTTACTTCCGTGCCCGTAACATGTACGAGGCGCTCGACAAGCTATACTTTGGTCGAGACATGAACACGATTACTGTATTCAGTGTGGTGCTGAATCCGGTGTCTTAAAAAAGAATTGTTATGATAACAGTATCAGATAAAGCAAAAGAGAAAGTATTGAAGCTGAAGCAAGACGCGCAGCTCGACGATACGTTTCGCCTGCGCGCATCTGTAGCCGGGGGCGGTTGCTCTGGTCTCTCCTACAACCTCGACTTTGACGATGAGGTGAAGCCGATGGACCAAGAGTTTGAAGACAAAGGCGTGAAAGTGGTAGTAGATATGAAGAGCTTCCTATACCTAGCCGGTACCGAACTCGACTTTTCGGACGGCTTAAACGGAAAGGGCTTCTTCTTCAATAACCCGAACGCCTCCCGCACCTGCGGTTGCGGCGACAGTTTCTCCGTTTAACAAAGACAGCAGCTTATACAGAGCAGAAGAGCCAGTTAGAAATAACTGGCTCTTCTGCATTTAGACCTATTATAGGTTCTTGTAATTAAAGCTTATCTCTTCAGGAATCGTAACGTCTGCTTCTCCCCTACCCCGTCAGATAGGACCAAGGTATAGTTTCCATGACCTAGTAGACTTACATCTAAAGCATGCGTGTATCCTTTCAGGCTTTGGCGCAGCACCACTCGCCCCATTTTGTCATACACAGCGGCATCGTAGGTTAAGTGAGCAAGTGGTAATTCTACTCTTAGCTCCTGTTGAGCCAGGGTCGGGTATGCCATGGCAGACTTGGCTTGCTGGTTCGTAACAGCCACTATTTGATAATAGGTATAGGACAGATCTTCGTCCACTTGCTTCAATCGATAATACGACGTGCCGATCAGCGGTTCGCGGTCTTGAAAGGTATAATTGGTTGTCAGACTCGTAGTGCCACGCGCGTTTACAACTCCGATTTTGGTAAAGCTCTTTGCGTCGGCACTGCGCTCAATTTCAAAATGCTTGCTTTCATGCTCAGAGGCTGTTGTCCAGTTCAACTCAACAGCTTTGGCTACCGGACGGACCGTAAATTTAGTCAGTTCCACTGGCAGCGGCACAAAATCGGGTTCAATATGCCAAGCGACCTTCACATCGTCAATGGCAAGTCCGTGGTCTTGTTCAAGTTCATCGGGGTCGTACCAGCGAAGCATTACATAGTACCCATTAGGTATAGCTTTGGGCAAGGTATAAGTGAACTCTTTGCGATTTTCAGCAGCATTGCCGTCAACATGGCCTGCTTTTCTTTTGATGACTGGACTATTAAATTGAAGGGATGGGACTGTGGTCCAGCCTGGGGTGCTGAGTTTTACTGTCAGATTGAAAGAGGATGGGTATTCAGCAATGGCATAAGTGAATAGCAGACGCTGCACATCTGTATTTATACTCCCAGCTCGCCACTGCTCGGCAGCGAAGGCAATGTCAAGCGCTGTGATTGTTTTGCCAGAAGTATTGTGCAGCAACAGGTTATATGTAAACTCACCTGGTGTATCTGCAGTTATACCACCTAATGCTCTATCTGGCGAATTTGTGTGTCCATAACTGTAAAGTCCACCCGTATTGGATGAGCCGTTATTGATATTGATAGTGTTCCCAGCTTTTGACCGATGAACCACTCAACCGTCAGGTATAAACGCATCCTTACCTAACTCAGCAGTTGTTCCTGTTGCCGGCAAGGTGTTGAAATCCTGGGTATAGGTCGTAACAAGCCGCCCCATCTCCACAGATTGTGCATGCGAGGTAAAAATCCATGTGCACATCACCAACAAAAGATACAATTTTGTATCTCTTGTCTTGGCTAAAAACTTTTTCATTTTGGCTAAAAGTAATTTTTTGAAATACTGAAGTAATGCTTTTTGTAACAGATTTTTTTGATAAACCAGGAGTTAAGATCAAAAAGTTCAAGTACTTAGCGGTATTTATAATATTTTTAAGACTTACAGTTAAAAGACTTTCTTATCAAATGCATCTGCAAGCATATATTGCCATAACTTCGCAATGCAAATATGGTGCACATACTATCTACCACAGTTGGCAGCAATGAAACATGATTTCGCAGTCATAACCCCAATGGCAAACGAGGAAAAGGACTTCAGTCCCTTCGTAAACGCATTAACAGTAGTATTAAATGAGATGCAATCTGGCAGGGTATATCTTATAGTGGATAATGCATCTAAAGATCGAACTTTGCATTTATGCCAAGATCTTGCAATGCAAGACAATAGGTTTGTAGCAGTCTGGGCACCGGAATCAAAAAATGTCGTTGATGCCTATTTAATTGGCTATAGAAATGCTGCTACTGCTAAACATGAGTATATAATTGAAATGGATGCAGGTCTATCTCATGATCCGAAGTCTTTACGACATCTACTGAATCCACTAGTTCAGGGCTATGATTGTACATTCGGAAGCCGATTTACTAAAGGGGGAGCTATCCTAGATACTAATTTGAAAAGGACGGTATTATCTAAAGGCGGTACGCTCCTCACAAATTTGTTACTAGGCACAAAACTTAAGGATATGACTTCGGGATACCAAGGCTTCAGACTTGAGGTTGTGGAAAGATTTTTAACTTACAAATTATTATCAAAAGCACATTTTTACCAAACTGAGCTTCGCTACCTACTACGTAAGACAAGATATATTGAAGTACCTATTCATTATAGGTCACCATCGCCAAGGGTATCAAAAAAGGCCGTTAAGAATGCTTTGCATGTATTACTATACTATTTTCGCAAGAGGATTCTTTTTAAATCAATTTCATTGTAATAAAGCACTTATCTTAGCATTAACACTGGAGGTTTAAAAATCCGCATGCGTAAAACCTTTATTGTCATCACATCAATTGCTGATGAACACCATTCTATTTTAAAAAAGATAGCGGCAAGAGCTGTAAGTCATCAGGTACCTGTTATACTAATTGGTGATTCAGCTAGCCCTGCCTCCTTTAAGTTAGAGGGCTGTGAGTTTTACTCATTAAAAGAGCAGGCAATATTACCATTTGCCCTAGCTCAAAATCTACCTACAGGACACTATTCACGAAAAAATTTAGGGTATCTACTGGCTATATCTAGAGGAGCTGAGATTATAGTTGAGACCGATGATGATAATATCCCTCTTGCTACATTTTGGGATGAGCGGACCGATGAGACAGAAGCTTACTTGTTGGAAAATACTGGCTGGACAAATGTATACAGGTATTTTACCGAGATTAACATTTGGCCACGAGGCTTTGCTTTGGAGCATCTTCATAAAACTCTTCCTTCTTTAAGGAATTTTAAACTCGTAAAAAGTCCCATACAGCAAGGATTGGCTGATGAAAACCCTGATGTTGATGCTATCTACAGGCTCACCATGCCACTGCCAGTCTATTTTAATTTATCGCCTAGTGTAGCATTGGGCAACAATTCATTCTGTCCTTTTAATAGCCAGAATACAACTTGGTTCAAGGAAGCATTTCCTTTGCTTTACTTGCCTTCACACTGTAGCTTCAGGATGACAGATATCTGGCGCTCATTTATAGCACAAAGAATCGCTTGGACATGCGGATGGCCTATTTTGTTTCATAACTGTACTGTAAGGCAAGAGCGAAATACTCATAATTTGATGACTGATTTTAAAGATGAAATCAGTGGATATATCAGCAATGACGCCATTCTAAATAGATTAAAAAATTTACATCTTAAGGACGGAGCTGTCAATATTCCTGATAATATGAGGATCTGTTACGCCGCGCTAATTGAACTTGGTGTATTTAATGCTTTAGAAGAAAATTTGTTAGAAGCGTGGTTAGAAGATATCAACTTAATTAGCCAACAATTTTTCGATCAATGAAAAAAACACGACTTCTCACTGCATTATATTTCCTCTTTGTAATAATTTTAGTGTATAGATTGGTAGAGGGCATCTGGAATGGATACGAAAAAGAAAGCTGGCACATCACAGAACTTTTAATCAATTATCAAGGTGGATTTGTAAGAAGAGGGTTATTAGGAGAGGTACTGTATCGTATAACACCTTTCATCAAACTCAGTCCTTATTATATTATAATTTCGATATGTCTTATTTCATACCTTGCATTAATCTATTTTTATATAAGTGGCTTTATTAAACGAGAATACACTTTATTCCTCCTGCCTTTCGTTTTCTTTCTCGGAAATCCCATTATAAATGACTTTTGGGTAAGGAAAGATATCATTGAAATTCTATTTTTTATTCTTATCCTGTACTTAGCCACAAAAAAAGGAAAGCGTTTCGTTATATTTTTAAATATTGCCCTCATTATTGGCATTTTAATACATGAATCGATTGCCTTTTTCGCCCTACCATTTTTGGCATTATTATTATATAGTAAGAGTAACTTAGATAAATCCCGTTACATTTTCAGAAACATCTTAATCACATTTATACAATTATTGCCAGCTATATCTACGTTCTTACTTGTGATTTATTTCAAGGGAACACCTAGTATAGCAAACAACATTTGGGAGTCATGGCGTACTATTAACTTTCCAATTCAAGAAGCTTCTGCATCGACACCAGCAGCAATAGATGGAATATCCTGGAGCTTAGAAAAAGGGCTCAGTTATTTCTTTGTTACATTAAAGAATTTCGAGTTTCAAATTTATGCACCATTTGCCTGGGTATTAATTATCATCTCGATTTACTTTATCTTTATAAAGATCAATCATTTTAATTTCAAAGTATATAGATATATACCTAAAGGAAATATAAATATTAGGCACTTATCAAGTGTGCTTTTTTTACAGCTTACTGCCGTAACTCCATTATTTATTCTTGGATGGGATTATGGACGATGGATATTCTTATGGACTTCATCCACGTTTGCTATCTTGTTGATAATACCAGAGAACATATTATCGAAAACTTTGCCAAGCCAACTTGTAGCTGTAACAACCTATATTAACATACAATTAGATAACTACTTAAGCAATTCTAAGGCGTTTCTTGTACTTATTTGTCTGATTATTGGTGTTCCATCTTATAGCTGGAGCATCTTAGAATATGTTGACACACTTCCCCCTTTGCTCGTCCTCCAATTTATTTCTGAGTTATTTTACAATGGAGTTGTTTTAATAAAAGAATTAATAGGGCTAAACTAAAATTAAATGCCAACAGTGATGCATAAAATTTGCTATTACTACCCCTCCTTACTCGCTACCTGATTCAGATTAGCTGTTTTGAAGTGCTGGTATACCCGAAGCACTATGGCGAGGGCCACGGCTGCCTCGGCAGCGGCAACCAGGATAACGAAGAGCGAGAACAGCTGCCCTTGCATCAATTGCGGATCGTGGCGGCTAAAGGCGACAAGATTGAGGTTGGCGGCATTGAAAATCAGCTCTATACCCATCAGTACCATTACGGCATGACGCTTGGAAATAACCGCCAGCACGCCGATGGCGAACAGCGCAGCGCTTAGTAGCAGTATGTGTTCCAGAGGAATTTGTGTGATCATATTATACCTTCTGTTTAGCAGTAGCGATGTAGGCGGCTCCCATGAGCGCAATAAGTAGCAGCAGCGACGCCACCTCGAAAGGCAGTACAAAGTCGGTCATCAGTTTGATACCTATTAGTTGCACGGTGCTTTTTTGTCCAGACAGCACATCGGTACCGGCCTGCTGAATCCAAGGCAGTGAACTGAAGCCTGCCCGCCAGATAGTATAACTCAAGCCAATGAGGGTGAGCAGCGAAATGGTAATGCCCCAACCTACATTCGTATTTTCTGACATCACGGACTTATCGTGCACGCGACTGCTGAGCATGATGCCAAACAAAATGAGCACCAACACACCCCCTACATAAACCATCAGCTGCGTAACGGCTACAAAATCAGCGAAGAGCAGCACATAAATGGCGGCCACACTAAGCAGGGTGAGCAGCAGCGAAAAACCTGCGTACAGTAGGTTGCGGGTCAACACCATGTAGGCTCCCGAAAGTATAGCTATAGCTGCGAAGATATAAAAAAGCATTTCCTGATCAGTCGCTTGTTTGTTTAGGCTAATTAGGCCAAATGTGAAGTGGCAACAAAGGCCTGTTTAGCGGCTACCTTTTTAGCCATGTATCAATTCAACAATATAACAATTTATTTACTGTTGCTTTCTTGCAGCCAGGGCAGCTGCTTTGGCGGCTGCCATTTCCTCCTGCTGCTTGGCAAGTAACTGCTTCTTTTCCTCTGCCTGCTCCGGTGTAAGGTCCGTGAAGTGGTAAATCATATTCTTAATATCCACTTCAGCAAAATCGTATACGGGAGTCATGGTGAGGCAGTCGGTGGGACATACAGTGGTGCAAAGGCCGCAAAAGCAGCACTTGGCCATGTCGATGTCAAATATGGGGGCGTACAGACGCTTCTTGGTACCATCCGAGGTCATCCCGATCTCCTCGGTTGCTTTCACCGACTCAATGGTAATGCAATTCACCGGGCAGATCTTGGCACAGAGGTCACACACAATGCAATCGTCGATTTCGTTGTGCAGGCGGTAGCGGCCGTTCTCCGGAACAGGTATAGCCTCATATGGGTACGTTAGCGTTACCAGTCCTTCGGGCTGCTTAAAGTAGTCTGCGTCCATAACCGGCACAGGCGCACGGCGTTTGTCCGCATTCCGGAAATGCCGCCAGGTCAGTCGCAAGCCGCTCAGCAGCGACTTGGTTACTTCCCAAAAACCGGTTTTATGTGTTACTGACGATCTTTCCATGTTAACTATGCAAGAATAAGCCGGAAGCCCATTTGATTTGCCCTATGGGGCATTAGCGTCCCAATTTTAAAACTCTATTCTTCCTTACTCTTAAACTCCTAAACTCTCCAACTCCTGAACTTATACCATCAACAACCGCCAGATTCCTGCCAGCAGTACAATGCCCAATGCAATAGGTGTAAGCACTTTCCAGCACAGATGCATGAGTTGGTCTACACGTAGGCGGGGGTAGGTCCAGCGGATCTGCAGCTGCAGAAAAAGCAACACAAAGGTTTTGCTCAGCAGCCAGAAACCACCCCACAGTATACCTGACAGCTCCCCTACCGTGCCGGTCGTCCAGTTGGCGAATTTGAGCGCGGTCAGGTTCGGCAGTGGCGTATTCCAGCTTCCCAAAAAGAGGATAACGGCCACCAGGCTTACCAGCACCATCATGCTATACTCAGCCAGAAACAAAATGGCAAACCGGAAACCTGAGTACTCCACATGAAAACCCGCCACCAGCTCCGACTCCGCTTCAGGTATATCAAACGGCGCACGGTTGCTCTCGGCCAGCGATGCAATGAAGTAGATGACAAAGGCTACCAGCAAAATCGGCGCCCGGAAAATATTCCAGGTCGTGATGCCGCCTATGTTCGTTGTGTTTATACCCAGGGCCTCGATGCCAAAGAGCCAGTTCGTTTCAAACTCAAGACCCGGAAAACGATTGAGCAGGATACCTTGCTGGTAGCTGATCTCCTGAAAATCAAGCGACTGGCAGACCATAACAACTGAGAGAATAGCCAGACCTGCCGGTATTTCATAGGAAACGATCTGGGCAACCGAGCGCATGGCGCCGAGCATGGCATATTTGTTATTGGAGCCCCAGCCCGCCATCAGCAAGCCCACCACATCCAGTGAAATAATAGCCAGCAGGTAAAAAACACCAATGCCTATACCTGCCGGTATCAGATCCGGGGTGAAGGGTATCACGGCAAAGCCGGCGAAAACAGCCGCAAAGATCAGGATGGGCGCCAACTTAAATAGCTTCTTGTCGGCGGCGGCCGGCACAATGTCCTCTTTCTGCAACAGCTTCACCACATCCAGCACCGATTGCAGCGAACCATAGGGCCCGGCCTCGGTTGGCCCCATGCGGTCCTGCATAAAGGCCGCCACCTTGCGCTCTGCATAGGCAAGCACAATCACGATGCCCAGCAAGAGTAAAAGTGTCAGCGCAAAAGCCAGCATAGCGAATTGGGGTTTATGAACGGGCAAAGGTAGTTTTTAATGTGCTACTGTAGCAAGTATACCGCCTGTTTAAATACCATTGGCGGACGTCAGGATGATCGGCTCGCCGTCGGTTATCAGGATGGTGTGCTCGTGCTGTGCTACGTAAGCACCTGCATCGGCCAATAGCGTCCAGCCGTCGCCTTTCTCGTGCACGTAGCTGCCTTTAGTTGAAATGAAGGTTTCGACAGCCACCACAGTATTTTTCCGGAAGCGGCGGGTTTCATGCTTGTCATAGAAACAGGGAATCTCGTGCGGTTCTTCGTGCAAACTGCGCCCCACGCCGTGGCCAACAAGATTCTTGATCACCTTAAAGCCATTCTTTTTCGCTTCTGTCTCAATAATGCGGCCGATTTCTGCGATCTTCCTCCCGCCTTTTATTTCCTTTAGCGCTTTGTGCAGCGCCACGGCAGAGGTATCCACAAGCTTGCTCAGGCCATGGATGTCTTCTCCCAGAATAAAGGACCCGCCGTTATCGGCGTAGTAACCATCAAGTTCTGCAGACACGTCAATGTTCACCAGGTCGCCGTCTTGCAGCAGGGTTTTGTCTGAGGGTATGCCGTGAGCGGCCTCATTGTTGATACTGATACAGGTATAGCCAGGAAAATCGTACGTGATCTTGGGAGCCGATTGCGCACCGAAAGACTGCAGGATGTTACTGCCGAATTCGTCCAGTTCTTTTGTTGTCATACCTGCCCGGGCATGCTCGCGCATTTGTTTTAGCGTCAGCGCAACGGCCTCACTCACCTTCTTTATACCTTCCAGATCTTTTTCTGAGTCTATTGACATGGCTATACCTGTTTTAAATCCTTATTAATAGCTATCACTACCCTTCTACCAGATGCGGCACAAACTGCGACAGGTTGGTGATGATGCCTTTTTCGCGGCGGAAACCGATGGCGGCGCCTTCGCCTGACCAGAATACACCGGCCTGGTACTGGTAGCCCCTGCTGTCTTCGGGTAGTTCGCACCAACGTTGGTATACCTGTTGCTGCTGGTCATACTCCCCCTGCACTTTCGTTACGCGCCCACGGTCTACTACCTCCACGCTCTGCCCTTCGCGGCCAAAGTACGGTTTTTTGATATACTTACCAGAGAGCGGCTCCAGGTCTGTTTCCAGCAAAAGCGGGTGGTAAGGGAAAGCTTTCCAAAGCCAGGCCAGCATGCCTTTGCTCTGAAACAGCAAGGTATAGGCGGGGTTTGCAATCGTGATGGTGCGGGAACGGGAAAGCAGTGTCAGGGTCTGGAGCAGCTCGGGCTCTTCCCAGGCAATTTGTTCCCAGGGCAACAGTTTGAAAAGGAATGGGAAGTGTCGCCACTGATCTGGCTCTACCTGTGCCCATACGCCCTTCTCCTCGCCTTCTGAGGTAAAACTCACTTCCTCGATCGGGCAAAGGTGCGACTCAAATCCGGCTTCGTTGGCGGCTTGCGCTATTACGGAGCAATTGGCTTCGTCCTCGGCGCTCGCCCCGATGTAGGTCACCAGCAAGGCCGGTGCCAGGTCCTCGTTGCGCTCGCGCCATACCTTGAGCTGCTCTACCAAAGCTTCGTACAGACCGGAATATTGCAGCGCGTTGTTTTTGCCGGCCGCGGCCAGACTTGCCCACTGCACTACGGCCGTTTCAGGTATAGAAGTGGCTGTATCGGCGTTAAACTCCAACATCTTGGGACCATCCGGTGTCATGGCCAGGTCGAAACGTCCGTACAAATGCAACTGGCGGTCGTCGTTCCAGGACAGGCGCACGAGTTGCCAAAGGTTCTCAGGTATACCCAGCACTTTCAGGAATGCATCCGGCAGATCAGCGGGTATGGACTGCACCATCATATCATACAGCGAGCTGGCGGCATCAAGCAATTCCTCGGCTTCGTCTTCGGTAATGACCACAGCCTCGCCAGGCACGTAGTTAGCGCAGCCATCCTCTACGCACCACTCCCAGCCCAGCCCGCGCACAGCCTTTTCCACATCACCGGTATGGGGTTTTATCTGAATGCTCGTCTTCTGATTCTCTAACATGAAATGTTTTGACCTAATAGATTGAAACGTGAAAGAAGGTACCGGCACAAGCGTAACAGCTTCTCCCGATACCTTCGAAAACAGGTATGCTGCAGGCTATACCCGAAAGATGCCGTATACCTGGATGCCTATGCCTGCAGGATACAATGATCGCGCCCGTCTTGAGTCGGTTTAGGCTCCCGCACCGCTGCTGCGCCCACGGAAGTAACCGCTCCGGCCGGTGCGTGGCGCCGTTGACTGCTGGCGATAGGTCTGCACGTTCTGGCGCCAGGCAGCGGTGTTGTTCATCACGCCCGGGTTGGCATAGTAAGCAGGCCGCGGAGACATCATGCGCCCAGCCATGTAGCCCATGGCGCTCCACCACAACACGTTACCCAAGCCGAAGCCACCCTGGTTGTACTGCTGCTGGTTATTGGCGAGGTCGCGCATCTGGTTCTCCAGCGCCAGGCCCTGCAGCGTGTCCACGCGGCCGTCGTTATACTTCAGGATAGCCATGCTCTGTCCCGGCGCCGTGGTGCGCTCGTCTGTTATTTTCCATTGGTCAGGAGCCTCCTCTGTCAGCTCCGTCACAACACCGTCGGGCACGGGCACTTCGGTGCCGGCGTTCCATTCGTCGTTTTTCTGTGTGTTGGAGTCGCAGCTGGTCAATCCCATCGTAGCGGCAGCCGCCACAATAAAGGCGTTGCGCTTAAAGTCACCAATGGTTAAATATCGCTTTTTCATAAGACTTTCTCGGTTGCTGTATAAAAGTACTCTTTTTACGGGATTTTCGGAAGTGTGGAGCTTAGGATTGCTGGCTGAGTGACTGTTTGGTTCAAAATCCCCTGCCGTTTCCACTCGGATTGAGAAGTCAGAAAGAGCGCTTCGATATGCCGCTCTTCACAGCCCGGAAATGATATTACGGTTTAACTCAACTTTCTACCTTCCAAAATTTCTGCCTTTCTAGCTTCCTAAACTTGCTTACTCCCACAACGGATAATGCTCCAGGTGCACCTTGCGTTTAAAGAAAATACGGGTGCTCTCCTCGAAAGAGCGGGTAAAGTCAGAAACGTAAAAAGCATGGTCGCGGAGCAGTTGATCCGATACCAGGCCGTTTGCTTCCAAAAAACCCCGGACATGTTTTGCCACAAGCTGGCTGGTGTCGAGCACATCCACTTTGCCCTGGTAGTAGTTCTCGATCTGTTTCTTGATAAGCGGGTAATGCGTACACCCCAGGATCAGGGCCTCTATACCTTGCAGTTCGGGGGCAGACAGGTAAGCGTGGATCACATTCTCAGAAATAGAATCGTTGAAAAAACCCTCTTCGATCATGGCGGCGAGCAGTGGCGTGGCATGCGACTTCAGGGTGATGTCCAGGCCCAGCGCATCCACTTTTTTGAGGTATACATTCGAGTTGACTGTTTGCTTGGTGCCAATCAGTCCGATTGTTTTGCCCGCATAGGTTTTGCCGATGTGCTCTACCACTGGGTCTATCACATTGAGCACGCGGGCCTTGCTGCCCACATACTCCTTAACCAGTTCGTAAGCAGCCGCCGACGCCGAATTACAGGCAATCAAAATGACCTTGCAATGCTGCCGGAGTAGCAAATCGCAAATTTTAACGGCATAGGCCTGAATAGCAGCCGTAGACTTGTCGCCGTAGGGCAGGTGGGCCGTGTCGCCAAAGTATACCAACCGTTCCTGCGGTAGCTCCCTCACAATTGCCTGGGCTACCGTCAATCCGCCTATGCCACTGTCGAAAACCCCGATCGGGTATGTATTTCTCTTGTCTTCCATACGCTGCGAAGTTAGGCTAAAACCAGCAGAATCGGATGTTCACCCACTTTTTAAGATCATTCACTTATTAAGCGGCCTCCGTTGGATTTTTCAATCTTATTATTGAGTTATGAATCAAATCGAAGTACTGATAAGCATCTTTTAAAAATATTATTTTTACAATATATTTTGTCAATAAAATTTAATTGATTACATTTAAGTACCTTACACAAAGGCGATTGCCAGGTATACCTGCATTAGCCGTGAACCACTCCTCGTTGGCTTTATCAACAGAGCAGATAAAGCAGTTTATCCACCCCTAAGCCTAACCCTTATGCCTACCGCTATCTCAGACTCTGCATTCATCATGTCGACCGCTTCACCCATTGTGAAACGCGCCCCCCTGTATGGTAGTTTTATCAGTCGCTTCGTGGCCTTCCTCATCGATACGACCATACTTGTGTTCTGGTATTCGATCATCATCTACTCTATGGCTGATTATTCGCTCCAGTTCAACACTTGGAAGCAGGTAGTGTTTGTGGAGGGTGGCATCAGTTTACTAGAGTTCGAGGCAGTGTTGCAACTCTTCTTCTACAGCCTCTATTTCCCGGTGCTGCACTGGCTTTATTTTACCTTGCTTGAGTCCTCTCCTAAGCAGGCCACGGTGGGCAAGTCTACCCTGGGCTTAAAAGTGACCGACCTGCGTGGCAAGCGCATATCGTTCCTGCGGGCAAACGCGCGCTACTTTGCCCGCCTCATTTCAGCGGTCCCGCTCCTGCTTGGTTTTTTGCTCATTTTGTCCACACGCCGCAAGCAGGCCTTGCACGACTATGTGGCCCGCACATTGGTCATGACAGACCAATAAATTGCACTTTTTTTCTACTATATATTTAACCCCCCCTTTCGCGGAGCGTATACTATACCTTGTGAAACAATAAGAAAGGAGGTAGTGATGCGTTTTATCCCAACCCGATTCCACGGTATATTGGATTACTTATATGGTATTTTATTGATTGCATCGCCTTGGCTGTTTGACTTCGCCGCTGGCGGGGCCGAAACATGGGTACCGGTCGTTATCGGCGCCATAGTGCTGCTGCAAACGGTTTTCACCGACTTTGAAATGGGACTGGTGCGAAAGATCCCGATGCAGACACACCTGCTGCTCGACTTCGGCATTGGCGTTATTTTGGCGCTATCGCCCTGGCTGTTTGGTTTTGCTGATCGTGTGTTCACACCGCACCTGATATTCGGTGTTTTCTCGATGCTGGCAGCGCTCACCACGCACCGCACACCGAGCAGAGCCTACAAAACCAACGTAGCACACGAAGAAACCATGCGCTAAGCCTCACACACCATGCTTTAGGCAACAGGCTGACTTGAATAAGTCAGCCTGTTTTATTTTGCCTGCTCCATAGCGTAGAAATGCCTAAATTTGCTTTATGAATTACCTATCCGCAGAAAATATTTCGAAGAGCTTCGGCGATCGCTGGCTTTTCAAAAACCTGAACTTCGGCATCAGTCAGGGGCAGCGCGTGGCCCTTGTCGGTGTGAATGGCTCCGGCAAAACAACTTTGCTTAATGTGCTGGCTGGCAAACTGCCGCCCGACGGTGGCAGCGTGAGTGTGCGAAAAGAAGTCAGCATCGGATTTCTGGGTCAGAACCCGGAGTTTGATGAAGAGCTCACCGTGCAGCAGACTATTTTTGGCGGACAGGGCGAAGTGCTCGACGTGATCCGTGAGTACGAGGTGGCTATCTCCCACCCGGATACCAGTGCCGATAAAATGCAGCACCTGATGGAGCGCATGGACGAGCTGCAGGCCTGGGATTTTGAGATCAAAGTGAAGCAGATCCTCTCCAAGTTAGGTATACACAACCTGGAACAGCAGATAAAGCACCTCTCCGGCGGGCAGCGCAAGCGGGTGGCCATGGCGCGTGTGCTTATCGAAGAGCCCAGCATGCTCATCCTCGACGAGCCTACCAACCACCTCGACCTGGATACTATTGAGTGGCTCGAAGGCATCCTCTCGACTCAGAACACGACCATCCTGATGGTGACGCACGACCGATACTTCCTGGATAAGGTAGCCAACGAGATAGCCGAACTCGACAACGGCGAACTCTATACCTACAAGGGCAACTACAGCTACTTTGTGGAGAAAAAAGCCTCGCGCGAGGAAATGGCAGCCGCCGAAACCGAAAAGGCCCGCAACCTGATGCGCAAGGAGCTCGACTGGATCAGGCGTCAGCCAAAGGCCCGTGGCACCAAAGCCAAGTATAGAGTAGATGCATTTGAGGAGCTGAAAGAGAAAGCCGCTAAGAAAACGGCAGGTCCTCAGCTGGAGCTATCTGTTAAAACGACACGCCAGGGCGGTAAGATTATTGAAGTGGATCATATCTCAAAGTCTTTTGGGAGCAAAAAGATTGTCGACGACTTCTCTTATGTGTTTAAGAAGAAAGACCGCATCGGCATTGTAGGCCCTAACGGCGCGGGCAAGTCTACTTTCCTGAACATGCTCACCGGCAAGCTACAGCCCGACAGCGGCACCATCGACCCCGGCCAGACCACTGTGTTCGGTTATTACACCCAGGACGAACTGGAGTACAAGGAAGACCAGCGCGTGATCGATATAGTAAAAGAGATTGCCGAAGTAGTGGAGATGGCGAACGGCGAAGTGATCACGGCCAGCCAGTTTTTGCAGCACTTTCAGTTTGCGCCGCCGCAGCAGTATACCTTTGTGAGCAAACTGAGCGGTGGCGAAAAGCGCCGTCTACAGCTGCTGCGCGTGCTCATCAAGAACCCCAACTTCCTCATTCTCGACGAGCCCACTAACGACCTGGACATCATCACGCTGAACATCCTCGAGGACTTTTTGCTCAACTTCGGGGGTTGCCTGCTCATGGTGTCGCACGACCGCTATTTTATGGACCGCCTGGTAGAGCACCTGTTTGTGTTTGAGGGTGAAGGCAAGATCCGCAACTTCCCGGGCAACTACACCGACTACCGCGAGTGGCTGAAAGAGCAGGAAAAAACTGTTCAGGAGACCAAACCAGCCGCTCCTGTAGTGGAGAAGAAACAGGAAAAGGCGGAAGGCAAGCGCAAACCAACCTATCAGGAGAAAAAGGAATTTGAGGAACTGGAGAAGCAGATGCCAAAGCTGGAGGCCCGCAAGTCTGAACTGATAGACACCATGAACGCCGGCACCACCACCGACCACCAACAACTCAATGCCTGGGCCAAAGAACTGGAGCAGCTGAACGAGCAACTGGAGGAGATGGAAATGCGTTGGCTCGAGCTTTCGGAGATCATGTAATTAATATTTGCTATACCTTAAAAACGCCGGAGCAGCTTGCTGTTTCGGCGTTTTTATTTCAGCCCCCTTACCGTGACGTACGCCTTCTCGTTGCGCTCGCCTACCTTTACAATCTCCCGCTCAAACTTACGCGGGTGGTTAATGATGTCGTAAAAACCGTCCAGGTAGCTCAGCGATTGCCGTAGGCCCGATTTACTCAAGGGCTCGCATTGCCTGTACACTGCATAAATCGGGGTGCGGAAGGAGTTGAATATGTTAACGGTTTCCCTGTGTACGTTTTCCGGAAAGCTGTAGGCCCGGTACAGGCGCTGCTTCACCGACGCCAAACCCAGTTCAGGAGGCGGAACCGCGTATGGTGTGCCCACTATACCTGCGTAGTCGAAGTCGAAGGGAACAGGAATGGGTGCAGAGAGAGAGTCAGGGGCCAATAGATCGATGTTGTGGCGGTAGGGCACCGACCAGTCGGTGTTGCCGATCATGTACTGAAAGAGCGCCAGCCGTGCCATGGCTTTCTGATCCAGGTAGTCCATCGCAATGCGTCTTTCTTCAGGTATAAGTTTCATGTTGGTGCGTTTGGCCATGCTCTTGTCATCCTCTATCAGAAAAGCGAAGCGCACCTCCTCCTTCCGCCGACCAACGCTGTCTGCATACGTTACCTGGCACAAACGCACCCGAAAACTCTCCTCGGCCAGCAGGTTGTATACCTTGTACACGAGGTACTCCCGCAGCACATAATCATCGTCGATGCAGTGCGTCACCAGTTTCAGCTTGTTCTGCCCTTCAAAAACGGTGCCCTTGGGCATCTCCTTCCGGATGAGGTTGAGCATGAGCGGAGGAAAGCGACAGACCGTTACGTCGCGCCGGCGATTGCCCCGCACCATCACCCGAAGCGGCACTTGCACGGCCGTGCCTGCGCTGTCCACATACGAGAGCGTGGCTGTGTGGTAATTCCTTTCTTCGCCCCGGTCTTTGAGCAGCCGCTGGTAATTCACGACAAGCGTAAACTTGAGCAGCGAGTCTTCTGAAAACAGGTCTTGGGGTTTAGCTGCCGGGTTATGAAGCTGTGCGGAGGTCGCCGAACGTAGAGTGGCGTATACCTGCGCCATACCTTGCTGCGGCAGGTATAGCAAAGCAGCCAACACTACCAGGTATAGCCCATACCGCCAGTCATTAGATTTTCGGGGAGCTGCCATAGAATGGAAATTAAACGATGCCGCCCGTAGCATATCAAATCAAACGGAACCTATACCTGCCCGTTTGCTCAGGTATAAGCCCTAAGGAACAGGCACAGTGCCTGTGGGTAATCTGCGCAAACTGCGGCGCGTGAACAGCTCTTTCATCAGCACGCCCTCCGACTGCAGAAAAGAAATCCCCATCATCGGGGCTACTGTAGCCGAAATATCCACTAGCGTATACTTGGTCTCTAAAAAGCCGCCCCTCTTAAAATCAGGTCCGAGCGCCAGCAGGCTGATGCGCCGGCAGCCCTCGCAGTCATCTCCGTGGTCTACCCAGCCGCCGTCCACCGTGTCCAGGTGGCGACCGTGGTCCGTGGTGATCAGTAAAGTCGTTTTTTTACGGTAGTGGCTGTTTTTCTGCAGGAAGTCCCAGAGTTGCCGGGCGTAGCGGTCGCCACGGGCGATGCCGCGCAGGTAGTTTTCCCAATTGCCGGCATGGGCGTACCCATCTGGCTCCATCAGGTTGATCAGCATGAGGTTAGGCCGGTGGGTCTGGAGCACTTTGAGCACTTCCACCAGAGTCAGCGAATCGGCTCGGTAACCGCTGCCTGGCCCGCTGACGCCACAGTTGAGCGAGGGCAGCGCCTGTCCTTGCCAGTCAGGGTGCAGCGTGTTGCCCAGTATATCCAACTTGTCTTTGCTCGACACGATCCAGGCGGCGGTGGCAGGCTTGCCCGTCTGCCTGAGCCATACCTGAAAAAAGGAAGGATTGGCCGGGAGCTCCGTTCCGTAGTTGTCGATGGGCTGGTTGATACCTGTCGTGATGGCGGTGTGGCCGGAGTTGGTATAGGTATAGCCCTCGTTCCGGAAGTTGTTGCAGAAGGTGCCCTGCGGCAACAGGTTTTGCGACATATTGGGGATAAGGCCCGGCACAGCGCCCCAGGTTTCGGAGTAGCGCACCCCGTCTATCACCAGGATGATCACGTTTTCGGAGCGCAGGCCGCCCGCACCGCCACCCGCTCCCGTTGCGGCACAGGAATTGAGCAGGGCCGCGACAGCCAGGGCCAGCATTGCCTGCTGCCAACCTTTCATCCACCGCTTCAGATACGCTTTGCCCATACCTAACACAAATAAAAACACCTAAAGTGCTACTATTAGATATACGAATTCTGTCATGATTCAGGCAAAAGGCAGGCGGCTGTCTTGCAAATCAGAAAAACCTGGCAGATTAATTTGCGTTTACTCCTGATAATTGCTTCATTGCGCACATCAAAATAAAAATGCACAGACCAGCAGCCATAGCGACCCTCGCATTGCCTTTGCCACTTGGCACTGAGCTGCTGCATGCCGTTTCCGCTGATTGCTATCGCGCCGCCTATTATTGCTACGGTTATTATTACCGCTGCTCTACCGCGCTCTCTCAGGCAATCAGGCGACTCGTATACCGCACTTAAACAGGAAAAGCCCAACCGGCATACCTTAACTGATACAACTGAAGCAGAGCGAAAGCTCTGCTTTTTTCATTTTACACCTATTCCAAAAATTAAAATCAAACCATATGACAGCCATGAACCTGACACAAAACTACAGCAACTATACTCCCGAGAACCACCAGGTATGGACCCTCCTCTTCGACCGCCAGTTGCACAACCTACCTGGCAAAGCCATACCTGAGTTTTTGGGAGGCCTGGAGAAAGTAGGCTTCAGCCGCGACCGCATACCTGATTTCCGGGAGGTTAACCAAAAATTGAAGCCCCTGACCGGGTTTGAGGTGGTGGCCGCCCCCGGCATCGTGGACGATGCGCTGTTCTTTCAACTCATCGCCAGCAAACGTTTTCCGGCAACCGTGTGGGTGCGCCGCATGGACCAACTCGACTACCTCGAGGAACCCGACATGTTTCATGACGTGTTTGGCCATGTACCGCTGCTCACCATACCTGTGTACTGCGAGTTCCTGGCCAACCTCTCCGAAATGGCCCTCTCGCACCTCAACCGGCCCGACATCATCGACCGCCTCACGCGCATCTACTGGTATACTATTGAGTTCGGTCTTTTTCGCAAGCCAGGCCAGAAGGCGCAGATCTACGGAGCCGGCATTCTTTCGTCTGTGGGCGAGAGCAACCTGTCTGTTTCCGACGAAAGCCTGAAGTTTGACTTTGACGTGAGCCATATTCTCGATACACCTTACATCAAGGAGACATTCCAGAGCCAATACTTCTGCATCCAAAGTTTTGAGCAACTGCTCCAGAGTCTGCCAGCCATAGAGGTCGCGCTTCAGAAGCTGCGCACACAGGGCGCCCTGGCTGCTGCCATTGCTTAGCCCTAAACAACATCCGGCCTGCGGCAGGTACAGATTACCTGCCGCAGGCCGGATGCGCTTGTGCTATACCTGAAAGGCTAGTGCGTAAGTTCGTGGCTGATCATAAAGCCCAGTTTGCGCGGCCTAGACAGCTGAGAGTTTTCGAGCTTCTGCTTGTAAGTAATGCGCTCAATATCGGATACATCCTGCCCCATCAGGTCGTTGTTTACCGCCGCGATCATGGCACTTTCCACGATCAGGCGCAGCATGTCGTCGCTGATCACGTTGCGGGCGATGCGGTCGTAAGGCAGGTCCATCTGCTTCACACCCTCTATCACAAAGTGGTTGTCGATGTTGATGAGCATACGGCCCACAAGGTAACCCGGGTCGTCAAGGCGGTTATACTTAATGGTGTCGGCCATGAAGTTGTAGGCCATGATGTGCCCAAAGAAGCGCCGGCGAAAGTCCTCCTCCACGTAATCGTTGCGCATGATCTCGTAGTCGTCCGGAAAGGTAATGATGTTGGAGTGCATCACGAAAACAAGCAGATCGCCTGAGAACTTGATCTGAAACTCCAGATCGCTGATGGCCTTGTACTCAATGATCACGTCGGCGTTGTGCGTCGTAATGCGGGTGGTCAGCTCGTCTACAATTTCCTGCGAAATTTCCTTCATGCGGGTGAAGGTCTGGTAGGTATTGCGGTAAATAGCTTGCTTGGTGGCCGACTTTTGCTGCAGGCCTTGTATAATATCGTCGAGTCTATCTTTCATATCGCGTTTCGTTCGGGTGCTGTGTTTTTTACTCTAATCCTTTATAAATAGTTATTGAGACGGCTTTTTTGGCCAATCCCACAGAGCCGTTTTTGTTACTCAACATCAGTGCGGTTTAAGCCTCTGGCTTTGTAAGCAGGTCCCATACCTGTGCCTGGTGCTGATCAAAGGCCGGTGGAGGCGTAACGGCATCGGTAGCCATGCCCTCCCCTACAAAAGCCACCTGCCGGATGCCGCTCGGCCCACCGGGCTGTGGCAACAGCATGCGTCTGGCCTGGGCTTGCTCAAAAACCTCCGGCACCGTGTTAACGGCTCCTGCCGGCACATGCAGTTGGTGTAGCTGCTGCAGCAATTCAGGGCGGTTGTGTTGGCTTATCAGCTGCTTCAGCTGCTCGTTTACCGCACTCCGGTGCTGCACTCGCGCGCTGTTGGTGGCATAATCTGGGTTTGCGGCCAGCCCCGCGCTCCCCAGCACCTGGCAGAGGCGCCTGAATTGCCGGTCGTCGCCGATGGCGAGCACCAGCTGCAAACCGTCTTTACAGGTATAAACACTGCCATAGGGCACAATGTTGGGATGCTCGGAGCCCATGCGCTGCGGGCTGTGCCCCGCCACCAGGTAGTTGGTACCCTGGTTAGCCAGCGCCGACACGGCGGCGTCGAACAATGAAACCTGCACCAGGCTTCCTTTTCCGGTTCGTTCGCGCTGCAGCAGTGCCGTCAGGATACCTTCCTTTAATTGGTGCGCTGCCAGTATATCCATCAAAGCAACGGGCATTTTGGTGGCAGGGCCGTCAGGAGAGCCGTTCATATACATAAAACCGCTCTCGGCCTGTATCACGGCATCGTAGCCAGCCCGTTCGTCGTGCGGGCCGTAGCCGGTAATGTGCCCGTAAATCAGTCTGCTGTTTAGTTTGGATAAGGTATGGTAATCGACCAGCAGTTTCTCAGAGTCGCCTGGTTTGTAGCTCGCTATCACAACATCGGCCTGCGCAGCTATTTTGTACACGCGCTCCAGGGCATCTGCCTCCCTCAGGTCAAGCCCAACGGAAAGCTTTCCCCAATTGGCCGCCGAAAAGTAAGCCGATACACCCTCGCTCCCTTTCTCTGCTGCCAGTTTCCAACTGCGGGTCACGTCCCCCCCTGTCGCCTTGTTCTCGAGCTTTATTACGGTGGCACCCAGCTCAGCGAAGAACTGCCCTACGCTTGGCCCAGCCAGCACACTGGCCAGTTCAAGTACCAGCATATTTTTAAAAACAGGATCTGTCATGGTCATCAGGTATCGAGCAGCGCGCAGCATCCGGTTGCAGCGCTTGAAACAAAGCTATCAAAAAGGGTATAAAAAAAGCAGCCCTTCCGAAGAAGAGCTGCCAGTATGTTTTCGCTATGTATAAAATTAGGTCCCGATCAGGAGGGCTGCTAAATCAAAATAAAGATCGCATTGATGATGTTAACGCCCAGTAGAAGATAGAAGTTCGGTGATTCTTGTATAGCTTTTTTCATTTTAATTTTAAATAAATCGGTCTTTTATATGTTTTAAGATGATTGATTATATCACTTTGGGCTTATTTACGCCTCCCTTACTCAAATGTTTCGGCGTTAATATAAAAAAATCTATGTAATTAAAATTTAATATTACTTAAGTACTATATGCAAAGAAAATTTTGTGTGATTCAATTCTATTTTAAAGCATTTAATCTATATAGCGATTTTTTAATGCTTTGAACTTTTTGA
This sequence comes from Pontibacter ramchanderi, assembly GCF_002846395.1. Lineage (GTDB taxonomy): Bacteria > Bacteroidota > Bacteroidia > Cytophagales > Hymenobacteraceae > Pontibacter > Pontibacter ramchanderi. The sequence goes on from NZ_PJMU01000001.1 coordinate 1,569,735, forward strand.
ATGTCGTTTCAACTTTTTAAATGTATCGTTATATTTTCTGCTGATCGACGATGCAATATTAATATAATTTTCAATATAAATAACATCAACTTTTAAATTTTTCTCAAATAAGGTATAAAAATCGTATCTTTACCACAATAAATGCGGTTTAGAGGCCGCTAGGCCATAAAAATAATTTTAAAGAGATAACTTTGGATTTTCGTTCTTTTAACCTTCACGAAGATGTAATCACCGGAATTGAGTCGATGGGTTACAACACCCCGACCCCGGTACAGCAGCAGGCTATTCCGCTTATATTAGAGCAGAAAGACATTATTGCCTGCGCCCAGACAGGTACAGGTAAGACAGCTGCCTACCTGCTGCCGCTGATCGATCGTATTTCGCATGCTAACTACGACTTTACCAGCACCCTTATTCTGGTTCCGACCCGTGAGCTGGCCAAGCAAATAGATGAACAAGTGGAAGGACTGGGTTATTTTGCCCCGGTTAGCTCTATTGCCATCTATGGCGGCAGCAAAGGCGATGAGTGGGAGCAGCAGAAACGTGCCCTCACCAGCGGAGCCGATATCATCATCGCCACTCCAGGCCGACTGATGTCGCATATGGCGCTGGGCTACGTAAAGCTGGACCAGTTGCAGTACCTGGTGCTCGACGAGGCTGACAAGATGCTCGACATGGGCTTTATGGATGACATCCTGAAGATTGTGCGCGCACTACCAGCCAAGCGCCAAACATTGCTCTTCTCAGCCACCATGCCAAAGAAGATCCGTGATCTGGCTCAGCAGATTCTGCAGCAGCCCGCTGAGATCAACCTGGCCATCTCCAAGCCAGCCGAAGGTATAGACCAGCGCCTGTACCTGACCTACGACAACCAGAAGCTACCCTTGCTGGAGCACCTGATCCGTGAACTGGAGGTGCAGAACATGATCATCTTCACGTCACGCAAATCGAACGTGAACCAGATCGTGCGCTCGTTGCGCAAGATGGGCTTCGAGGCCGAGGGCATCATGTCAGACCTGACGCAGGAAGAACGTGAAAAGGCGCTACAAGGCTTTAAAAACAGGAAATACCAGATATTGGTTGCTACCGACATCCTCTCCCGAGGGATAGACATCGATAGCTTGAGCCATGTGGTGAATTTTGACATGCCGCAGGATGCCGAGGACTACGTGCACCGTGTGGGCCGCACGGCCCGTGCCGCCTCCACAGGTATGGCCATCACGTTTGTGAACGAGAACGACATGTACCGCGTGCATAAAGTGGAGCGCCTGATCGAGCGCGAGCTGCCCAAGTTGCCGTTGCCGGAAGGCTTTGGTGCCGGACCTGTTTTCGACCCGACCCGCCGCGATTTTGGCCGTGGTGGCAAAGGCGGTGGCCGCTCAGGCGGTGCTCGCCCCGGAGGCAGACCAGAAAGCAACGGCCGCAAGGGCGAAAGAGGCGGCAGAGACCGCAACCGTCGTAGAGGTCCGAAACCGGAGGGCACAGCCCAGCACGTTGACGGTAATAACAGACCCATAAAGGCAGCCAATCCGCAACCAAGAGGCGAGCAGGGCACTCCGAAAGCTGAAGGGCAGGAAGGTGGCGCAACGCCGAGCCGTAACAGGAACCGCAACCGAAACCGTAATCGGAAAAAGCCGGGTAACACAAGCCAGCAAAATAGCAACCCACCCGTTCCACAAGACAATCAGTAAACAGAAAGGCCACTCCAGCGGAGTGGCCTTTCTGTTTAACAGGAGTTATACCCACTCCGCCTGCTACTGTACTGCCTGCTCATGCTCAATAGCTATGACCGCTGCTATACCCATTTTGTCTATAGAAAACATGGCTTTGTATAATATTTATAGTTTACTATATATTATTTTATACCTTACTGATCGTTATTGAGTTTTCGCCTCCACATACTTATAACAAACAAAGGTAAAGTACAGGGGCAAGGCAAAATAGCTGTTTTAATTTGGCACACATACCATTCTACTATTATATGAAGCAAACTTTACTGCTGGCACTGCTCTGGTGCCTGATGGGCTCAGCTTTTGCCCAGACGCAGGCGCCTACGGGCACCATCAAAGGCATTGTGGCTGACTCTGCCACGCAGGCTACCCTGGGTTACGTGACAGTAGTGGTGCAGGAGGCTGGGAAGAACCAGGCGATCAAGAGCACGTTCACAAAAGACAACGGCTCATTTGAGCTAACGGGGCTTGAGCTGAAACCCTATCAACTGGTGCTCTCATATGTAGGTTACAAGACCCAGGTGCTGCCACTCCCGGTCTTCACGGGCACTACCCTGGACCTGGGCAAACTACCGCTTGTATCATCGGCAAGGCAATTGAAGGAAGTACAGGTCGTGACAGAGAAATTGCTGGTAGAACAGGACGTTGACAAGCTGACCTACAACGTAGACGCCGACCCCGAAAGCCAGACCATGACGGCCCTGGACATGCTGCGCAAGGTACCGCTGCTGAGCCTGGATGCGGAAGACAACATCAAACTGAACGGCAACAGCAACTACCGCGTGCTCGTGAATGGTAAAACCTCATCACTGTTCGTGCGCAGCCCCAAAGATGTGTTCAGAAGCATGCCGGCCAATACTATCAAGAGCATTGAGGTGATCACCAACCCACCGTCGAAGTACGAAGCAGAAGGCGTGGGCGGCATCATCAACATCATCACACACAAAAAGAACATTGGTGGGTATAACGGCTCGGTAAACGCGCAGGTCTCCAGCCCGAAGGGAAGCAACGTTGGGGGATACCTGACAGCCAAAGCCGGCAAAGCAGGCTTTTCGGGTTACTTTGGCACCGGCTCTTACTACAGCCCTACCAACAGCAACAACCTGTTCAGGGAAGATAAGATCCGCCAAACGACCCTGGAGCAAGTGGGCGAAAGCCGCAACGACAATACCTACCAGTATGCAAGCGGGGAGTTCAGCTATGAAATGGACACACTTAACCTCTTCACAGCGAACTTTAGCATGAACATGAACAATGGCAACAACAGGCTAATCCAGCAGGTCGATCTGTATGATGCCAACCGCAACCTGACGCAGGCCTATACCCGCCTGAACAACGGCGACTTTACCTGGAACAGCTATGACCTGGGGGCAGACTACCAGCGCACTTTCAAGAAAAATAAAGATCAGCTGTTCACGCTCTCCTACCGGCTCAGTAACGCGAAAAACGGAAGCGGCTCAGACTTTATTCTGGACCCACTGCTCAACTTTAACGGCCAGGTAAGCCAGACAGACAACCAAGGCACCTCCAAAGAGCACACCATGCAGGCCGACTATGTGCAGCCCATCAAAAAGCACACGCTTGAGTTCGGTGTGAAAACGATCTTCCGCCTCAACAGCAGCGATTACTTCTACAGCAATCAGAACCGCGAAACGGGCAATTTTGTGATCGACGAGAACCTGAGCAATAACTTCGACTACCGCCAGGATATTTATGCGGCTTATACCTCGCTTAGCCTCAAGAAAGGCAACTGGGGTCTGAAAACGGGAGCCCGACTGGAACAGACCATACTCGATGCAAACTTTAAGTCGTCCGGCACGGTGGCCACCCCAGACTATTTTAACCTGATCCCGAACATCTCACTATCGCGCAAGTTGAAGGGTGCCAGCACGGTGCGCCTGTCTTATACCCAGCGCATCGAACGTCCGAGCCTTTATTACCTCAACCCCTACATAAACCAGATCGACCCGCGCAATATCAGCTTCGGTAACCCAAAGCTGGACGCGGCCACCAACAACGTGTTTAACCTGGCCTACAACACCTTCGTGAAAGGGACCTCCCTAAACGCGAGCATTTTCCACAACTTCACGAACAACTCTATCCAAAGCTATACCACGCTTGGGGCAGATACGGTAGCGCGTACCACCTATGGCAACATTGGCCGAAACCAGACTTATGGCCTGTCCTTGAGCGGCAACACTACCTTATTTAAGAGGCTGAGCATTAACCTGAACTCTACGGCCAACTATATTAAGCTGACCAGCATGATTGAAGGTGAGCCTCAGAACAACGATGGCTTTACGTACAATGTGTTCGGCTACTCGAGCTACCGATTTGATAAAGGCTGGCGTGCCAGCGGCAATATTGGCTATTACTCGTCTCGTGTATTGCTGCAGGGGCGTTCTGCAGGGTATATCTGGAACAGTCTTTCAGTAAGCAAGCAGTTCCTGAAAGACAACAAGGCGACTCTTAGCTTCTCTGTGAACAGCCCGTTCCAGAAGAACCGCCGCTTCCTGAACGAGATCAACGACCCACGCTTTGAACAGCGCCAGGAGAATTTCAATGTGATGCGCCGCTATAGTGTCGGCTTCAACTACCGCTTCGGTAAGCTGAAAGGCGACATTGTGCGAAAGAAACGTGGCATCAAGAACGACGACATGAAAGCCGGCGAACAGCAGGGCGGAACCGGAAACTAAGATTGAGAACAGCAAGGGCCACCTAATATACCTGTTTACCCTTACCAGGAGAGGCGCGCCACCAGAGTGCGACACGAATTGGACCTGCGTGTGTAGGAAATGGGCGAAAAGCATTCATGCCAGCAACTAAACGTATAGCGACTGCATAAAACTGATTATGCTTTGCAAGTCTATCGCCCATTGTCTAAATTTCCTCTGTCAACCTAAATACCTATACCTGAACCATGAGAGCATTATTGCTGATCGACATACAAAACGATTTCCTGCCCGGCGGCGCACTGGCTGTAGCTGAGGGAGATCAGATCATCCCGATCGTAAATACGTTGCAGGAGCAGTTTGAACTGGTGGTGGCTACACAGGACTGGCATCCGTCAGATCACAAAAGCTTTGCCTCCAAACATGAGGGCAAGGAGCCATTTGAGATGACGGAGTTGCTCGGACTTCCGCAAGTGTTGTGGCCCGACCACTGCCTGCAGGGAACAACTGGAGCTGACTTTGACCCAACTCTGGAAACCAAAAAGATAGAGGCGATTTTCAGGAAAGGCACCAACCCGGAGATCGACAGCTACAGTGGCTTTTATGACAACGGCCGCCTGAAGTCTACCGGCCTGGCAGATTACCTGCGCGGTAAGGGCGTCAGGCAGCTGTACCTGGCCGGACTGGCCGCCGACTACTGTGTGTACTACTCCGCCAAAGACGCCCTGGACGAAGGCTTTGAAACGTTTGTGTTGGAGGACGCCATCCGCGCCATCAGCCAGGAGGGTTATGCAACTGCCCGAAGAGATATTCTGGAAAGAGGCGGCAAGATCATCCACAGCAGCGAATTACTGTAGCAAAGCCTAGCCCACGACCTGACCTATACCGAAGAGCAGCACAAACAGCATGGTTGTGATGGCCATTTGCTTCAGGTATGGATCAAGTTCGGCGGAAGTCTGCTTCTGCCATACCTTCAGTCCGTTTACGATCACCAACGGCACTGCCAGCACAAAAAGGAATTGCCAGCCACTGTAGAAGTTGAGAAGCACATAAGTCACAGCGCTTGCCACACCCGCCGTCAGGAGAAAAAGGTGGTAGAGACGGGCACGCTTTGGCCCTAGTCGCACAGGTATGGAACGCTTGCCCGCCAGCACATCGGAGTTGATGTCGCGGATGTTGTTCACATTGAGCACCGCCATCGAGAAGAAGCCGCAGACCATGGCCGGCAGCATAACCAAGGGCTCCAGTGTTTGCGCCTGCAGAAAGAAGGTACCCAGCACACCCACCAAGCCAAAGAACACGAATACGAAAATATCGCCCAACCCGGCATAACCATATGGGTTGGAGCCGGCGGTATAGTTAATGGCCGCCCAAATAGAGGCCAGCCCCAGCGCCAGGAAGATCAGGAACAGGTATATTCCCTCCGCTCCAAAGGCCACCCACAGCAGCAGCAAACCCGACACCAGCGACAGCAGGCTGAACACGGCCATCCCCTTTTTCATGTGCTCGGCTTTGATAATACCAGCCTGCACCGCCCGCTTCGGGCCCTCGCGGTGCTCGCTGTCGGCACCATGTATGGAGTCGCCGTAGTCGTTGGCCAGGTTGGAGAGTATCTGCAGAAACAGTGTCGTGAGTACGCAGAGGATAACGATCGTAGCATCAAAGGCTCTGTAGGCTGCGGCCATAAAACCGCCCATACCAATGCAGGAAAAGGCCAGCGGTAGGGTGCGCGGCCTAAAAGCGGAAATCCAGGCCTTCACCAGGCCTGGATTCTGCGGGATGTGTTGTGTCGTGTTCAAGGTATAACTTATAAAAGCAGGTATAGCCAGGCAGCGTATACCTGTCGCATTACTTTTGAATCGCCGTCAGGATCTCCTCTCCCATCGGCTTCACTTTAGAGGGATAGAAAGCGATCACCTTGCCGTTTTCGTCAATCAGGTACTTGCTGAAGTTCCAGGTCGGCTCCTCATGGTTCGGGCTGTTCTTTTTCAGCCACTGGAACAGCGCATGCTGATCGTCGCCTTTCACCGATACCTTCTCCATCATCTGGAACGTTACGCCGTAGTTCTTCTGGCAAAACTCAGCAATTTGCTCCTTAGAGCCTGGCTCCTGTCCGCCAAAGTTGTTGGCCGGGAAGCCCAGCACCACTACCTTATCGCCGTGCGTTTCGTGCAGTTTCTGCAGGTCGGCGTACTGTGGGGTATAGCCACATTCCGAAGCCGTGTTCACCACCAGCACCTTCTTGCCTTTAAACTTCGAGAAGTCGATCTCTTTACCCTCCAGACTTTCGATTTTGAAAGCATGGAAACCATTGGCCTGTGCCGCCTGGGTTTGTTCTGTTGCCATAGGGTGCGATGTGTCAGTTGTCGGATTGTTTGTGTTAGAACCGCCTGTGCAGGCTGTCGATACACCTAGTACTAAGGCTAGTGTCAAAAGTTGTGTGAAGCGCTTCATGATGGATGTTATAAGGTATAGGTTCTGGCTGATAACCTGTGATTGCTATTATTGTTTACATTCGCTCCGGCACTTCTATACCTAGCAAACTCATGCTCTCGCGCACGAATCGGGCTACCATAGCCGATAGGGCAATACGGAAGTTGCGGGCCTGCTCGTCGGTTTCGTTGAAGATCGAGATCTCCTGGTAGAAACGGTTATAGGCCTTGGCCAACTCGTAGGCATAGTTCGCGATCACTGACGGCGCATACAGCTTGCCTGCCTCCTGCACCACTTCCGGATAGCTTACCAACAGCGTGATCACCTCCTGCTCGGCCTCGTGCAGGTTGTTGAAGTCACCAAACGAAGCGGCATCTACGGCTATTCCCATCTCAGCGGCTTTGCGCAAAATAGCCGAGATGCGGGCGTGCGTGTACTGCACAAACGGACCGGTATTGCCACGGAAGTCAATCGACTCCTGGGGATTGAAGAGCATGCGCTTCTTCGGATCCACTTTCAACAGGAAGTATTTCAAGGCACCCATTGCCAGGGTATGGTACAGCTTCTGCGCCTCTTCCGGCGTAAAGCCCTCGATCTTACCTAGCTCTTCTGTTTGCTGGCGGGCCGTGTCGATCATCTCCTGTACCAGCTCGTCCGCATCTACCACAGTACCCTCTCTCGATTTCATTTTGCCCGATGGCAGGTCTACCATGCCGTAAGACAGGTGATAAATGCCCTCGGCGTATACCTTGCCCAGCTTCTTAAGCACCGCCTTCAGTACCTGGAAATGATAGTTCTGCTCGTCGGCCACCACATAGATGGACTGGTCGTACGGGAAGTCGTTGTACTTCAGTTCGGCCGTACCCATGTCCTGGGTGATGTATACCGATGTGCCGTCGGAGCGGAGCAGCAGTTTCTCATCCAGCCCCTCGTCGGTCAGGTCAACCCATACTGAGCCGTCTGGCTTCTTGAAGAACACGCCTTTCTGCAAGCCCTCTTCCACACGCTCCTTGCCCAAGGTATAGGTCTCGGACTCATAATAGAATTTATCGAAATCAACGCCGATGTTGCGGTAGGTGGCATCGAAGCCTTCGTATACCCAACCGTTCATGGTTTTCCAGAGTGACACTACTTCTTCGTCGCCCTGCTCCCATTTCTGCAGCATGGTCTGTGCCTCCAGAATCAAAGGAGCTTTCTTCTTGGCTTCCTCTTTGTCCATACCTCCTGCAACCAGCTCGTCGATCTGCTCTTTGTAGGCCTTGTCGAACAGCACGTAGTACTTGCCGGCCAGGTGGTCGCCTTTGATGCCGCTGCTCTGTGGTGTTTCGCCGTTGCCCATTTTCTGGTAGGCCAGCATCGACTTACAGATGTGGATACCGCGGTCGTTCACCAGATTGGCCTTCATCACGTTATGGCCGTTGGCTTTCATGATCTCCGACACCGAGTAGCCCAGAAAGTTATTGCGCAGGTGGCCCAGGTGCAACGGCTTGTTCGTGTTCGGCGAGGAGTACTCCACCATCACGTTCTTGCCGGAGTCAGCTGCCTGCCCGTGCGTAGGGTTCGTCATCAGTTCACGGAACAGGCGCACCCATACCTCCTCCTCTATCTCCAGGTTCAGGAAGCCTTTCACCACGTTATAGTTCTTCACCTCGGTAGCATGTTCTTTCAGGTAGGCTCCCAGCGCCTCTCCTATTTGCTCCGGGCCTTTGCCGGCCTGCTTGGTGTAGGGGAAGGTTACGAAGGTGAAGCTGCCGGCAAACTCCTTGCGGGTAGGCTGCAGGCTGATAGTAGATGGGGCAACGGTAAGGCCGAACAAAGCCTCTAATGCTTGGCTGATGCTCTGGCTGATGGCGTTTTGAAGTTGCATTAAGTAGATTAATGTATAGCTGTTTTATTGAATTCTCGGTGTAAAATGGCGTCGGTGGCGGTTTCGAGTATATCGAAGGCATTCTCGGCCATGGTGTTTTCAGTGTCGAGCGTCGGGTTAATCTCGGTCATCTCGTAGCACACAATGCGCGGGTCCTGCAGCAGGTGGTAGTTCAGCACTTTGGCTTCCTCCACGGTCAGGCCTACTTCTACTGGTGTGCCCGTTCCTTTAGAGAACTTCGAATCGAGGCTGTCTACGTCAAAAGACACATAGATGATGTCGCAGTCGCGCAGACGGTCCAGGGCCTCAGCGGCTACCTGCTCAGGGCCTTTCTGGCTCAGCTCGGCATAGGTAAAGTTTTTGATGCCGTGCTTCTCGATCAGGTAATCCTCGGGCTCTTCGGTGTCGCGCACTACAATGTAGACCAAATGCTCGGGCTTCATCTTCGGTCCCGGATAAGCCAGTTTTTTGAGTGAGTTCCAGAAGAAGATCGTCTCCGGCTCGGGGTCGTTGATCTGGCGCTCCAGGTTATCGATGTTCAGGGCCATAGCCAGTGGCATTCCGTGCACATTACCCGAGGGAGAGGTATAGGGTGAATGGATGTCGGCGTGCGCGTCTACCCAAATCACTCCCAAGGTCTTGTCGGGGTAAGCTGCTTTTATACCCGCTATAGTACCGTGCGCGTTAGAATGGTCGCCGGAAAGCACCAGCGGGAACATATCCAGCTCCAGGGTCTGCTCTACGGCATTGGCAATGTTTTTCTGAACTGTCAGGATGCTGTCGATGCGGTGGGCATTCGGAAAAACATCCTTGTCGAACAAGGTATAGTTGAGGTCAGGTACGCTGATAGAGTTGAAGCGCTTGAAATAGTCGCAGCCTTTGTCCCAGCAGGCTACCCGCAACGCATCTATGCCCATACTCGCACCGCGAGTACCGGCTCCCAACTCCGAGCGCACTTCTATCAGTTTTATCTTTTTCATAGGTAAATGGTAGTAAAGCGATGTTCAGTCCGGTTTCCGCTTTTTTATTTCAAAGCCGGCCTTCTCTGCCCCTCAAAATTATTTTCCTGCTCAAAAGAGCGTGATTGAAATAAATAACTGAACGTTTCTTATAAACTAAACAAAGTTTTTGCAAAGATGGTAAATAACGAACAATATTGCATGTTTTCTTAAGCCCACAAGCACCAGAATGGATAAATACACCGACCTGATTCACCAAACTTTTGATTTTCCCACAGATGAGTTCACCGTGGAGAACAACGAGTTGTTTTTCAATGGCATCCCGCTGATGGAGCTGATCAAACAGTACGGCACCCCTTTAAAATTAACATACCTGCCCAAGATTAGTTCGCAGATTCAGAAAGCAAAAGGCTTGTTCAACAACGCCATCCAGAAGCTCGACTACCAGGGTACCTATACCTACTGCTACTGCACCAAGGCCTCTCATTTCTCTTTTGTGTTGGAGGAAGCCCTCAAAAACGACATCCATATCGAGACCTCTTCGGGTTATGATATGCAGATCGTGAAGGCGCTCTATAAAAAAGGCAAGATCAGCAAAGACACTTACATCGTTTGCAACGGCTTCAAGCGCCAGCGCTACCGCCAGTGGATCACCGAGTTCATCAACGATGGCTTCGTAAACTGCATGCCGATACTCGACCACATCGGTGAAATAGACTACTACAAGGAGCACGTGAAGGTGAAAACCAAAGTTGGTATGCGCCTGGCCTCGGACGAAGAGCCGAAGTTCCAGTTCTATACCTCGCGCCTGGGTGTACGCTACAACGACGTGATCGACCTGTACGAGCAGCAGATAAAGCCCGACGACCGTTTTGAGCTCAAAATGCTGCACTACTTCATCAACACCGGTATAAAGGACACCTCGTATTACTGGTCGGAGCTAAGCCGCTTTGTGCACAAGTACTGCGAGCTTAAAAAGGTATGCCCTGAGCTGGACACCATTGACATTGGTGGCGGTTTCCCGATTAAGACCTCGATTCAGGCCGACTACAACTACCAATACATGACCGAGGAGATCCTGCGCACGATCAAGCGCATCTGCCAGGAGGAAGGCGTGCCGGAGCCGAACATCTTCACGGAGTTTGGTATTTTTACGGTAGGCGAAAGTGCAGCCAACATTTACTCCATTCTGGACGAGAAACTCCAGAACGACAAGGAACTTTGGTACATGATCGATGGTTCGTTCATCACCAACCTGCCGGACGCCTGGGCCCTTAACCAGCGCTGGCCGCTACTGGCCGTGAACCACTGGGACAAGGAGTACCGCAAAATACAGCTCGGCGGCATGACCTGCGATAGCCAGGATTACTATAACTCGGAGATGCACTCGTTCCAGGTGTTCCTGCCGAAAATACCCAAGGAGGAGCCTTTGTACATCGGTTTCTTCCACACGGGCGCTTATCAGGAGCAGCTGAGCGGATACGGCGGCATCAAGCACTGCCTCATCCCATCGCCGCAGCACATTCTGGTGGACCGCGACGAGGATGGAAAGCTCAGGAGCTGGCAATTTGCGCCGGAACAGACCTACGAGTCGATGCTGAACATACTGGGATACGAAATTTAGAGCCGCACGCGTTAAATTTCCGTATACTGTTTTGCATTTATAGTAAAAATTGTATTTTTGGATTACCATCGTTTATTTAAATATTTTACCATGAAGAAATTAGCAGCATTCGGCGCATTCATCCTGGCTCTGGGAATGACTTCCTGCAAGACTTACTGCCCAGCCTACAACTTTGCCAGTGTGGAGGCGGCTGAGCAGAGTGCCCCGGCAACTAACCTTGTGCAGGAAACTGAAGTGATCAAAGGCTAATCTGAGCGATTGCCTCTGGATATAAAAAAACCGGCTAAGAGGCCGGTTTTTTTGTTTCTGCTATACCTTGTAACTCAGCGACGCACTGTTCTTCGGGCACTGCACCGCTGCCCCCTACACTATCCGGTTTCCATCTGTGCTGATGGGCTATGCCTATACCTGCTCAAAAAAAATATATCAGCGCTGTAATAATCCGGCAGACTGTGTATCAAATGGATGTAAGAAAACAGAAACCCAAAAATCACATCCAGCATGAAAAAGGCATTCATTTTAGCATTGCTATGGTGCAGCGTCGTAACAGCGTTCGCGCAGCAAAAGGCATTTACCGTGAAAGTGGTCGGGAAAGGACAACCCATTCTATTGATACCCGGCTACAGCTGCAGCGGCGAGGTATGGAACGAAACCGTTGAGCACCTCAAAGACAGGTATGAGTGCCACGTACTCACGCTGGCTGGCTATGCCGGAGCCCCTGCCATTGATTCACCTATTCTGGAATCTGTGAAAGGGGAGATCATCAGCTACGTGAAGCAAAACAAATTGAAGAAACCCATCTTACTGGGGCACAGCCTGGGCTCCTTTATGAGCCTTTGGGTAAGCAGCGAGGCACCGGACCTGTTTGGCAAAGTGGTTTGTGTAGACGGTGTACCTTTCATCTCTGCCATGTCCGATCCTGGTATAACGGAGGAGTCCGTGAAAAACAACCCCTACATGAACCCGGAACAAATCGTGAAAAACTTCGAAGCCATACCCAGCCAAGGCTTTGTGAACCAGGTGGCCGCCGCCATGCGGTCGCAGGTAGCAGACAGCCTGCGGGCCCGCCAGATTGCTACCTGGCAGTTCAACAGCGACAGAAGAACCCTGGGCCTCACCCTGTACGAGATATCTACCACCGACCTGCGCCAGCAGATTGCCCGCATCAAACAACCTGTGCTGGTATTGGGCAGCCTCTACAACACCAAAGCGAACAGCCTGCGCATACTGGGTGAGCAGTACAGCCAGTTAGCCAACAAGACCATCCGGGTAGCCGACAGCAAACACTTTATCATGTACGACCAGCCCCAATGGTTTTATGCCGAGCTGGATGCTTTTCTAAAATAGAGGATGACGCAGCAAGAAACATTCACCTGCCTCTACAGGCAGTATGCGCCCGGCATACGGAAACTGTGCCGCGGCTACACCGGCTCGGCAACGCAGGCGGAGGACCTGCTGCAGGAGTCGTTTCTGGCGGTGTGGAACAACATGCACCTGTACAGAGGCGATGCCAGTTGGGGCACCTGGATTTACCGGATAGCGGTAAACACCTGCCTGCTCTATCTGCGCAAAGAGAAAACCCGGCCAGAGAAAATAGCCGACGATGTGCTGTTAAACCTGGCAGAGGAAGAGCATAACCAGGACAGCGAGGTACAACTGCTCTATACCTGCATCAGCAGGCTACCCGAAACCGACCGACTCATCATTTCGATGGTGCTGGAAGAGCTGCCTTACGAAGACATTGCCTCTATTGCTGGCATCACCGAGAACAACCTGCGGGTAAAAATACACCGGATAAAAAAACAACTAACCGACATGTTCAATAGCTATGCAAGAGTTTGAGGAACTGAAACACATTTGGCAGCAAAGCACACCAGCACCGCAGCCTGGCCCCTTGCCCGACCTGAGCAAAGCATCGGCACAAACCAAAACAAAGCTACAGCGTGCCCAACGCAATGGGGCCATCAGCCTGGTCATCACCGCGCTTTTCATTGCAGGGCTGGCTCTTTGGGGAGACTTCCATTTTAAACAGTGGTATACCTACGCAGCCATGGTACTGGTTAGTCTCATCTGCCTGGCGCAGGCGGGCATTATGTTTTATATCTACCGCAGCATAAAGCAAATCGACGAGACAGCGCCATCTACAGCGCACCTCCGCCAATGGGAGGCTTACTATACCTTCCGGCAGCGGCTTATCCGATGGAACGGCCCTGCGTATTTCCTGCTACTGAATCTGGCTATGGGGCTATACCTGCTGGAAGTACTGGAACGGGCATCGGCACAGTTCCATCTGATTTTCTTTAGTATTTATCTCGGCTGGATGCTATTTGCCTATTTTTACCTGGGCAAAAAAGTGCTCAAAAAAGAAAAGCAGCGCATTACGGGTATGATAGAAGACTTGAGGCAATTGGAAATGCAACTAAAGGAATAGCTCGCCCTATCCGGCAGCACGCAATAGTTGACCAGAACAACTTTTGAAAGCGAAATGACCTGCCAGTCTGAACATAAGTCCTTATAACGTCACAAGATTGGTCCTGTGGCGTTAGGGCCTCCCGTGCAGGTATACAGCTGCTTTTCCGTGTATTGGGAAAGTGTCGTGCTCGTGAAGGCTATTGGTTTGCGTGAACCGCCGGATCATCTAAATTGAACTCGAAGAGCATCAGTTCCTCTGCATCGTCAGACAACTGTACCATTTTGCTGTAGCGCAGGCCTAACTTTTGGAGCAGCTTCTGCGAGGGCACGTTGTCTTTCGTGGTAATTGCCTTCATCTGAGAAATGCCGAACTCCTCTATACCTGCGCGCTTAATCTCCTGGGCGGCCTCAAAACCATAGCCTTGCTTTTCGTATTCCGGCAGAAAGGCAAAGCCAATGTCAATACCTTCCAGCCCTTCCCGGTCATATAGTCCGCAAACGCCCAGCTTCTCTCCATCCGATTTCCGGATGACGGTATAGTTGGCGTACCCTAACCGCTGCAGTTGGGCAGTCACCTTGTCGCGGATATAGGCGACTGCTTCTTCTACGGTATGCACATTCCTGTCTCCTATATACCTGATCCAGGAGGGCGTGTTGAGTAACTTAAGCATGAAAGCTGCATCCTCTTCCGAAGTTGGTTTTAGCAGCAGGCGCTCGGTTTCAAAAGATCTGTACTGAGCCATAAAGTATCTCTTTGCTGGTTATTTCACTTATCCCTTTAGTTGGAGAGTACGTTCAACCCATCTGCAACAATACTCACATAATTGACTTGTTTGCCTTTGTTGCTTTCGAAAATGAAGTCTTGCATGCTTTTGCTGGTATACTTCTTAAAAGTTCCCACAATGGCCAAGCGCACACGGTAGTTGGAAAATTTGTGAAGTATTTCGCCCGCCATGCCTTTCTTCAGGTCAAAAAAATCAGGCGTAATGTTCTTTTCGTGCAGGATGATTTTGTCAAAGTCCTGGTAGTAAAGATTACCCAACTGATCCAGTCCGTCTTCGATACTGTTGATCTCGATGGCATCCGAAATGACCTCTGCAGTTTTTGAATCGTTCACATGGTGGGTTTCTAACTTCATTTTTCGACGATTTGCTGGAGGCTGTAGATGAACTGCGGCTAAGCAACTTTGGAATATACCCCGGCTGGCATAAAGTCCTTGTTAGGCCCAGCTTTTCTATTATTTATGGAAAAGCTGATTAATCCGGCAGCAAACAGTACTGCACCGCCGACAAATGGAAAACCCGCTCCAACTAAATCTTCAAGAACAGGAGAGAATAAGAAAGGCAAACAGTACAGCATACCCACTACACCTAAAATCATGGAGAGACAAGAAGCAATTAAACTTAGTTTTTTCATCTTTACTTGCATTACGACTTGTATATCTTCTGTCCCGATTACTCTTTTTCTGAGATCTGCCGTGCAGTACTTTGCATATTGGTCAATCTGCCAATGTTTTATCGGTTGAGAGGCTAACCCGCTTTTAAAGTCTTTATAGAATGTCCGCCATTTATTAGGAAGAAGTAGGAATCCGTACAAAAAGATGGCAAGACTTAGAATTGACACATTACCGTTGCCAATCATGAAAGCTTGCATCCTTATTTCATCAACAGGATTCATTTTGTAGTCCAGAAGCACGTGTTTAAGGTCATGAGATTCATAGCCAGGGACAAGTCTTAGTTTATTTTTTGATAAGCACTCAGCGATGTCCTTGCCTAGTGTTCCTTTTTCTAATTCCTGAAGCTTATCTACTTTCTTCTGATATCTTTCAATATTACTGAAGTGCTCAATCAACCAGACAGCCAAGTGAAAAGAGAGGGTGATGATCAGTTGAGGAATTTTAGATATTTTCTTCATTTCTATTGCTTTAAATTAGGCCTAACTCTTAAAAGTGCGACACTACGTAGTTCCTTCACATCTACGTCAACTAAACGTACTTCCTCTTATGTTAAATATAGGAAATTAAATATAAGCTCCAGTCCTATTTTCTCTTTTCCTGCAGAATGATCTGAACAGCTTCCCACAGGTCATCTGCCTGCCAGGTATAGCTGCCGTATTTGTACTTATCGCCTACTATGATACTGCGCACGCCCACTTTTTCGGCGGCTTCCAGGTCGCGGTGGGAGTCGCCTACCATCCAGCTTTGAGAGGGATCTAGGCTATACCTGGCCATGGCACGCTCCAGCATCAGGCTGTCGGGTTTGCGGGACAGGGACTCGGAGTAGTCTGGGTGCGATGGGGCGTAGTAAATGGCATCGATCAGGTGGCCGCAGCTCTCCTGCAGTTTCTGGTGGCAGGCCATTACATCGGCCTTGGTATACAGGCCTTTGGCAATACCGCCCTGGTTTGTAACCACAATCAGCAAATAGCCGTTTTGCTTCAAAAGCGCCAATGCCTCCGGCACGCCCGGCAGCACTTCAAAATCTTCCAAGGTATAGGTATAGTCTCCTCGCTCGCGGTTAAGCACGCCGTCACGGTCCAGGAATACGCATTTTTGCTGCATTGTCAGTCTATAGGTTCAGGCGCTAAAATTAGAATTATTACGTTGGATATGCATGCCATGGTAGCAATACTGCCGCATAACAGTACAAATAAATATCAGCATACAGGCAGCAGATTATGAGAGTAGCGATTATCGGAGCGGGAATTTCAGGCCTGTCTTTGGCCTATTACCTACAGCGGCAGGGCGTAGCATACGACCTTTTTGAGGCGGGAAGCGAGGTGGGCGGCAACATGCGTACCCTGCGCAAAAACGGCTATACCTTCGAGCTCGGCCCCAACACCCTGCAAATGAACGAAGAGCTCCTGCAGCTCATCACAGAGCTCAAACTGGAGACCGAACTGCTCCCCCTCACCCCGCGCAATAACAAAAGGTATGTGCTGCACAAGGGTAAACTGCATCCGGTACCCTCCAGCCCGAAATGCTTTCTGGCAAACGACATATTCTCAAAAGAAGACAAGTACAGGATTCTGCAGGAAAGAAAGCAACCGCCAGCAGAAGTAGAGAATGAAACCATCTCCGATTTTTTTGAGCGTCGCTTCGGCGTGAAACAGATGGACTACCTGGCTGCCCCGATGATCAGCGGTCTTTATGGAGGCGATCCCAGGCAGCTGCTGGTTAACAAGGCTCATCCGGAGCTTAAAGAACTCGAAACAGCGTATGGATCGGTGCTGGAGGGAATGGTGCAGCGAAAGAAACGTGGCGTGTTCCAGCGGGCTTTCTCGTTCCGCAATGGCATGTCCACGTTGCCAGAGGCCATTGCCGACAAGCTCATTTCGCTGCACCTGGATCACAAGGTCGAGTTCATTACCCGCATCAAAGGCAAGTACATCATCAGCTGCGCCTCCAACGGCGACCACGACAACGAGGAATATGACAAACTGGTGCTTGCCTTGCCCGCTCACCAGGCGGCCGAACTGATCGAGTTTACCTACCCAGGTATGGCGGCGGCGCTGCAAAACATCAACTACCCGCCTATGGCTGTAGTGCACACCGTGTATAACCGCGCCGAAGTGGGCCATCCTTTGCAAGGCTTCGGGGCGCTGCACCCCTGGGAGGAGCAATCGTTCACGTCAGGCTCTATCTGGACGAGCTCATTGTTTGAAGGGCGCTGTCGTCCGCACGAGGTCATGCTCACTTCTTTTGTAGGTGGCACCCGCTTTGCCGAGCATGCCCTGCTAAATGAGCGCAGCCTGCTTGAGCAGGTGCACCGTGAACTCTGCGAAACCTATCAGATCAAGGCACTGGCGCCTGTGTACCAGCACGTGCACCTATGGCCGCACGCCATGCCGCAGTTCGACTTATACATAAAAGACGCCCACCACATGGCCGAGGTGCTCGAGCAGGACGGCCTCTTTATCTCAGCCAACTGGTATGCCGGCGTCTCGGTGCCGGGCTGTGTACGCGAAGCCAAAGCCATTGCCACCAAAATTAATCCCCGCGCCGTTTCCCGCTCAATAGCTGAATAACTATATTTGCGGTATGAATGACTCGCTGGTGATCATACCCACCTACAACGAAAAGGAGAATATTGAGGCTATTGTCAGGAAGGTGATGTCACTCCCCCACCCTTTCGACCTGCTGATTGTAGACGACAGCTCCCCGGACGGCACCGCCGACATCGTGCGAACTTTGCAGCAGGAGTTTCCGGAGCGCCTGCACCTTGAGTCACGCACCGGTAAGCTGGGTTTGGGTACAGCCTATATTCACGGCTTTAAATATGCGCTGCGCCAGGGTTACGAATACATTTTTGAGATGGACGCCGACTTTTCGCACAACCCCGATGACCTGGTGCGCCTCTACCAGGCCTGTGCCGAAGACGGATATGACATGTCGATCGGCAGCCGCTATGTGCAGGGTGTAAACGTGGTGAACTGGCCCATGAGCCGGGTACTGATGTCGTGGTTTGCCAGCCTGTACGTGCGCCTGATCACCGGCATGCCCATTGCCGACACCACTGCCGGCTTTGTTTGTTATCGCCGCAGGGTGCTCAAAACCATCCAGCTCAATAAGATCCGCTTCGTAGGCTACGCTTTCCAGATCGAGATGAAGTTCCTCACGTTCAAGTATGGCTTCAAGATTAAAGAAGTGCCCATCATTTTCACGGACCGCACCAAGGGGCAATCCAAAATGTCGAAGGGCATCTTCCAGGAGGCCGTGCTCGGTGTGATCCGGATGAAAGTGAACAGCTTTTTCCGCCATTTCGACCGTTACTAGGCACGGGCTATACCTGCCGGCGCCTGTTTCCCCGAAATATATTGTTGTGGCCAGAGAGGCATAGGACGCACTGAATCAATTATCTTTGCAGATTAGGTATAGCTACGCCTACAATGCTTGTGGGCTCTCATGCGTCAACCACTATCACTTATGAACGATATCCTTTTCTGGGTCATATTCAACGCGTTTATCCTGCTGCTGCTAGCGCTGGACCTGTTCGTGTTTCATCGGAAAGAGCACGTGGTAAAAATAAAGGAGGCCCTGCTTTGGAGCGCTTTCTGGATTGCCCTTGCACTGCTCTTCAATGTGGGAATTTACTACTGGAAAGGGTCTGCTCCCGCCATGGAGTTCCTCACGGCCTACTTGATCGAGAAGTCGCTGAGCGTTGACAATCTCTTCGTCTTCATCCTAATCTTCAACTTCTTTAAAGTGCCGCAGCAATACCAGCACAAGATCCTTTTTTGGGGTATTATCGGTGCTTTGGTGCTGCGGGGTATTTTCATCATCGTTGGTGTAGCGCTTATCTCCAAGTTCCATTTCATCATTTACATACTGGGTGCTTTCCTGGTCTACACAGGCATCAAAATGGCCTTTACCAAAAGTGACGATGAACTGCACCCCGAGCAGAACCCTTTAATTGTGTGGGCCAGCCAAAAGCTGCGCTTCACCAAAACGGCGGTCGGCGGCAAATTCTTTACCAAGATCGACGGCAAGCTGTATGCTACCCCGCTCTTTCTGGTCCTGATTATGGTGGAGAGTACAGATGTGGTGTTTGCTGCCGATTCTATACCTGCCATCCTGGCCATTTCGAAGGATCCGTTTATTGTCTATACCTCCAATGTGTTCGCCCTGTTGGGGCTGCGGGCGCTTTACTTTGCCCTGGCCGGCATCATGCAGCTGTTCCATTACCTGCACTATGGTTTGTCGCTGATCCTTGTTTTTATTGGCGCCAAACTGCTGCTGAGCGACATCTACCACATGGACATGCGCTATGCCCTGTTGGTAGTGGGCTCCATACTGGCAGTATCTATTGTGGTTTCGCTTCTTTTCCCTAAAAAAGACGACAAGCTGCCTCCTCCACCCGATATCAGTATACCTTAACTAAGGTTATTTCAGATTTTTCCCTAAAATATACTTGCTATATTTGCTTTTCTGAGTTAAAATACGTTCAATTGCAACATAATTGAGAAGAAATGATTTTCGCTAACGCCTCCATTTTTACAAATTCTAAGCTGGTGCCTCTTGCGGGGCTCCCTGGTAGAACTTTGTGCGTTAGGTAAACATCAACATACACAGGTACCACAGGAGCCCCGCCAACAGCGGGGCTTTTTTGTTTTAAGGCATATTATAAATTACATAAACACATGAGTACAGCAGCACACAGCAGCATGAAGTTAGCAGGACAGCAAAGCCAATTGGTAAGCCATAAGCGCCCGATGGTGATTGCGGGTCCGTGCAGCGCTGAGAGTGAAGCGCAAATGTTGCAAACCGCCCTTGGCCTGAAAAAGGTGAAAGGCGTGTCGGTGTTCAGAGCGGGTATCTGGAAGCCGCGCACCCGCCCGGGAAGCTTCAATGGAGTAGGCACAATCGGGCTGGAGTGGTTGCGCACCGTAAAAGTCGAAACCGGACTGCGTACTGCCTGCGAAGTAGCCAACGCCACACAAACCGAGCAAGCCCTGCAGCACGGCGTGGACATCCTGTTGATTGGCGCCCACACCACTGTAAACCCTTTTCTGGTGCAGGAGATCGCCGACGCGCTGAAAGGCGTGCAGGTGGCTGTACTCGTTAAGAACCCGGTAAACCCCGACCTGGCTTTGTGGCTGGGTGCTCTGGAGCGCATGCATAATAGTGGCATCACAGAGCTTGGCGCAATGCACCGCGGCTTCTCTACCCTGGACAGTGCCCCCTACCGCAACCACCCAAAGTGGGAACATGCCCTGGAGTTGCGCCAGCAAGTGCCTGGCCTGGCCATGTACTGCGACGCCAGCCACATAGCGGGTCGCCGCAGTTTGCTACGCCCGGTAAGCCAACGTGCCCTTGACCTGGGTTATGATGGCCTGATGGTGGAATCGCATCACAACCCGGCAGCGGCGTTGAGCGATGCCCAACAGCAAATCATGCCGCAGGAGCTGCACATGCTGTTACAAGCTTTGAAACAGCAGCATACACCAGCCGAAAAGCTGAAGCAAAACGCCCAGATAGAGAAGCTCCGCAAAGAGATCGAGAACCTGGATGACGAGTTGATGACTTTGTTATCGCGACGTACCAAAGTTACGGCCCAGCTCGGCGATTACAACAAGCCAGTTGAGCAGCAAACCGAAACGCCGGATCCGGTTCGTTGGGACCTGGTATTGGAAAACCTGTTGCACCAGGCCAGCAGCGCAGGCATAGACCAAACTGTGGTTAAGACTATCTTCCAGGAAGTGCGTTCGCAGTATGCCCGCACCCACCTGTATAACTATGGGTTAAGTTCCTAGTTAGGCCTGTCCACTCTAAAAAGCCCTGCTCCGGAATAGCATAAATAGCTTCGGAGCAGGGCTTTTTTTGTGCAATCACAATCTGTAAAGACATCGCGATTATCTCGTACAAAGGGCTTTCTTCTCATATTTCTATTTGAAACCTAGCTGTTTTGATCCAAAACTTGGATACAATTCCATAACTATACCCTTATTATTTAAAAATATTTTTATAAAAATATTTGAATATTAAAATTTAATGCAACAATTTTACCATAACATAAGTTAAAGACTAAAAATTAGTATATATCTATACACAACTACTAACCCTTTATAAAAATCAAAATGAAGAAACTGTACATTTTCACCACAGCGCTACTCATGTTAGCCGGTACTTTCACAAGCTGTACAAAAGAGCTTGATGATGTGGGCCTGAATGCCTCGTCTATTGATGCGGCGAAGAAAGAAGTTGGTGCTACTAATGGAAACAATACGCCAAGAGTAGATGCTGATATCAACCTAGGCTTCTCTCCTGCTACACAAATGATTGGCAATACTGTGACAATTACCCTTAGTTTTGGCACTAATGCACCTAGTAATGGTAAAATACATCTAGAGCAGGCAACAGGTGTTGATGGCGAAGGTAATACTATATGGTCATTAGTAGAGGCTTATGAAGTAATTGCTGGTGGTGCCTATACACACGAATTTACCTCTAATGTAGCCGGAACATTTGATTTCAGAGCCCACTACATTGCACAAGGCAATAACGGTTTCAGCAACACGTTCAAGTACGGTTCTGTAATTTATACAGAAGACTGTGTTCAGAATATGACAGCTACAGTTGTTGAGAAAGAACTTATCGGTACTAACATGTACAGATTAAAAGTTGCATTCACATTGAATACTTGTAAGGATTATTCAGATGTACACATCCAGGGCGGCTTGACTGCTAAAGTATCTAATGTGAGCGTGAGCGAAAACGGCACTATTAGAAAGAAGACCGAAAATGATAACTATACTATTTATTGGGATGAGGCTTCTCTCGCAAAAGGCACAAAGACTTACTATGTTACTTTTGACAAGGAAATCAAAGGTGCAGGCATGGTAACTGGTGACTGGTCAGCTAAAACTCCAGACGGATCTGTAGTAGCCTCTACAGAGGGTGCTTATTTCAATCCTGCAGAGTAATCAGGAAAGTTTTTTATAAAATAAAAAGGCTGCCTTAGAGCAGCCTTTTTATTTTTGTGCACACCGAATCATTTCCGAACCTGCTGTCTGTCGTAATTATTTGCATTCCAATGGCACGATTAGGGTTACTCAGCTGTTAAGTGCTAAATTGCAGCAGAACAAAAGCATTACAATATGAGAACCCCTATTTCAAGACTTCGCACCATTGGTATTTACGAAGGTATCTCTTACCTGCTCCTGCTAGGCATTGCCATGCCGATCAAGTACATGGCTGGTATACCTGAGGTAGTGAAGTATACAGGCTGGGCACACGGTGTACTGTTTGTGCTGTACATGATGTCGGTGCTGGAAGTGACCCTCACGCACAACTGGTCCATCAAAAAGGTAGCGGCTGCGGTAATTGCCTCACTTCTGCCATTCGGACCATTCATCTTAGATAAGAAGTTACTGAAAGACGAGGAAACTAAGAAAGAAGAGCCTGCCAGGCAGGTTGCATAATAACAACCCTCAACTATTTAGCCCAAAATATCAGAAAAGGCTGTCCACTTAGGGCAGCCTTTTTTACGTTCTACTCGCCTTTTACAGACAAGCCATACCTGCGGGCAATGGACTGTGCGATTACACTGGATGCCAGTAGCTGCAGCGCATGGTAAATCATGATCGGCAGCAGCATGATGCCTACCATGTTAGCATCAGGAAAAAGCACTTTGGCCATCACCGTGCCGTGCACCAGCGACTTTTTGGAGCCACAGAAAATGGCCGTAATGCGATCAGCAGGACTAAAGCCCATCAGTTGGCTGATTATATGCACAATGCCATACACCAAAATGAACAAGCCGATCATGGCCAGGCCGAGTAATAGCAGGTTGCCGATGCTATAACCGCTGAACATGTCGCGGGCAAAAGACTCACAGAACGAGGTATAGACGATCAGCAGAATAATAACCTGATCGGATAGGCGGAGCTGTTTGCGGTTGCGCTCTGCAAAAGCCCCCCAGTAGCGGTGCAGCACAATGCCCAAAGTAACCGGCAGTAGCACTTGCAACACCAGTTTGCCCATTACCTGCCCAATGTCGAAGTCACCGGAGCCGGCCGTCAGGTATAGCCCCATCCAGAGTGGCGTGACAAACACACCCACCAAACTCGAAATGCTGGCATTGAAAATAGCCGCCGGTATGTTACCTCCCGCTATCGATACCATCACTACCGAAGAGGACACCGTGGAGGGCAAAGCCGCCAGGTAAAAGGTTCCAAGCCAGAGCAGTTCATAGGATGTTCCTTCAAAAAAACCATGCAGCGGCATGATCAGGAGCGGGAAAAGCAGAAAGGTGGAAGCCTGCACCACCAGGTGAAGCCGCCAACTGCCAAGGCCCGCCCGGAGCTTTTCAGGACTAAGCCGCAGTCCGTAAAAGAAGAAGATCAGGGAAACGCCTATACCTGCCACATCTCCCAGCGAAAAAGGCTCGCGGTCTATACCACCCTCCGGCCAGAGCCAGGCCAGCACGATCATCCCGATCAGGGCCAGCAGAAACCAGTCGAAGCCGGCACGGGCGAGAAGTTCCTGTACGCTCCGCACCCCAAATCGAGGCTTGCTCACTTGGTGGTTCGGATCTTCGGGCAGGGGTGTCAGCGGTGTAGTCACAGGTTTACGTTAGTAAGGTGAAGGCGCAGGCCAGGTATAGACAGCCCCAAAACAAAACAACGGCCGACGCATTTGCAAGCTCCGGCCGTTGTTTCAAATATAGATTAGGTTTAAAAACCCAGCATGTCAATCGTTTCCAGTTCAAACTCAGTGGTGTCCTCGTAGTTGGCGTCCGGTGCCGTTACGATCAGGTCGCGGGCACGGCCATAAAGGCGCACATTCGGCTGCAGGTTTTCGTAATCGGCTTGCGAAATAAGCCCACGCCTTGCCATAATGCCACCAATCAAACGGTAGTAGCCGGACTTCCAGCTGCGCAGGTTGCCATAGCTGTCGAACGAAGACCGGTAGCGCTTCGGACTCGGGATGATGCTGGTCAGGAAAATGGACTCCGCCAGATTAAGCTCCGAGGGCTGCTTGCCGAAGTAAAAGCGAGAGGCATCCTTGGCGCCGTACACGTCTGGTCCCCACTCAATAATGTTCAGGTATATCTCGAACATCCGGTTTTTCGAAATGATCTTCTCGTTCTCGATCAGCCACACAATAATGGCCTCCTCCACTTTGCGCGATACCGTTTTTTTGCGGGTCAGGAACACGTTCTTGACCAGCTGCATCGAAATGGTACTTCCGCCGCGCACAAACTCGCGGCTTTTGATGTTGGTGGCGATTGCCTGCCGGAAAGCCTCTTCATGGAAACCCTTGTGACTGTAGAAACCAGCGTCTTCGGCTGTAAGCACGGCATTGCGCAGGTAGGGCGAAATTTGGTTGAGCGGTGCGTAGAATGGGTTAGCCGGACCTACCATGAACGTGCGGATAGGCTTGCCATACTCATACATGGTGTGCATAAACGGCCCTTTCAGCTTGTCGAGGTTCGCTTTGCCCCATTTTACTACCTTAAAATCGTCCGAGGCATCCAGGTCAGAATCGAACACCACACGCTCTACGCTGTCGAGGTCGACATGGAATTTCATTTTATACTGTAGCTTTCCCTCGGCCTGTATACCTTCCAGTGTCTCGAACAGTCCGGTTGGCAGCGATTCGAAAAAGTCGTTGGCGGGCAGTTCCTCGGTGCGTACTTTCAGGTCAATGATCTTGGAGTTGGCATTGTTGTAAGAGGCATACACGTTCGCACGGGCTCTGTTTACGCGCACCTCCGTCAGGCTATCCACCACAAACAGGTTCTTCCCAAGCGACACCACATAGTTTACGGCACCCTCACGCAGGAAAATATCCTCGTCAGCCAGTTTCTCGTGGTTCACCGTCAGGTTATTTACCATGGCACTCCCCTTCACAGTGAGCTTATCACGGCGATAGCGCTTTTCCGTCATGCCCAGATGCAAGGTGTCGAAGGCCACCTTTCCGCTGAATTTCTCCTGAACATAGGGTAGCCGGATACCCAGCGTATCGGAAGTGTAAAAGCTGGCCTTGATGTTGTAGTCACGCGGGTCGATAGTGCCTTTCACAAACATATTGTTGGTAAGGGAGTCGGTGCGAATGGCTACCTCAGATGCTATATTACCATCCTCTATCGTCAGGAAAGGCATTTTGACATCTATCACACGGCTGGGCGAGGTATAGGAAACGTTCAGGTTATTAAAATGTACCTGATCCGGCACATTGTCGAAAGCCGTTTCGAGCACTCTGTTGAGCAGTTCGCCGTAATTGCGACCACCCTTGGCGGTTGTGTCAACGGGCTGCGTACTGTCTTTCCTGAAAAGGAAGGAAAAATTGTTCTGGTCTCCGTTTTTAACTGCCGTGAGGTAGCCATTGGCCACATTGAGTTCGCGCAGTACAATGCGCCCTTTGATAAGGGAGCGAAAGCTCACGGTGGCGTGCACGCTATCGGTTTTAAAAAGCTGCGGCTGACCGTGTGGGACCAAGGTTATGTTGCTCAGCACCACTGAGGTAAGTCCGTTAAAGGCGGCATTGCCGATGTTAAAATCCACGGGGTAGCGGCCTTCCACTTTTTCTACCACACGGTTTACGGTATAGCTAAGCAGGCTACTCCTAAAAGCGAACAGGGCAATTATGAGGATCAGGAAAAGGCCCAGCACTGCGCCAACTCCAATCAGTATTCTTTTTTTCAATCGCTGGTTCAAAATATCAAGGTGCGAATTACGCCAATTAGATTGAGTATCAAAATATAGTGCCCATATAATATAGCACTTCTTCACGCATACGTAATTCCGTATGGTTCGTGTTATCTAACCCGCATACGACCGCAGCCGGATTTGGATGTACAGATAAACACTTCGCTGTGCTTCCCTCTGCAAAAACAAGACCAATCATTTCATTTACAACACCTTACAATACACAAACAGCAGGAATAGCGCATACGTTCTTTTAACACTTCGTCGCGCATCTTAGGCCCAGAGCAGCGCTTAATAGTTGTGAAATAGCTACTTGCTTATTTGGCTCACGATGGCTTTACACTTATCTTTGACCAACGAAACATTCTTTTTGCATGAATCTGACATCACTTACGGCCATATCTCCGGTGGATGGCCGCTACCGCCGCAACACAACAGAGTTAGCAGCCTATTTTTCTGAATTCGGACTGATCCGCTACCGTGTGCTGGTGGAAGTGGAGTATTTTATAGCCCTTTGTGAGCTCCCGCTGCCACAATTGGCCGCAGTGCCGCCTTATCAGTTTCAGGAACTGCGGGCCATTTATGAGCAATTCTCTGAGGCGGACGCGCTGCGCATCAAGGAAACGGAAAAGACCACGAACCATGATGTAAAGGCTGTGGAATATTTCATCAAAGAGAAGTTCGACACACTCGGCCTCAGCCAGTACAAAGAGTTTATCCATTTTGGCCTCACCTCGCAGGATGTGAACAACACCGCTATTCCGCTCTCGTTGCGCGAGGCCGATGATCGTGTGCTGATGCCGTTGTACCAGCAGCTGCACCAAACGCTGGTAGAACTAGCGCATACCTGGAAAGACATTCCCATGCTGGCCCACACCCACGGGCAACCGGCTTCCCCTACCCGCTTGGGCAAAGAGATCATGGTGTTTGCCGAGCGCCTCGAAGCACAGATGGACCAGGTGCGTCAGGTGCCTTTTTCAGCCAAGTTTGGCGGTGCGACGGGCAACTTCAACGCCCACCACGTGGCTTACCCGGATGTGAACTGGCCTGAGTTCGGCAACCGCTTTGTGCAGGAGGCCCTGGGTCTGCGCCGCAGCCAATACACCACCCAAATCGAGCATTACGACAACATGGCTGCTTATTTCGACGGCATCAAGCGCCTTAACACCATCCTGATCGACTTTTCGCGCGATGTATGGCAGTATGTGTCGATGGGGTATTTCAAGCAGAAGATCAAAGCCGGCGAAGTTGGCTCTTCGGCCATGCCGCATAAAGTAAACCCCATCGATTTTGAGAACGCCGAAGGCAACCTAGGTATAGCCAACGCCGTGTTGGAGCACTTGTCTGCCAAGCTCCCAATCTCCCGCCTGCAGCGCGACCTCACCGACTCTACCGTCCTGCGCAACATTGGTGTGCCACTGGCGCATGTGGTAATCGCCCTGAAGTCGCTGGAGCGCGGCATTGGCAAACTGGAGCTGAACGAGGCTGCGCTGCGCCATCACCTGGAAGAAAACTGGGCTGTCGTGGCAGAAGGCATTCAAACCGTGCTGCGCCGCGAAGGCTACCCACAGCCCTACGAAGCGCTGAAGGACCTGACCCGTAAAAACGAAAAGATCACCGAGCAGACTATCTCCAGCTTTATTGACACGCTGCAGGTAAGCGACGCCATCAAGGCTGAGCTTAAAAAGATAAGCCCTTATACCTATACCGGTGTGCAGCTGCTCTAAGGTATAGCCGACCCCATAAAGAAAAGCCCCTGCCGGTAGTATCCGGCAGGGGCTTTTCTTTATGGGGTCGGTTTATCACTGTTTTTGAGCTACCGGACCGTTCACTTTTATTTGCTGTAGCTGATAGCCCGTTTCTCCTGAAGCCGTAATACCCTGCACCACCACCAGGTAGGTACCTGGTTGATCGGAGGTATAGAAACTGACCTGCTCTGCTTTGCCTGGCTCTATTTGAATGTTGGGTGCCCAGTGTAGCAGGTTTCTGAAATCGGCTAGTCGGCTGCTTTTCTGCTCCGGCGTGTCGTAGGCCGGGGCATAGAACTCCCGCTGCTGCTGCAATCCTTCATAGGCCTGCATCAAGGCGCGGGCATCCAGGTTAAAACCTGCCAGGTCGCCTGAGTAGGTTTGGTAACTCACCAGGCCTTCGTAGGTCAGCGGGCCATGGAAGAAACGGCTCGCCACCACATCCAGCTGCTTTACTTTAAGGGGGTCGAAGGCCATGATCTTATCGATGTTGAACACGGGCACGCCATCCAGCAGCACCATCGGGTTTTGGCGGAAAATTGATTTGTAAGGGCGGTTCATCACCATAAAATGGAAGCTGCGCCCGCGTGTTCGCACCTGCACGCCTTGCACATATTCCCGCATCACCTCCTCCATTACTTTAAAGCGCTTGTAGTCATCGAGCTGGTAACTCTCCAGTGGCTGCCCGTAAAAGGCCGAGCTGTCTATACCTGGCGTATGAAACCTGTTGCGGTAAGCACCATAATAGGCGTGCTCCAGCTGCACCTGCAAGTGGCGCTCGGTTATATCGCCCACCCTCGACTCGGGGAGCTGGAGCGGTGCGTGAGCAGCCGTAAAGCGCGTCGAAAAAGGGCTGAGCAGCTCAAAATGGTAAGTGCTGTCTTTGGTAAAGTCAGTTTGCAGCACCAGGTCCTTGTTGCCATAAAAGTCTTTCAGCTCGAACAATAGTCGGCCGGCTGCATCACTCTGGGCGTTGTAAAAACGGATGGGCTTGCCAGGTGACGCCAGGTAGGTCATAATGCCCGGAGCGGGTTGGCCTGAAGCTTTGTGTGTAAGTTTTCCGAAGAGCAGATGTCCGTGGTTTTCTGGCAAATAGGAAGGTGTTGCAGGCTCTTTCCCCAGCACGTCATCCCACGTAAAGCGGCTCCACCCATGCGTCAGCATCAGGTTATCCAGAGCCTGTAGGTCGGTTTTGCCTGCGTTAGAAAAATAATAAGCGGGGTTCTCAATTGCTCCTTTCAGATCAGACTCGAGCCACAGGTAGCTGGCAATGTGGGCTTGTGGCGCCATTTGCAGCGAATCCAATTTGTACACAGCCATTGATGCGTTGGCCAGCGCTTCGGAAGCAGACTGTAAATCGACCTGCACACGCTCGCGCAGGTTGTACTGTTGCTGTGGCACCGCAACCTTCAAAGCCAACTCTCTTGTCGGGTGCTTGAAGTACAGGCGCTCGCTCACTGGCTGGCCCGCTGTGTTAAACACCGTAAAGTGCGTAATGCCGTCTGCCAGATCTGCTTTGCTTACTCTGAACACACACTTTCCATTTTGCAGCAGTGCTTTCTCAGAGCTTACCACCTGCTGGCGCGTATGCCCCATCAGGTATACCTGTTCATCCGCCTTGCCTGCCGACTGTACCGCAATGTGCACGTAGTCGGCCGTAGTATCTGTTAATTGCAAGGTATAGCCGCGTTCGTGTATCTGCGGCAGGGCCTGTTCCAGAGTGCCACCATCCGGCAACTGGAGTTTTACGGTATAGCGTTTACCTATCTCTGGCGTAAACGCAAAGCGGCCTATCCCAAATCTGTGCGGCGCAAAATCAACAACCTTGTTACCATCCTGATCAAGCACCTCTCCCGCCAGCATGGCTCCTTTGCCGCTCTTCCCATCGGTTATTTTAAAAGCAACGTTACCCTTTATACCTGCCAGTAAATTTCCTCCTTCCGGAAAGAACTGCAAGGTATAGGCTTTTGCTTTCAGGGCCTCCTGCTTCGGCAGTTGCTCAAAGGTGTTGATAATGGATACCTGCTGCTGAAAGTAAAACGCCGGATCAAAGTTCTTCATCCAACTGGTATATGCCCGCACAGTATAGTTACCGGTTTGGAGTGTAGTCGGTAACTGAAAGTAACCGTTCCCTACGCCATCTTTCATGGCAACTTTGGCTTGCAAGGCGGGCTTTTGGTCAGCGTCCAGCAACTCTACATACGTTACCTTGCTCATGTCGAGCGGGCGGTGCAGGCTGCCGTCTACGTTGTATACCTTAAACCATAGCTCATCGCCGCAGGCATACACCGGTCTGTCGATGTGCAGGTATAGCTTCTCCTGCAGCGCTGCTTGCCGGTGCTTCTGCAGGTTGCTGAGTGCCTCATGCTGTTGGCCAGACTGTGCGTTTACAGTTGCTATACCTAGCGCCAGGAAAAGCAGGGTACAGAGCGTATACCTTCTTCTGCCGGATCGGGATAGATTATGTTGAGAGGAATTCATCGTTCTAGTTGGTCGGTTCAGGTATGGCATTACTCCCAATAAGCTGGTTTAACATTAGAGCCCTGTACTGTACAGTCCACGCACGCACGTGTGCCGTAGGTATAGCCGATCGGACCGGGGCCAGTGCCATAGATTTCATCCACAGGCAACAGGTAACCTCCTGTAAAGCGCTCATGCACTTCACCCGAAGCGATCATCACAGTATCAATCTCACAAGTGGGAAAATAGAGTCGCCAATCGCGAGGGAGGTCGCGGCTGTCTATAAAGATTCTTTTCGTTTCCATGGTCGTAGCCGACAGATACCCGATAACTGTTTCACTGGGGTTTGAAAGGCTGCGGATATTACTGGTCAGCTGCGATGGAAGCGGGTCGAAAAGGGTGCCGATGTTCTCCGTGTTCTTTTTGAGCATCTCCTGGTATTCGTACGCGTCACGCGTCAGTGCGTACTGCTTCACCAGTATGCTGTACTTCATGCTGACCTTCTCTGAATTATAAGGTATGGAGAGTAGCCTGTAGTCACTGATCCTGTCTTCGCTCAGTTTCACAGATGATCCTATTTCAACCCGGGTAGAGTTCTCTGATTTCCAGCAAACGGAAATAGGGGCATCACTCGGTTCGCGAAAACGCACCTCGCCTTTATCGTAGATCAGGACGGAGTGAAAAGCGGGCCGGAACTGCCAGGTTTGCTCGTATTCCCATTTGTAGTACTGTGTTTTATTATTCGGATCGTGAGAGTTCACAAAGATTTTCACCTCCCCGTCCTCTGCCTTCCATCGAACATCCCCGATCGTAGGGCTTGACTTCACTTCCACGTAGTCTGAAGCGTATTCGCTACCTGACCTGGTACGGATATAGAGCTTATACTTTGTGTCTTGCCTTAGCTGCAGATTAGGGTGCATGTAAGTACCGCCCCCTGTCTCATGCAAGCCGAACCGCTCCCCGTTCTCTGACTCTACTATCACGGTAGCGTTTGTCTCAGCGGGGGGAGTTCCTGTATCGTTTAAGTTTTGGGTACGGAGCAATTGTATGGTCGTGGGGGCATTGGCATTCAGGAAGCCGTTTACTACCAGAAAGCTACTGGTTGTTTCCTTCACCTCAGGAAAGTAAGGTTCTACGCAGCCACTGAAAACAAGCATTATAAGCCAGACGATTGGGTTTTTCCAGTTCCGGATATTCATATCGATTTAAAACTTAAAGTTATAGGTGATGGTCGGGATCGGGTGCCCGAAAATGGACATCTTATAACCCTTGATTTGCCCTTTCTGAGACTTAAAGTATACAGAGTACGGGTTCTTGCGGCCAGTCAGGTTGTAGACGGCCAGCGTCCAGGAACTGTGCGCTAGCTTTGCTATCTTATGATTACCCTCAATGTTCAGAGCCAGATCTACGCGGTAGTAGTCCGGAATGCGGTACTCGTTGCGGTCAGAGTACAGAATACGGTGGGAGCCGCCATCGTAATACTTGGCAAGCGGCAGCGTAATAGGCCGCCCGGTGCTGTAGGTAAAGTTGAGTGAGGTACTGAAACGCTGACTGAAGCGGTAGTTGCTGATCATGGTCAGGTCATGGGGCTTGTCGAAATTGCTGGCGTACCATTCACCTCTGTTTATCACTTCCGACACTGTAGGGTCGTTGAGGCGTACCAGAGTACGCGAATAGGTATAGCTGACCCAGCCGTTTAGTTTACCCGTTGCTTTCTTGAGCATCAGTTCCACCCCATAGGCTTTGCCTTCGGCATTGGCTACATCTGTCTCGATGTGGTGGTTCATGATAATATTGGCTCCACTCCTGTAGTCCAGGAAATCCTGCATCCATTTGTAGTAAGCTTCTGCCGAGAACTCGATGGTATTGGCACGCAGGTTACGATAATAGCCAATTGCCACCTGGTCGCCTACTTGTGGCTTGATGTTGCTGTCGCTTAGCTTCCAGGTATCGGTTGGGGCCATGGTGGCGGTATTGGAGAGCATGTGCACATATTGGCGCAGCCTGTTGAAGCTCACTTTAACAGATGAGTTGTCAGACAGCACGTAGCGGGCCGAAAGCCTGAACTCCGGGCCGTGATAGGTGGCAATGGATTTGCCGCTGCCATAGGAAACAGTGTCCACGATCGTACTCAGCGACTTGGGCAAACCCGGTGCATATTGCAGCACGTCACGCTGACCAAGCGCCGTAAAGAAAGAGTAGCGCAAGCCGGCCGAGATGGAAAGCCGCTGGCTCACGTCATAGCGGTCAGACAGGTACAGCGCACTCTCAATGGCCTTCTCCTGCTGCAGTTTATCTGCTTTAATTAGCGATTCGCTGTGGTTCGGCACCAAGCTGCCCGGGTTTACTTCGTAGCGTATGGCACTGGCACCAAAATCAAGGGTATGCTTAGAGTCAGGGAAGTAATTAAAATCCACCTGCATCCCTGTCTGGCTGATTCCGAACTCCATCACAGCTGCGTTCGCCGCGTTTTCGTCATTCGAAATATCATAGCCGTAGTGGCTGTAGGTACCTGTTACCACACTGTATAGTTTGTTGTGAAAATTGTGCTTCCACTTCAGGCTGGCATTCTGGTTCTGAAAACGATAGAGCGTGTCGGCTGCTAGTTTAAAACGGTCTTTGCTCAGGTAGCCGGTCAGGTAGAGGCTGTTCTTCTCGTTAATTTCGTGGCTGATGTGCGTGTTAACATCATAGAATGAAGCCTCGCTGTTACTGAACGACTTATTGGGAATCTTCTTGAGCAGCCAGTCGGAGTAGGTGGAGCGACCGCCCACCAGAATAGAGGTTTTATCTTTTATGATTGGCCCTTCCAGTGTCAAACGGCTCGTCAGCAGGCCGATGCCACCCGCACCACTGAACTGCTTTTTATTGCCCTCTCTGGAGGTCACTTCCAGCACCGACGACAGACGACCGCCATAGCGGGCAGGTACGGCACTCTTGTAAAGCTCCACCGATTTGATCACATCCGGGTTGAAGGCGGAGAAGAAACCAAACAAGTGCGAGGGGTTGTAAATAGTAGCATCGTTCAGCAGGATCAGGTTCTGGTCAGTGGAACCGCCCCGCACGTTCATACCGGTACTTCCCTCCCCCACTGATTTCACGCCGGGCAGCGTCAACACGACTCTAAGAATATCTGTTTCGCCAAATGCCGTTGGCACCTGCTTGATCGTGCGGATGTCCAGGCGTTCCATACCCATCTGCAGGCCGGTCACATTGCGGTCTTTCTCAGCTTCCACGAGCACTTCTTTCAGCGAGCGAATGTCCTCCTCCACTTCAATATCCAGTTTGCCGTCGCTGTGCAGTATCACCTGGCGCTTTGTATTCTTAAGCCCCACCGCCCGGATGTTCAACTCGTGCCGCCCTACCGGGAGCGATAGCGAGTAATAGCCATACTGGTCAGAAGCCGTGCCAATAGAAGGGGACTCAATATAGATGTGGGCACCTATGATTGGTTCTCCTGTATTGGCATCGCGCAAGGTGCCCGCTAAATTCGCCCGACCACTCTTACTGGCATTAGGCGTACCTATTTCATACAGCTTTACCTCCGATTGAATCCTCTTCCGGTTGTTCTGCTGCGGCAGGTATGCGGGCGCAGCAAGTTGGCTGCTTCTGCTGGCCTCTTGCTCATCTTTAAAAAAGTTGGAAGGCAGGCTGGTAATGATCGGGTTTTGCCGTGTGATAAAGATCTGGCGCTGCTCCGTGATGGCAAATTTGTAGTCAGTACCATTCAGGATCTGCGCAAGCACCAGATTCAGAGGTTCTCCATTCACCTCCAGATCCACTACAATGCTATCGGCTACGGCCTGTTCATAGTAGAACTTGTAAGGCAACCGGGTCTCCAGTCGCTGCACGAAATCCTGGAAAGTCAGGTTGCGGAATGAACCGGTAATGAGCGGAGCCTCGTTCCGCTGCTGGGCCTGCAATGTTGCCGTTGTGCAAAGGAAGCAACACAGCACCAGCAAAATTGCTCTGTAAAAATGGGTCATAAGAAAGGAAGAGAGCTTGAACAGATTTTGGATTGATCGGAAACTTGCCTGATTATTGACGGAGCGTGTCGTAGTGCTCCGCAGTTTTCCTGATTGCATATTCCCGCTCTTTTTTGAAGCGGAGTCTATTGGCCTTGGCAAATTTATTCAGGGGCTTTTTCTGATCACGCAGCACCCGCATAACAGAACGCTTGTTGCTTACAGGATGGTAAATGCCGTCTTTCACAAGGTAAAATTTACTGGCATCCCGATACTCTCCCTCCATGCCTTCGGTGCTTGCACGCTCAAATAGTGTTTTCTCACGTTTCATTAACACCTGTGTTTCTCCGCTGTAGAGCAGGTCATAAAAGCCCGATTGTATGGAAAGTCCAGTTGTGCTGTCTGGCTCGATTCTGACAAAGGTATGCCCATGAAGCTTGAAGGACTCAATGCGGTTCTTTACCAGCCGTTGCGGCTGCCCGCTCCCATGGTTCACAATGATGAGTTCATCCTGCATCAGGTCGTAAAGCATCGGTACCTCTTTAAACCAGGCTCCGTCGTACTTTACTGTCCCGTTCTGGTATACCTTATCCTGATAGAATTGATGCCCCTTAACGTAAGACTTTACTGGCACAAAATACTCCGTGCCGTTATACAGGTGAGCGTGTACCCCGATTGCAGTTTTATACTGTTTCAACGCATCATCAACAGCACTACCTACAAAACTGGTATCAGTCTGAGCGAAAATCGTGAATGGAAGAAGGTTAAATAGAAAAACAAGCTTCAGGTAAGCAAAACTTTTGCGCATAATAATTAGGTGGCTTCACAGCGAATACAAACATTAAATATAGCGTTTGTTTGATGTTATGACAAACGACTGAATAAATTATTTCAATAAATATTATATCATATCTAACCAAAGTTTGCTGATACGCTCACCAGAAATATAACATAACTTACATTCCTTTTGTAGCTCTATTAGCCACACAGTACATACCTTATCATATATCCTATTTCATTTCGGCTTTAATGACCATTTGCCGCAACATATACTTTGGCTTTTTTTATGAAGCTGAGAGGCTCAAATTTCAGCGTGAATATGACGGGATTGCATTAAACTACATCTATTAGAGCAGGAAACTAAACTGGTATCGGGGTAAGTAAAGTAATGACTAAGGCTTTACCTTCGCCGCTAACTCGTATACTGCGGCTACAAACCTGCTCCAACTGAAGCGTTGCTTGTACCGGGCTATGTTCTGGGCGTAAATCTCGTTCCTGCCATTATTATAAAAATCGAGTATAGCTGCGGCGATTTCCTGTGGTTGCGGCGCCACTACATAGCCTACTTCTCCGTGCGGCACCAGTTCTGCAAGGCCACCTACATGGGTCACTACCATGGGCTTGTTAAAATGGTAGGCAACCTGTGTTACACCGCTTTGGGTTGCGTGTTTGTAGGGCTGCACCACCAAGTCAGCCGCGCAGAAATAGTGTCGCACCTCGGCATTCGGTATAAAATCTGTGCGGAGCACCAGTTTATCCTGCAGCCCGTGTTTTTCGATCAGGTCGTGGTATGGTTTAGCTTCTTCGTAAAACTCGCCGGCGATCAGGAGTTTCAAGTCAGGTATAGCCTGCAACGCAGGTATAGCCATGGCCTCGAGCAGCAGGTCGAGCCCTTTGTATGCCCGGATGAAGCCAAAAAAGAGCAGGTATTTAAAATTCAGATCGAGGCCAAGAGCAGTGCAGGCTTCGGCTTTACTTTCGGCGAGGCCAAAGTTGTCGTAGAGCGGATGCGGCAGGTATAGACTGGGTTTATTTGGCTCAAAGAGCTTCAGATCCTGCTGCACAGCACGCGACATGGTCAGGAAGCCATGGCAGGCACTCAAAAAGTACTTGGTGAAAGGTACATCGCCGGGTCGCTTCTCGTGCGGCACCACATTATCGGTAATGGCCAGGATGCGGCTATACCTGTTGCGGCCGATCAAGCGGGCAATAGTGCCCAAAGCAGGCCCCATGAAAGGGAGCCAATACCTGAAAATAACCAGATCCGGTTTCCGATGCCGAATGTAGTTCCCGGTTCGCACCCAACTGATAGGGTTAACTGAATTGATCAGCGGTTTAATGTTGATGCCTTCGGGAGCGGGCTCGTTGGTAAACTGACTTTTGCCGGGAAAAAGAAAGGAAGGATACTGCAGGCTGAACGAAACGATCTCTACCTCATCACCGGCTTCCTGAAAGGCCCCGGCCAGGCGCTCGTTGAAAGTGGACATGCCCCCGCCCCGCAGCGGATGCGCAGGCCCCACGATGACAATACGCCTCCCTGCCATTATTTTTTGATCAAACCTGCCCGGTCCCGGATCAGGTACTCATTCTTCTTGCTTGAGGTCATGGACATCATCTCGGCCAGAAAACCCGCCAAAAAGAGCTGCACACCCAAAATAACCGCTACCAGCGACAGATAGAACAAGGGCTGGTCTACCACATCGCGCACCCGACCCTCCGGGTATAGCGTGAACACCTTCTGTATGATAAGCCATAAGGTTATGCCCAAGCCGACTACAAACGATAAGGTGCCCAGCGTACCGAAAAAGTGCATGGGGCGCTTTTTGAAACGGCTGACAAAGGTAATGGAAAGCAGATCCAGGAAACCGTATACAAAGCGCTCTAAACCGAACTTGGTGGTGCCATACTTACGCTCCTGGTGCTGCACCACTTTTTCGCCGATGCGCGTAAAGCCGTGCCATTTGGCAATAACCGGTATATAGCGGTGCATCTCGCCGTGCACTTCGATGCTTTTCACCAGCAACTGACGGTAGGCTTTGAGCCCGCAGTTAAAGTCGTGCAGCTTTATACCTGACAGACGTCGGGTCGCGGCGTTAAAAAATTTTGTTGGGATGGTTTTGCTGAGGGGGTCAAATCGCTTCTGTTTCCATCCCGACACCAGATCGAAGCGCTGGTGCTTGATCATGTCATACAGGGCTGGTATTTCCTCCGGGCTATCCTGCAGGTCGGCATCCATGGTGATGACCACTTCGCCAGTGCAGCGCTTGAAACCTTCGTTAAGCGCGGCGGATTTGCCGTAGTTACGGTTAAAGCTAATGCCTTTTACCGTATTATCCTCGGCAGACAATTCTGTGATCACATCCCAGGAGCGGTCTGTACTGCCATCGTCTACCAGGATGATCTCATACGTAAAACTATGTGCGTGCATCACACGCTTGATCCAACGGACCAGTTCAGGCAGCGATTCCTCTTCGTTTAAAAGAGGAACCACCACTGATATATCATAAGGGTATTGCATGTTTTTTATTCAAACTCCGGACGCTTGTGCTTCATCACGGCGGCAATTATAAGCGATAGGATAAGCCCCGAAAAGAAGGCATTGGTAACGGCACTCGTCAACTGCTTTACAGGTGTGAACGAGGCCATCACTTCTTCGCGCTGGCTGTCAAGCACAGACTCATCAACACCAAAGGAAGCCATCTGCTCCATTGTGGCTTCAACCAGCTTCTCAGGCACACCCGGATCAATAAACTGGATGTAAAGCATACTGAACAGGCCGGAGATGATCCCCGCAATGATAGACACCATGATGCCGAGCCCAAGACCCTGCCCATAGGTCATATAGCCAGCATTTTGTTTTTTAAACTCTTTGAGGGCTAGAACGATACCTAAAACCGAAATGACGATCGAAACCAGCAGGGCTACAAAAAAATTGCCGTAGCTTTCAGTTATGTAATTGATAGCAGCAAATACAATGTACAGCAGGCCAGTCAGCAAGCCATACTTTACAGCAACCGCATAAATCGAAGGTTTGGATTCGAATTGAGAAGAGGAGTCCATCATAGGGTTTAAGGTTTATGTGAAGATGAATTATTTCCTGAAAAACACAGCGGCTACCACCGAAAACATCGCCCCCACTACCATCCTGCCCAAAAAGTCATGCGTGGCCAGCATACTCGGCGATAGATTATCAAGCTCCTGATAGGCCTTTTCAAAGTTCTCTTCGCCCAGCAACTTGACCTGTGCTTCCCGGCTCTGGTCCAGCAATGCTCTCAGTTCGACTACATGCTGCTGAATGATCTCTGGTCCTACCAGGTATAGCATCAGGTATAGGAGCATAGCCGCGCTCAGTGCCGTATAAAAAGTAACCGAAAGGCTTACGCGTACTCCCTTCCAGAACCCGATTTCGGCATCGTGGAACCGCTTGAAATAGCGTAGCCCCATAAAGATGAAAACAGGCAGAGGAAGATAGCTCCAACGCCCTGCATCTCCCAGCGCGTTGTACCCCATCAGGTATAAGGCCAGTAAGATCACAAAAGAAGCCAAGCCGCACAGTACGCCATAGCGCACCCCCACCCTCACAATAGTTTGATTCAGCATTTGATACACGCTTATTTAAGCCAGCCAGGTCGCTGTCAGAAATATAGCTCTAAATATATTAAAAAGAATGATTAAGTACTAGTTGTCCCTTGTTGACTATCCCAATTACCTTACCTGTCAACTCTTGGCCCATGAAGGGAGAATTTTTGGATTTAGACCGGATACTTTCAATTGTCGGCTTCCACTTCAGGTCTGGGTTAAAAAGAGTGAGACAAGCAGCTTCCCCTTCGGCAATACTACAAGCTGGCAGGCGCAGAATCTGACGCGGCATAGCAGTCAATTTTTCGATTAAGATTTCCAGAGCCAGCGTGTTGCGAGTGGTACTATTCGCCACGGCAAAGGCTGTTTCCAGGTTAATGATCCCAAATTCGGCCAGATCAAACTCCAGTTTCTTGCTTTCAGTATCCTGTGGCTGGTGCCCGGACACGACGGCATCGATGGTGCCGTCAGCGAGTCCCTGCAAAATCGCCTCTCTGTCTGCTTCGCTTCTGAAGGGGGGAGACACTTTAAAATTGGTGTCAAATGGCGCGATGGTGGCGTCAGTGAAAGCCAACTGATAACTCGCTACATCGCAGGTCACCTGTAAGCCCTTGGCCTTGGCCTGCCGAATAGCATTTACAGCAGCTGCCGTTGAGATAAGCGAGAAGTGTAGGCGCCCGCCTGTATACTCGAGCAGCTGCAGGTCGCGTGTTACCATGACTTCTTCTGCTAGAGCAGGTATACCTTTCATACCAAGCTGCGTGCTCACAATTCCTTCGTGCATCTGCCCGTATTCCGCCAGGCGTGTATGTTCCGGACGGTTCATCAGTATACCATCAAAAGGCTGCAGGTATTGCAAGGCTTTTACGATCACTTCAGCTCCCTGCACCGGCTTTGCTCCGTCACTAAAAGCAGCGGCTCCTGCGCGTTGCAGATCGATCATCTCGGTTAGTTCCTTGCCCTGTGTGTCTACTGTAACGGCACCGACTGGCAACAAATTAACAGATAGGCTCGCCGCTTTGGCTTTTAGAAAATGGATAGCACCCTTTGTCTGAACAATTGGCTGCACATTAGGCATGCACAGCACATCTGTAAAACCACCCGCTGCAGCAGCAGCAGCCAGCGATTCAATGTCCTCCTTATGCTCGAGCCCTGGCTCCCCTACCTGCGCGTACAGGTCGACCCAACCCGGCGAAACACAAAGTCCCTCCAACTCTATTGTCTGATCTGCCTGCTGCTGGTCGCCCCCTATCGAGGTGATCATACCATTCTCAATGAGTATGTTTTGTTGCTGAAGATGGAAAACGGATGAAGGATCGTAAATGCGGACTGCTTTAAGAAGAAGTTTCATGTTAGAGGAATCTGATTAGGGCTATTTCTGCCATCAAGAAAATCAGACACAATAATAGGCAATATTTCCAAAGCGTGACGCCAAAAAATCTTTTTTCGAACTCACTCTTTACCGTAAAAGTATCGCTGTAGTCATAAACATGTACCTGCTGCTGGCCTTTGGGCAGAAAACTTCTCAACTCAGCCGGACTATACTGGTCCAGCAATGATTCCTGTTTATCAAAATTAAAGGCGAAGCTACCCACAGTTTTTCCCTGGAGCTGTAACTCATAAAAACCCGCTTCCTCCAGGTCTGGTGGGACGTTGAACACAAGGCGTCCTCCTCTGATCTGTTGTTCAGGTATAAATACTGTACTGTCTTTAACCAATTTATAGATACTCTCACTTCCTGGCTGGCTTTGTGCAGGTATAGTAATGGACATGTTTTGCAACCGGTAAGCAATTTGCTGTTCCTGCTTGTAACTGCTTATAGCAAGTCGGTACATAACCGGAACGAACAGCGCATGATTGACCAGCTCGTTCTCCCTCGGATCCAGGGACGCAGCAAGCAAGAATACCTGTCCCTGTCCCCTATCGAAGCGCGACAAATAAGGCGTACCACCTCTGAATTTTAGGATATCTTCAGTAGAGCGGGACCACATCAACTTACGAACAGAGGCAGGCATTTGCATATTCGGGTCATAGTCCGCGAAAATAGTTTTGAAAAAAGGGTTGTCTCGATTGGGAATGGCAAGGGATGTCTTGCTATTGCCTCCTGCATTTAAACTAGCTGGTATACCTAACGTCTGCATCAAAGTAGTATAAGAAGCGCTCCTTTCAGTTGCCGACGGAATAACAGCTAACGTGCCACCAGACTTTACATAGGTTTCAAGAGTCGAAACTAGTGCAGCCGGAATCTCATCTATACCTTGTAGGACAATAAAATCCGAATTATCAAGCTGAGCATAATCAATGTTGCTAGGTGAAAAACGCTGTGTATGAAATAACGGTTCGTTTCGATACAAACGCTGCAGGGGACTAGAATCATCTAAGCTAATCTCAGTAATAGAAAGTTGCCTGGAAGGCTGCAGCACGAAATAATAAAAGTTATCAAATTCAACCGGGTAATCTTCCAC
Organism: Pontibacter ramchanderi; assembly: GCF_002846395.1. Classification (GTDB taxonomy): domain Bacteria; phylum Bacteroidota; class Bacteroidia; order Cytophagales; family Hymenobacteraceae; genus Pontibacter; species Pontibacter ramchanderi. The sequence goes on from NZ_PJMU01000001.1 coordinate 1,610,579, forward strand.
TTCTACCCAAGCATGTTTGTTGCCCTTCCCCCTTATAGTAAAGCTAATAGGCATTTCAGTAACCTGTTTCGGAGGCAAGTCGATGCTCAAAGCGGCGATCTGCACATTATCGATCACTAACTTTACAGGGCAAGCAGGTATAGCTTTGTCTCCAGCATTGTATAGCCTTACATAAAGTATCCCTTCCGTATCAGAACGAACAAATTCATCAGCCAGGTATACCGTATCCACAAATACATTTGAAATATTATCTGCTTGTAAGGGCACAAGGTGATAAATGCGATTGCTATCAATCTTATTTAGGAAAGAAGGTTCAAAAAAAGACTTCTGGAAATCTGAAAATAGAAAAACATGCTCAGCAGCATCGTGATCAGCACCCATAACCTGATGACTAACAAAAGGCCGGGTGGAATGTGACATTTGGTCTAAAATATTAGTGGCATCGACTGTGCCAACTGTAGTCGCCCTACTGTAATTGGAATTGGTATTAACACTAATAGCGGTTGTAGATGGGAAAATATCCAATACACGCTTTGCCTGATCTGTCGCCACCGTTAACAGTGAAAAATCCTCATCGGCATGCATATTCTGCATACTTAAAGAATTATCCAGCGCAATGGTTACCTGAGTGAAATCAATAGGCTTTGAAGTATCGGATGCTGGCAAAAAGGGCTGTGCAAAAGCCAGAACAAGAAAAGAGACGAATAGAATACGGGAAATTAGGATAAGTAATTCCTTTAAGTTTCGCTGACTCGCCGTCAGATCTTTTGAAACCTGTATAAATTTAACATTACTAAATTCTATACGCTTAGCCCGACGTAGTTGAATCAGATGCAACAAGATCGGAATTAGAATAGCAGCTAGCGCCCACAAAAAGGAAGGGTATAGAAAAGCCATGTTAACAAGATAAAGTAGACGTCCTAAATATACAACGTTAACGATGAACGTTTGCATACGTTCTTCTTGATTGGAAAGAATAGATGCTCTAACTGTAAAGGCTCTAACAACTTATAATAAGATCCCAATTGCAGAATAAAGTGCAGCTTGCATCCTGGTTTCGACGGCGTGGCAGTCCCTCGGGGCGGTGGCAGCTGTTGTGGGGGCATGTCACGTGCTTGCCGGGGCGTGTCACGTGCTTGCCGGGGCGTGTCACGTGCTTGCCGGGGCGTGTCACGTGCTTGCCGGGGCGTGTCACGTGCTTGCCGGGGCGTGGCGGTGGGTGGTGGGTGTAAACGCAGGCAGCCCCTGACGCTTGGGGGCATCAGGGGCTGCTGTGGTGGGGTTGGCGGCCACCTACTCTCCCGG